>NZ_JAAIKE010000020.1 GCF_010915705.1 Pseudotabrizicola algicola
TCGGAAAGAACGGCTTCAAACGCTCCATCGGGGCGTTCGTCAGCCAGAAAAGGTTGCTCGTCGGTCAGGTCGCCTTGCGGAGCCTGAATCACGCAAACCGCCCGAAATCAATGGGGCCGGAGCCTAGGCGAAACTCCTCCGTGTAAGTCGGACCGCGCTCGTAATGGGTCTTGCGAGCAATTCGTTCTGTCACTTCGAGTCATGCGGAAGATCTTGCGCGGACTTTGTTCGCGTTCCTGCTGCACGTGTTGCACCTTGTTGGACAAGGGGGGCTAGCAAGGGGTGGCGAGCGGCGACACCGTCGGCGCAATCTGGAGGGTCGACGATCAGCCGGGCCGCGTTCTGGCCACGCAGATAGGTCCAGAGCCAGCTCCATGCGACAACGATCCGGTTGCGGGCGCCGATCAGAAACAGGATATGGGCAAAACCCCAGATCCACCATGCAAGTGCACCTGTCAGCCGCAAGCTGCCGTAGTGCACGACAGCCGAACGGCGGCCGATGGTGGCAAGGTTCCCAGCGTGGCGATAGCGGAACGGGGGAGGCCCGGATCGACCCTTCAGGTCAGCTTTTATCGTTCGGCCCACATGGGTGCCTTGTTGCTTTGCTGCAGGGGCGAGTTGCGGGACGAGCGTTCCTTCGGACCACGCAGCCGCCGCCAGGTCGCCAATCACAAAGACATTCGGGTGACCTTCGACGCGCAGATCTGGTCCGACAGGGATGCGGCCGGATCGGTCCGCCGCAACGCCCAGCCACTTTGCTGCAGGTGAGGCGGCGACACCAGCGGCCCAGATTACGGTCGCGCTCGGGAAAAAGTCTTCGCCGATCTGGACGCCTTCACGGGTCAAACCCGTGACAGGTTTCCCGATCCGCAATTCCGCGCCCATACTGGCCAGAGCGTCCTGTGCATATTTCGAAAGGCTCTCGGGAAAGTGCCCCAGGATGCGCGGGCCGCCTTCGATCAGCAGGACGCGGACTTCATCGGAGTCAATCTGGCGGAATTCGTTCCGCAAAGTGCGGTGGGCGAGTTCCGTGATGACGCCAACCAATTCGACACCGGTCGGGCCGCCACCGATCACTGCAAAGGTCATTAACGCCCGGCGGCGGTCCGGGTCCGGCTCGACCTCGGCCTGCTCAAGCGCCAGAAGAAGGCGGCGCCGGATCAGGGTTGCGTCCTCAAGCGTCTTTAGACCCGGAGCGACGTCAGGCCAGTCGGCATGGCCGAAATAGGCAGGTTCGGATCCCGTCGCCAGCACCAGAGTGTCATAGGGGATCGGATCGCCGCCCTCAACAAGGACCCTGCCATCCTTTACGCCAACCACCTGCGCCATGACCGTCCGTACCTCTGGCCGGTTGCGCATCAGCCGGCGGATCGGCCATGCGATTTCGGATGGCGACAAGATCGTCGAGGCGACCTGATACAGGAGCGGCTGAAACAGGTGATAGTTTTTTCGGTCGATGAGCGTGATCCGGGCACCCGACCCTGCCAGCGTCTTGACCACCTGCAGCCCCGCAAATCCTGCGCCTATCACGACAACATGGTGCGGCGGTGCGCCATTCTGAGTCTGCATGATGCCTCCTGCCCCTCTTCTCACGACACCCTGCCGGGGGCACTCCAGCCCTGACTGTCTCGCTCCCGCCCGGGTCCCGGGTTTTCGCCTGTTCTCACGATGTCAAAAGGATCGTCAGGGCGATCAGTGCGGCTCCGGCGATGACAAGCAGCACTACAAAGCGAAAGTTCGAGACTGGGTTTTCCTGTCGCCCGGACTGAAGCGGCGACGGTCCACCTTTCGAACGCGTTTCTGTGGCCAGCGCCATATCCAGCTGTTCTTGGGTCACTGGATGTCCTGATGCCTCATCGTCCGTCCCGAGGGGCGCCGCGGCAGGATCGGGGTAGTCAATCTTGTCTGCCCCGCTGCCTAGATCGATGCGTTGGCGCAACGTGTCCGGGTTTGCTGGCGGGGAGCGGCCAGCGTCTTTGCGCCAAAGGGTCATCCGAAGTTACTCCTGCAAAGCGAGGCGCAGCCTATTGCGCCATCTCGGTGCGCTGCAGGAAGGTCTCTGTGACGCGAGGGAGTGCGTCCAGCAGAAGCTCCGCGCAGCGCCGTTCTTCCTCGAGCGTCTGTTGCAGCAAGGGGATGACCGTTGTCAGACCGAGCGATCGGGCCATGCTGATCAACGACGTATAGGCCGCGATTTCGAAATGCTCGAACATGTAATCGGCCATGTGGTTCTTCAGAACCTCGTCCGATGCAATGGAATGTCCCATCGTCTGCATCGATCCCATCACGCCCAAGACCGTGTCTTTCATCCCCGAAGGGCTTTCCCCTAGACTGGCAAAGATCTGGTCCAGCCGTGCGAGTTGATCCTCGGTCTCGCGGTAGTGCTTCTCGAGCAATCCCTGCAGTTCAGGATAGCTCTCCAAGCGGTCAAGTTGCGGTTGCATCACGGAAAGAGCCTGTTTTTCCATCGCGTGCGCGTTACGCAGGCCGGCGACGAAAATACCACGGGTTGCGTTCGGACTGTCCATTTTACCCTCGCTGATGGTTCAAGACCTCACCTAGCGAACCGGGTGTTGCGAGAAATGTTCCGGACGTCGCGATCGGCACCATGCCGAAGAAAGCAAGGCCCCCGCGCCAAGTCCGTGCCGGTTGGTGTCGAGTTCTATCAAGCATTGGTTCGACCCAGAGCCCGCACGCATTCGGCATCAGAAACTGATCGGATGGACCGATCGTTGCCCCCGCGTCATGCACATCTGTGGAAGCCGCAATATGGGCTCAGCAGAACGCCTGCCTGACCGGCGCACAGAGGTCTTTGCGCCCAGCCAAATCACGGCGTTCCCTTAGCCAATCGGACACCGGTTCTCCTGGCGTCGCAGGACGTTATGGATGTCTGTTGCAGCGATTTCGCCTTGGGCCATCGAAACCGCGATCTGGTTGAGGCCCGTCACGATATCGCCTGCGGCATAGACCCCGGAGGCGGAGGTGCGCTGATGGGCATCGGTGGTGATGCGCCCGTCTTCGGCCAACGCGACACCAAGCGGCAGCGCAAGTTCGGTGCACGGCGCACAGCCAAGCGCCGAATAGACCGCCGCAAATCGATGCGATCTCCCGTCCGAAAGGGAAATGGCGACCGATCCGCCGGGAAAGTTCATTCTGGCCATCGGTGTCCGGATGATCTCGACGCCAGCTTCGTGCAACTGCTGTTCGGTGCCAGATGACATCTCCAGTGGCCGCCCCAAGGTCAGGAGGCGCAAATCGGCGGTATAGTGCCGCAGGAAAAGCGCCTCGCCAGCGGCGGGGTTCCCGTTGCCGAGAACGGCAACCGGCTTGTCTATCAACTCAAATGCGTCGCAAACCGGGCACAGCCGGACCAGACCTTCGCGGACATGACGCAGCGGATCATCGACCGCAGGCAGGTGGTCGCGCACGCCCGTCGCAAGGATCAGGGACCCGGCAGTGAGACGGCGCGGACCGACGGTAACTTGCAGCGCGTCCGACGTTCGCGCGGCCGCCGTCACTTCGGCAGAAAGGGGCACCACGCCGAACTCCTGCGCCTGTTGCCGCAGATGCGTCAGCAGCGCAGGGCCCCGAATGCCTCCGGGGAAGCCGGGGTGGTTATGTGACCGCGGGATCAATGCCGCACGGCTGTGGCCGTCATCGATCAGGATGACACGGCGACGAAACCGCGCCAGATAAATGGCGGCGCTC
The DNA here is from genome assembly GCF_010915705.1 of Pseudotabrizicola algicola. Taxonomy (GTDB): domain Bacteria; phylum Pseudomonadota; class Alphaproteobacteria; order Rhodobacterales; family Rhodobacteraceae; genus Pseudotabrizicola; species Pseudotabrizicola algicola. The sequence goes on from NZ_JAAIKE010000020.1 coordinate 3,709, forward strand.
AAGCCCGCCGGGCCGCCACCGACGATGATGCAATCCACTGTTTCAGGCGCTGCCATCTGACCCGTCCAGCGCGGCGATACCCATCGCAAGCGCCGTGCGGATGGCGGCGGCGATCACCGACCGGGGGTCTCCGTCAAACCGGCATTCACGCACCTCGGCCACCTGACCCCGCAGCGCGGCAGCAATGCAGACCAAACCCGCCGGCTTTCCCTGATCCGGCCCCGGCCCTGCAACGCCGGTGATCGCCAAGGCCAGATCAGCCTCGGGCGAGGCTTGCAGGGCGCCGGTTGCCATCTGCTGAGCGACCTCGGGATGATAGACGGTCTTTTCATCGATCAACGACTTCGAGACCCCCAGTGCAGCGATTTTCAATGACGGCCGGTAGGTCACAAAGCTGCCTTCCAGGACGCTGGAACTGCCTGACACAGCAGAAAGGCTTCCAGCCAGCAACCCTCCCGTGCAGGATTCCGCCGTCACCAGACGCAACCCCCGCGCGGTAAGCCGTTGGCACAGACCCTGCGCTTGGGTCATCACCTCGGCTGGAAAGCGGGTGAGATCCTCGTTGCCCCGTACCACGGCGGGGCGAAACAGCCTTTCATCCACGGCATCAAGCTGGCCATAGCGGTCGGTGACGGGGTGATCGAGGCGGATCGGGTTCATGCGTTTGAACCAGGTCGTCGCCAGCCTGTGCAACACGGCATCCAGCACGTCCCGGGCATGCCGGTCGCCCTTCATGTCAAGCGCAGAAGAGAGATCCCGCGCGGTGAGATCCGGATCAGCCCGCAATGCGTCCATGAGCGCGAACAGGATAATGTCCCACTCCAGATAGGTTGCGCCGATCTGTGCCTCGTCGCCTGCCCCGATGCCCAGCCCGTCAGTCGGCAGGGCACGCCAGATTTGTTCGGGCACTCCGGTCGCACGCGCCAGCCACGGCACCTCCCATGACTTCAGCAGTGACTGCACCGGGGCCAGATCCCCGACGTCGCCATGCAGGGTCCAGAACCCCGCACCCAACTCTGAAAAGTTGTCGGTGCTGGCCACCAGCCCCCCGAACCGATGCGCCTGATCGTAAAGCGTCATCATGCGCAGCCGGGCCCGCAGGTTGCCGCGCCGGGTACGCGGCGCGGTATCGTCGCCATGCATCAGGACTGCGTCCAGTCCGCCACAGGTGGTCAGCATGTGCTCGAACGCGTCAGACAGGTCCAGATGCCGGTGCTCCAGACCAAGCGCCTCACAGGCATCGAACCCGCGCTGTGTTTCTTCCGGGTCCTGCAGGATGGGCAACGTGAACCCGATCACCAGCCAGCCGGCGCGCTTGAGCAGGGCCGCCGTCAGAGCCGAGTCCACCCCTCCGGACATTCCCAGAACGGCAGTGTGGATGGCTGCTTGTTCACGGTAGTCGGACAATTGCTCCACCAGCCGGTCGCAGATCTCGGCCAGCCGGTCCTCGGGCAGGAAACGCCCGTCGGCTATCTGCTCCTGCAAACGGGCGGAAAACCATGGGCTCAGCCCGCCCGCAGCGGATTGACGGGACAGGTCGAGGATCTGGGTGTGAAGAGGCATCTTGGCTGGTCCTTGAGGGGTGGCGGGTGACGTCAGGACCGGTTCACCGGCCTGCCCGCCGTAAAATTACGGGCCTGCGTTCGGCTGAACCGGTCGCGGATATCCAACGACCGCGAAGCGTCGCTCGCATTTTCGGAAGCTTTGTCCACAAGAGCCCGGGGGTCATGACATTCCCCCGGCCCATTTTCTCGGGCCGCCCGCCCCACGGCCTCAGGTGTTCCCACTATCCGGTCGGCTGCCAGAGAGAACTGCTGCGCTCAGGACCGTCACTCGCAAGGCGTTCGGGTCGGGCGAGACCCGGCCTTCCAGATGGACACCCGCATCCATCAGGGCCGCAAGCGCGCGGGTGCTGGCCGGTGGCAGATAGCCGAGGCCGTCGCCGTTCTCGGTAGACACTGAGATGGCGGCGGGGTCATAGGTCCATGCCGGATCGCGGCGCAGAACGACGCGCGCGCCTTCTGCCACATGCACACGCCCGGCAAAGTGGTCCCGGTTGACGAGGCGGACACTAAGAAGCTCGATCAGGCCCGCGTCGTCGGGGGCTGCCGAGGGGCGGGCCAGCGCCGTACCCGGCAGCGCGGCGGCCCCCGCCAAGAAGTAACGTCGGTCCATAGCGCACCTACTCTTGTTCGGCCTGGGCGCCAGAATTCGGACGCGCCCGGCCAAGGTTCGGCACCTCGCCCAGCGGCTCCATCGGCCGGGAGGTGAAGGCATCGTTGCCGTCGATCGACGGACCAGACGACCATCGGCCCTGCGGCGGCTCGGACCCGTCGTTCTGGAACCCGAGGAAGGCATAGTTGAAATCGGTGTTTTCCTCTGCCTGCGGGAAGCTGTTGGGGATCGGAAAGATGTTCTCGTTCCCGCCAAGTTCCTCCAGAGCGGCCAGAAACTGGTTCTGGTGCATGGTGTCGCGCGCAATCAGATACGCCAGCATTTCCTTCATGCCCGGATCGGCGGTCATGTTGTAAAGCCGCACCGCCAGAATGCGCCCGGTCGATTCCGCCGTCACATTGGCCCCCATGTCGGCGGCAATGTTTCCGCTGGCATAGATATGCGACATGTTGAACGGCACGCCGTCGGAATCCACGGGCATCGCCGACAACCCGGCCGAAAGCAGATTTTTCAGATTGATGCCACCCAATACGGCACCGGCCACAGGGTCGGCGGCAGCCTCTTCCTGCAGGCTCAGCGGCGCGCCTTCGAAGTTCATCGCCACCGCCGTCGCCAGCATTTCGATGTGACCCAACTCCTCGGCTGCGGTATTCATCAGCAGATCGCGGAACTTCGGGTCCCCACGAGCGCCACAAGCCTGAAAGAAGTATTGCATGGCGACGCGGATTTCGCCCTCGACACCGCCAATAGCTTGCTGAAGGGCGCGGGCAAACAGCGGGTCAGGCTGTTCTACGCGGACGGGAAACTGCAGTCGGTTGTCAGTGTAGAACATGATGTCCTCCTGATGGGGTGAGCCAGTTCAACTGGAGGAGTGTCCCGATTGTTCCCGATCGTCCGGCGTTGCCGACCGAACCCCCAATTCGGAAAGGCTCCGGCTTAGACCTCTTCAAGGGTTCGGCTCTTGGTGTGTTTCAGCTCTCGGTTGGTCGACTTCCCCGGCCGTTGCCTGCGACGCGTCGACCAGTTCTGACAGGGTGGACTGAAATTCCGCTGCTTCCTCGCGCGACTTCCCGACCTGAGTCTTCAGCCAACTTATCGGCATAGAGATCAATCTTGCTGTGCCGCTCCGACGTCGAGAACTTTGGCTCGATCGTATTTGCCGCCACATGCTTGGTCACGGTATTGCGCGACACACCCGTCAGCCGAGCGATCTCGGGGCAGCGTCGAGCTGTTGAACGCCCGCAGCGCCTGCCTGCCAGTCGCGATATCGATGAGTTGCCAATCGGGGCTGACCTAGATGATGAAAGCGTCGGCGAGGGCCAAGAGTGCGGAACCCCCAATGCAGCGACGAGCGCATATGCGCGGTCAGTCGTCATTGACCAGAACCGGGCCAGTCCGCGGCTTGGCCACGCGTCCAGAGGCGGCACGCCTCCTTGAAGTGGAATGCTGGCGGTTGTGCGACCCACTTCGGCGGGGAAGCTGTCAAGACCTAAGGTGGTCTTTAACTCGCGCACCTTGAGGTGGCTGCTACTGGTGACGAGCATCTTGTCGGCCCAACCGCGTTCCGCGACGGCTCGCGCAACCCATGTGACGTGTCCTCGAAACCGGCAGCATTCCACGCTCCGCAGATTGATTTGCCGATTGCCCAAGGTGAAATCCCAAACCCCGCGTCGATAGCCCCGGAAAAGGATTTCGCATGCCAAGACCAAGGTTAACTTGAATCTTGATCAGATCTGTTGTCGGCGGTATGGGCGTCCACCACATCAGTGGGCACGACGAAGGGTGTAGGATTCATAACAGCGTGTCCGGCAATGCGCGTGACAGATGCCGACCGCCCGGTTTCCGGCCTGTCAGTTCGCCGTCGCGCATGATCGCGCAGCCGCGCAGGAATGTGGCGACGGGCCAGCCTGTTACGTCAAAGCCCTCCCAGGGGGTGTAGTCGGCACCGTGGTGCAGGTCGGCCTGCCGGATGGGGCGGCGCAGGGTCGGATCCCACAGCACGATATCGGCATCCGCCCCAACGCGAATGCTGCCCTTGGTCGCAGCTAGCCCGTAGAGCCGCGCGTGATTGGTCGCGGTCAGTTGTGCAAACCGCTGGAGCGAGATGCGCCCCTTCACCACCCCTTCGGAAAACAGGATCGGCAGGCGTGTTTCGATGCCGGGTATGCCATTGGGAATGTTCCGAAACGACGCGCGGGCTCCGGGCGCGTCCTTGCCTGCCCGGTCTACGAAGCGGAAGGGGCAATGGTCCGACGAATACAGGTCGAAATCCCCCCGTTCGATGCCAGCCCAGCAGGCCGCCTGTTCGGCCGCATCGCGCGGCGGGGGCGAGCAGACGTATTTCGCCCCTTCGAAGCCCGAACGGTCCAGATCATCGGCGGTCAGCGTCAGGTATTGCGGGCAGGTTTCGGCAAAGACGCGGGCGCCGCGTTCGCGGGCACGGCGGATTTCGTCCAGCGCGGCGCCGTTTGACACATGCACGATGGTCAGCGGCACGCCGGCTATTTCGGCAAGCGTGATGGCGCGGTGTACGGCTTCACGCTCGACCGGGACGGGGCGGGTGGTCGCGTGGTGGAGAGGGGATGTGCGGCCATGACGCTCGGCCTCGTCGCGCAGGAATTCTATGGCGTCTTCGTTTTCGGCATGGACCATGACCATGGCCTTGTGCTGGCTGGCCACGGACATCACCTCCAGGATCTGGCGGTCGGACAGGGCAAGGCCTTGATAGGTCATGAAAACCTTGAAGCTGGTAAAGCCCGCTTCCAGAAGCGCGGGCAGGTCCTGACCCAGCGTGGTGGGGTCGGTGCGGTGCACGATCAGGTGGACACCGAAATCGACATGGCAGCGGCCATCGGCCTTGGCCAGATAGTGCGCCACTGCATCGCGCAGGCCCACGCCGTCTTCGGGCAGGCAGAAGGGAAGGATCGTGGTATTGCCCCCGCAGGCAGCTGCGGCCGAGGCCGAGGCGAAATCGTCCGCCATCTCGATCCCCGGACCAGAGGGTTGAGAGATATGAACATGGCTGTCCACGCCCCCCGGCATGGCGATCAACCCGTCCGCTGCCACGATGTCGGCCCCGTCCAACCCCGTGCCCAGCGTCGCGATGCGCCCGTCGGTGATGCCGATATCCATGACCGCCACATCCGTGCCGGTGACGACCTTTGCGCCGCGAATGACCAGATCGTGCATATGAATTCCCCTGTTTGTCCTAGACCTGCCCGTCCCCGCCCAGCGCTCGCGCCAAGGCAGGCGACAGGCCCGTGACCGCTTTCGCCCTCGCCCTGTCGGGGCGCAGCACGCTGCCGCCCTGTCGGGCCATGTTGCCCAATGCCTCGGCCAGATGGACGGCAGCGGCGGTGCCGTCGATGGCGGGAAAATCCAGCCTGTGGGCATTGGCGCGCACAAAGCCTGCCAGCGGCGCCCCGGCGTAGATGACAGTCCCGGCCCCGGTATCAGCCACCAGCGACGCGCCCAAAGAGATCAGATCGTCAGCGCGGTCCTGCTGCACGGTCGCGATTTCAGCCAGCGGTGGGGACAGGAAGCGGAAGCCGCGAAAGCGCGCGCCCATCTGGTTTTGGTCAATGGCGCGGCGATACCAGGCCTGCATGCGGCTGGCGATGGCCACAATCCCGAAACTGTCGCCCTGTGCCGCCGCCATCACAAAGGCCGCTTCTGAAAGGCCCACGACCGGAATGCCGAAGGCCTGCTTGGCCGCGACCAGCCCCGGATCGCCGAAGGCCGCGACAACAGCTGCATCATGATCGGCTTCGTGCTGCGCGATCAGGTCCAGCACCGCATATGCACCGATGGCCGCTTCTGCATCGGTTTCGATATAGGGCACACCGATAGGCGCGGTCATGCTATGCAGGATCGTGTCGGAACGCGCGGCGCGCCGTGCTTCGGCCGTGATCAGGTCAGTGACGGACGATGATGTGTTGGGATTGACCAGCAGCAGCCGCATGCCTATCCGCCCGCCCTGTGCCTGCGCTTGATCATCCTAACCCCCGTGCACCCGCCGCGTCCAGAAACCAGTTGCACGGGTTCAGCGTGACCAGGTCAGATCCGGTCTGTGCAGGCAAGCCTGTCCTGGCCAAAGCCGGCAGAATCCGGTCCAGAACATGCCCGTAGCCCTGCCCGCCATTGCTGCGCAGCATGTTTTTCTGGCCGACATCGGAAGACAATAGCAGATGCGGCCCCAGACCTGCGGACAGAAGCGTGGACAGGTTGGCGATATTGGTTGCGTCATCGGGGCTTCTGCGGCCCTGCCCGTAATCCAGCGCGTTGCCCATCATGTCCAGCCCCAGCCATGCCCCCCTCCCGGCCAGCGACAGCATGTAGTCCAGATCATGGGCCATCGGGTTCAGATGGCCCAGCAGGACGCCGCGTATATCGCCGGTGGCTGCCAGAACCTCGTCCAGAACCTCGTGCCCGACTTGGTCCCAGGCGGGCAGATGCACCGAAAGCGGCACGCCATGCGCATGGGCCACGCGCGCGCTGGCGCGCAGCGACCGGCGTTCAAGCGCAGTGGGCCGGGCAGAAACGCCCACTTCACCGATCACACCGGGGCGGATGCGGCCATGGACCGTATCTTCGCCCTGCAGCAGGTCATCTTCGATAAGCTGCATCAGCGCCGCTTCGGACCAGTCACGCATCTTCGGCGGGATGGCGCGTTCCATATACAGGCCCGACCCCATGACGATTTGCATCTCGCTGGCGCGGGCGGCCGCAAACAGGCGCGCGGGCTGGCGCCCTGTATAAAGCGATGTGGCTTCGACCAGCGTGCACAGCCCAGCATCGCGGGCCGTGCGCAATTCCTGCACGGCCATGTCCAGATCATCGAGCAGCAAGTTGTCGCGCACCGACAGCGGGTAGCGGTCCACATCGGCGCGCGTCTGCGGAGTGACAGGCATGTCCGGGTCGATGGCGTCGGGGCGCGCGCTGAAGCCATCGCGTGAATCCAGAAACACATGCTCGTGCGTGACAGTCGGCCCAAGCTCTGACACGGGCACGGGGCCAGTGACGGTCTGCACCATGACAGGGCGGCTCATTTGATCCCCGATGTGGCCAAAGAGCCCACGAAATAGCGTTGAAAGCGCAGAAGCAGCAGCGCGGGGATGACCGACAGCACCATGGCGCCCGCAAAAAGCTGGCTCAGGTCAAAGTCGAACTGATTGGAGAATTGCGCCAGGGCCACGGGCCCCACCCGCAGCGACGGGTCCGAGATGATGATCAGCGGCCAAAGATACGCCTGCCACTGGAACATGAACAGGATGATCCCCGCCGATATCAGCGCAGGCCGCGACAGGGGCAGATAGACATACCAGAAGATCTTGAACAGCGAAGCGCCATCGATGCGCGCGGCTTCGACCAGTTGCTTGGGAATGCCCAGAAAGAACTGCCGCAGCAGAAAGATCGCCAGCCCATTACCGATGCCCGGCAGGATCAACGCAAGGAACGTGTTGTGCAGGTCAACAGCGCGGAACACCCGGAACAGCGGGATGGCCACAGCGTCGAACGGGATCATGAAGCTAAGGACGATGATCCCGAAGATCGCCGTCTGCCCCGGAAACGGAATGGCCGACAGCGCGAAGGCGGCCAATGCGCAGATCACCAGTCCGATCGCCACAGTTCCCAGCGCCACGATCAGGGAATTCAGCACCGCCATCAGAAACCCTGAATGCCACAGGTTCATATAAGCATCCAGCCGGATTTCCGATGGCACCAGCGCCCGCCAGCCCAGCGGTGACAGGGTGCTTAAAATCTCGTTCGGGGCGCGCAGGGACCCGGCCAGCATCCACAGCACGGGTAGCGCGAAGATCAGCGCCACCAGCAGGGTCAGGGGCGCCAGAATGTAGCGCCGGGTGGCCGGACGGGCCTGATTGCAGATCGTGGCCATATCATTCACTCCGAAGCAGGCGGAACTGGGCTGCCACGAAGAGCAGCATGCAGACCAGCAGCAGCACGACCCCCGCCGATGCGGCCGGCATGTCGGCAAAGGAAAAGCCCAGCTGGTATATTTCGTGGATGAACAGGTTGGTGCTGCCTTGCGGCCCGCCGCGTGTCAGGATCTGCACGGGCGCGAAGACAAGGAAATTGCCGACGGTATTGGCGACCAGCACGAACAGGATCGTCCGTTTGAGCATGGGCAGCGTCACGAAGAACAGGCATTTCCACCACCCCGCCCCGTCGATGGTCGCCGCTTCATACAATTCATCGGGAATTTCGCGCAGGCCCGCGATCAGAAACACGGTCCAGTATCCGACACCCGCCCAAGTCACGATGATCATGATCGACATCAGCGCCTGATCGGCCGATGTCAGCCATGGCTGCGCGCCGATCCCCAGCGCGCCCAGAATGGCATTCAGGGCTCCATCGCTGGGCCGCATCGCAATGCCCCAGACCAGCGACGCCACCGCCAGCGGCGCGGCGACGGGCAGAAACACTGCAATGCGCCCCAAGGTGCGCCCCGGCACCGACTGGTTCAGCAGCAAGGCCAGCGCAATCGCAATCACGATCTGCAGCGGGTTGAGCACCAGATTGTAGATCAGCGTCACCTTGATGGAATTCAGAAAGGTCGGGCTTGTCCACAGATCGACGTAGTTGGCAAAGCCGATGCCGCCGCGCGTTTGCAAGCTTTGATAGCCTGCCAGCACTGTGGGCAGGATACGAAAGGCAAACAGCGTCAGCAGCGCAGGCCCCAGAAACCCCGCAAGAGTGATCAGCATCAGGGTGCGTCGGCCAAGGGGGGCGCGTTGCCGTGCTGCACGGGACATGGAGACCATGATCTGTCTTTCCTGCGGGTCTGTGGATCAGGGCGTGGCGCGCTGGGGATTGGCCCCGCACCACGCCCTGACGGATCTCTGAATGGGCGCGCGCAGCCTTTTGCCGCGCGCGCAAGTGGCGATCAACGCAGGCGCGACCAGGCAGCTTCGATCTCGGCTGCGGCACCGTTCAGGGCGCTGCGCACGTCAGCCCCGTTGCGGATGTCTTCGATTGTGCGGTTGATGATCTGCTCGAACTGGATCCAGCCCACTGTGCGGGCACGGATGCGCGCAGTGTTGCCCAGTTCATATTCGATCAGATCGCCCACCCCTTTCAGGTTTTCGGTCTGGAAAAGATCCTGGTTGATATAAGTTTGCAGCGCCTGCACGTTGGCGGGCGGGATAGGCTGCAAGGATGCGGCGGCCAGCGCGCCTTCTTCGGTCAGCGACGCGAACCGCACGAAATCCAGCGCGATATCCATATGTTCGGTGTTGGGGTTCACGCCCCAGGCCCAGGACCCGGTCGGCGTGACGACATCGCCGCCTTCGAAATAGGGATACGGCGTGAACGAGAAATTCAGCCCTTCGCGCGCTGCAAACAGCCGCGTCACCCACCAGGGGCCACCCGCAAAGAACGCAACTTCGCCCGAGGCGAACAATTCCGCCGTCTGGCCGGGGCCAGGCACACCGCGCGGCGACAGGCCGCTTTCGAACGCATCTGCATAGAATTCGAACGCGCGCACCCAGGCGTCATTGGTGATGTCCAGTTTCAGCTGGTCATCGGGCGACACGCCATTGCCACCGCCCAGCGATTCAACCAGCGTCTGCTGCTGGTAGATGCGGCTGACCTGATCCCACAGGAGCCCCCAGGTCGCCCCGGCAGCCTGCGCCTGACGGCCCAGTTCCACCACCTGTTCCCAGGTCAGACGGTCTGCAGGAGTACGGCCCGGCAGCGCAATGCCCGCCGCCTCCAGGAGATCAACGTTGTAATACATCAACATGCTGGACGTGGACACGGGCAGCGCCCAGATGCGGCCATCTACCGTGACTGCTTCCATGCTGGCGGGCAGGTGCATGTCCGAAATGTCCCCGACCTTGTCGGTCAGGTCAGCCAGAAAGCCGCGCTGCACCAGTGCCGACACTGCTGGCATGTCCGCCGTGAACACGTCCGGCGTGGAATCGCCCTGCCCGATGCGGGCCTGAAGAACGTTGTTGAAATCGTCGAACGGGATGGATTCGTGGATGATCGTCACGCCGGGGTTGTTTGCCATGAAGGCGTCGATCACGGGCTGCATCCGCGTGGGGTCTTCGGTCGTGGCAAAACGCAAAGTGACGGCGTCCTGCGCCATGGCATAGCCGGGCAGCAGGAAGGCCGCCAAAAGCGCGCTGGCCATAAGCGTGCGCCGTGTGGGCGAAAGATGTCGCATGGTGATTTACCCTGTTGATGGTCTGGCACCCTTAGTGCAATCGATTTTACTTTTTGTGTCGAGGAAAAATGTCACCCGCTCAAGGGAAAGGGGCTTTCGGGACGCTTGATTACGGAGTTTTCGATTTTTTGCCTAAAATTTAGGCAAAAATAGGCTCGGCAGATGCCTCGGTGGAGTGAATTTGGCTAAAACCGATGCGAATCAAGCGACGCCCAGCCGGATACTAAGTCAACTCTATGATTTCAATAGATTAATTTAGGATTCTATGGCCCCTTGTCTCGGGGAGCCGGCCACAAATCCACACCAGCTTGACGCGAACTGGTGCCCGCCGCACGGTCTATATGACTGAATTTCCCGCATTTCCGGCGCGAACTCGGCGATTTTGCCGCACCTGCCGCCGAAGGGTCATGATGCCGGTAGACAAAGCCTGGCTGATCGTGTCAAATCGATTTGAGATTTGGTGGATGCAGCGCCACCCCACAGCGTTGCGCGCGCCGCAAGGGTATGCCTTTGCGGCCCATGCGCTGCGCTGTGGCGCCCTGCCCCGCCATTGCTGAATGCGCGACCACAGATAAGGAAGACGACCGATGTCCAAGCGCCTGCTGCTTACCGGAGAGACCTGGATCAGCTACGGGGTTCACCTGAAAGGGTTCAGCTCTTACACCACTGGCGGATACGAGGAGGGGCAGA
>NZ_JAAIKE010000021.1 GCF_010915705.1 Pseudotabrizicola algicola
TCGTCGATCCACTGCCGAAGCCGCCTTCCCCAAGTGAACAGTGGCCGATCCTCGGCGAGTTCCGGGATTGGATGCTCCGAAATCGTGGGGTGTTGGACAGCAGCCTCGACACCTATCAGAACATCCTTGTTCACATGTTCCTCGTCCTTGGCGACGCGCCTGAGGCTTATAGCGCCCATGCCATCAGGGAGTTTGTGCTGGGACGCGCGGGCATGCACGGCGTTGCTCATGCAAGGATGACGGTGACCGCCACTCGCGCATTCCTGCGCTTCCTGATCGCAACTGGACGTTGCCCGGCCGGCCGTGATCAGGCCATCCCGAATTTTGCGGGCTGGCAATTGGCACCAGTACCAGACTTCCTCAACGACGCTGACATCACGAGGATCGTGGCTGCTTGCAGCGGCGAGGCCCGCCTGCGCGATCGCGCGGTCATTCTGTTTCTTGTCCGACTCGGCTTGCGCGCAAGCGAAGTCGCAAACCTTGAGTTCGATCACATCGACTGGCGGAATGGTCGCATTGCCATCAGGGGTGGCAAGTCACGTCGTGAAGAATGGCTGCCTCTTCCTCAAGAAGTCGGCGAAGCGCTGCTGGCCTATCTGGACCGGGGGCGACCGACATTAACCACGCCGCGCGTGTTCGTCACTGCGCAAAATCCGATGCGGCCGATGTCGAGGTTTGCTGTGAACTGCCTGGTTCAGGCGGCTCTTGACCGGGCGGGCATCCAGAGTGGTCGACGCGGTTCCCATCTGCTTCGTCATTCGGCGGCGACAGCGATGCTTCGGCATGGGGTCAATCTTGCAGGGGTCGGAGCGGTCCTCCGGCACCGCTCGCTGTCCACCACCATGCAATATGCGAAGGTTGACTTCGCTCTGCTCCGCGAAATCGCTCAACCTTGGGCGGGGGAGGCCGCATGCTGATCGAGGAAATCAATCGCTACATCGCACTGCGAAGGTCGCTTGGCTTCAAGCTCAAGGAGACGGCCAAGAACTTGGCTTCGTTCGGCCAGTTCGTCGAAGCCAGAGGTGAGCGACACGTCAGGACGGCAACAGCGGTGGCCTGGGCAGAAGGTGCGTCGACGCCAGACACTCGGTATCGCCGCATCACGGATGTCATCCGTTTGGCAACCTTTCTGCACGCAGAAGACGCTGCACATGAGATTCCGCCGGGAGGCATCTTCAAGGCGCATCGAACCAAGTTCATTCCTTACATCTTCACGGATGATGAATTGGCGAGGCTCATCGTTGCATCTCGGGTCAGGCAGCTGAACGAAAGCTCTCCAGTGCGGCGCGAAATCTATGCCGTCCTGTTTGGCCTGATCGCCTCGACCGGACTACGGATATCGGAGGCCTTGAACCTGACCCTGAGTGATGTTCTGCCGGATGGCATCTTGCATATCCGAAAGACCAAGTTCGGCAAGAGCCGGATGGTACCGCTACACCCAAGCGTGCCTCCCATTCTCGACCGGTACATGGAGCTGAGGCTGGCCGTCGCGGCCAGCGACGATCACCTCTTCCTTTCCGAAGGAAAGAGGAAAATCTATTACTCTGTCCCGCAAAGGGCGTTCCACGAAATCCTTGCCATCGCGGCGATTGCGCCCGGTCGGTCTAGGCGCCCTCGGATCCACGATCTGCGCCACACCTTCGCGACACGGGTGCTGGAAAAATCTGGGGCCGGGCGCGAAGCGATCGCGCGCAATGCTGTCGCGCTGATGACGTACATGGGGCATTCCAACCTCCGATACACGTACTGGTATCTGCATCGGACGCCCGAGCTGCTGGCCGAAATCTCTGCCGCAGCCGAGGAACTTTTGACGGAGGGCGGCTCATGACAGCCCTTGCGCCGATCATTGCGCAGTTCATGCAGGATTACCTGCCTCGGCAGCGCGGGTTCAGCACCCTCAGCAGCGAAACCTATGCGCATGCCTTCAAACTGCTGTTCCAGTTCGCGGCGAGGCGTGTCGGATCCAGCCCGTCGCAGCTCAGTATCGAGCAGCTGGACGCACCATTGATCCTGGCCTTTCTGGATCATCTCGAGACTGATCGAGGAAATGGCGCCACTTCGCGAAATGCACGGCTCGCTGCCATCAAGTCGTTCATGCGGTTCGTTGAATACCAGTATCCAGCCCTCCTGGCTCAAGTCGCGCAAATCCGGGCGATCCCGACAAAACGTTGCGAGAACAAGCTGGTCCAGCACCTGTCCAAGGACGAGGTGCAGGCCGTTCTGAATGCTCCCGATGTCACGACGCGCTTGGGTGCCAGGGATCGCGCCATGATGCACCTTTGTTTTGCGGGTGGGCTGCGCGTATCGGAACTCGTAGGGGCTGCCTTGACCGATCTGGTTCTAGGCCAGGCTCCAAGCCTGCTGGTTCGAGGAAAAGGGCGAAAGCATCGGCACTTTCCACTTTGGAAGCAGACAGCCTCAGACCTGCGGGCTTGGCTTGCCGTGCGGGGGCTTACGCCTGCACCGGAGATCTTCGTCAATGCCGAAGGGAGAGCGATGACGCGATCCGGGTTCGAGTATGTGCTCGACAAACACGTCGTGAAAGCTTCTCAGCACTGTCCATCATTGGTGGGGCGATCAGTGTCGCCCCACCAACTCAGGCATAGTTGCGCCGTGATCATGCTGGAAGCGACCCGCGACATTCGAAAGGTCGCGCTTTGGCTGGGGCACGCGGACATCCGAACGACCGAGACCTATCTGCGCGTTGATGCAGCCCAAAAACTCGAGGCTGTAGAGGCGGTCATCCCGCCCGAGCTGCGTCGCGGAAAGTTCAAGGCTCCGGATGCGTTGATTGCGATGCTGATGACTGGAAGGAAAAACACGCTAACCTGAACCCGTCCGGAATTATGCGGAGCGGATTGTCGAAAATCCCTCGCGTTTACAGCGTGATGACCTGACCGCTCCGCATAATCCGTCGCTCGGCATAACAGGCCCCGTCGCCCTGGCTCCAGAACCCGGAGAACCAGATACAGCGCTTGGCCCGCGTCCCGACGCCCATCAGCCGCACGGGCGTGGTTTTGAGCCGGACGCCGAGGATTTCGCAGACCCGCTCGAAATCCTCATAGACCGCGTCCCACCAATCGTCGTGGGGGCCGAGCTCGCGATACCAGCTGCGCGCCTTTTCCTTGGCCGCATCCGAGAGTTCGGGGAACTGGTAGACGGTGGTGCAGATGACCTCAGGCATCGACGTCCTCCCCGTTCAGCGCGGCGGCCAGCCATTCCTGGCTGCTGGTCCAGCCGACGGATTTGCGTGCGCCGAGGTCGATGACATGCGCGCCACCGCCAAAGGCGTCGAGGCGCGGCCGGGAGCAGGTCAGGGCGTACTCGAACCCCCAGAGACCAGTGAGGTTGAGCTCTGCTGCGAGGCGCAGCACGAAGCGGATGACAGCTTCAACATCGCCGTGGTCATCATCATGGATCCAGAGGGTGCTGCCCTCGGGCGCGTCCTGGCGCGCGAGATCAAAGCCCGCGACCTCAGGGCCGTCGGCGTCCTGATCCGCGGAGCGCAAGCTCTGGAACAGCGCGAGCGCGCGGGCGGCCTTGTCGGGGGTGCCGACATCGAGCAGGCACGAAAAACGGGTGAAGTAGTCCGCCATGGGGACCTCCTAAACGGGGAAGACCCGGCCGAGAGGCCGGGCGCTGAGTTGGAATGAAGGGGTGGTTGGAAGCGATCAGCCGGAGGGCGGATCGCCCGCCGCCTGTCGCGCGGCATGGGCGCAAAGCATTTGCCGATAGAAGCGCTTCCGCGCCGTCCGGAAGCCGCGAACGGCGCGCGTGTCGGGGTGAAGCGCCCGGACCGCCGCGCGCAGGACGGCATAGGGCGAAGCCGTCGCCGGCATGCCGAGGCGCTGATAGGCTGGATCGGTCATCTCAGGTGACCTCCTCTGTCTTTCAGGCGTCATGCCGCGACCTGCAGCGCCCGGGCGGCGAAGGCGCGCCAGAGCGGATCGACGAGCCGCGCATCCAGAAGATCGGCGCGGTGGCGCAGCCGCTCCGCCAGATCGGTCTCGCGCCAATCGGCTGCACGAACCGCCTGCGCTCGCAGCTGGCTCGCCTCGGTCACGACGCCACGTGCCTCAGCCGCGCTCGTCACCGGGTGGCACCAGGCGACGGCGTGGTCACTGGCGGCCCCGGCCAGCACAAGGCGCGCGTCACGGTCGAGGATGGCCAGAAGCTGGGGCGGAGCATCCGGGACGATCCCCTCGGCATGGTCGATCGCGTCCTGCATGGCGTCCGCCAGTGTTGCGAAACGGGCGAGGATCAGGGGAGTGGCCCGGCCCGACATGAGGTCGGCCGGCGCGCGGCGCGACAGGGTCAAGGCGAAGGGATGACTGGGATCGGTGTCGCCCGAGGGAAAATGCGGTGGGACGCCCCGCGCGTAGGCGGTCGGGTGGATGGGCAATGGCAGGTCGAACATGGAAAGATCTCCGACGGCGCAGGAAGCCGCTCTCCCCGCCTCATCCGTCAAAGACCAAACTGCCGCCCTCTTCCTCGAAGGGGCGACGGTGATGGATCTGCCCGCAGCGTCAGAGCTTGCCGAGGGCCCGCAAGCTCAGCTCGGTCCCGGCACCCACGATGATGTGGTCATGCAGCGTCAAACCGAGATACCTGCACCCCTTCTGGATCTCCTTGGTCATGCTGAGATCGGCCTCCGACGGCGTCGGATCGCCCGACGGGTGGTTGTGGATCAGGATCAGGGCGCTGGCGTTCAGCATCAGCGCCCGCTTGATCACCTCGCGCGGATAGACCGGGACATGGTCAACCGTGCCGGTCGAGAGAAGCTCATCGGAGATGACGCGGTTCTTGCGGTCGAGGTAGAGCACGTGGAACCGCTCGATGGGGCCGCGGACGGTCAGCGCGCAATAATCCATCAGCGCCTGCCAACTACCGATGACCGGGTTCTGGCTGAGGTAGCGGCCGAGGATGTCGCGGGCCTCGAGGACGATGGTTTCTTCCTGGGGGGTCATGGGCGTTCTCGCTGAATTGCGCAGGCCCAAGCCCCACGCCCTCTCGGGGCGGGGCCAGTGGCGTGCATGTGGAAGGGGAAAGTGCGACCGCCGCGCGCGAGGGCGGTCGCGTTGTCGGGCCCAGCGTCAGCCGACCCGGTCGAGGAGCTTCTTGGCGCGCCCTTCCATGTCGAGGCGGGCATCCTGCTGGGTCTTGTCGCGCGCAAGCCGCGTGATGCCCTGCACGAAATCGAAGATGCTCTCGGGCGGGCGGCCCTCCTCCATCAGCACCTTCTCGATGATCTTGCCGGATTCGGCTTTCGAGAAGCCGCGTTTGCGCAGGAAGTCATCCCTGTCCTCGTCCGTACGCGCGACGATCTGCTGCCGCGCCGCCTTGATGCCGTTTACGAACCCCTGCGGCGAGGAATTGGCAAACCGCGTCAGCGCCGGGGCCGCCTCATGGGCGAAGCGCGATGCGGCGTACTTGGAATGACGGATCGTGATCTCCTGAAAATCCTCGACCCCCCAGAGGTTGCGGTTCTGGCACACGGCTCGCAGGTAGAAGCTTGCCATGCCAAGGGTCTTGGCGCCCACCTCCGAGTTCCAGCAGTAGAAGCCCCGGAAATAGAGATCGGGGGAGCCATCGGGCAGACGGCCCGCCTCGATCGGGTTGTGGTCGTCGACCAGGAACAGGAAGACATCGCGATCCGAGGCATAGAGCGTGGTCGTGTCGCGGCTAATCTCGACATCGGGGTTGTAGACCCCGGTCGACCAGTCGAGCACGCCCGGCACCTTCCAGCGCGTGTCGCCGGTGCCATTGCCCGCGATGCGCTGCACCGCCTCGACCAACTCGTGGTCATGGATGCGGCCATAGTCTGGGCCGGTCACCGCGCGCAGTTCGGTGCGGCCATCTTCCGTCTCGAAGGTCTTCACCTGCTCGGCGCGGTGGTTGGTCAGACCGTATTGCAGGTTGATCCCCGCCAGCGGCGCGGGCAGCTGCCGCAGGTAGGAGGCAGGCGCGCCGACGATGCTGGCAAGCTGGCCGAAGGCCCAATGCGTGGGCGCGACCGTTTCATGCGCTTTCGGCAGCACCAGGTGCAACCGTTCGGGGTTGACCGATGTTGCCGGCGAGGATGACGATGTTCTGCATGATAAGCTCCTGTGTATCCTGTCTTCGGGACCGTCCCTTCGACAAGACCCGGACAAAGCCCGTCGGGTGACGCGTGCACGGTGGACGGAACGGACGCCGGAAACCCCCAGAGGACTGGGGTGGAGCGGGCAGCCCCAAAGGGGCAACACGGCCCGGTCTGACGCGGGGTTGCGCGCAGGAGCCCGAACGGGATTAGGGGATTGTCAGTCGAAGGGATGGCCCAGAAGACAGAGAGGCGCGGGGAGCCCATGCCAGACCCTGTCACACTGCTCATCGGGACAGCCTGACCCCCAGTCCAGCACCTCCTTGGCGGCAACGACGGCGATGACCATCCGTTGCCACCCCTGCCCTTGCCTTCCGGGAGTTGCGGCGCCCTGCATCGACGGGCTATTGATACCGGGATATTCAGGACACGGACCGCATCAATGGCTGATTACGATCTCGAGGCACTGTCGCTCGGCGAGCTGAAGAAAATGCAGAAGGACGTCGCCAAGGCGATTTCCACATTCGAGGATCGGCAGAAGGCGGAAGCCCGCGCCAAGGTGGAAGCTCTCGCCCGGGAACTGGGCTACTCCCTCACCGAACTTGTCGGCACCGAGACGAAATCCTCCCGTGCACCGGCAGCGGCGAAGTACCGGCACCCTGAGAACCCGGCGCTCACCTGGTCGGGCCGCGGGCGCAAACCGCAGTGGTTCGTGGAGGCGCTGGCTGCTGGGAAGTCGAAAGACGATCTAGCCGTATGAAGTTGCCGACGACCCGATCAGTCGGTTCTTGATGGTACGACCTCGGAGAGGTCAAACTCGAATTCCTCGCGTTTTGGCCCCATCACCCGTGTCGGCAGATTGGGGTCAGGTGCTTGGCCCCGGTGATGCCCTTTGACCAGAACGACTTTGCCGCTTCGGTAGTGCCGCTCATGCTCGGACACCCAATGACGAACAGGGCCGTTCCGCGCCTCAAGCGTCTGCCTCTCGAATTCGAGGCGAGCGGTTCTTTCCGCCATGTGCGCAGCGGCCTGCGGGCCGATACGGATGGTCAGATGAGATTTCTGGGCGCCAAGGATCCACGACTTGCCAAACTTGCGTGCGGTCTTGGTCTCTTTCGCCGTGAAAGTGTCGCTCTCACTGGGGATGATCCCTCCCAGATCTGGCGAGACCAGCATCGCGAATAGCGCACAGGGGATGAAAAGTTCACTCCCGGTGTTGATCAAGTGAATTGTCCGCCGGGCCTCGATCGCCTCTTCGGAGTCACCGCAGATGGCCCGGTAGCGCATCATGGACGGGTTGAACTCGAACTTGACGTCTTCATAGTCCAGCAATCCTTGACCCGTTCGATTGAGCCGCATGAAGCTCATCGGGTCCATCGCCCTTACGCCGTCGGGCCGCGCGAACATGGTAATCCTCAGATGGTCGACCTCTCGATCATCAATCAGGAAACCGTGCACGCCAGACCCGATGGGCCGATCATCGTGGGCGGTCGAGGGTGCGCCCCGCTCGAAGCGTGCGACAGCGAGTTCTCTATAGTCGAACTCCACCCAGGTGACCTTTGCAGGAAATTGTATCTCGCCCAGGTAGGACATGGCCTGAGATCCAACGGCCTGCGCCCGCTCTTGCAGGGCGTCATGCAAGGTGTCGGCGTAATTCGCAGCATTATGATCAAGCAGGTAAACTTTGGCCTGCTGGAGGGCTTCGAGCGCATAGCGCCGAAATCTGGTCAGCTCATCCGATGGGACCAGATGCCAGACCATGTCGTCCTCCAAGGAAGACCGGCCACTGAGGGACGAGCCGTAGGTTGCGATCAAATCTTTGTAGAGCAAGTCGGGCATTCCTTTTTTTGCTGAAGACAATATCGGAGCTCGAACGAAAACGATCAATCGCGCTCCTGGCGGGTAGCTCAGAAGCAGGCAGGCCGACCACATCCATGAAGGCCATCAGCTGTTCCAGCGTCATGCCATCCTCGGCATAGACTTCAAGCAGGGCAGGAGCCACGGATGCGAGCTTCAGGCGCTGCTTCACGATCTGCGGCGTCACGAAGAAGGCCGCCGCGATCGATTCCTCGCCCTGACCCTTCTCCCGCAAAGCCACAAAGGCGCGGAACTGGTCCAGCGGATGCAAAGCCACACGCTGCATGTTCTCTGCCAGCGAGTCATCCTCGGCCAGAATCTCGGACGCGGCATCCCGAACGATGCAGGGGATCGGTGCGGTCTTCGCCAGTCTTTTCTGCTTCACCAAGAGCGACAGCGCCTGGAAACGGCGGCCACCGGCCGGGATCTCGAACGTGCCGGTCTCGACACCGTCGGCATCGAGCATGGGCCGGACATTCAGGCTCTGCAGAAGCCCGCGACGGGCGATGTCCTCGGCCAGTTCCTCGACCGAAACACCCGCCTTGATGCGTCGCACGTTGGACTGGCTCAGCACGAGCTTGTTGAAGGGGATGTCCCGCGACCGGGACAGGGTGATGTTCTGGGCTGCTTTCGCCATCAGATCTTCTCCACGACGGGCGCCGGAAGCCACTCTCCCGATCTCATCTCCCGTCACCCCTCAAACTCCCAACCTTTCCCTCTCTTCGTCGGTCTTGACCGCGGTCAAGACGTGTAAGCCGCATGCTCTATGCGCGCAGGATCGTTTCAAAGTATGCCTCGGGCTGCCTGATCGCTTCGCCTTTCCCCAACAGGTAGTCCAAGATCAGCAAAAGCCGTCCAGCCCCAGCTTTCTGAAGACCACGCATCAGTTTTTCTTGGCGTATTCTAAGCAATCGACCGATGTCGAAGAGAACGCGGTTGAGGGCTTCGCCTGTTCGTGGCGGATCTGGGAAGAAGTCCGCAACATGTGAAAAGTCCGTCCACGCCATTTTTGCAGGGTCCCGGTTCATGGTCGCTGCTCCAACGCTTTGGGAAGCGTTGGTCTGCTTCACGTGCGTGTCTTTCTTTTTATGTTCTTTTTTTACAGGCTCTATCTGCCGGTCATTTTGTCCGTTTCTGGCGGACACCTCGCTCGTGCACTCATGGCCGAGGGTTTGGTCTCGCGATTGCTCTCGGTCCGCACGAGTCTTTGAATCGTGGCACTCTCCGTAGCTCGGCTTGGCGTTGGCTCCGAGCTCGCGGAGACCCGCAATGATTTGCAGAACTGTGTCGGCGGTCAGTGTTGCTCGACGAAGCAGGTTTCGGATCGTTTCCAGTGAAGCCAACCGTGCGTCATCGAGCCGTTCGTCTTGAAGGAGGGACGCGCGCAGCGCTAGGGCTTCTGCCTTAAGGGAGCGCAGGCGTTCACGTTCTTCCGTGACCTTCGATGCTTTGGCTGCAAGAGCGTCGTGGCTCTGCATTAGCGGACCCAAGTCGATCCCAAACGCATCCCTAATTATGCCTCCGTAGCGGAGAGGGAAGCGTTTCCCGTTCGCTGAAGTCTTTCGCTGAAGCAGCCCCGCAGCCTCAAGGCGCCCCAGGCAGCGGCGAAGCGTTCTTTCATCGATGCCGTTTGCGCGTTCTGATAAGGAGGCGTTGGAGGGGAACACAACGGTCAGTTTGCACTGTGTTTCACCAGAGTTTGGGCTCTGATCGCGCGGAAGAAAGCTGATGAGCGCTGTCAGTACGGTGACGTCGTTGCTCGTCAGGTTCAGGTCTTTCCGAAGAACCCGCACCGGCCCCAGAAGCTCGTAGGGGTTAGGGCAGGCAATAGCTGCTTGTTCCGCCAAGGCGGTTCGTGTTTGAGTGACATGTCTCATGGTGTTTCGGAAGAAAAAGCTTCCCCGGTCACCGCGAGCGGTGTTGAACTCGATTCGTTTTGGGGGTATCAATCAGGTGTCGAGACTGATTGAGGCCCTTCGGAAGCACCGCTTTCGGGGGGTCTTTACTTTTCTAGCCGGTCCTCCTTTCGTTTTCTGCTCGTTGCTCTTGATATCTTGACCGCGGTCAAGACACGGGGTCGTCACTCTGGGCCGTCTTGACCGCAGTCAAGAAGCTCGCCGATCAGTTTTCGGATGGCATCTTCGACGCGCGGGGCGAGATCAGCGTCCACATCGATGGTGATGCGGTTGCCCTTGCGGCCGATCTTAACGCGCTCACTTGACTCAGCCTTGGGCGGAGTTGTCTTGGTGGTCGTGAGCAGCGTAACCGCTGCGTCAAGCCGCTCTGGACCCGGCAAGGTTCGGGGGATTTCGCGGGCAACTTCCCTGGCTCTCGAGACGTCCTTCTCGCACAGCCTGAAAAGCTTCTCCCAGACCCGCCGACCAACGCCATGTGCTGGTCCGATGGCCTGGATCAGCTCCATCGGAATGCCGGTAGCGATACGGTTCATCCGAGAGACGAGAGACTCATCGATCTGGAGTGCCCGATAGGCGATGGTCTGGGCGTTCTTGCGCGTTTCGTCTGTTTTCCCAAGTTCTCGAATGATCCCGGCGACAAACAGAGCCCTCTCGATAAACGAGGGGTCCTGGCGGGCATTATTTTCAACGCCTTGGGCGATCAGTGCTTCCTCTTCGGTCATCTCCATGACCGTGGCGCGCACTTTCTGACCAAGTTCACGACAGGCGAGAAGCCTGCGGCGTCCATAGACGATCTCAAGTGCCCCGTCTTGGGTTCGGCGGACAAGAACCGGAACCTTTTGCCCGTGCTCACGGATCGACGCGACGAGCTCCTCGAGGCCATCGCTGGGATCGATGCGATCCATGACCGCGGACATTCGCACAGTGCTCGGGTCGATCAGGCGCGTGGCGTGTTTATCTTCTTCCAACACGGATGCTTGCGCACGGGCGACTGTCGGGCTCGTGCGCTTCAGATCGATATCCGCATCCTCATCCGACGTTGACGCTTTACCCATCGCGTTCTTGAGTGAGTCCCCGAAGACCTTACGCGCCATGACTACGCCCCCATGCCTTGAGGATTTCGCGCTCAACTTCGTCGGTTACGCGTGAAACGGACTCGATCGCACGCTCGTATGTTCTGCGGTTCACGTCGCGAGGTTCGACCTCAAAGATGCTCTGCTGGGTGTTTGCGGCATCACCTACCGCCGTCGACTTCAAGAACTCGGCAGGGAGGACCGCATCGCCAAGGACCGTCCGAAGCAGAGAAGAGATCTGGACCTGTGGACCGTCGGTGTTCTCGTACCGGGTGATCAGCACCCGAACGAAGTTCAGGCCGTGCTCGGGAGCATGCGCCTCGACGACGCCCATCAGGTTGCTCGCCATGCCGAGAAAGCTTGCCAGAGACATCACATCAAGCATGGACGCGTTGAGCGGGATCAGGACCCCAGTGGAAGCAAAGAGGGCGGAGATCACCGAGAAGTTCAGCTGCGGCGGGGTGTCGAAGATCACCACATCATATCGGCTCAGGACTGGCTCAAGCGCTTCACGGATCCGACTGTGGAAGGTGGTGGCGCCGTGTCTGAAGCTCAAAGCGACCTCGAACTCGTACTCCATGATGTCCATGGAGGCCGGGATCAGATCCACTGTCGGGAAGTTCGTTTTGCGAATGATATCTGAGGCGGGCAGGGGCCCCTCGGATCGGATCAGATCGTAGGAGGTCGGCATGTCCGGATCGAGCTCAGGGGTAACCCCGAACAGGTTTGTCAGACTTGCCTGGCTGTCGAGGTCGATAAGCAGGACCCGATAGCCGCGAAGGCCCAGTAGCTGACCAACATGAGCCACGGTCGACGTTTTTGCGGACCCGCCCTTCAGGTTGAAGATTGTCACGACCTGGCAGGGTTCGCCGGCTCTTCTGTGAGGGTGTTCATCGGGCTTGATCCTACCAGTCTCAAGAAGGACGCGTTGGGCTTCGACCATGTCCTCGGCAGAGAAGCTGCGGCGGTTGCCACCCTCGAGGATGCCTTCCGGAAAGCCTTCGAGATTTGACACATGATGGCGGAAGGTGTTCTGATTGATCCGAAGCAGATCGGCGGCTTCCCGCATTGCGAAGCGACGGAGACCCTTCTGGGCATCCGGCGGGAACGTCTCCTGCGCATGTTCACGCAACCGGCTACCGAGCCGCTTGGACATGACATCGAATCTTTGAGAGGCCCGTATCCCGCTCATCACTGCCCTCAAGTCTTTATTGTTTTGTAGACCTTAACAGTTTTGGCGATTAAATCCAGCCCGAACTGTTGAGCGGCCTGAGGGCGTTGAAGCAGCCTATTTCTGACGAGATAAAGCTGTTAAGTATCAATGCCTTGGGTGAACCTGTTCGCAGAGCACTTCAACAGTTCGTAGCCCGCGATGTCATGGCCACAACATGTATTGTCGACGCCTACGTAACGCAGATCTTCAGAATCGCGCGACCGATTCCCACGACTTCACGCAAGCAGCCCCAGCCTCTCAGCCCTCTCCAGCAGCATCTTCACGGATGACGGCTGCCAGCTTGTCCGCCCGCGGGGCGTGCGCTCGCGCATCGCTTCCAGTCTGGTGCAGATCGCCTGAAGCGTGATCTCGGGGTCCGCGCCCTTGATGGCAGCGACGATGGCGGGCAAGCGGTCGTCGGTCTCGCGGCGGCCGGCGCGGTCCAGTACTGTGGGCGGTAGGAAGCCGTCCCGCACATAGGCGTTGACTGCGCGCAAAAGGCGGCTTTGCGTCCATTGGCGCTCGCGGGGCAGGGGGCCGTTGACGATGCGCAGCACGTCTTCCCAGGCCATGTCGGGCCGCAGGCGTCGCACATGGGGCACCCAGTCCTGCGCCGTCTCGTTCAGGCGTTCCATGTAGCCGTCCTGCCGCGCCAGCCGCTGTCGCGTTTGGTTCCTGATTTCAATTGAAGCGGTTACCTGAAACCTGAGCGGTCTGGTTGGAGCTTGGCATTTCAGCAAAGGCTCGACGGAAGGGCAGGGGGCTTACAGGCCTGCGGCCTTG
>NZ_JAAIKE010000022.1 GCF_010915705.1 Pseudotabrizicola algicola
TCGACTGAAGGAAGGGCATCGCGATGCTGATAAATCTGGACGGCGTTTCAAAGGCTTTCGGTAATTACGACGTCTTGCGCGACATCAGCTTTGGGGTACCGAAAGGGTCGTTCACGATCCTGGTGGGGCCGTCGGGCTGTGGCAAATCCACCCTGTTGCGCATGATCGCGGGGATCGAGGACCCGACGGGGGGCACCATCTCGATCGCAGGGCGGGTGGTGAATGACGTGGAGCCCAAGCACCGCGACATCGCGATGGTGTTTCAGAACTACGCGCTCTACCCGCATATGACGGTTGCGCAGAATATGGGCTTTTCGTTGACCATGCGCGCCACGCCCAAGGCCGAGATCGCCGCCGCCGTGGCGCGTGCTGCCGATATTCTGGGCCTGACGCCGTTGCTGGACCGCAAGCCGTCCGAATTGTCGGGCGGTCAGCGCCAGCGTGTTGCGATGGGTCGGGCCATCGTGCGCGAACCGGTGGCGTTCCTGTTCGATGAACCGCTGTCCAACCTGGATGCGCAATTGCGCGGCCAGATGCGCGCCGAAATCCGCGCGCTGCATCGCCGCTTGGGGGCCACGTCGATCTATGTCACCCATGACCAGGTCGAAGCCATGACCATGGCCGATCAGATCGTGGTGCTGCGCGCAGGCCGGATCGAACAGATCGGCGCGCCGCTGGACCTGTATGACCGACCGGCGAACAGCTTCGTGGCGTCCTTCATCGGCAGCCCCGGCATGAACCTGCTGCGCGCCCGCGCCACCAGTGATGGCGCGCTTGTCGTGACGGGGCTGGACACGCCGTGGACGCTGCCCCGCCCTGCCCGGCTGGCACCAGATCAGCCGGTGCTTCTGGGCGTGCGCCCGCAGCACATGGTCCTGACCGACGCTCCGGACGCGCCCGAAATCATCGTTGATTCGGTTGAACAGATGGGGGCCGAGCAATCCATCGTCGCCCGCGCTGGGGATCAGACCGTTTCGCTGGTCGTGCGCGACCGGCGCGTCATCACCCCGGGCGACCGCCTGCGCGTGACGCTGGAGCCGGAGGGGCTGCACCTGTTCGACCCCGATACCGGTATGCGTCTGGCGCAGGACATCTGGGGCTAGTTGCGCAATGCACACGGCACCCGATATCCTGATCGCCGCGGGCACGATCCTGACCGCCGATCCGCAGCGCCCGCAGATCGATAGCGGCTGGATCGAAGTGACGGGCGACCGCATCACCGCCCTGCACGATACCCCGCCCGACCCCGTGGGTCCGACGACGCAGGTGATCGACGCCCGGGGTCTCGTGGTCACCCCCGGTTTCGTCAATGTGCACACGCATGCCATCCTGAGCATGTTGCGCGGCGTCGCCGAGGATATGGGCTTTGCCCCCGCCTACACTATGGGCGTTCCCCATGGCCATGACGTGCGGCCCGATGAAGCCCATGCCCTGGCCCAGTTGGGCGGGCTGGAGGCACTTTTGTTCGGGTCAACCCTGATCAATGACAGCTTCACGCATCAGGACATCGCGCTGGATGCGATGCGCGACACGGGCATTCGGGCCTGGGGATGCGGGCGCATCCATGACGTGGACTTCACGCGGGTGCATCTTGGGCAGTGGGACTATGACACCGCCATCGGGGCGCAGACGCTGGATCTGGCCACCGACCTGATCGCGCAATTCCACGACCCCGTGACATTGCGCACCGGGGTGGTCCTGGCCCCGCACGCCCCCGATACCTGTAGCACCGACCTGCTGCGGCAGGTGGCGGCGATGCGCGATGCGACGGGGCTGCACATCAACACCCATGTCGCCCAAAGCCGGGTCGAGGTTGATCTGATCGCCAGGCGTGACGGATGCAGCCCGGTCGAATTGCTGGAGGATGTGGGCCTGCTGGATGACAGGCTGATTGCGGCGCATTGCATCCACCTGACCGACAGCGACATCGCACGGCTGGGCCGGGCCCGCGTGACGCTGGCCCACATCGCCAAGGGCAACCAGACGCATGGCCGAACGGCGCCCACCGATGCGCTGCTGGCGCAGGGCGCGCGGCTGGCGCTGGCCACAGACAACATGCATGCCGACATGGTCGAATTGATGCGCTGGGGTCTAGCCACGGGGCGGCTGCAACAACAGGGGATCAGCGATGACTGGCAACCTGCCCGGCTGTTCCACGCTGCCACGATAGGCGGCGCGCAGGCGCTGGGACTGGGCAACGAATTGGGGTCCGTACAGGTGGGCAAGCGCGCCGATCTGGTCCTGTTCGACTTTCGCCGCCCGCATCTTCGCCCGCTGACGAATGTTCTGGGCACGCTGGTGCACACGGCACAGGGGCGCGATGTGGACAAGGTTATCGTCGGAGGACGCCTTGTAGTGGACGGCGGAGAGCCGCTTCTGGTTGACCGCGTCGGCGTGATCGAACGCGCCGAAGCCGCCGCCCGCGCTCTGTGGTCGCGCGCCCGCACCGAAGCGCTTGGTCAGCGTGCTTCGCAAGGCTATCCCAAGTGAACGGATCAATACCCCACGAAAAGACATCACCCGCCATCACCTGAAGAAAGACCTAAACACGATGACCCAGTCCCCCAAAGCCCTGCGGTTGGGCATGTTGACCCCGTCGTCCAACACCGTGCTGGAACCCGAGACGCAGGCGCTATTGGCGCCGATGGCCGGGGCGGTCAGTGCGCATTTCGGGCGCTTCCGGGTCACGCAGATCGGTCTGGATACCGCCGCCGAAAGCCAGTTCGCGCTGGAACCCATCCTTGTCGCCGCTGACCTGCTGGCCGATGCCAAGCCCGATGTGATCGCCTGGAACGGCACATCGGCCAGCTGGCGCGGCTTTGACACGGACCGGCGGCTATGCGCGGAGATCGCGGCGCGCAGCGGGGTGCAGGCGACATCTGCGGTGCTGGCCTTCAACGCGGCGATGGCAGCGCTGGGGGTCAAGCGGCTGGGGCTGGTCACGCCCTACACGCCCGATGTGCAGGCGGCCATCTCGCGCAACTATGCCGCCCACGGGATCGATATTGCCGCCGAGGCGCATGCGGGGCTGCGTGACAATTATTCCTTCGCAGAATTGTCCGAAGACCGCGTGGCCCAGATGTGCCGCGATGTGGCCGCATCGCGCCCCGATGCCATCGCCATTGTCTGCACCAATATGCGCGGCGCCCGCCGTGCCGCGGCGCTGGAGGCAGAGCTGAACATCCCCATCCTGGATTCCGTCGCCGTCACGCTTTGGGGCTGTCTGACCAAGATCGGTGCGGACCCGGCGCCTCTGAAGGGCTTTGGGCGCCTGTTCGCCCTGCGCGCGCCCGGCGACGCGCTGTAAGCTGGCCCTGTCATGGCCCAGACTGTAACGCGCCTTGCCGGCGTTCTTGCGCATCTGCCCGAAAAACTGACGCCTGACGGCGACGTGCTGGCGCGGGTCGATATCGACATTGCCGGCGCGCTGATCGCGGGCGTGACGCCCCCGGGGCACACCCCGCCCCCAGACGGGGCGCGCGTGATCGACGGGTCGCGTCTGTTTGCCGTGCCAGGCCTGATCAACAGCCATTACCACAGCCACGAAAACTTTCAGAAAGGGCGCTTCGAAGGGCTGACGCTGGAATTATGGATGAACCTTGTGCGCCCGCTGACCCCCGTGCCGGTCACGCCCGAGCAGGTCTATCTGCGCACGATGATCGGGGCCATCCAGGCGCTGCGCAGCGGCACGACGACGATTGTGGATGATCTGAACCCCGGCGCTGGTCCGGATACGGCGCTGATTGATGCCGCGATGCGCGCATATGACGATGCGGGCATCCGTGCCTATGTCGGGCCGACGCTGTTTGACCGCCCCTTCTTTCGCGCTGTTCCCTTTGTCGAAGACAGCTTTCCCCCCGATCTGCTGGCGGAACTGGACGCCTTGCCCCCGCCGCCTGCGCAGAAGCTGCTGGACTTGGCCGAAACCATGGCCCGCACGCGCCACCCGCGCGATCACCGCGTGGCCTTTATTCTGGCGCCGTCCGCCCCGCAACGCTGCAGCGACGCGTTCCTGATGCGGGTGCGCGATCTGGCGGATCGACATGACCTGCCGGTCATCATCCATGTGCATGAAACGCGCTTGCAGGTGGTGACAGGGCAGCAGCTTTACGGGTGCAGCATGATCGCGCATCTGCACGCGCTGGGGTTCCTGCGGCCTGCGACGTCGATCATTCACGGGGTTTGGGTCAGCGACGACGATCTGGACCTGATCGCGCAAAGCGGGGCCAGCGTGCAGCACAACCCCGTCAGCAACCTGAAGCTGGGAAGCGGCCTTGCGCCGTTGCGGGCGATGCTGGCGCGGGGCATCAATGTCAGCCTGGGCAGTGATGGCTGCGGATCCATAGAATCCGTGGATATGCTGCGCGTGCTGGCGGCGACGCCGCTGTTGCAGACCCTGCGCGACGGTGACCCGTCGGACTGGATCACCTCGACCGAGGCGCTGGACGCCGCGACCCGTGGCGGCGCGCGCGCTCTGGGGCGCGAAGATCTGGGCGTTCTGCGCGCAGGTGCGCGGGCGGACATTGCGCTTTATGACACCCATTCCATCGCGATGACGCCCCTGAACAACCCGTTGCGGCAGCTGGTCTTTGCCGAAACGGGGATGGGCCTGCGGCACCTGTTCGTGGATGGCGCGCAGGTGATGGCGGATGGACACCTGACGCGTGTCGACGAAAGCGAAATCATCGCGCGCATCCATGACGCGGCGGCCAAGCTTTCCCCCGCCATCGCCCGGGCCGAAGCCAGCGTCGGGCGTATCCGCGCAGCGTATGAGGTCATTCATGCCCGCTGCTGCGCCACCCCGATCCCGGCGGATGTGCTGCCTGCGAAACTGCCCAAGGCCCCCTGACACCACAAAACCCGGTCCGGCGGATGCGCAGACCGGGTTTCAGGACCACCCCGTCCTGGGGATGGGGGCGTTAGCCCTTGCCCCCCATCGATGCGACGGACGATGTGAAGTATTTCTGAAAATAGGTGATGATGATCATCGGGATCAGCGCGATGAAGAACGCGGCTGTGAAGATCAGGTTATACTGCGTCCCTTCGACATTGTCGGTGAATTGCGCAATCGCCACCGCGGCCACCTTGTACTTCGTGTCCGGGGCGATCAGCAGCGGCCACAGATAGGCCTGCCACTGGAACAGGAACAGGATCAGCCCCGCCGTGATGTGCGCAGGGCGCGACAGCGGCAGATAGATGCGCCAGAAGATACCAAAGGTGCTCATCCCGTCGACAACGCCAGCTTCGCGCAATTCCTTGGGAATACCCAGAAAGAATTGCCGATACAGGAACACGGCCAGCCCGTTGCCGATGCCCGGCAGGATCAACCCGATATAGGTGTTCTGCAGGCCCGCATCCAGCATTAGCCCGAACAGCGGCAGCGCGATCGCGTCGAACGGGATCAGGAAGCTGACGACGATCAGGAAGAACACGAATTCGCGGCCCCGAAAGCGCATGACAGCCAGCGCAAAGCCCGCCATCGCGCAGAGGATCAACCCGAAGGCCACGGCCACGACCGTGACAAAGACGGAATTGAACAGCGCGCGCGTGAAATCGCTTTGAAACAGCATCACGATATTGGCGATGGTCGTGTCCGTAGGCCACAACGTCCGCCAGCTGAGCGGTGAGAGGTATCTGAAAATATCCTCTCTGGGTCGCAGGGCGCCGACCGCGACCCACCAGATGGGCAGGAAGAACAGCAGACCGCAGGCCGCAGCGGCAAGGGGGCGGAAGGAAAAGCGACGGGTGGTCATGCGGCATTATCCTCTGGCGCTTGCATCATTCGGAACTGGATCAGAACAACCGCCAACACCACTGTGACCAGCACCACGGTCGCGGCGGCAGCGCTGCTGCGGTCGCCCTGGACAAAGCCAAGGGTGAAGATTTCGTTCATGATCAGGTTGGTAGACCCCCTTGGCCCCCCCTGCGTCAGGATCTGCACGGGCGCAAAGACCAGGAAATTGGCCACTGTATTGGCTACCAGCACAAAGGTCAGCGTGCGGCGCAGTTGCGGCAGCGTGACATAGCGGAATGTCTGCCAGCGATTGGCGCCATCGATGCGCACGGCTTCATACAGGGATTTCGGGATTTCCTGCAGGCCCGCCAGCAGGAAGGTCATCCAGTAGCCGACCCCCACCCAGCTGACGATCAGTATGATCGACCACAGTGCCTGATCGGGGGATGTCAGGAAGCGTTGGGGATCAATCCCCATGGTCATCAACAGCGCGTTGATCGGCCCGTCCGGGCGCAGGCCAATGCCCCAGATCACCGCCGATACGCTAAGCGGCACGGCAGCGGGCAACAGCACCAGCGTGCGCCACAGCCCGATCATGGCGGTTTTCGTGTTCAGCAGCAGCGCCAGCATCAGTGCCATGGCAATCTGCAGCGGGTTCACGATCAGCGAATAGATGGCCGACACCATCAGCGATTGCTGAAACACCCTGTCGGAAAAAATGAAGCGGTAATTGTCCAGGCTGATCTGGTCGGACCGTGGCGCATAAAGCGAATCCACGAAGGCCGCCGTGGCTGGCCAGATGCGCAGCACGATCAGCAGCAGCAAGGTCGGACCCAGAAAGGCCAGCAGGACAGTCGGTTTCGCAACGCGCATCAGGCAGCTTTCCCTTATCGGCAAAAAGGTCGGCACCCCGGACAGGGTGCCGACCCGATCTGTCGCTTAGCGTTGACGCGCCAGCAGTCCTTCCAGACGCGCCTGGGTGTCAGCCAAAACCTCTGCCGCGCTTTCGCCGTTGCGGATATCACCGATGGCGCGGCCGATTTCCGTTTCGAACGCGATGAACCCGACGGATGTGGGACGCGGAACGGCGGTGTTTTGCAGTTCATACGCCATGATTTCCATAGCCGGGCCGATTTTCGGGATCAGGTTGTCGAAGCGCGACATGTATTCGACCATGGCTTCGGCGTGGAGCGGCACGTTCGGCACCAGCGTCGTGGACAGGCGAGAGCCCTCTTCCGTCAGCGTCGCGAATTCGATGAATGTGCGCGCCGCGTCCAGATTGGCGGCGGCGGGGTTGATGGCCACAGCCCAACTGCCTGTTGCCGTGACCGGCGTGCCACCTTCGAAATAAGGGTGCGGGGCCACGCCGTAATTCAGCCCCTCTGCCGCTTCGAAGGCACCGATGGACCAGGGACCGGACACGAAATACGCAACCTCACCCCGGGCGAACAGGTCGGTCGTCTGGCCCGGCGTGATGCCGCGCGGGGTCAGCCCGATTTCGAACAGATCGCCATACCATTCCGCCGCCCGCACCCATGCGTCATTGGTGATGTCGACGGTCATGTTGCCTTCGCCTGTCAGGCCCGACCCGCCGCCCGCAGATTCAAACAGCGCCTGAAGCTGATAGTAACGGTCCACCTGTTCGAACAGCAGACCATGGGGCGCACCCGCTTGCTGTGCCGCGCGCGCATCGTCCACGACCGCTTCCCAGGTCATGCGATCCGCAATGGCGGATGAAGGCGCGTCCAGCCCGGCTGCGTCCAGCAGATCGCGGTTGAAATACAGGAATTGCGACGTGGTCCACAGCGGATAGGCCCAAACCGACCCTTCGGCGCTTACCATGGACATGGCGACATCGCTTTGCACAGCTTCCGCAATCGCGTCGCGCCGGTCATCCAAGTTCATCAGATAGCCCCGCGCGGACATCGCCGCGATGCGGGGCGTATCGGCATAGAACAGATCGATCGTGCTGTCGCCGCGCCCGACACGGGTTTCAATGGCGGTAACCAGGTCGGCAAACGGCACCACCTGCACGTTGATGGTGATGTCGGGGTGCTGTGCATTGAACGCTTCAATGACCGACTCCCAGCGGCCATCCGAATGGGTGATCAGAAAGTTCACCGTGGACTGCGCAAGGGCCGCCGTGCTGCTCAGCAGAAATACCGCAAGCGACACGGCCCCACGGGTGGCGGAATGGCGTTTGATTTTGTCTAGCATGATCTTTCCCTTTGTTGGGGGCAAGCGGAAATATCCCGCAGCTCATATGGTCGGTTCTGGTTGAATTACAGATGAAGTTTTTGCAGGCATTTGCCCGCATCTGGTGGCCAGGATTCAGATGAACCGGCCCTTCCGGCTGCTACGACAGGTCTTTTTCCATTCACGAATTCCTGCGTTCTTCACTTCCTTCTTCATGCTTTCCTTTCAGTCGTTTTCTGTCAAGGAATTTTACAAAGGATTTATAAAAAGCGAAAATTCAGGCTTATTTTCATGCCTAGATTTTTATCGCGCCGAGTACATGTGCAGCATAATAAATGATAGTTTCAGTATCAAGATTTTGGCCTGAATCCGGACGGACAGACCATCATTTGAGTGGGCAATATTCTTTTTATTTCGGCCTTGGGCCGAATCAAATTGAGTTCAAATTAGTTTTTTTTCACGATAGATGTTCCCCATCCCCCTTCCTATAGAACCCAATCAGATCGTCGCAGTTCGTCCATCGGGCAGATTGGCAATATCTGCCAGGTTGCCCAATCGCTGACCGCCCTCTGCGTCAAACACATGCGCCAGGTGGTTCATGAATGAAAACGTCATCAGGCCACCGACAGCATGCGTGTGAATGCCCGGCACGACCGACCACAGGCGCACGCCATTGGCCGCCAGTTCGATCGCGGTCTGGGACCCGGTGATCTCGGTTTGATTGACGCTGGCCGCAAATCCTCCCTGCCCCGACGCCGGGATCAGGTGTTCGGGGCGGATGCCGATCTGGATGGATTGACCCGGCGCAAGTCTGCTGCCCGCGCCTGCGGGAATCGTCCATCCCGTAGCCAAGGTGATGACAACTTGACCATTTTCGCCCTGCTCGACCCGCGCGGGCACGATGTTCATGGCGGGCGAGCCGATGAATTGCGCCACGAACACATTCTGCGGCGATTCATATAGGGAGATCGGATCACCCGCCTGTTCGATCCGGCCCTTGCGCAGGACGACAACCTTGTCAGCCAGGGTCATCGCCTCGATCTGGTCATGGGTGACATAGATGGATGTACGCTGCATAGATTTGTGGAAATGCTTGATTTCAGCACGCATCTGGACGCGCAATTTGGCATCCAGATTGGATAGCGGTTCATCAAACAGGAATACGCTGGGTTTTCGCACCATCGCGCGCCCCATTGCCACCCGCTGGCGCTGCCCACCGGACAATTGCGCGGGGCGGCGGTCTAGCAGATCCTGCAATTCCAGCATTGCTGCAGCTTCATTGACCAGGCGATCAATTTCAGCCTTCGGGAATTTGGAAATATGCAGATTCAGTCCGATATTCTCCCGAACCGTTATATGCGGATAAAGCGCGTAATTCTGAAACACCATCGCCACATTGCGCGCCTTGGGTTCCGCGTCATTCACGCGCTGATCGTCAAAATAGATGGACCCGCTGGTAATGTCTTCCAACCCCGCGATCATACGCAGGATGGTGGATTTGCCGCAGCCGGACGGGCCGACCAAAGCCACGAATGACCCGTCTTCTATTTCCAGATCCAGGCCATGGACCACATCCACATCGCCAAAGGATTTGCGCAGGTTTTCTAGTCGGATGCGTGTCATGATTGGCCCTGCTTGTGCTGGTTGGACCGGGGCGCGCTGCAGGTCAGACGACCTGTTCGCGTCATGCGGTCGGATCGTCTGAAATGCGCTGGGCATTGTGCCGCGTTGCGGGGCCGTACAGTGGGATGGCCGGACATTCCGCACGCCATGTCACTCTCCGCCCTGGTCAGTGATCTGCTGGCGGATCGCCGCGATCCACGGGTTGATCGCTTCGGGTTTGATCCAGCGCGCGACCGCCACCAGGTCCAGCACCGGGTCGACCCAGATCAGGGTGGTGCCGACGCCCATGGCAAACACAGCCTCGGACGACGCACCGGGATGCAGCGCGCCGCCACGGTTGAACCACCACAGCCCGCCATAGACCGGCTGAAGCGCGCAAGGTTGCAGGACCGCGTCCAGCGCCACGGCACTGATGCAGCGGCGCGCGCCATCGGCACCGCTCCCCAGAACCAGCCGCCCCAATGTCAGGTGATGCGTGACCGACGCCACCACACCGCCGCCCCAATGGCCACCACCGACCGCAACTTCGACCTCGCGCCCGTCCAGCGCGATGGTGCTGCGCGTTCCGTAGCCATGCCAGCGAAAGCCCGTGCTCGCGTCAAAAGCCGGATGGATCGCTGCCATCGTATCGGCCAGTGACTGGCCGAACAGCCGCGTCAGCGCCAGGCACAGCGCATTGACGCGCACATCGTTGTAATCCCAGTAAGTTCCGGGTGCTTGCAGCGGCGTGCCCCGATCGAACCGGTCACGGCTTTCGGTAGGGGCAAGCTGGCGGTCACGATCGACTGTGTGGGGAATGTCGAACAGATCGCCTTCCCACTCGCTCGTCTGGTCCAGAAGCTGGCGCCACGTCACCTGCCGGTTGTGAGCCGACGCGAAGGCGGCATCGTCAATGCTGGCCGCGACGGGCTGGTCCAGACCCGCGATCAACCCGCGATCCAGCGCATGGGCCGCGACAATGCCGAGATAGCTTTTGGCCACGCTGAACGCCATATCGGCCCGCGCCACGTCCCCCCCAGCGGGCCAGTTCGCGCCCGGCCCGAACGACCATCCCGGACGGGCCGCCTCGGTCGTAGACAGGGCCCACGACAACATTCCAGGGCGGCGGATCGAAGGTCTGCCCTTCGATCACTGCGCGAATGTCGGCGGGCCATGGGCAGGGGGCGGCAAGGGCCACATCTGCCACGGACGGGGTGGAGGCCGCGTCCCGCATCACGCAAGCCCCCCGTTACGGTGCAGCGGGATCGGGACGAAGGGGGGGCGGGGTGAACGCATGGCCGGGCCTGTCCGTG
>NZ_JAAIKE010000023.1 GCF_010915705.1 Pseudotabrizicola algicola
TGTCGCTTTTCCTTCACGATTTCACTGCGTGGTTTTCACATGATTTCCGCAAGGTACCTCCGGAAGTGGCGCGGGTTTCTGCTTTGCGATTTCAATTTCATTATGGACTTCAATAGGTTTTGAAGGGCACGGCGGCATGACAGCACTCAGCAAAGATCGGCCTTTGGAGCGGGCAGCTTACCGCGCTTCAGACGAGGCTTGGTCGAAGGCGGTTCGGATCGCTCGCGAACTTGACCGGGTTCTCGATGGCGACTTGCCGATGCGGGAGGCTGTCAGCCGGGCAGCGGTGGAACTGCGCCTTTCGACGCGTCAGGTCTACAATCACCTCGCCCGGTATCGGGAGGACCGCCGTGTCTCGTCGCTTCTTCCTCGGACGAATGGCGCGCGGCGTGCGAGGATATCGGCCAGCGTGGAAGCCATCATTTCCGACACTTTGCGAAAGATGTGGCTGCAGCCAGAGCAACCCGATCTCGCGCCCATCGTCGACGAAATCCGTGCGCGCTGTGACAGCGAAGGGTACAAGCCCCCGTCCTATGTCACTGTGGCCAAGCGGATCCCGCGCGTGTTCACCCCAGAGGAGATCGCGCGGCGGCGGCTTTCCGGTGGCAAGCATCTTCACCGCCTGAAGCCGCGTCCGGGATACATCCGTGCCGCCCACGCCCTTGAGGTCGTCCAGATCGATCATACCCCGGCCGACATCCAGTTCGTCGAGGTGATCGACGATCATGGCATCTTCGTTGGCAGACCTTATCTGACCATCGCCGCCGATGTGGCGACGAGTGCCATCATCGGCTTCTGTCTGACCCTCGAGCGTCCGTCCCGGCTCTCGGTCGCCTTGTGCCTTGCCCACGCGATATGCAGCAAGGATAACTGGCTGGCCGAACGCGGGATCGCGCACCCGTGGGTGATGCATGGCCGCCCTAAGCAGATCGTCGTGGACTCCGCCAAGGAATTTCAGAGCAGTACCTTTACGAAAGGATGCGCCGACTTCGGGATCACCGTCCGAACCCGGAACAAGGGCACAGTTCACCGAGGTGGGGTTGTCGAGCGCCTCCTTGGAAAAGTGAACACGGTGCTTCGCTCTCTTCCTGGCAAGACCGGACGGTCGATCGCGGATCGCGGCGACTATTCGTCCGATGAGAGGGCAAGTCTGACCTTCGCGGCCCTCGAGCGTTGCATCGCCCTGGCAATCGTCGATCACAACCAGACCCAGAACGCGCGCAAGCTGACTGTGCCTCGCCTCGAATGGGAGCTGCGACTTCCACCGACGGACCGGCCGATCGATGATCCTGACCAAGTCCTGCTCAACTTTCTCCCCCGCACAACACGCCGCATCTCTCCCCAGGGCGTCAGCCTGTTCGCCATCGACTACTTCGAGCAATGGCTTGGGCCTCTCGTCGCCCGCCGTGACCGGTTGCCACCTCTGGATCTATGCTACGACCCCCGGGACATCAGCCGGATCTACATCGCCGATCCCGACACGCGGATCTGGCGTCCGGTAAAGCGGCGGGATGGGGTGACCATGCCAATCACCCTTTGGCAGCATGAAGCCGACCGAGCGCGCACGCGAGAGAGCCAACAACGACCGGCGCAGGAAAAGACGCTTCTGCGCCGGGAAATCGCGGCGACCGTCGCCGGGGCCAAATCCAAGAAGGCTCACCTGCGGGAAATGACCAGGGCCCGACACGCCGCAGACGCGCCGAAGGCGTATCAAAATGTCGGGCAGGTTTCGGAGGCGACCCATACCGGACCAGAACCTGACCGACCCCGCCGCGTCTTTCCTGTGGAGACCTGGTAGCATGGCCGACCATCTCCTACCATCAACCTCAGCGTTGCTCGATGCGGATGCTGCCACCCGCATTGCTCATATTCGGGCGCCACGCTGGATAGGCCATCCCGGTGCCTCTGCGGCACATGATGCGATGCGGCAGCTGTTGGAACGCCCGCCATCACTCCGTCCACGCGGCTTGTTGATTGCTGGTCCCTATCACAACGGCAAGACCATGATCGCCGAACGCTTCGCCGTCGAACATCTGCGCCGTGCCGACCGGCAAAGGGTCTGGGTGATCCAGACCCGGGAGGGGGCAGGCCTGTCGCATTTCTACGCCAGCATTCTGT
This sequence comes from Pseudotabrizicola algicola, assembly GCF_010915705.1. Taxonomy (GTDB): domain Bacteria; phylum Pseudomonadota; class Alphaproteobacteria; order Rhodobacterales; family Rhodobacteraceae; genus Pseudotabrizicola; species Pseudotabrizicola algicola. Next base: position 2,119 of record NZ_JAAIKE010000023.1, read on the forward strand.
CCGGACTGCGCGCCCCGCAAGCTGCCGGCTGGCGTAGCCTGTCCCGCGCCAGCGAACAGGTCGATCATCTTCTCGACAGCGTCAAGCCGCGCCTGCTCATCTTCGACGAATTCCACAGTGTTCTGCGCGGACGCCGACAGGATGTGAAGGCAATCTTCTCGTTCCTGCGGCGGATCGCACGCGTGCATGACATCTCGCCCGTGCTTGTCGGCGAAATCGCTGTCTATGATGCATTGCACGACACTGAAGAAATGGGCTCGCGGTTCGATACGGTCGCAGTGTCACGGTGGGGATTCGACGAAGACTTCGCCACGCTTCTCGACAGTCTCGAGGCCAGCATGCCGCTTGCGCATGCCTCAAACCTCTCACGACCTCCCCTGGCCAAAATGATCCATGATCTGTCGGAAGGGCTGATTGGCGAGGTGGTCGACATCGTCACCCGGACGGCGGTGGCAGCTGTTGAGAGCGGTGAGGAAAGGATCACGTCCAGCACCGTCATGGCCCTCGGCTATGTACCGCTGTCACGGCGACGGAACTCGGCCTTGCGCCATTCAATGACATGACCAGCAGTGCGCAGAGGATTACCGTCTCCCCGGCCCGCCGCTATAGAGTGGCCGCGGGGCATCGCTGGCCGGTGGACGTCCGGCCAGCTCCTGGGGAGCTTTTGTCAAGCTGGCTGCATCGGCTTGCACATGCCAATGGTGTGCCGCCGCGCTATTTTGGAGCGGTGCTCGGGGTGGCCGGCGAGACATGGTCGGCGCAACTTGACCGGCATCTGCCGGATTCTGTTCGTCGCTTGCTGCTCGACCATACGGCGATCTGCCCCGACGAGATCGACGGTCTTTGTCTGGCCAACAGTCCACTCTCGACCCTGCGCTTGCGGCTGCGGACCCGGCCGCAAGATGCAGGGACATCGACGGCGCAGTCCTGTTGGTTGCAGTTCTGTCCCTCCTGCCTGGGGGAAGACGAGGTGCCCTATTTCCGGCGGAGCTGGACCTTGGCAACCCGCGTGTCCTGCTTTCGCCATGGCTGCCGCTTGCGCGACCGTTGCCCGTCTTGTGGGCAGAGCCTTGCGCCATTTCGTCAGGCTCGCCTCGTGCCACAACAGTACTGCGCCTTCTGCGACGCCCCTCTCGCAAAACCGACTGGCCCGGCAAGCACGGGCGCCCGGCGCCTCGAGCGGCTGATCGACGATCTGCTGCGCCTTGATTCCGCTGAGCGCGCGCAGGACGACCGGAAGTCTCTTGCCGTGCAGCTTATGAAACACCCAGTGCCCGTCAGAACGGCGACATCAACGGTCCCATTCTTGTCGCATCGGGTTCGCTACAATTTCTTCCAGCGGTTGTCAGAGCGGCAGATCGAGGTAAGAGACCCCACAGAACGCGGCCCGCTGACCTTCTGGCTCGGGCTGGCCCGCGCCTCCGAAAACCACAAGGGGTTGGTCGGGACGCTCAGAGATCGGCTTGGCGAAACTGCCGGGCCGGGGCCGGCCTCCTCCTCCAGAGAGCCTGATCTGGCCGCCTTGCTGCGGGCAGCAATCCGGCTTCACCAAAGTCGCTGATTTCCTGCTGAAGCCTGGCCGGTCGCCTAACCTTCCATGGCCCCCGATGGGCCTGCCAGGCCTGCATCGTCCAATTGCTCGGGGTCTGGCAGGTCGCGCAAGGACTCCATCCCGAAGGCAGCCAAGAACGCCTCGGTGGTGACGAAGGTATGAGGCGCGCCACGGCGGGGTTCGCGAGGGCCGGTGCCGATCAGGTCCCGCTCGGCAAGTCGGCCGATCAGGTCACGGCTGATCTCTTTTCCGAAGATGTCCTTCAACCCGTCGCGGCTGATCGGCTGGTGATACGCAATCGCCGCCAGCACGGCCAGATCGTATTCCGACAGGTTCAGCGCTTGGCCGTCCACATCCGCCGCGGCGCGGATCGCTGGGGCATAGGCCGCGCGCGTGCGCAGCATCCACGCCTTTCCCACCTGTGCCACCTCATAGGGTCGGCCTTCCAGATCCACTGCCAGATCCTCGATCAACAGATCGACTGAGGCCCCCTGCCCCACGACCCGCGCCAGATCCTCGCGCGCCACCGGGGTCGTGCTTGCGAACAGCACCGCCTCGATCCGACGCATCCATTCCCGCCAGCGCAGCTCAGGGGGAAGAACGGCCAATTCGCGGTCAAGTTCTGTGTCCTCGCGCCGCCCCATGCTCAGACCCCGTAAAGTCGGAACGTGTCCCGCCCTGTCAGTTCGCGCACGGCGCCGAGCGCCACCAGTCGGTCGCAGAGCCGTCGCGCGGCCCGATCCGACATGAAGGCCAATGCCCCCGGCACCAGCGCATCGCGCGACAGGAACAGATCGACCGCCCGGCCCGCCGCCTTGGCGCGCAGCTTCGGGGCCACTGCCCGAAGGCGGGCCGCCGCACGGGCCAGATCGCCGGCCAGCGGCAGCGCCTGCCGAACGGCAGAGACAACGGCGCGGTGACAGGCCAGCCGCAGATCATCGCCCCGCAAGCGTATATCGCGGGGCTTGAGCGTCAGCGCCAGAAGCGGCAGCACATGCGTTGCCCCCAACGCTTTTGCCAACGCGGCATCGGACAGGATCAGGGCGGCGGCCTCGGCTCGCGGACTATCGGTCAGCACCGCCTCGACGACCTGCGCCGCGCGGTCCACTGGGGTCGGTCCGGTGGCATCAAGGCAAAGCGCGATCCGCTCTGCCGTTACTCCGTCCAGCGTATTGACCAGATGCGCGACCGAAACCGGCCGCGCCGCCGCGCGTGACCACTGCCGTGCGATGCGCCCCGCCGGGCCGGGGTCGTCGCCCGGTCCCGTCAGGTGCAGGGCATCGCGCAAGGCGCCCTGCCCTTCCCTTCGCCCCGCCATCGCAGCGCAGTTCTCGGCCGCCGTCAGGGCCAGACGATCGCGCCACAGCGCCAGAGGCACATCCCCCGACGCCATTGCCTGACCCAGATGCGCCAGCGCGGCCCCGGACCGGAAGGCCGCAGCCTCCGGCGGCTCGGACGGCGCAGAGACGATCCAGCCCGGCAGCGGGGGCAGCATCGGCAAGGTTTCCAAAGGCTCGGCGCGCGGTTTTCCCATGTCGGCAGCTTATATTGTGACGGCGCTTTCTGCCAGAGAAATGCACCTATAGCGCCGCAGCTTTGTCGGCTCCACAATGTCCAATAAGATTGCATTATCGGACGTGCCGGGAGTATGCTCGACGGTATGACCGAAACGCCCGAGAAATCGCCTTCAGAACCCCCGGAACGTCCCGATCGCCATGAGCGGGACGACAGCGCTGATACGGAGCGCGACACGATCGCCCTGCCCTCCCATGTCGCTGGCTCGGGCACGCTCGACCGCCTGGTCGAAACGGCGCGTGACTATGCGCGTCAGGCGGCGTCGGAGAACACGCTGAAGGCCTACACCAAGGATTGGGCCCACTTCGCGCGCTGGTGCCGGATGCGTGGCGCGGACCCTCTCCCCTCGTCGTCCCAGCTGATCGGCCTCTACATCGCCGATCTGGCAGCGCCGAGCGGCAAAGCACCTGCCCTCTCGGCCTCCTCTATAGAACGGCGGCTGTCTGGCCTGACCTGGGGCTATGCGCAGCGCGGAGAGCGGCTCGACCGCAAAGATCGGCACATTGCCAGCGTCCTGGCTGGCATCCGCCGCAAGCACGCACGGCCACCAGCACAGAAAGAGGCCATTCTGCCGGAAGACCTGCGCGACATGCTGGCAACCCTCCCCCACGATTTGCGCGGCCTGCGCGACCGGGCGATCCTGCTGATCGGCTTTGCTGGTGGCCTGCGTCGGTCCGAAATTGTCAGCCTCGACCACGGCAAGGATGACACGCCTGACTCCGGCGGCTGGGTCGAGATCTTGGAGGACGGCGTGCTCCTCACCCTGCGCGGCAAGACCGGTTGGCGCGAGGTCGAAATCGCCCGCGGCTCATCAGATCAGACCTGCCCGGTCCATGCCCTGACGCAGTGGCTGCATTACGCAAGGATCGACTTCGGCCCGATCTTCGTCGCCACGTCACGCAACGGCCTGAAAGCTACGAGCGAGCGGTTGTCGGACAAGCACGTCGCCCGGCTGATCAAGTCCTGCGCCCGCGAGGCCGGGCTACGCCCTGATCTGCCTGAAGCCGAGCGCGTGCGGCTGTTCTCGGGCCATTCCCTGCGCGCAGGCCTTGCCAGCAGCGCGGAAGTTGATGAGCGCTACGTTCAAAAGCAGCTTGGTCATGCCAGCGCAGAGATGACCCGCCGATACCAGCGACGCCGCGACAGGTTCCGGGTGAACCTGACCAAGGCCGCAGGCCTGTAAGCCCCCTGCCCTTCCGTCGAGCCTTTGCTGAAATGCCAAGCTCCAACCAGACCGCTCAGGTTTCAGGTAACCGCTTCAATTGAAATCAGGAACCAAACGCGACA
>NZ_JAAIKE010000024.1 GCF_010915705.1 Pseudotabrizicola algicola
TCGGAAAGAACGGCTTCAAACGCTCCATCGGGGCGTTCGTCAGCCAGAAAAGGTTGCTCGTCGGTCAGGTCGCCTTGCGGAGCCTGAATCACGCAAACCGCCCGAAATCAATGGGGCCGGAGCATAATCAACAAGATGCCGAGACCTGTATCATGCCATTACCGAGTCTGGACAGGTTGCATCCAGCCGGAAAAGCTCATCCAACTCAGCCATCAACACCGCAACGTTTCCGATCCCCACACAGGCGGTCTCCAAAATCGTGTCCCGCCCCGTGATCCTGTTCCGCGCTAGCACAACAGGCGATCCGTCCAGTCCCTGATGCCGGGGATACAGCAGTGTCAACCGACTCGTCCGGTAAAGATGCCCATAGGCCATCATCTGGTAAACGTCGCTTTGGGAAACCCCATGTTTCCTGTCGTCCACCCGCGCCGTTATTCTCTTCCACTTCGTGTCGATGATGTGGACCACCTCACCTCCCCGCCGAATGAGAATGTCAGGCTTCGTCTGGAACAGACCGCGCCGGTCAGGCTCCGAGGTCAGGCAGAACAACCGACCGGTCTGCAGATGGACGGAAAACTCCGTGCCCCTCAGGCAGCGCACGATCATCCGGCCCACATATTCCTCGAACAAGGCATTCATTTCGAAGAGCAGCGCAGTGCCTTGACCAGCGCCCGAACTGGTCGTCTGATATCGTCCGAATAGGAACAACCGCGCCATTGCCAGCAACTCGGCCCATGTCCGGTTCGTCCGGTCGAGGATCACCTCGTTCCACCGAAGGGCGGCCGGCCGCACATCCGTGACGTCGGCATAGACAAAGCCCAGCTCCCGAAGCGTCTGGACGTTGGCTGCACTTCGCGAGGCACGGGAAAGATGCCCGATTGTCGCCTTCAGGATCCGGTTCAGGGCGATGTCCCCGGACAGCTCATCGAACCGGCAGGCGAGGCGAGACGGATTGACCGCATGCCGCGTGAACTGCCGCGTCACGTCGAGGGTCCCGCGAAGGGCAGGCAGATCATCCTCGTCCCGCCGATATTGTCGCGGCATGCCTCGCCTGACAGCTTCGGTCAGCTTCTCGGCAAAGACCCGGATCAGGATTTCCAGAAGCGTGTCGCGCTGCGAATCGAGCTCCGTCACCCGCCCAAGGTCGATCCGCAGATCCAGCGCCACGGCAAGCATATGAATCAGTCGCCTCCGGATCGCTGCGTTACGGGCCGTCGGGTCGGTTTCGACCACATCGATCTTCGGCAGGATTTCCAGCGCGCCCTGCGGTGCAGCAATGACGCCCACGACTCCCCGCGCCCGGATGTGCTTGCGATGTTCCTCCAGCACGCCCTGCCCACCGCTTCCGGCAAGGGGCGATGACCGTGCAACTTCCGCCAGACGTGCAGCGAGGAGCTCGGGTATCTGCCCCTCGCCCTTCCCGTAGGACAGGCTTTCCCACTCCCGGATCGTGTAGATTCGCATCAGGCCGCGAACTCGGACAGATCGAAACGGTCATTCGGCGTCCAGCGCATCCGCGGTTCTCGGGTGTCATCGTCCCCAAGGCCATCGGGCACTGGCAGAACGCGCGCGGTCAGGAAACGCGACCGTCCCTGCGCCGTATCGCCCAGAACGGCGGCGACCCGGGACCAGTCCTCGTAGAAGTACTCAGCCAGCAGAGGGATCACCTTGTATCGCAGCACATCCTCGATATCCGCGCGGCTTTTGCAGGCCGAGAAATAGGCGTGTCCGATCTGATGCTCGCGGTCGAAGAGATACTCGATGCGCTCGTTCAGCGTCTGCAAGAGCCTCCGAAGCGCGATCCCGTCCACGACCTCGGGCAGGACTGACGGGTCCGGCATCAATTCGCGGAAGGTAAAGCGGCGGCGCAGCGCGGTATCAAGCAGCGCGATGGAGCGATCGGCCGTGTTCATCGTGCCGATGATGTGCAGGTTCGCAGGCACCCCGAAGAGCGTCTTTGAATATGGCAGTTGCAGCCTGATCTCGTTTTCCAGCCCCAGTCTCTTGTCAGGTTCCAGCAGGGTGATGAGTTCACCAAAGACCTTCGAGATGTTGGCCCGGTTGATCTCGTCGATGATCAGCACATGCGGACGGGCAGACCGCGTCGGGCGGGCGGCATCTTTCCCAAAGACCGTTTCCTCAAGCACATCCCAACCGATCAGGTCCGGCTCCAGCGAGTAGATCGGGTGGAACGAGGTGAAGGGCTTCGGATAGATCCCCTCGCGGTCCACGCCTTGCGCGCTGGACCACATCCACTCGACGGCCCGCGAATGCCGCGCTGGTTCGGTGGCGGTCGGGGGCTCGTACAGATACGGCCCCACGATGCGCCCCAGTGCCACGACATTTCCGGTGCGCGCCGTCAGCATGACGAAGTCGCCGATCTCGGCTTCCGAACGGATCACCCAAGTCCCATAAACATCGGGCGAGTATCCCTTGATCTGCGGATCCTGGACCTGACGCACGGCCTTGATGCGCTCCCATTCCTCGAATTCGGGCGCAGACCAATCCGTATCGCCGCCATGCAGCCAATCGATACGCCCAAAGACCAAGGCTTGATCAAGCTTGGATTTCCATCCGCTGCTTGTGAGGCCCAGTTGGTAGATCCTTCTTTTCCGATCCAGCCGCGAAGCCCCCTCCGCCGCAACCCCGGCATCCAGCCGCGCCCGCTCGCTGATCCGCTTGAACAGCCCGTCCTTCACCTTGAGCGTAAAGCCGCCACCCTGCGCCCCGCCCTCCGACGGATCCGCACCTCCAGCAGACCCCGTCTCTGGCCGCAGTCCTTCGACGAACTCTTCGTAGGACATGGACTGGTGGAAGGTCACGAACTCTACTCTACCCTCGGAGACCAGCGTCCGATAGGCCTCCATTACAGCCTTCCGGTTCTTGCGCATCGTATCGCTAGTCTGTTCGCCCAAGCAAAGCCGAACCGCCTCGAAGGCCGTATGATAGGTCTTTCCGGTCCCGGGTGGCCCGTAAAGGATCAGGTTCGTCGGCAAGCTAATCTCGGTGCTCGTCATGGGTTCTGTCTTCCTTGGCCGCTCGAAAGCAAAGGTGAATGTGTCGTCTTCAGACTGCGTCGCGCCTCTGCGACCAATGAGGGTGATGCCGGCTGTATCTGCAAACACCGGATCAGAGACCGCGTCCCCGACAGCCACCACCGTGAAGGACGGCCCGAGCAGGCGGTGCAGATCGCCTACCCTGTTCTCCACCTGCAACTGTTGATCCTCGCGCGCCGGTTCGACGAAGTAATTGATCGCGCAAAGGCGCACATGGTCAGCTCCACGATCCACGTGGGCGTACTGTTCGGGCAGCGGGAGGGCGTCACCAGTCTCGCCGACGATCACGAAACCGGCGGCATGAAGCAGCGAGGCAGCATCATACTTCTGTCCCCAGCCGCCACTGAATTCAGCCTTTTTGCGAATGAACCCGATGATCGGCTTTGTCGGATAGACCCTGTTCGGTCGGTCGCGCGTCAGCAAGACCCAGTAGTCCATGGGTTCGCCGAACCGCTCAAAGATATCTGTCCGCTCCACACCATCCCTGTGCCGATCAAAGGCATCCATCGCGCCTTCCACCGTCAGCCGCTCGATATCTGTGCTCTCGTCGCGGTACCGCGACACAACCCACAGCGCGCTCTGCACGTCGATCATGTCCCTCGGGGCCAGATGCGCTCGGCAAAGGCCGCCCGGACAGCCCGCATGAACCGCAACTCGTCGGCATAAGTGGCCGAAACCTGGGTATGACGCGGAAAGGGACGCCCCGTCCCCTCGCGCCACAGATCCTGCCGGACGATATTGCGGATGTAGCTCGCCGAGTCCGGCCAAAGGTGGAAGAAAAGGAACTCCGCAATCTGCCGGGGCGGATCGTCCGAAGGGTTCGGCATCGCCGCACGCCAGACCGCAACGAATTCATCCATCGCGGCACCGTGCCCTTCGGGCGGCCCCAAGGCCGCACGCGCCAGTCGGACCAAGGCAGGTTGAAGCAGTTCCTTGTCACCATCACCATTGGGCATGAGCGGCAGGCTCGTCCGCCAATCCAGAAGATTGCTGCTCTTCAGGCTGATCGACGCCAGCACAGCGTCCAGAACTTCGCTATCCGTCGAGGCCGCTTCCAACCCGGCCCGCAGATTGCGCGACGTTTCGAGCTTGTAGCTTCTCTCCCGCTGATCAAACTCTGAATCCGGCGGATCGAAGTGCCGGAAGCCCGGAAACATCGTCCGGATCACACCGATCCATCGTGCAATGGCAGTAGGATCGAGAGCAAGTTCACCCTTATCTCCACCGACAAGGGCAATCAGCTCTTTCAGCCGACCCACCGAGTCCACACGCACCTGAATGCAATCCGACGTCCTGAATGACCAGTCACGGCTCAAACCCGAATGGCGCGCACCATCCTTCTGGCCGTTCTGATAGAGAAAAAGTTTTACAACAAAGCCTGCCGCTTCCACCCGGTCGGACCATTTCCGATGCAGAAAAAAGTTCTGCGCCGTTGCCTCGACCTGCCAGACAAGCCGCTCTCCACCGGTCGTATCGAATGCCACCATCTTCTTCGTGGCTGTCCCGGGTCGCAAATCAGACCTGACCAACTCCGCCAAGAAAGCGCGCCGCAACGGAACGACGGCATCACGGTCGTTCTCCACGACTCGCGCCTCGATACCTTCCCACATTCAGCCTTCTCCCAATTCCGTCAGAGCACAGAGCGTGTTCACAAGCCGCATCTGCTCGACCATCTCGCATTTCGCCTCGCGCAGACGCGGGGCGCCGAAGACCAGTGCCAGCCCCTTGGCGCGCGAGACCGCCACATTGATGCGGTTGAGGGAGAACAGGAACTCCATCCCGCGCGAGGTTTCCTGGGCCGATGAGGCGGTCATCGAGACGAGGCAGACCGGGGCTTCTTGTCCCTGAAACTTGTCCACTGTGCCGACACGGATGGCTTCCGGCAGCGCGTCGCGCAGGGCGTTGACCTGTGCGTTGTAGGGGGCCACGACGATGATATCGCTGGCCTGAATCGGGTGGGTGGTGCCGCCCTTCTCTGTCCATGTGCCCCTCAGCAGGTCGGCCACGGCCGCGCGGATCGCTTAGACCTCTTCGGCTGCGATCTGCGCGTTGCCCTCGTGCGGGACCGGCACCCAGAATGCTCCCGCCTCGGGGAAGCGCGTGCCACGGACTGCCTGATGCGCGGTGTCGGGGTGGCTGGTCAGCCGCCCCTCATAGACCTGGTCCGAGATGAAGCGGCAGACCTCGGGATGCATGCGGCGCGAGACGGGCAGAAAGATGCCACGGTCCGGGGGCACGGTCGCATGGTCGCCCAGCATCCAGTCGAGGCAGGACAGGTTCGCAGGCTCCGGATGCGCGCCCTGGATCACCTGCGGCAGTTGGCGCGGGTCACCGACCAACACGATATTGCGCGCCGCCCGGCCCATGGCGATCATGTTGGCCAGACCGACCTGCCCTGCCTCATCGACGAAGAGCCAGTCAAAGGCCTGCACATTCTCGTCGCGGGAGAAGAACCAGGCTGTCGCGCCAACGACATGTTGCCCACCCGCCGCCTCGTCATTGCTGGTGGTGCGGCGGACCGGGTAGCCGTCATCTTCGCCGCTAGTCTTGTGAACCAGATCCAGCGTGATCGGCGCGGCCCGCATTGGTCGGCGATGACGTCACGCAAGGCGCCAGGGATGGGTTTAGGATCAAGCGGCCAGTCGGGGTGCAGGTTCACCGGTAATCCTCCCCGTTTTAACGGGGCGCGACCGTAGAACCCACGCGGCCATTTTCAGCTTCATGGCGGGTGTGACGCCGCCGATGCCCATGTTGGGGCGTTCGTTGTTGTAGGTCCACAGCCATTCGGTGGCGATCTGCTGCACCTCCTCGATGGTTTCAAAG
>NZ_JAAIKE010000025.1:2500-5542 GCF_010915705.1 Pseudotabrizicola algicola
AATTACCTCTGGTGATTTATAATGGGCTGAAACAGGTACTTTAACCCTGAATACATAGGGGTTTTAGAGCAAACCCGGGGAACTGAAACATCTAAGTACCCGGAGGAAAGGAAATCAATAGAGACTCCGCTAGTAGTGGCGAGCGAACGCGGACCAGCCGAGCCTGGAAGAGTGACTGGAATGGTCTGGAAAGGCCAACCATAGCGGGTGACAGTCCCGTACAGGAAGCTTTACAGGACATATTAAGTAGGGCGGGACACGTGAAATCCTGTCTGAAGATCGGGGGACCACCCCCGAAGGCTAAGTACTCCTTACTGACCGATAGCGAACCAGTACCGTGAGGGAAAGGTGAAAAGCACCCCGACGAGGGGAGTGAAACAGTTCCTGAAACCGAACGCCTACAAGCAGTCGGAGGGTCCATGAGACCTGACGGCGTACCTTTTGTATAATGGGTCAACGACTTAGTCTAACGAGCGAGCTTAAGCCGATAGGTGTAGGCGCAGCGAAAGCGAGTCTTAAAAGGGCGCATGAGTTCGTTGGATTAGACCCGAAACCGAGTGATCTAGCCATGTGCAGGATGAAGGTAAGGTAACACTTACTGGAGGTCCGAACCAACACCCGTTGAAAAGGGTCTGGATGACGTGTGGCTAGGGGTGAAAGGCCAATCAAACTCGGAGATAGCTGGTTCTCCGCGAAAGCTATTTAGGTAGCGCCTCGGACGAATACCTTGGGGGGTAGAGCACTACATGGATGATGGGGGCCCACAGCCTTACTGAGTCTAAGTAAACTCCGAATACCCAAGAGTACTATCCGGGAGACACACGGCGGGTGCTAACGTCCGTCGTGAAGAGGGAAACAACCCTGACCTGCAGCTAAGGCCCCTAATTCGTGGTTAAGTGGGAAAGCATGTGGGACGGCCAAAACAACCAGGAGGTTGGCTTAGAAGCAGCCATCCTTTAAAGATAGCGTAACAGCTCACTGGTCTAGATAAGCTGTCCTGCGGCGAAGATGTAACGGGGCTCAAACCACGAGCCGAAGCTCAGGATGCATAGCAATATGCGTGGTAGCGGAGCGTTCTGTGATATAGAACGCTGTCTCTTTAATGCCCTCGGGTGTTACGGAGACAATGTTCTTTCTGTGAAGCCGGGCTGTAAGGCATCCGGTGGAGAGATCAGAAGCGAGAATGTTGACATGAGTAGCGACAAAGGGGGTGAGAGACCCCCTCGCCGAAAGTCCAAGGGTTCCTGCTTAAAGCTAATCTGAGCAGGGTAAGCCGGCCCCTAAGGCGAGGCCGAAAGGCGTAGTCGATGGGAACACGGTTAATATTCCGTGGCCAGGAGGAAGTGACGGATCTTTACTGTAGTTCGGTCTTATCGGATTGACCGGGCTGCTGCGAGGTCCCTGGAAATAGCCCTCCATCAGACCGTACCCTAAACCGACACAGGTGGACTGGTAGAGTATACCAAGGCGCTTGAGAGAACCACGTTAAAGGAACTCGGCAAAATGCCTCCGTAAGTTCGCGAGAAGGAGGCCCCATATGTGCGCAAGCATGTGTGGGGGGCACAAACTAGGGGGTGGCGACTGTTTACTTAAAACACAGGGCTGTGCGAAGCCGTAAGGCGACGTATACAGTCTGACGCCTGCCCGGTGCTGGAAGGTTAAAAGGAGGGGTGCAAGCTCTGAATTGAAGCCCCAGTAAACGGCGGCCGTAACTATAACGGTCCTAAGGTAGCGAAATTCCTTGTCGGGTAAGTTCCGACCTGCACGAATGGCGTAACGATCTCCCCGCTGTCTCTAACGTGGACTCAGCGAAATTGAACTGTGTGTCAAGATGCACACTACCCGCGGTTAGACGGAAAGACCCCATGAACCTTTACTCCAGCTTTGCACTGGCATCAGGAATGTGATGTGCAGGATAGGTGGTAGGCTTTGAAGCAGGGACGCCAGTCCTTGTGGAGCCATCCTTGAGATACCACCCTTCGCCTTCTTGATGTCTAACCGCGGTCCGTTATCCGGATCCGGGACCCTGCATGGTGGGGAGTTTGACTGGGGCGGTCGCCTCCCAAACAGTAACGGAGGCGCGCGAAGGTAGGCTCAGAGCGGTCGGAAATCGCTCGTTGAGTGCAATGGCAGAAGCCTGCCTGACTGCAAGACTGACAAGTCGAGCAGAGACGAAAGTCGGTCATAGTGATCCGGTGGTCCCAAGTGGGAGGGCCATCGCTCAACGGATAAAAGGTACTCTGGGGATAACAGGCTGATGATGCCCAAGAGTCCATATCGACGGCATCGTTTGGCACCTCGATGTCGGCTCATCTCATCCTGGGGCTGGAGCAGGTCCCAAGGGTATGGCTGTTCGCCATTTAAAGAGGTACGTGAGCTGGGTTTAGAACGTCGTGAGACAGTTCGGTCCCTATCTGCCGTGGGTGTAGGAGATTTGAGAAGAGTTGCCCCTAGTACGAGAGGACCGGGGTGAACGTTCCACTGGTGGACCAGTTATCGTGCCAACGGTAGTGCTGGGTAGCTATGAACGGACAGGATAACCGCTGAAGGCATCTAAGCGGGAAGCCCCCTTCAAAACAAGATCTCCCTTGAGAGCCGTGGAAGACCACCACGTCGATAGGCCAGAGGTGTAAGTGCAGCAATGCATTCAGCTGACTGGTACTAATTGCTCGATAGGCTTGATTTGATCCAGTAACAGCAAGGCAATAGGCCTCGCCAAACCGGTCAATCGCATACACCAAAACAACGTGTACAAACTCGGAACAACACTGATGTTCGGCGGGAAATCAAACCCGCCGTGTCTCTTCTTCGGTTTGGTGGTCATAGCACGAGCAAAACACCCGATCCCTTCCCGAACTCGGCCGTTAAGTGCCGTCGCGCCAATGGTACTGCGTCTCAAGACGTGGGAGAGTAGGTCACCGCCAAACCTAATAAGAGACAAAACTCTCAATACGATAACAAAAACCCGATCGAAATTAATCGCCCTCGGGAATGGCGCGGGGTGGAGCAGCCCGGTAGCTCGTCAGGCTCATAACCTGAAGG
>NZ_JAAIKE010000026.1 GCF_010915705.1 Pseudotabrizicola algicola
GCCGGGTTGGCGGTGATGATGCCCCAGACCACGTCACTTTCCAGCTGGGCGATGGAGTTGCCGTACATGGCCGGGATCCGGGTGAAGGCGTCGAGATCGTCGTTGATCAGCACCTGCCGGGTGATCGCGACCACGCGACCATAGGTCTTGACCTTGTAGCTTTCCTTGCTCTCGCCAAGCGTCCCGCGCTTGAACTCGCCGCTTTCGCCCACCTCCAGAAGCTGCGGCGCTTCGCCGAGTTGGACGCGGTGCATCGACTTGAAGTCGGTCGCCAGCACCTGGCGGCAGAAGAGCGCGAAGGTCCGGGGATAGGCGTCATAGGCCTGCCGCAGGGTCTTGTTGGTGACCGCCGAGAGGATCTCGGGGAAGTCCGAGGTCGAGTGCAGTGCGCGTGTCGCCACCTCGTCGCGCGACAGGCCCCGCGTGTTGACCCCGGAGTTGCCGAGGCTTTCGCGCGCCAGTTCCAGCAGCGTCATGCCGCGATACTGGCGCGCGGCGTCCTCCAGCGGGAACAGCGTCGGGCTGTAGCGGTGCAGGAGCGCGTTCGCCACCGCGTCGCGGCGCGTGATGCGTTCGTCCCGGCCGCCGAGGGGGATCGAGACATGCGGGAAGGTCCGGGTCTCGTCGGACTTCGCGGCGACCTGATCGAGGATCAGGCGGCGGGACTCGTCCACGCTAACGCCGCGCTTGACCAGATCCTCGGCGAAGCTGCGCTCGAGGTTCAGCCGCCCAGCCAGATCGTAGATGGTGGAGACGCGGTCGCGCTCGGTCTCGCGGGCGCGGGTGGCGATGGCTTCGGTGTCGGGAGCCTCGGGCTTGGGGGCCTTGGGCTGGCTGCGCGTCTCAGCCGCGCGCGTTTGCGCCTCGGCCGCGCCGGTCTTGTCGTCGGGCATGGTGATCTCCTCGGTCGCTGCCGTCTCGGTTGTGTCGTCGGCCGGTGCGGCCGGGGTCGTCTTGTCGGTCATCGGGGATGCTCCTTCGCTGGTTTCGGCGTCCCGGCGATGGAGGACGCAGTCGTGATGTTCGCCCTTGGCGCGGAAGCCCGCGGCGGGATCGGCGCCGACCGGCACGGCCGAAATCTCGAACGGGGTCCAGTCGACCGCCCGCCAAAGCTCGCGCCCGCCATCGGGCTTGGAGATATCGAAGCGGTGGACCTGGTAGCCGATCGAGACGGCCCGGATGTGCCCGGCCTGAATGTCGCGCCAGATCGGCTCGACGTCGGCGCGCTCGCTGATCCGGACCTGCGCGACGCCGCGCCCGTTCTCGATCCGCGCAGAACCCGGCACGACCGAGCCGATGACGGCGTCGAGCGTGTCGATCTCATGGACCTTCAGGAACGGCGCGCCCGCGTTCAGCCGGTCGAGCCGCACATGGGCGGGATCGAGGCTCAGCTCCTCGTCATAGGGCTCGCCGAAGAAGCTGGCGCGGCGGACGCGCGCGCCCGCCGACCAGATCACTTCGACGGTGCGCGCGTCATTGACGACGCTGTTTGGCGCAAGCTCCGCCGACCGTCGCAGGGCCGGCAGTTCGATCATCGTATCCATTGGGTCAGTCCTGTTGGTCGGCCTGCGCCGGTGTGGTTTCCGGATCGGCGGGTGCTGTCGGGTCGCCCGCCTGCGCGCTGCCGGTCTTGGTGACGCGGCGCGGATCGCTGTCGAGCACGAGCCCGAGTTCGTCGAGCTTCGCGTTGGTCGCGGCGATCTCAGCCAGCACGGCGTCGGGGTTGCGGCCCTGCCGGGCGATGGCCTGCGCGAGGGTCATGGTGCCGGAGCGGATCGCCAGCAGGTCCGCCATCGCATCCTTCTGCGGATCGACCGCCTCGAACTTCGGCGGTTGCCATTCGACCGGGACATCCGGCGACGGGATCTGGCCTGCGGCCCATGCCGCTTCCGTGAACCAGCGCCAGACCGGCGCGCAGAACATCGGAATGAACAGCTGCCATTGGACGGCGTCGATCATCCGGCGGAACTCGACGAGACCCGCCCGGATCGAGGAATAGTTGACCTGGCTGAGATCGCCGGTCAGCAGCTCGTAGGGCACCCGGAACCCGGCCGAGATCGTGTGCAGGCTGGCCCGCTTGTATTCGCCGTAGCCCCCCGTCGCCGATGGCTGGTTGAAGCGGATGTCCTTGCCACCACGCGCATAGGCGATCAGCCCCGGCTCGAACAGCTCGACCCGATTGCCGTCGGCATCGACCACCGAGGGCGCGATGCCCTGCTGCGCCTCGTCGTCGCCGAAGACGATGGCGGTGACGCAGGCCTCGGTCTTCTTGCGGACCAGTTCGGCAACCTCGTAATCGTCGAGGTCGCGCAACGACCGGATCACCGGCGCGCCCCAGGGAACGCCGCGTGCCTGCGTGCGCTGCTTCTCGTAGACATGGGCGACCTCGGTCGCTGGGACCGGGCGCGATCCAAGTGCGCCGTTCAGCGCGCCCCAGGCATCGCCGGGGTGCTCGGCATGCAGCCAGTAGGCCCGGCGTTTGCCGACCGGGTCGAACTCGATCCCCTGCACGAGGCGGCCCGCGCCGAGGACGCCGGATTTCGAGGCGTCGAGGAAGTCGGCCTCCAGCACCTGCAATTGCAGCGGCACCGGAAGGCCGTCGCTCGCACGCCGCAGGCGGCGGCGCACCAGCACCTCACCCGCCTCGACCATCTCGCGGCAGATCAGCGTCTGCAGACCGTAGAAGTCGAGCTGACCGTCGGCATCGCAGTCGGCTGTCCAGCGTTCGAACAGCGCATCGACCTTCCGGTCGAGCTTGTCGTCGCCGCTGGCGGCGCGCGGCATGATCCCCGCGCCGATGATATTGTTGACCAGCACCGCGACCGCCTTCGCCGCATGCGGGTTGTTACGGACCAGATCACGCATCCGGTCGCGAAGCAGAGCCCCCGCGACGCCGATCTC
>NZ_JAAIKE010000027.1 GCF_010915705.1 Pseudotabrizicola algicola
AAGCTGGCGGTAGAGCCAGCGGGCCGACAACGATTCATTATGCACCTCATTCTAAGTGTTTGTAATCATTGGAAGTGTAGTTTGCCGGGGATCGCGACACGGGGCATTTCGGTGCCTCAGGGCTTCGGCAACCGCATCACTTTCGAGGTCGACGATTCTTATCTGATGTGGTGCGTGCCGCATAACCTGTTCAGCCGGCAGGATTTTCTCTTTGATTAACCGGCGGATGACGTGATGTGTCACCCCCAGTTTCTCAGCCGCTTCGGCCATCGTAAGCCACCCGCCCTGCTTGTCGGCCGACGCGTAAGCTCGAATGCCATTGATCTTCCGGGTGGAGGAGACCCGTTTCGCGGTCCAGCTGTGATCGCACCCCGTGCGCAGGCTCATTCTGTTGAGCGTCGCAGCAATGTCACTATCGCTCCAACGTCCGGCCATGGATCGGATCAAGGTCAAGGCATCTTCGGAAGTGACGCGGCCATGCTGGCCGGGTTTGGGCTTCTTGACGCGCAGCTGGGAGTGTTGGCCACCTTGCCAGTGGATGGTCAAGATCACTTCGCGACTTTGCTCATCGACGTCCGCGACAATGTCCTTGATCAGCGTGCGCACCAGGCGTTGGCGGGTCCGCGCGCTGACGCCAGCTGCGTTCCAGGCCGTGGCCACCTCTTCGGCCAAGCCTTCAAGGTCAGGCGGTTCCACTGCGACGATGGGGGCCTCACCGACGTCAACGCGCATTTTGCACGCCTCGAGACGCTGCAGGGTCGCCTCCCAGTTCCGTTCAAGCGTGGCCGCAATAAGTCGGTTCTCGGGATCGCAGGCCGCATAGCGGCGCTCTGCCAGTCCAGCCTCATACTGCGCCTTCTGCAAGTCGAGCTCCGCAGCGCGTCGTCGTTCTTCGCTGGCCATTGTCAGCATTCGTTCCGCCTCCCTCGCTGCTTCTATCGCAACGGGCTGCACCACGCGAAGAATCTCTGCGGCGATCGCGGCGTCGATCCGTGACCCGCCAAAATGAACACACCTGTCGTGACCAAGCATCGTGTTCATGTAGTCGCAGCGGTAGACCGGGCTCAAGGCCTGGCCCGGATACGTGACCGTGATACGGCAGCCGCATCGCGCGCAGGACATCAACCCAGAGAGCAGCGCGCGACCGCCGCGCCCAGACTTGACACCGCCTTTCCGACCGTGAGCATTGGTCGCCAGATGGGCCAGATTGCGCTCATATTCTTCCCAGCCTATGTAACCTTCATGGTGGTCCTTCAGGAAGATATCCCATTCTTCCATAGGCTTGCCATGGCCGTAGGATTTATGGGCCCGCCCATCCACGATCTCGGCGCGGGGCCCGCTTTTCCCATAGGCATAAATCCCGGCATAAAAGGGATTCTTGAGCACAGAGATGACGTTGCGATACCGGATTGGCGTCCAGTCGAATGACGTCATGTAACGCCCCTCGGATGGGCGTGGGAATGAGAGCTTGTCCTGCGTCAGCGACAACAGGACTTGGCGGCCGCTTTTCAGTTCCCGGAAGCGGCTGAAGATCAGGCGGATGGCCTCCTGCACACGCAGATCGGGATCGAAGCCAAGGCCCGCATCGCGATGCCAAATATAGCCGATGGGCACGTTGATGCGCAGTTCGCCCCGCTTAGCCTTTGACCGGGCGGCCTCGAGCATTCGCGCCCGCAGAATGCCAAGTTCGAACTCGCTGATTGTTCCCTTCATGCCGAGCAACAGACGATCATTGGGTGAGCAGGGATTGTATACGCCGTCCTGGTCGATGACCCGGGCGTCGGCCAGACCGCAAAGCTCCAGCAAGTGGTGCCAGTCACGCCCGTTTCGGGCGAGGCGAGAAGCGTCGAGGCAAAGCACTGCGCCTACATCCCCGGCGCAGAGCCAGGCGACAAGACGCTCGAATCCCGGGCGGGCGACAGCGCCACTGGCAGAGCGCCCAAGATCATCGTCGATGACCTCGACCTGCTGGAAACCATGCCGTCGAGCCGTGTTCACGAGATCGTACTGGCTTCGCTGGCTTTCAAGATTGTGCAGGACCTGACTTTGTGTCGACTGCCGCACATAAACGACGGCCTTGCGCTTCAAGATCGCCGGCGGAAGAGGGCTAAGCGCGTTCATGCGGCTCCTCCTTTCTGGCGGTTTCGGTCGCCTCCATCAGCAGGGTCGCCAGCGCCATCAGCACTGCTTCGCGCTGCCTCGGGCTCATGCCCAGCATCTTGTGGGAATCGAACGCCATAGCGACTTGGCGCGATCTTTCGGGCGGAATGGGTGTCGATCGTTTCATCGGGGGGAATCTCCTGGACTATGCCTACAGTCGAGGAGCTTACCCTTGCGCGATGCGCAGCCAGAAATTCGGCGAGTTCAACAAGGGAACCAAGCGAAACCCGCGGCTCGCCAATCGCCATACCCACACAAGCGACCGGGTCGAGCATCCAGGTCGCTACGATAACGACATGACCCGGCGCGGCTTCAATCCGCGCCACCGCACCGTTTCGGGATCTATCAATGCCTTCGCATCGCACCCGCCGCCCGAAGAGCGGGTGGTAGGGGTAATGCACAGTCACAAACTCGCCGATATGGGCAGAATGACCATGAGATGGCCAGATCGCG
>NZ_JAAIKE010000028.1 GCF_010915705.1 Pseudotabrizicola algicola
GAGGTCGAGGGCGCGGAACTGGTTCCATTCGGTCAGGATCACGATGCACTCGGCCTCTGCGGCGGCGGTGTAGGCGTCTTCGTGCCATTCCACCCCCGGCAGCAGCGCCTCGCCTTCCTTGCGGCCATGCGGGTCGACCACGCGCAGGCGCGCGCCGCCTCCGACCAGCGCGGGCACGATGGTGAGCGAGGGCGCATCGCGCATGTCATCGGTTTCCGGTTTGAACGTCACGCCCAGAACGGCGATGGTCTTCCCGTTGACCGATCCGCCGCACAGGTCGATGATCTTGTCGATCATCCGGCGCTTGATCTGGTCATTGACCGCCATCACCGTCTCGGTGATCCGCTGCGGAACCCCGTGTTCCTGCCCGATGCGCGCCAGCGCCGAGGTATCCTTGGGAAAGCAGGACCCGCCATAGCCCGGCCCGGCATGCAGGAACTTGTTGCCGATCCGCCCGTCCAGCCCGATGCCCCTGGACACCGCCTTCACATCGGCCCCCACCCGTTCGCACAGGGCGGCGATTTCATTGATGAAGCTGATCTTCGTCGCCAGAAAGGCATTGGCGGCGTATTTGATCATCTCGGCCGATTCCAGATCGGTGTAGACGATCGGGAAATCGCGCAGGAACAGCGGGCGGTAGATCGCCCCCATCACCTCCCTCGCCCGCGCCGATTCCACGCCCACGACCACCCGGTCGGGCTTCATGAAGTCCTCGATCGCCGCGCCTTCGCGCAGGAATTCGGGGTTGGAGGCCACATCGAACACCGCCTGCGGGTTCGCCGCCCGGATCGCGGCGGCCACGCGGCGGTTGGTGCCGACCGGCACCGTCGATTTGGTCACCACCACCGTGGGGCCGGTCATCGCGCGGGCCACATCCTCGGCGGCGGCCAGAACATAGGTCAGGTCGGCATGGCCATCGCCCCGGCGCGTCGGGGTTCCGACCGCGATGAAGACGGCATCGGCGCCGTCGACCGCCGAGGCCAGATCGGTGGTGAAGCGCAGCCTTCCGGCGGCGACGTTGCGCTCCATCACCGCGTTCAGGCCCGGCTCGTAGATCGGCACCTCGCCGCGCTCCAGCAAGGCGATCTTTTCGGGAAGCCTGTCGACACAGATCACATCATGCCCGAAATCGGAAAAGCAGACCCCGGATACAAGGCCCACATAGCCTGTCCCGATCATCGCGATCTTCATGGTTCATTCCTTGTCTTCTCATGCCGTCTTGCGGGCATGTCTTGATGTTCTGCGCGCAGGGACGGGGCGCCTGCGCTGTTCATGCTCTGCTGCGGCGCGGTGCGCGCAAGGGGCCGGTCGCAAGGGGCCGTGATGGCGCCGCCTGCACCGCGCGTCCGTGCCGGCCTAGTGCCCGTTGCGCACGACGACGACCCTGAACGTCCTGAGGATGATCGAGACATCGCGCGCCAGCGAGCAGCTGTCGCGATAGGT
The DNA here is from genome assembly GCF_010915705.1 of Pseudotabrizicola algicola. Classification (GTDB taxonomy): domain Bacteria; phylum Pseudomonadota; class Alphaproteobacteria; order Rhodobacterales; family Rhodobacteraceae; genus Pseudotabrizicola; species Pseudotabrizicola algicola. The sequence continues at coordinate 1,444 of NZ_JAAIKE010000028.1, forward strand.
CTTGTCGAAGGCCACCCGCGCTTCGTAATCCACCTCGTTGCGCCCGCTGACCTGCCACAGGCCGGTGATGCCGGGCCGCATCGCCAGATAGGCATGGGCGTCGCGCCCGTAGAGCGCCAGCTCGTCCTTGACCACCGGACGCGGGCCGACGATGCTCATCTCGCCCTTCAGCACGTTGAAGACCTGCGGCAGCTCGTCCAGGCTGGACTTGCGCAGGAAATGCCCGATCCGCGTGATGCGCGGATCATGCTTGAGCTTGCGGGTCTTCTCCCATTCGGCCCGCGCCTCGGGGTTGGCATCGAGATAGGCCTGCAGCCGCTCTTGCGCCCCCGCCGCCATCGAGCGCACCTTCCAGCAGCGGAACTCCCGCCCGTTCATCCCCACGCGCTTGTGCCCGAAAAACGGCCAGCGCCCGTCCAGCGCAACAAGCGCCGCGCAGATCAGGATGACAGGCACCGTGAACGGCAGGGTGAAAAGGACGATGAATATGTCCAGAACCCGCTTGCCGCCCCCCGCATAAACCCGCCCGGACCCCCGACCCCCAGACGCACCAGCCCCTCCCCGATAAAGACCGTCACCATCCAGAAATGCTTCAGTCGCAGCCGTTTGCGAATTCTTCATGTCAATGTCCAAACAAATGCTCAAA
>NZ_JAAIKE010000029.1 GCF_010915705.1 Pseudotabrizicola algicola
TCGGTGACGCCATCGGCGAGTTCGACGAGTTTGAGGCCGCCCGGGACCACGTCGAGCACGCCGAGGTTGGTGATGATGCGGTCGACCACGCCCTTGCCGGTGAGGGGCAGGGTGCAGGCGCGCAGCACCTTGGATTCGCCGTGTTTCGAGGTGTGGTCCATCACCACCACCACGCGCCCGACGCCCGCGACAAGGTCCATCGCGCCGCCCATGCCCTTGACCAGTTTGCCCGGGATCATCCAGTTGGCGAGATCGCCGTTTTCGGCCACTTCCATCGCGCCGAGGATCGCCATGGCGATCTTGCCGCCGCGGATCATCGCGAAGGATTGCGCGGAATCGAAGAAGGCGGTCTGCGGCAGTTCGGTGATGGTCTGTTTGCCCGCATTGATGAGGTCGGCGTCTTCCTCGCCCTCATAGGGAAAGGGGCCCATGCCGAGCATGCCGTTTTCCGATTGCAGGGTCACGCTGATGCCCTCGGGGATGTAATTGGCCACCAGCGTCGGGATGCCGATGCCGAGGTTCACATACCAGCCGTCCTGCAGTTCGCGCGCCGCGCGGGCGGCCATCTGGTTGCGATCCCAAGGCATTACACGGCCTCCTTCTTGCGGGTGGTGCGCTGTTCGATGCGTTTTTCGTGCTGGCCCTGGATGATGCGGTGCACATAGATGCCGGGCAGGTGGATGTGGTCGGGATCGAGGCTGCCGAGCGGCACGATTTCCTCGACCTCGACCACGCAGACCTTGCCGCAGGTGGCGGCGGGCGGGTTGAAGTTGCGGGCGGTCTTGCGGAAGACCAGATTGCCCGAGGGGTCGGCTTTCCACGCCTTGACGATGGAGAGGTCGGCGACGATGCCGCGCTCCATGATGTATTCCTGCCCGTCGAAGGTCATGGTGGGCTTGCCGGTCGCGATCACGGTGCCGACGCCGGTCTTGGTGTAGAAGCCGGGGATGCCCGCACCGCCCGCGCGCATGCGTTCGGCCAGCGTGCCCTGGGGGTTGAATTCCAGCTCCAGCTCGCCGCTCAGATACTGGCGCATGAATTCGGCGTTCTCGCCCACGTAGGAGGAGATCATCTTCCTGACCTGCCGGGTTTCCAG
>NZ_JAAIKE010000003.1:0-447028 GCF_010915705.1 Pseudotabrizicola algicola
CGACTTCAATCGCGAGGGCCTGGGGATCGAGGTCGATTTTTCGCTGCCCGCCGAACGGGTCGTCCGCTCCCTGAACCTGTCGTCGGGGAAACGGTCCACTGGACCGTTTCCTGATCCTCCTCCACATCGAATGGCGCGGGAAGCCCTTGGCGATCAGGGTCGACAACGGCCCCGAATATGTCAGTTCAACGCTGACGATCTGGGCTGAGAAGCAGGGCATCGCCCTGACCTACATCCAGCCCGGCAAGCCGCAGCAGAACGCTTATGTCGAGCGCTACAACCGGACGGTCCGGCACGAATGGCTGGACCTCTACATCTTTGAAACCATCGAGGAGGTGCAGCAGATCGCCACCGAATGGCTGTGGACCTACAACAACGAACGCCCCAACATGGGCATCGGCGGCGTCACACCCGCCATGAAGCTGAAAATGGCCGCGTGAGTTCTACGGTCGCGCCCCGTTAAAACGGGGAGGATTACCGATTCACCAATCAGGGTAGAAAAAACGAAATCTGGACAATGCCGAAGGATCAAGTCAACAAGCTCGCCAACGTTCACTTCATCAATTGGAAGATAACGTTCCCCAAGCACTTGGCCGCCATTGCGTGCAAGAATTTCACGCATAACCCGGTTATTTTCCCAAGCCCAGATATAGTTGGATCCAACCATAAATGCGCGGCGCCCGCCTTCAGACAGGACATAATGGGTTAGCGGCACCACGTGCTGGTTGGGCGCAGCGCCAGTGTAGACAATGTTTTCGCTCGTCTCAAATCCTTCGTAATGTGACGGATACCAAAGCAGCGCGTCCATTTTTTCAAAGACTGGCAACACTTCTTTGCGGCTGGAGGAAGTGTAGCATCCGATCACATGCCAAAGGCTTGGATGGGCAAGCAACGCTTGCGCAGATGCGACATAGCCCTCGTTGCGCCCGCCTGGTTCAGCGCAGTGCAACTCAAACGAAAAGTCATACGCACAGTCTTCTGTGATCTCGCCGACCGCGAGATGCGCCCCACGAGACATATTTTCGCCAACGGCAGCATAAGGCCCTTCTTGCGAAAACATGAGCCCAAGCGGAATCGAGGTCTTTCCCAATAGCGTCTCCAAAACAAACAAACCCCATGCGCAAAACGCTTGGGGCTACGTTGCCATCCGGCCGAGTCGGTATCAGTGTCCTGAGGCTGTGGCTCTCTCGCCATTGAGATCAAACGCCACACGATCGAAGATACACAGCCAGAGGGTTCAGTCAAGAATTCTTCTGAGCGATTACGCTCCGCGTCTTGGTGATCGGAGTTTGCTAAAATAAACGGCAATCAGATGGGGCATTGATGCGCCCTGAAGCAACTTTGATTCGAGTTCAGCAATTGTCCCCTTTAAGTGAACGCCGGTCACGCTAATCGCACCCGCATACGTGGGGATGCTCGCTCCACAGTTCGAGGATTTGCCAGACCAATCCAGTTTTACCAGCTTGCAATGGTTCCATCGCCCAGAACCGCTTCAAGTGCGGGAACTATTTCTGGCGCAAACGGATGTCGCGCGGCAGCTTCCTCATTGATCTCGATGCCGAAACCGGGACCTGTCGGGACCTCCCAGCAGCCATCCTTCAGACGCATCGGATGGTCAAAAACCTCATCAAACCAGGGCACCAGTCCGACCGCTTCTTCCTGGATCAGGAAGTTGGGGGTGGCCACGTCAAAATGGAGAGCGACCGCCCCGGCCACTGGGCCCATCGGGTTATGGGGCGCAATACCCATCTGTCCAGCTTCGGCAATTGCTGCGATCTTTTTGCCTCCTGTCAGCCCACCGCAATGGCTCAGGTCGGGCTGGATATGGGCGACGGCCTGAAGCTCGGCGAGTTCTGCGAACTCCCGAAGGGTGAACAGACGTTCGCCGGTGGCCAGAGGGCAGTCCACGCGGCGGGCCAAACCCGCCATTGCAGAGGCGTGGCCCGGCTGGATCGGCTCTTCGACAAAAAGCGGCCGGATCGGTGCAATTACGTCGATAAAAGCTTTTGCTACCTCGGGTGAGGCCGGACGGCCGTGGAAATCAGTCATGATTGCTACATCAGGACCAACCCGTTCCCGAACGGCCATAGCGGTCTTTTCGACATGCAGCAGATCGGGCACCGTCGCCTCATAGGCACAATAGGGCACAAACCCCAGCTTGATCGCGTTATACCCCATGGCAATTGTTTCCTCGACAGCCGCGCAGAAGGCGCCGATATCATTCGTCCCAACCTGCGCGCCGATCCTTGCACGGCGCAAATGGGTGTAGACACGGACGCGATCCCGCACCTGCCCACCCAGCAACTGCCAGACCGGAACCCCCAAATCCTTTGCCTTGATGTCCCACAGGGCCTGATCGATTGCCGAAACAGCCGTCAAGCCTATTGACCCAAGCGGCCAAAAGCTGAACTTTGTCATCCGGGCAAAGATATGCTCGATCCTCCGGGGATCCTGTCCCAGAACAAATTGCTCCAAATCTTCCACCGCACCGATGACCGCGCGCGTCTTCCATTCAAGGGTCGCCTCGCCCCAGCCGTAAAGCCCGGGCTGATCGGTTTCGACCTTTACGAAGACCCAATTGCGATGGATTGCATTCACGACAACAGTGCGTATAGCAGTGATTTTCATATCGTCTCTCGCTTCAGTTCAGCAAACGCGGAAGGGTGCTGGAGATTTCCGGAACTAGGCACAAAAGCGCGATAGCCGCCAACTGGGCCAACAAGAAAGGCAGCAGTTCGCGCAAAAGCGGCAGCATCCCGATGCCGCCCACCCGCATCACGACAAAAAGCACAACCCCGACAGGCGGTGTCAGAAGTCCCATGGCGAGGGTCAGCATGATGACGATGCACGCCTGCATCGGGTCGATGCCCAAGGTGTTGACCACCGGCGTGATCAGCGGCGCAAAGATCAGGATTGCAGCGCCGATGTCCAGAAATGTGCCCAGTATCAGCATCAGCCCGGCTACTGCGAATAGGAACAGGACAGGGCTGTCCTGAAACAGGCTGGCGGTGCCGGAGACCCAAGAAGAAATTCCGAGGATGTTAAGTGCATAAGACAGGATTGTCGCAGCTGCCACCAACAGATAGATGCTGGCCGAGGTTCGTGCCGCCCGCATGAACGCCAGCCACAAGCCCCGCAGCGTCATCACACGAAAAACGACCGTGGACAGAAAAATCGCGTAGGCGACCGCAATACCGCCGCCCTCGGTGGCCGTGTAGATCCCGGCAATCATGCCACCAAGGATGATCGCCGGCAACGTCAGGACGGCAAACGTTTCCAGCAACATCCGGCCCAGGCCTTCCCGTTGCAGCGTCATCCGCTGGGGTTTGGGCAGTTTTCCGCGAAGGGCGCCAATTGCGACCACCGCCGCGCAGGCCCCCGCAAGCAGCAGGCCCGGCAGGATACCCGCCAGAAAGAGGTCGATCACCGACAGGCCGGTTACAGCAGCCATCAGGATCGCCAGACCGGACGGCGGGATGATCGGCCCGACGATGGACGACGCGGCCGTAACTGCCGCAGAATACTCCTTGGAATATCCCTCTTTGGGCATTTCTTCAATGAACACGCGGCCCAAGGCTGCCGCATCGGCCACGGCTGAACCCGAGATGCCGGCAAACATCACCGATGTCCCGATATTGGCAAAAGCCGTCCCACCCCGCAGCCAGCTTGTCAGGGCGGACCCGATGGCGATCAACCGCGCGGTAATGCCGCCCGTGCTCATGATCTCTGCGGCAAGGATGTAGAAAGGCACGGCAAGAAACACAAAGCTGTCGACGCCGGTAAATAGCCGCGTGGCCGTGACGCTCAGCGGCAGACCCGACATCCACACACCCAACATCCCCGCCAGACCCAACGAAAACGCTACAGGCACGCCCAGAAGCAAAAGGACGATTCCCAGAGCAGCGACTGCAAACATCAGCGCATTTCCTTATTCACGGGTGACACCGCCAGCTCGACGGGCCCGGGTCCGTCGCGTTCGAACCCCGAAAACCAACTCAGCGCGATCTGCAAGAGCATCAGGGCGGCCCCGACCGGAAGCGCAGCATAGGGCAAGATCATCGAGATACCGGAGGCAGGTGCCGTCTGCGCCGCATTCCGCAGGGCAAGCGGGTAACTATAGACGAGGATAACGATACAAAACACGCCCCCCACAGAATAAAGCGCCGATTTTACATAGCGGGACAAATGCGGCGGAACCTTTGCCTCCAAGGCCTCGATCCCCATGTGCTCGGCGCGAAAGATGCAGGCTACGCTGCCCATCATCATCAGCCAGATCATCGAGTAGCGCATCACCTCTTCGGTCCAGCTGAAGCCAACGCTGAAAAAATAGCGCCCGCCCACCTGCGTCAGATTCAGCACTGTTACGAAGATCATAAGCAGACAGGCCAAAATTTCAGTTGTGCGTGCAAGCGTGCGCGCAGCCCGTTTGGCAGCATGGTTCATCGGTGCCCCCCCCCGCAATTCATCGATAAGACCGGCAAAGGAAGGCTGCGGCCCGAACAAGAGGAGCCGCAGCCTGAGCGCTCAGTTGCCGTAAAGATCGGCTTTCGCGGCTTCGACCGCTGCGATCAGACCATCAACGACTTCGGCCCCGACATTCTCGCGGATGAAGGCAAGCACCGGCGGTTGCGCCACAGCCTTGAACGCGGCCTTTTCCTCGGGGGTCGATACGTGGATCTTCATACCCATTTCCTCGACCAGACGGCGACTGTAAAGCCAATCCCCCTCAGTCTTGAGAAGGTTCTCGGTGGCCGCCATCATCTGCGCCCCGTCTGCAATGATCTGCTGATGCCCCTCTGGCAACGCACTGAACCAATCGTTGTTGGCAACCACCACATGCAGGCCAAATGTATGCTCGTTGAGGGTATAGTAGTCTTGCACCTCACCATGGCCGCCGTTGGACACAACTGCGGGCGGGTTTTCCTGACCATCCACAACGCCCTGCTTCAAGGCCATAACGACTTCGGACCCGGCGATCGGAACTGCCGTCGCGCCCATGGCATTCACCATGGTCATGTAGACCGGGCTTTCCATCGTACGTATCTTGAGACCAGCCAGGTCTTGCGGGCTGACCACCGGACGGACATTGTTGGTGAAAGACCGGAACCCGTTTTGCGAAAACGCCAGCGCGCGGATACCGGTGGTCTTAAGGATATCTTCCTTCATACGCTCGGCGAAGTCGCTTTGCATGACGTGCCACGCGATCGGCGCAGACTCGAAGACGTAGGGAATCGACCAGACCTGCATCGGCGGGTAGAAACCGCCCATCGCCCCGTCAGCCGGAAAGCTCATTTCAAGACTGCCCTGCTGGATCATTTCGAGCATCTCGCGCTCGCTTCCCAACTGGTTTCCCGGGAACAGGCGAACCGAAATTTCCCCGCCACTCTTGAACTCGACATAGTCCTTGAATCGCGACAGCGCCTGATACTCAGGGCTCGGCCCTTCGGGCATACCGATTCCGAACTTCATCTCCGTTGTCTAGGCAATAGCCAAACTGCCGGTAAAGGACGCCGTTACAAATGCGGCGGCACACAGCACACGTCTTAAGGTCATGGGTTTTCCTCCTCCATAAAGCTGGCTGTGCGGGCGGAAGGTCTTGCTGCATGCTACCGGGCATTGCCAGTGCAGGCCATCTGGCTCTACATACGATGTAGAATGATGATCTTTAGATCATATGTAAAGGAAAGTTTGCTGCGTGAAAGCCAGTTCCTCGAAAGTTCATGTCCCGCCGAAACGGGTGCCCGAGTTTCGTATTCCAACCGAATTCGGGACGTCGCTGCCAACCGGGGCTGCCAAACAGGCCGTGGAGATGCTGGGGCGGCGGATTGCTAACGACGTCTACCCGCAAGATATGGTGATGCCGACAGAAGAGGAACTCGCCCTGTCGCTCGGGGTCAGCCGCGCCACCGTGCGCGATGCGATAAAGGTGCTTTCCGGCAAAGGACTGGTACGGACGGCGCGTCGCTACGGAACGCGAGTGCGTCCGATTGAGGAGTGGAACCTTCTGGATGGTGATGTCGTGGCGTGGCACGAATCGACACATCCAAGGATAAAGAGGATTTTTGCCGAGACGACAGAGCTACGCGCCATCCTGGAACCTGCTGCTGCCGAACTTGCGGCGCGGCGTGGAACGCCAGAGCAGGCGCGCATCCTTCTTGCCGCCGCCAACGACATCCATCCGGATCAGGACGATGTGGAACGCCTGTTCGCAGCCGACTGCCAGTTCCACGTCACCTTGCTCGACATGACGCGGAACACGGTCATGCGTCAGATGCGGCAGATCATCCTCACGATGTTGCGCGTCTCCTACGAATTCGGGGTCTTGAACCCTGATAACGAGACGGTCAGTCGCGAAGGGCATCTGGCCGTCGCCGAAGCTATCGCCGCAAGGGACGCAAATGGCGCGAAAATGGCCATGTCAGCGATGCTTGAACTCAATAGGTCCCTAGTGAATGATTATTGGCTTGCACGATAGTATTCTGCCCAAAGCCTCTGCGTTGGCGACCCATGATTTTATTAAGTATCGTGCAAGAAGCAGAGATCAGGATTCCGCATGTGTTGGCATTTCTGCGTGTCCCACGTTTAGCCCAGTTGCCGCGGGCTAGACCGCCCTCGGGTTACGTCACGCATCTCGGTGCTCTGGCCCACTCATTACCAGAGCCCGTTGCATTTGTCTGCTTTGTCGAACTGAGGAAACGCGTCTCGCCCACGTGCCTGATCAGCTTCGAGCGCAATCATTTCAGCGTGCCGGCCTCGTTTGCCAACCGGCCTGTCAGCCTGCCGATAAATCCAGACCGATTGGTCGTGGCGGCCGAGGGCAACACGCGCGGCGGCGCGGCCGGTTGCGGTCGCGCATCTGGTCAATGCGCTGGAAGGAATAGCGGCAGAGCGGATCGCGCTTTGCCTTGATGCCACCGGACGGCCCCCAGTGGACCGCGCGGCGCAGGTCATCGAGGCGGTGCTGACCGATAGTCCGCGAGCGGAGGCCGCCGCCCTGATCCTGGCCGATGCCGCGTTGGCAAAAGCGTTGGCGGCAACTCATGTGCTGTCGCTTCTGGCGCTGACGCTCAAGCCCCGCGATCTACGCTTGCAAGGCGATGATCTGCGGCTGGCTTGTCACCGCGCCGTTGTCTCTGCCGTCGGTCAAGCGCTGCCGCTGGCCAGCGATCTGGCCCGGGCGGCGGCCCGCCTTCGGGCGGTCGCCCCGACGCTGCGCGCCAAGGCGGCGGGCCGGGCGGTCGATCTGTTCCTGTCGTGCTCATGTCGGACCGGGCGGCACGGCGGCTCTGTGACCGTCTGGTCACCTTAAGGGCCTTGCGCGAATTGACCGGGCGGGACACCTTTCGCCTCTACGGGCTCTGATCATGGCGCAACGGCCAGAACCACAGCAGGATCGGGAGCTTGCCGACCTGCCCGCCGATCTGCGCTGGCGCGAATGGTTGCGCCGGATCGAAGCCGTGCCGTTTCCCGCTGCCACGCCCGTCCCGCGTGACCATCTAGCCCGTCTGGTGGGGGAGGGGGTTTCGGTCGACGTGCTGATCGGGGATCTGGCGGCGGCGATGGAGGGCCGCTGCTATTAGGTGGCGCCGGTCGGCACCGGCTGGATGCTACGCACACGGCCCGCCTATGCCCCCGATGATCCGCGCGGCGGCAAATGTGACGAACCAGAGCCTGAACTTCTCGGACTTCGACCTCGCCGTGCAGGCCGCAATCGCCTTCCACCAGCCGATCAGCCGCGACGGCCTGAAGGAGATCTTCGGGAAAGAGATCAGCCGCGACCTGATCGGACGTCTGGCCGAGCAAAACCTGATCGGCACCGGCCCCCGCGCCCCCCCACCGTGGAGCGCCCTACACCTTCGTCACCACAGACACTTTTCTAATCGCCTTCGGCCTGCAATCGCTGCGTGACCTGCCCGACCCGGAACAGCTGGACGATACAGGCTTGTCCGGGCTTCACGGCTTTTAGAACTCCGGTCGTCCGTATGGGCGCGAAAAATGCCACGCTCAGTCTGAAATGTCCGACCGCTTCCAGTCCCCCCGCCAAAGACGCCGATGAAACGCGGGGAACTTGATCAACTCTTCCCACAGCAGAAACGACAGGACCCAGACAGCGGAAAGGTCAAGGTAAAGCACGGCCACCGCTGTTGCCGGAACGCGGAACAACCATTGGGCCCAGATAAAGATGTGCATCACATAGATCGTGTCGCCACTGGCCCGCAGGGTGTTGCCGCAAATCGCGTTGGACTGCTTCGGAAAGGGCAAGATCAGCAGGACGGGCAGAAAAACCAGCAGTAGCGAACGAGTCTCTGTGCTCAGGTCGGCATAGAGGACATTTGCAGACAGGCAGACCGCAAGCAGCAGCGCCGATACCAGACCGGCAGCTACGAAGGCACCACGCCACGCGCTCGCCAGAAAGTGGTCTAGCACCGCTTCCTCTTCCTTCTGGCCCAAGAGTTGCGCCACGATGATGCCCGTCGCCTGAGCCCATTGCATCCCAACTGTCCCTGTCACCATGATCCACGGCGCGATCAGGGTCATCGCGGCAAATTCATTCACGCTCAGTTTGGCATAGATCAGTGTGCAGACATGCGCCGCCACGGTCGCGCTCAGGAAGGTTGCGGCGATCGGCAGCGAAAACGCCAGATGGCGGTTTAACGTGGCGGCAAAGCCGGGTTGATGCCAGCCGGGTATGCGGAGGATATGGCCGCTGTTTCTGAAGAAGCGAAAGGCAAGAAAACCCACCTGCACAAAGACGGCAATGACGCTGCCCATTGCCGCGCCTGCGACGCCGAAGGCCGGCAGGCCCCAATAGCCGTGAATCAGCACGATGCTGCACGCGACATTGACCGGGAGCGACAGGCAGAAGCTGTAGAGCGGGATCTTTGTTTCGCCGCAGCCGTTGAAATAGCTGGAAAGACATTGGCCGACCGCTTCGCCAAGGATCACCAGAGAGAATACGGACAGATACTGCTGGGCCTGCTGTGCAATCTCGCCAGTGGGTGCCAGCCATCCGATCAAGGCTGCGCCAAAGACCCAGATGATGGTGAGCCCGGCAAGGCCGACGGCCAGACTGACCGCCATGCCGGAGGCGAGGGCCGATTTGAGAAAGACGGGATCTCGGGTCCCGACAGCCTGCGCAGTGCGGATCTGCATCGCGTTTGCGAACGCCAGAATCGCACCGAGGACAAAGCCCGCGAGCGCCGCCGCCAGACCCATCGCTGCCAGGCCAGCTTCGCCAAGGGATGAGACGAGATAGGCGTCAATCACGACGGTTCCGTGCAGGAAGATCGCCTTCACGGTCATGGGCCATGCCAAGGCAAGCACATGTCGCGAGCTCGGCATGGCGCGGGTTTTGGGGGCGTGTTCGGGTGAACCAATAGGCATCGGGCAGGGTTCCAATGGGCGTCGAGGGCACGCCGCGGGGCGCGGCGGGACTTTTCCAAGCGCCCGGTGTTTGAATGGCTGTCGCGGGTGTCAGGTGTCGGCAGACACCGTTCGAGGATCAGCTTTCCGGCGGTTCGAAGTAATTCGCGTTGGTCACCGAGATGCGCTCAATCGTCTTGTCGAGACGGGACAGGTGCAGCATTCCGAGCTCTACCGCCCGCGCCGGGTCATTCGCCTTCACTGCGGCAGCGATGGCCCGATGATCTTCGACCAACTCCGGCATGCGGTCCTCTTTCGAAAGCCCTAGCATGCACAGCCGGTCGACCTTTGATTTTTCGGTCAGGATCACATCAAAAGCGAATTCTGCCTTGGCGATGTGACAGAGCGTTTCGTGAAACTGGTAGTCGAGCGCGCCAAATCCATCGACATTGTTTTCGGCAATGGCGCGCTCTTGGGCGCCGATGGCCGCATCCAGCAAGGCCGCGCCAACCGCATCGCAGTGTCGGGCAGCCTGACGCAGCACTTCGCTTTCGATCGCGGCGCGTACGAACCGTGCCTTTTCGATTTCCCGCATAGAAAAGCGCCTGACTTCTGTGGCTCTTTGCGGGCGGATGACCAGCAAATCGAGATTTGCAAGACGGTTGAAGGCATCGCGCACGGGCTGGCGCGAAACACCGAAGCGGGCAGCGACTTCGGCCTCGGAAATTTTGTCACCCGGTTTAAGGCGGAGCGATAGGATTTCGCCGTGCAGGTAGTCATAGATATCGTCCATGCATGGCCGACGCTCGTTTGATTGCGGTGCTAGTGCCATGGGTCACATTCGCCTCGTGTGTGATGGGATGTCCGGGGCCGCGCCTGACTGGCCGCCGCGAATTGCCGTGCAATGGTCGAACGATCGCAAGACAATTCCCAGGTTCATTTCATTGCTTACCAACGTGGCACCTTGCGCACATAATCGGGTATGTATTTCAGCATTTCATCGGTGTCGTCCCGATCTTTGACCATCGCGCGGTTGTAAAGCGCGTGCAGTTCAGCAACCGCCTCATGATCGAGGTCCACACCCAATCCTGGTCCTTCAGGCACCTGAAGGGCTCCATCCCTGAAAACCGGCCGACCGGAGCGGACAATCTCCTTGGTAGACCAAGGATAATGCGTGTCGCAGTCGTAAGTCAGATTCGGCGTCGCAGCAGCCACATGGCACATTGCGGCAAGCGAGATTCCCAGATGCGAGTTTGAATGCATGGATACGCCCAAGCCGGCAGCCCGGCAGATCTCGCCTAAGTGGATGCAGCCCCTTGGACCCCGCCAGTAGTGGTGATCGGACAGGATGATCTGAACTGCGTCTTTCCTAACCGCTTCGATAATCTGCTCGAACTCTACCACGACCAGATTTGTCGCAAGCGGAAGGGCGATCTGCGCTGAGAGTTCTGCCATCGCATCCATGCCGCGGCACGGGTCTTCCAGATATTCCAGTACACCTTCCAACTGGTCCACGACACGCTTGGCCGTCGGCACCGTCCATGCCCCCATCGGATCGATGCGCAAGGGATGGTGCGGAAAGGCCTCCCGCAACTTGAGCATGGTTTCAACCTCGAGATCGGGTTCGAGCACACCGCCCTTGAGCTTGAGGGAGCGGAATCCGAACCGGCCGACAAAGTCGCGGGCCTGTGCCACGAGGGCATCCGGCGTCATGACTTCGCCCATCATGTCGGGGCCGAAGGTTAGATCCTGCTTGGCGAACTTGAAGAACAGATATCCGCCAAAGGGAATGGTTTTGCGCACCGCGCCACCCAACAGGTCATACAGGGGACGTCCGACATGCTTGCCCTGAAGATCAAGACAAGCAAGTTCAAAGGCACTGTATACGACATCCACCAGCTTGTGATCCGCCAGAGCGGTGGGGGCATTCACTCCGCCCGCATCCGGCAGGGCTCGTTCGACCCGCCGGCGCAGGTCCTGCAGATCGTAGGCATCAAGCCCTTCGAGACCCCGGGCGGCGGCGTTCAGCCCTGCGAGGGTGCGCTTCGCGCCATAGGTTTCGGCAAGCCCGACCAGGCCGATGTCGGTGTGCACCTGAATGACAGAGCGCAGGAAAACAGAAGAATGCACGCCCTTGGTGTTCAGTATCGGGACGTCCGGAATCGCAACGGGTGTGACGGTGACATCGAGGATTTTCATTGGGTGCTTTCCGTTGCTCCAGAGGACGGCCTGCGAGTCTCTTACCGCACTCCATACTAGTATACCAGATAAATTACTAGTATACCAGTTTAACGGGACAGGCGAATCGCTTGCCCGGTGTGCTGGCGCGGCGGCGGCAGTGTCCAAGGGGAGGGAATATGGCGGGCGTCAGTCTTACTGGGATCGTGAAAGCCTATGGGGCGCATCGTGTCGTCCATGGCATCGACCTGGAAGTCCAGGAAAAGGAATTCGTTGTCCTTGTCGGCCCCTCGGGATGCGGCAAGTCGACGACGCTGCGCATGATCGCAGGGTTGGAAGAGATTTCCGACGGCACCCTTGAGATCGACGGTCGACATGTGAATCGCGTCGCGCCGAAGGATCGTGACGTGGCGATGGTCTTTCAGAACTACGCGCTTTACCCACATCTGAATGTTGCCGACAACATCGCCTTTGGCCTGCGCATCCGCAAGGAAAGCAAAGAGAAGATTGCCGCCGCGGTAAAAGAAGTCAGCGGCATTCTCGGTTTGACTGATCATCTTGACAGGCGGCCTGCAGATCTTTCTGGCGGACAGCGCCAACGGGTAGCCATGGGGCGCGCCATCGTGCGGCAGCCGAAGGTTTTTCTCTTTGATGAACCGCTTTCGAACCTCGATGCAAAGCTTCGGACCCAGATGCGCGCCGAAATCAAACGGTTGCACAAGCGGCTGGGTGCCACGTCGATCTATGTCACCCATGATCAGGTTGAGGCCATGACATTGGCCGACCGCATTGTCGTCATGCATGACGGGCGGATCGAGCAGATTGGCACCCCAATGGATCTGTTCCTGAATCCCGCCAATATTTTTGTCGCAAGCTTCCTCGGTTCGCCCCCCATGAACATGGTTCGGGCGCGGATCGAGGCAGGAGGCGCTGCGCCGGTCGCGGTGTTCGGCGACCAGCAGGTCACGCTGCAACCCTTGCAATCTTTGCGCGATGCGGTGGGGCGGGAGGTGATGCTGGGCATCCGTCCGGAGTTCGTAACCCTGGCCGATCAGAGCGTGACAGACCGGGTGCAGCTTGAGGTCGACATCGTGGAAACGCTGGGATCGGAGGCGCTGATCCATGCGCTGTTGCAGGGCCAGCCCTTTGTCATCCGCACCGAGACGGTGGGACAGAAAACCGTTCTGGACGCGGTATCGGGCTTTACCATCGCGCCGCATCTGGTGCGCGTCTTCGACGCCAAGACTGGGTTGGCGCTACCCGGGCAGGTGATGACGCAATGAGCAGCGATCCCAATGTCACAGGTCCGCGCACCGAAGCGCTTGTCGCAGACGCAAGTGAGGCGCTGCGGCGGCGCAAGGGGGGTCGTGTTCAGCGGGTGGGTGACCACCTGAAGCGGGAATGGCAGCTTTATGTCATGCTGATCCCGACGATCCTTTGGCTGCTGATCTTCCTTTACAAGCCGATGTATGGACTCCAGATCGCGTTCAAGGATTACTCAATCTTTCGCGGGGTCGCGGGCAGTCCCTGGGTCGGGCTGGAGCATTTCCAGACGCTTTTCGGCAATGAGCAGTTTCTGCGCGCGCTGAAGAATACGGTGATCATCAGCTTTTACAGCCTGATCTTCGGCTTTCCGATGCCAATCCTGCTCGCGCTGATGTTCAACGAGATCCTGCATCAGACTTTCAAGAAGACAGCGCAGACCATTGTGTATCTGCCGCATTTCATCTCGTCCGTGA
This sequence comes from Pseudotabrizicola algicola, assembly GCF_010915705.1. GTDB lineage: Bacteria > Pseudomonadota > Alphaproteobacteria > Rhodobacterales > Rhodobacteraceae > Pseudotabrizicola > Pseudotabrizicola algicola. Next base: position 13,281 of record NZ_JAAIKE010000003.1, read on the forward strand.
TCATCGCCGGAATCGTGATCACAGCATTTTCGCCGTCGGCGGGGATCGTTAATACCGTAATGGGATGGTTCGGGATCGAGCCGATCTATTTCCTGACCCGAGCAGAGTGGTTTCGTCCGATCTTCGTCGGCACCAGCATCTGGCAAGAGGCGGGATTCCAGTCCATCGTCTATCTGGCAGCCATCGCCGGGGTCTCTCCGACGCTCTACGAAAGTGCGGTCGTGGATGGGGCCAGCCGCTGGCAGATGATGTGGAAAATCACCCTTCCTTCGATCCTGCCGACGATCATCATCATGCTGATCATCAGGATCGGGAACATGCTCGAAGTTTCCTTCGAGATGATCATCCTCCTGTATCAGCCCGCCACCTACCAGACTGCCGATGTCGTGAACACCTTTATCTACCGCCAGGGGATTCAGGGCGGCCAATACGATCTTGCAGCTGCTGCCGGCCTGTTCAATGCGGCTGTGGCCTTTGTTCTGGTGATGACCGCCAACACGATCGCGAAGCGTTATTCGCGCACATCACTTTGGTGAGGGGACATAGCCATGATCAACATGAACCTCTATTCCCGCGGCGACCGAGCCTTTGTCATCCTCAACATGGTGCTGATCGGTCTATTCACGATCTCTACCCTCTACCCCTTTATCTACATCGCGTCTCTCTCGCTCAGCAGCGGGTTTGAGGCGCGGGCCGGTAATGTCATTCTGACCCCGGTGGGCTTTACGCTGGAAGCCTACAAGCGTGTGCTGGCCGAGCCTCTTTTCTGGTCGTCCTACCGGAATACGCTGATTTACACGGTGGGCGGGACGTTGATGAGCCTCGCATTCATCATTCCCGGGGCCTATGCCCTGTCGCGCCCGCAGCTATACGGACGACGGTTCTGGAACCTGATGGTTGCTTTCACCATGTGGTTTCACGCCGGCATGATCCCGTTTTTCCTGAATATGCGGGATCTGGGCCTGCTGGACAGTTACTTTGGCATCATCATCGGTTTTGCCGTAAACGGCTTCAACATCATCCTTTTGCGCAATTTCTTCGAAGGCATTCCGCAGAGTTTCGAAGAGGCTGCGAGGATGGACGGGGCAAGCGAGTTCCAGGTGCTCTGGAAGGTCTACATGCCACTGTCGAAGCCCGCCATCGCCACCGTCGCGCTGTTCTGCATCGTTTCGCGCTGGAACGGGTTTTTCTGGGCCATGGTCCTTTTGCAGGACGAGAGCAAGATCCCGCTTCAGGTTTATCTGCGCAAGGTCATTGCAGAGCTGAGCGACGACGAGCAGTTCGCCAATTCGCTTATGACCGCCAGCTATTCTTTCGAGACGGTCAGCGCAGCCATCATGGTCTGCTCGATCATTCCGATCCTGCTCATCTACCCGTTTCTACAGAAGTATTTTTCCAAGGGGATCCTGCTGGGCGGGGTCAAGGAATGACGCGAAAGTTCGTATCAAGGGAGGAAACCAAAATGCGAAGACTATATGCAGCACTGGCCATTCTCGGCTCCACCGCCATGACGGCCCCGGCTTTCGCCGATGATCACCTCAGGATCGTCGACACGCCGCTGGAGTTGACCATCCACATGCATTGGCCCCGTGCGCAGGGTTATGGGGTGGGGGGCGATACCAGCAAGATCTATCCGGTGGAACAGGCGGCGCGTGAAATGACGGGCATTCACCTGATCGACCGGACTTCGGGTCGCAACACCACAAACAACAGCGAGGCGATGAACCTGCTGCTTGCCACCGGCAATCTGCCCGACATCGTTGGCGGCAACTCCATCCAGCAGCCGGTCAACCAGTACGGGCCGGAGGGCGCTTTCGTGCCGCTGAATGATCTGGTCAGGGAGCATGCCCCGAATATCCAGGCGTTCTGGGATAACAACCCGGGCCTGATGGAAGCGATTTCGGCCGCTGACGGCAATTACTACTACATTCCCTACCTGCCGGACGGCAAGTTCGGCCGGGCGTGGTACATCCGTCAGGACTGGCTTGACAAGCTGGGGCTGGAGCAACCGCAGAACGTCGATGAATATTACCAGGTGCTTAAGGCCTTCCGTGAGCAGGACCCGAACGGCAATGGCCGCAAGGATGAGATTCCGTATTTCGCCCGCCAGTGGGAAGAAGTGCTGCGCCTGCTGAACCTGTGGGATGCGAGGTCATCGGGATCGGACACCTATCATGACTGCTATGTCAATGAGGACGGGCAGGTGGTGCATCCCTACGCACAGGAGGCCTACCGCGTCGGTCTGGCCAACATCGCGCAGTGGTATGCCGAAGGTCTGATTGACCCCGAGATCTTTACCCGTGGTGCGTCTTCGCGGGATTATCTGCTGTCGGAGAACCTTGGCGGCTCGACCCATGACTGGTTCGCCTCGACCTCCGGATACAACATCGCACTGGCGGAAAAGGTGCCGGGCATGAACTTCATTCCCTTCCTGCCACCCGCCTCGGCGAATGGGGTGCGGATGGAAGAACATCGCCGTATCCCGATCAAGCCAGATGGCTGGGCGATCAGTTATGCGAACCGACACCCGGTCGAGACGGTCAAGTATTTTGACTTCTTCTTCACCCCTGAGGGCCGCAACCTTGCCAATTTCGGAGTCGAGGGCAAAACCTGGGACATGGTGGACGGTGAGCCGGTTTACAAACCGGAGGTGTTGAACAGCGATCAGCCCGTGAACAGCCAGATGTATTTGGAAGGCGCGCAGATCTTCCGGGGCTATCCACAGGATTACCGCTATGAATGGCAGTGGACGTCGGAAGAAGCCCGTGCGGGCATCGAGCTTTACGAGGCAAATGACCTGCTGATCGACCAGTTCCTTGGCGTCGCCTTCAACAAGGAAGAGCAAGCGGTCTACGACAGATACTGGCCCACGCTTCTGACCTACATGCTGGAACGTCAGCAGGCCTGGATCCTTGGCAGCGGCAATGTCGAAGCGGATTGGGATGCCTACATCGCGACCCTCGACCGAATGGGCTATGCGCAGGTCATTGAAGTGATGAACTCGGCCCACGAGCGTCAATACGGCGGCTGAGCCCGGCAAAACCGCCGCATGCCGAGTATCGGCAAGCGGCACCCTCCCCATTCATGACTGCAAGACAGGGCACGAGGAACCACTTTGATGCCAATCGCCTCCCATACCGCAAAAGCCTATCTCGACCAGCCGACGGCCGGACGTCTTAACATCCAGTATGCTCCCGGCCCGGATGATGCGCCGGTCGAGAATCCGCCCCGGTTCACTTGGTTGCCGGTGGTCGAGGACGAGGCGACCTATGTGCTGCGCCTATCTGCCGATCCAGAATATCCGACGAAGGCGACACAGCTTTTCACGGACATTCCGCTCAATTTCTTCACACCGGACTCGGTCCTTCGGCCCGGCACCTATCACTGGTCCTATGCAGTCTGGGACGTCAAGACGGGCGCTCCTGCGACCGAATGGAGTGTGAGCCGCAGCTTTGTGCTGCCTGCAGATTTGCCCGCGACGCCTTTGCCTTCGCGCAAGACCCGTTATGCCAATGCTGACACGGCCCATCCGCGCCTGTGGCTTGGCCCGAAACGACTGGAGGCATTCCGTGCCGCGGTGGCCGCCGACCCCACGCATTGCACATGGTCTACCTTTTATGATCGGTCGGTCTTGCCGTGGATGGACCGCGACGTGATGCGCGAGCCGCAGGGCTATCCAAACCACCAGCGCGTCGCCGCGATCTGGCGTCAGACCTATATCGATCTGCAAGAGCACTGGTATGCCATTCGTCATCTTGCCATCGGCGGCACGGTGACGGGAAACGCAGAGATGCTGGCCCGAGCCAAGGAGTGGCTGCTTGAAGCTGCGTCATGGGATCCCTTCGGCGTCACTTCGCGGGCCTACACCGACGAATGGGCTTATCGTGTCACCAACGGGCTGGCCTGGGGATATGACTGGCTTTATGAGGTGTTGGATGCCGATGAGCGGGCAAAGGTCCGCGCTGCGCTGCTGGCGCGCACGCGGGACATCGCCCACCATGCCATCAAGAGCGCGAATATCCACCTTTTCCCCTATGACAGCCACGCCGTCAGATCCATTTCCCTGACATTGATTCCGGCCTGCATCGCTTTGCTGGATGATGCCGAGGAGGGCGGGCGCGAAGTCCGCGAATGGCTTGATTACTGTGTCGAGTTCCTGTTCACCGTCTATTCTCCCTGGGGCGACAGTGATGGCGGCTGGGCAGAGGGCACGCATTACTGGATGATGGGCATGGCTTATCTGATCGACGCTGCAAACCAGCTCAGATCCTTCACCGGCCTTGACCTCTATCAACGGCCATTTCTCCAGCAAACCGCCGACTTCCCGCTGTATTGCAAGGCTCCCAATACCCGCCGCGCCTCGTTCGGGGACGACAGCACCATGGGTGATCTGCCCGGCATCAAGACGGCGCTGAATATGCGGCAGTTTGCCGGTGTGACGGGCGATGGTGAATACCAGTGGTATTGCGATGCCCTGCTTGAGCTGAACCCTGGCACAGAGATGGCTTTCTACAATTACGGCTGGTGGGATACCAATTTCGATGAAATGACCTATCGGACCGATTATCCCTTTGTCGATCCTGTGCCTCCCAAGGGCGGATTGCGGTGGTTCAAGGGGATCGGTTGGGTCGGCGTCCAGCACAAGATGGACGATCCGGACAAGCACATCCAGTTTGTGTTCAAATCCTCCCCCTTCGGCTCGATCAGCCACAGCCACGGGGACCAGAACGCTTTCTGTCTGTCCGCCTTTGGAGAGGATCTGGCCATTCAGTCCGGCCATTACGTTGCCTTCAACAGCACCATGCATCAGGCGTGGCGTCGCCAGACACGTTCCAAGAATGCCATCCTGATAAACGGCAAGGGCCAGTATGCAGATCGCAACAAAGCCCTGCAGATGCAGTCCACCGGCAGGATTCTGGCGGCAGAACAGCGGGATGACCACATCTATATCAAGGGCGATGCAACGGCCGCCTATGCGTTGCTTTCGCCGGAAGTCACCTTGGTTGAGCGGGAAGTTTACTTCTTCAACAACAGTTTCCTTGTATTCGTCGACTCGATCGACGCGACCGAGCCTGTCGCGGTCGACTGGCGTTTGCACGCCAATCAACCCTTTCAGCTTGCCCGGTCGTCGTTCCGCAACCTGGGCGAAAAGGCAGGCTTCTATGGCGAGATCCTGTGGTCCGAAGGTGGCGCGCCGACACTTGAACAAGAGACCGGGTTCCCCGGTGTCGATCCGGCTGATTTCGAGGGGTTGCCAGTCAGCACTTGCCTGACCGCGCGGTTTCCAAAAACCGCGCGCCAACGGATCGTGACCTTGCTGGTGCCCTATCCGAAGGACGCGCCGCGCCGGATTTTTCACTTCATCGACGATCAGGGCTACGACGCCGACTTCTATTTCACCGATGCCGAAGAAAATACGTTCAAGGTTGTTCTGAAGAAGCTGGCAGGCACGACCATCTGACGCGCCCTGAACTGAAAAGACATCAAGGAGAATTAAGATGGTCATGAATTTTTTCGCCGGGACCGAGACCGGGCTTGTGGACCTTGGCGGTGGCATCCAGCGAAAGGTCACCGCGTACAGTGACAACCTGATGTGTGTGGAGGTTCACTTCGACACAGGTGCTGTCGGAGCCCTGCACAGCCATCCGCACGAGCAGATCACCTACATCCTGTCGGGCCGTTTCGAGTTCACGATTGGTGACACTACGCAGGTGCTGACGGCCGGGGATTCGACCTACAAGCAGCCTCACGTTGAGCACGGCGCCGTCTGTCTCGAGGCGGGGGTGCTGCTGGATATCTTTACGCCCTGCCGTGCAGATTTTCTCGGCTAGCGCCAAGCGCCGCCGCAAGACTGCGCACAGATACCATCATCCTTGGCGGGATCATCGCGGTCACCGCCGGGCAGAGCTTTACCTGATCGCGTGATGCGCGTTCTCCAAAAACAAGGATAGATCATGAAACTTCGCGGAAAAACGGCGATTGTAACCGGAGGCGGTCGCGACATTGGGCGGGCTTGTGCGATCAAGCTGGCGTCGGAAGGTGCAAATGTGGTGATCAACTATTTCGCCAGCAGTGCAGGCGCGGAAGAAACGGTTGCGCGCATCAATGCCTTGGGGGGCAATGCCATTGCGGTGCAGGGGGATCTTAACAGGCCTGCCGATGTGGAGCACCTTGTGGCCAAGACAGTCGAAACCTTTGGTGCGATCGATGTGCTTGTCAACAATGCTGGTGGCTTGATTGCGCGCAAGACCATTGCCGAAATGCCGCTGGAGCATTGGCAGGCGGTAATGGACCTGAACCTGACCAGCACCTTCCTGACCATCAAGGCCTGCCTGCCGCATATGATATCAGGGGCCATCATAAACATCGCAAGCCAGGCTGGACGCGATGGTGGCGGTGCGGGGGCGATCGCTTATGCGACGTCGAAGGGCGCGGTGATGACCATGACCCGCGGGCTTGCCAAGGAACTGGGGCCCACGATCCGGGTGAACGGTCTGTGCCCGGGGATGATTGATACTGACTTCCACAACATCCACACCCCCGACGCTGCCCGCCGCGGCTTTGAAGCGGCCGCACCCGTCAGACGGCAGGGCGTGCCGGAGGATGCCGCGAACTTGGTTCTGTTTCTGGCCTGCGAAGACTCGGCCTTCATCACGGGCACCAATGTCGACATCAACGGCGGCATGTTGTTTTCCTGAGACGCATAGTCGCGTTGAGCCAAGGCTTTGCATCGCCGCGCGTCACAGCGCACTTGCCAATAAGGACCCTGAAATGCCAAATCCCCTGCCGGCCGAGTCCATCCCCCTGCGTCCCGATACCCTTGCGCTGCTGTCTCAGGCCAGCACGGCGACGGTCGCGACGCTGCTGTTCAAACGCGGGTTTCACAACGCCTATGTGCAGGGCGTTTCCGCGCTTTCGACAGAAAGGGCCACGATGGTCGGCCCCGCCTTTACGCTGCGCCACATTCCATCCCGGCCCGACACCGATCCGCTGGATGCCTTTCGCGAACCGGATCATCCCCAGCGTGTTGCCGTAGAAGACTGCCCAGAGGGGGCGGTGCTGGTCATGGACTGTAGGCAGGATGCCTCTGCGGCATCCGCAGGTTCGATCTTGCTCACGCGACTGCAGGTGCGGGGTGCCGCAGGTGTCGTCACCGATGGCGGTATACGAGATGCGACCGGAGCGGCGTCTCTCCGGATGCCGATTTATGCCGCCGGGCCATCGGCCCCTACCAATCTTACGAAACACCATGCGGTGGATATAGGCCTGCCGATCGCCTGTGGTGGAGTTGCGGTCTATCCCGGGGACATCGTGATGGGAGATGGTGACGGTGTGATGATCATCCCCCGGCATCTTGCTGACGCGATTGCAGCGGAGACGGTAGAAATGGAGTTGTTCGAGGCCTTTGTTCTGGAAGAAGTGAATCTCGGCAGACGCATCATCGGGCTTTATCCGCCGACCGACCCCGAAGCCTTGGTGCGCTTTGGCAAATGGCGATCGTCACCGCAGTTTTAGGCTCAGTGAGGTGCCCCTAGTTTCCTAGGGACCTGCCTCGTTCAGTTTCTGCTGCCTGATTTCGAAGTCAACGGGCGACAGCATGCCGTTGTTTGTGTGCTTGCGTTTTGGGTTGTAGAACATCTCGATGTAATCGAACACGTCCTGCCTTGCGGTTTCCCGGGTCTGGTATGTGCGTCGGCGGATGCGCTCTCGCTTGAGGAGTTGGAAGAAGCTTTCCGCTACCGCATTGTCGTGGCAGTTGCCGCGGCGGCTCATGCTGGCATCCAGATTGTGCTGGCTGAGGAAGCGCTGCCACTCACGGCTGGTGAACTGCGATCCCTGGTCGGAATGGATCATCACCTTGGCCTTGGGTTTGCGCCGCCAGACGGCCGCGAGCAGAGCCTGCAGCGCCAAGTCGGTCGCCTTGCGAGGCTGGGCGGACCAGCCGACCACACGGCGCGAGAACAGGTCAATGACGACCGCCAGATACAGCCACCCCTCATGTGTCTTGATGTAGGTGATATCGGTCACCCAGACCTTGTCGGGCGCATCGACCTCGAATTGCCGGTCCAGGGTGTTGGACGCGACAACAGCAGGCTTGCCGCCATATCGTCCCGGACGGCGCTTGTAGCCAATCTGGGCAATGATGCCTGCAAGACTGGCCAGCCGGGCGACCCGGTTCTCGGAGACCTGATCGCGCAGATCGTAAGCCAGCTTGAGATAGCCATAGACCTTGCCGCTATCGGACCAGGCCTGCCGTATCAGGGCTGTCTGCCGCGCATCGTCCTGCGCGCGGCGACTTAACGGTTCCTTAAGCCATGCGTAGAAGCCGGAGACGTGGATCCGCAGCACCCGGCACATGGCCCGGACGCCGAACTCGGCCCGATGCGCCTGCATGAAGGCGTACTTCACTTTGCATTCTGCGCGAAGTACGCGCCTGCCAGCGGTCTTGAACCGATGGCGTCCACTGGCAGGCCCTTTTTCAGGATGTCGCGCTTCCCGGTCACCCGGGCAAGCTCGCGCTTCAGCCGACGGTTCTCGGCCTCATGGTCGACGCCAGGCTTCTTCGGCTCAGGACCGCCAAAAAGCTTGATCCACTTATAGAGCGAATGCGTGCTGACGCCCAAACGCCCGGAAACCTCCCGAACAGCATATCCTCGCACCATGATCTGATGCACCGCGTCTCGCTTGAACTCGTCGCTGTAATTGCTTGTCCCCATAACGGCCTCCTAGCCTCAAAGTTAGGGCGCAAAGCGTCTACAAATCTAGGGGCACCTCACTCTTCTGTTGAATTCAGTGGCACCGGCCAGATCAGGCCGGTGCCGATGTCGTCACGCGTCGATGTTGGCGAACTCGTGATCTGCGCCACGCTTGGTCTTTTCAGACCTGTTGATGCCAAGGAACAGCACGATGTTCTTGGCGACGTAGAGCGTGGACCAAGTGCCCAAGATGACCCCCAGCACCATGGCGAAAACGAAGCCACGGATAACATCCCCGCCGAAGACCAAGAGCACGAGCAGGGCGATCAGCGTGGTCGATGCGGTCATCAGCGTGCGGCTAAGCGTTTCGTTGGCCGACACGTTCATCAGGTCGCGCAGCGGCATGGCCTTGTACTTTGCAAAGTTCTCCCGCAGGCGGTCGAAGATCACCACCGTGTCGTTCACCGAATAGCCGAGGATGGTGAGAAGCGCGGCCACGATCGTCAGATCGAACTTCAATCCCAAAGCTGCGAAGACCCCGACCGTGACGACCACGTCATGGACGAGTGCCGCCACTGTGCCTAGCGCGAACTGCCATTCGAACCGCAGCCAGACGTAGATCAGAATGCCCGCCGCCCCTGCGCCGACCGCGGCCAATGCCAGCCAGATCAGTTCCGCCGAAACCTTGGGGCCGACCGACTCCACGGCCGTGAAGGCAACGGCAGGATCGACGGCCTTGATGGCCGCCTCGACCTGCGCCACACTCTCCGGTGACAAGGCTTCTACGCCTTGCTGGGCTTCAATCCGGATGGTCACGACATGCTGATCCGCCCGGAAGGCGGGATCAAAGACCTCGGTGATCGAAATGTCGCCGAGCGACAGATCTGACAGGGCCTCGCGGTAACTGCCAATATCGACGGCTTGAGGCGTTTCTGCCCGGATCGTGGTCCCGCCCTTGAAGTCGATCCCGAAGTTCAGGCCAAGGGTCGCAACCAGAAGAAGGGATGCCACGACCGCCGCCACCGAGACCCCGAAGGTCAGCCATTGGGCGCGGAAGAAATCGATCGTGGTCCTGTCCGGCGCGAGCTTGATGAACCCGTTGAGAGTGATGGTCTTTGGACGTTTCCACCGCATCCATGTCTCGATGATCAGTCGCGTCACATAGACGGCCGTGAACATCGAGGTCAGAATGCCGAGCCCCAGTGTCACCGCAAAGCCCTTCACCGGGCCAGAGCCAACCGCGAACATGATCAGCGCGGTCAAAAGGCCGGTGATGTTACTGTCCATGATCGCGGAAAGCGCTTTTTCGAATCCGACCTCTATGGCGCGGCCCGCGGGACGGCCCTGGCGCAACTCTTCCCGGATGCGCTCGAAGATCAGGACGTTGGCATCGACCGCCATGCCCATTGTCAGCACGATCCCCGCGATCCCCGGCAACGTCAGTGTCGCTCCGATGACGGACAAGGCCGCAAACAACAGCCCCATGTTCAGCGCCAGTGCCATGTTCGCCATAACGCCAAAGCCACCATAGCAGGCAATCATGAACACCACGACAGCCGCCATTCCGATCACCGCGGCGCGTTGGCCGGCCTCGATGCTGTCAGACCCGAGTTCAGGGCCGATGGTGCGTTCTTCAAGGAAGGTCATGCCGGCAGGTAGGGCGCCCGCCCGCAGCAGAACGGCCAGCTCAGTCGTCTTCTCCACAGTGAACTGGCCGGTAATTATGCCGGACCCGCCAGCGATATGGCTCTGGATGACGGGGGCCGAGATCACCTCGCCATCAAGCACGATGGCAAAGGGGGCACCGATGTTTGCCGCCGTATAGTCGCCAAAGGCGCGCGCGCCCGGCGCATCAAAGCGAAAGCTGACCGCTGGCCGGTTATTCTGGTCAAAGGCGGGCTGCGCATCGACAAGGTTTTCGCCGCTGACGACAGGGCTGCGGTCAAGGATGTAGACCACGCCCGGCTCATCCGACGCGGGGAGGACGAGGTCGCCCGGGCTGCCCGCGTCCTCGGCACTGGCTGCGCGGCCAAGGACCGGGTGGAAGGTCAACTGCGCTGTCGTGCCGATCAGTGCCTTCAGTTCGGCGGCTGATCCGAGTCCCGGAACCTGAATCAGGATACGGTCCTCGCCCTGCCGCATGATCGTGGGTTCACGGGTCCCTACCTCGTCCACCCGACGGCGAATGATTTCCAGTGATTGCTGGATCGTGCGCTCATTGGATGCCTGCTGTTCGGCCTCGGACAGACGGATGGTCAGGGTGTCGCGGGCCCCCGAAACCTCGATATCCGATTGCCCGATGCCCGTCATGCTGACGACCGGAGTGGCAAGGGCGCGGAGGGCTGAAAGGGCTGCCGACAGGCCATCAGGGTTGCTGATCGTCACCCGTAACTCGCCGCTGGGCGCATCCAGTCGACGGATTGTGCCCACCTGATCGCGCAAGGCGCGCAAGGAATCGCGGACCCGCGGCCAGAGCACTTCCATCCTCGCGGCATGAACGTCCTCGACATGGACCTCGGCCAGAAGATGGGCGCCGCCGCGCAGGTCAAGACCGAGAGCAACGAGGCTGGAGGGCAGCCAAGAAGGCCAGCCTTCGAGATCGGCCTCGTCCATCGCAGACAAGGCACCAGTTTCGGCAAGGACGGCGGTGGCATCGTTGTGCCGTTCTACAATCGGATAGAAGGCATTGGGTAGGGCGAAGAGGATGCCCCAGAGACAGACGCTCCATATCAGGAGGCGTTTCCAGAGAAGGGTGCGTTGCATAATGTTTCCCTGATCCGGCTGCCCGCCAGATCGGCGCGGCAAGGCTCGGAAATGATGTGATCGCGAAACCGACACGTGCAGCCTTGCCCAACGCGGTAGCCGTTGTGGCGATGGCTTTATGGTCGGGGATGCAAGCGGCGAGCGCGACACGCGCATCGCTGCCGAAACCTTCAATCAGATCTGAGGGGGAGCCCGCGCTTCGGGAACCGTGCAGCAGGTCTTGCCACCCGGTTGATCGACGCTGGTCAATTCCGCCGCAAGCTCAAGTCCGGTCGGGCCATAGACAGCATCGGACACAAGGGGCGGAACATCGGTATCGTTGCTGTGACGATACTCGGCAGATCGGTTTACCTTGCTGGCAGTGGTCAGGGTTGCAGCATGATCCGGTGCCAGAACCGCAGAAAAGCCGTCAAAGGCTGCATGCCGCGGAAAATCGGAAGGTCGCGGTTGCGCGCCGATCCAGACAAGCAGCAGAGACAGGACCATCGTCCAGACAAGGACTGCCTGAAGAAACTTGCCTGAGGAAATGTGCTTGCGCATGACGCGTTCTTGCACCGGCGGTTTAGGGAACACAAGGCCTCCATCCGGCTGCTCATGCGCCGGAAGGAGCCGAGTCTCGTGTCTGGCTGCGCGCCTGCCTAACCTTGGGCTGCCCAGACATAGGCCGCATAGGCCACCAGCAAGATCGCGCCCGTCACCCGGCCGATCTGTGGGCGCATCAACAGCAATGCCGTCAAAGCCATTGAAGCTGTGATCATCACCGGCAGATCAAAGCCAAGGAAGCGATCGGCAACCGGGATTGGCGCGATCAGGGCGGTCACACCAAGGATACCCAGCACGTTGAAAATGTTGGAACCGACGATATTGCCAATGGCTATTTCGGACTGTTTCCGGAACGCGGCGATCAGCGAAGTGGCAAGCTCGGGCAACGACGTGCCAATCGCGACGATGGTCAATCCGATGAAGGCTTCGGAAACGCCGTAGCCGCGCGCGATGTTGACCGCACCATCGACCAGAAACCGCGCGCCGAAGATCAGACCAACCAGACCGACGGCCACCCAAGCCACCGCATGCCAGAGCGGCAGCATCGGCGAGGCGTTCTCTTCGGCCGTGTCGGTTCCTGGCTTCAGATAGGCCCAGACCAGATAGCCGATCAGACCCGCCACCAGAACGAGGCCGGACAAGCGCCCCATCACGCCCATCCAGAAGATCGGGATCAGTATCAGCGTTGCCGCCATCATCACCGCCGTGTCACGGCGCAATGTGTCACCCAGAACAAGGATCGGCCAGACAAGGGCTGACAGACCGACGATCAGCAGGATGTTGCCAATGTTCGACCCGACGATGTTGCCGATAGCTATGTCGGGCACGCCATTCAGCGCCGCATCGACCGAAACGAGCAGTTCCGGCGTCGAGGTGCCAAAGCCTACGACTGTCAACCCGATCAGCAGGGGCGGAATGGCAAGTCTGCGCGCGATGCCCACAGACCCTCGAACCAGGAACTCGCCCCCGAAGAACAGCCCGACCAGTCCGATTAACAGGAAAATCCAGTCCAATTCGACCACCTTGATGATTGTTCAGGCTTGACCGTGTCAACGGCCCTTGTGTTGCCAGACCGCCCATTTGCGGCGCAGGCGAATGATGATGTTGGAGACGAACGGCCGCAGCACAGGCAGGTCTATCGCCAGAATGACCAGTCCGAGCGGAATCATCCAAAGCCCGAAGACGGGCAGGATGGCCAGAAAGCCTCCGCCGATCAGGAGCAGCCCCAAGGGCAGGCGCACGAGGACCCAAGGCCTTCCCTGAAGGATTGCCGCAAAGCGGCCAAGCTGTGGAAAGCGGCGCGTCAGGGCGGCAAGCTGACGGTCAAATCTGCGCGTGTGACGCCCGCTCATGATACGTGGGCGTTGGCGGCAAGAATGAAATCCTGCGCGCTCCGGTCATGTGTTTTCGATGGGGTATGCGATAATGCCAGCGGCATGACGATATGTCCGGGAAAAAGCGACTGCACCTGTCGCCGACCGTAGAACGGCCGATTTCAATTACACTCGATGCAGACCGACATCACAGCACACTGCTGTCAGAGGGGCCCGGACCGCCAATGGAAGATGGAGATGCGGTTCAGCCGATCAAGCTGGCCAGCAAAAAAAATCGCTCAGCGCGGGCTTCAAGGTCTTCAACCGGCTGACCGCAGATGGCAGATCGGGGCGCGGCAAAAACCGCGTCCCGACATCCTGACGGTAAAAAATCAGAAGAACTCGAAGCTCGGGACGTAGTCGAACTTGATGTGGTTGCCGAGATCGAAGGGCTCGGTCACACCGTCAAGGCGCATCGTCTGGGTCCCGAATCCGATGGTTGCGCCCGTGGCGTCAAACGTTACGGCGATATCGGCCAGATCGAGACCCAAGGAAGCGGAGAAGGCGATCTCGTCTCCCTGACCTGCAGAAAAGTCCGTCACACGGTCAAGGTTGCCAAAGACAAACGTGTCGCCGCCCAGACCACCGGTCAGGATGTCGCGGCCAGTCCCGCCGTCAAGCAGGTCATTGCCCTGGCCGCCGTTCAGGCGATCGGTCCCGCCGCCGCCAACCAGACGATCATTGCCTGCCCCTCCGTTCAGCCGATCGTTCCCTGATCCGCCGTCGATACGGTCATTTCCGTCACCGCCATTCACGGTGTCGTTTCCTCCCTTCGAACGGATCGTGTCGTTGCCGGCAAAGCCGCTCATCGTGTTTGCATCAGCGGTGCCCGTGAGAGTGTCATCGGCGGCCGTTCCGTTCAGCTGCGGCTGCGGAAACGGGGACGGCGACGTGACGCCGCCGTTCGGCACCCAGTTGCCGATACCCGAAAAGACGGGCGACGTGCCACCGATCAGCGGGACGTCCGAGATGAGGATCTTCTCGAGCTTGAGACCCGCATAGGCACCGCCCATGCCTGCCGCGGGGCTTTCGGAAATATACATGAAATCCCCGCCATTCTTGGACTGATCGGGATCGACATCGAGGGCGTTTGCCGCCGAAACTCCGAATGTCGTGACCTGGCCTGTGGCTGTGGTCACACTCAGCCCGATGATCGAACCCGCGCCGCCGATAAAGGCGCCGGTAACAGGGTCTATGGCCCCCGGGGCTGCGGTAAGGGTAACGATGTCGGTGGCCGAAAACCAGACACGGCCAATCTCGACCGTGACGTTGGTGCCGTTTTCCTGGAACTGAAGCGCTTCACCGATCTGGTTGCCGCGCAGGGTGATGGTGGTCATTTGTTCAATCCTGCAGTTGGTGCGGTTCAAAGGGATTTTCTTCCCGCTTTTACAACGCTCACCCCCCCAACCTTATTCCGCAAAAACGTCGAAGGACTGCCAGGACATTCTCTTTAGTCATATGCTTGCAGCATGAAGCGCCCTGCCAGCGCAGGGCATCCCGAAAGCCGGTCGCTATCGGAGGTTTTGGCCGCGAAAAGACACGGTGCGGTCTATTTCGCCGGAGCGTCACAAAGACCGGCCAGCGAAAGCACGCCCGCGCCGAACACCTCGTCACTGCCTTCGGCGCCGACATCGCGCGTCAGGCCGCGCAGGGCCTCTATTGCCTCGGCAGGTGTCAACGCCGGATCGCGCGACATCAGGATCGCGGCGGCGGCCGTAGCAAAGGGCGCGGCAAAGGATGTGCCGGTGCGCGGCTTGACGCCCCTAACCGAGGCTGCCGACCAGACCTCGACGCCGGGCGCGGCAACATCGATGTGCGCGCCACGCTGCGCGCGGCGATAGATGCGGTCGGCTCCGTCCACCGCCGTGACGGCCAGCACTGTCTCGGCAGCGGCAGGCCAGGCGGGGGGCGCGGTTGGCCCCGCATTGCCCGCCGCCGCCACCACCAGCATGCCGCCGTCGGCGACGGCTTTCAGCATATCGGTCAGAACGGTGTTCTCGGGGCCGGCAAGCGACAGGTTCGCCAACCGCACTCCGCGCTGCGACAGAAGATCCAGTGCCTGCACCAGATGCGCCACATCCGTCCTCTCATCGCCACCCTCGCGCGAAAAGATGTCGACGGCGATGATGTTTGCTTCGGGCAAAAGTCCCGGCGCCCGCTGCTCTGACCCTGCCAGCAATGCGACAACAGCCGTGCCATGCGTTTCACCGGACGGGGCCAGGTCGGCTGCCGCAACCCGCACAAGCTCTACCTGCGCGGCGGACAGGCCGGCGTGATCGACGTTCACGCTGGTGTCGATCAGGCCGATGTCCAGTGCCGCCCGACAGTCCGGCGAGCGGGCACCGGGCCAGCCAATCTGGTCCAATGTGCGGCAATTCAGATGGTTGCAGGGCGCAGGGGTAACCGGCGCGACCGAGGCCGCGGGTGCGGCAGCAGGGGTAACAGACTGGCCGGACCGGTAGTAATGGTTGAAATCCGCATTACGCCCACTGGCCCGCGTCCTGACTCGGTCGCGGGCATCTTCCAGAGTATTGCCTGCTGGTACGCGCAGACGGTACAACACTGGCCCGTTTCGTGTGATTGCAAGGTTTTCGATCACCACGAAACCCTCGGCCTGCAACGCGGCCAGATCAACTTCGGTCAGACCGGAAACTACGATTTCACCTTCGGCGCGGACGGGCAGGTTTGCGGGCGCAGCGGCAACCGGTGCGCGCCGGCTGCCCGGTGCGGGGGCAGACCGGGATGTGCGGCCGGGTGAAGCGCTTGGTTCCCGATCGGGCCTTTGATCTGCGCCATCGTTATCGTCATCCCGATCATCGTCGTCATCCCCATCGTCGTCATCATCATCGTCGTCGTCCTGGGCATAGGCCGGGTCTGCAAACAGGCTGCCGGGCAATACCCGGCTGTGCTCAAGCGCTGCAAGAAGGGCCAGAGCGAACAGGAGGGCAGGAAGATGGGTGCGGGTCATGGTGGTCTTTCGTCGCTTGTGGGGCAGATAACGCGTCGTCCGTTACCTGCAAGTGAACGTTCCGACCCACCGACCTATTCCGCGGGTTGTTCATAGCATCGAAAAAAAACACGCGGACGGGACAAGAAAAACCTGCTCGTCTTCGCTCTGTGACGGAATAAATGCCCGGCAAGGTCGTTGTTGCAGCAGAAAGCCAATGGAGGCCTGCGTGTCAAATCAGTTCCAGCGCGATCTTGTGGCACTTGTGCCGAAGCTACGCCGCTTCGCGTTCAGCCTGACGTGCAATGCGGCTGACGGGGATGATCTTGTGCAGTCGGCCTGCGAAAAGGCTCTGCGTAACCGGGACCAGTTCCAGGCCGGGTCGCGGCTGGACAGCTGGATGTACCGCATCGTGCAGACGGCCTGGCTAGATGACATGCGCAAGCGCAAGGTGCGCGGCCCGTCCGTGGATCCGGACGACATCGAGCTTGGTGATGAGGGCAGGGGGGCGAGTCTCCCCGAAGATCGCATGATGCTTGCCAGTGTCACCACGGCAATGGCGAGCCTGCCCGATCCGCAGCGCGTGGTGCTGTCGCTGGTTGCAATCGAAGGCTTGAGCTACAAGGAGGCGGCCGATGTTCTGGAAGTGCCGGTCGGCACCGTGATGAGCCGCCTTTCCCGCGCCCGTGAGGCGCTGCTGCCTCATTTGGGTATAAGTCGTGGAGGACGGCAATGAGGACCGTGATGGACAAGGATCATCTAGCCGCTTTTGCAGATGGTGAATTGTCGCCCGAAGAGGCGGCCAAGGTCGTCATGCATCTGGCTGACAACCCCCAGGACCAGGCCTATGTCGACGAGCTTTATGCAGCGAACGAGGCCTTGGCGCGGGCCTTTTCTGCCCCGCTGCAGGAACCCGTGCCGGAGGCCATCCGTGAAGCAATCATGGGGAAAGCAGCTACGAATGTGGTTTTCTTTCGCCCGAAGCCGAAGCTTGCACTTGCGCTGGGTGGGCTTGCGGCATCGGTTGCCGTCGCTGCTGTGCTGCTGACGGGTCTTTCGGGTGGTCCGCAGTCCACCGGCATCGCGCTTGGCCCGCTGGCCGCCATAGATCCGGTTGCAGGGGTTCTGAATACCGGCGTCTCGGGGGCGCTGGTCCAGTTGCCCGACGGGCGCACAAGCATGGTCTTGGCCACTTTCGGGATGCCCGACGGGCGCTATTGCCGCGAGTTCGAAGTGGTCGATATCGCCGGAGGGCGCGTCGATTATGCAGTGGGATGCCGCGCCGGTGAGACCTGGACGATCGAGGCCACGATTGCCGAAGCAGCAGTCGAAGATCTCGGGCAAGGTTTTGTCACGGCAAGCGGGGATGAGGCCAATCTTCTTACGCAGTTTCTGGAACGTGGCGGTGCGCCCGTCATGCTTGACGCTGCCGCCGAGGCCGATGTGATCAGCAAGGGCTGGTCAGACCGCTAGATCGTTTAGCCCACCAGAATGTCTGTCTGCACGAAATCGAGGAGCCTTCCGATGCTGCGCAGAAAACCTGCACCCACAATCCGATTTACCTGCCAGCCGGACGACATTGGCGTCATCGCCCCTCCGGTCCCGGCCAAGGCCTATGTCCCCGATTGGTTCCGCAAGTTGCCCGCCGTGGACGAAACTGTGCTGTCCGCCACCAACACCGGCCTGACCATCAAGCGGTGCATGCCGTTTCTGGATGCGATGACCACCGGCTGGATCATTCCGCTGGCAGCAACTGTCCGGCTGGACATTCTGGATAACGGAAGCACGGTCGAGGCGGGCTGGGATTTTGACCGCACGATGGTAAGCAACCACGGCATGCATCAGGTCCGCGGCAACCCGTGGTCCGGAAAGCCGCCGATGAAGTTTCACAACTATTGGTCCATCGAGACACCTCCCGGATGGAGTTGCCTGTTCATCAACCCCCTGAACCGACCCAATGGCGTGTTCGAGGTGCTGGCGGGCATCGTCGATACGGACACCTACCGTGCGCCTGTGCATTTCCCGTTTTTCGCCACGGGGTCCGATGGGCTGCACATCATCGAAAAGGGATCGCCGATGGTGCAGGTGATCCCATTCCGTCGCGACAGCAGCGAGATTGCAGCCGAGATTCGGGCCGAGAGGCCAGAAGAGCGCGCCGAGCGCGAGAAAGTGTTGCGCAACACATCCTCCACCGAAGGCTGGTACCGCACCGAGGCCCGTGCCAGCCGCTGATCGCGCATTTCCCTCCGGAAAAACCCATGACCTTGAGCCGTTTGCCCAAGGTCATGGGTTTTGTCGTCTTCGGGTGAGGGAGACCGGGGACACCAAGCATAAAGCCGGTCCTTTTCAGGACCGGCTTTCGCTTTGCCTGAGACCGCGTTTCAGTCGTCGGAGTTGGAACTGCTGTTGGAAGAGGAGTTCGACGAGGAATTCGAACTGGAGTTGGAGCTCGAATTCGAGGAACTGTTGGAGCTGCTGTTAGAGCTGCTGTTGGACGAACTGTTCGAATTCGAGTTGCTGTTCGAGTTGGAGGAACTGTTCGAGTTGGAGTTCGAGGAACTGTTCGAGTTGCTGTTCGAGTTGGAACTTCCGCGGTGGTCATGTTTGCCGCGCTTTGCCTTCTTCGACTTGAACTTCACCTCGAACAGATTTTCGGCTTGGGCGGTGGTTCCGGTAAGCCAGCCCATCAGGCCCTTGCCCTTGGTATCGCCTGCCTCGGCGGCGGGCACGAAGGCGGTGGCGGCCAGAACGGCGGCGGTCAGGATCGTCTTGAACATCTGCATATCTCCTCGTGGTTTTGAAGAAGCCTCTTTGTCTTCCCCAGAACAACGCACGTGGCAGCCTTCTATTCCGTACTGATTTCTGTCAGCAGCATGTCACCCCGAGCGAAGCCGGAAACCTCTGCCTCCGGCCGGTCCGAAGTCGGGGGCCGGATCAGGTTGGGCCAAAGTCCACCTCAAACTGGATCAGGCGCAGGGGGCAATGTCAGCACGAGACTGCACCCGAAGTCGCGAGGATGACGAAAGAGAGTCGCCCATATGAAAGCCTCGGTGCGCGCGTGATCGCTGCACGACAGCCTATCAAGACGTAGTGATCCTGCGCCTGTGTGCCTTCCCGCCGCGGCGCGCGTACCTGCGGCACAGCAAATCAGTGAACGCGGCATAGACCAACCCTGACACTTTCTCGGCCGCCGTGGCACCATGGGGGCGGGCATTGCCACTGCGCTGTTGTTGTTGGGGTCGCAGGTCCATCTGATCGAGCGCACTGCCGACATCGCCGCTGCTGCGCTTGACGCTGACACGCTCGCTGTCAGCGTCAAGCGCGGGGCGATTGCGCCGGAGAAGGCCGATACGGCCCTCTCGCGCCTGACCGCCGGCGATGACTACGCAACTTTGGCTGATTGCCCTTTGGTGATCGAAGCCGTGTTTGAGGATATGACCGTCAAGCAGCAGGTCTTTGCCCGGCTGGACGAGGTGATGCCCCCAGACGCGGTGCCGGCCAGCAACACCTCGTATCTTGATGTGAACGTGTTGGCCGCGCAGACCCGCGATCCCTCGCGTATTCTGGGCCTGCACTTCTTTGCCTCTGCGATGGGCCTGTTTGGTCTGACCCTTAACACTGGACGCACGAAAGGCAGAGTCTTCCGGATTCATGCAGGGTGACGCGGGCTGGTGAAGGGGCGTGCTTTCATAAGCTAATCGGGACCTTCTTGCCGGTCGCGCTATGTGGCCGTTCGTCATTGTAGTCTCTGCGCCAAGCCTTTGACTTTTCGGCCGCATCGGTTCAACACTGGCCAAGCGTCAATTTTCGGGGAAAACCACCGTGCAGCGGTGGCCTCCCGGCAGGGCAAGGTCCGGGTTGGACAATTCCAGCTGCAACCCGAATGTGCCGCTGGCCGCATCGAACACCGGGTCGACGGAGATGACCCGCGCGTCATGCACGCCGCCCACCGGCGCCGCCGGCTGGACCTGTGCCGTGTCGCCGATCCGGACGGTGCCAAAAAGGCTGACGGGCAAAAACACCTCGACATGCAGCGGATCCAACCGGGCCACCTTGGCAACGTGGTCACGCGTATCGACATACTCCCCGGCAAACCTGCCAAGCTCAATCACCACGCCGTCCAGCGGGCTGCGGATCACACGCTGGCGCAATACGATTTCGGCCCGCGCCGCTTCGAGTTCGGCAATCTCGCGGTTGATTTCGGCCTGCACCAAAAGGCTTTCCGCCGCCAAACGCTCTGCCTCGATCATCTCCAGCGCCTCTTCCGTCACGACCGCCCGCTCTCGCAGGGCGCGCGCGCGCTCCAGCCGGCGGTCATACATGGCGACCTGCTTTTTCTGGGTATCTATCAGACGGGTCGAAGCCGCGCGGGTGCGCAGGATGTCGATAGAAGATTCCTCGAGTGTCGATTCCAGTCGCCCGATCTGGTCGCCCTTGCGCACCTTGTCCCCGCGGCGAACCGACATGGTTTCGAGGATTCCGGTCGCGGTTGTTCCGACCGACACGATTTCGGCGGGGTCCATCAGACAATCATGCGCCTGCTGCGCCCCTGCTGCCGAGGCAGCCAGACAGGCTGCGAGCACCGCTGTGGTGGCACGGAAAGTCATGGCATCTCCGGTCTGGCCTGTGGGGAA
Organism: Pseudotabrizicola algicola; assembly: GCF_010915705.1. Taxonomy (GTDB): domain Bacteria; phylum Pseudomonadota; class Alphaproteobacteria; order Rhodobacterales; family Rhodobacteraceae; genus Pseudotabrizicola; species Pseudotabrizicola algicola. The sequence goes on from NZ_JAAIKE010000003.1 coordinate 34,237, forward strand.
AGCAAACGCTAAGTGACTACACAGGTCAAGCGACAGCTTGCAAAGCGGTGTGCAGCGGTCCAGTTTTGGCTCTCAATCAGGGAGCTTTCGATGTCCGATGCCGATGGAGCATCCCCCAGCGAAACCGAATTGACCCGGCGGATGACCGAAGATTTGCCCGTCATGGTGGCTCTGCGTGCAGCGATTGACCGCGGCGACATGCGTGCGCTGCTGGACGGCAGGCTCGCCGCACCAGCGGGTGATCTGGCTCTTTCGGTGCTGCGCGGGGCGGGCGTGGTGGCGCAAGGTGATGGGCAGCACTGGCGCTTGACCCCGGAAGCGGCGGACTTGTGGCGGCGGGACGGCCCCGCGCTTGAAGCGCGGCTACGCTTCGGGCTGATGGCAGCGGCTGACCTGATCCTGCATGGAGAGGCGCTGTTCTCCGACGACCGGAGTTTCTTCGGGCGCGCGGCGACTTACGGTTTCTTCCGTTACGCACGCGCCCTTGGCAGCGGAGCAGCGCAGATCGAGGATACCGAACCTTGGGTGCGCTATGTCGCGGCGCTGAACCAGACCGAAGCGCCGGAGCTTGCGCCTCTGGTGCCTTTGGCCGGGTGTCGGCGGCTGCTGGAGATTGGCGGTAACGTCGGGGGGTTTGCACTGGCATTGCTGGAGCTGCATCCCGGCTTGCAGGCCGCGGTCCTGGATTTGCCTGCTGTCTGCCATATCGGGACGCGGGCAAGCGCCACGCATCCGGCCGCAGCGCGGCTGAAGTTTGTGCCGGGCGATATCCGGTCGGACGACTGGCCATTGATTGGCGATGGCAAGCCGGACGCCATCATCTTCAAATCCGTCCTGCATGACTGGGATCTTGCGCGCGTGCCGGAAATCCTGACCCGCGCCGCACGTCATCTGGCCCCCGGTGGACGGATCATCATCATTGAACGCGGACCGTTGCAGGCCGAGCCCCTCATCAGCGGGCTGTCTGCAGCTACGAACCTGGTGTTCGCACCGTTCTACCGTGCTCCGGCCGTTTACGCCGATCTTCTGGCAGGGCTTGGCCTTGTGCCCTTGCCCCCGCAAAGCACCGTGCTCGACATGACGTTTCACATCATCGGCGCGGAGAAGCCGGCATGAGCGGCCCCGTCATCGCGCTCTGCGGCTTTCCCGGTTCCGGCAAGACCACGCTTGCGCGCAGGCTGGCGCAGCGGCTGGGCGCGGGGTTGGTCGAATATGACCGCTTCGAGACTTTCACCCGCCGTCCTTTGCCCGAAGTGCTGGACTGGCTGGCCGCAGGTGCGCCCTATGCCCAGTTGCAAGCGCCGGGGCTGGAGGAGGCGCTGCGGCTTGCAGCGCGGGGCGGCGCGGTGGTGTTCGATACGCCCCTTGGGCGCGCCCATCCGCAGACCGGCGGGCTGATTGACCGCTGTTTCTGGCTTGATTGCCCCGCCGATCTGGCTCTGGCCCGAAAAGTGGCACAACTCTCTCGCGAGGTGCCGGATGCAGACTCGGCACGATTCGTGGAGTGGTTGTCGGGCTATCTTGCGCTTTATCCGACCATCACGCGGCCCGCCTGCCATGTGCAGATCGAGCGCGTTGTTCCGCTATGTGATATGACAATCGACGGAACGGCGGGAATTGATACGATTTTGGAAACGCTCGTTGCAAAATGCGATTTTCTGAAGGGTGCATAACGCCCCTGATTCGTCATGGAACATACTTTAGTCAGATTGCAAGACTTGATTTAGGATAGTTTTGCCCCCTAGAGTTGCCAAATACTCATGCTCTGATCTGGTTTTCGTCTTCTTGAAAGTTCATGCCGGCACCGCGGAGAGCTTTTTCCCGGTGTCGGGAAATTTTCTTCGCGAGGTTCGTCCATGTCGCCAGTTTCCGTAAGCCCCGGATCAGGGACCTTGCCACACTTGCCGCGCAACCGGCACGACCGGCGCCGCGCGCGGAGCATCGAGCGGCGATCCGGGTTCAAGCGGGTGGGGACGCGCGAGGATGTTGCGCGGCACTTGCAACTGGACCCGATGGAACAACGCATCCTGTTGAACGCCGATGTGCTGGCGTTCGATCTGGCGGCAACCTTCTCGGACCAGCGCGACCGCGATCTGCTCGTGCAACTGTACACGGAAACCCAGCAGGCTGCCGAAGGCGAAACCCAGGTGCGGCAGGTGCAAATCCTTGATGCCTCGAACCGGCGGATACTGGCCTTCGGCGACCTGTCCGAAATCTCGGCCATTTCCATCAGCGGCAACGCGGGCGCCAACAACGTCATTTTCGACGCCCGCAGCTTTGGGCCGGATAGCACGATCTCGTTGTCGTTCGACGGTCGTCGCGGCACGGATCGCCTGACGTTTCTGACGGATAATGACGTGACCTGGACGGTCAACGCAGCCAATGCAGGGAGCGCGACAGACGGCTTTGCGACCGTGAACTTCTCGCGTGTCGAATGGCTGGAGGGCGATGCCGGAAACCAGGATGAATTCCACGTTACTGCAACGGGCCGTCTGAGTGGCGGCATCGACGGGGGGGCCGGCGGCTTCGATACGCTTGTATTGGGCGAAGGCACTTACAAATCGGTGCGCTACAACACCATTGACGAACATTCCGGCGTCATCCTGCGCAATGCCAACGCCCTGTATTTCACGGGGCTGGAGCCGATCATCGACAACACGGTGACTGCAAACCGGATCGTCGACATCTCGCCGTCCGTGTCCACGCCGACGACCGCGCTTCTGACAACCGGCAGCACGCTGGATTTTCTGTTGTCCGGCCCGGCCTTCGAGTCTCTGGAATTCCGCGCGCCCACGACCAGCCTGACCATCCTGAGCTCTGCACCAACGGCGGATGTGTCGCTGACCATTGCCGGATTCTCGCAGAACTTTCGTGGCAACCTGACGGTCCAGACCGAAAACATTTCGGTTGCCAGCGGGGTGCAGATCGGCACCGCGGCGGGACGGGTGGGGAATGTTACCCTCGCGGCCGCCGATGTCTCCAACCTCGGGTCCGTCGGCCTGTCTGCCATGCTGGGCATTGTCGACGTGCAAAGCACGGTGCAGGTGGCGGGCAGCATCTTTTCGTCAGGCGTGGTGGCGCTGACCGCCGCGGCGACGCGGATCGGCGATGCGGCCGGGGTTATCCCTGCGCCGGGCGCGCCTGCGTCGGCCCTGCAACTGCCCCGCCTGACGGCGCTCGCCGCGCTGTCGGGCACCGCCGTCATCGATGCAGCGGCCTTTCTGCTGGAGGCCGCGACGCATCTGGAGATTGACATCGACGCGTCGGATTCTGCCTTCACGGGCCTGATGCAGACGGTGTTTGCCCGCAGCTCTACGCAAGCGCTTGTGTCCTCGGGGGCAAACGTGCGCGTGGGCACCGGCACTGCGCCGGGCGAAACTGCCAGCGCGGTGGTGCGCGCCGCCGATACCACCAACATCCGCGTTGACCTGACGACGAATGATACGGCGCTGACTTCGGGTCTGGCCGCAGCCGGACGGTTGCTGGATGACTACGGCCTGTCTTTCGCCGTCGTCGACGTGACGCGCAACACGCAGGCGCTGGTGCAGGGCAGCGTGTTCGGGCGGGCCGGATCGGGCGCACTTGCGGTCGAGGCGCTGAATGACGGGGTGATCGTCAACCGCGTGAATTCCGGCTTGGTGGGCGTGACCTACATCAATGCGACCGACGATGTGCGGGCATCGGTGAGCGGCAGCACCGTGCAAGGCGCAGCGCTTTCCTTGCTGGCACAGAACACCAGCCGCTATGAAAGCGCTGCAAAGGTCGCCATCAACACCGTCTCGGGCGAAACCATTGCCCGCTTGTCGGGCGGCTCTGCATCTGTTGGCGCGCTGTCGGTCAGGGCGGTGGATTCGACCTTGCTTTCGGCCACCTCGTCCGATTTTGCTGCTGCGCTTGACAGCTTCCTCGGCATCGATCTGGGCATCGCGGTCGCTGTGAACCAGATGGACAAGGATGTGACCGCGGAGATCAGCGGCACGGTCGTCAGTGCCACGGGCGCGGTGGGCGTCGAGGCCGAGAACGAACAGGTCCTTCTGTCGAGCGCCGAAGCGATGGTGCTGCTTTACGGCCTTGCGGACCTCAACACCTACCGGCTTGGTGTGGGCGGCGCGATTTCGTCGAACGAGATGATGGGCAGCACCGTGGCTGCAATCACCGGCGGTGCAAATGTGACGGCGGGCGGCGCGATCACCGTCGATGCCACGAATGCCGCATTGATGGACAGCCGCACCGTTGCCACCACCACCGCTTCGGGCGGGGACAATCTGGCGGTCGGTGTGGCGGTCGCCTTCAACCTGGTCGGCTTCGATGTCGACAACATTTTCCTGTTGGGGATCGACACGCTGCTTGGTCTGGGGCTGGGGGCCACCGAACGCCCGTCCGAGGCGCGCGCCCATGTGACGGGCGCAGTGCTGTCGGCGGGCGGTGCCATTGCCGTTGCGGCGACCAACCGCAGCCTGATGAACGCCACGGTGTCGAATGTCACCAAATCCGACGCGCTCGGCGGGTTTACCAACGATGCCAGCGGCAAGGCCTTTGCCTTCATCTTCGCCAGCAACAAGGTATCGTCGAAGACCACGGCGGAAATCATTGATGGCCCGTCGGCCGATGCCATTTCGGCTGGCGGAACCGTCCGGGTGGAAGCCAAGGATGAAAGCGGGATCTGGGCCAATACCAAACTGCTCAATTCCTCGGTCACCACCAACGATGGCGGCGCCACGCAGATCGACACCGCACTGGGCATTCTGGCACCCGCGCGCTTTCGCACCGATGGCGCGACGGTCACCAATGCCTCGGGCCAGACGGTGGCCGCATCGCAGACCATCAGTTTTGGCGACCGGATCGGTCTTGCACCGGGGTATGAGGCGACAGGCGACGCCGACGGCGTGGCGGGAACCGTCTACCGGTTCATGGGCGGCAGCCCGACCGTGCTGGACCTGACGCAGGTCGACTTCACCAATCTGGATTTCTGGAAGCCGGTGCTGGAAACCGAAATCGTGCCGACGGGCATCAGCCTGACCGATGGCGGCAGTGTCGGTGTCGGCGGCCTTGCCGTGCGCAACGAGGTCGGCAGCCATACGGTTGCCCGCATCGCAGACATCGACGTTACCGCCGCAGGCGACGTCATTGTGAAGGCGCTTCAGGCCCTGACGCTGGAAGCCAATTCCGAAGTCAGCGTCGAAAGTTCGGGCGGCAGTTCGATTGACGGTGAAGGCGATTCCATTGCCGTGGGTGGCGCAATCGCTGTGAACACCGCGAATGCCTCGGCGCTGGCTGAAATCGCGCGGGGCGCGGATGTGACATCGTCGGCGGGCAAGGTCACGGTTGACGCGCAGAACACTGCCAAGGTCACGGCGGACCTGAGCGCGATGATGGTGTCTGCGGGCGATACCGTCGGCGTGCTGCTGGCCTTCAACACCTTGGGCTATGCGCCGACAAATCTGCTGTTCCAGACCCTTGATGCACTGATCGGCACCGATATCGGCCCCAAGACCCCGTCTGACACGACGGCCCGCATCATCGATTCCGATGTGGCCGGTCAGGAGGGTGTCGAGGTTTCTGCGGTGAACAAGGCCAGCCTGTTCGCCACGGTCAACACCGATGTTTCCGCCTTTTCAGAGGCGGTCCAAGGGGCGGCGGCCAAGACAGGCCAGGGCATCCTGTCGTCCAACATGCTGGCGGGGGCCGCGCGCGCCTATATTGACGATACCGACACCACGGCCTCCGACCATCAGGTGCTGTCTGGGTCCGGCAGCGTTACCGTCAATGCGGATGATGTGGTTCTTCTGAATTCCGAAACGCGTCTGGCCACCGGTGCCAAGCGCAACAACGATGCGGGCGTCGGGTTTGTCAACAGCTTTGCCCAGACCCTTCTGGACAGCTACCAATACACCACCAAATCCGGCACCAAGACGCTGAACTTTGGCGACAAGGTTTATGTCGCATCGGATTATTCGGGCGCGTCCGCAGGCAAGGTGTTCCAGTACATGGGTGCCGGTCCGACGCCGGTCAATCTGGGCACTGTCAATTTTGACACCGCGCAGGCGCTGGATTTCTGGAAGGAAGTCGACGAAACCAACGTCATTCCCGATGCGATCGGCAAGATGCTGGTCAAGGGCATGGGAATGGATAACGGATCGGCCAAGGCCTATTCCGTCGTCATCACCCGCAACGAGGCAGAAGGCGGCGCCATCGCCTTCATCGACGATTACACGGTCACGGGCCGCACGGGCGTGAGCGTCAGCGCGCGCGAAGCGGCAACCTTGACGGCTCTGGAATCCTCGACTGTCAATGCCGCCAACAGCTATGGCGGCATCATGGCGACGAACGAGCTTAACAGCCGTGCCGCAGCCTCCATCACCGACAGCACCGTGCGCGCCGCAGCCGGCGATGTGACCGTGCAGGCGTTCAATCTGGCCGTGCTTGATGCCACCACCGTTACCAAGATGAGCGGCTCGGCGGAAACAGTCGGTGTGCTGATCGCTTTCAACTCGGTCGGGTTTGACGGGAGCAATCTGGCGTTCCAACTGGTCGATGCGCTGTTGGGATCGGATTATCTGATCGAAAAGGACCCGGTCGGTGCCGTCGCCTATATCGAGGATTCCGACGTTTCCGCCGGCGGTGCCGTTGCCGTGGTGGCCGAGGCGCGGGAAGTTCTGACCGAGCTTACCGCTGTCGACGCGCAACTGCTTGATGACATCGGCGATGTCTCGGACGATGAAGATGACATCGCCGATGACGCCGCCGCAATCGCCCTGCTGGAAGACGAGTTCGCCGCCGCCGGCATCGAATTCGAAGGCAGCCTTTCGGTCGAGACGATTGCCCTGCAAAACCTCTGGTATGTGACCGACAGTTCCGGGCGCGTATGGCAGGTGCGGGCGGCACCGGGCAGCGGCGCGCTGGAAGTGGCGCGTGTCAATCTTCTGGACGCGACTGTCGGGAACGAATCCAACTCGGTCGCCAAGAACGACCGCGCCCTGTTCGACGCGGTGGTCGAGGGCGACAAGAAGGGCAACGAGGGCAAGGAACTCAAGGACCTCAAATATGGCGCCACCGGTGCCGCGGGCGGAGGCGTTCTTGCCACCAACCGCATGGCTTCGGAAACCAAGGCGTGGATTTCCAACCGCACCGCCGACCATACCAGCGAACAAACCGTATCGGGCCTGCGCGCCGGAACGCGTGTGCAGGTGGGCAGCGATGTCTACGAATACATCGGCCCCGACCTCTTGCGTGTGACCGAATTCGACTACACCAGCCGTTTCGCAGTTCCGCAACTGGAAACCGGCGACCGCATCCGCCTGCACGCGGCGATGGGCGGCTATGCCGAAGGCACGATTCTGGAATGGTCGGGCGCCAACCGGACCGACGCCAGCATCAGCGCGCTGCTTGCCTCGAACCCTGCGCAGTTCAGCGTGGTCAACCCCGCGTTGGCGATCAACCTGTCAAATGCGAGCCAGTCTTATGCGACGTCGGCCAACTGGGCCCTGCGCACGCCGAACATGCCGGCGGGCGTGGTGACGGCAGGTAATGGCGTCACTGTGCGCGCAGATGACAGCGCCAACATCCGGGCGGCAACCTCGCTCGAGGTGTCGGCCATCGTCGAGAACAACATGAACGCGTTCCGTGACATCGCGGCGCAGGTCATCGAAAGCAGCTACAGCTATACCACCAAATCCGGCACCCAGTTCCTGAACACCGGCGATCTGGTGCGCATTGCCACCGACGGACCCGCCGGATTCCAGGGCAAGGTGTTCCGCTATCTGGGCCTTGGCGGGCTGGTGAATCTGGGCGGGCTGGACGCAGCGGCGCTGCAAAGCATCGCGTGGCAGGATACCTCGGGCAACACCACAATTGCAGACGCCTTCCCGAACTTCGGCAATCTTGCCAACAGCGATTCCCGTGCAATCGGCGGGATTATCGTTACCAACGACGTGCGTGGCCTTGCCACGGCGCGCGTCGAGAACGTGGCGATCACCGCGACGGGCGGGGACATCAGCATTTCCGCCGCCGAGGCCGCGACACTGATCGCGGGCCTGTCGTCCACCGTCACCTCGTCGGGGGGCAGCGCGTGGGGATCGGGCGTCTCGCTGGCCGTCAATGCGCAGATTGCCACCAACATGGTGCAGGCATCGGCCACCACACAGGTGCGCAATGCCACGCTGCTGGCCGAAGCGGGCGACATCGTGGTGCGCGCCGACAATTCCGCCGTGCTGGATTCCAAGGTGCTGAGCACGACGAACACCGGCGATACCGGCGTGGGTGTGACGTTGGCCTTCAACACGCTTGGCTGGAAAGCGTCGAACCTTCTGTTCAACATCATCGACAGCATCCTTGCCGATCCGCTGATTTCCGAGGCGCTGAACGGCGAAAACCCGGCTCAGGCCAAGGCAACAGTGGAAAACACCCGCCTTGAGGCCGCAGAGTCGATCGAGGTCGAGGCGCAGTCGCTGGAACTGCTGAACGCGACGGTCTCGAATGCGACCGTTTCCGCTGCCGGGGCGCTGAAGGACGCGTCGGGCAAAAGCGTCGGTGTGGTGCTGGCGTCGAACAAGGTCAGCGGGCGGGCAACCGCGGAAATCGTCAACGCGGGCCAGGTGGTCATCGCGGGTGGCGATGTGTCGGTGCGCGCCGAAGACAACATCCTGCTGCATGCCAATTCCAAGATCGTGTCGGAATCGACCACCAGCAACGATGGCGGCGCAGCCGTTCTGCAACAAGGCATCAACTCTGCCATACCGGTGGATTGGGTCGCCCGGCCGGGGGCCATCCAGCAAGTCGACGTGAAGTTCGGCCATCGTGTCCGGCTGGCGCCAGACTTTGACGGCGACGGCGATGCCGGGTCGATCTATGTGTTCATGGGGGCCGACGCGCTGGGTGCCGGCATGGACATCAACGCGCAGGATTATACCAACACCGACCTGTGGAAACTGGCGACCGAAAGCCAGCTCGTGCCGACGGGCTACAACGTGACTGACAGCGATTCCATCGGCGTCGGCACGATGCTGGTCTATAACGATCTGCGCTCGCAGGTGCTGGCACAGATCGTCAACACGCCAGTCACGACCACGGATGGCGACATCACTGTCACGGCGGTCGAAAACGCGACGATGAACGCTCTGGTCGATGCCGCCACCAGTTCTTCGGGCGGGTCGGTGCAGGGGACCGGCACTTCGGTGGCTGTGGGGGCGATCATTGCCACTAACCTGATGCTGGGCGGTGCCACCGCGCGGGTGATCGATAGCACGCTGACCGCAGGCGAGCAGGCCGCCTCTGGCAAGGGCAACATCACCGTCGCGGCGCGGAACACCGCCGACATGCTGGCCGACAACACCGCGCTGGTCGCAACTGGCGATACTGGCGTCGGCGTATTCCTCGCCTTCAACTCGGTCGGGTGGCAACCGTCCAACATTCTGTTCAATACCATTGACGCCCTGCTGGGTGATCCGCTGATCTCGGGCGCCTTCAACGGCGAGACGCCGGTCAACGCCGACGCCTATGTGCTCAACAGCACGCTTGCTGCCGCCGGGCAGGTCACGGTGAACGCAGAGAACGACGGCACCATCAGCGCGACGACCTCGAACCAGACGACGTCAGCGGCCAGCGCGTTCACCGATGCCTCGGGCACCGCGGTGGGTGCCGTGGTGGCGATGAACAAGCTGTCGGGCGCGGCCCGCGCCTATATCGATGTGGCGCAACATCGCAGCACCGACGGACAGGTCCGCGTCGCCACGGGGGACCGTGTGCTTGCGGCCAATGGAACCGTCTATCAGCGCACAGGAGGTGGCGGGATTCTGAACCTTGCCGCCCAGAATTACAGCGGCGCCGGCTGGACGGCGGTGCAAGGCACGTCGGGCTATGTGAACAGCGTGAATGCCGGGCGCGGCGTTGCCGTGACGGCGCGCGATGTCAACAAGATCGATGCCGAAAACCTGAACGAGGTCGTGACCACGGTCAAGAATGACGGCGGCCTCAGCATCGTGCTGTCGACGCTGAATACCTTGGCGAACGATTATGCCTATACCACGAAATCGGGCGAGCAGCGCAACCTGCTGACCGGGGAAAAGGTGCTGATCGCCTCTGACTACGACCCTGACCGGGGCGAGATCGGGGCGATGTACATCTATGTCGGCGCTCCGCGCACGGGCACGCCGGTGGACCTTGGCACCATCGATTATGCCACCAGTGCGGACTGGCTGAAGATCGATCCGCTTGATTTTGCCTCGATGCTGCCTCCGGGCATAAATCTGAACGTGTCCGACAGCGATGCCACGGCAGGCGGCGGCATGGTGGCGTTGAACGATGTGCGGGGCCGCGTCGAGGCCCGCGTCAATGATGCGGATGTGACATCAAGGACCGGCGATATCATCGTCCGCGCCGTCGAGCAGGCCGAGATCGATGTCTCGAACATCGGCACGGTCAAGGCTGACGGCGGCAGTTTCTTTAGCGGCAAAGGCACCACGCTTGCCGTAAACGCCCTGATTGCCACCAATCTCGTGCAAGCCCGCGCGACCGCGACCGTCGAAGGCAGCAGCCTTGACGCCGATGCCGGCAACGTGGCGGTGACAGCCGAAAATCTTGCCCGCATTCACAGCACCATCGACATGGAAACCATCGCCGAAGGTGGTGGCTCGTCGATTGGCATCGGGGTGACGCTGGCGTTCAACTCTATCGGCACGGCCAGCCAGAACTTCCTGTTCAACACGGTCGACGCGCTGTTCGGGCTGTTGCCCGCACAGGAAATCCCCAGCGAGGCGCGGGCGCGCATCACGGGCAGCGATGTCGAGGCGTCGGGCACCATCACGGTCGACGCCCGTTCCGACATGGACCTGCACGCGCAGATCCTGAACGCGGCTCTGGCAACCTCGGTCTCGCTGGACGACAACACCTCGGTTTCGGTCGCGCCCATCGTGGCCCTGAACCGGGGCAGCAGCGGTGCCTACGCCGAAATCCGCAACGCCGGCAACGTCACGGCGGGGGGCGCCATCGGTGTGACCGCTGCCGACACCAGCCGGATTCTGGCCGAAGTGGTTTCGGCGGCAGCATCGCTCTCGGTCGGCACCGGCAAGGCGCTGTCGGTTGCGGTGGCGACGACCTTTGCCCGCAACACGCTGCGGTCGGTGGTGGACGCGGGCATCCATGCCACCGGCACGCTGGTCAACCCGCTTACGGCGGGCGGCGGTCTTACGGTCAGTGCTCTGCGTCAAGCCAGCATCGAGGCGACCTCGGCTGCGGTCGCGGCCAGCCTTTCCGTATCAGCCTCGGGCGGGCGGTCCATCGGTGTTTCGGTGGGCGGCGCTGTGGCAGTCAACCGCATCTTCGGCGCGGCGGATGCCAGCATCGAAGGGTCGGTCGTGCGGGCGGGTGCGGTGACGGTCGACGCGCGCAGCACCGATCTGCTTGACGCCAAGGTCGTTGCCGTAGCGGCCAGCGCCTCGGTGTCGCTGGGCGGCGACAGCACGGCAGTCGCCGTGGGCGTTTCGGTCGCCGACAACCTGATCGGCTGGCAGGATGCGCCGGTCTCGGCCAGTTTTACCAATACCCAGACCGCAACGCTGACAAATGGCACCATAGTGCGGGCGGTGGAGGGCGCGCATAGCGGGCGCTCCTTCCGCTATATCGGCCAGACCCAGACCCAGCCGACCGATCTGTCGGTTGCCGATTTTGGCGATACGCAGGCGTGGCAGCAAGTCGGGTTGTCGCGCGAGGGCATGCTGACCTCGGCCCATATCGACAACAGTTCCATCCTCGCCCCCGCTTCGGGGGCACCCGATGTCGTGGTGCAGGCGCTGACCGAACAGCGCATCGTGGCAACCGTGCTGGCCGGTGCGGTGGCGCTGGCTGCGGGCAAGGGGGGCGTGTCGTTCGGCGGCGCGGGCGCGTTTGCGCGCAACCGCATCGCGTCGGATACGACCGCATCGATCACCGGGCAGGGTCCCGCCGCGCTTACAGTGAACAGCGCGCGGATCGAGGCGTTTGACCGCTCGTCCATCGACGCGCTGACCGGCGCGGCCTCGGTCGCCGGACAGATCGGCGGCGGCAGTGCGGCAACGTCTATCTCCTTGGGCGTTGGCATAGCGCTGAACGAGATTTCCAATCTGGCGACGGCCCATATCACCAACGCTACGCTGGCCGCGACCGGCACCGGCACAGGCGGAGGGACGGGCGGAACACCGACCCCGTCCTCGGTGCATGTCGGCGCCTATGTCGCGGGCGGCGTGCGTCTGCAGATCAACTCCCCCACCGTCACCGCCGCGCAGCTTGATGATGCCGCCGAAGAGGCGATGCTGGAAGGTCCGAACAGAACCGTGATCCGCGATTCCGCGGATCTGATCGGGGACGTGAACATTCTCAACACCCTGCGCGGGCTTCTGAACGGACAACTCGGGGCGGCCGAACAGATTACAGGCCAGCTCAAGCTGTCGAAATCGCGGTTCGGCGCATGGGTCGCGGTTACCGAGGACGGCCGCAGCTTCAACCTGCGGTTCGAAGGCGGGCGTCTCGTCGCCGAGCGCGCGTCGATCAACTCGATAGCCTTTGCAGCGTCGATCGGGGCGTCGTTCTCGCCGCAAAGTGCGGTGGCGGTCAGCGGTGCGGGCGCCTATGCCGAAAACGTCATCACCGGCGGCGCGGTTGCGCGCATCACCGGCTCTGACGTGACGGCTGTCGGGGATGTGGTCGTAGAGGCAGAGAACCAGTCCACCATCAATGCCGCTGTCGTTGCCGCCTCGCTGGCACTGTCGGTGTCCGGCTCTACCGGCGTCGGCGTGTCCATCGGGGTGGCCATTGCGCGCAACTTCATCGGGCAGACCCGGACCGGCGCGCCCGATGCGATGCTTGTGCAAGCCTATACGTCGAATTCCCGTGTGGTCAGCAGCGGAGGGGGCCTGTCCATCACCGCCGACGCGGCGCAGGACATCACCTCGCTTACCTTTGCCGGTTCGGCTGCGATTGCTGCCGGATCGACCGGCGTGGCCGTCAGCGGGTCGGGCGTTTGGAACGAAAATGCGGTAAATGTTAACGTGCTTGCGGCCATTGATGGCGCGTTGCCATCGGCACCGGGCCTGAACGTGGATGCGAGCCTGATCACCGTATCGGCCCGCAACGCATCCGAGATTACGGCTCTTGCAGGAGCGGCCTCGATCGGAGTGGCGCTTGGGTCCACCGGCATCGCGGTGTCTGTGGGGCTGGGGCTGGCACAGAACCGGATCGGTGGTGCGGTCGAGGCGCGGGTGCTCAATGCCAACGGCGGGGTACGCGCGCGTAACGGCGGGATTTCGGTTGCTGCCGAAGATGCCGCCAAGATCTCGGTTCTGTCTGCCGCCGCGTCGCTGGCCGCCGGCTTCGGATCAACCGGCGTCGCCATCAGCGGTGCAGGCGCGGAAGCCACCAACCGCATCAACACAACCACACGGGCCCATGTCACCGGCAGTGACCTCCGCGCTCCGGCGGGTGCCGTGACGGTCGAGGCTGACGCGACAGGCGAAATTCGTGCGCTGGTGCTGGCGGCTTCGGCAGCCATCGCGGCAGGCTCGACCGGTGTCGGCGCGTCCATCGGCGTGGCCGTCGCGCGCAACCTGATCGGATATCAGCAGACCAACGTTGCCGCTGTGAACACCACCGAGCAATCGGTGGACGGGCTGACCAAGAATGTAACCACGGTCCGGATTCTGGAAGGCGCGCGCAAAGGCGATGTCTATCGCTACATCGGCGACACGGTCGGCTTGTCGGACAATGACGGGCGGGCTTATGCGCTGAACAGTCAGGATTATTCCGACGTCAACGCGTGGCGGTTGATCAACCTTGGCGAAAGCCGGGCCGTGATCGCGGCCGAAATCGTCGGATCTACAGTCACGGCGCAGGGGGCGGTCACGGTCGATGCCAGGGCTGCGCAATCGATCAAGGCCGCCACGGTGGCCGGGTCGGTCGCCATTGCGGCAGGCTCGGTTGGCGTCGCGGTTTCGGGCAGCGGCGCGGGCATCGAGAACCGTATCGCCACCAACGTCACCGCCCGTATCGCAGGGCCGGGGACGACCACCGCGCATCATGTCGTGGTGAATGCCGACGATATATCGACCATTGACGCCGTCGCCGCCGCCTTCAGCATTTCGGCAGCCTTCGGGGCGACCGGCATCAGCGTTGCGGTCGGAGTGTCGATTGCGATCAACGAAATCGTCAACAACGTCGTCGCCGCAATCGATCCGGGCGCGACCGTCACCACCATCGGCACGAACGAGCGTGGCGCAGGCGTGACGGTTTCGGCCTCCACCCCCGAACTGCCGTTGTCTGGCGGACCGGCACCCATTGTATTGACCGGTCTGAGCGCGGCAAACCTGAACGACGCGGCGGCTGTAGACACCGATGAAGATGGCAATCCCATCGCCGCCGATGTCACCGGAGACCGCAACATCCTGAACAATCTGCGGAGCCGGATGATTGCCGCGGGGCTGACCGTGGTGGGCGATTTGCGCATCAGCGTGGTCCGCGAAGGCCAGGCCTGGACGGTGATCGACGCCGAGGGCACTGCCTTTGCGCTTCAGCGCAATGGCGACAATTACGCTGTGCAGCGGGCGGGCATCAATGCGCTGTCGGCTGCGGCGGCCATCGGAGCGGGCTTCGGCTCTCTGGGGCTCGGCGTGGCCGGGGCAGGGGCGATTGCGCTCAACTCTATCCGCACCAACGTGACCGCCCGCGCCGACGGCGCGACGATCGTCACCAATGGCGGTGGCAATGTCGTGATTGACGCACGCTCGGCCACCCAGATCAGCGCGGCGGTTCTGTCGGTCTCGCTGGCGGTGGGGGCCGGTGCCGTGGGCATCGGCGTCGGCATCGGCGTTTCGGTTGCGATGAACTTCATCGGTCGCGATCTGACCGGCACCATCATCACGGATTCCGGCAAGGTTTCGGCCTTTGCGCGCAACACCTCCATCCTGTCCGGCGGCGCGCTGGTGGTCGAGGCGAACAGCGCCCAGTCCATCCGTGCGATCACTGTGGCAGGTGCCGTCGCCCTTGCGGCGGGCAAGGTGGGTGTCGGCATCTCGGGGGCGGGCGTCTATGCGGAAAACCGCATCAATGCCACGACCGAGGCGTTCATCCAGGGTGGATCGACAACCGTGTCGGCCACATCGGTCACCGTGCTGGCGAATGACGTGTCATCCATAGACGCGGTTGGCGGGGCAGTCGCCATCGCTTTTGCTGCCGGCGCAGTGGGCGTGGGCGTATCGGTCGGCGTGGCCATCGGCCAGAACACCATCACCAGCACCGTGCGGTCGGAAATTCTTGGTGTGACCAACTTTGTCGAGGCCCGGATCGGACATGTCGAGGTGCGCGCGGCGAATGCTGCAGTGATCAACTCGATCACGGCGGCGGCTTCGGTGGCGATTGGTTTTGGCGTGGCCGGCATCAGTTTTGCCGGAGCAGGCGCCTTCGCCCGCAACATTGTCGAAACCGTGACCGTTGCCGCGATCACCACCTCGACGGTGCGGACGCTGGGCCCGACGGGCGACGTCATCGTGCGTGCGACCGGTGATGCACGGATCAACGCGCTGATCATTGCCGCCTCGGCCGCGATTGGCGGTGGTGCAGTCGGTGTGGGCGTGTCCATCGGTGTTTCGGTGGCAGAAAACCGTGTCGGCAACGGGCCGGGCAAGGGTGTCTTTGCCCGCATAACTGGCAGCACGGTCACAGCCGGGCGCGACGTGATCGTGGACGCCCGCATGGACCGGGCGCAGATCGATGCGACCGTCGTGGCGCTCTCTGTCGCTCTGGCGGGCGGTGCGGTGGCCGTTTCGGGCGCAGGCGCAGGCGCAGATGCAAAGAATACTCTGGGCTACGCGGTGATCGCGGAAATCGCGGGCAGCACGGTCAATGCGGCGGACGACCGTGTGATTGTCGATGCCTATGATACCAGCGTGATTTCCAGCTATGTTGGGGCCGCGGCCATCGCGGGGTCGGTCGGCGCGTTTGGCGGATCGGCTTCCGTTGCGGTGTCGCTTTCGGAAAACCGCGTCAGCAACGATGTTGTGGCCCGCATCACAGGTTCCAGCGTTTCGGCCCGTGACGTGTCGGTGACGGCGCAAGATACATCAACCATCACGGCTGCCGCCGAGGCTGCCGCCGTGGCGGTTTCGCTCAGCATCGGCGTCACTGTGTCCGGTTCTGGCGCGCGCACCGTAGCAAGCAACACCAACCGGGTGTCGGCCGAGGTGTCTGGCTCGGGCTTGGGCAATTTCATCAACCTGACCGGATCTCTGCGGGTTTCGGCCACGGCCACCCCCAGCCTGACCGCGAGCACAGGCGTCGCGTCGGTATCGCTTGGCCTTGCCTCACTGGCCGCGGGGGGCGGCGTGGTGCAGGTCACGGCAACTCCGGTTGTCGATGCCTATGTCCGGAATGTACGGGTTGTCGCGGATGAGGTATCCGTCACCGCGCGCGGGCAGGTGCATGGCCGCGGCATCGCCTATGGCATGTCGGTGTCGACAGGGTTGTCGATGGGGGCGAACGTGGTCAATGTGACCACATCGCCGGTGATCAACGCCGGGGTGGGCGGGTCCAGTTCCAGCTTCACCGTGCGCAATCTGGACGTGACCGCGCGGACCGAACGCAACGCGGGCCGCCTGACGGGCGACGCCTATGCCGCGTCTTCGGCCGGTGGTCTGTTGCTGGGCGCCACCTCGACCCGTGCGACGGTTACGAACAACGAAACGGTGCAGGCGCGTCTTCTGTCGGGGGCGAACATTTCGTCTTCGGGGCTGGTCAACGTTTCGGCTGTCGGGCGCATCGCGCAAAAGGCCGATGCCAATTCGGCAGCGGTCGGGCTGATCGGCGCGGGGTCTTCCGTTGCGATTGCGCAATCCAATGCAACCGTGCGCGCCGTGGTCGACGAAAACGTGGTGCTGACAGGCAACCGGCTGGCCGTGACTGCCAATGGCGAAGCGTCGAACATCGCTGACACCACCGCCGGGTCGGGCGGATTGGTTGCGGGCGCAGGCGCAACGCCCACCAGCACCACCCGCGCCCAGATCGTGGCGTTGATCGCCGACGGAGCCATTGTAACGCTGAACGGACCTGCCGGACGGCTGGACATGGGTGCTTCGCATGTCGCGCGGCCCAACACTCTGGTCAAAACCGAAGGTTATGGCCTGATCGCCGGAACGGGCGCCGAGGCGAACACGCTGGTCGATGCCGATGTTATCACCCGTATCGGCAGCGAGGACAATGACACCCAAGGTGCCACCGTCACGGCACGCGACATCGCGTTGACGGCCACCAACACCGTCGACAAGCCCGCGGTCGCCGGCAAAAACCTCGATGGCGACGCCGGTGGTCTTGCCAGCGGTGCCTCTGCAACAAGCACCATCACGATCGACCTGCTGACGCTTGTCGATTTCGACAACGGATCGACTGTCACGGTGACCGACAGCGCGGGCAAGGTCTTTGCGCGTGCGTTCAACGACATCAGGGCGGTTGACGAGGTTGCGCTGTTCACCGCTGGCGCCGTCTCGGGGGCCGGGGCCTTTGTGACCCTGAACGCCAACAATCTTGTCGCACGTGTCGATGTTGGCACCGGGGCGCGGGTGCGCTCGGCCGGCACGGTCGAATTCGAGGCGATGGGCACCAACAATATCTCGCTGCAGTCCTACTCCGAGACATATGGTCTGGGCACCGTGGCCTTGGGCTATGCCAAGGCAAACCTGCGTCCCGACAACATCATCAACATCGCCGGCACTGTGCTGGGTGAACGCGACGTGTTCCTGAGCGCCGGCACGGACAAGGATCTGCGGATTCCCGTCAACAGCATCAAGGCGCGGGTCGACAATTTCGCAGGCTCGCTCATTCCAATCAGCAGTCTGGAAACCGAGGCGATCTATCAGGTCGACAATACCATCCGCGTGATGGCTGGCGGCCTGCTGGAAAGCTATGCCAACATCAATCTGTTCGCCGAACAGTCCGGCCTTGCCAACCTTGATGCCGTCGCGAAGGCGACGAACTGGATTTCATCGGTCACCAACGCCATCGACTCGCTGCTTGGTGGCAACAACACCAAGATCGGTGCGGGCAAGGGGCTGGCGACCGCCTATGCCGATGTCATCAACGATGGCACCATCCGCACCGGCGCACAGCGCGTGAAAACGCTTACGGTCACCTATGACCCGGCCACGAACACGTTCTACTCTTCCGGTACGGGAAACATCGGCTGGTCTGTGTCGGATCAGG
This sequence comes from Pseudotabrizicola algicola, assembly GCF_010915705.1. Classification (GTDB taxonomy): domain Bacteria; phylum Pseudomonadota; class Alphaproteobacteria; order Rhodobacterales; family Rhodobacteraceae; genus Pseudotabrizicola; species Pseudotabrizicola algicola. The sequence goes on from NZ_JAAIKE010000003.1 coordinate 52,450, forward strand.
AACTGCAATCCTCGCGCTTCACGCAATACGAGGAAGCGCGCGAAAACCGCAACCGCTATGCCATCAGAAAAGACGGGGCATTCGTAAACCCCGATCTGGTTGCCTTCTATGACGCGCAGATGGCGCGTCTGCTGGACGAGATGCTTGCGAACGGCGAAGCGCATATCGTCGCCGGTGTCGTGGTGCCGTTGCTCAACGAAGTCGTGGTGCTGACGGTCGATCCGGTGACGGCGCAGGCCGGTCGGGTGATCGTGGTGGCCGACCAGATGGCCGGTGCGGGCACCTACGACACGCCCCGTGATGCGCGGATCGAGATCACGAACCAGACCCACGCCTTCCTTGTGATCAATGGCGCCGAGATTCCCGAAACCAACGGGGGGATTCTGTTCAACGGCACCGACATTTCGGTGCAGTCCGACCCGCTGGGCAAGATCCTTGAGCTGAACCAGAGTGCAGTGACTCGCGACAACGGGCAAACCGTATTGCCCCCCGTTGCGCTGCGTGTTCCCACCCTGACTTTCTCACCGCAGACCTTGCTGACCAACGACGGTCGTCCGGAAATCACCATACGCAACGATTTCAACATCGTTCTGGGGGCACTGAGCGGCGGGATTCTGACGACCCCGATCTGGCCCGACATCTTTGTGCGCGGCAATGTGCTGAATCTGGGCGGCAACATCCTGTTCGACAACAACAGCGCATATGGCGGGTCCACCGGCGATTTCATCTCGACCGCCGAGGTCAATGGTCAGACCGTGACCATTCGCACCGGCGGTACGGCGATCATCGCGCCGCCCGCAGCAGACGGCACCATCGTCCATGTCGCGGGCGAACCCTACAGCCAGTGGAAAACCGCGGCGCTGACCGGTGCGGGTGCCACTGACGCCGGGATGCTGGATGCCGAGCGGTTGGGTCAGGCCGCGATCGACGCCTTCCTTGCCCTGCAGCCGACAACGCCCTCGATCTACGCGCGGCGCGTCATCATCGATTCCGAATTCGTCAACGTGAATGGCATCATCCAGAGCGGCAAGCAGGATTACCATGTCACGCTCGGCAACAGCGTGCGTGACCAGATCATCGCGCTGCGCAACGCCGGGGCCACGCGGATCACGGCGCTGACCACCGACAACCCGGATTTCCAGATTTTCTATGACCCGACCGGCAACAACGGGCAGGGCCGCGTCATCGTGACGGAACTGCGCCCGGCGGGCGGTTATGTCGACATCACCGGCCATGTGATGAACACCCGTAACGGGAAGATCATCGTGAATGGCGGCTACCCGGATATCCGCATCACGAATTCGATGGTGTTCGCCACCGGCGGACAGCCGGAACTGGTGGTGCAGCGGATGGACGCCTCGCAGCGCGGCGAAGGTCTGCTCATCATCAAGGACAAGGCCAAGGCCCCTGTCGGCCTCGTCGGCGCACAGGTTCCGCATACGGTCATCTACACCGTTGGCGACAACGGTGTTGTCACCCGCAGCGTGAACGGCGTCTCCGGCGCGCTTGCCGGGCGGACCGATACCTACAACCCGCAGACAGGCTACCGCTATGGCTGGACGCTGGCGCAGGCCATCCGCACCACGCTGATAGAGGAGTGGCGGGAAAGCGACTGGCTGGGCATCGACGCTTTCGCGCCCGACAGCCGTTCGCCCGACAAGACCACCGTGCTACCCTTCCCCGGCGTTCTATTGCCCGACAGCAACTATTTCTACCTTGATGCGACCAAGGTGGGCGACACCTACACCTACAACCGCACGTCGGTGACCAACAACGTGGACGGCCCCAACCGCACCGGCTACAAGACGTGGTCTTCGTGGTATGGCACCAACCATACGTGGTTCCAGTATACGACCATCACCGATACCACGACCTTCGTTACCCACACGATCAAGGCTGACCGGCCCATCGGAGTCGAGTTTATCGGCCATGCCACGGGCCGTGTCACGATCAACGGCGGGGCTGCCAATGTGGTGGTGGATCAGGCGATCCAGAACCCGACCGGGCATACCGCCATTTCCACCACCGGCACCATCCGCACCACCACGGGTGCGATCAACGGGGTGATCGGTGGGCGCACCATCAGCATCACCGCGGGCGGCGACATTGGGTCCGGGCTTGACCCGGTCCGGGTCGATCTCTCGAACCTTGTGACCACGTCGAACCGGCTGGATGCCACGTCTTCGGGCGGGGCAGTCCATCTGCGGGAAGTCTTCGGCACCATGACCGTCGGCACCATCACCGCAGGCGGTGGCCGCGACGTTTCGCTTACGTCCCACTCCGGCATCCTGCGCGCATCGGGCGCGCATCTGATCACCGGCGGCGCGATCACGCTTACAGCGCAAGCAGGCAACATCGGCACCTTGGCCGACAAAATCCGGCTCGATACCGGCACCACGGCCCGCGACGTGCTGCGCGCCTATGCAGAAGCGGGCGAAGTGCATGTGTCCGAAACTGCGGGCAACCTGCGCGTGTTCGAAATCCTGGCCGGGGGAGCGGTTTCGGTGCAGGTGGTGGCGGGCAATCTTGTCGACGCCAACACGACCGAGGTGCGCGATGAACGCGCTGTGTCGGAACTGCGCGCGGGGGTCTGGTCAGACCTCAGCCTGACCGATTTCGAAGATGGCGTGTTTACAGGCCGTGCCACCGCCAAGGTGCAAGACGCCATCATCACGCTGGAAACCGCAAAGACCGCCGAATACCGCGCCTACTGGACCGTGCGCACGCAAGAGGCCGAACTGCGCAAGATCTACCTGCGCGCGCTTAACCCGACCCTGCCGGAAGCGAACCGTCTGACCGAAGCCCAGATTGAGGCCGATGCCGCCAACCGGCACCTGATCTTCCGGCCCGGCAGCACGACGTATGACGCGAACGCTCTGTTGTCGGTAAGCGAGGACGAGATCGAATTCTATCGCCTGCAAGGGATAGAATTGGGCCTGACCGGCGCGGCGCTGACGACCTATGTCAATACCACCGTGCAAACCCTGCGCACAAGCCGGACCGTTCAGTTCCGCGCGCTCGATGCCGTCTGGGGCGCCAACCCCGGCAGCGATGGCAACGTCGACACATTCGATGCCACCTATGTCGTCGCCCTGAGCGCCGAAGAACGCGCCGCAATCGAAGGGTCCATCAAGATCTGGACCGAAAGCGAGTTGATCAACGCCATCGGCGCCGGTCTGCTGGCGCCGATCACCGACACCGACCTCAGCATCGAGGACCCCAACATCGTCGGCACCTCGGTAACGCTGGACGTGTCCGGCAGCATCGGCCAGACCGGCGGGCAGGTCTATATCCCGATCCAGCCGGGGGTCAGCCTGACCGATGAACAGCGCTTGATCATCGGTTCGGCCGAACGTGACGATATCTTCTATCTGACGACCGAGCGCTTTGGCGCGACGGTGAATTTTGATGCCGCCGCAGGCACCATCACCCGCACGTCGGGGGTCTGGAGCGCCGATCTGATCGGTCAGGTGATCCAGGTCGAGGGCAACTCGGCCAACGCCACCGAAGAAGGGCCATTCTTTACGGTCCTGAACGTGATCGGCAGCACCATCTACATCGATCAGGACCGCGTGCCGCTAACGCAAAGCGAAGCCGGAGTTGCGGTCTTCGTGTCGGGCCTTGCGCTCAGCCCGCGCGGCGTGGAGGTTCCCGCAGTTGTCACCGTCAGCGGCGGCAACACCATTACCCGCACCGACGGCGGGGATTTTGCAGATTTCCGCGCCGGGATGAAACTGATCCTGCGCGGAGTCACGCTGAGCGGCAACGACGCTTCGTCGCTCTTTACCATCCAGTCGGTCAACGGTGCGTCGATTGTGCTGGCCGGAGCGCCGGGTCTGCTGGCGGAAACCGCAGCGTCGGTGACGCTGGCACATTACGTCGAACTGGCCGCGCTTCAGGTCCAGCTGCGCGAGGATTTCGACCTCATCGCCTCGGGCACGCTCAACATCGTGGCGGGAGCCGACAGCTTCATCGGGTCTGAGTCTCCGCTCGCGCTGGGTCAGGCAACGGTCACGGGTGATCTGCGTATCCGGGCACAGGGCAATATCACCAATGCAACCGGGTCTTCCGCCACCAACGTGGTCAGCGACAACCTGCTTCTGGAAGCCGGCAGCGGCGCAATCGGCGGAGCGGGAAGTGCCAACCGTATCTACGTCAACCTGTCGCCCGATGCGACGCTGACCGCGCGCAGCGGCGGCAGCATCTTTGTCACCGAGCGGCAGGGCAACATGAACGTGGCCACGATCTACTCGCAAAGCGGCGATGTGGATCTGGTGGCGCAGGGCTCCATTCTGGATGCCCTCAACACCGCCTTCGTGAACATCGAGGCCAACAGCATCACGCTCACCGCCCAGACCGGAACAATCGGCGTCGACGGTAACGCCCTTGACATCGAGGCGCGCGGCGACACTGGCGCGACCCTTGGCCTCGTCACGGCCACCGCCGAAGGCAGCATCGTTCTGGCGGAACAGTTCGGCGACATGAACATCCGCAACGTCCTGTCGCGCAGCGGTGACGTGACCTTGGAGGCGGCGCTGTCGATTCTGGATGCGGTCGATATCGCCGATCCCACAAACCCGCTCAGCGCCAACCTGCCCACCGGAACCTCGCAATTGCAGGCCGATGTTCTGGCGGCGGGAAGCATCACGCTGATCGCGCGGCTGGGGTATATCGGGGCTTTCGGCAACGAACTTGACATCGACAGCCGTCGTGGCGGGTCGGGCGTGGTGAACAGCCAAAGCCGCGAAAACGCCTTCATCATCGAAACGGCGGGCGACATGCATATCAACCGGGTCGGCGTCGATCTGGCCGGTTTGACCGCGACCGCCTACCTGACGGCGGTTGCGGGTGGCATCCTGAACGGTGCTGCGGCGGGCGCGTCGAACGTGACGGGGGGCCGCGCCTTCCTGATCGCGCGCGACAACATCGGCACCGCGCTGAACCCGATCTACACCCGCATCGGCACCATCCAGTCGATTTCCACCACTGGATCGACCTACGTGGTAAACGATGGCGCCTTGCTGGTCGAGGTGCTGGATGGCGGGCCGGGCGACGGGCAGTTTGCAGGCGGAGAGGTGAACACCACCGCCAGCAGCCCGATCACCGTGTCATCGAACATCATTGCGACGTCCAACATCACGCTGCTTGCGACCGAAAGCGCAGCCCCGGATTACGACACCATCACCATCCTGTCCGGGAGGACCGTGCAGGCCGTGGCGGGGAACGTGACCATGCGTGCTGGCGACCACATCGTGGTGCAGGAGGGTGCGCAGGTGCGCGCCGGGACCGACGTGCTGATGACGAGCGATGTCGACAGCATGGGCTCTGCGGGCGGTGACATCACCGTGGCCGGGCTTGTGGCTGCGGGCCGGACCATCCGCATGACCTCGGGCGGCGATGACGACATCATCACCGTGACTGCGACAGGCGAATTGCGCGCCGGACTGGACGTGGAAATGTTGACCGGCGGCGGCGCCGACCGCGTGGCCCTGCCGGGCCGCATCACCGCTGGCCGCGATCTGTCCATCTGGCTTGGCACTGGCGATGACCGCCTGCTGGCCAGCGGGGCGATTGCGACCGGACGTAACATCCTTGTTTCCGGTGAAGACGGTGCCGATCACATCGTGATCGACGAGGTATCGCAATTCCGCGGACATGCGCTGCTTTCAGGGGGCCAAGGCGACGACCGGATCGAGGTGATCCGCCTTGTCGGCCAGAACCGTGCGACAGACAGCCTTCGCATCGACGGGGGCTCGGGCTCGGACCGGGTGTTCATCCAGACCCACGGGTCGATCGGTGGTGCGGCGGTGGATTACATCATCGACGTCCGCGATACCGGCGCGCCGGATCAGGGTGCCGACCACATGGAAATCTCGGGCACGGACGACAACGACTTCTTCCTCAGCCGTGCCGATTTCATTGCATTGCTGCACGGCACCAACGCCGAAATCCGGGGCAATCTGGCCAGCCGTCCGCAGACGGTCGAGCGGATCAATTATGACCGCAACATCAACGGGCGTGTCGTGGTGCTGGGCCATGATGGCGATGATACCTTCATCGCCGACGACAACAGCGCGATCATGACGCTGGATGGCGGGCGCGGGAACGACAGCTTCCAGTTTGGCCAGATCTTCGGGGTTGCGCCGGTGCATGCCAATGCCGCGCAAAACGGCATCGCGGCGGGTGACGACATCTCGGCGGTGCTGACCACGCGGGGCTGGCTGTCGCGCGGTGTCAGCTATGCCACTGTCGCCTTCGGTGGCGAGGGGAACGATACATTTACCGTCTATTCCAACCGCGCACAGGTGAAGCTGGAGGGCGAGAACGGCAATGACAGCTTCCTGATCCGGGCCTTCCTGCTGGACGCGGGCGCCAGCTCGATGGAGGCGCTGACCGAGGTGCGTGCGGGCGAGGGCGACGACCTGATCCAGTACAACATCAACGCTCCGGTCGATATCGACGGCGGCGCCGGGTTCGACCGGGTGATCGTGCTGGGGACCGAAGCTGACGATGTGTTTGTCATCACGGAAAACGGCGTGTTCGGCGCCGGGCTGAATGTGCGGATCAGCAACACCGAGGAACAGCTTGTTGTCGACGGGCTGGAGGGCGATGACACCTTCTATGTGCTGTCTACTGCCGCCGGTGCGGTAACCCATGTGATCGGCGGGCTGGGATCGGATACGGTCATCGTTGCCGGCGACGTGACCGATCGGGTGATCAGTTCCGATGTCGAGGGCCGGACGGGCGGCGTTACCCATCAGGTGACCAGTGGCGATCCTGACTATGACAACGTATTCGCACCGGGCATTTCGACGATCATTGCCGACGCGAACAAGGGCGCGGTGCTCATCAACCAAGGTCTGGGAGGTGATGTCACACCGGGGCGCACGGTTGTGGGCGAAGGCGCGATGTCCGACATCTATTCCGTCGTGCTGGCCACCGCACCCGTCGGCGGTCCGGTCTATGTCACGGTATCTGCCAACCGCGCGTCGGCGGCCGACCGCAACCTGGCGGTGCCGACAATGGCGGCTGGCACGACCATCGGCTTTGCTGCCGGCGGCACCACCCTGAGCCGGACTGGCGGAAGCTGGCTTTCCGAAGGGTTCGAGGAGGGCCAGACCATCGTCCTGGCCGGCGCGGGTGACAGCAACGGGCGCTACCGCATCACCTCGATTACCGCAACGCAGATCACCGTCGACACCGCCTTTGCCACCACCGAAACGGCGCTGGCCGGGGCGCTGGTCGAAGGCCTGCGGGCGGACTCCGTGCTGATTTCTGCCAACGGGGTCGATTTCGCCGATGCCATTGTGCTGGTGTTCGACGAAACCAACTGGAACCAGGCGCAAACCATCACTGTCCGCGCGGTGGATGACACCGCCGCCGAAGGTTCGCGCAATGTGGTGATCAGCCATTCGGTGATGTCGGTTGATCCGGCCTTTGATCGCGCATTGGTCGAGAACGTCGTGGTCGAGGTGCTTGATAACGATCAGGCGGGCGTTCGCATCCTGCCCTCGGGCACCGCAACCCTTGTTCTGGAAGGCGATGCGACCACCGGCATCTCCGACACATGGGATGTGGTGCTGACGCGCGCCCCCGCGCCGGGCGAGGTTGTGACTGTCACCCTGTCGGGTGGCGGCTCTGATCTGCTGTTCAGCGACACCGTGCTGGTGTTCGACGCCTCCAACTGGAACGTCGCCCGGACCGTGACGGTGTCTGCCCCGCTCGACGGGATCGCGGAAAACCAGGAACGCATTACCGTCACCCATTCGGTCAGCAGCACCGGCGGCCGCTTTGCCGCCGTGGCTGACGCCACGATCGATGTGACGGTAATCGACGGCGATACCGCCGGTGTTCTGGTGCGCGAAACCGGTGGGCGGACTCTGGTCGTCGACCAGCCGGGCAGCACCGACGATTATCTGGTGCGCCTCACCAAGGCTCCGACCGATGCGGTGACCGTGACCATTTTTGACGATGGCCAGACCCGAGTTGTCCCGTCGGACCGCGTGTCGCTGGTGACACTGGCGCAGGCGACGACTGCGGTGCAGTTCGTGCGTGTCGTCGACGGGCCGGACATGCTGGTCCGCACCGCGGGCGACTGGCGGGCTGACGGCTTTGCCGCGGGCCAGACGGTGCGCGTGGCCGGGTCGGCCAGCAACAATGGCGACCTGAGGATCGGCAGCATCTCGGATGATGGCCGGACCCTGACCCTTGCCGGAGGCGGCAGCGTGGTGTCGGAAGCCGCGCTGTCGGTGACCCTGACAGTCGAGGCGGCGCAGATCACCTTTGATGCAACCAACTGGTGGCTGGATGTGGCGGTCACGCTTGAAGCTGACCCAGACTTCGTGCCGACAGTTGCCAGTTACGTGACCAAGACCTTCCCGGTCGAGCCACATATCGCGGGCAAGGTCCGTGGCCCGCTGCTGATCGATGGCGGCCCGACCGAGGATCGCACGATCCTTGCGGCCGTCATGCTGCCGACCGAACGCGACCCGGGGCCCTTTGCGCTGGACATCGTGACGGACGAGACGGTGCAGGATGACCGTGTGGTGATCCACAACGATACCGACGTCACCGGCGCCCCCGGCTGGATGCGCAACACCACCCTGCCGGATGGCAGCGGCGCGCTGCTGGTCAACGGGCTGAACATGGGCACCGGCACTGTCACCTTCGACGAAGGCGACGACACCACCGGCCCGGTCCTCGTGACCTATCCACAGGGCATTGCGATGCGCGGGGTCGAACTGATCGAGGTTCTGCTCGGGCGCGGCAACGACCACTTCACCGTGGAAGACACCAACCGCTATTCCGACAACCTGATCGCGCCTGCGGTGACCGCGATCCACGGTGGCGCGGGGTCTGACACCATTATCGTGACCGGCGGTGCGGGGCCGGAGTCCATCCTTGTCATCTACGGCGACACCGATGCCGAAGGGCGGCGCTACAGCTACACCGGCGGTGTGCCGAACGGCGCGGCGCTGACCTTTGACGCGGTGGGCAACCCCGGCGCTCAAGGCGACCTGATCGACGCGTCGGCATTGGTGTTCGCAACACCCGGCAGCTTCGGTCTGGTCATCCATGGCGGCGCTGGCAATGACACCATCCACGGCAGCCAAGGTGCCGACCACATCGCAGGCGGGTCGGGGAACGACATCATCTTTGGAGGGGCAGGCGCCGACCATATCTATGGCGACGCCGGCTTTGTCGTCGATCTTTATGCCCGCCACCTTGCTGTGCTCGACACCCCCGATCCGGCTCCGCTGCACAGAAGTGCCGATACGCGGATGCCGGGCAATGACAGCATCAACGGCGGGGCGGGCGATGATATCATCATCGCCGACCTAGGCCGCATCGACCAGATCGCGGGCACCATGCGGCTGGCGACAACCGGCCTTGTCACGCGGGTGACCAGCACCAACCCCGGCCTCGGTGGGGCCGATGTGGTGATTGGCGGGCCGGGCAACGACATCATCATCGGCGGCTTTGGTGCCGACCGGATCACTGCCGCTTCCGGCAACAACATCATCCTTGGCGACAACGGGCAGGTGGTCTTCGCTGTCTCGAATGCAGGTCAGGGCCGCATCGCGGTGATCGAAACGCTTGACCCGGCCACGGGTGGCGCGGACATCATCCAGACCGGCTCGGGCGATGACGTCGTGCTGGGCGGTGCAGGCGCGGACCGCATCACGATCACCGGGGGTGACAACGTGGTGCTGGGCGATAACGGCGCAGTTGTCGCCCACGCGCAGGGCAGCCAGCAGATCGCCGGACTGTCGATGATTATTGGCGAGGTGCGGACAACCGCCCCGACTGTCGGCGGTGCGGATGTGATCGTCACCGGCGCGGGCCGCGATATCGTGCTTGGCGGGGCAGGGGGTGACATGATCACGACCGGCACCGACAGCGCGCTGCAAGGCAGCAACATCGTGCTGGGCGATCACGGGTTCATCCGCTGGATAAATCCTGTCACCGCGGCAGCCGCGGCCTTGCCGCAGTTGATCCGCAGCACCGATCCGCTTGACGGGGGCGCAGACCTGATCTTGTCCGGCGCGGCCAACGATCTGCTGATCGGCGGTACGGGCGGCGACACGATCTATGGCGGGGCGGGGAACGACCTTGTCATGGGGGACCATGCCCATGTCTTCGGGTCCATCGACCTTGCAGCCCTTCCGCTGACGGTCGGGGCCATGCCCTTCGATGTGCGCTCGCTGCACACCGGCGCCGGGTTCGGAGCAGGGAATGACTGGATCTATGGCGGCGCGGGCGACGATCTGATCCTCGGGCAGCAGGGCGATGACGTGATCTTCGGCGGCGACGGCGATGATGACCTGATCGGCGGCCACAACGTCGAGACGGACGAAGGCGGTGGCCTTGCCGTCGACGGCAGCGATGCGATCGACGGCGGACGCGGCAATGATGTCATTCTCGGCGACTCGGGCCGCATCTACCGTTCGGGTTCGCAAGCGGATATCCGCATGCGGGTGCTTTCGGGCAGCACGATCTATGGCACCACGCCCGGCGTCGACGACGGGCAGGCGCTGGTGACATCGACGGCGCAACCCAACCCGGACGGTGCGGTGCAGCGGCTGATCACCCTGTTCCACCACTTCGTGTCGTCCAACCCGCAGCAGTGGGACGATGACTACATCGCCGGGGGCGCAGGTCACGATATGATCTTCGGCCAGATGGGTGATGATACGGTGCAGGGCGATGGCTCGATCGACCTTGATCTCAACGGCATTCCGGATCACCTCGAAGCGGCGGGCGTGCGCGCCTACCGCGATGCAGCCGGACTTCTGGTGATGCGCGGCTCTGTCGACGACTGGGCTGGCGTTGGGACGGATGGCCACGATTACATCGAGGGGAATGGCGGGAACGACGTGATCTTCGGCAACCTTGGCCAGGATGACATCGTCGGCGGGTCGTCGACCATGTTCGCCGGACTGACCGGTCCTGCCTCGATGCGCCCCGATGGGTCTGACATGCTGTTTGGCGGGTCGGGCACAGCGATCGGGCGCAACGATATGGGCGGGTCCGGACCGGATGCCCATGGCCGGGATGCTGACGTGATCGCCGGTGACAATGGCGACATCGTGCGGCTCGTCGGGATCAACGGAGTTTTCTCGGGCGGTTACCTGACCTTCAACTACGACAATTACGGTGGCGAACGTATCGTGCCGCGCGCGGTCATCCTGCGCGACTATACCGAAGGCGGGCCGGATTTCAGCGCCGCTGCGCTGAACGACGCCGGCGCCGGAGACGAGATCCACGGCGAAAGAGGTGACGACTCGCTCTATGGCATGACCGGTAATGATATCCTCTATGGCGACGCCCAGAACGACGATCTGATTGGCGGTTGGGGCCACGACATCCTGTTCGGCGGCACCGGCAATGACGGTGCCATCGGGGACGATGGCCGGATCATGACCAGCCGCAACTCGACCCAGTATGGCGAGGCGCTGCATGGCATCGCCGCGCTTGGTGCTGTGAACGTCCTGATCACCGGACCCAACAACTTCAACTTCCGCTATGTGATCGATGTCGACCAGCAGCTGAAAAAGACGGTCAACCTGACGCCCTATTATCTGGACGGCACGCAGAACCCGTATTTCCGGCCGCGTTATGCCGACGATGTGATCTTCGGCGGGCTGGGCGACGATTCACTGCATGGCGGGGCCGGGGACGATGCGATTTCCGGCGCCGAGGCGCTGCCGCTGTCTGCCTTGCCCCGCGCATGGAATGGCACCATCGTCAGTTTCGAGGTCGCCTCCAATCCGGGCGGGCTGCTGCAGTATGATCCGGTGACCGGCAAACTTGCGCATTTCAACGCCAACGATCCGCTGTCGCGCATCGTCTTTGCCGGGGGGGGGCAGTTCTTCCTGAACTTCGACCACACCGAAGGCCCGGTGGACCCGCGGTCTGCCACCGGCAGAACCACTGACGGCGATGATGCGCTGTTCGGCGGGATGGGGCATGACGCCATCATGGGCGGCACAGGGCGCGACCGCATCTATGGCGGCTATGGCGACGATTGGCTGAATGCCGACGACAACCTGCTGACCGCAGGCGGCACCAACCAAGGCACCGACACCGATGTCAGCTACGAAGACTATGTGCTGGGCGGTGCTGGCCGTGACGTGCTGATCGCCAACACCGGCGGTGACCGGCTGCATGACTGGACGGGCGAGTTCAACAGCTACTACGTGCCGTTCTCGCCCTTCGGGGCACCCACGGTGAACCGCCTGCTCGCCCCCGGCGCGGTGGAGTTCTGGTATGCGCTTGGCCGGAGCGATGGTGCCGACCCGACCCGCGCTGCCGACACGCGGACAAGCGCGGCACGCATGGGAGAACCCCACGGCGAATTGGGCATCGTTGTGCAGCAGGATGCGCATTGGCGCGACCAGACCGGCGCCCCGCGCGATCCGCAGCCCGGCAATGGTAGCGCCCAGCGCGATGTCCGCGTCAGTGCCGCCCCCGGCGAACGCAACGATGCCCGCTCGCCCACTGCGGACTATGGTTTCGGGGCCGGTGTGCTCAGCTTCCCGCTCGGGACCATGACGCAATCGGCAGCGCCGCAGACCAGCCCGATCAGCGCCACCATGACCCGCCCTGACAGCACGCGCATCCTGACCGCGATCAAATCGAACGAGATCGTCGTCAGCCTGCGCAAGACGGCAGGCGGGAACGCCTCGACCACGAGCTATGTCTACAATTCCGAGGAAGACCGGTTCGTCGCCCAGTCCCGCCAAGCCCAGCATCCCGATGCGCCCGTGGAGACCGTGCATGAATTGCTGGATGCCGACGGCTCGCTGTTCGCTTTCATAGATCGTCACGGCGCCTTGTGGGTGGTTGACGACATAGTGGACAACGCTGCGCGGCTTACGGACGAAGAGCCGGACGACTGGCTGTTCGTGGCCGATGTCAAGGCACCGGCGGCACGGGCGGGCGCGAAAAAGTAACCGATGCACCGGACGGTTGCAGCCGCCCGGTGTATCCCGAGAGGAGCAGGAATGTCAGACGGGAAAGAGGTTTCCACAGGTGCAAGGTCCGACAAAAGGACATCCACCGTGGAGTGGAACGACGAGGCGATGCAGACCACCTTTGCAAATGTGGTCAATATTCAGGGCACGCGCGAGCAGATCGAGTTCTTTTTCGGAACGAACCGCACGTGGGACGCCAACCGCGTTTCACCGATGCGTGTGGACCTGACCAACCGGCTGATCATGACTCCCTATGCAGCCAAGCGCATGCACCAGATTCTGACCGGTGTTCTGCGGGAATACGAGGCACGCCACGGCGTGCTCAAGGTGGATGACCAGTGACCACCACCGAAATCACCTCTGATTCAGACGGCGCCTCCGAGACCGCAGCCGCGCCAAGGGTGATTCCCCTCGAGCAGGGCTTCTGGAAGCGGTTGATGGCGGCCGACACTCCGCGCGCGGTGGCGCAGGCATGGGCCCCGCTGATGTTCGGCATGCTGGATGATGCCGAAGGCACCGCCGTCTATCTGCCGGACGGGCCGGGCGGTCGCCTGCGTGCTGTTGCAAGCTGGCCCGAGGCACGGCTGCCCGGCAGTGCCTTGGCCGAGGCGGCAGAAACCGCGCTTCAATCCGACCGAGGCGTCGTGCGCGGCGGATTGAATGATGACGGTCAACCGACTGGTGCCATAGTTGCCATCGCAGCACCGGTGACGCTGGACGGAGTCGTCGCCGGGGCGGTCGGGCTGGAATTCGCCCCGCGCACGCAGGCCGACCTGCGCGCCGCGATGCGGCGGCTGCAATGGGGGGCCGCTTGGATGCGCGACGCCCTGCGCCGCGATCAGGCGCAGGCGCAGGGGCGGCGCTATGAACAGGCGGTCAGTGCGCTCCACGCAGTGGTTGCGGTGGCGGAACGCGAAGACATTGCCACCGCTGCAAGGGCCGCCGCCACCGATCTGGCCACCCGCTTTGCGTGCGACCGTGTGTCCATCGGCTTTCGCCGTCTGGGGCGCACGCGCGTCGTGGCCATCTCGCATTCCGCCCAGTTCGGAAAGCGGATGACCGTGGTGCGCGACATCGCCGCCGCGATGGACGAGGCGGTGGACCAGCGAGGCGTGATCCTTTGGCCCGACAACAGCGCCGACCAGCCGATGGCCACCCACCGCCATGCCCGTTTTGCCGAGACCAACGGCGTCGGCCATGTGTTCACCGCACCGCTTTACGCCATCGACAGGTTTGTCGGCGCCATCACCTTCGAGCGCCCCGAGGCACGGCCCTTTTCCGAAGACGAGGTGCAACTGCTCGAAGCGGTGGCCACCGTGCTTGCCCCGGTGCTGGAGGAAAAGCGTCGCAACGACCGCTACCTGATTACCAAGGCTGTCGATGTTACGCTGGCCCATTTCGGGCGGATCGTCGGGCCGGGCCATCTGGGGCGCAAGGCGTTCCTGATCGCGGTCGCGGCGCTATCGGCGTTTTTCTGGTATGCCCGTGACGTCGACCGCGTCGCTGCGAATGCGGTGGTCGAAGGCGCGGTGCAGCGCATCGTGTCGGCCCCGTTCGATGGCTTCATCGCCGAAGCGCCGGTCCGTGCAGGTGACACGGTGACGGCGGGCCAGTTGCTGGTACGGCTGGAAGACCGCGAACTGGCGCTGGAACGCTTGCGCCACGCCACCGAACTACAGCGCCAGCGCATCGAATTCGACCGCGCAACTGCCGCGCGCGACCGTGCCGAAGCGGCTGTCCGGAGCAGCCAGATCGACCAGTCGGAAGCCCAGATCGCCCTGATCGACAAGCAACTGGAACGCACCCGCATTCTTGCGCCCTTTGATGGCATCGTCACCTCGGGGGATCTGTCGCAGTCCATCGGCGGGGCGGTGGGGCGTGGTGACGGATTGCTGACGGTCGCGCCCGAAGGCCAATACCGCATCAAGCTCAAGGTGGATGAACGCCGGATCGCCGATGTGGCTCCCGGACAGACTGGTGCGCTGGTGGTGACAGCGCTTCCCGATCGCAGCTTTCCGCTGGTGGTGCGCAAGGTCACTCCGATGGCCGAATACGGCGATGGTGCCACCACTTTCCGCGTCGAGGCCGAACTGACCACCCCTGTGCCCGACCTTCTGTCGGGCATGGACGGCGTGGCCAAGATCGACATCGCAGAACGGCGACTGATTGGCATCTGGACGCAGCCCATGGTGGACTGGCTTCGCATCTGGGCTTGGCGCTGGCTCGGTCTGGAATAGGGAA
The DNA here is from genome assembly GCF_010915705.1 of Pseudotabrizicola algicola. GTDB lineage: Bacteria > Pseudomonadota > Alphaproteobacteria > Rhodobacterales > Rhodobacteraceae > Pseudotabrizicola > Pseudotabrizicola algicola. Next base: position 67,668 of record NZ_JAAIKE010000003.1, read on the forward strand.
GCGCGATGGCCGATTCCTTCCTGTCCGCCGACTGGTATCGCGCCGCGCCCCTGCGCCCCCGCCTTCGCAGCCATGTGGAAATCCACCGGCAGCGGTTCCGGGGCCAGACATGGCACATCGTGCAGGACCAGCACAGCGGCAAGTATCACCGCATAAGTCCGGCTGGAAATCTGATTATAAGCCTGATGGATGGCCGCCGCCCGCTCGAGGAATTGTGGCGCATCGCTTGCGACCGGTTCCCCGACGAACCGCCCACGCAGTCCGAGGTGATCCGCCTTCTGGCGCAGTTGCACAGCGCCGATCTGATCGCGGGCGATCTGCCGCCCGACATCGCCGAAATGGGGCGTCGTCACCACGATCAGGAACGCAAGTCGATGCTGGCGCGCCTGCGCAACCCGTTGGCACTGCGCCTGCCGTTGTTCGACCCCGACAGCTTTCTGGGCGCAACGGTGGGCCTTGTGCGGCCGCTTTTCACCGTTTGGGGGTTTCTGGCATGGCTGGCTCTGGTGCTGACCGGCACGGTGCTTGCCGTCATGCACTGGCAGGCCCTGACCGAAGACGTGACCGACCGGGTGCTGAGCGCCGATAACCTTGTGCTGATCGCGCTTGCTTTTCCGTTGATCAAGGCGGTGCACGAACTTGGTCACGCGTATGCCGCCAAGGTCTGGGGAGGCGATGTTCACGAAATCGGGCTGATGTTTCTGGTGCTGATCCCGGTTCCCTATGTCGATGCCTCGTCCTCGGCGGCGTTTGCCAGCAAATGGCGCCGCGCGATTGTCGGCGGGGCGGGCATCATGGTGGAACTGGCGCTTGCGGCTGCGGCGATGATCTTCTGGCTCAATGCCGAACCGGGGCTGGCACGCGCCTTTGCCTTCAACGTCATGCTGATCGGCGGGGTGTCGACCCTTCTGTTCAACGGCAACCCTCTTTTGCGCTTTGACGGATACTTCGTGATGACCGACCTGATCGAGGTTCCCAACCTTGGCCAGCGGTCCAACACGTATTTCTGGTATCTCGTCCAGCGTTATCTGCTGGGCGTGAAAACCGCGAAAAACCCGGTCACCGCCCCAGGGGAACGCGGGTGGTTTTTCGTCTATTCCGTGACCAGTTTCGTCTATCGGGTGTCGATTTCCATCGCCATCGCGCTGTTCATCGCGTCCAAGTTCTTTTTCATCGGCGTGTTGCTGGCGCTTTGGGCGCTGGCCAATGTGTTCGTGATGCCGCTGTGGAAGGGACTCAAATACCTGTTCACGTCTCACGATCTGCGCGGTCTGCGCCTGCGGGCGATTGGGCTGACGCTGTCGGGCGTGGGGGGGGTGGCCGCCCTGCTGTTTGCGGTGCCGGTGCCGCATACCACCGTTGCCGACGGGGTGGTCTGGCTGGACGATCATGAAATCCTGCGCGCCGCGACCGATGGCTTTGTGGCGGACGTGCTGCGGCAGGATGGTCTGGTGCAGGCCGGAGAGGTGCTCCTTCGTCTTGAGGACCCGATCCTCGATGCGGAACGTCGGCTGGCAGAAACGCGGCTGGCCGAAATGCAACTGCGTCTGAACAGCGTGACAGCGATTGATCCGGTGCAGACCAACCTGATGCGCGAACAGGTGACCCATCTGCAGGAGCGACTGCGGTTTTATGACGAACGCGCCGCCGCCCTCGATCTGCGCGCGGCCGCTGCGGGCAATCTGGTGATCCCTCTGCCTCAAGACTTGCAGGGGCAACTGGTACGACGCGGCACGATCCTCGGTTATCTGCAGTCAGGCACGGAAATGCGGCTGCGGGTTGCCGTGCCGCAGGACAGCGCCGAACTGGTGCGCGACAGTGCCGCGTCGGTTCAGATCCGCCTGCAGCGTGACCTTGCCACCGTGATACCCGCGCGCATCGTCGCCGCCTCGCCCGAAGGGTTGCCGCAGGTGCCGTCACCTGCGCTGTCGACAAGGGGTGGCGGCACTATTGCGCTTGATCCGGCGGATGCGCAGCAGCGGCGCACGCTGCAAAGCCTGTTTCTTTTCGATGTGACCCCCACCGGCGCGTCTCCGGCGGCGCTGATCGGCGAACGCGCGCTGGTGCGGTTCGATCATGGGCCCGAACCGATGGGCTTTCGTGTCTGGCGCGGACTGCGTCAGTTGTTCCTGAGGCAGTTCAATGTCTGATCTCGCCTTCCACGCCGCCAGCCCGTTGCTGCGTTTGCCGCAGGTGCAGGACTATGCCGAGCGCCCGGATGTCGAAGACAAGGCACTTGATCGCTGGTGGCAGCGCGCCTCGGGGCTGTGGATGTCGCAGGGCACAGGTTTGCGCGGCTGGCGGTTGCGCGCCATCCTGCCGCAGGTCAGGCACCATGCCGCCGAAATGGCCGTGTTGGAGGACGCGGCCTTGCAGCAGCGCGCCGCCATGCTGCGTCCCGCGCTGCGCGCCGCGCTGGCCAGGGGGCGGCCCCGCGCCGCAGCCATCGGCCCCGCCTTTGCGCTGGTGCGTGAGGTCGCGGGCCGCCAGCTTGGCATGCGCCACTTTGACGTGCAACTGACCGGCGCCTGGGCCATGATGCAAGGCATGGTGGCGGAAATGCGGACCGGTGAGGGCAAAACGCTTTGCGCCACCCTTGCCGCCGCCACGATGGCTCTGGGCGGCACGCCCGTTCATGTGATCACGGTCAACGACTATCTGGCCCACCGCGACGCCGAACTGATGCGCCCGCTTTACACCTTTCTGGGGCTTACGGTCGGTGTGGTGCAGGCAGGCCAATCCGAGGCCGAGCGTCAGGCGATCTACCAAGCTGACATCGTGCATGCGTCGAACAAGGAAATAGCCTTTGATTATCTGCGTGACCGCATGGTGCTGCGGCGCGACCCCGGCAACCTGCGACGCAAGCTTGGCAGGATTGCGGGCGTCAAGCGCGGCCCCCTGCGGATGCGGGGCCTGCACTGCGCCATCATCGACGAGGCCGACAGCGTGCTGATCGACGAGGCGCGCACCCCGCTCATCATTTCCGGTCAATCAGTCGCGGGCCTTGGTCGCGACACCGCGATGCTGCGCCGGGCAATGGGGGCGGCGCTGGACCTGACCGAAACCACCGACTACCGCGTCAAGGCCAACGAACGCCGTGTGGAACTGACCGACCTCGGGAAAGACCGGCTGGAGGATATGGCCGAGGCCGAGCCAGATGCTTCGGGCTTTGGCATCAGGGTGATCCGCGAGCATGCTGTGGTGCAGGCGCTGACCGCGCTCCATGTCTTTCATCGCGACGAAGATTACATCCTGCGGGACGGAAAGGTGCAGATCGTCGACGAGAACACCGGCAGGGTGATGGCCGACCGGAGCTGGTCCGAAGGGCTGCACCAGATGGTCGAACTGAAGGAAGGCGTCGAGCTGACCGATCCGCGCGAAACCCTGTCGCGAATTACCTATCAGCGGTTCTTCCGCCGTTATGCGCGACTGGCGGGCATGACCGGCACCGCCCGTGACGCGGGGTGGGAACTGTGGTCGGTCTATGGCCTTCGGGTGGCCCGCATTCCCACCAACCGCCCCGATATCCGCCGCTTTGCTCCCGACCGCGTGCTGCGCGACGAAGATGCGAAATGGCGCGCGATTGCGGAGCGTGTGGCTGACTTGCATGCGCAGGGCGCGCCCGTCCTTCTGGGCACGCGGTCGGTTGCGGCCTCGGAAACCGCCAGCGCGCGGCTTGCGACGCTGGGCATCCCGCATCAGGTGCTTTCGGCAGCGCAGGACGCCGACGAGGCAGAGATTGTCGCACGCGCGGGTCAGGCAGGTGCTGTCACGGTGGCCACCAACATCGCCGGACGTGGCACCGATATCAAACTGGGGGCAGGGGTGGCTGCGTTCGGCGGGCTGCACGTCATCCTGACCGAACGCCATGACAGCCGCCGCGTGGACCGCCAGTTGGAGGGACGCTGCGGCCGTCAGGGCGATCCGGGCCGGGTCGAGGCCTTTCTGTCGCTGGAAGACGAGTTGATGCGCGGGAATGGCGCGCGGCTATGGCGTGGCGCTGCATCGCTGGCGCTGGCGCTCGGGCCGCGCGCGGCGGGCGTGTTCATCCGCCGGCGCCAGCGCCAGATCGAGCGCCTGCACGCTCGTATGCGCCACGACCTGCTGGAAGTGGACCGAAACCTTGGCGGCCTGCTGGCCTTTTCCGGGCAGATGGAATGACGATCCGGCTGGATATCATTCCCCCCACACCGGGCGCGGTCGACCTGTTCGCCGCGCTTGACGGCTGCGAGCGGCCATGGATCGCGGAGCTGTCGGCCAAGGCTATCGGCGGGCGACTGCGACGCGGACGGTTCTTGCTGTCGATGCCGCGTCTTGCTCTGGGGCCGGGGCCGAGCCGCGTGCTGCGTGGCATCTGCGCCCGTCTCGGGGCGCCTCCCGAGGGCATAGCGATGATCGATGCCCATCAATCCGCGGCCCATTCCGTGCATTTCGGCTTTGAACCGGAAGGATCTGGCCAGACCGTTATGAAGTGCTACCTGGAATTCGATGTGGCCTCGCAGCCCGCGCCGGACATGGTGTTTCTGGCCCTGAAATGGCGGCGCGAGGACCCCGCCCATTGGTCGATGTCGCATTACCTGACCCGCGATGCGCTGCCACCCGCCGCCCGGCGCGCGCTGGTGGCCGAGGCGTTGCCGGACGCGGCCGCGCAGGATGCGTTTCTGGCGCTGATGGCGGACTCTGCGCCCCTGTCTGACACGCTGACCCTGCTCGAGGTGCTGGAGCCGGGCAGCCCCCGTCGGTCGTTCGACCTCAACCTGTCCGACCGCGCGCTGACCCTTGGTGCGGCGGCGCCTGCGCTCTTGGCGCTGATGGGCGGGGCTGCCGGTGCCGAAGGCTATCTGCGCATCCATGCCGAGGATCGTCTGGGCCATATTGCCGCCGGTGTGGCACGAGATGGCCAGCCCTTTGCCACGGTCTATCACGGCGCGCACCAGCTCTGGCCAGAGGGGCAAGGGCGATGACGGGCTGGGCGCTTGAAAGCCGCATCCTGCCCGCCACGCCGCAGGACCCGGCGCTGGATTATTGCCAGTGGCCCTATGACCCGCCCGCCGCGCCGGGGCCGGGGGCGTGGCAATCCTCGGCGCTGCTCTATCAGTCCTTCGTGGTGGCGGGCCTTTCGGACCGGATGCTCGCGCTCTGCGACGCGCTCCGCACGGCGGTCGGGCCGTTCTCTACGGTCTGGGGCGTGAAATGGGCCGGTGACCGACTGTCATGGGAGTTCTATTTCTACGACTACGCCCGCATGCAGCGCAGCTTTGACATCGCTGCCTTCCGCCGCGCCACCAAGGGCCTGCTTCAACTGACCCCGCCCAATGCCGATGACCACCCCTATTTCATGTTCTCGGTCGAGGTGGATGCGCGCCACATCGACGGCGGCAAACCTATTGACCAGATCGACCTCTACATCGGCAATCCGGGAAGCGCCGTGTCTTCGGGCATCTGCTACGGCCTGTCTCAGACGGGCATGGAGATGCGGAATTTCTATTTCTTTTTCGATGCCAAAGCACATTTTGATGACATCCGCGAAAAGATCGTTTCAAATGCCCATGTGCCGCTGCGGCGGCTTCGGATAGAAGATATCCTGTGGCCCGAAATGGACTCTGCGCAAACCATTGTGGTGGCGAACAAGCGCCACAACGATGGGCTGTATTTTTCACGCATCCGCGCCGGTCTGTTGTCGACATTTCTGGACAGGCTGGCGTTTCCTGCGCCGATCCGCACCTTTTTGCGCGAGAACCGAGAGCGGTTCGACCATTTGCTGTTCGATGTGGGGTATGATTACCTGCCTGCACCAACCGGCGGGATACGCTTGATGAAAGGAAGCTTTTATGGGCTCCTCTGATCTGATCCCGGACGCGGCACTGGCCGCTCGGCTGGCCCTTGACCTGCCGGGCGTGCGCGCAGGTGTCACGACGCCCGCCGCGCTCCAAGGCAGCCGGCCCCGCCTGTCGCTGCGCGATCACGACCGCTATGTGTCGGTGACGATGGAATTCCGCTGCAATCTGGCCTGCGTGCATTGTATGATCGAGGGCACGATGGACCGCTTGCAACCCGCCTCGGACGAGGTGTTCGCGCGCATCCTGTCCGAACAGCGCGCCAACCGCCGGTGGGACGGGTTGGTGCTGACCGGGTCGGAAATAACCCTTCGGCGCGATCTGCCCGATCTGGCAGAGCGCGCCCGTGCCGCCGGGTTTTCCCGTGTCCGCATCCAGACGCATGGAATGCACCTGGCGCGCCCCGGTTATGCGCGCCGCCTGCTCGATGCAGGGGTGAACGAATACTTCGTCTCGGTCGCCGGGGCGGGCCGCGACAGCCATGACCGTATCACCGCCGTTGCGGGCGCGTGGGACAAGATGATGGCCGGCATGGAGATTCTCGATGCTGATCCCGATGTCCGCCTGCTGACCAACACCGTGGTCACCACGCTCAGCTATGCCGAACTGCCCGCCATCGTGGCGCATCTGGCCCATCTGAAGCGTCTGGTCCAGATGGAGTTCTGGACTTACTGGCCGATGGCTGAACGCGATGACAAGGGCCTGATGGCACGCCACGCCGATATCCTGCCCCATCTTCGCGCGGCGATTTTGGCGGCACGGGCGCTGGGGCGCTTCGTCGAAGTCAAGAATTTCCCCGAATGCCTGCTGGCGGATCTGGGTGATGCGCTGGTCAATGCACAACCGATGCTGGTGATCGACCCTGCCTTCTGGACAGAGTTTGACCGGAACGGGTTCCACCAGTGCCCTCACCGCGACACCTGCGGATCAACCGAATGTCTGGGACTGAACACCGCCTATATCGAGCGCTTCGGCCCCGAGACGCATGAACTGACACCGATACCGACCCCGACGGCGCCCATCCGTGGCGCTGTGCCGCCATAGAAATGCCGGGGTCTGTTGTCCAGATTGATACTTAACTCATCTAAACCACTGAAAGGAGCCCATCGAATGGCCAAGCAACTGATGATCTACGAACGCGCCGTGCCGATTTCGTCCGAACGGCATCGCGAATGGTCCGTCAAGATGGGAACAAGCTATGGATTTGCCCAGAATGTGAATTCGGTGCCGCTGCTTGCCGCAGAGTTTCTCTCGGCGGCACAGGATTACGCCATCGTTTTTGCCGGCGATGACAAGACAGTGTTTCCCAGCGTGATCCTTGGAATGCGCGAGAACGAAAACGGCCACGTCAATGCGGCGGGCGCGTGGACCGGCGGGTATATCCCCGCTTTCCTGCGCCGCTATCCCTTCGTCTTTGCCCGCTCGGATGATGGCCAGACCTTTACCCTGTGCATCGACGAGGAATTCGAAGGCTTCAACAAGGACGGTCGCGGAGAACGCATGTTCGATGCAGACGGCAACCGTACGCAGTTCCTTACCAACATGCTGACATTCACGCGTGAGTATCAGGCCCTGTTCGAACGCACGCAGATGTTCGGGGACCGCCTTCTCAAGCATGGCCTGCTGCAACCTGCGCAAGCCCAGTTCACGCTGCCCGGGGGGCAGACCGCGTCGCTTGCCGGGTTCTTCACGGTGGACCGCGCCAAGCTGAAGGAACTGCCGGCGGATGTTCTGGCCGAAATGGCCCGCACCGATGAGTTGGAGCTGTGCTATGTGCATCTGCAATCTCTCAACAACCTCACGCCGATGGCCCGCCGCATCGCCGAAGCCGCTGCCCCCAGTATACGCGACGAAGCGGCACAGACCCCGGCCGAAGCGGGGGTCTGACCGCCCATGCGGGTGATTGTCGTCGGTGGCGGTTCGGCAGGATGGATCGCCGCCGCGACATTGCAGAGCCGGTTAAACGGCTCGGGGCCGGGGCGTGTGGACATCACGCTTGTCGAGTCTCCCGATACCCCCCGGATCGGGGTCGGAGAGGCGACGATTCCCACCATGCGCGACATGTTGCGCGGCTTCGGCATAGCCGAGGCCAAGTTCATGCGCGCCTGTGAAGCCAGTTTCAAGCACGCCATCCGCTTTGACGACTGGTCCGCGCCGGGCAGCCGCTATCTGCACCCGTTTCACCGCCACCTCACCCCTGACATGCAGATGGCGGCAGCCCGTTGGCTGGAGGGCGATGGTGCGTCACCCTTCGATAGCTTTGCCAGCGCCCAGCCCGGACTGATCTCTGCGGGTCTCGCACCACGCGGTCTGGACGGGGCCGACTACCAAGGCGCGGTACCCTATGCCTATCACATGGATGCAGAAATGTTTGCCGATGCGCTGGCCGCCCATTGCGTCGCGCGCGGCGTGAGGCATCTGCGTGACCATGTCGATCAGGTGCATCGCGATGCAGGTGGCTTGGTGACCGGACTGGCGCTGCGCGGTGGACAGCGCATCATGGCCGACCTCTACATCGACTGCACCGGCTTCCGGGCGCTGTTGTCGCCGCAGGCGAACGAACCCGGCGGCTGGGTAGACCAGTCGGCACATCTGCTGTGCGACCGGGCCGTGGCCTTTCGCGTCCCCGAAGACCCCGAACGCTTCACCCCCGCCCCCTTCACGCGGGCCCGCGCACTCGGATCGGGCTGGTGTTGGGATATCGGCCTGATGACGCGGCGGGGCAGGGGGTATGTCTATTCTTCGGCCCATATTTCGGGAGAGGATGCCGAGGCCGAACTGCGCGCCGAGGAGGGTGCAGCCGCAGCGGGCCTGACGGCGCGCCACCTGCGGTTTCGGGTCGGGCGGCAGGTGGCCCCGTGGACAGGTAACGTGGTGGCCATCGGGTTGGCGGCGGGATTTCTGGAGCCGCTGGAATCCACAGGGCTCTACCTTGCCGACTATGCGTCTCGCGTGCTGTGCGAAATGTTCCCGCCTAGCCCTGCCCATGCGGCAAACCCCGCCTTGGCTCGGCGCCACAATCAGTTGCTGGCTGAGGTGCATGACGACATCCTCGATTTCATACTGCTGCATTTTGTCGTAGCAGGGCGGCGCGACACCGTGTTCTGGCGCGATGCCAGCGCGCCACAGCGGCTGACCGACCGGCTGGCGCATCTTCTCGAGATCTGGAATGTGCGTCCGCCGCGCTTCTCGGATTTCTCGCTGCGCTATTCGCCGTTCAACGAGCTGAACTACGAATTCATCCTGCTGGGATCGGGCTGGCGCCCGGCCGGGCTAAACCGGGGCCCGGGAACCAACCTGCCGCCCGGGCTTGCGGCGGCCAACCGCGCCATCGCGGCCGGCTTGCCCACGAATTCAGCACTTCTGGCACATATACATGGCGGGCCAAGGGCAGCGCGCCCCTGACAGGCGTGAACCCGTCGATCTCCGCGGAAAGCAGATTTCGCCATGCGTTGTGGGGTAATCCGGTCCTGATCGGCGACCGGCATAGTCAAACACGTGGTGCCAGTCGGCATGATGCGCGACGATTGCTCCGTCCATGACATCGGATCTGTCCAACCTGACACGGCCGCGCCATCGGGAGACGGTAACCGCCGTTCCGCCCCCACCTTCCTGCTGACTCCTTAAGCTGCGATGCGGCTTCGTGTGGAGATTTGCACGGGAGGCGTCAGTAGGAGTCCATCGGGAGCGCAGGATGGAGGCCGATGGATTTGTGGAGCTTCTGGCGGTTCCGACGGCCAAGCGGCGGTGGTCTGACAAGGCGAAGCGACGCATGGAGGTGAAGACGCTGATGCCCGGTGTCACGGTCAACGAGGTGGCGCGTCGGCATGGGTGAAGGCGGACACTTGAAGAAATTGCTGTGCTGAAGGCGATGCTGATCGCCGTGGATGCGCGCGACAAGCGTAAGGACGGATTGCACGAATGGAAACGCAGGTCACGGCCTTCAAGCAGGCGATCTTCGGTCGGAAATCGAAGAAGAGCGATCCGGACCAGTTCGAGCTGGCGCTGGAAGATCTGGAAACCGCTATGGCAGAGATCCATGCCGAAGAGCCCAGCGGGTCACAGAACGATCTGGGGGATCTTTATGCCGCGAGCGCCGAGGATTGGGCCGCCAAGCGCTCTGCCAAACCGCATGCCGGCAATTGTGGTACATTGCGCAAGCATCCGTTGCCCCCTCACGGTTTGCTTGCAAACCGTGAGAGGGGTCCGCGCGTCGTCAAGGTCATCTGGCCGGACTTCCTGACCTGCGCCTGCCGCGCTCGCCATCGTCATGCGGGATGCCGACATCAGTCTGCGGTTCGGCGGAAGGCATAGGCAGCGTTTGCTTCGCATCCGTTCATTCCGATCAAAGCGAGGGCGCCCCCGTCCGCCGCCGAAACAGGCTCGAAGCGAATGGTCAGCGTGGCTGCGGCCTGCTCCGGGGCGAGCAGGGTTGCGGTGGCATCGACGGACACGTCCAGAACGGGGTTCGGCTCCATCGGCACCGTGCCGGTGAAATAGTCAGACCTGACGCGCGTCCATTGCACCACCGGGCTCTGCCCGCCCGTGGCCAGCCGCGCAGGATCGAAGACGCCGCCCCATGCGATCCGCTGGGTCTGTCGCATCCCCTCGACCATCGGGGGCACCATGGCGGCCACCTGCGGATGACAGCCGCTGATGCCGGTCACCTCGACCGTGCCTTCCCATATGCCGTCCTGCGGGATGATCTCGTTGAAGACCTCGATCTCACAGACCCCGTCGCCCCCCAAGGCCAGGTCAAGATCGTCGCGAGGGGTGCGGCTCCAGGTGAATTGGCCGTCATGCAGCACCAGCGTCTGTTGCGCGGCATCCACCGGGGTGGGCTGGCCGGTGACCAGCGCGATCTCGTCGGCCGAGATGGCGCTGATGTGGCAGGTGCAACCGGCGGCGCCGCAATCGGCGAAGATGATGGCGTCTTCCGCAAGTGCGGGGGCGGGCAGGGTGAACAGGGCAAGAAGAATGCGCTTCATCAAGGTTGTCCCAACAGGCGGTTTCGCAATGTGGTGGCGGTGTCGGCGTCAAGGTCCAGGGGCGTGCCCTCGATGAGCGGGGTCTGCGGCCGGGCTGCGCCCGTCACCCGCAGGGTCGCCGCGAGGGAGCGAAAGCCCGTCAGTGCATCGCCCGGCATGTCGGCCATGCGGCACAACTGGCCGGCCGCCGTGTCCTCGCAAGGGCCAAGCGTCGTATCCCACTGCCGGGGGTTCAGCGCCGCGAGCGGCCTGTCGCCCGTGCCTGTGGTGCCAAACAGAGTGGAGACCACGCTGGCCTCGCCGGCTGCGGTCGTCAGCGGATAGGGGTCTTGCATCAGCCAGCCTGGCAACAAGACCATGCGCAGGCCGGAGAACTTGTCATGGAAAGTGCAGGGGTTCGCGCCCATGCATTGTCGGTGGAATGGCGCGATGTCGGTGAAGGGCGCTGCGCCAAATGTGGGTTGGCCAACCTCGATCGGGCCGGGGCCGGAGATCTCGGCCACCGTTGCCAGCCCTTCGCCTTCGGCCCCCGATGCCGTGGCCGTGATCAGCCATTGGCCCGGCATCAGATTCACCGTCCAAGCGTCGTTGATCTCGCCGTCGCTGCGCAGAACCTCGCCATCGGGCAGAGGAATGGCGGCCCATTGGCGGAAGGTGCCCATGTAGGGGCCGGTGATGGTGACGCTGACCGAGGCGGTGTCTGGCCCCGCGGGGCCGAGGTTTGCCGACACGGGGATGACAAAGTCGTTGGGGCCGGTGGCGCTGACGGTGACCTGCCCGGCAAAGACCATGTCACCCGCGCTGCCCAGAACGTCATAGATCCCCGGCAGGAATTCGGCTGCAGCGGTGCCAGATACGCCCTCGTTCATCGCGAAGGCTTCGGGAGGCAGGTCCTGCCCCGGGGCGGGGGTTGCCGACCATGTGATGGAAAGCGGGTAGGCCCCGGTCCCTTCGCCTGTGAAGGTCACGGGCACAGCCTGCACCGGAGGCGGGGCTGTCGGTTCTGGGGCGGCCTCTGCCGGTTCCAGCGTCACGGTGATCGGGGTGGTGTGGATCACTTCGCTGTCGCGGAAGGAGTAGGCAAACTCGTAGGTGCCGGCCACATCGGGCATGGTCCAGACCATGCTGTCTTTGCCGTCCGTATAGTCATAACCCCAGCGTTCGCCGGTATCGGCGTTCAACAGCTGGATATTGTCGAGATGGGCCCCGGGGCCTACCCAGGTGATCGTGACCTCTTGTCCCACCTGCGCCGAGGCGGGTGCGGTGATCGACATTGGCGCTTGCGTCAGAACAAGGGGGCTGGAGTCGCTGATGGCTTCGGTCTCATGCACATAGGCCAGCGTGAAGTCGCCCGTGGCCCAGGGCAGTTGCAACTCGACCGGGTTTTCCTCGCCCGGGGCCACCTCGGCCAGCCAGTTGCCGTTGGCGTCAAACACGCGGATATAGTCATGGCTCGAGCGCGGCCCATCCCAGCCGACCATGATGCGCGACCCCTGCGGTGCCGAGGCGGGGGCGGTCAGGCGGGCGGTCGCTTCCCGCGTCGGCGCATAGGGGCGCACCAGCATCAGGACGCCGTCCTTTATGCCCGATTGCCAGCCTTCACCCGGATTCGTTTCAGCGTAGTCCATCTCGGAGGACGCGGCGTAAAGGAAGCAGCGAGGCTCGGCCACGAACAGGCTGCCGGGCGGTTCATAGCGCCAGGCCGCGCAGAGTCCATCGGCTTCGCAGGCGGCGGCGCACTGGTCGGCGGTGCCGTCGGCGCCAAAGTCGGGGGGCGCGGGATCGCCGGTCAGGTCGCCGACGGTGAACCCTGTGGGTGACAGCGCGATGTTGGGCATCCGCTCCGCGCCCGGGAAATGGGTGCGCGCGGGCGGGGGCGGCGGCTCGGGCGCTGGTGCGGGCGCGGCGACGACCGTGCGGGTCAGCGCATCGGCCAGCGCGCCGGCGTTCGCGGCTTGCAGATAAAGCCCGCCGGTTTCATCTGCCAGACAGGCCACTTGCGCACCCTCTTCCTCTGTCAGGCCAAAGCCGATGACATGGGCGGTGAAGTTCAGACCCGACTGCTCCAGCTCGCGCCCGAGGGCGCAGGGGTCGGCCTCGCAGGTTTCCAGCCCGTCGGTGACCAGCACGACCGTCGCTGCCTCTTCCCCGGAACGCAGCACCTCTGCTGCCTGACGCACGGCTTCGGTCAGCGGCGTCTTGCCCTGAAACCGCATCTTGTTCACCTGCGCCGCGATTTCTGCGCCTGTGCCGGGCGCCGGGGAAACCATCAGTTCGATGTCGGCGCAATTGCCTCTTTCGCGATGGCCATAGGCCATCAGCCCGATTTCCTGATCGACGGGAAGGTTGCCCAGGACCTGCGCAACCGTCTCCTGCGCGATCTCCAGCTTGGCGCGGCCTTCAATCTGGCCCCACATCGAGCCCGAGCCGTCCATGACGATGATGGTGCGGGGGAGTTGGGCAAAAGCGGGAGCAGCCAAGAAAAGGCCAACGCAGAAGGCGGAAAGATGTTTAAGGGTCATGGCGAACCTGTGCTGAAGGCAATCACTGATCAAATTGGCCGAGTCTGGCAAAATCCATCGTAGCAAGCACTGCCGACATGTCCGCAGCATCGGCACCCTGCGCCTGCAAGAGAACCCTGCTCGCGACCAGAGCCGACAGCGAACCGTTCTGGTCAAGCACGTCGATCGTGCCAACCCTGACGACCTTTCCCATCATGGCCATCATCTGCGGGTTGCCCAAGATCCCCGCCATGCCGGCCACCGCAGGGCTATCGGCGGTCAGCGTGATGGTGAAGCTGCGGCCATCGTTGTGGCTGTAGGTGGCATCCGCCACGATGCCGATCATGCCTCCAAGGAAGCCCGCAGCATCCACAGAGCTTTCGCCTCTGGTCATGCTCCATCCCTCGGCGGGCTGCGGAAGGGCGCTGGCCAAACGCTCCTGTTGAATGGTCTGAACTGCACGGGTGGCATTGGTCAATTGAGCCGCTGTCTGCCCCAATTGACCACTGGCATAGGCAGCTTGTGCAGCGGCCAAGGCATCGGTGACCGCATCAGCCCCGGCCGTTGGGGCCGAAAGGGCCGCCACTATCGCAATTGCTGCAAATGAAGTCCTCATGGTCGGTCCTTTACAATTCCTGGAAGTAATATTTGATTTTTAATCAATGGGTTGAGGGTGTCCGGATCTACGGTCCGATCCGTGTCACCAGATGCGTTGTCGACCAATTGCAGGGGCCAATCTCGGTCGTCCCCTGAACGACCCAGTTCACCGAGAACAGGCCGGGCGTCAAAAGCAGCATGCGCCCGGTCGAGGTGACCTGCCCCATCTCCGTAGTGGCCTGTGCGGTGCCAATGGTTTCGACCGGAGTAACATCCTTGAACGCGTGGGGTGTGTATTCTGGATCGGGGTCTGCGGCCATGAAGGCGGCCTGAATCGTTTCGCCCGAAAAAACGCCGTTCCAGGTGATCGTCGCTGTGACAAGCTTTTCTTCGGTCCAGAGTTGACGGAGCATGTCGCCCATCGGTCCACACTGAATCTGGATGTCGAATGGCTTGCCATCGCGCCATCGCCCATCCTCCGGCACCAGAGCGGTCTGCGGGCAATGGCCCGATCCGCCAAACCGCGCATGCAGCGCCTCGGCGGTTTCGTCGGTCAGGCTTTGCGCGCTGGCCGGGCTGTCCCAGATACCCTTCGTATCGGCGGAAACCGCCTCCAGCCCAAGAACTACGGCCAATTCGTCGCGGTCTAGCGGCACAGCGGCGCAGGTGCAGCCCGCGCCCTCGACACAGTTGGCCGAATAAAGGCCCGAGGCATAGACATCCACGAAGGGACGGCCCTCGTCATCTGGAGTGAATACAGGGATCGTTTCGGCATGTGCCGGAAGGGCGATAAGGGCAAGGCCAAGGGCAGAACGGGTCAGGCTGTGGAGCATGGGACGGATCCGGATTGTCGAGGATGTCCATCCGTACTTGAAGGACAGAGCCGCGGAATACTCCCATCTGGTAGTCACGCGTTGCGGGGGAAGCCGAATTCATCGCCGCCCAGACCCGCCGCTTGCCCAGCGGCAAGGGCGGCGCGCAAGAGCAGCGCCGGATGGCTGACTGGCAGGCTGTGTCCGGCCCCTTCGACCAGACGGAACCGCCCGTTGGGCAGCGTCCGCGCAAGTGCCTCGACCGCGTTCTGACTGACGGTGCGGCTTTCCGTGCCATGCAGACACAGGAAGGGGGTGCTAATGCGTCGCGCCCTGTCTTGCCAGTCCTCATTGGTCAGGCGCATGTCGGCGCGAAATCCGACACCCTGTTGCGCCCAAGCGAGATGAAACGCCTCTTGCAGAACGGCGCTCGCTGCCGGCTGCCGCAAGATCGCCTGATCGAAATCGCACCCGTCGAACACGAGCCGCGGGATCACCTCGATGCCATTGCGCGCGATCTGCGCCAGCCCCAAGGCCACGATCTTGTCCATCAGCCCCGGCAGATGCTGCGCGGCCCATGCATTGACCCTGTGGCGCGTGGGCATGTCGGCGGTCTGTGCCCAAGTCTGCATGGGTGGAGTGGCGGGCGCTGCAATCACGGCAGCCACGCGGGTTGGTGCCTCCAGTGCAAACTGTGCGGCAAAGCGGGTGCCGATGTCATGGGCCAGCACCACCACCTGCTGCAGGCCGTAGTGATCCAAGATGTCGGTAGCTTGTCGCACGGCCAATCCGACCGGATTCCCGTCCTCACAAGGAGCAGTGTGGCCATAGCCCGGCCGTTCCGGAGCAAGGATGCGGAGACCAATCGTCTGAGCCGCCTCGCGCAGGCCCGGCAGGGCGCCAATGCCGAACAGCGCGCCATGCAGCATCAGCACCGGCACCCCGTCAGCCGGACCGAAAGCATGCAGACCCACCAGACCGTAGCGTCCCTTGTGCAGCGTCGCGCCTTGCAGATCGACTGCAAGCGGCGAGGTCGATGGACGCGCCTGCTCATACATCAGCGACAGCGCATAGGCGGTCGAGATTAGCTGCTGTTGCGAGTGCACGCCCATCTTTGACATGATCGATTTCAACTGCTGCCGCACTGTCCCTTCCGTGCGGCCCAGCTCACGGGCGATCACCTGTATTGGCTTGCCCTCCATCAGCCCCTTCAGCAGCTGTCCTTCCGAGGTGATCAGTCCGAGAGAGTCAGCCAGCCGTGCGCGGATGCTGGCATCAATGCCGCGCTGCACTTGGGTCAGCAGGATCGGGCCGTCTTTTTCGACTGCCTGACCGAAAAAGAATATCGTCCCGCCAGCGGGCTCGGCCACCAGAAGGGGTATTCCGGTGCCGTCCTGCCCTTTCATGAACCGCTGTGCTGCCTCGGGCGACATGGCGATACTGCCCAGATGATCGCCGGGGTGCAGCCCGAGCCTTTGGGCCGCTGCCGCGTTCTGGCTGACAATATGCCCGGATCGGTCGACCATAATCTCGATCCGCCTGCTGTCCTGCGGCGCCTCACGCAAGCCCTGCAACAGGTCAGGCAAATCCTGCAGATGTCCTGCCAAGCGGGCCGCGCCGCCCGGGTCGTGCAGCGTTGCCTCGATCTCGGCCAGCAGCGCACGATACCTTGTGTCGATCTCTGATCTTGGCACGGCTCACTCGTTGCTTGAGGGTTGTGTTATGGTAACTGCCAGGTTCCATCCGGCAACCCCGACCTTGTCGCCCCGCCTGAAGGCGGGCTGTCGGTGCAGCCTGGGTTGCGTGATCTGCACCGCGCCACGCCTGCCCGGCTGTTCGGATCAAAGTCGAGGCAGGTGCCGATGTCTGGACCGAACTTCTGAGCCAGCCAGAGCGTAGAGCGCAATGTGTTTCACCGGTGCAGCGGGTCGCATGGCGCGCAAGATGGACCAGAATACGGCTTTCGCCGCGCGTGAACGTCCCTTCGGTGCCGTCTGTTTTGCGGGCCGAGTTAAAATCAGGGTGCAAGTGGGTGTCTCTAAGCTGAATCTTACATTCCCAGAGGTTTCATATCTGTAAGCGCCAGTTTCCGCGTCGGCTGATCCGTTACCCGATGTGCGGCATTCCCGCCGTGCGAAGGGGTGAAAAGCGTGCACATCTTGCGGGCCGACGGAGACGAATTTGCGAGGAGGAGGAAACAACCTTCGCAGTTTTTTAAACGATTTGAACCTGCGTCAAAACGAAGGACCGGTCATGCGGTGATGTTGCAACAGTGAATGTCGGCCGGTGCCGGCTAGCGATGAAACACCACCTCGAACAGAACGCCCGCTGGCTGCGGGATGCAAAACACCTCGCCCGCATGGGCGTTGACGACGTCCTTGACGATGGCAAGGCCCAAGCCGCAGCCAAGCGGCTGCGAGTCATCGAGGCGGAAGAACCGGTCAAAAACACGCTCGGCCAATTCCGCGGGAACACCGGGACCGTCATCGGCAAAGCGCATCTTGACCCGATGCGGGTCAAAAGCCACCGTCACGTCAAGTTGCCCACCCGGACGCAGGCCGTATTTCGCGGCATTGTCGAGAAGGTTCGACACCATTTCCTCGACAAGAACCGGGTCACAGTCGATGGGGCGCGGCTCTCCGGTGACGGTGAAGGCGACATCTACATCGCGCCGCAACTGGCCTTCTGCAAAGGGACGCACCTTGTCACGCACCAAGGCGACAAGATCGACGGGCTGCACGAGAATCTTGAGGCTCCGGCCGCGCACCCGTTCGAGCGAGAGCAGTTGCGAGGTCAGTCGGCTTGTGGCGCGGGCCGTTTCGGCCAGATCGACCACGCGGGCGCGCAAATCGGTTTCGCTGGGGGCACTGATGGCGGCTTCGGCCTGGCTCTGGATGGCGGCAACCGGGTTGCGCATCTGGTGGGCGGCGTCCGAGATGAAGGCATCGCGCAGGGCAAAAGCCGCGGCCAACCGATCAAACAGCGAATTCGAGGTCTGGACCAACGGGCGCAGTTCCGGCGGCACCCAGCGGCGGATCGGGCGCAAATCGTCGGCGCTGCGCTGGCCGATGGCATCGCGCAGGTCCAGCAGCGGTTTCAGCCCGAGCTGGATGCCGAACCACAGGATGAGCGCCGCCGTCAGGATCACGGAACCCAAGAGGAAGATCGATTGCGTTACCAGAGTGCGTGACAGGGCAAGGCGTTGGCTGACCGTCTGCCAAACCTCGACCGTGACCCATCCGCCGAATTGCGGCTCGCTGATGAATTCGCGCAGCACCACCGCGCGGACGGGCCGCCCCAGCGACACGCTGTCAAAGAACACCGGCGCGCCACCTTCGATCAGGCTGTTTTCGGGCAAATCCGGCGGGTCCGAATATCCGGTCACAAAACGCCCGCCCGGCCCGGTGATGCGATAGTAGACCGGGTCCCCGAGGGCGGCGGTCAGTTCATCCAGAAGCTGCTCGGTCAGCATGTCGCCTTCGGAGATCACCACATCGCGGGAAATCGTCAGGGCCACCACCAAGAGCGTATTGTCGTAAAGTTCCTGCGACAGTTCGTTGGCCGATTGATAGCGCGCAAAGGACGCCGCCGTGGCAACCGCAACCAGAGGAAGGATCAGCAGCAGGAACAGCCGCGTGCGCAGCGAAAGGCGGCGCAGCATCAAGTTTCGTCCAGCATGTATCCGAGCCCGCGCGCTGTGCGGATCGTCGCGCCTGACCCGTCAATCTTGCGCCGGAGCCGTGACACCAGAAGCTCGACCGCATTGGCCTCGACCGGTGTTCCCGTGCCGTAAAGCGAGTCTGCGATCCGGTCTTTCTCGATCAGCCGGCCCCTGTGTTCCAGCAGCAATTCAAACAGCGCGAGTTCCCGGCGTGGCAGATCAAGGCTGCGCCCGTCACGCAAGACGGCACGCTGTTCGCGGTCATAGATCAACTGGCCCAGCGTCTCGCGCGCGGGAGCTACCTGCGGGCGTCTGCGGGACAGCGCGCGCAGCCTTGCAATGAGTTCGGCCATGTCGAAAGGCTTCACAAGATAATCGTCCGCTCCTGCGTCCAAACCCTCGACCCGCTCTGATGTTTTTCCCCGCGCGGTAAGAATCAGGGCGGGCGTGGTGTCGCCGCGTGCGCGCATGCGCCGGATGATTTCTATACCGGACAGGCGGGGCAGGTTCAGATCGATCACCGCGACATCGGCGGTCTGGCCCGCAAGAAAGGCATCCCCATCAAGCCCGTCATCCAGATGGTCAACCGCATGTCCCTGATCTTTCAGGGCATTTTCAATGCCTTTGGCGAGGCTTTGATTATCCTCTATCAAGATCACACGCATGTTTGTCCTTTTGCGGGCAAGACAGGTTACGGACAGGAACCGAACCTAAGTTGCACATCAAGCCGTTCTTGGGAGGAGAAATCAAGGATGGCAGCGCGCCTTCTGGCCCTGAGGGGTGAGGCGCGTAGAATGGAGAAACCGGGAGGACGACATGGCATCCAACGTAAACATCACGCGGCGCGTGGCACTGGGGCTTGCAGCCGGTGCGCTTGCCTTGGGTCTGGCGGGCCCTGCTGCTGCCGAAGTGAACCTGTCTGGCAAGACGATCGAATGGATCATTCCGTTCTCGGCCGGTGGCGGGTCTGACACTTGGGCGCGCTTCAATGCGCCGCTTCTGTCCAAGTATCTGCCGGGCAATCCGGTCGTTGTGGTGGTGAACGAGCCGGGCGGCGGGTCGACCAAGGGAACGAACCTGTTCGCGGCCCGTGCAAAGCCGGATGGTCTGACCATTCTGGGCACCTCGGGGTCGACGCAGTTCCCGTATCTGCTGGGCGATCCGCGCGTCCGTTATGAATACAAGGACTGGAAGATCGCGATGGCCGGTCCGACCGGCGGCGTGGTCTATACCACCCCTTCGCTGGGTCTGTCGGGCCCGGAAGACATTGCGATGCTGAAGGACAAAGAGCTGGTCTATGCCAGCCAAGGGGCGACATCGCTGGACCTCGTGCCACTTTTGGGCTTCCGCCTGATGGGCTTCAATGTGCAGCATGTCTTTGGCTTCAAGGGGCGCGGCGATGGCCGTCTGGCCTTCGAGCGCGGCGAGGTCAACATCGACTATCAGACCTCGTCGGCCTATCTGAAAAGCGTCCAGCCGCTCGTGGATGCCGGACAGGCCGTGCCGTTGTTCAGTTGGGGTGTCCTGAACGAAGCTGGCGAGGTCATGCGTGACCCGACCTTCCCCGATCTTCCCTCTTTCGTAGAAGCTTACGAGACGCTGACGGGCAATGCGCCGTCGGGCCCCGAGTATGACGCCTATTTCGCCTTCTTCACCGCAGGCTTCCCCGCCCAGAAGATGGTGTTCCTGCCCAAGGGCACGCCGGATGACATCGTCGCCGCCTATCAGAAGGCGTTCGAAGACATGAAGGCAGACCCGGAGTATCAGGCAAATGCCGAAACTGTTCTGGGCACTTATGAGCAGGTGACCGGACCTCTGGCACAGGCCCTGTTTGAAAAGGGCACCACCATCACGCCGGAACTGCGCAAGCAGGTGGCGACGATGCTGGGCGATGAATACGGCGTGAAACTGGGCGAAGACTGATCCTCCGCGCAGCCCGGGGCGGGTGCCGCACAGGCGCCCGCCAATCTTTTCCGAACCTTCCCTGACCCATCACTGACCCGTCGCCCTCGCTGGCGACCAACACGGGAGTAGTCTCCGTGGTCGATACCCTATTGTCCGCTCTCGCCACGCTGCTGACCTTTCAGCACCTGTTCTACATGCTGATCGGTGTGTCCATCGGACTGGTGATCGGCGTCATCCCCGGCCTTGGTGGCATCGCCGGATTGTCGCTGCTGATCCCGTTCCTCTATGGCATGGACGAGATTACCGCGCTGGCCATGCTGATCGGGCTGGTTGCCGTGATCCCGACCTCCGACACGTTTTCCTCGGTTCTCATGGGGATACCCGGCTCATCGGCCAGTCAGGCGACCGTGCTCGACGGGTTCCCCTTGGCGCGCCAAGGGCAGGCCGCGCGGGCGCTTTCTGCATCCTTCATCTCGTCGATGGCGGGCGGGATTTTCGGCGCGATCATCCTGACCGGCTTTGTGGTCATCGCGCGGCCCATCATCCTGTCTTTCGGGTCGGCCGAGTTGTTCATGCTGGCGCTGTTCGGCCTGTCGATGGTGGCGGTTCTGGCGGGGCGCAGTCTTGCGAAGGGGCTGGCGGCCTGTGCCATCGGCCTGATCATCGGGTCAATCGGCGGAGCGCCTGCAACGGGCGAATTCCGAATGATCTTCGGCTTTGATTACCTTTACGACGGGATTCCGCTGGTGATCGTGGGTCTTGGCTTTTTTGCCATTCCCGAAATCGCGGACCTGCTGCGCAAGAATTCGGCCATCGCGTCGGGTCACACGCTTGGCACCGGCTGGTTTCAGGGCTTCCGCGACTGGTGGGCCAATATCTGGCTGTCGATGCGCTGTTCCGGTTTCGGGTGCATAATTGGCTCGATCCCCGGCCTTGGTGGATCGGTGGTTGACTGGATCGCTTATGGCCATGCGGTGCAGACCGTCAAGAAAGACCCCAAGTTCGGCAAGGGTGACATTCGCGGTGTGATCGCACCTGAAAGCGCCAACAACGCAATGCAGGGCGGTGCGCTGTTGCCCACCATGCTGTTCGGCATCCCAGGATCGGGGGCGATGGCGGTGTTTCTGGGCGGCATGGTGCTTTTGGGTATCCAGCCCGGTCCGTCGATGGTGGGGGCCGATCTGCACATCACCTATTCGGTGGTCTGGTCGCTGGCGCTGGCCAATGTGATGGGGGCGGGCATCTGCCTTGCGCTGGCCATCCCGATCTCGCGCCTGACGCAGATTCCGTTCCAGCGGCTTGCGCCCTTCATGATCGTTCTGGTCTGCTTTGCGGCGTTCCAGGCGACACGGTCACTGGCCGATCTGGTGGCTTTGCTGGGCCTTGGTGTTCTGGGCGTTCTGATGAAGCGGTTTGGCTGGCCGCGTCCGGCCCTGCTGATCGGTTATGTTCTGGCCCCGCAGGCCGAGACCTATTTCTATCAGGCGCTGCAATTCAACGGCTGGTCCTTCCTTGGTCGTCCGGGGGTTATCATCATCGGGTTGATGACGCTGGCCTCGGTCTGGTTCGGGCTGCGCAACCGTGTGGATGAACATGGCAATGTCGTGCCGAACGAGGATGATGCGCCTGATGTGCCATCGTTCAAGGCCCATTTGCCGCAAATCGGATTTGCCGCCGCGATGGCCGGAGTTCTGCTGATCGCGCTGCTCGACTCTCTCAAACATGATTTTCTGGCGCAGGTCTTCCCGCTCTCGGTCTCGGTCATCGGGCTTGCGATGCTGGCGATCCTTTTGCCGCAACTGGTGCGTGGCAAGACGGGGCATCATGCGCATTTCGATGCCGAACTGACGGGCGACCATGTTGGCCAACCGGGCGTGGGAACGCTTTGGGGCGGCCTTGCGTGGATTGCGGGTCTTGTCGGATTGACGGCGCTGGTCGGGTTTTACGCGGCTCTGCTGGTGTTTTTCCCGCTGTTTCTGGTCATCCGCGCCAAGGCGGGGCTGGTTGCGGTGGTGCTGATGACCGCCGGTGCCGCAGGGTTCATTCTGCTGCTGGCTTGGGCGCTGTCGCTGAACTTCCCGTCGGGTGTTCTGCAAGACATGGCCGATCTGCCTTGGCCCTTCCGCTGAGTCCCCTTCACCCGCGCCTTCGACAGGCGCGGGTTTTTCCATTTTGACATGCAGGAGAGACCGATGGCCCAGACCGCCATTCCCTTTCATTTCTTCCGTGGCGGCACTTCGCGCGGCCCATATTTCCGGCGGCAGGACCTGCCCGAAGATCGCGAGACCTTGGCGCGGGTTCTGGTGGCAGCGGTCGGGTCCGGCCACAAGCTGAACATCGACGGTATCGGCGGCGGGGCAGCGGTGACAACCAAGGTTGCCATGCTGTCCCGGTCGGAAAGCAACGATTGCGACATCGACTATTTCTTCGCCCAAGTCAGCGTCGAGGATGGTCTGGTGGATTTCAAGCCGACCTGTGGCAACATCCTTTCGGGGGTCGGTCCTGCGGCGATCGAAATGGGGCTGATGCCGTCGCAGGGCGATGTGACCCGCATCCGCATCCGGTCGGTGAACACAGGGGCCAAGGTCGAGGCGGTGGTACGCACCCCCGGCGGGCAGGTGGATTACACGGGCGACGCCGCGATTGACGGGGTGCCGGGAACCGCCGCGCCGATCTTTCTGAACTTCATGGATGTGGTCGGGTCCGTCACCGGATCGCTGCTGCCGACGGGGCAGGTGCGCGATGTGATCGACGGGATTGAACTGACCTGCATGGACGTTGCCATGCCCATCGCAATTGCCCGCGCCGCAGACTTTGGTCTGACAGGCTTCGAGACGGTGGAGGAACTGGATGCGAACCGTGATTTTTACGCGCGGATGGAGCCGATCCGGCAAGAGGCCGGACGGCGCATGGGCATGGGGGATGTTGCGAAATCGGTGACGCCGAAGTTCGCGCTTTTGGCGCCGCCCCGCGATGGCGGGACCGTTACGGCACGCTATTTCATGCCGTGGAACTGCCACCCCACGATGGCGGTGACGGGCGCGCAATGCCTTGCATCCTGCGTGTTGACGCCCGGCACCGTGGCCGAAGGGTTGTTTGCGCCGCCCGATGGCCGTCCTGCCTTGGTCTTGATCGAACATCCCGGCGGCGTCATTGATGTGACGGTTGACTATGACAGTGGCCCGGAGGGCTTTGCGCTGAAATCGGCGGGGCTCTTGCGCACCGCGCGGCTTCTGGCGCGGGGCGAGGTGATGGTGCCTGAAGCAATCTGGGACGGAAAATGAAGGTTCATATCCTCGACGACTGGTCGGACACGCTGCGCACATTGCCGTGCTTTGCGCGAATGGCCGGGCATGAGGTGACGGTGTGGACAGATGCGGCAGAAGGGGCAGAGCTTGCCGCCCGCCTGCAAGGGGCCGAGGCGGTTTGCCTGTTCCGTGAACGCACGCGCATTACCGCCGGTCTGCTGGATGCCCTTCCCGACTTGCGGTTGATTTCGGGCCGCGGGGCATGGCCGCATGTCGATGTAGAGGCCTGTGCAGCGCGCGGTGTAGCCTTTGCCTCGCGTAAGCCGGACGAAGCCCCGAACCATGCTGCGGCCGAATTGACATGGGCGCTGATCCTTGCGGCCTTGCGCGATCTGCGGGGGCAGATGGCCAGCGCCAAGGCCGGGCTTTGGCAGGCAGGGGTGGGGCGCACCTTGCGCGGCAAAACCATCGGCATTTACGGGCATGGCCGGATCGGACGGCTGATCGCAGGATATGCCGCCGCCTTTGGTGCATCTGTGCTGTGGTGGGGGTCCGAGGCGGGGCGGGCGCGGGCCGCCGCCGAAGGCGGAGAGGTGCCGCAGAGCCGCGCGGCGTTCTTCGCGCGGTCTGATGTGGTGACGCTGCACCTGCGCCTGACCCCGCAGACCATCGACATCGTTACCGCAGACGATCTTGCGCAAATGGGCCCGCGGTCAGTGCTGGTGAACACATCACGCGCTGGGCTGATCGCGCCCGGTGCGCTCTTGGCCGCGCTGGACTGCGGCCGGCCGGGGATGGCGGCGCTCGACGTGTTTGACACCGAGCCGCTGACAGACCCTGCCGACCCGTTGCTTTCGCATCCGCGCGTGATCGCGACCCCGCACATCGGCTTTGTCACCGAAGAAGAGTTCGACCTTCAGTTCGCCGATGTCTTCGATCAGGTGAATGCCTTTGCCGCAGGCCAGCCCATTCACCTTGTCACGCCCTAGGATCGCCGCACCTGCAGCACCCTTGCCACCACAGGGGCACCAAGGATCACCACCACGATCCGTGTCAGATGATGCAGGATGACAAACCCCAGATCCGCCCCGGCGACCAGCGCCAACACCGTCATTTCTGCCTGCCCTCCGGGTGCAAAGGCGAGGAAGCCTTCGACGGGGCGGGCTAGTCCGGTCAGCATGACCAATTCGGTAAACAGCGCCGCCAACATGGCCAGCAGAACGACGAAGGCCAGTCCCGACAGCACAAAGCTGCGCAATTCGCGGAAGGTGACGCCTACATATTGCACCCCGATGCCAAGTCCGATGAACAGCTGCGCGGTCAGGATCGCCTCGGCGGGCGGGCGGCTGTGGATCATCCCCGTCAGGGAAAGCACGCCGGTCACGATCATCGGGCCAAGGATAGACGCCCCGAAAAGACCGATGCGTTCTGCGCCTTTCCAGCCCAGCACGGCAGCGGCGGCCATCATCGCAAGTTCTGCCAGTGGCAAATCGCGCGCGGGTGCGCCCAAAACACCAGTCAGGCTGGAGCCATAAAGCCCTGTCAGGATCAAGGGTGCCAGCGTCACGATGATCAGAACACGTGTTGCGTGGATCAGTGCCAAGGCGCGCCCGTCGCCGCCGGCCTCCTTTCCGAAGGTCACCATATCCTGCAATCCGCCCGGCATGGCGGCATACCATGCGGTGACGGGGTCATAGCCAAGGCGCCGGAAGAACGGCACGCCCACAATGCCGATGATCACGACATAGACGGGAACCAAGGCCACGCTGCCTGCCATCTGGGGGATGCGCCCCACCACCTCTGGCGTGATCGATGCACCCACCGCGACTCCAAGGACGGTGCGCGCAAGGGTCGAGATGGTTCCCATCCCGCGGAGCGGTGCGCCTGCGAGCGCGGCGACGAGACAGGCTGCCATCGGGCCAAAGAGAAAGGGCAGGGGCAGGCCCAAGAGATAGAACAGCCCCGCCCCCAAGAGCGCGAGGGCAAGCGTCGCCAAGCGTTTCGGCATCTGGTCGGGAATCAGGGAACGGGGCATCGAAGCCTCCTTGCGCAATATTGTATCCAAATGTATACATCAGGACACATTAACCGCAAGTGAGTCGTTTCATGGTCGATGACAGCGATCTTCCCCAGGGCCAGAGCGCGTATCGCCGTCTTCTGGATGATATCCGCAGTGGCACGCTTGCCCCCGGGGCGCGGCTGCGGGAAACCGAGCTTGCCGAACGCCTTGGCATCAGCCGGACCCCTGTGCGCGAGGCGATCCGGCAACTGGAAACGGATGGACTTGTTGTCCATCTGCCGCGTCAGGGCGCGACAATCCGCAGTCTGGATCATGCCGAGGTGGTGGAGCTTTACGAGATGCGGGCTGTGCTGGAGGGGACGGCAGCGCGGCTTGCCGCGCGGGCGGCGTCCGATATCGAATTGGCGGAACTTGCAGCGCTGAACCTCGAACTCGAGCAGGCCCCGGTGGGTGCATCGGCGCGCGAGTTGAACCGCGTGTTCCATCGCACCCTGATTGATGCCGCACGCAACCGCTTTTTGATCAAGGCGATGAGCGCGCTGCAAAAGACCTTGCTTATTCTTGGCCCCACCACCTTGGCAGACCCGGAGCGCGCGGTTTCTGCAGTG
Source organism: Pseudotabrizicola algicola (assembly GCF_010915705.1). Lineage (GTDB taxonomy): Bacteria > Pseudomonadota > Alphaproteobacteria > Rhodobacterales > Rhodobacteraceae > Pseudotabrizicola > Pseudotabrizicola algicola. The sequence continues at coordinate 93,845 of NZ_JAAIKE010000003.1, forward strand.
GCGGAACATGCCGCCGTCTTGGGCGCGTTGCGGGCGCGTGACGGGGTAGGGGCCGAGGCGGCGATGCGCGCCCATGTAGAGGCCGCGCTTTCGGCCCGTATCCGCGGGATGCGGGGACGCGAACTGCCGATGGAGGACGAGGCGTGAAGGATTGGCCCGAAACCTTTGATCTGGCGGTGGTGGGGGGCGGCAATGCTGCGCTTTGCGCCGCGATCACCGCCGCCGAGGCGGGCGCAAGCGTGCTGATCCTTGAAGGTGCGCCGAAGGCCTACCGCGGAGGTAACAGCCGCCACACGCGCAACTTTCGCTGCATGCACCACGGCCCGATGTTCCCGCTGACCGGCAGCTATGAGGAAGAGGAGTATTTCCAAGACCTTATGCTTGTCACCAAGGGGAAAACCGATGAAGCCCTCGCACGGCTTGCGATCCGCTCGACCGAGGAATGCCTGCCTTGGATGATGGCGCATGGGGTGCGCTTTCAACCTTCGCTGTCGGGCACCTTGTCCTTGTCGCGCACCAATGCGTTCTTTCTGGGTGGGGGCAAGGCGTTGGTGAACGCCTATTACAGCACCGCCGCCAATCTGGGCATCAAGATTGCCTATGAGGCGCAAGTGACGCATGTGCATCGTGAGGCCGACTGCATCACCCACCTGGAAGTCGAGGTGGCAGGGCGACCTGTAACGGTCAAGGCGCGGGCCTTCGTGCTGGCTTCGGGCGGGTTTCAGGCCGATATCGACTGGCTGGCCCGGGCGTGGGGGCCAGCTGCACGTAATTTCCTGATCCGCGGCACGCCCTACAACCGAGGTGTCGTGCTGCGCGACATGCTGGACCAAGGGGCAGAAAGCGTGGGTGATCCGACGCAATGCCATGCGGTCGCCATCGACGGACGTGCGCCCAAATATGATGGCGGAATCGTCACGCGGCTGGATTGTGTGCCGTTCTCGATCGTCGTCAACAAGGAGGGCGAGCGGTTCTATGACGAAGGCGAGGATGTCTGGCCCAAGCGCTATGCCATTTGGGGCCGTCTGGTTGCGGCGCAACCTGATCAGGTGGGGTTCGCGCTGATTGACGCGAAATCGATCGATCTGTTCATGCCTTCGGTGTTTCCCCCCGTGAAAGCCGACACGATCGAAGGCTTGGCGACGGCTCTGGGACTTCATCCGCAAGCGGTGCGCCGCACAGTTGACGGCTTCAACGCCGCCTGCACGCCCGGCCCGTTCCATCCGACCGAGCTTGACGGGTTGCGGACCCAAGGGTTGAAGGTGCCAAAGACGAACTGGGCACGCCCGCTCGAGACGCCGCCCTTTTATGGCTATCAACTGCGCCCGGGCGTCACCTTCACCTATCTGGGCCTGAAGGTAGATGCCCGCGCCCAGGTGCATACCCCCGAAGGCCCGGTCCGGAACCTCTGGGCCGCCGGAGAGATCATGGCCGGGTCTATCCTTGGCCAAGGCTATCTTGCCGGATTTGGCATGACCATCGGCACTGTCTTTGGACGTATCGCGGGCAAGGAGGCCGCCGCCCATGTCGCTTGACCTTTCGCCCGCAGGGCTGCCTCTTTCGGCGCTGTCCGCCACCCAAGAGGCCCGCCGCCAGATCGAGATTTGCAACGCCTGCCGGTATTGCGAGGGGTTCTGCTCGGTGTTTCCGGCCATGACGCGGCAAAAAGCCTTTGCCGATGGCGACCTGACCCAGCTTGCCAATCTGTGCCACAACTGCCGGGGGTGCTATTACGCCTGCCAATACACGCAGCCCCATGAATTCGCGCTGAACATCCCTGCCGCGCTGGCCGAGGTGCGGGTGGAAAGCTGGGAGCGTCTGGCGCGCCCGCAAGCGCTGGCCCGTCTGTTCCAGACGCAAGGCGTTGCGTTGGCGGGCCTTTTGGTGGTGGCGCTGGCGTGGTTCTTCTGGGCTTTGACGATGTGGCGTCCCGTCTCGGGCGCTGGCTTTTATGCCCATCTGGCCCATAACACGCTTGTCGCTATCTTCGTGCCCGCCTTCGTTCTGCCGCTGGCGTTGATCGCGCTGTCGCTGCGTGATTACTGGCGGGAAGTGGGCGGTGGCCGGGTGCGCTGGGCGCATCTTATGCGCGCCTTCGATCAGGCCGCACGGATGAAGAACCTGTCGGGTGGTCATGGCGAAGGCTGCAATTTCGAGAACGCAGACCGTTTCAGCAACCATCGCCGCGTGATGCACCAACTGATGATGTATGGCTTCCTGCTGTGTTTTGCCTCGACCAGCAGTGGCACGGTCATGCATTATGCCTTGGGCTGGGAGGCGCCCTATCCGCTGCTTTCGCTGCCCAAACTGCTCGGGGTTCCCGGCGGGCTGATGATGGTGGCAGGGGCCGTCGGGCTTGCGCTGCTCAAGCTGCGGGCCGACCCCGCCCTTGGGGCGGTGCGGGTCTGGGGTGGCGAGATGGCCTTTATCCTGCTGCTTGGCGGTGTCGCCTTGACGGGGCTTGCGCTCTATGCGGCCACCGGCAGCGCTCTTGTAGGTCCGCTTCTGGCCGTGCATCTGGCGACAGTGATGGTGCTGTTCCTGCTGATGCCCTTTTCAAAGATGGTGCATGGCTTTTACCGTCTGGCTGCTCTGGTGGCCGAGGCTGGCAGACCGGCACCCTCGGCGGGGGGCGATACCTGAGGTCCGGTGCGCAACGCCGGTATCGCGCCTGAGCGGTTTGCCTTCCTGCCCTTATGGTTCACGTCAGAGAGAGGTGACGCAGGCGCGAGAGATCATCGAAGGTCGTCGGGGGCCTTTTCCTGCTATCGTCGGGCGGAGTGCTGTTGCCAGCCCGTGGCGCGCGCGAGATCCGCGCCGGAACTCGCCCCGGACCGCCGTGCTCGGGAGGCTGCAAGCCAACCTTCGGGAATCCGTTCGCTTTCTCGCGTTCTGAAGCGTGCGAATTCTTGCTTCATCATATCGGTTGCCTCTTTCATCTGACGGGCGCTGCCGGAAAGGTTTATGGCTTGCTGGTTTGTCGCCTGTGCGGAGTTCGTAACGCCCATGATGGCAGCATTGATCTGTGCCACACCGCGTGCCTGCTCGTCGCTGGAACTTGAAATTTCGACAACCAGCGCTTCGACCTTTTTCGCGTTTTCTGAAATCTCGCTGAAGGCCTCGCGCGTCAGCTTGGTCAGGGCTGTTCCCTCATCGACTTTTTGGCTTGCGTCCACGATCAGGTTTTCGGTCTCTTTCGCGGCAGTTGCCGACCGCCCGGCAAGGCTGCGCACCTCTTGCGCGACAATGGCGAAGCCGCGCCCATGTTCGCCCGCGCGGGCCGCCTCGACGGCCGCGTTGAGGGCGAGCAGGTTTGTCTGAAAGGCAATTTCATCAATCACCTTGATGATCTTGGAAATGTTTTTGGAAGAGGACCGGATGCCCTCCATCGCGTTGACCATGTCTTCAACCCGCTTGGAACCGGAGTTGGCTGCCGCCGTCGTCTCGGAGGCGAGTTTGGCGGCGGATTTTGCGGATTGAGCGTTGGATTTCACCTGTTTGCTTGTCTCTTCGGTGGATTCGGAAACCGCTTCCACCGAGGCCGATGCGACCTGAGAGGTTTGCGAAAGGATGCCGCTGCCATCCGAGATTTGCTCGACCGCAAGGGCGACCTGATCAACATGGCCCGCAACAGAGGAAATCGTCTGGCTCAGATCAGACAGGGATTCGTCCATAAGAAGGGCAAGCACCTCATACTCGCCCTTGAAGGCTCCCGGATCTATGGTGACACTCAGATCACCATTGCGAAGGCCGGAGCAGAAGCGTTTCATTTCCGACATGATGCCCCGGAACGAGGCGCGGATGCCATCGACCGCCTCATTGATGAACCTTCTGTCCCCGCTGAACCGTTCGATATCTGCGTCAAGATTTCCGTTCGCGAATTCGGCGACCACCGCCATGATCTTCTTTTTCGTATTGATATGCGATCTGACCATCCGGTTTGCGCTTTCCGCAACGGGCCTGAGTTCGTCATCAAGATGGGCCGTATCAAGGAAGGTCGAGATCATCCCCGCATCATGCGCATCAGCCATCTGTTTGACATCATGGATGAATTTCATCACCTGTGCCTGCTTTTCAACGGCGAAGGTCCGGTCTTGCCATTCGACATAGACCGAGGCAAGCGCGCCTGATGCGTCGAAATTCGGGGTGGCCTTGAAGAACAGGGATTTGCCGCCAATGGTGAATTTGCCATCATGCGGGCGAACGAGGTGTTCCATGATCCGCCTTTGATAGATGGGGTTCTTGTGGAAGACGTCGATGCTTTTCCCGACAACGGCCCGCGCGACGAAAGAGGGCAAATCCTTCCGGATGTCGGCTTCGATCGATTCGAACATCTTGTAGGCGGCTTCGTTGACAAAGCGGATCACCATAGACCTGTCGGCGACCATGATCGGGTTCGACAGGACATTCAGCGCCGACAGGGTGTCGAGCGCATTCCAGGATTCATCGACGGTCTGCATTTTGGTCATGCTCTGCCTCTCGTGAAAAATGAAAACTGACAGTTCTGCGCGTCTGGAGGCTGCTTCGCTATGGCGCGTTCCTGCTGTTGGTCAGGTTCGCAAAAATCAGCCCCGGCCGGCGTTGTTCGCCGGATATCGGAAATGCCTTAAGAATCTTTGTAAGATTTGCCGCTGCCTGCTGCGGGCTTCCGTCTGAAAAGAGCAGCGCCGCTGCGCCCCCGGCCCAATGGGTGACGGGTGTTTTGCGCGGCCCGGTCATCAACACATGCCTTTGGCCCATCGCGCCGTTCCGCCGTGTCTGTACTGACGCGCAAAGGCGGCCTTGGCCGAATTCAGACCGCCGTCCCTACAACGACGGAGTTTTCGGCCGTTACAGGTTCGCGGGCAGAACCTGAGAAACAAGCCGGGCCAGTGCCGTCGAGCCGCTTACCGGTCCGACGGACAAGCCAAGGCAGAGGGACACATCCGCCGCAACCTCCTTGTGACCGAGGGGGCCAAGTTTTGGTTTCTGGATACTTTTCGGGCCGCGCACTGCGGCCTGCTGGGATGTGAGGCAGAGTTCATGGCGACCCTCGTCGGGAACAGCGGCGACAATGAGATTATCGGCACCGCCGCAGACGACAGTCTGATTGGCGCGGGCGGTCATGACACGCTTTTCGGGGGCGCGGGGAATGACACCATCCATGGGGACGCGATTCAGGGAGGCACGGTTTCCGTCACCAACGGCAATTTTGCCTCCGGCACGACGGGCTGGACCATAGGGGGCAGCGGGACCACCACTGTCACCAATGGCTACATGGCCTTCAACGCCTCTGGCTCATCCGCCGGGGGGACTTTCCAGCAAACGGTTACAACACAGGCGGGTGCCACCTATGCGCTCAGCTTTGATGCCTTCGAGACAGGCCTCGGCATTGGCAACCACACGCTTTTGGTGGACGTGCTTGACAGCAGCGGCGTTGTCATTGCGACCCAGACCTATCAGATCTCTGATGGCACCAGTCAGCGGATCACAGTGCCCTTCACCTCGACCACCAACCAGATCACGCTGCGGTTCAGCAACCCCACCAGCTCGGCGACGCTTTCTACCGACCTTGCCGTGGACAACATAAGCGTGGCACCCTTGCCGCCCTCGGGCGCGGGCAATGATGTTATCAGTGGCGGTGACGGCGCTGACGTCGTCTATGGCGGGGCCGGAAACGATACCATTTACGGGGGAGAGGGGAACGACACCCTGTGGGGTGAGGTTGGCGTAGACTCGATCTTTGGTGGCAACGGCAATGACGCGATAGATACCGGCGGGCCAGGTCCGGCTGACGAGCCCACCGGCTCTGTGCAAATGACGTGGAATGCCTTCTACCTTGGCACCTTTAGCGACCTCGATTCGACCGAAGGCAACACTACGGTCGAAAACCCGAACCTCGCGCTTGGCACCTATGGCAGTGCATCGAACCCGCTGTTCAACAATATCCGCCGCGTCACCTCCAATGACACCAACGGCGACAACACCATCAACAACAACGATTCCAACAACGCCGAAACGCTGACCATCGGCGGTGTGGCGCGGACGTTGGATACGGTGCTGCTCTACTCGGCGCGGGTCACGTTTCTCGACGGCACGACCTACGATTTTTCCGCTGTCGTGTTCCAGACCACCGATGGCCAGCTCTTCATGGCGCCGCCGCCGACCAACAACGCGGTGGCCCAGATGCTGGCGAGCCAGCCCATCACGTCCTTGCAGCTTTTGTCGGTGTCGGACGCTGCTTCGTCGAACCTGTTCGCCAACCGCTTCGACATTACTTACCAGACCCAGGGCGATGATGGCGCCTATGGCGGGGCGGGCAACGATACCATTACCGGTCAGCAAGGCGATGACAGGCTTCGGGGCGACTCCGGACAGGACACACTTTTTGGCGGGGCCGGAGCCGACACGCTGGATGGTGGCGGAGGCAACGATTCCATCTCGGGCGGCACTGGAAGCGATCTTATCTTCGGCGGCAGCGAAATGCTGTCCAATCCGGGTTTCGATGCAGGAATCCTGCCCGGTGGGATGTCGACCTACGCCTCGCCTATCGGTTGGCAAAGCACGCGGGGTACAGTTGAAGTCTGGGGGTCGGGCTATAACGGCATTACCTCGCCCGACGGGTCCAACATTATCGAACTGGATCAGGACTCCGGTTCAGTCGATTCCATTTGGCAGGATGTCAGCACCGAGAACGGACGCACCTATACCCTGACCATCGAAGCGCGGAATCGCCCGGGTATCGGCGAGAACGACAGTTTCGAGGTCAGGTGGGGCGGCAATCTCATCGCAACGATCCAGCCGGGTGCGACATGGCAGACCTATACCTTCACCGTGACAGGAAACGGTGGACTGATGCGGCTGCAACTGAGCGAGCTTGCGTCGCAGGACAATTCGCTCGGCATTCTGCTCAACTCGGTCTCGCTGACAGATTCAGGGGGCGATGACACCCTTGCCGGCGACGACGGGGCCGACACGCTCTATGGCGGCGCAGGCAATGACGTGCTGTCGGGTGGCAATGACAACGACCAGCTTTTTGGCGGCCTCGGCAATGATATCATTTCGGGAGATGCAGGGGCCGATCAGATCTATGCGGGCGATGGTCAGGATACGGTCAACGGCGGGGCGGGGAATGACCTTGTCTATCTGGGTGATGGCAACGATGTTTTTGGCGATTGGTCGGTCGAAAACAGCGGGAATGACACGATCTATGGCGAAGGCGGCAATGATTCCATCATTGCGGGCGCGGGCAATGATCTGGTCTATGGCGGAGATGGCAATGACACGCTGAGCGGCCAGACCGGACAGGACACCCTGTTTGGCGATGCCGGGGATGATGTCTTCCTTGTGACCGACGATCATGAAACGACGGTCATTCATGGCGGCGCCGGCACCGACAGCATTTATTACAGCAATTACCTGACCACGGCGGGCGTGTCCGTCACGGTGAACGGCGCGGGCGATGGCAGCTATGCTTTTGCCCAGACTCCGGCCGGTTTCACCAATGCGCAGGGCACATTCACCAGCATCGAGCAGTTTGCGCTGACTGGCTATAACGACAGCTTTAACGGTGCATCGGCCACGGTCGGGCTGGTTGTGGCAGGTGGGGCGGGAAATGACACGCTGACGGGCGGATCAGGGGCAGACCTGATCTATGGCGAAGGCGGCAATGATCTTTTGTCAGGCGGCACCGGTGCCGACACGCTGGACGGCGGTGACGGGGATGACACCCTGCGCGGCGGGGGCGGGGCCGATGTTCTGATTGGCGGTGCGGGTCGGGACACCGCCGATTACAGCGCTTCGGCGCAGGGGGTGACTGTTAACCTGCTGACCGGGCTTGGTAGCGGCGGCGATGCGCAGGGCGATACGCTTGCCGGGGTAGAAGACCTTATCGGCTCGGCGCAGGCGGATGTGCTGACCGCCGGCAGCACGCAGGGCAATCTGTTTGGCGGCGCGGGCAATGACACCCTTTACGGCGGAGCCGCAGGCGGCGACAGTCTTTATGGTGGCGATGGCGATGACCTGATTGCCGGACTTGGCGGCAATGACCGCCTGTTTGGCGGCGCGGGCAACGATACGCTTTGGGCTGATGCCGGGTCGGATACGCTGACAGGCGGCACCGGAGCCGACGTGTTTCGGCTGGGTCCGCAAAGCGGAACCGTTCGCGTCACCGATTTTGACATCACGCGCGTTGACGGGCGGGCGATTGACCAGATTGATGTCTCTGCCCTGACCACCAGCGGCGGAAATCAGGTCACATGGCGCGATGTGACGGTCACCGATACCGTGGGCGATGGCACCGGCCATGCGGTGCTGACCTTTCCCAACGGGGAAAGCATCATTCTGGAAGGTGTTCTGGCGAGCCAAGCCACCGGCAAGCAGAACATGGCGCAGATCGGCATCCCCTGCTTTGTAAAGGGGACGCCGATCTTGACACCAAGCGGCTATTGCCCGGTGGAAACGCTGCGCGCCGGTGATCTGGTCAGCACAAGCGCGGGCGTGGGCCGGGTGATCTGGTCTGGCCAAAGAGACCTGAGCCGTGATGACCTGATGAGCCGCCCCGATTGGAAGCCTATTCATTTTCCTGTCGGCGCCATCGGCAACACGCAGGTTCTCAGGCTTTCACCGCAGCATGCGGTTGAGGTGCGGGGCGCTGACGGGAAGCGGGTTCTGGTGCGCGCGCGGCATCTTGCCGAAGCGGGGTTTGGTGGCGCGCGGGTTGCAAACGGGGTGCGTTCGGTTTCTTACCACCATATCCTGCTGGAGCGGCACGCCATTCTTTGCGCGGCCGGAGCGCCTGCGGAAAGCTTCTATCCCGGACCGCAGGCAATGGCGATGTTCGAATGGTCTTCCCGACTTGCGGTGGCCGCGGCCATACTGGCGGGCGCGGAGGCAAGCGCGCCTTGCGATGAAAGGACACTTTCGCAGCTTTATGGCCCGAGGGTCTATCCGCTCCGGCGCAGGCGCGAGATGGGGCGTATCATGGCACGCCGGTTCGAAGTATCGGACTGCGCCCTGTCGGCCTGATGGCGCCGCGCCGGGCGAAGGTTGCCCATGCGAGTGCTTGCGGTCAGCTTTCGCGGAAGGCCCGGTTGAAGTAGTCCGTGAACGGCTGCACCAGATAGGCCAGCGGCGTGCGCGCGCCTGTCTGGATAAAGGCCTCGACAGGCATGCCGGGCAAAAGCGGATGACCCAGCCGCTCTGCCTCTTGTGCATCAAGGACGATTTCGGCGCTGTAATAGGTCGCCTGCGTGGCCTGATCGGTCAAGGCATCGGCTGAAACGAGTGCTACGGTTCCCGCCAGTTCCGGTGTCGTCCGGCTGGGAAAGGCAGGAAAGATCAGTTTGACGGGTTGTCCGATCCGGACCTCGTCGATGTTGAGCGGTGACACCCGCGCCGCGATGATAAGCGGACGGTCCTGCGGAATGATGAAGGCAACCGGATCGGCGGGGCGGATCACCGCGCGCGGGGTGGTGACCTGAAGCCCAAGCACCGTTCCGGCTGTGGGCGCGCGGATATCAAGCCGCGCCACCTGTTCAGCCAATGCCCGTTGGCGCTGGATCAATTGCAGTTCTAACGCGCCACTTTCGCGCAGCTGGCTATTGGCTTCTTCGCGCCGCTGCGCTGAAAGGCCCAGCATTTGCAGATCTATCTCGGTCCGCGCACCCTCTGCCTGTGCACGCGCCGCGATCAGTTCACCAACCTGCCCCGACAGCCGCGACTTTTCACGCTGCAAGGCAAGGACGCGCGCTGCCTGCGCCAGACCCCTATCGAGAAGGGACTGCTGATCGGCCAATTCCTGCGCGATCAGGTCAAGCTGTTCGGTCAGAGCTGCGGACTGGGCATCTATGCCTTCGATCTGCGCCGCCGTCTGTTCTTTGCGAAGCTTCAAGCGGTCCAGAGTGCGGGCAAGTGTCTCGATGCGGGCCATGAACAGGCGACGCTGGCCTTCAAGCTGTTCGGCGGTTTCCGGACTGCGCGCGGCGATTGCCAAAAGATCCGGCGGGATGGTCATCTCGGTCAGATCGTCACGTTCCGCTTCCAGACGGGCACGGCGGGCGCGCACCTCGGAAAGCTGTCCTTCGACGATGCTCAGTTCCGAGCGCACCAGTGTGCCATCGAGCCGCAACAGAACATCGCCTGTCGCGACGATACTGCCCTCTGCCACCAGGATCTCGGCCACCACCCCGCCATCAGGGTGTTGCACGATCTGTCGGCTCTGCTCCACCTCTACGCGGCCGGGCGCGATGATTGCGCCTGCGATATTGGTCGTAACCGACCACAGGCCAAAGCCGCCCACAAGGAGCAAAAGCGCCAGCCAGCCGAGCCAGAGCGGCCCGCGCGCGCGCAGGAAAGCGGGCATCGGCCGCTCTGTCATGATACACCTCCCGGTCCCATGGTGCGCACGATCTCTGTCGCGTTCTTGACGATACCGCGCAACACCTCGTCACGGGGGCCAAAAGCACGCCGCGCGCCGTCTTCCAGCATCAACAGCATGTCACATTCCTGAATCGCGGCGGGGCGATGCGCGATGACGACAACGCTGCCACCGTCGGCCTTGATCTTGCGGATTACGCTGTTGAGTGCGACTGAACCGTCATTGTCCAGATTGGAATTGGGCTCATCAAGAACCAGCAGCACGGGATCGGTATAGAGCGAGCGTGCCAGACCGACGCGCTGTATCTGGCCGCCTGAAAGATGCGTTCCGCCTTCAGACAGCCGCGTGTCATATCCTTTTGGCAAGCGAAGGATCATGTCATGCGCTGCCGAAGCACGCGCGGCCGCAACGACCTTGTCAGCGTCAGGCGCGAGGGAAAGACGGGCAATGTTCTCGGCCACTGTTGCGTCAAACAGCGAGACTGTTTGAGGCAGATAGCCAATATGCGCCCCGAGGACATCGGGATCGAACTGATCGAGTTCGGCTCCGTCCAGCCGGATATTGCCTGCGACGGGACGGATCGCGCCGACAATGGCACGGCCCAGCGTTGACTTTCCGGCTCCGGAGGGGCCGATGATGCCAAGCGCCTGCCCCGGCTCCAGCCGGAAGCTGACGTTTCGCAAAATGGGTTTCGCGCTTCCGGGCAGCATGACCGAGAGTCCCTCCACCTCGAGCAGCGCCTTGGGACGCGGTAGGGCGGTGCGCCTTGCTTCAGGAGGCTGGAGCGACAAAAGCTTTGACAGATTGTCCCTGCCTTCGCGCGCGCGCGCCAAAAGCCCCCATTGGCCGATTGCCTGTTCTATGGGTGCCAGTGCGCGGCCAAGGATGATCGACGCCGCGATCATCGCTCCGCCGGTCAATTCTCCCCGCAATACAAGCCATGCGCCAAGACCAAGGATTGCCGATTGCAAGAACAGGCGCAGGGTTTTGGTTGAACTGCTGAAACCACCCAAAAGAGAGGCGCTGTGAACCCCTGCTGCCAGAGCTTTGATACGTGCGCCTTCCCAGCGTTGGAAGGCGGCTCCCCGCATCCCGAGCGCACGCAAGACTTCGGCTTGGCTCTTCAGGCGGTCGGCGATCTGGTCTGCGGCGACACTGGCGGCGCTGCTGTGCAAGGAGGGGGTTTTGCTGACCTTGTGATTGATAAGCGTAAGCACCACCAGCACAGCGCCCCCTGTCAGCGCGAACCAGCCGAGGATCGGGTGAAAGACAAAGATCGCGGACAGAAAAAGCGGCGCCCAAGGCATATCCATCAGCGCGCCCGAAATCGGCGAGGCCCAGAACTGCTGCATGGATTGCAGGTCGCGTTGGGCCGAGTTGGCCAACGGATCACCGGGGGCCACGCTGGCGCGGCTCAGGGCAGCGGCGAAAACCCTCGCGTCAAGCCGCGCCTGCAGACGCGCGCCGACAAGGGCGAGAAGGCGCGCCCGCGCATGATCGAGCAGGCCCATGATCACGAAGAGGAAGATCACCAGCGCCGATAATGCGATCAGCGTCGCTTCTGACTGGCTGCCGAGCACCCGGTCGTAGATTTGCAACATGTAAATCGGGCCGGTGAGCATCAGCAGGTTGACGAAGATGCTGAACAGCGCAGCGGTAAGAAAAATGCCACGCGAGCCGCGCCCGACCTGGCGCAATTCCTCGCGTCCCGGTGCTGACTGTACCACCCCGAAGCCCGCTGTCATCGCTCTAACCCTTTCGGAAACCGATGCGGCGCTGCTTGGCCGCTGAACCTTGTAATGGGCGGCCTGTGTCAAGTGCCTAGGTCTTTTGTAGTCACGAAAGACCTAGGCCAGCAAGACGGTCGTCGGAGTGATTTGACAGGATGCGCCCCGCGCGGGGCACACCGCTCAGCGCGACAGTATGGCGTTCACGACCCGCTCGGCAGCTTCTTCGGCAGAGAGCGTCACTGTATCGACCACGATTTCCGCCGCTTCCGGCGGCTCGTAGGGGCTGTCGATGCCTGTGAAGTTCTTGAGCTGGCCTGCGCGTGCCTTACGATAGAGCCCTTTGACATCACGCCCTTCCGCAACCTCGAGCGGGGTGTTCACCCAGACCTCGATGAATTCGCCCTCGGCCATCAGTTCGCGGACCATGCGCCGCTCTGAGCGGAATGGTGAAATGAAGGCGGTCAGGACGATCAGTCCGGCATCCGTCATCAGGCGCGCCACCTCACCGACACGGCGGATGTTCTCGACACGGTCCGCATCGGTGAAGCCAAGGTCACGGTTCAGACCATGGCGCACGTTGTCGCCATCAAGAAGGAAGGTGTGGCGCCCGAGCGCATGCAACTTTTTCTCGACGATGTTCGCAATGGTCGATTTGCCCGAGCCTGACAGGCCGGTAAACCAGACAACCGCAGGTTTCTGTGCCTTTTGCGCGGCATGCGCTTCACGGCTGATGTCCACGGCCTGCCAGTGGATATTCTGGCTGCGACGCAGGGCAAAGTGGATCATTCCGGCCGCAACCGTCGCATTCGTCATTCGGTCAATAAGGATGAACCCGCCGAGGTCGGGGTTGGAGGCATATGCCTCGAACGGGATAGCGCGGTCGGTTGCTATATTTACCACCCCAATCGCATTCAGACCCAGTGTCTTGGATGCCAGATGTTCCAGTGTATTGACGTTCACCTCGTATTTCGGCTCGGTCACCGTTGCGGTCACGGTCTGGGTTCCGATCTTGAGCAGATATGGGCGACCGGGAAGCATTTCGTGCTCATCCATCCACACCAGAGTGGCTTCGAACTGGTCGGCCACCTCGCACGGGTTGTCCGCTGCGACGATTACATCACCACGCGAGCAATCAACCTCGTCGGCAAAGGTCAGGGTGACGGATTGCCCTGCCACCGCCAGTGGCAGATCGCCGTCGAAACTGACGATCGATTTGACGCGGGTGGTCTTGCCCGAAGGCAACACCCGGATGGCATCGCCGGGGCGCACTTCCCCTGTGCCGATCTGGCCTGCAAAGCCGCGGAAATCGAGGTTGGGCCGGTTGACCCATTGCACCGGCATGCGGAATGCATGGTCTTGCAGGCGGGTGGTGTTGATCGGCGCCTCTTCCAGATGCCGCAGAAGCGCTGGCCCCTGGTACCAAGGCATATCGGGGCTTTTTGTGGCGATATTGTCGCCCTTCAGTCCTGAAATCGGGATGGGCGTGAAGGCCGCCATCCCGATCTGCTTGGCGAAGCGGGCATAGTCCTCCACGATTTCGTCAAAGCGGGCCTGACTGTAACCGACGAGGTCCATTTTGTTGATGGCCAGCACGATGTTGCGAATACCCAGCAGGTTTACCAGATAGCTGTGCCGACGGGTCTGGGTCAGAACGCCCTGACGCGCGTCGATCAGCACGACCGCGAGATCGGCGGTCGAGGCGCCGGTTACCATGTTGCGGGTATACTGCTCGTGGCCGGGAGTGTCCGCGACGATGAACTTCCGCTTTTCGGTCGCGAAGAAACGGTAGGCCACATCGATTGTGATGCCCTGTTCGCGTTCGGCGGCCAGACCGTCGACCAATAGGGCGAAATCAATCTCGCCGCCTTGGGTGCCGACAGATTTGCTGTCCCTTTCCAGCGAAGCAAGTTGATCTTCGAAGATCATCTTGGTGTCATAGAGCAAGCGCCCGATCAGGGTGGACTTGCCATCATCGACCGACCCGCAGGTGATGAAGCGCAGCATGGTCTTGTGCTGATGCGCGGTCAGATAGGCATCGATGTCTTCGGCAATCAGGGCGTCGGTGACATAGGCGGGATCTGTTGCAACGGTCATCAGAAATACCCCTCCTGTTTTTTCTTCTCCATGCTTGCGGCCTGATCATGGTCGATCGCACGCCCTTGGCGTTCGGATGTGGTGGTAAGCAGCATTTCCTGAATCACTTGCGGCAAGGTGGTGGCGGTGCTTTCCACCGCCCCTGACAGCGGATAGCAGCCCAAAGTCCGGAAGCGGACGGACCGCATCACCGGAACTTCTCCCGGTTCAAGCCGGAAACGATCATCATCGACCATCAGTAAAAGATCGCCGCGGGTTACAGTTGGCCGAGGAGCGCTGAAATACAGCGGCACGATGTCGATGCCTTCGAGGTGGATGTATTGCCAGATGTCGAGTTCGGTCCAGTTGGAGATCGGGAAAACCCGGATCGATTCGCCCTTGGCCTTGCGGGTGTTGTACAGTTTCCACAACTCCGGACGCTGGTTCTTCGGGTCCCAACGATGATTTGCGGTGCGGAACGAGAACACACGCTCTTTGGCGCGGGATTTTTCTTCGTCGCGCCGCGCGCCGCCAAAGGCGACGTCAAAATTGTATTTGGTCAGTGCCTGTTTCAGACCTTCGGTCTTCCACATGTCTGTGTGCAGCCCGCCATGGTCAAAGGGGTTGATGCCGCGTGCCAGCGCTTCGGGGTTCTGATGCACGATCAGTTCCATGCCGGCCTCTCGGGCGGCCTTTTCCCGCATGTCGTACATGGCGCGGAATTTCCATGTGGTATCGACATGCAGGAGCGGAAACGGTGGCGGCGCCGGATAGAACGCCTTTTTCGCCAGATGCAGCATGACGGCGGAGTCCTTGCCCACCGAATACAGCATCACAGGATTATCGGCATTTGCGACGACTTCACGCAAGATGTGGATGCTCTCAGCCTCCAGTCGTTGCAGGTGAGTCAGGGAAACACCCTCGGCAGGGGGCGGGACAGGAGTGGTCATTGTGCGGTTCCGCTAGAAAATTGTTTCGTTTGAATTGCAGATTCTCGGGCGCTATCCAATGGATAAACCTCTGCGATAACTAAAATAAGGACCGTTTCCGCTGTTTTTCGGTGCCGATAGGCGCCTTTTCCACCGTTGCGTCAATCCTTTGATGATCCTTCCGCGCCTTCCCGTGCAGCTTTCTGTCCCTGCGCCAAAGGATGCGGCGCTTGTGGCTGGATGGTGGTGGGGTTGCGGGCTATATTGATGCCAAGCGGGGCAAAAGCAGACGGGGCCTTAGCGATGAAGCGGCGCGCCCCACTTGCGCTTGTCACAGGGTGAAATCAGTTCAAGCATGCTCCAGCGCTATCTTCGCTATGCCCGTCTGGGGTTTCGGATTTTGGTCATGACTGCGGCCGAAAGGCGCTACGTAAAGGCGATACGCCAGAGCGGGCTGTTTGATCGGGAGTGGTATCTGACGTGTAACCCCCGCCTGCCACGATTGTGCCGCATGCTGCCGGAACGTCATTATGTGCTGGTGGGAGAGGCCGTCGGAATGTGCCCGAGCAAGCAGTTCTCGCCGCGAGCCTACGCGCATCTCAATCCCGATCAGGCGCTTTCGGGTCTGCCGCCCTTGGCACATTATCTGGCCTTTGGACGGACAGAGGGGCGTGAGGTGCTGGACAGGCCCGCCGCAGGGAATGCCCCTGTCTTGCCCGTCCTGACAGGTGATGAGCGGCCAGATCCGCCCGCGAGATTTGCCGTGGTGCTGCATCTCTATTACCGCGAAATGTGGGATGAGTTTGCCGCAAGGCTGAAGCGTCAGCGCTTCGCGTTCGATCTCTTCGTCACCTTGAGCGAGGATCAGGCGCTCTCTGACGCCGGGGTTTGTGACCGTATTCTGGCAGAGTTTCCGAACGCTCGGGTGTGGACGCTGCCCAACCACGGGCGCGATATCCTGCCTTTCCTGCATCTCGTTCGCTCGGGGCTGTTTGCGCCTTATGCTGCGGTCTGCAAGTTGCATAGCAAGAAGTCTTTGCACCGCAACGACGGCGATGCATGGCGCGATGCGCTCGTTGACGGTGTCATGGGTGATCCTGCGGCAACGTTGGCCCGGCTGCAAAGGTTCGTGTGCGACCCGGACGCCGGATTATGGGTTGCGGACGGTCATCTTGCGCGTGGAGAACAATGGTGGGGGCCAAACCGCGAGCGCGGCGAAATCCTGCTGGCGCGAACAGAACAGCCGGTCGCGTCAGGGGTGCCGGAACTTGTATTTGCTGCAGGCTCCATCTATTGGCTCCGGCCTGCGGCGCTTGCTGCGATGGCCGATCTGCCTGTGTCGGCTGGCGATTTCGAGCCCGAGATGGGGCAGGTCGATGGAACGATGGCGCATGTGATGGAACGGGTCATTGGTATTGTAACGACCCAGTCTGACCTGCGGATCAGGGAAAGCTCTGATCTGGACGGGGCAGAGGTTTAAGGGGACGGAATGGCAAAGCTATTTCTGCACATAGGTGCGCATAAGACAGCGACAAGTTATCTTCAGGCCCTGTTTTTCCACAATCGCAAGATTCTGGCGGACGCAGGTTTGCATTACCCCAACATCGGCCCGAACAACGCCCACCACGCGCTTGCGGCTTCGTGGCTGACGATGCACGATTTGCCCTCCGGCTTTTTTGATACCTCGGGGCCTGATGGGTTCTGGGAAAGGACCATTCTCCAGCCCTATGCGCATCATCCCGGCACTGTGTTTCTGTCCGCCGAAAACTTTTCGCGCTTTCATCCGCAGCGCGTGAACATGGTGGCCTTGTCCCGTCGTCTGGCGGCATTTGACGAGGTGAAGGTGATCTATACCCTGCGCGCCCAGACCGACATGATATCTTCACTCTGGACGCAGGTGGCACGGACGCGCAGGGCACCCTCATTGCGTGCCTATATGGAACGGGTTTTTACCCGCAGTCTGGGCGGCGGCGTGCCGCTGGACCATCACGCCGTTTATCACCATCTTCTGAAAGGCTTTGGGCCAGAGCAGATCATCTTGCTCGATTATGACGATATCCGCCGTCGTCCGGGTGGCGTCGGGCAGGTTTTCCTCGACTTGCTTGGCACGGGGCTGTCTGTGACAGATCTGGCCACACCGCCTCCCGACGAGCACAATGTTTCGCCTGATCCCCTCGCGATGTGGCTTGCCTGCCAGATCAGCCGTGACAAACCGCCACCTGCGCAACTGATCGATCTTGTCACGGCGGCCTTGCATCCGCAGGGGCCGCGGCCAACGACACTGCTTAACAAGCGCGAACACGATCGCGTCCGCTCGAAGTTTCGCGACGGTAACGCGCGGCTTGTAGAAGCGGTGGGTCCGTTTCAGCCAGAGTTCCGTTTCGACCCGCCACCGGCCCCCGAGAATGTGCTTTATCGTGACCAGATCGCGCAACATGTCTGGCCAGATATTGCCGCCGCGCTCTGGACCGAGCGGGCGCCCGGACAAATCCGGGGGATATTGGGCCGCGTACTGAACCGATTGCTGGATCAGGGCCGTAGCTAGCGGGCCGTCATCAAGGGCGGCCTGCTCGCCCTGCATTTTAGAATTCAGGCTTTTAGGAATTGTCCGCGATTAAGTTCGCTTTGAGCCGCCTTTTGTCCGCTCCAAACCCCGACAGTCGCCTCGGCATGGGGATGCGTTGGGGTGACTGGGCATGGCTTTCTTGGTGCCACTGCAGACAATTTGGGCTGCAAGCGTTGCGGCAATCGGAGAATCTGCACGTTTTGTCCTGAACTGGCGCGATGCGGGCATGACGGAGCCGGAGCTTTCGATTCACAACAGCGCCCGCAGCCAGACCGCCCGGATCGCCCTGAGCACCGCCCCTATTGAGGTTGCAGAAGTTGTAACCGAGGTGGTTCATTCGCGCCGTAATCGCACATCCATAGAGCTTGACGGTGTCGAGCGGCGGATCGACCTCACCTCCGTGCTGGGGCTTGATCCGTCGAAGGCGGGCCCGCTGACCAATGCGGGCCTGCGGGGTAGCAGCGACCTGTGGATGGATGGCAGCGGGTTCTCGGGCAACATGCTGACGGCCCATCACAGCGGCGATTTTCTGTTCCTTTCGGCAAGGCACGGATCGGGGATTGCCAGCTATCAGGCCGCGCCGAACGGCACGCTGACCCGCGTTGCGATCACGCCCGATACGTCCATGCTGGCGCTCGAGGGCATTTCGGCGATGACGAGCCTGCGCGCAGGAGATGGGGCCTATCTGATTGCGGCGTCGCAGTCCATGAACACGGTCACGGTGTTACGGATCGGGCAGAATGGCGGTTTGACCCCTGTCTCGCAGATCAGTGCGGGCGGCGAACACCTTCCTGTTTCCGTGCCGACGCAAATCGGTGCCGTCACCCTGAACGGCCAGCACTTTGTGGTTCTGGGGTCTTTTGGCACCGGCTCTGTAACCGTTTTGCGTATGGCGTCCGATGGCGCACTGACCCTCGTCGACCATATCCTTGACGGGCGCGACACCCGTTTCGGCGGGCTTGCCGCCATGGATATGATGATGCTGGGCGAGCAAGTTTTCATCGCGGTGGCGGGTGGGGATGGCGGGGTGACGCTTTTGCGGCTGCTGCCGTCGGGGCGGTTGATCGTGTGGGACACGCTCGTCGATAGTACCGGGACCGCGCTTCAGAACATCCAGGATCTGCGCTTTGTTGTGGTGGGCGGGCGAATTGAATTGTTTGCGCTTGCTTCAGGTGATCAGGGTGTAACGCGGATCGTGCTGAATCCGGCGATGATCAGCAGCGGGCAGGCCGGTATCACGGGTGTCGCTACGAATGGCACCGCGATGGATGATATCCTGACCGCGCCTGCGGGCGGGGCATGGGTGCGTGGCGGCGCAGGAAATGACATTCTGATCAGCGGACAGGGACGCGATACCCTCGAGGGTGGAGAGGGCGCGGACTATTACATCCTTTCGCCGGACAATGCTGGGCGAGATACCGTTCAGGGTTTCGATCCGGCAGCGGATCGCATCGATCTGTCAGAGTTTTCGGACCTGCGCAGCCCTGATGGACTTGTGATTGCGCCGACGGCAACCGGAGCGCTGATCCGAATAGGCACGTCCGAGATCACGCTGGTTTCGGGGCGCCGGCTGACAGTTGACGAGGTCACTGCCGCGCTTGTTTTCGCAACGGATCGCCCCTTTGCCGCCGCGTCTTCGCCTCCGGCAAGCAATCCTCCGCCGGGCGCGCCTGGGTCCGGGGTCTATTTCTACGCCCCTGGAGCCCAGGTGTATCAGGGCGTAAGCGGCGCTGATCGGCTGAGCTATGCGGACGCACCTGCTGGAATTGTCCTCGATCTTGAAACACAGGGCCGCAACGCCGGCGCGGCTGCGGGCCATGTCTTGCTCTCTATCGAGGTGATCGAGGGCAGCATCTTTGGCGACCGCATCTCCGGTGACGCGGGTGCCAACACCCTGTCTGGCGGGCGGGGCAACGACAGCTTGGATGGGCGGGACGGAAATGACTGGATCTCGCCCGGACCCGGCAACGATACCGTTGACGGAGGTGCGGGGATTGACATGGTCAGTTTTTCCGACGCACCGCGCGGAGGCACGTTCAACCTTGGCGCTGGAACGGCCTTGATCGGGGCTGACATGAACCTTCTGCGCAACATCGAGAATATCACTGGAACAGGCTTTGGTGATCTGATTACCGGTGATCACGGTGCCAATCTCATTCGCGCTCTGGGTGGCGATGACTGGATTACCGCCACGGCAGGAAGCGATACAATCGACGGTGGCAGCGGGCGGGACATGATTTCATATGTTAACAGCCCGGACGAGGTGACGGTGAACCTCGAAACCGGGCGTGGAGAGCGCGGCTTTGCGCAGGGTGATGTCTACATCAGCATTGAACGGGTCACTGGCTCTGTCTTTCCCGATTTGTTCTTCGGCAGTTCGGGAGATGACGAGTTTCGCGGCTTGGGTGGCTATGATTGGTTTGTCGGGTCCGCAGGGCGTGATCGCTATGATGGTGGCAACGGACGCGACACCGTGGCCTATAGCCTTGCGCCCACGGGCGTTGAGGCGTCGCTTTTGCTGGGAGTTGGCAGTGCGGGGCAAGCGGCGGGGGATGTCTTTGTGTTTATCGAAAGTTTGACAGGCTCCAGCCATTCGGACCGCTTGATCGGAGACGATCTTGTGAACGTTCTGCGCGGGCTGGGCGGAGATGATTTCATCTTCGGCCATGACGGAAATGACACGATTGACGGGGGTGGCGGCAATGACCAGATTTTTGGCGGAGCGGGCAATGACCGGCTGACCGGAGGCAGCGGCAATGACACGATAGATGGCGGTCTCGGCTGGGATTATGTCTTTTATTCAGGGCGACGGTCCGACTACACCATCATCGGTGACAGCACCCGCGCGACGGTGTTGCATAAATCGGGCGGTATTGACGGCGCAGACCTTTTGTTCACCGTCGAAGTGCTGGAATTCAGCGATGGAAGGTTCTTTCTATAGTCATCCTCCCGCGCGGCGAAAGAACGGAACACTTTGAAAAAGGCTGTCAGTCTGGCGCGTCTTCACGGTGCAAAGGGCGTGACATAAGCGCGTCGATGGCTTCCGCGAGTGTCACCTGGTGTTTGAGCAGGGCCGACACCATGCGTGTCACCGGAAGGTCATCGCCGCTGGAGGCTTCGGCGACGGCATGCGCGGTCATCACGCCTTCCACGGTCATGGCGGGGTCGATCGGTTGCTCCGCGCCAACAGCCAGACCGTGCCTTAGATTGCGTGACTGGGTCGAGGTGCAGGTGAGCACCAGATCGCCAAAACCGGAAAGGCCAAACAGGGTTTCGCGCTTTGCGCCGCGGGCCGCCACAAGCCGCCCCATTTCGGCAAACCCCCGCGTCATCAGCGCGGCGCGGGCGCTTTCGCCAAGGCCTGCCCCGATGGCGATGCCTGCCGCAATGGCGATCACGTTCTTCAAGGCGCCGCCAAGTTGCGCCCCAACGACATCATTTGTCAGATACAACCGCAATCGTGGTGTCGACAAAAGTGCCTGCAGCCCTTCGGCCTCGGGGTCATTGGTGGCGAGGGTCAGGGCGGTGGGCTTGCCAGCCGCAATATCGGCGGCAAAGCTGGGGCCAGTCAGAACCGCTGTCCGCGCGCCGGGCAGCACGGCCTCGACCACTTCAGTGGCCGAATGTCCGGTGCCGCGTTCCATCCCCTTGCAGCAGACGACAAGCATACGATCGTGCAATCTGGACGCGTGGCTTTCCAGAACGCTTCGCAGCGACTGGGTCGGAACGGCCAGCAAGACCACAGCCTTGTTCTGGATTTGGTCTATGTCGTCGCTGACCTTCAGACAATCTGGAAAGGGCATACCCGGCAGATGGCGCGTGTTTTCGCGCAGGGCCATCATCTGGGCCATCGTGTCCCCGCTGCGCCCCCAAAGGGTGGTATCACGCCCGTTCTGCGCCATGACCATCGCCAGCGCAGTGCCAAAGGCCCCCGCGCCCATCACTGCAACAGGGCAGCTCATCTGGCGAAGGTCCCGCGCCGGATTTGGCGGGATGCGGCAACGGGAAAGTTTGCCCGAAGGTCCGAGGCTGTTAAGGCTGACCCTGCCAGATGCCTATCCATTTCGACAAATCCCTGTATCTGGGTCAGATGCATCGGCTCAGGCCTGCGCAGGCGACCCGAGTCAGCGCGGCGCCATTTATGGCACCGTATTACCCATGCACCGCCGCGCCTTCAAGGCAAGGCAGGGCAAGGTGATTGTCGATGTGGGTCTCGAGTTCCGTCTGCGCGGCATTCTGCAACCCGCGCTTGATCCTGCGGGGCCAGACCGCCTAGTATCGGGCGATGAACCGGGCGCAGAGAGTTAGGGGCTTTCTTGACCTTTGCCCATTCCCCTTGCCGGATGATGGAAAGCCAAAGGATGATGCGGCTGCAAGCCACTGCCCTGCTGCGCGCCCTCCGCCCGGTCATGCCAAGACGCTGGCGTTTGCCGACCGGGTTTGATCCGGACGGATATCTGCGCCAGAACCCCGATGTCGCAAAAGGCGGTGTCGATCCGGCTTTGCATTTTCTGCGCCACGGTCGCATCGAGGGGCGTTTGCCAAGAGATTTGCAGGCGGCAAAAGCCGAAGCCGCCATCTGGGCCGGAGAGGACGCACGATCCGTCCTGGAATCTCTTCTTAAGTGCGGTGCAGTGCCGGAGGCGCTTTGGGCAGGGCTGGCGCTGGCACGACTTGCCGCCGTGGCGGGGGACTGGTCTTCGGCCGCGCGCCTTTTGTCACCGCCCGATGCCTTTCTTGACGGGCTGGGATTGCCTGATCCGGTGCTTTTGCGGGCAGAAATGGTGCTGCGCCTTGGCGACCTTGCGACGGCGTCAACGGCTCTGGACATCGTGCAGGCACGCTTCGGACCTGCGAGCGGATGGCGTCTTCTGAAATCTGCGCTGGCGCTGGCTCATGGCGACGATGCGGGCTGGTCTGCAAGCTTGGCTGCGCTTTATGACCGCCACGGGCTTGATGTGCCACGTTTGTCGCCACACACGACGGCTGACCGGGATCCGGTGCAAGTGCCCGCCTTTGATAGGTTGTCTGCGCGCGCCTCTGCCGTTGTCAATGAAGCAGAGCGCGCGCCTCTGGTCACTGTCGTGATGCCCGCACGCAATGCTGCCGCCACGATTGACACGGCTCTGGCGTCTTTGGTTGCGCAGAGTTGGCGCCGCCTTGAGGTTCTGGTGGTCGAGAATGGCTCTGACGACGATACCGCCGCGCGGGTGGCGCGATGGTCGCAGCGCGATGCAAGGGTGCGCTTGGTGGCGGGAAGGCGTGGTGCAGGGGCCTATGCGGCGCGCAACCTCGGGCTGGAACATGCGGCAGGCGAGATTATCGCCCTGCAAGATGCCGACGATTGGTCACATCCTGACCGACTGGCGCGCCAGATGCAGGCACTTATGGCGGGATCGCATCTTGCCGCCTGCCTGTCGCACTGGGTTCGGGTCACGCCCGATCTTTGTCCCAGTTTGTGGCGACCGGATGTGCGGCCAGTGCATGTGAACCTATCCTCAATCATGCTGCGCCGTGAAGTGATCGACCGAATTGGCCCGTGGGATCAGGTGCGTGCAGGGGCCGATACCGAGTTTGTCGCGAGGTTGCGCCATGTCTGCGGTGGGTCGGGCGTTCACCTGCTGATGCCCGATGTGCCGCTTGCCTTTGGGCGAATTGGGGCCGCGTCCTTAACGCAAGCGTCCGAGACCGGTTTGACTGGTCCCGGCGCGGCGGCGCGGGCTGCCTATATTGCGGCGGCAGCCCAGTGGCATCGCAGCGCCGAGACACCGCGCTTACCCGAGCCGGGAATGCCCCGCGCCTTTCCCGTGCCCGATCTGCTGCGCATTGATGTGCTGGAAGGGCAAGAATGACCAAGGCATCGGTAATGGTGCGCGTGGCACGAAGGTTGCGCGCGCTTCGGAACTTGCCGCGCTTGCGGCGGACGCCATTATTCGACGCAGGTTGGTATCTGGAAACCTACGATGATCTTGCGGGGTTGGTGGCGCACGCGGATGTGCGTAATCAAGCCAAACGCACGGCGCGCGCTGCCGCGATGCACTACCTTGTTCACGGGGCCGACGAAGGGCGCGACCCGTCTGCGGGCTTTTCTACCAGCGGCTACCGCCTTCAAGGGTGGGATGAGACGGGCAATCCCCTGCTGCATCATCTTGAAAACCCCGGGGCTTACGCGCCACTTCCGGTCTTTGACGGAACTCGGCCCGATGTTTGCGTCGACGCTCCGGTGGTGCTGTTCTGCGCGCATCAGGCGCTTGGCCAGCAGTTCGGGGCTGAACGCAGTTTCCTGACCATGCTAGAGCGCGCGGGAAAGGCGGGGTTGGCAGTGGAGGTGGTGCTGCCACATTGTCATGACGCTGCCTATCTTGCGGCCTGCCGCGATCGCGCGCGGGCGGTGCGGCTGATTCCCTACGGTTGGCGCCGGCGCGGGAAGGTGCCGCATCCGACGACTGTTGCCGCGCTGAAGGCCGCAATCCACGACAGCGGGGCCTGCGAAGTGCATGTGAACACTTTGGCCTGCGACGCGCCGCTGGCTGCTGCGCGGGCGGTTGGTGTGCCAGGGGTGGTTTATCTGCGCGAACTTCCTCAGGAAGACGCCGAACTGTGCGCGCGTCTGGGCTTTGACCCCGACCTTCTTAGAACGACCTTGTTGGAAGAGTCTGACCGGTTCGTCGCAAATTCGGCTGCGACCGCGCATTGGATAGATCCGGGCAAGCAGTTGGAACCGGGGCGTCTTGTAACCTTGCCCAACAGAGTTGATGAGGCGCTCTTTGACCTGCCGTTTGCTCCGCAAAAGCCACTGCGGGTTGCGCTGATAAGCTCCAATATCGCCAAAAAGGGGATTGCAGACGCGTGCAGGGTGGCGCGAACCGCGCTTCGGCTCGGGCTTGACGTCGAGGTGCTGCTGATCGGCCCTGCTTCCGCCGATTTGGCTGCGCTGGGGCCATTGCCGCGAAACATGCGCCATGCCGGTTATGCGGAAGGTCCACTGCAGGCGCTGGCGCTTGCGGATGTGGTGCTGTCGTTGTCGCATTTCGCCGAGAGTTTCGGGCGAACGGTGCTGGAAGCTATGGCAGCGGGCCGCCCCGTGGTCAGCTATGACCGTGGCACCCCGCCCGTCTTGATCGCTGGTCGAGGCAATGACGCGCTGCCCGCCGCTGGCCATGTCGTGCCAGCCGGGGATGTGGACGCGGTGGTGCAAGCCTTAGAACATTTACTGGCAACGCCCGAGGCGATGTCAGCAGCCTCTGCCGGTGGACGGGCACGGGCGCGCGCCATTCAAGACGAGGCCGCAGCGCTGGAGGATGCGCAGCTTTATGCCAATGCCTATCGTTGAAGGCCCGATCATCGCCTTGGGGCTGTGCGATGGGGGCGGCATCGGTTGCAATTCCATGACCAGACGGTATTGAGGAGGCGGGTCTTGCGATTTGACAACAGGGCGTGATGTTTTGAAGATTCTTATTGTGTTCGGCACCCGCCCCGAAGCCATCAAGATGGCCCCCGTCGTGAAGGCGCTTCAGGCAACGGCGGGCATCACGGCCCATGTTTGCGTGACAGGTCAGCATCGGCAGATGCTTGATCAGGTGTTGGGACTGTTCGGAATTGCCCCCGATGTCGATCTCGATATCATGAAGCCGGGCCAAGACCTGACCGACATAACCGCCACCATCCTGACCCGTCTGCGGGATGTGTTGGCAGCCGGCAGCTATGACCGCCTCTTGGTTCACGGTGATACGACCACGACGATGGCTGCGGCGCTGGCCGCCTTTTATGCCCGAGTGCCTGTCGGTCATGTCGAGGCGGGTCTCCGCACGGGCAATGTGTTCGCGCCTTGGCCCGAAGAGATGAACCGCCGCATCGTGGGGCGGATCGCCGATCTGCATTTCGCTCCGACAGAAACCGCACGCTCGGCATTGTTGGCCGAAAACGTGGCCCCCGATAGCATTCATGTGACCGGCAATACGGTGATTGATGCCTTGCAGGATGTGGCTTCCCGATTGCGGTCAGATTCTGCCTTGGCTGCAGAAATTGCGGCGGGTTTCCCGTTTCTGGATACGCGCCGGATGATTCTGGTCACGGGCCATCGGCGCGAGAACTTTGGCGAGGGGTTTGAGCAGATTTGCATCGCGCTCAAGAAAATTGCCGCTGCGCGCGATGTTCAGGTGGTCTATCCCGTCCACCTGAACCCGAATGTCCAAGAGCCTGTAAAGCGGATTTTGGGTGATGCACCCTCGGTCTATCTGATCGGGCCACAGGATTACCTGCCCTTTGTCTGGCTGATGGGGCGCGCGCATCTGATCATCACCGATTCCGGGGGTGTGCAGGAAGAAGCGCCTGCCCTTGGCAAGCCGGTGCTTGTCATGCGCGAGACAACCGAACGCCCCGAGGCAGTGACGGCAGGCACCGTTCGGCTTGTGGGCACGGACGCCGCGCGGATAGAAGCCGAGGCGCTGCGTCTGCTGGATGAGCCACTGGCCCATGCCGAGATGGCGAGGGCCATGAACCCCTATGGTGATGGACTTGCGGCGGCCCGTATTGCCGCCGTTTTGCGCGGCACGCCCGCGCCGCAGTCCTGACAGCGAGGATTTTTACAGATGTTCAAGACGATTTCGATGGTGGGCCTTGGTTACATCGGTCTGCCGACGGCGGCTGTTTTCGCCTCGCGCGGCGTAAACGTGATCGGTGTCGATGTTTCGCCCGCCGTCGTCGAGACGATCAACGCAGGGCAGATCCATATCGTGGAGCCGGAGCTTGCGGGCATTGTTCACATGGCTGTCAGCGCAGGCAGATTGCGCGCGACACTGACGCCGGAACCGGCGCAAGCGTTTATCGTGGCGGTGCCGACGCCATTCTCGGAAGGTTATCAGCCGGACCTGAGTTATATTCGATCGGCCTGCGAGAAGATCGCGCCAGTGCTCGAGCGGGGTAATCTGGTGATCCTTGAAAGCACATCGCCGGTGGGGGCGACCGAGCAGATGGCGGATTGGCTGGCAGAATTGCGTCCCGATCTCACCTTTCCACAAACGGCAGCAGAGGCCGCGGATGTCCAGATTGCCCATTGTCCGGAACGGGTGCTGCCCGGTCAGGTGGTGCGCGAGCTGGTGGAAAATGATCGGATCATCGGCGGTATGACGCGGCGCGCATCGGAGATGGCAGTCAGCCTTTACAAGATGGTGGTGCGGGGCGAATGCATCATCACCGATGCCCGCACCGCCGAGATGTGCAAGTTGACCGAAAACGCATCGCGCGACGGGCAGATCGCCTTTGCAAACGAGTTGTCGATGATTTGCGACAGACTTGGCATAGATGTGTGGGAACTCATCCAGCTGGCAAACCGGCACCCGCGCGTGAACATCCTGCAACCGGGTGCTGGCGTTGGCGGGCATTGCATCGCTGTGGACCCCTGGTTCATCGTGGCCTCTGCCCCCGAAGAGGCGCGGTTGATCCGCGCCGCGCGCGAACGCAATGACAGCAAGCCCGACTGGGTGCTTGAAAAGGGAAAGGCAGCACTTTTTGACGCATTGGCCGCCAACCCTTCGCGCAGCCTGTCTGATATGACAGTGGCCTGCCTTGGGCTCGCCTTCAAACCCAACATCGATGATCTGCGCGAAAGTCCCGCGCTGGAGATCACCCGCGCCTTCGGGGCGCTGGGCTGCAAGGTTCTTGCGGTAGAGCCGCATATCGATGCCTTGCCCAAATCTTTCGACGGGCTGCCAGTGCAGTTGGTCGATCTGGATGCCGCATTGAGCGCGGCCGACGTTGTCTGCGTGCTTGTTCGGCATGATGCATTTGCCGGGCTTCGGGCATCACTGCCTGCGGCGTCGCGGCTGATCGACGTGGTGGGGCTGAAATGACATGCGCCAGGCAAGTTTGGTCCGATTCCGCCGGACTGCCGGACCTCACGCAAAACTCCTTTACTTCAAGGCCGATCGCCCCCATGCACCCATCGGTAAAGTCACTGGCTAGACCCCCCTTTTCTTTGTGACACGTCGCAGGAACACCCGTGAAAAGCCCCGAGCCAAAGCCTTCTGCCGCCAGTGCTGCCGTTGACGGTATTCCTGCGGCCTTGCTGGAGATGCAGCGCCGTAGCGAAGCCCAGTTCGTCGCTCTGAAAGGTGCAGAGCAGGAGGTGATCCGTCTGCAGGGGATGCGGCCGCAGCCTTTTGTCCGTCCGGCCCGTCCAGCCCTGATCCTGCGTCTGCTCATGCGGCTTTTGCCGCCGATTGCCCGGTTTTGGCATCTGCGGATTGTTCGGCAGAGTGGTCTTTTCGATGCCCGGTGGTATCTGGAAACCTATCCCGACGTGAAAGCGGCAGGGGCAGATCCGGCACTGCATTTCCTGCGTTTCGGAGCCGCCGAAGAGCGTGACCCCGGTCCTGGCTTTTCTACGCGGCATTACATGCGCCTTTACCCGGATGTGAAAGCAGCCGGGTTGAATCCGCTGGTTCATTACATGATCGCCGGATGGGATGAGAAACGCTCTATCCATCCTTTGATGCCAGAGGGTCAGGCATGATGGATCGCCAGAAAGACGTTGCGCGGCCTTGGCGCCTCCCTCGCCGCGTTGCCTATGTCGTGAGCCATGCGCGCCCTTGGTCGTCGAACGGTTATGCGGTGCGCACGCATGCGATGGCACGGGCGCTGGCCGCGGCGGGTCGTGAGGTCATTGTGTTCACCCGGCCCGGCCGGCCTTGGGACATTGAAGGCTTTTCATCCTCCACGCAGGTGGACATCGAACGCCGCATCGATGGGATACGCTATGTCTGTCTGCCTTTACGCGCGATTCCGGGTGCCAAACCTTCGGCGCGTCTGCGCGCCATGTCGGATGTCCTGACCGAGGCGTTCTATGCTTTTCGTCCTGCGGCGGTGCTGGCTGCCTCGAACTGGGAAACAGCAGAGCCAGCCCGCAGGGCGGCCGGACGTATGGGGGCCACGTTTTTCTATGAACAGCGTGGCTTCTGGGAAATGGGAGAGGCGCACGGCAATGCCGACGATGCGGCGCGGCTGGAAACAGAGATCGCACTTGCGGCGCGTGCCGTGTTCACCCTGAACGGGCCTATGCGTGACGAACTCGTTCGTCGCGGTATTCCTAAAGGGCGTGTTCATCTGGTGCCAAACGGTCTTTCGTCGCCGGGCAGGATCGATTCAACACTTGGCCGTGCCAGCATCGGGTGCCATTCTGCCCATCTTCTGGGCTATATCGGTTCGCTTTCCGCCTATGAAGGCGTTGAGACCCTGGTTGATCTTGTGGCGCTTTTGCGGCGGGGTGGTCCGGCGTTGCAGGCGCTGGATGTGGATGCTTTGGTCGTCGGTTCCGATGCGCCCAAGGGGTTGATCGGGACGGGGCCCGGCCCCGCAGAAAAGGCGTTGCGTGCCCGAGCGGCGCGCCTTGGTATCGCCGATCACGTGCATTTTGTCCCCCAGCAGCCCGAAGATGTGATCGGCAGCTATTATGTGCTGTGTGATGCCTTGGTGATGCCGCGTCGCCGGACGCCAGTGACAGAACTGGTGCCACCGATCAAACCCTACACAGCCGCGTCCTACGGCCTGCCGGTATTCATGACAGATCTGCCGCCATTGGCCGAGATCGCCGCCGAAATCCGCGGAACGCTTTTCCCTGAAGGTGACGTTCCTGCGCTTGCCACGCTGGTGCATCGGGCCCTTACAGAGGGACAGCCCTTGGCGATGCCTGGACCGGGTTCCGGTTTGACATGGGCGGATCGGTTACGCCCCGTGCTGAGGCATCTTGAGGATGTCGCAGAGGCAGAGCGCAGCCGCAACGAGCGGATGTTTGCGGGCCTTGCGATGTCTGCCTCGGCTTCCGGCGAGGCAAGCATGCCGTCACCACTTCAAGACCGTTTTGATCTTGGCATTTTGCCCGCTGTCGGACTGCGGGGGCAACTCGGGGGTGTGACCGAGGCGCGTATCGGCCCCGAACGGAAGGTAGAGATGGCTTCCGTCACCCGTCTGACCCGCAGCAACCTGCTCGATGTCCTGGCGACAGCAGAACCCGGGCGTTTCGTGATCGACTGGGCCGGGTTGAAATCGGCGAAAGGGCACGAGGCCGATGAATGGGCGGGGCTATGGTCCATCGATGATATGCGCCTGAACCGACAGATCATGGACGCGGTTCGGATTGCGATGTCACGTGGGTGGCGTTTGCAGGTGATCGGACCTGTCCATCGTTCCGAGGCGCCTCTGTTTCGCACGGTCGCGAATGTGATGGAGGAAGTTCTGCCCGAGGTGCCCCTGCCTGCCGTGGTGTCGGAGTCCCTGTCATGAAGGTGGCCATTCTCGCCGAGCAGAATTTCAACCTTATAGATGGATCGACCATCTGGTTGTTGAACGTTTGCAAACTCATGGGGCGGTTGCCCGATCTGGAGGTGACACTCCTTCTGTCGCATCCGTTGATCGACCCGATCCTTGCGGCCGAGGTGCCCGATCGGCTGCGCATCGTCGATGCGGCCGAAATGGCGCGAACGACGGGGCTCGGGTTCGAGCGGCTGACTGCGGATCATCTGACGGCCATATTGCGGCGGTGGGAAGCCACGGAGGGTGCCTTTGACCGCTATTTTGTGCGAGGGGCCGATTATCTGACCGTCCTGCTGGAAGATTCCCGGTTTCGGCCAAGGATTGTGGGTTACGCACCCGGCGCCATCCCCGATTTGGCTGTCGCCGAACCTGACTGGTTGCGGCTTGGCCGCGCGGCGCGCACGCCCCTTGTCGTGCAGAGCGAGCCTGCAAAGTGGGCAATGGAGTCTTTGTTCGACTATCCTGCCCATATCGTGCATGTCGTTCCGCCCATCGTGTTTCACGACGGGCAGGAAGCCGCGCCCGAGCGCGATCATGCCAAGACCGTGCTTTGCTATTCTGGCAAGATTGACCTGCATTACGGGATTGACTGGCTGATCGATCTTGCGCGCCGCGTGGCCGATGCGCCAGACCTCC
This sequence comes from Pseudotabrizicola algicola, assembly GCF_010915705.1. Taxonomy (GTDB): domain Bacteria; phylum Pseudomonadota; class Alphaproteobacteria; order Rhodobacterales; family Rhodobacteraceae; genus Pseudotabrizicola; species Pseudotabrizicola algicola. The sequence continues at coordinate 124,445 of NZ_JAAIKE010000003.1, forward strand.
GGATCAGTCTGATTGCTGGCAAAGACACATGGCGCACCCGTTATCCAGAGTTCTTTGCCGCGATGGATGCGTTTCGCACCGATGTTTCCGAGGGTCGGCTTGGCAATGTCGATCTGGTCACCGGTGTGCCGCATGCCGAGGCCAAGTCCCGAATGGCACGAGCCGATTTCGCATGGTGCCTGCGCCATGCCCGCTATGACGACGTTATCGAGATTTCGACCAAGATCGTCGAATTTTGCACGGCAGGCGTGGTTCCGATCCTGAACGATACGGCGCTGAACCGGGCCCTATTCGGGGACGATTATCCCTATTTGGTCGATATCGTCTCGGGCGATGTCGAAGCGCGCATGATCGACATGCTGCGCAGCAAGGGGGGGCATGCGCATCGCCGCGCACTGGCGCGGATTGCGGAGGTCGCAGCGCAGTTTTCGGCTGATCGCCTCGCCGGCTCCTTGGCGGCGGCTATCCGGGGGCACGCTGGCGGTGGCGTCGCCCTTGTGACCCAACGCCGGCATGTGTTGCTCGCCACGCATGACCCGAAGTTTCTGCGGTCATTCCTTGATCGGGTGCGCGGTGATGCGTCTATCCGTCTTGAACAGGAAACATGGCGCACGACCACAACGCCGGAGAACCCGCCGTCTGTGCCCGCAGGCGTTGATACGGTGTTTTGCGAATGGGCTTGCGAGAACGCGGTTTGGCATAGCCGGAACAAGCGCCCCGGAACCAAACTTGTGGTGCGGCTGCATCGTTTCGAGGCTTTCCGCGATTTTCCCAAGCGAGTGGAGTGGGGCGCAGTGGATGCCCTAATCGTGGTGTCTGATCACTTCAGGGATCTGATGGTGCAGCAGTTCGGCATTGATCCGGCGCGTATCCATGTCAGGCCGCAATACATTGATTGGCACCAGTTGCGGCGGCAGAAATTGCCCGGTAGCCGCTTTACGCTCGGGCTGGTGGGCATCAACCCCTTTGGTCACAAGCGGTTTGACCGCGCCCTTGATTTCCTGGCTGCCCTGCGCGCGCAGGATCCCCGATTTCGTCTCGTGGTGCGCTCGGTCATGCCTTGGAAAATTGATTGGGTCTGGAACCGTGACTCGGAAGAACGTGCGAAATTTGTCGAGGTGTTCCGCCGCGTTCAGTCCGATCCGCTCTTGGCCGGTGCGGTGCGCTTTGACCCTGCGGGGCCTGATATGGAGGAATGGTTTCGCGGGATCGGCTGCATCCTGTCCTCTTCAGACAGCGAGGGGTGCCACACTTCCGTGATGGAGGGGATGGCGGCGGGCTGCTATCCGGTCGTGCATGACTGGCCCGGGGCGCGCAGCCTGTTCGGCCCTTATGTGCATGCGGACATGCGCGATGCTATTCCCGAAGTGATTGCCTTCGCCGACCGATCCGATTGTTCTGAGGCCCGAGAACAGATTTCGCAAAGCATGCGGGGCCATGACATAGACGTGTTTACCCGGTCCTTTTTTCAGCTCTGAAGTATCGGTCCGCGTCTTTCGTCCTCAAGGAAATGTCCGAAGTGATTTTCGGGCGCAGACCAAGCGGGGTGCGATTCTGCCTCGAGCTTCAAAAAGCGGTCGTTTCCAGAGGGCGGGACGCCCTGCCGCAATGGGCATGGGCCAGCGAGAGGCTATGCTCGCCCGGAGATGATGCACGCGCGCGCCGGACCAAGGCGCCTCTGCCGGACAGATCACCAAGATCCGCCCGGCAGAGGGGCGGGTTAATTCGACGACACCGTGTTTGCCAGTCCAAGCAGCGTGCCGACCAGACCAAGCACGCTGCGGGTCGAGACGAGCGAGGCTTCGGTCACCAATACGGTATCCTTGGGGTTGATCTGGAAGGATCGGGCGGCAAACAGCCCTTCGGCTGTGGTCAGATCAAAAGTGAAGACCACCTGTTCGCGAGAGGGGCCGCTGCCATCGGCGCGCAGGGCAGATGACGGGTATTCGCGCAAGATCAGCACGCCTTTCGGATCGGCACGGCTCGCCTCAAGCCCGCCGATCATGGACAGCGTTTCGAGCGCCGTAATCTCGTCCTTCTCGAAGTAGATCAGGCTTTGCTGACCGGTGGCACCCAATGCGGTAAAATAGCGACGGTCCTCTTCGACCAGCACCTTGTCGTCACCGCGCAGCACCGCGTTCAGCGACGGGTTGGACAGCAACCGCTCAGCCGAAATCTCATACCGCTCACCCCCGCGGATCAGCCGGACAAGCGGGTTGCGCAATCTCGAGTCGATGCCGCCGCCGTGCGCGATCAGGCTGAGAATGGTGTAGTTGCGGTCCGGCAACGGGTACGTGCCGGGTCTGGCGACACCGCTGACGAGATCCACCGAGTTCTGTCTGCCCGGTTCCATCGAGAGCTGAACTTGCGCAGAAGGAATGATCGGAGCCAGCGCTTCCTGAATCTGGCGGCGGGCTTGGTCTGGTGTCTGACCATTGATCACAACATCGTCGAGGTAGGGCACGAATATGGCCCCGCTTGGCGAAACGGTCAGGTCGGCCATCTGCACCGCTTTTTGCGCACCAGAGGCAAGCAGCGAATTTTCCTGACTATCCCAGATCATCAGACTGATCCGGTCGCCGGGGCGGATCACCGAGCTGACCGGACCTTGGCGCGCCTCAAGCCAGCGATATCCCGCGACGCCGCCCGTTGATGGCCATTTGCGCAGGGCATCGACATTTTGTCGGGTCACGGGGACCACGCTGAATGCTGCTGCCTCGGGGTCCTTCATATTCAGGATTTCGGAGGACAGGGCCGCCCCGCGCGGTGCCGAACACGCGGTCAGCCCAACCGTGCCAACGCCCAGAAACAGGACTGTTGCGAACCTGTGAAAAACCACCTTCGGACTCCAGTCGGGATAAGTCAGCACTCTGTCTACAGGCGGGTTGCCAAAGGGGACAGTCTATTTCTTGTGAGAGACTGGGCCGATCGGGAGTTTTCCACAATATCTTTACTTTTCTTGCCCGCACGCATCGGCGACAAGCCGCCCGCTGCAAGGGAGCAAGACGCCAGTGGCTTTCCCCGAGTTCCATTTGAACGAAGTTTTCTGACCCTGCGCAAATCTGGCCCAAAAATTGCCTTACCGGCATGACCTGATCTTCCCGAGGGTCTTGGAACACAACCCTGAATCTTTCTGTTCGGACTCTGCCTTGCGCGCGTGAAATGGAGCCTGCTGATGAGTTTTCTTACCCAAGGCACCTATTTTTACAAAACGGCCGAGCAGCCTTGGAGCGCCTCAACGCAAGGCGATGGGACATATCGTTTTGAAGTCCGAGGCAATGACTACTACCGGAGCCCGACGAGTCCAGCCGCCGAACAAGACAGCGTGCAGGGCAAGAACCGAAGCGAGATTGTGACTCTGCAAAAGCTGCAGGAAGGCCGCGCGTTCGTTTTTGATTTTGACTTCATGGTGGAGCAGGGCGCGGCCAACACCGCCGACTGGCTGCTGCTGGCTCAGTTGCACCAGACCGAAGACACCAATCCCGATGGTTCGATCAGGGATGCTGCTGCCAGTCCTCCCCTTGCGCTACAGTTGCGTGGAGAGCGGCTGGAGATTGTGGGGCGCACCGATCCAAACCCGGTCACAGGGGTATCTCCGCCGAACATCCAGATGTTCCTCGACACAAATCCGATTACGCGAGGCAAGTTCTACAACATCCGCTTCGAGATGGTTTTCGACGATGCGGTGGGGGGCAGAGGCCTTTTGCGGGTCTTTCTCGACGGGACGCAGATTGTCGATTACCGGGGTCCGCTCGGTTACAATGACGCCGTCGGGCCCTATGCGCAGTTTGGCGTCTATCGCGCGAACGCCCCCGAGGCGCTCGCGGCGCAGTTCCGTAATCTGTCCCTGACATCGCCCGAAACTGCCCGTCCGTTGAACGGCACGTCCGGCAATGACTTCTTGCAGGCAGACCCGGTCGGCTTTCTGGAAAATGAGAGTCTCAACGGATTTGACGGCGATGATACGCTGGATGGTGGTTACGGCGCCGACACGATGAACGGGGGGCGGGGCAACGATACCTACATCGTTAACCACCTGCTTGATGTGGTGAACGAACGTCTGAACGGGGTGGACCAAGGCGGCCATGACCGGGTGCAGTCCTATCTGAGCTGGACATTGGGGCAGGATATCGAGGACCTGACGCTCTGGAGCGAGGCTGATCTCAACGGCACGGGAAATGCCAAAAACAACGTGATCCGTGGCAACACCGGCAATAACGTCCTGCGCGGACTTGGTGGCAATGATCGTGTCCTTGGCGACTCCGGAAACGATACGCTCTTTGGCGGAGACGCCGATGACACGTTGCTGGGCGGCAGCGGAAATGACCTGCTTTATGGCGATGCAGGCAACGACCGCTTGTTTGGCGAGGACGGCGACGATGTGCTGTATGGCGCGGCAGGCAACGATTCACTCGATGGCGGGGGCGGAAATGACACGCTTGTCGGTGGTGATGGTGACGACGACTACACGATCGGCCTAAGCACCGATCTGGTGATAGAGCGGCAGGGCGGAGGGCGCGATACGATCCGCACGTCGGTTTCCTATGATCCGGGTGCAGCGAACGATATCGAGGTTATTGGCACGACGAACCAGGGCGGCACGGGTGCAATCAACCTGTGGGGCACCGATCTTGCCAACGAGATACGTGGCAACCATGGCCGCAACAGCTTGTTCGGTCGGGCGGGCAACGATCTTGTCTTTGGGTTGGATGGCGATGACGTGCTCCAAGGGGACGGGGGCGACGACACCCTCTTTGGTGGCCTCGGCAACGATCGTCTCGACGGTGGTCTAGGCAATGATCTGCTGTATGGCGGGGACGGGAACGATCTACTGCGCGGGGCAGGTGGCAACGATACGTTGGAAGGCGGAACCGGTGCGTCCACGCTGGAAGGCGGGGCCGGAGACGATCAATACAGGGTCAACAGCACGGCCAGCGTGGTGCGGGAACTGGCGGGGCATGGCATTGATGTGGTGCGCAGCTCGGTTTCCCTTGACCTCGGAGCCGATAATGAAATCGAGTTTCTGAGCACAACCGATCAGAACGCAACCTCTGCGATCCACCTTTCGGGCGACAACAGCGCGAATGAAATCCGGGGCAACAATGGGGGCAATCGCCTTGCGGGGCTTGATGGTGATGATCGGCTCTTTGGCTATGGCTGCCACGATACGCTTGAAGGGGGACTCGGCAACGACAGCCTGCTGGGCGGCAACGGCAATGACAAGCTTTATGGCGGTATGGGCAACGACACCCTGTTTGGCGAGGCGGGGAACGACACCCTGCTGGGCGGTGAAGGCCATGACAACCTCATCGGTGGTAGCGGTGCCAACCTTATGGTGGGCGAAGCCGGCAATGACACGCTGCGCGCGGGCACAGGAGATGATCGACTGTATGGTGGGCTGGGCAACGACAGTCTGGTCGGCAATGCCAGCGGCAATGACGCCCTCTTCGGAGAGGCAGGGGATGATGTCTTGCGGGCAGGTGGAGGCCGCGACACGCTGGATGGCGGCATCGGGAACGACCTGCTTTATGCAGCGGCGACGGCGACAGTAATCTACGGCGGTGCGGGTCAGGATACGATTTTCGGCGGTGGGGCTGCGGATATCATGTCGGGCGGGGCGGAGGACGATATCTATTACGTGAGCCATTCCGCGACCCGCGTGATCGAGGCAGCGGGCGGTGGCTATGACACCGTGCGCACCAGCGTGAGCTTTGCGCTGGAAGCGGTTGCCGAAGTCGAGATGCTACGGGTCAACGATCAGGCGTCCACGGGTGCCGTCGATTTGACAGGCTCGAACTTCAACACCGAATTGCGTGGAAACAACGGCAACAATCGTCTGGATGGTCGGGGCGGGGATAATGTCCTGCGGGGCTTTTTGGGGGATGATACATATGTCGTTCGCAGCCTTGGTGACCGGGTGGTCGAGGCAGCAGACGAAGGCACCGATACGATCCTGACGACTGTCAGCTTCACACTGGGCGGGACAGTGTTTGTCGAAAGACTGTTTGCGCTCGATAATGCGGGCACGGCGGCCCTCGCGCTGTCGGGCAACCATTTGGCCAACGACATTCGCGGCAATGCCGGTGACAATCGACTGTCAGGGGGCGAGGGCAATGACACCCTGACGGCAGGTCTCGGGAATGACAGCATTTTCGGCGGCAACGGAATTGATCGGGCCGTCTTTGGCGTTGCCTCGACGGCGGTGAATGCAGTTTCAGCGGCCACGTCCCTGCAGTTGACCTCTAGCGAAGGGACGGACCTCGTTTCCAATGATGTGGAGTTTTTTGTTTTTACCGACCGGACCTTGACCTATGCCGAAGCAAGTTTGCTCCGGGCGCAGCCACTTCCGCCGGTAAGTCACGTTGTCGAGCCGGGGCTGACCATAAACGGCAGCCCGGCTGCCGACCGATTGTCGGGGTTGGGCGGTAATGACTGGATCACTCCTGGCACCGGGTCGGATACGATCGACGGCGGCGGCGGTCGGGACATGCTCAGTTTCGTGAACCTGCCAGACACACCGGGGCGCACGAATATCCAGTACCGGCTTGATCTTGATCTGACTGCTGGGCGTGCAACCACTTCGGGGCCAGACATCTATGAACTGAGCAATATCGAAAGGGTGACCGGCACCGTTTTCTCGGACCGGATGAAGGGCAGTGCGGACAGCGATGAATTGCGAGGTTTGGGCGATTATGACTGGTTTGTCGCGACAACCGGTGCAGATACCTATGACGGCGGCACCGGTGCCGATATGGTATCTTATGTCGATTGGCTCCACATCGGCCCTAATGAAAGCACTGACCCGCTGAGCAGCAATGGTCGCCCGCCTGCGGGCGCGTTTGTCGCCGGGGTTGTCGTCGATCTGGCGAACACGGCCAACAACACCAATCTGGCGTCGGGTCATCGCTTTATCTCAATCGAGCGCATCACCGGTACGAGCTTTGTGGATGTCTTCTGGGGGGACGGCCAAGAGAACGATTTCCGCGGCCTTGGCGGCTATGATTGGTTTGTAGGATCAAGCGGCGGACGTGAGCGCTATTTCGGCGGTGATGGCAACGATACCGTGACCTATTTCTATGCCAGTGAAGGGATCGCCGCGTCCCTGTCAAACGGGACGCGTGTCAATGGACAAGAAACCGGTTTCGGTACGGCTGGCGATGCAGCCCGTGATCTTTATGTCGAGATCGAGAATCTGGTCGGCACCAACCATAATGACCAGATCACCGGCAATTCCGGACGCAATATCCTGATGGGTCTGGGTGGCGATGACCTTATTTTCGGTGGAGCGGGCATCGATTTTCTCCACGGCGGAACCGGCAATGATGTCATCGACGGGGGCGCGGGTTCCGACTACGCGATCTTCACCGGACGCCATGACGAATATACCCTGGTCAAGACGTCAAGCACCTCTGTCACCGTCAGGGGGCCGGATGGCATCGATAGTCTGGTCAATGTCGAATACTTCCGCTTTGACGATACAGAGTTGAACATCTGGGGGCTGTAAACCTCTGGATCGGAAAGGAAACCAGAATGCCTACGCCTACTGCTTTCGAACAGGAACTGCTTGAGCTTGCCAATCGCGCGCGTGCGAATCCGGCTGGCGAGTTCGATGAACTGGTTCTGGATGCAGCCAATCGTGTCGGCATTACGCGCGACGTGAGCATGGCGCTGGCCTTCTTCAAGGTTGATATGGGCGTGTTGCGCAGCCAGCTTAACAGCTACGCGCCGGTTGCCCCTTTGGCATGGAACGGCGCGCTTGCGGTCGCGGCAGAGGCACATTCGGCACTCGTCATCCAGTTTGACACGCAGTCGCATCGGCTTCCGGGCGAGGCTGGCCTGCTGGAGAGAATCCGGGCGGCCGGCTACAGCAACATCGCCGCCGTGGCCGAGAATGTTTTCGCTTATGCGCGAGATCCTGTTTACGCCCATGCCGGCTTTTACATCGACTGGGGAAACTCGCCGACGGGCATCCAGCAGCCGGCGGGTCATCGGGATGCGATCCTGAACCGAAATTATCAGGAAGTCGGTATGGGGGTGCTGAGCGAAAATGACCCGGCGACCCGTGTTGGGCCCTATATCGTCACGCAGAACTTCGGCGCGCGCCGCGACTACGTGCAGCAGCTTGTCGGCGTTGTCTTCGATGACGCAGATGGCGACCGCTTTTATGATGCAGGCGAAGGGCTGGGCGGCATTGGCGTGACGGTCGCCGGAAGCCAGGGCAGCTATTCCACCACAACTTGGGCCAGCGGGGGCTATCAACTCGCCCTGCCCGCAGGCACTTACACCGTGACATTTGCCGGTGGTTCATTGCCCGGGGTGCACAGTCAGCAGATCACGATCGGGACCGAGAACGTCAAGCTTGACGTCAATAGCGGAGACTTGCGGCTGAACCCGTTCGATCTGCGCGGCGGAGACCGTGGGGACTGGCTCACTGCGCGGGAGATCGGTCATTTGATCGACGGGATGGCCGGAGTTGACATGGCGAGTTTTGTCGGAGCTTCCGAACGAGTCGTTATCGATATGAACAGTGGCACCGTGACAAGTGGCAGCCAGACATGGACGCTGCGGAACATAGAGAATGTGACTGGCACCATCTTTGGCGACATGATTACGGGTGATGCAGGCGATAACCTGTTGCGTGGTATGGGCGATTATGACTGGTTTGTCGGCTCTGGCGGCAATGATACATATGATGGCGGGACGGGGCGCGACACGGTTGCCTATTCATCGGCATCTGCAGGCGTCACCGCAAATTTGCTGACAGGGCGGGGAACGCTCGGGCAGGCCAATGGCGATAGTTACGTTTCCATCGAAAGCCTGACCGGTTCCAGCCATGCTGATCGGCTGAACGGCGATCATGCGAACAACGTTTTGCGTGGACTGGCGGGGGATGATTTCATCTTCGGCAATGGTGGCAATGACACGATAGATGGCGGCGCGGGGCGCGATTATCTGAGTGGAGGAGATGGCAACGACCGGATTACAGGTGGTGCCGGCAATGACACCATAGACGGTGGGCGCGGCTGGGATACGGCGCTGTATTCTGGTCGTGTGGCCGAATATGAGGTGCGCGCCAACGCGGACGGATCCACCAGCGTTTTGCACAGTCAAGGAAGCCGTGCCGATGCCATAGATCTGCTGTTGAACATCGAGGTGTTGCAGTTCAGCGATGGCCGTCTGTTCCTGTAGTTGACGAGGCATCGTCCAAAGTGCCCTTCTCCGAAGGGGCAGGATCCTTGGCGCAACAGATCAAAGACGGCCGATCAGGCAGGCCAGAAAAAGCGCGAACGTACCACTGCGGCTTTGTCGATAGACGCCAGATGCCCATAGCGCCTTCAAGCGCTTCCAGAGTGGGCCGCGCCGCGCCTCGGCATAATGGTCAAGAACCTCCGCCGCTTCTGGTGTGAAGCGGTGTCGCGACGCGGCAAGCGCCCGAAGGTTCACATCATTCCAGGCAGAAAAGCGGCGACCCATGATGAACAACATTCGATGAATGCGTCCGCGCGCCGACGTATTTGCTCCAATCGCATTTCTGCCGTGTTGGCGGTAATGCAGAACAGGGTCTGTATCGCGCAGAATCTTGCCGCCGCATGCGGTCACGATCTGATAGAGCCACCAGTCGTGAACGGCTGCCTCTCGCGCCTCGGTTACGGCCACGCGGACGATTTCTATCGCGGCACGGTTCAGAACCATTGTGTTGCCGCCCCCGACCGATTGCACCAGCGCATTGCGGAACGACGGAGGACGGCGAAACAACCGCGAGACCCGATGCGCGCGAAGGTTCGCGTCGCATATCATGCTCCGCGCGCAGTATAGTGCAGGCTGGGCTTCGGGCAGAGTGGCCAAAGCGGCGCGGGCGCGGGCCAGCTTTTCGGGGAACCAGACGTCATCTTGATCCGAGAGCGCGGCAAGCGCCGTTCCTTCCGGAAGGTTGGCGATCAGGTGGAAAAAGTTGCGGACCAGTCCCTGTCGCGGGCCAGTAAGCACCGTCACCTGATGCGGAGAAGACCCGTGTTTCCACCGTTCTGCCGCCCGAGCCAAGATGTCAGGGCTTTCGTCCTTCGAGCCGTCATCCGAAGCGATCAGGTCCCAGTTCGGATCGGACTGGACTGCAAAACTTTCGAGTTGGTCTGCCAGATGGGCGGCACCGTTGTAGACCGCCATCAGAATGACGATGCGCGCGCTCTCGTTCACCCCGGTTTCAGCTTGGCGCGTCACTTGCCGTTCCTCGTCTGTTGTCCTTGGCCCGCCTATCACCGGCACCGGCAAAAGGAAACTGTGCCGAGGTGCTTGATAAGCCGGATTGGGCGAGCGCGGCCTCCGCGTGCTTTGTTCAGAACAGGGACAAAGCCATCTTGGCTGGACGTTTTCGCCGGCCGTTCCGGTTTTCTCCGGTGTGGGCGTTCGCCTGTCAGGGACGCGTAAGCCAAACGCCATCGCAAAATGGTATCGGCCACGACCCTGCCCAACATCGACAGACCCAAATGGGGCAGGCCGTTTGGCCAACCCGTTCGGGCCTGCAAGCCCACGCGACCAGACAACCCGCCAAGGCGCAGACCTCGCGCCACGCAGGTTTACCCCATCAACTCTCGACGCCTTCGAACAACGCCTGACCGGTGCAATTCGGGATGAGCCCGGAAACGCTCGGGATTCAGGCCATTTTCTTGGCTTTTATGTCGTAAGGTGGCAGGCGCTGAAGTGATCCGGTCCGATCTGCTTTAGCGGGGGCACCGAGGCGGCACATTCAGCCACCGCACGGGGACAGCGTGTGCGGAACACGCAACCCGAGGGCGGATTGATCGGGCTCGGGATATCCCCCGTCAGGATCACGCGTTTGCGCTTGTGCCCCGGTTTGGGGATCGGCACCGCCGAAAGCAAGGCTTCGGTATACGGGTGGTTGGGGTTCGAATACAGCGTGGAAGAGGGCGCAATTTCCATCACCCGTCCCAGATACATCACGATCACCCTGTCGCAGATATGTTCGACGACAGCTAGATCGTGCGCGATAAACAGCATCGTCAGATCAAGGCTGTCTTTCAGATCATCAAGAAGGTTGATGACCTGCGCCTGAATAGACACGTCAAGCGCAGAGACCGGTTCGTCGGCCACCAGAAAATCAGGGTTCACCGCCAAGGCGCGGGCAATGCCGATGCGCTGGCGCTGGCCACCCGAAAACTCATGCGGAAAGCGATCCAAATAATCGGCAGACAGGCCGACCTGTTCCAGAAGCGCGATGCTGCGGTCTTCGTGCGTGTCAGGTGTGCCGATCTTGTGCAGGCGCAAGGCGTGGCCGATGGTCGTCCGGATCTTCTCGCGCGGGTTCAGACTGGCGTAGGGGTCCTGAAAGATGATCTGCATCCGCTTGCGATAGCGCCGCATTTCGAGCTTTGACAATCCCATGATATCGGTGCCGTCAAAGCTGACGCCGCCCGAGGTTGCCTCCTCCAGCCGTAGCAGCAGGCGGCCTACCGTGGTCTTGCCCGACCCGCTTTCGCCGACCAGTCCCACAACCTCACCCTTGCGGATGCCAAAGCTGATCCCGCTCACCGCCTTGACGTGGTTCACCACGCGGTTGAGCACGCCCCCGCGGATGGGGAAGTGCTTCACCAGACCCTCGACGCGGAGAAGTTCGGCGCTCATGCGGGCATCCTTTCAGAGAAATCGAGTTCTTTCCAGCGCAGGCATCTGACTTCGCGGCCCGGCAGGGCGGGTTCCAGTATGGGCTGGGTGGTTGTGCAGCGCGGCTCGGCATAGGTGCAACGGGTAGAAAAGCGGCAGCCTTTGGGCAGGCGTGACAGTGCCGGAACCTGCCCCGGAATGGTCAGCAGACGTGACTTGTTCTTGGAACTGCCCAGTTTGGGGATCGAGCGCATCAACCCCGCCGTATAGGGCATGCGGGGCCGTTCGAAGATGTCTTCTACCGGTCCGGTTTCGACAACCTGGCTGGCATACATGACGACGACACGGTTGGCCAACTCTGCCACCACGCCAAGGTCATGGGTGATAAACACCATCGCCATGCCAAGTTTCTGCTGCAATTCCTGCATCAGTTCGAGGATTTGCGCCTGAATGGTCACGTCAAGTGCTGTGGTAGGTTCGTCCGCGATCAGAAGGCTGGGCTGGCAGGCCAGCGCCATTGCGATCATCGCACGCTGGCGCATGCCGCCCGACATTTCGTGCGGGTAATTGTCGGCGCGGCGGCGCGGCTCGGGAATCCCCACCAGCGCCAGCAAGTCAATCGCACGTTCATGCGCCTGTTTGCGGTTCAGCCCTTCATGGCGGATCGGCACTTCGGCGATCTGATGCCCGATGGTGTGCACCGGGTTCAGGCTTGTCATCGGTTCCTGAAAAATCATGCCAATGTCCTTGCCACGCACACCGCGCATTTCGGCTTCGGACAAGGTGGTGAGTTCGCGGCCGCGCAGCTTGATTGACCCGCGCGAGATGCGGCCAACCCCCGCGGGCAACAGCCGCATGATCGACAGGCTGGTAACCGATTTTCCCGAACCGCTTTCCCCGACGATGGCAAGCGTCTCGCCCGCGTTCACGGTAAAGCTGACCCCGTCAACGGCGACGACATCAATCTTGCGACCCAGCGAAAAGGTTGTCTGCAGGTCGGTCACTTCCAGAAGCGGTGCGGCCCTGTCTGTCATCCTGCGGTCTCCTGATGGTGGGGGGTGATAAATCGGCCAAGGCCTTGGGCGCCCGTCAGGCTGCCATTCCAAACGGTCTGCCCGGCCAGCAGGGTGTGCACCACAGCACCCCGAAAGCGGGCGCCGTGGCTAAGGCGTGCGACAGAGCGGGCAGCCGTCAGCAAACCGCCCTCTGTGACATGGGTTTCGTCCGCCATGTCCACAAGAACGATATCGGCGTCAGCACCCGGCGCAAGCTTGCCTTTGCCTGGCAAGGCGAAGCGCTGCGCGGCGGCCCCCGAAACGAGCCGCATTGCCTGCCCAATCGTCAATCTGCCCAAGGCTACGGCATCGAGCAGGGTGGGCAGCAGCACCTCGGTTCCCGGATGACCGGGCGGCGCGGTCAGGAAGTTGCCTTCGTGCGCGGCCTTTTCGGCGGCCGAGAAGGCGGCATGGTCGGTCGTGACATGGCCAATGGTGCCATCGCTCAGGGCGTCCCAGAGCGCCGCGCGATCGGCGGCCTGTCGGATCGGCGGGTTGATCTTGGCGCAGACGCCAGCACGGGCAACGTCATCGGCGGTATAGGTCAGATAATGCGGACAGGTTTCGGCGCTGAAATCGGAACTGCCTGCAAAGCGGCGCAGAACCTCTACCGTATCCGCGCTGGTGACATGGGCGATGTGCAGCTTTGCCCCTGCGGTGATGTTCATGGTCAGCAGTTGTGCCACGGCAAGCGCCTCGGCCAGAGGGGGGCGGGCGGCGTTATGCGTTGCGGCATCTGCGGGATCAAGCAAGGCCGCGGCCGACTCCGCCTGCGCCAGCAGGCCTGCATGTTCGGCATGCACCACGACGGGCAGGCCGATCCGCGCAGCCAGTTGCAGCACGCGCAGCTGATCGGCGGCGTGGGGCCATGCAAGCCCGGCAAATTCATGCTCGCGGCCCACAGGCGCAGGGGTGGTGAATATCTTGAGCGCGACAATCCCCGATGCGGCCAAGGCATCAAAGGCGGCTTCGGTCAGTTCGACCGGAGCGGCGTATAGGCCAAAGTCGATGTGTGCGCTCTGGGAAAAGTGGTCCCGACGCAGGGCCACGCGGTCTGGCGCATTACAGCACGGATCGGTGATCGGCATTTCGAAAACGGTCGTGATGCCGCCCTTGGCGCAGGCTGCGGTCTCCGAGGCTACGGTGCCGCGTTGCGGATAGGCCGGCGCACGTATGTGGCAGTGAATGTCGATCGCGCCGGGCAGCACCATCAATCCGCTGGCATCGATCTGGCGGGCAGCTTCTGCCGTTTCGCCGGGGGAAAGGAGTGCAGCGATCTGGCCATGTTTGACCAGCACGCTCCCCGCCACCGGCCCGTCGGGCGACAGCACAGTGCCGCCCGAGATGATGACGCTGTCGGTCATTTCAGACCCAGCTCCGTCAGGGCCTGTGCCACACCATCCAGATGCGTCAGGTGCATGGAGGCATAATTGGGTGACAGCACGATGCCATGCCCGCCCGCCCGATAGGTTGCGTGGACCGAGCGATAGGCGATATCGGTGGTCATCTTGGCGGTGTCGGGACGTGATCGCGGCGCGTCCACGCCGATGCCCATATAGACCTTGGCCTTTCCTTCGACGCCGCGCAGCGCATCTTCGCACTGGCCAAAGACATAGGTATCCGGGTCCATCCCCGCGCCAACGATCTGATCGAAGGGCGCTTCCTTCAGCCCAAGGATGCGGAACAGGGCGGTTGTCGCCTCGGCTGGCGCGAAATCGCGCAGCACCGTCTTGCGGAAGAACGACAACTCCTTGGCCCAGACCTCGCCCGCCTGATGCTGATAGGTGATCGGCTTGACGAAATCGGCATAGCGGGTCTGTTCGGCCCAGGGCCATTGCGCGCGGCGGATCAGGTTGAAGTGGTTGCGGTTCCAGATGTTCAGGCCGAAAGGCAGGTTCGGCTTGCACCATTTGACCAGACCATAAAGCTCGCGGTCCAGATCCTTGTTGCGCTCCAGCCAGAACCTTTCCCAGATCAGCGCTTCGGGATTCTCCAGCAGCACGCGGAGGAAGGTGATCAGGCTGCCATCGGCAAAGGCCTTGCCCGCTGCCGCTTCTTGCATGAAATCGTAGAGCCGCAGCAGCGCCTGACGGCAGGCCTCGACATTGACGCCCCGCGACTCTGCCTCGGCACGGGAGGCGGCCGAGAAGTCCCCCGGCGCGCCGCCCTGGATGAGCGTATCGAGCGGCGAATTGCGCTCATTGCACCACATGAAGCCGTCAAGATCATGGTTGCGGACCTGATCTTCGATCATGGAGTGAATCCACGACCGGTAGCCGGGGTGCGAGGTAGACGGCTCGCCGCCCAGTCGCCCGAAAATGTCGATGTCCATCGCTTGTGGCAGGGTGGGGATTTCCACGGCTGCCGCAGATCCGTGACCCGCATATTTGAAGAACGGCTCCATCAACTCGACATAGACCTTCATGCCGCGCTCGTGGGCGTCGGGGAGAACCATCTTCAGGATGTCCTTGCCCGCAAACTCGGGATCGCGGCTGCGGTAATCTGCCATGAAGGTGTCGCGGTAATAGCGCGGATCGGGGTCGAAATAGGCGCCGCCCCGCATCTGGTAGGGTTCCGGCACCCCATGATCGGGCCAGCCATCCAGCGCATGGCTGATCGAGCGGCCTGACTTCAGGCCCAGCCAGGACACGGTGCCAAGCATCAGCACATTGACGCCCACGCGGTTCTGAAGCGTGTCCAGAACCGTGTCGACGCCTTCATCGATAAAGGAAATCGGGCTGATCTGGATGCCGACGAATTTTTCGGACGGGTTCGGGGTCATGCCGCATCCTTCCGCTTTTGCACAAAGGCGCTGATGCGGGCCATTGCCTCCTTGATGACCGGAAGCGGCTGCAGATAGCCGATGCGGATGAAATAGGGGTTCTCGTCGCCAAACAGCGCGCCGGGGAACACCATCACACCGGTTTCCCGCAGCAATTGCTCGCAGAACTCGGGCGCGTTCATGCCGGTGGAGGAGATGTTGACGTAGATGTAGAAGGCCCCGCCAGGATGGCCGTAAGTGAAGCCTGCTTCGGTCAGCGCGGGCATCAGCCAGTCACGGCGTTCCTGATACTCGGCCAGCATTTCGTTGATCGGCTCCTGTGGGCCAGTCAGCGCGGCAAGGGCCGCGAACTGGCTGACGGTGCAGGTGTTGATCGACAGCGAATGGCGGGTTTCGGTCATCTTGACCACGAAATCCTTGGGCGCGGCCAAGTAGCCCACGCGCCAGCCGGTCATCGCATAGGTCTTGGAAAAGCCGTTCAGCGTGATCGTGCGCTCTTTCATCCCCGGCAAGGTGGCGATGGAAAGATGCTCGTTTGGCGCATAGATCATGCGGGCATAGATTTCATCCGACACGATGATCAGATCATGCTTGATCGCCAGATCGGCGATCTTGCGGATCATGTCGGGCGGGGTGACCGCGCCGGTTGGATTGTTGGGGGTGACGAGCACGAACATGCGGGTGCGCGGCGTGATGCGGGCCTCGATCTCGGCCACGTCCAGCGCGAAGTCGTCTTTTTCATAGGTCGGAACCGGCACGGGGACACCGCCACACAGATGCACCGCCGTGTCATAGGTGGTAAAACGCGGAGAGGTGATCAGAACCTCATCCCCCGGCGCCACGAGCCCCAGCATGGTCAGCATGATGGATTCCTGCACACCTGCCGTCACCACGATTTCGTCGGCCTCGTAATCCAGCCCGTAGGTGCCGTTCAGATCGGCCACGATGGCCTGACGCAGGGCGGGCAGGCCGGTGGGGCCGGTGTAATGGTGCTGGTTGGCATCGAGCGCGGCCTTGGCGGCATCGACAATATGCGCGGGCGTGTGGAAATCGGGGTCGCCGCGCCCCATCGCGATCACATTGGTCAGGCCCGACGCGATGCCCAGCATCTTGGTGCGGAAAGACCCGTCTTCTTCGGTGATCCGGGGGGCCAGTCGTTCAACAAGCAGGCTCATCCGTGCATCCTCTTTCCAGCGACATAGGTGGTGCGCACACGTTCCAGCGCGAATAGGTCTTGATCGGGGTTGCCGTCCACCACGATCAGGTCTGCGGCCTTGCCGGCCTCGAGCGTTCCGATCAGGTGATCCATCTTCGACAGGCGGGCGGCGCGGATGGTGATGGAGTGCAGGGCATCGATGTTGTCGGGGCAGACGCCGACCTTGACCATATGCGCGAGTTCGGGGGCGACCACATCATGTTCGACCGCAGGGCTGCCAGCGTCGGTGCCGAATACGATCGGCACGCCCGCCTCGGCCGCCTTCTTCAGGCCCGCATAGCGCGACGGGTCGGCAACTGCCTTGATGCGCTCTTCGATCTTCCACTCGGGGATGCCGAACTTGCGGGCAATCTCGGGCTGGCTTTGCTGGACCAGCGGCGCAAAGGTGGTGACGATGGGAAGCTTCTTCTCCAGCAGCAGGGCAATGGTTTCATCCGACATGCTGCCGCCGTGTTCGATGCAATCCACCCCGAATTTCGCCACGCGGTTGATGCAGGCATCATAGGTGGCATGCGCGGTGACGGGCAGGCGGTTGCGGTGGGCCTCGTCGACCACCGCTTCCAGTTCGGCATCGGTGAATTCCAGCGTGTCATGGCAGGCCATGATCTTGATGAGGTCGGCGCCGCCCTTGACCTGTTCGCGCACCGCGCGGCGCATCTCGTCGGGGCCGGAAGCCTCGCGGCACACCCAATAGGTGTGCCCGCCCGTCTGGATGATGGCAGCGCCGCACACCTTCAGACGGGGGCCGGGGAAGATGCCCTGCTCGACCGCCTGCTTGGAGTATAGGTTCATGTCATGGAAACCGAGATCGCGCACCATGGTGATGCCCGCGCGCAGGGATTTGAGCATGTTGCCCGCCGCCTTGAAGGCGCTCATCGGTTTGGGGTCGTCCATCGACTGGCGGGCCAGATCATGGATGCCGTCCCAGTTCAGGTGCGCGTGGCTGTTGATCATGCCCGGCATGATGGTGCCGCCTGTTTCGGTCACGTCGCCCTTTGGCATTTCGGCGCGGGGGCCGACGGCAAGGATCTTGCCGCCACCGATCTGCACGAAACCATCCTCGATCACGTCGCCCGCCATGGTCAGGACGCGCCCGGCCAGAATGCGGTCTTCCGCGGAGATGTCGAACATCGGTTTGGTGATCTTCTGATAGCGCCAGGCTGCGGGTTCAGGCATGTCAAAGGCTCCTCAGGCGGGGATGATACGGGTGTGTGCGGGGTGGTCGGACTGGAAGCGGCTTGCCGTTTCACAGCCGGTGTCGGTGACGATCAGCGTTTCGATGCAGCGCCAGCCGTCGAGTTCGGGGCGGTAGATGCCCGGCTCGCAGGAAAACACCATGCCGGGGGCAGCGGGGGTGGCATCGCCGGGGGAAAGCCAAGGGGCCTCGTGCCCCTCGACACCCATCCCATGCCCGATGCGGTGGCGGATCGCATCGCCAAACCCCGCAGCGCGGATGGGGGCAAGCGCTGCCTCATTCACAGCGGAGCAAGGCAGCCGGCGCGTCAGTGCGTCAACCGTCGCGGCGTTCGCGGCATCCATCGCGGCCATCACGCGGGCCTGTTCCGAGGTGATGTCGCCATAGACCAGCGTCACCCCGCTTTCGGCGTGATACCCGCCCAATGAACAGCCGATGCCCGCGATGATCGGCTCGCCCTTTTGCGGGCGGCGGGCCAGCACGGTGCCATGCGGCAGTGCCGCACGGGGGCCGGAATGGACCGATGCGGTGATGCCCATCTTGGTGCCCTGAAAGGCCGCCCCATGCCGGGCGGCCAAGGCCGCGCGGGCGTGGCCGGTGGCATCGGCCATCAGGTCGAGTTCTGTGCCGCCCGCGCCGATGATGTCGCCGCCCGCGGCCAGCAGGCGGGTCAGCACCATATCGGCATAGCGCGCGGCTTCGCGGATCAGGTCGAGCTCGGCGGGGTGCTTCACGGCGCGTTCGGGAAGCACATGATCGGTCAGATCGATTTGCGCGATCTGTTGTGCGGCGGTCAGCAAGCGCGCCTCTAGCGCGTCGACGCCGATGCGGCGCGCGCGGGTCTGGCCCAGCATCCACAGCACGGGCGGCACATCGCCCGGAAACTCCGGATATGTGGCGACAGTGACACCGGCGACGGACAGCGCGTTTTCCAGTTCCAGATGCGGCACCATCAGGACCGGATCACCCGCCACCGGCAACCAAAGGCCCATCGGCCGTTCGTTCACCGAAAACATCCAGCCCGTTGCATAGGCCAGATTGCCCGGCGCAAGGATCAAGAGACCGTCGAGCCCCGATGCCGCTGCCCTTGCGCGCAGCCGGTCCCGGACCGTGTCGCGAAAGGCGGGAGGAAGCGGCTTCATAGGACAGAGTCCCGATAGGGCCCGACGGTCTCGATCTCGGCGGCGATCCCCAGCTCGCGGCCCAGATTGCGCAGATCGGCCAGCACCTCGTCGTCCAGCGGCACGCCTGCGGCGGATTTGCGGGCAACGCGGCGCGCCTCTTGCTCGCCCGGCAGCAAGATTTCGCTGAAGCCTGGGCGCAGGGCGCGGGATTTGACCATGCCGGCAAAGTCGTCCATGCGGGCGCGGAATTCGTCCAGCGGCATGAACCATTCGATGTCGATCGCGGTCAGGGTGTGGCTGACATCGAGCTTGGCCTGGTCGGCATAAGGGGTCAGGCCATAGCCGCCGCCACCGATCACGCCGGTCAGAACATCGGTCATGAAGGCAAGGCCATAGCCCTTGTAGGTGCCGATCCCCAGCAAGGCGCCTGCCATCGCGGCATTCGGGTCATCGGTTTCGGCGCCGTCGGGCGTCAGCGCCCAATCCAGCGGCATCGGTTTGCCCTCACGCGCGTGCCATTGCATCATCCCTTTGCCCGCCGTGGTCAGCGCGATGTCGAGCACGACTGGAAAGCCAAGGCCGGTGGGTGCGGCAATACCCCAAGGGTTGGTGCCGACCGCACCTTCGCGCCCGCCCCAAGGCGCCATTTCCGGCCCTGCGTTGGTAAAGGATGTGCCGATGCAGCCAGCCTCGGCGGCCTGAACCGCATGGACGGCGCTGCTGCCGTAATGGGTGGAATTGCGCACGATCACCTGACCGATGCCGCAGACCTTGGCCTTCTGGATGGCCAGCCGCATCGCCCGGGCCGCCGCCACAGTGCCGATACCATTGTGCGCATCGACAAGGGCCAGCGCGGGGCTTTCCTTCACCACTTCCCAGGGTGCGGATACGTTCACCAACCCCGCCGCGATCCGTTCCTGATAGCGGCGCAGGCGGCGGACGCCTTGGCCATGACCGGGGTGAAAGCGAAGTTCGGAAAAGATGAGCGCATCGGCAAAGATGCCTGCATCTTCCTCGGGCAGGCCGAGGGCGCGGAAACCTGCGACCATGAAGGCGTGCAGACTGTCGCGGGTGACGGATGTCATCTTGATCATCTCAGGCCTCCACAGCCAGCAGGTCGGCGATGTTTGCGTCCGGGGTGATGAAACTGCCCAACTGGCCAGCGGGGGCTGTCATCAATAGGCAGATGCCGGGGCCATATCCGGCACGCGGGCCATCGGTGGCGCAGACCACGCCAATGGCGTGCGCGCCGCGCAGGTAACCGTGGTTATAGCGGCTGTCGGTGTCTTCCAGCGCCACCAGATCGCCAAGCCGCAGTTTGTCCAGCCCGCGTTCGGCCAGTTGCGCACGGTCGGTCGATTGCATGTGGATGCTCCCGCCCTCGGATGTTAGCCCCAGACCCGCGCCGACCAGATGGGCAGGAATGGTGGCCGTCACGCCGAAGTCGATGCGCGCGCCCTCGCGGCGGTTCGGGAGAAGCGCCAGCAGATTCGGCGCGATGCCCTTGAGCATCACTTCGGGGTGGTCGGTGAGCGTCATGCCCATGCCTTCGGAGCGGATGATGATCTGGTCGCCCACCGCCATCTTCGCGCGCGCGTCTTTCGGGAAATGGATGATGACTTGTTCCGAGAAGCGGCCCGACTTGCCTGTGACCACGCCGACGGTGCCGGCCGCTTGCCCGGTCATCACCTTTGCGCGGTTGCCGATGCAGGCATAGACGTTCAGGCCCCGGTTACGGGTGTCTTCGGGCTGTTTGATCGACACGCCGGGGTGGATGCAATCTGCCGCCCAGCCAAAGGCACGGTCACCGACACTGACGTTATAGATGATGCCGCCATAGGTCGGCAGCAGGAATGCCGTTCCGTCAGACGCAAGGCGATAGGGCTCGGCGGGAAGGCCCGGAAAGCCGGGGTGCGCGATGGAACCGGCTACAGACACGGCAACCAGATCGGCGGCATTTGTGGCAAGTGGCGCGGTCATGTCAGGCTCCGGATGTTCAGCGAGTGCGCGATGTTGGCGGCAGGGTCGACGGTGAAGCCAAGGCTCTCCGCTGGCCCGGTGATCAGGGTCAGGATGCCGGGGCCGTGGCCGGTCATGATGGAGTCGCCGTGGATGCAGAGGCAGATTGCCACCCAACCCGGCCGGAATGATCGGCCAAAGCGGTGGTCGACATCGCGAATGGCAATCAGGTCGCCCAGTTTCATCTGGTCGATGCCCAAATCGGCCATCAAGGCCCGATCCCCCGACATCAGATCCTGATCGACATATTCCGCATTCAGCTCTGCTCCCGATCCCATGATGCGGGCTGGCAGTTCCATCGCCACAGGGCAGATGATCTGGCCGTTTTCCTCGCGCAGGCCATAGGCGCGGGCCAGCGCGGGGCTGGTTTTCTTGAATTCAAGCGCGCGGTGGTCTGCCAGCCGGATGCCACGCCCCTTGGCGCGAATCTGGATGGTATCACCGATCATCAGGTCTTCCAGCACCTCGGGCGCGAAGTCGACAAGGATGCGGGCGTGCTCGCCGGTAACGATACCCTTGGCCCCGCGCGCAAGGCCTGTCATCACCTCGGCCTCATTGCCGATGCAGGTCAGATAATGCAGCGCGAAGTCGGCTTTCTCGTCGCTGTTGGCGATGGAGACGCCGGGTTCGACGTGATCGCCCGCCCAGCCAAACGCCCTGTCCCCCACGCGCGCATTATATGCAATGCCGGACATTCCGGGCAAAGTCGCGGCGCGTCCATCGGGCCAGTGCAAATAGGCCCCTTGCCGGATCGTGGGCTGGCTGACCTGCCCGGTCACCGCCATTTCTACCAGATCATCAACGTTCCAAACCAGGCTCTCGGTCATGCGGCTCCCCGGAATTTTCTCTGGTCCGGGGCCAGGAATGTTTTCTTGACAACCTCGGACGACTCAAACGATAGTAGCTTTGTCGATTGTCGACAACATACAATTTACCAGAGGGCGAAGGAACTTCGAACAGCGGTTCCCGAGCAAGAACGAAAGCAGGTTGAATGGGTTACGCCGCGTTTGCTGAACGTATGGGTCAGGTCAATGACATCCTGAATGCCAAATCTATCCTTGGCTGGGATGCCCGCACGATGATGCCGCCGGGCGGTGCAGAGACGCGCGCCAAGCAATTGGCAACCCTTTCGGTGTTGGCGCGTGACCATCTTGTTGCCGATGAAACCCGCAGCTTGCTCGATAAGGCCGAGGCAGAGGTTTCCGGCCTGCCCGCAGACAGTGTCGAGCGCACAATTTGTGCGCAAACGCGGGAAGCGATTGATTACCACCTGCGGATTCCGGCCGATCTGGTGCGCCGACGGGCCGAGACGGGGTCGATCGGGCAAGATATCTGGGCGCGGGCGCGTGCCGATGATGATTTCATGTCTTTCGCGCCGGTTCTCGAGGAAACTGTCTCGCTTAACCGTGAAATGGCAGAGCATATCGGTTATTCTGCACATCCCTATGATGCGCTGATGCATCGCTTCGAGCCAGGCGAAACGGTGGCTTCGCTCAAGACGCTTTTTGCCACCCTGCGCGAGGGCATGTTGCCTCTTTTGCGGGCGATTGCGGAAAAGGAAGGGCCGCGGTTTGATTTCCTCCAGCGCCCGTTCCCCAAGGACCAGCAACTTGCCTTCGGCCTCAAGATGGCCGAGCGCGTGGGGTATGATCTGAACCGCGGGCGGCTGGATACCACCGTGCATCCGTTTGAGGTTTCATTCACCCGCAACGACGTGCGCATCACCACCCGCGTGGTGGAAGACTGGATGCCCGCCTGCCTCTTCGGGTCGCTGCACGAAGCGGGCCATGCGCTGTATGAACAGTATTGCGATCCGGCCTTTACCCGCACCCCTCTGGCCACGGATCTGGTCGGGCTCTATGCGGTGGGGGGCGTCAGCTTTGGCGCGCACGAAAGCCAGTCGCGCCTGTTCGAGAACCACGTAGGCCGCAGCCGCGAGTTCTGGGAACTGAACTTTGCCGAGGCGCAGGCGACTTTTCCCGATCAGCTTTCCGATATTGATGCCGAAACTTTCTGGCGCGCGGTCAACCGTGTGGCCCCCGGTTTCATTCGTGTGGAAGCGGACGAACTAACCTATGATTTCCACATCATGCTGCGCGTCGACATCGAAGCGGCGTTGATTGATGGCAGCCTGAAGGTCGCCGATCTGCCCGAGGCGTGGAATGCCAAGATCAAGGAATACCTTGGCCTCGATGTGCCCAACAACCGTCTGGGCGTATTGCAGGATGTGCACTGGTCTTCGGGTCAGATCGGGACCTTCTGCAATTACACCATCGGCAACGTGATGGCGGGCCAGTTGTTTGAAGTGGCCACCAAGGATGCCGCCGTCGCCGAAGGCATGGCTTCGGCCAATTACGTGCCGCTGCGCGAATGGATGACCGAGCATGTGCATCGCCACGGTCGCCGCTACAGCCGCAACCAGTTGCTGGAAAAGGCAACCGGGCGCGCGCTGGACCCGGCCCCCTACATCGCGCACCTGACCGCCAAGTATTCTGAAATCTACGGGATATGATCCGATGACCGAAGCCACCAGCCGCCTTGCCACCCGCGTCAAGCTCAAGGACGCGCATCTTGTGACCCGGATGACGGACATCGCCGAAGGTCTGCCCGATGTCATCAAGCTCGGTCGCGGCGACCCGGATCTGGACACGCCCGCGCATATCATCAAGGCGGGGCAGGAGGCGCTGGCCAATGGGGCCACGCATTACATGCACCCGCTCGGGATGCCCGCGCTGCGCCGCGCGATTGCCGACAACATAGCGGCCTATGGCGGGGCGCGCTATGAGCCGGAAAACATCGTGGTGACGCCCGGCGGGCAGCACGCGATGTTTGTGATCGCCTTGGCGCTGTTGAACCCCGGCGACGAGATTATGGTGCCGTGTCCGGGGTATAACCCCTACCATCAGGCGGCCGAGATGGCAGGGGCCGAAACGGTTCATATCCGCACCTCGATGGAGACGAACTTTTGCGTCACCGCCGAGATGGTGCGGGCGCATATCACGCCGCGGTCAAAGATCCTTGTGCTGATTAACCCCAACAATCCGACCGGCACGGTGACCCCGCCCGCCGAGGTGGCGCGGATTGCCGAGGTGGCGAAAGAGCACGACCTGATCGTGATTTCAGACGAGATCTACTCCCGCCTGACCTATGGCAACCACACGGTGCAGCCGGTGGCTGCGCTGCCGGGGATGTTTGAACGCACGATCACCCTGTCGGGCATGTCAAAGGCCTATGCCATGACGGGATGGCGGATCGGCTATTTCGCAGGCCCGCCCGATCTGATTCCGGCTCTGGCCGAGATCAACCATGCCTTCGCCATCTCGACGGCTTCTGTCAGCCAGCACGCGGCTCTGGCAGCCCTGACCGGCCCGCAGGACTGTGTGGAAGACATGCGCGCCATCTATGACGAGCGTCGCCGCGTGCTGTGCGCCGGCCTGACCGAGCTGGGCATTCCCTATGCCGAGCCGCAGGGGGCGTTCTACGTTTACGCCGATGTGTCGAAAACCGGGATCGGAGCCACGCTGTTTTGCGAGCGTCTGCTGCGCGAAGGCCAGGTGCTGATGTATCCGGGCGGCATCTACGGCGATTACACGGATGATTTCGTGCGCATGTCGCTGACCCAGCCCGTTGCCCGCATCCGCGAGGCGCTGACCCGTATGAAAGCGGTGGTAGACACCATCCGCGCCGAAACCCGCGCCGCCTGAAGGAGGAAAAGATGAAAACCGACAACCCGAATGTGATCGGCATCAAGCACATGGCCTTTGGCGTGCGCGATGCGGAAAAGGCGCTGGAAACCTATGCGCGGTTTCTGGACGTGCCTGCCGACACGGAAATCACCATCTTTCCAAAGTCGAAGAACAAGGTCGCGCTCTTCAACCTTGGCGGCATCGAATACCAACTTTGTGAGTCGCTGGACCCGGAAGGCCGCTTTGCCAAGTGGATCGATGAACGTGGCCATGAGGGCCTGCACCACATCTGCTATGAGGTGAACAACATCGACGAAGCCTTGGCGCATGCACAGGCCAAAGGCGCCAGCCTGCGAATCTGTCAGGCTTGCCAGAAGTATGGCTCGCACCCGCACCCTGAAGGCTGGGTTGCGTTCCTCGACAATGACGCGGGCGGCATCGAGATCGAGTTCATGCAGGTCTATACGCCCGAGCAACTCAAAGAATACGAAGCGTTCAAGGGGATCTGAGATGAGCGGCAAGACCATAACCGTCGGCACCGCCTCGGCAGAACCCGGCAGCGTCGCGCGCGGTGTCATCCCTGTCACCACTCTTGCCGGTGGAACCGCGCTGGATATTCCGGTGGTGATTGT
The DNA here is from genome assembly GCF_010915705.1 of Pseudotabrizicola algicola. GTDB lineage: Bacteria > Pseudomonadota > Alphaproteobacteria > Rhodobacterales > Rhodobacteraceae > Pseudotabrizicola > Pseudotabrizicola algicola. The sequence goes on from NZ_JAAIKE010000003.1 coordinate 149,773, forward strand.
GAACGGCGTGAATGCCGGTCCGGTGTTCTGGGTCAACGGGGCAATCCACGGCGACGAACCCGAAGGCCCGCTGGCCTGCCAGATCGCCCTGCGCGAGGTCGATCCGGCGCAGCTTTCCGGCACGCTGGTGATGTGCCCGGTGGTGAATGTGCCCGCGTTCGAGGCGGCGCAGCGCGGCAATCCCGCCGATACCTTCAGCTATGACATGAACCGCATCTATCCGGGGCGCGAGAACGGTTATCTGTCCGAACGTGTGGCCGCAGCCCATGCCGCAGCAATGGGGCCGGTGGCGGATTTCGAGATCTCGATCCACTCGGGGGGCGCCCATTCCTTCCTAGACAAGTCGATGTTCATCGACGAGTCGCCCGAAAGCGTGGAGCTTGGCACCGCGATGGGGCCGGGCTGGGGTTGCATCATGTCGAACTTCAACCCGACGGGCAGCCCGATGGCTTACCTGAAGAAGTTGGGCAAGGTGGGCATCACGGTCGAGTTGGGCGGACGTTCGGCCACCTCGCCCGAGGCCTTTGCCCGCATCGGGCGCGAGCTTGCCAATTCGATCCTGAACATCCTGCGCCATTACAAGATGTATCCGGGGCAGGCCGAATACCCGTCGCCGCGTTACAAGGGCCAGCAAGAGGCATTGCTTGCGCCTGCATCTGGCATCTTTGTGCCCGAACCGGGCGTGAAGTTCCTGACCATGATGAAGAAGGGCGACCGGATCGCGCGGATCAAGAGCATCTTTGGCGACGAACTGGGTGAGATTACCGCGCCCGCCGATGGCATGTTCTTCGGCCTCCGCGCCCTGCCGAACGTGACGACCGGCGATTGGTGCTGCTTCTTCTGCAAGGTCGAAGGAACGAGGGACTGACCCGGATGGATCATGTGCGCGACCTTGTGGGCTACAGCTCCGCATCGCCCGACATCTCCTGGCCAAATGGCGGGCGGGTCGCGGTCAACTTTGTTCTGAACTATGAAGAAGGGTCGGAATATTCGATCGGGGACGGCGACGGGAAATCCGACACCGTGCTGACCGAAGTTTCTGCCCCCCGCGTGCCGGTGGGCCAGCGCGATCTGGCCGCCGAGAGCATGTTTGAATATGGCAGCCGCGTCGGGTTCTGGCGGCTTTACCGTCTGTTTCGCGAAGCGGGGCTGCCCATGACGGTGTTTGCCTCTGCCTTGGCGCTGGAGCGTCATCCAGAGGTGACGCAGGCCATCCGCGAAACGGATTGGGACATCGTTTGCCACGGCTGGCGCTGGGTTGAACACTACCTTCTGGATGAAGCGACCGAACGCGATCACATCGCGCGCGGCTATGAGGTGATCAAGCGTCTGGTCGGACGTTCCCCCGAGGGCTTCTATTGCCGCTACGGGCCTTCGAACGCCACCCGTCGGCTGGTCGTGGAACATGGCGGTTACAGCTATGATAGCGACGCCTATAACGATGATCTCCCATACTGGTGCTCGGTCGGGGGTCGCCCGCATCTTGTGATCCCGTATTCGCTTGTCACCAATGATGCCAAGCTGGTCGGCGGGCCGATGGTGACGGGCCGCGCCTTTGGCGAATTCCTTATCGACAGTTTCGAAGGCTTCGCTGCCGAAGCCCATCTGCACCCGCGCATGATGTCGGTGGGCATGCACACGCGTATTCTGGGTCATCCGGGGCGTCTGGCGGGCCTGCGCATGTTCATCGACCATGTGAAAGATCATAAGGAGGCATGGATTTGCCGGCGTAATGATCTTGCCCGCCACTGGCGCGCCCATGTTCCGCCGCCGACGGCAGAGGTCGCCGCATGATCCTCAGCCCGCAGCCAGCAGATGCCGCATCCTTCTTGCCGTTCGGCACCTTGGTCGAGAAGCCCGAGGTCGCAGGAGAGCGCCGCATGTTCAGCGATTGGCTGCCTGCGATCGACGGGCTGGCACTGCAGTTCCACCTGAACCATGTCGCGGCCTCCAGTCTGCCGCTTGCTCTGGCACAGGTCGAACGGCATCCGCATTCCGCACAGGTATTTCTGCCGGTGGATGTCTCACGGTATCTGGTGGTTGTCATGCCCTCGTCGCCAGATGGCTCTCCTGACGTGGCGCAAGCCTGCTGCTTCGAAGTGCCGGGGTCGATCGGGGTCATCTATCGCCGCGATGTCTGGCACGCCGGGATGATGGTTCTGGACCGGGCGGGCAGCTTTGCCGTGCTTATGTCACGGGGCGCGGATCAGGATGATGTGTTTCTGCCCATCCCGCCCCTTACCCTTGCACCTGCGGCGAACCAAGGGCCGCGTCTTACCAGAAACGGACATTCTGCATGACCCACACACCTCGCCTGTTTGTTCCGCTTATCACGCCCTTTGCGCAAGACCTGTCGGTGGACGTGCCTCGGTTGCAAGCGGTCGCGCAGCGGATGCTGGACGATGGCGCCGACGGACTTGCGCCGTTTGGGACCACGTCCGAGGCAACCTCGATGAGCGTGGAAGAGCGCATCATGGCGCTGGAAGCGCTGGTAGAGGCGGGAATCGATCCGGGCTGCCTGATCCCCGGTACGGGTTGCGCCGCGCTGCCCGACACCATCCGTCTGACCAGACATGCCGTCTCTTTGGGGGCGCGCGGAACCCTGACCCTGCCGCCGTTCTTCTACAAACCTCTGTCAGAAGAGGGTGTTTTCGCGGCCTATGCGCGGGTGATAGAAGCCGTCGGGCCGGGGCTGCGCCTGTTTCTGTACCACATTCCGCAAATGTCCGGCGTGCCGATCACCGTTGAACTCATCGGACGGCTGATGGATGCGTTTCCCGGAGTTGTCGCAGGGCTCAAGGACAGTTCGGGCAATTGGGACAACACCGCTGCCATCATCGCGGCCTTCCCCGAGATCGAAACCTATTCTGCATCCGAGGCGCTTTTGGTGCGCAATGTTGCGGCAGGGGGCGCGGGGTGCATCAGCGCCAGTGCGAATATCAACGCGCATGGCATCGCGGCGCTGATCCGCGGGCTTGGAACGCCGGATGAGGCCGCCTTGCTTGCCGATGCCGCGGCCATTCGGGGTCTGTGCGAAAAGCTGCCGCTGATTCCCGGCGTAAAGGCCATCGTTGCAAGGCGCATGAAGGATGATGCCTATGCCCGAGTGCGCCCGCCCCTCGTGGCGGTGGGCCAAGATCATTCCGTCGCGGTAGCCGCCGTCGCCGCACGTAGCTATGGAGAGAGTGCAAGTGTCTGATCCGATTTCCGGCCAAATGGCCCAAGCGCTGGATATGTCCGCGCCCGACCTGTCGCCCATCGAGCAGACTCCGCTCAAGGTGCAGATCGCAGACCGTCTGCGGCGTGCCATCATCACCGGCAAGATGCGCCCCGGTGCCGTGCTGGTGGAAACGGCCCTTGCAGATCAGATGAATGTCAGCCGTGCACCGATCCGCGAGGCGATCCAGATTCTGGAATCGGACGGGCTGGTGGAAACCGTCGCCTATAAGGGCAAGCGGGTAAAGCCGCTGACCGTGCGAGAGGTCACCGAAACCTTCGAAATGCGCCAGCTGTACGAGGTTCTGGCCGTGCGCCGCATCATCGCGGGCGGGGTGGATGTGCAGGCCCTGCATCGCCCCTGTGCCGATATGGTCGAGGCCGCCGAGGCGGGCGACCGTGAAAGCCTTGTGGCGGGGGACGAGCGGTTTCACCGGACGCTGATCCGACTGGCCGATCACGATCTGCTGTTGCAGACGTGGAACAGCATCTACATGCGCGTTCACCAGATCATGGCGCTGCGTAACGACCGCAAGGTGCCACTCGTCGATATTGCGGCGAACCACCTGCCCATCATCCGCGCCCTCGAAAAGCGGGATCTTGAAGCGGCGGTGGCCCTGATGTCGGAACACACGCGGGCGCTGAATGACTTCGACCCGGCCAAAATCGTGCAGGACCCGGCATGATGGAAAGCCGTGTTCTGATCACCGGAGCAGGGGGCTTTGTCGGCAGCGCGCTGTCGACAGGGTTTGCAGCCTTGGGGTGGCAGGTCACGGCAATGGACATCGGCTTTGACAGCCACACGGCGGACCGGTTGTGCGGGTGCGAGTTGATCTCGGTCGATCTGGGGTCAACTGCCGCGCCTGACTTGCCGCGCTTCGATCTGGTTATTCATGCCGCTGCGCTGACGACCGATGCCGAGGCTCTGGGCATCACGCCGGCGGAGCATCTGGCACGCAACATCCAGCCCTTGCTTGCAGTGACGCAGATGGCGGCGCTCTGCCCGCCGGGGGCCTTCGTGTTCCTGTCCTCCAGCGGCGTCTTCGACGGCACCGAGGGATGCCCTGATCTGACGGATCGGTGTCTTCCCGCCGGTCTTGCCCCATATGCGGCGGCCAAGCGCACAGGAGAGCTTCTTGCGGTCTCTGCGCTTGCCGGTTCTTGCGCCGTGCATGTGTTGCGGCTGGGCTATATTTACGGCCCCGATGAGGTGTCACGGCCCAGCCGCGCGCGGGTTTCGGTGGTTGCAGCGATGATCGCTGCCGCGCGCGCCGGACAGCCGTTGCCACTGCGCAGCGACGATCCGCGTCGGGACTGGACCTTTGCCCCCGATCTTGCCCCCGCCATCGCGGCGCTGGTCGCAGCGCCTGCGGCGCGCGGTCCGCTGCACTTTGGCAGCACTCACATCCTGCATGACAGCGCGTTGGCTGCCCTCATTGCACGCCATTTCGGCACCTTGCGCCTGTCGCGCGTGGCCTCCACCGGGGCGAAACCGCCGATGGTGGCAAGCAGCATCCCGGCGCTCTGCGGGTTCCGCTGGACACCGCTGGAAGAAGGTATCGCTGCCCTGTGCCGGCAAGAGGTGGCGGCATGACAGACCTGCGCGTCATCCTCGTCGGTCTTGGGGCGCGGTCGCGTGTGTGGCGACGTGTTCTGGCCAATGATCCGAGCAGCCGGATTGTGGGGGTGGTTGATACCGATGCCGCCAATCTTGCTGCGGCGCTGGCCGAACTGCCGGATGCCGTCGGTGGCCGCGCGCTGGAGGAGGTGGCCGAGCGGGTGGATGCGGATGCCGTTATCCTGATCACCCCGCCGGGCGGTCGCGAAGCACAGATTGCGGCGGCCTGTGCAGCCAGGCTCGCAATCCTCGCGGAAAAGCCGCTTGCCGATACCTTTGCCGCTGCGCAGGCCCATACTGCGCGCGCCGCCGCTGCAGGGGTGCCGCTGAGTGTCGGGTTGAACTTTCGCTACATGCCGGTGACCCGCGCGCTCAAGGCGCTTTTCGCCGATGACAGGCTTGGCCAGCCGGAAATCGGGCGCTTTCTTTATGAACGCTGGCGCGACGGGCGGCAGGCGCGACTGAACAAATACCCGCTGACGATGGATCAACCCATGCTCTGGGAACAGTCGATCCATCACTTTGATCTGATGCGTTTTGTCTATGGCCGCGAGCCGGTGGCGATTGCCGCGCGGACGTGGAACCCGTCCTGGTCGATGTATGCGGGCGATGCCAATGTCGCGGCCCTCATCAGCTTTGAAGGCGGGCTTGAAGTGACCTATCAGGGCACTTGGGCCGCCAACTGGGATCACCTTGGCTTTGACTGGCGCAGCGATTGCCCGGGAGGCATCGCCGTTCAGCGCGATATGTTCGGCGATCTGGCCTATGCCCGCCGCGACGACAAGACGCTCACCCAGGTGGACCTGCCGCATTTCGAGACGTGGATCGATGATGCGGCAGGGCTCTGGGCCGAGTTTGCCGCCCATCTGCGCGGTGCAGGGCCTCTGCCTTGCCCCGCAACCGACCATCTGAATTCGCTCCGCATGGTGGAGGCCTGCATCCGCGCAGCCGCCACCGGCCAAACAATAACCTTGAATGCCCCGACCGTGGCTGCGGAGCCGAGCGGGGCCGCCCTCGATACTTCCAACAGTTCCCCAACAGAGAGGATGACACAATGACACGGCTAAGACATCTTGCTGTCGCAGGCGCATCCGGCCTGCTTCTGGCGACAACGGCGGCGATTGCGCAGCCGGCCGATGATACCATCGTGGTGGGCCTGAGCGCCGATATCACCACCTTCGAGCCTGCCAATATCTCGTCGCGCGACAACGCGAACATTGCGCGCCACATTTTCGGCACGCTTTACACCATCAGCGGTGATGGAGAGGTTTCGCCCGATCTGGCCGAAAATCTCGAGATTTCCGAAGATGGCCTGAATTACGTCTACACCTTGCGCGAAGGTCTGACCTGCCATGATGGCGAGGCGCTGACTGCCGAAGACGCGGCCTACAGCTTCAACCGCGCCAAGGACCCTGCAAATGCCTTTACCGGCAACACGCCAGGTTTCGTGTTCTCGTCCATCGGCTTCCAATCCGCCGAGGCGCTGGATGATCGCCGCGTGCAGATCACCCTGGGGGCCAAGAACCCGATTGCCTTTGGTCTGCTGGCCGAGGTCTACATCCACTGCAAGGACAGCTATGAGGCAATGTCGCTCGACCAAGCGGCCTCATCGCCGATTGGCTCTGGCCCATACAAGCTGGCAAGCTGGGCCAAAGGGTCCGAGGTGGTGCTCGAAAAGGTGGGTGAGCCTGCCAAGATGGACAGGATCGTCTGGCGGATCATTCCCGAGGCATCCACCCGTTCGGCAGAGCTTATCGCCGGCAACGTCGATATCATCACCAACGTGGCACCGGACCAGATCGATGCTGTGAACGCGTCGGGCAACGCCAAGGTTCAGGCGGTGCAGGGCACGCGCCGCATGTATGTCGGTTTCAACCTTTCGGAAGAATTCGCCGCCATGCCGGGGGGCGATGCCATTCAAGACCCAGCCGTGCGCCGTGCGCTGCAATATGCGGTCGACGTTCCGACCATCTGCAAGCAGCTGCTGAATTTCGAATGCGTGCGCGCAACTGGCATCGTGAACCCGCAAAATGCCAACCAGTCGCTCACGCCTTATCCGTATGATCCGGACATGGCCGAAAAGCTGCTGGATGAGGCTGGCTGGCCGCGTGCAGCAGATGGCACCCGCTTCTCCATCCGCTTTCAGGCGGGTCGTGGTCGTTACCTGAACGACCAGAACGTGGTGCTGGCGATTGCCCAGTATCTGGAAGACGTGGGCCTGAAGGTCGAAGTTGACCTGATGGAATGGGCGTCGGTCTATGTGCCGCTGATCCGCGAGCGCAATGTCGGGCCGCTGTTCTTCCTTGGCTCGGGTGGTGCGTTGTGGAGCCCGCTCTACGACATGACCGACCTCGCCCGGGTTGAATCCGGCACCAACTACACCCACTGGAACGACGAGCGCTGGTTCAGCCGCTGGGCCGATATTGCCGCCGCCACCACGCCGGAAGAAACCCGCAAGATCGTGGATGAGATGTTGCAGGTGTTCTACGATGATGGCCCTTGGCTGCACCTCTACTTCCAGCCGGATTTCTATGGCGTGAGTGAGCGTGTCGACTTCGTCGCCCGGCCTGACGAAAAGGTCTATCTGTTCAACACGGGTCTGAAGTGATCTGACCCCCGGCCGCGCGGGCGCATTGCCCCCGCGCGGCACCCCTCCTCCTCCTCAATATCCAAAGGACTGCCCCGATGTGGACGTTCATCGCCCGTCGCTTGCTGCAAAGCGTGATCGTGATCTTTGGCGTAACCCTGATCAGTTTCGTCGCCCTGCAGATCGGGGGCGATCCGACGTATCTGTTCGTCTCGGAGCGTGCGACCGAAGAAGAAATCGCCATGGTGCGAGAGGCGCTAGGTTTCGACAAACCGCTCCACATCCAGTATCTGACCTATCTGGGCAATGTCGCGCAGGGTGAGTTCGGAAATTCGCTGAGCTATCGGCAGCCCGCGATGGATATTGTGCTTGGCGCTCTGCCCGCAACGATCGAGTTGACGATCTTTGCGCTCACCTTTGCCATCGGTCTTGCGATCCCCTTCGGCGTTTTTGCCGCGCTGTATCGCGGAACGCCTGTCGATGGCGGCATCATGACGATGGCCATGTTCGGCCAGTCGATCCCGAACTTCTGGCTGGGGATCATGATGATCCTGTTCTTCGGACTTTACCTGCGCTGGTTTCCGATTTCGGGCCATGTCCCCTTCCTGATGCCCCTGCTGCAAGGAGAGGTCGCGACCGCGTTCAGCAACCTGCCGAAAACGCTGTATTACCTTATCATGCCGGGGATTGCCGTCGGGTTCTATTCCCTGTCACGCAACGCCCGCCTTGTGCGCTCGTCGATGCTCGAAGTGCTGGGGCAGGACTACGTGCGCACGGCACGGTCCAAGGGGCTGACAGAGCGCAGCGTGGTGGTGCATCACGCCCTGCGGAATGCGTGGCTGCCGGTCGTCACGATGGTGGGCCTCGAGTTCGGCTTTCTTCTCGGGGGCGTCGTCGTGATCGAGACGGTGTTCAGCTATCCGGGCATCGGCCGCTTGGTGTTCAACTCGATCAACCAGCGCGACATTCCGGTGGTTCAGGCCGCCGTGATCGTGCTGTCGCTGATCTTCATAAGCCTCAATCTGCTGGTCGATCTGGTCTACGCCAAGATTGACCCGCGCGTGAAATTGTAAGGAGGCGGACATGACTGATGTGACATCGGATGGTCTGACAACTTTGGCCCCTGAACGCGGATCGAACTTCTCGCGTGAACTCCGCCGTGCAGGACGCAGCATGGTCGCGGCGAAATGGCCGGTTCTGGCCCTGCTCATTCTTCTCGTTGTGGTCATTGTCGCCATCTTCGGGCCGATGATCGCGCCCTTGGACCCGAACCGCCAGAACATCATGCTTCGCTTGGCCGAGCCGATGGGAGAGGGCCCCCGCGGCGCAACCTTCTGGCTCGGATCTGATGCCCTTGGCCGGGACGTGTTTTCCCGTTTGCTCTACGGCGCGCGGATATCGCTTCTGGTCGGCGTCTGCGCGATTGCGGTGGGGGGCACTATCGGCGTGGTCGCCGGCTTGGTGTCGGGCTATTTCGGAGGATGGGTCGATGATGTGATCATGCGGCTCGGCGACATCCAGCTTGCGTTTCCCTTCATCCTGCTCGCCATCATGTTTCTTGTCGTGTTGGGGCCGGGGGTCATCAACCTGATCCTGGTGCTCGGCATCGGCCAATGGGTGACCTATGCCCGCATCGTGCGCGGCCAGACCCTTTCGCTGCGCGAAAAAGAGTTCGTCGAGGCGGCGCGTGCCTTGGGGGACAGCACATCATCCATCATTTTCCGCACCATCCTGCCGAATATCGTGGCTCCTTTGACGGTGATCGCCTCGTTCAATGTGGCATCCGTCATTCTTGCCGAGGCATCCTTGTCTTTCCTCGGGCTTGGTGTGCCACCATCCGTCCCGACATGGGGCAGCATGCTTGCTGAAAGCCGCGAGCAACTGATTGCAAACAAATGGTGGCTGGCCATTTTCCCCGGCCTCGCCATCGTGCTGACCGTGCTCAGCTTCAACATCATCGGGGACTGGCTGCGGGACTTTCTTGACCCGCGCCTCAAGGAAAGACGCTGAGGGAGTGACCATGAAAGTCGGAATCATCGGGGCAAGCTTTGCCCGTGACGCCTACCTGCCTGCGCTGGCGCATGTGAACGGGGCCGAGGTCGTGGCGCTTGCGTCGGGCCGCATGTCAAGCGCGAAGGCCGCCGCAGATGCCTATGGCGTGCCCAATGCCTATGACGACTGGCAAGCCATGCTGGCGGCGCATGACCTCGACCTTGTGTGTATCGCCACCCCCACGGTGCTGCATGCGCCCCAGACGCTGGCCGCGCTTGCGCGCGGGGCGCATGTGCTGTGCGAAAAGCCCACCGCAATGAACGCGGGTGAGGCCAAGGCCATGCTGGATGCAGCCGAGGCGGCTGGCCGGCTGCACATGATCGACCATGAGATGCGGTTCAACCCGAACCGTGCCCGCATTGCCGAGATGATCGCCCAAGGCGATCTGGGCGAGATCCGCCATGTGAACATCAGCAATATCGGCAGCAGTTGGGCAAACCCCGCGAGCCGCCCAAAAGGTGATTGGTGGAGCCTTGCCGATCAGGGGGGTGGCCGTCTTGGGGCCAATGGCAGCCATCAGGTGGATATGGTCCGCTGGTGGCTTGGCGAGGTCGAATGGGTCACAGGGGCGGCGCCGGTCGTTATTCCGGACCGTCTCGACAAGGCAACCGGAGAGGCATGGACTGCCACGGCAGATGACGTTGCCTGGTTCACGATGGAGATGGCCAAGGGTGCCATCGTGCAGGTGTTCATGAGCGGTGTCGCCGCGCATAACATGGGCAACCAGACACAGGTGTTCGGCTCCAAAGGCACGATCACCCTTTCGAATGACGATGAAAAGCTATGGTTTGCCCCATCCGGCCAGAGTTTCGGCGAAATCACGGTTGATGATCCGAACGCCAGTCTTCCGGGGCTGAACAAGGGCATCTGGAATGTCTCGGTGGTCGGGGCCTTGCGCGAGATGGCGGCAGCGATAGAGGCGGGCCGCCCGTTGCAACGCGGGGCGACCTTTGTCGATGGCCTTGCCAACCAGCGCGTGCTGGATGCCGTGCGCCTGTCGGGTCGGGAGCGGCGTTGGGTGCAGCCGGGGGATGTTCATGCCTGATGGCCAGACCGTCCTGATCACCGGAGCGGGGCAGGGGCTCGGCGCGGCCATCGCGCGGCATTTGCACGGTCTGGGTGACAGGCTGATCCTGATGGACGTGAACCCCGCGCGGCTGGACGAGACGCTTGCCGACTGCCCCGGTGCGGTGGGGGCGGTGGTCGACCTGTCTGACGCTGCCGACACCGCGCGGGCCATTGCGCGCACTGTCACCGGCCCGGTGGATACGTTGATCCATAACGCGGCGATCCTGCGGGTGGAACCTGTCGAGCAGGTTAGCCTTGCCACCTTTCAGGCCACCATGAACGTGGGCATTCAGGCCGCGTTTCAACTGACGCAGGCGGTCTGGCCTGCGATGAAAGCACGGGGCGGGACATTGATTTTTGTCTCGTCACGCTCGGGTATCGAAGGCTTTGTCGACGAGACAGCCTATTGCGCTGCAAAGCATGCCTTGGAGGGGTTTTCGAAGTGTCTGGCGATGGAAGGCGCGGGGCACGGCATTGTCTCTGTCACCATCACCCCCGGCATGTTCATGCATACGCCCATGTCGGAGACTACCTACGGACCTGATGCACGCGCCAAGTGGGTGGATCCGATCCGGCTTGCCCCCGCCTTTGCCCGCCTTTCCGCCAGCCGCCCTGCGCATCTTTCGGGACAGCGCCTTAACGCATGGGACCTTTCCCAACCGGAGACCAGCCTATGAGCATGCAAGCAATTTATGACTGGATCGACGCGAACGCCGATGAGTGCATTCGCGACCTGCAAAGTTTTGTCCAGCAGCCGTCGATTTCGGCGCAGAATGTGGGCCTGCGCGAGTGCGCGACGCTGATCCGTGACATGATGCATCGCGATGGCCTGCCTGCCGAGTTTCACGAACTGGCCGACGGGCCGCCGGTGGTGTTCGGCCATCTGCAAGCGAAAAAGCCCGCCAAAACCATCCTGTGCTATTCGCATTACGACGTGCAGCCCCCCGAACCGCTTGAGGCATGGAGCCACGGTGGCCCGTGGTCTGGCGCCATTGTTGACGGGGTGCTTTACGGGCGCGGGGCGACCGATAACAAGTCGGGCGTTCTGGCCTTCAACAAGGCCGCCAAGGCCTTTCTGGCAGTGCGGGGCGAAGTGCCGTGCAACCTCAAATTCCTGATCGAGGGCGAAGAGGAAATCGGCTCGCCCAACCTGGGGGAATGGGCGTCGCGTAACAAGGAGTTGCTGGAAGCCGATGGAATGCATTGTCTGGACGGGTCCATCGAGACCGGCACCGATGTGCCCGACGTCTCGCTAGGCCTGAAGTCGGTGCTTTATGTCGAACTGATCGCGCGCGGGGCGAAGTCCGATATCCATTCGCTCAACTTTCCGCTGGTGCCAGCCCCGGTCTGGGATCTGATCTGGGCGCTGAACACCATTCTGGACAAGGATCGCAACATCCTGATCGAAGGGTGGAACGAAGGTATCTGGCAGCTTGGGCCGGATGACGAGGCGCAGCTGAAAGACAAGGCGGCGCGCGTGGATACTGCCGCGATGAAAGAGGAATGGGGGATCGACCAGTTTGCACTGGGCCGCGACGGGATCGATGCAATCCGCGCCCGCACCTATGAACCCACCGCCAACATTCAGGGGATCATCGCCGGTTATACAGGACCCGGCACCAAAACCATTGTTCCGAATGAAGCTCGGGCCAAGCTGGATTTCCGGCTGATCCCGAATATTCAGCCGGATGCGGCCATCGCCAAGCTCAAGGCGCATCTCGTCAAGCACGGGTTTGGACATATCGAGGTGAAGTATCGCGATGGCACCGAACCGCCCTACAAGATCAGCGTCAAGGAAGATATCAGCCAGGCGATCATTGCTGCAGCCACCGAAGTCTACGGGGAACTTCCCGTCGTGAACGGCGTTTCCGCCGAAGGGGCGATCCTCAAACATGTGTGGATCCCCTGCGTCTTGACCGGATTTGCAAATCCGGGGGCAAACCTGCATGCCCCGGATGAGAATATCCATATCGATAAATACATTAGCGGCATCAAGTATGCCGCCGCCATCATGGAGCATTTCGGCAAGTCCTGAACCTGTCACCTGCCCTTTTCCCGACGACCCCGGCGCAGTTCGCCGGCAAGGAGCCTGCAATGCCTGCCCTGACAGACCCCGGCGCGCCAAGGGTCGAAATCATGGCCCAGACCGATACCGTCAGTTGGTCAGCGGGGCTGAAAACCATCCTGCGGATCAGCCGGATGGCCTTGGACACCCCCGGCAAGGTGGCGATAGCGATCTTGGCCACCATTTTGGCTTCGGCCTTGCAACTATGGATTCCGGTCTTGCTGGGTCAGGCGATCGACCAGATGCAATCGGTGATGGCGATGGCCGATGCCGAAGCCTCACGCGGGGTCTTGCTGCAAACGGCGACACTGGTTCTGGGCGTATCGGTGCTGCGAGGGATATTCACGACGTTGCAGAACTACTTCTCCGAAGCGGTGGGGCATCACACCGGCTATGCCTTGCGCCAAGCCTATTACGACAAGATCCAGCATCTGAGCTTCGGCTTTCACGATCGCGTCCATTCGGGCGATCTCATCACACTTGGCATGCTTGACCTTGAAGGCGTGCGGATGTTTTTTGCCACCGGCCTGGTGCGACTGGTGCTGCTGGTCATCCTGATCGGGTTCGGCGGGGCCATGCTGGTGCAGACAGACCCTTTCCTAGCGGTTCTGGCGCTGTCTTTCGTTCCCTTCGTCGGGTGGAAGTCATCGGTTTCGCAATTGAGGCTGCGGCGGACGTGGCTCGAGTTGCAGGACCGCATGTCGGTGCTCAGCCGGGTGATGGAAGAAAACCTTGCTGGCATCAAGGTGGTGCGGGCCTTTTCTGCCGGCCCGCACGAGATGGTCAAGTTTCGGGATGCCTCCGTCAAAGCGCTCGACCTTGCGCACGAACGCGTCGATCTGCGCGTCGGAAGCACCACCGCCATGACGCTGTCCTATCTGGTCGCAATGGCGCTTGTCCTTCTGGTGGGGGGGCTGAAGGTGCAGGCGGGCGAGATCACCTTGGGCACCTTGGCCGCATTCCTGACCTTTATGACCATTTTGCAGATGCCTGTCCGGCAATTGGGCATGCTGGTGAATTCTTTCGCCCGCACCTCGACCTGCGGCGCACGTATTTTTGCGCTGCTGGATTTGAAGCCGGTCGTGGCAGACGCCAAGAACGCGCCCGAACTCGAGATCTCGGAAGGCGTGCTGCGGTTTGAAGGGGTCAGCTTTGCCTATCCTTCGGCACCGGAGCACAAGGTGCTGGACGATCTGAGCTTTGAAGCCAAGCGGGGCGAGATCATCGGCATCGTGGGGCCGCAAGGCAGCGGCAAGACCACCATCGCCCAGTTGATCCCGCGCTTTTATGATGTCGGAGAGGGCCGCATCACGATTGATGGGCAAGACCTGCGTTCTGTCAGACTCCGGTCTTTGCGGCGTTCGGTTGCGGTGGTGCAGCAGGATGTATTCATGTTCACCACATCCTTGGAGAACAACATCGCCTATGGCGATCCTTGGGCCTCACCGCGGCGGATCGAAAAGGCCAGCGACAGCGCGCAGATCAGCGGCTACATCGACACCCTGCCCGAAGGCTACAGAACCGTGGTCGGAGAGCGGGCGGCGTCCCTTTCGGGGGGGCAACGGCAGCGCCTGTCGATTGCACGCAGCCTGATGTTGAAGCCTGACGTGCTGGTGTTCGACGACTCCACCGCCGCCATCGACGCACGCACCGAAGAAAGCATCCTGACCGCGCTCAAGGACGAAGCGGCAGAGCGGATCACCATTCTGATCGCCCATCGCCTGAACACGCTTCGCCATGCCGACCGCATTTTGGTGCTGGATCATGGCCGCATCGCCGAAGAGGGCAGCCATGCCGAACTGATGGCGCTGAAGGGGCGCTATGCCGCGCTGCACGCGATGCAGACTCTGTCACATGAGGGCGCGGCATGAGCGGCGAGAGCGAAGTCGAACGCAATGAAGTGCGCGAAGATGGTCGCCGTCCGCCGCGTGCCGTCGTGGGGTCGCACCGAGTGCAGGAAGAGATGTTCGGTCGGCTGTTCGATCCGAACATCCTCGGCCGCATCTGGACCTTCGTGCGCCCCTATCGGCGCGAGGTCTGGATCTCTGTTGTCGCTGTCCTGATCTTCACCGCAACACAGCTTGCCATTCCGCTGATCATCCGCAGCGCGATTGATGATGGTCTGGCAGCAGGCGCGGCGGGCCGCTCGGCCCTGTTCTGGGCGGTCGGGCTGTTTGTCTGCACCATCCTCATCAACGCCATTGCAAGCCATGTCCAGGAACGCACGGTCGGCCGCGTGGCCGAAAACGTGCTTTTCGACATCCGCGAGGCGATGTTCCAGCATTTGCAGCGCGTCTCCATGTCCTTCATGGACAAGACCGAAGTCGGGCGGCTGATGTCGCGGCTTCAGGGCGATGTAAACTCGATGCAAGAGTTTCTGGAGACCTCGATCATCTCGATCGGCGATCTGGTGCTGCTGGTGGGAATTGTGGCGTGTATGCTGTGGCTGGACCCGTGGCTGGGGCTGCTGACGCTGTCCATCTTGCCGGTGCTGGCGATTGCCCGCGTGGTCTGGCTGCCCCGCGCGCGGGCCGCGTTCATCGCTGCGCATGAGGCAAATTCCGTGACGAACGGTGCCTTGGCCGAAGGCATTCACGGCGTGAAAACCGTGCAAGGGATGACGCGGCAAACCGTGAACTTTGATCTGTTCAACGATCGCGCCCGCACCAATCTGCTGGCACATTTGCGGGCGGCACGGCTCGCGCAGGTTCTCGTTCCGGTCGTGGATTCGCTGACCGGACTTGCAATGGCGGTGGTCGTGGTCGTTGGCGGCGCGCGGGTCATCGAAGGCACCCTCGATGTGGGCGTCATCATCGCCTTCCTGTTTTTTATCCAGCGGTTTTTTGATCCGATCCGGTCGCTGACGATGCAGTATTCGGTGATGCAGCGCGCGATGGCGTCCGGGCAGCGGCTGACCGAAGTCCTTGATGTGCCAATCACCGTGGCCGATGCGCCGGATGCCGTTGATCTGCCTGCCGGCGCACCGGGATCGGTGGCGTTCGAGGCTGTGACCTTCGGCTATGATCCCGCGCGCCCGGTGTTGCACGATCTGAGCTTCAAGGTTGCTCCGGGTGAAACGGTGGCACTGGTGGGGCCGACCGGTTCCGGCAAGTCGAGCGTCATGTCGCTCGTTCACCGCTTTTATGACGTGCAGTCCGGCACGGTTCGGGTCGGCGGGCGCGATGTGCGGGCGGTGACGCAGGCATCGCTTGGCCGCCATGTCGCGATGGTGCTGCAAGAGCCGTTCCTGTTCACCGGCACTGTGATGGAGAACATCCGTTACAATCGGACCGACGCGCCTGAATCTGTGGTGATCGAGGCGGCAAGGGCGGTCGGAGCGCATGATCTGATCGAGCGTTTGCCGCAAGGCTACCAGACGATGCTGACAGAACGCGGGGCCAACCTGTCTATGGGGCAGCGCCAGCTCATCAGCTTTGCCCGTGCGCTTGTGGCCGATGCGCCCATTCTTGTGCTGGACGAAGCCACATCGAGCATCGACAGCGAAACCGAGCGCCAGATACAGCGGGCCTTGGCCAAGGTGCTGGAGGGGCGCACGGGACTTGTCATTGCACATCGTCTGGCCACCATCCGCAACGCTGACCGGATCATCGTGCTGACCGAGGGCCGGATCGCCGAGTCCGGCTCGCATGAAGAATTGATGCAGGCAGGCGGACTTTACGCCCGGCTATACACGGCAAACCGCATGTCATTCGACGATTTATGAGCGCATGAAAGGAAACATCATGGCGGCGTCAGGCATTACACTGTTCAGCCCATCCGGCATCGCTCCGGTTGCGGGGTATCACCACGGCGCGAAGGCGGGTGGATTTCTGTTTATTGCGGGCCAGATCGCCAAAGATGCCGAAGGCAACTGGGTCGGCCTTGGCGATGCCGCCGCGCAGTCCGCACAGATATGGCATAACATCGGGCTTTTGCTTGCCGAAGCGGGGGCAGGGCCGGAAAACATCGTCAAGGTCACCACGATCATGACGGACCGGTCCCATCGCGAGGCGGTTTCTACAGCGCGTCGCAATTTTCTGGGAGAGCATCGCCCGCCGCATACCGGTTTCATCGTCTCGGGTCTTGGATCGCCCGAGGTGATGATGGAGGTCGAAATCATCGCCTGGCTTGGAGCCGACGCCTAGAAACGCAGGCCGCCAGACAGGGCACCAAACTCGCGCGAGCCTGCTCGCGCCGCGAGCACGTCTTGCTTTAAAGCATTGATATTAATTGAAAAATATTTTCCGTGACAAAGAATAATCTTTGACGGCGGCCTGTCTATTGTCGACACTTGATCTTGCAGAAAAGACCGAATCTTTTTTCTGCCCCTCACCACTGGCTGGTTCCGCAGACCTGTGCCCGCCTCTTGCGGGCGCTGTGTCCTTGTACATTCTTTGACCCGCAGGAAACCCGATGAAAAGACATTCAGTTTTGAGACTTGCACAGGCGGGGGCTTTCGTTGCTTCGGCCCTGCCCGCCGCAACTTTTGCGCAACCTTCGCCCGACACGCTGGTAATCGCCCAATCCGTCGACATTGAATCGATGGAGCCGAACATGCTCAATCAGGCGGTTTCGATCAACGTCCACAGCCATATGTTCGGCACCCTGTTGTCGGTAACGCCCGAAGGCGGGGTGGTGCCGCATTTTGCCGAAAGCTATGCGTGGAATGACGAAGGCACCGAGATCAGTTTTACCATCCGCGAAGGGCTGACCTGCGAGGATGGTGAGGTGCTGGATGCCGAGGATGTGGCCTATACGCTGAACCGCGCGGCCAACCCCGACAACAAGTTCATCGGTCATACGCCGGGGTTTGTGTTCAACTCCATCGGTTTTGTCGGCGCCCGTGCCGAAGGACCGCGCACGGCGGTGATGACGCTGAAAGGCTATTCGTCGACAGTGCCGGGCATGGCTGCCAAGATCTTCATCCATTGCAAGGACAGCTATGAAAAGCTGTCGAATGAAGAAGCCGTGCTCAAGACGGTTGCTTCCGGCCCCTACAAACTGGTCGAATGGGTGAAGGATGATCGGGTCGTGCTGACCCGCAATCCGAGTTACACACTGACCGAACCCGCGTTTGAAAACGTCATCTGGCGTGTGATCCCGGAAGCGAGCACGCGCGGCGTGGAGCTGGTTGCGGGCAATGTCGATATCGCCGTGAATATCCCTCCGGACCAGTCTGATGCGATCAATGCCTATGACACCGCAAAGGTGGTCAGCGTGGCTGGCACGCGGCGTATGTTTGTCGGCTTCAACTTTTCGGGTGCGTTTGACGGCACTCCGGGCGGTGACGCAATCAAGGACGTAAAGGTGCGTCAGGCCCTGAACATGGCGGTTGATGTGCCCACGATCTGCGCCCAGCTTCTGGGAACCGATTGTGCGCGTGCCAACGGTCCGGCAAATGTGGGCAATCCCGATATTGCGCCCTATCCCTATGACCCCGAGGCCGCAGAAAAGATGCTCGATGAGGCGGGTTGGCCGCGCGGGGCTGATGGGACACGGTTTTCGCTGGTGATGCAGGGGCCGAACGGGCGCTACCTGAACGATGCACAAGTGCAGCAGGCGGTGGCACAATACCTGTCAGACATCGGGGTGACGACGACCAATGATCTGATGACGATGTCGGTGTTTTCACCGATGGCGCGGGAACATACCGCAGGTCCGGTGTTTTTTATCGGGCAGGGCGGCGCGACGTGGAGTTCGGTTTACGACATGTCGCTGTTCCCGACGCGTGAGGCGCCGGTCAACAACGGAATGTGGTTCAATGAAGGCTGGCAGACCCGTTGGGACAGCCTGAAATCCATTCGCGATCCGGAAGAGGAAAAGCGCGTGGTGAATGAGATGCTCACCATTTTCCACGAAGATGCACCCTGGATCTTCTTGTATTTCCAGCCTGATTTCTATGGCGTCTCCAGCCGGATCAGCTGGCAACCGCGCCGCGACGAAGCGATCGAGGCATGGACTGCGACCCTGAAATGAAATGGGCGCGGCGGGTGTTCCCGCCGCGCCTTATCGGGCAATCTTTGCGGCAGGCGAACAGGCCTGCCGCGCGCCTTTAGCCAAGCGCTGCGCTTTGCCGATGCGTTCCGCCCTTTTCAGACGCGGCGGTGACCGTCACCGATGCGCCGTCGCCCTCTGATCTGACGAGCCATTCCACCTTTTTGGTCACCGCAGACCATTGTTGCCCCCAGGGCGACCAGTTGTAGCGACGCTCGTTTCGTCCGGCGAGGTGGCCCAGATCGGCCTTGCCGGGGTTCATCACCAGCGATGCGCCCTGCATCTCGATGCTGATCGTCACAGGCTTGGCGACCTTGTTCTGGATTGCCACATCCGACAGGTTGGACGGCAGATAGCCGTGGTTCGACACCACTGCCGTCACCTTGTGCAGGCCTGCGCCTAGGGCCTCGACCGTCAACTGGTCAACTTCTATCCGCGGCGCGGCGGCGGCATGGCGCAGGTTGAAGATCGTGTTGTTGTGGCAGATTTCTTCCAGCAACTTGCCGGGCGGGTTGCGATAGCTCCAGATATACACCATCCCGCCAATCTCGACCGGGCCAAGCTGCGGGTGGTCAAAGGCTTCCCAATCCCTGAAGCCGTGATCCCCCACATTCTCAAGCACCCAGTTGAAGATCTTTTCCTGAGTGGCCGCATCTCGCGGGCCAAGGTTGTAATAGCCCACCTTGTCGACGCCCGCCGTGCGCTCCAGATCCCAGAGTTCGGTCGAAAAGCAGATGATCCCCATCTCTTCGTAAACCCAGTCCTTGAGCGATCCATGACGCGCCTTGGACTTGTCGGGCGTGAAATCTTCATAGGTCGAGATGGTGGGATATCCGGTGATGCGGGTGCCGACTGCGCCCAAGTCCTTGTAAAGTGCCAGATCGCGCGGGCTCATGTCAGCGTCCATCTTCATCATCGACGGGCGCAGGATGATGCCGCCATGCGTGTGATAGGCGCACATGCCGCAGATATTCGGATGATCAAGAATCAGCTTGCCCATCCCCATCGCCTCGGGCTCCGAGAACGGATACTGCCCCGCCCCGTATTCCTGAGGTGACCAGTTGATCGGGAAGTTACGGTTCATGTTGCCATCGAAACCGGGCTCGATCTTCACATGCACGCCGTCATAGTCGCGGATCAGCCCCTCGGGGTAAACGCGGTAGTACTCGCCGCCCTCCTCGCCGGGTTCGCGCTGCACCATCAGGCGGGGTTCGGTGGGGCTTTTCTTCCATTCGCCTTTGGGGTCGGGCACCCGCATGTTGACGATATAGCCATCGCCGTTGATGTCCTGCGGGATCAGACCGTCAATCCGGTCCTCTCCGGGAAGGAAGCGGCCATTGCCGCACCACGGATGATAGGGGGCCTTGAGCGCGAATTCGGCCCCGTCCGGGTTGATCCGCGGGATCACATAAAACACCTGACGGTCCAACAGCCGCGTTGCCTCGGCATCGCTGCCGTAGTTGGTCAAAAGATACCAGATGGCATAAAGCGCCGTCGCGCTGGTCGCATGTTCTTCGGCATGGATCTGGGCATCGATGTAATAGCCCGGCTTTTCGTGCCCCGGCCCTGTGTCGGGGTTGGTCAGCTCCATCATCCATACCTCGCGCCCACGGAACGACTGCGCGATAGAGGTGAGTTTGCACAGCTTGGGATACGCCTTGGCGAGCGCATGCAGATAGCCGGTCATGGCGTCATAATCGTGGTAGGTGTCGAACGGGATGTGAACCAGTGCCATTGTCTCTCCTGTGGGCTGGGTCAGAGCAGCCGGTCAAGGCCGTGACGGGTGTAGAAATCGGACATCCGGATGATGCGGCCGGTCTCGCCGCTTTCGATCCCTGCAAAACACAGCGCGAGCGAACGCAAGTGGTCGCGCCCATCACAGGGGAGGGGGACTTCGCCGCGCAGCGATGCCAGAAATGCGCCCAGGAGCGCGATGCTGTCGTCGTAATAGGGGCGTGCGTCGGGCAGGGGGATGGCGGTCAGGTCGGGGTCGGCCCGGTGTGCATAGGCCAGATCCGAGTGCAATTCGCGCTGGATGATCACGCCCTCGGTGCAATCGATGCGCCACTCAAAGCCGGGGTTGTTCCAGCCGCCTGACCATGTTCCGAAGTAATTGACTTCCGCCCCGTCTTCCAGCGTCAGCAGGCAATGGACGTTGGCGTCATGAGCATACATGCTCCACGGCGGGTTCCATGTGTGGCAGGCGATGGCCGCAACCTCTCGTCCGTGACAAAAGCGGATCAGGTCCAGATGGTGTATGGTCTGCTCCAGCATCATCGGGTGGCGCATGGTAAGCGGATAGCGGTTTATGCCCGGTCTGCGCCCGTCTCGATTGCGCAGATACCGGAATTGGCCAAACCCCACTTTGCCGAGCCGTTCTCCCCTCAGCCAATCGCGCATCTCCATGCTGACAGGCAGATAGCGGAAGTTCAGCCCGACGCTGAGGGGCATGCCAGAGGCATCGGCGGCGTCGATGATGCCGACTGTATCGGCAAGGCTGGTGGACAGCGGCTTTTCGGCAAGGACGGGCAGGCCGGCATCAAACAGAAGCCTGCACTGCGCCAGATGCCCGTCTGGCGGCGTGACAAGAATGGCCGCGTCAAAGCGTTCAGCCGCAAGCGCGGGGTCAATCTCCGCGAACCAAGGCAGGCCAGGGTGCTCTGCCTCGAACATCTC
Organism: Pseudotabrizicola algicola; assembly: GCF_010915705.1. Lineage (GTDB taxonomy): Bacteria > Pseudomonadota > Alphaproteobacteria > Rhodobacterales > Rhodobacteraceae > Pseudotabrizicola > Pseudotabrizicola algicola. The sequence continues at coordinate 171,049 of NZ_JAAIKE010000003.1, forward strand.
GCGCGCAGCGGGGCTGGGGTCGACAACGGCGGCAATCTCCACACAGGGGCTTTCGGCCACCACCTGCGCCCACATACGCCCGCGCGTGCCGGCGCCGATCAACAGGAGGCGCGTGATCTCTTTGGAAACAGACGGCAAGGCTGCCTCTCCATTGATGTCGATTGTATATTGTCGACATTATGACGCACATAGCCCCGCGTAAATGATTTTCTGAGGGTTGGGAAGAAATGGGGAAGGAAAGACCGGCCCGGTCAGGTCAAGCCGACCGATCCACCCAGGATCTGTTCTTGCAGCCGCGACGTGGCAGGCATCGCGCCCGTTTCTCGACACTTGATCGCGGGCATCAGTCACACGATACAAAAGCCCGCCATTGGCGGGCTTTTTCCGTTCAGGGTGGCCGGGCGGGGCGATCAGCGTGCGAGGATGGACCGCATTACGCGGTCAAGATCGGCCAAGGGGTCGGCTGTCAGTTCGGTCGCGCGCCAGCAGATGTGGTGGTCGGGGCGCACCAGCAGGCAGCCGCTGTCGTTGATCTCGGCCAGCCGCGCCCATTCGCCGCTGTGATCCACATAATCCTGACGGGGGCCGATGATATGAACCGTCAGCTCTATCCCCAAATCTGCCGCAACCTTTGCAGCAGCCTTGGCCCAAGCCTCGCCGCCCAGTCCCGTCAGAACGGTAAAGCGGCCATGACCGCAAAGGTCCAGTGTCGACACCTCCGCGCCATTGTCATGGCGATAAAGCCATGCATGGGGCAAGCGCGCTCCGGGCCATGTGGTGGGCTGATAATGCAGGTCGGCATCCATCTGGAACGCCGGTTCGATCTGCCCGTCTGTCACCACCGCGCCCGAGCGATAGCGCTGGTTCATTTCGACCCCATGTGCGTCGAATTCGTATTTCTTGAAGGCGATTGCCTTGCGGATCGCGGCCCGCTGCGCCTCGGCCTCCGGCGTGCCCTCGGTGCGGGCCTGCAGGTTCTTTTGCATCTGGGCAGGATCCACACCTTCGGCCATGCCCAATGCCTTGAAGATCGGGCCGGTTTCGGCAATCGACTGGTTGGCGCGGGTCACGATCTGCTTGGCCACAGGCGCGCGCTCGGCATCATAACTTTCCAGCAACCGTTCGCCGGCTTGGCCCTTGAGGACCATCGCCAGTTTCCATGCCAGATTGAACGCATCCTGGATAGAGGTGTTGGAACCTAGCCCGTTTGACGGCGGATGCCGGTGAATGGCATCTCCCATGCAGAACACGCGGCCGTTCGCGGTTTTGGTTGCGTAATAGTTGTTCACTGTCCAGACATTGGCCGACAGCAATTCGATATCGAGGTCAGGATCGCCGATCAATTGCCGCGCAACTCCGGTGGCAAACTCTGGCGTCACCTCGGGTTCCGGCCCGTTGATGTCATAACCCCAGACGATCAGCCATTCGTTCCACGGACGCACCATCCGCACCAGACCCATGCCGATGCCGCCCACATCCGCGCCCGGTTGCATCACCCAGTAAAGAACACTGGGGCGGTGCGCGACGTATTTGGACAGGTCAGCGCGGAACAGGATGTTCATCGACCCGCCGACCGCCATCTTGCCTTCAAAGGTTAGCCCCGCGTGATCTGCCACAAGCGATTTGCCGCCATCTGCGCCGATGAGATACTTGGACCGGATGGTCATTTCCTTGCCCGTCAGACGGTCAAGACAGGTGGTGGTCACGCCCTCGGCATCCTGTTCATGGCGCAGATATTCGGTCGACATGCGGGCTTGGGTGCCGCGCGAGCAGGCCGTCTTGAACAGAAGCGGCTCCATGAATGTCTGCGGCAAATCGTTCATCTTGGTGGGAGATGACATCAGGTGTTCGGCGCGGCTCAAAGGGTGATTGCCCCAAGCCTTCATCCGCCCGATCTCCTCACCCGCAAGACTTTCGCAGAAAATGTTCTCGCCCATCAAATCTTGATGGGTGGCGAACATATAGGCCTCTTCCTCGACGTCGCGGCCCAGATCCCGCAGCACCTCCATCGTGCGCTGGTTGGTGATATGCGCCCGCGGGGTATTGGCCAGCCAGCGATACCGGTTCACCGCCATGTTGGCGATGCCGTAGCTGGACAGCAGGGCGGCGGTGGCAGAACCGGCAGGGCCGGTGCCGATAATCAGAACGTCGGTGGTGATGTCAGCCATGAAGTGTCCTTCCAGAGGTTTGGCCAAGGCGCGCTGCGCGCAGTGCGAACGGCACGTCAGTCGTTTGGACGGTCTCCGGCCCAAGCGGCCTGCAAAAGATGCCGGACCGCCTCGCGCGTGACGGGGCGGGGGTTCCAGTAGGGGTTGGCACTCGCCAGATCGGCGGCGCGGTCCAGATCGGATTCGGACAACCCCAGATCGCGCAGCGCCATCGGCGCGCCGTTTTGCTGTGCAAAGCGCCAGAGCCCCGCACCCGGCGCGGCCCCGAACAGATCGGCAAGGGGGGCCAGCAAGTCCGGGACGGCAGCAGCGTTGAACCCGATGGCGTGCGGCAGGATGATGGCGTGGGTTTCCGCATGCGGCAAATCAAAGCTGCCACCCAGCGTGTGGCACAGCTTGTGGTGCAGCGCCATGCCGACCTGCCCCAGAACAGTGCCGCACAGCCATGCGCCGTATAGGCTTTCGCCACGCGCGGTCAGGTCATCCGGTTTTGCCATGATCTTCGGCAGGCTGTCGCGGAAAGCCCGCAACCCTTCAACCGCCATCAAGGACGAGATGGGGGAACGGTCGCGCGCATAGAGCCCTTCGGCCGCATGGGCCATCGCGTTGAGCGCCGAGGTGACCGTCATTGGAAGCGGGAGGGTGGCCACAAGCTCGGCGTCATACAGGATGACTTCGGGCTGGACCTTGGGGCTGGTCAGGGTTGTTTTCACGCCCTTCTCGGTTTGTCCCAGAATCCCTGTCGCCTCTGATCCGGCATAGGTGGTCGGCACCACGATCTGCGGCAGGTCGGTGCGCAGGGCAATGGCTTTGCCCAATCCCGTGGTGGACCCCCCGCCGACCGAAATCACCACATCGGCCTGCAGCGCGCGCACAAGGTCCGTCGCCTGTTCGGACACGTCTACGGGGGTGTGCATCGCCGCGCCCGTAAAGCGCCCTACCGCCCTGCTGCCGCAATAGCCTTCGAATTCATCGGCCATGCCCGCCTGCTGCGGGGTGGTCAGGATCAAGGCGCGCTGAACGCCGAGAGTGTCCATCTCTTCGGCGACCGTTCTGCGGATGCCGGCCCCAAAACGCACGCGCACCGAAGCGCTGCGCGCTGTGAAGTCTGGGCGGAAAAAGGACATGACGGCGGCCTCTTCTTCTTTGTTCCTGCGAAATCTAGCCTGCGAGAAGAGAAATATTGATCGGATGATACCGATGTAATATCGCTCAATGCTATGAAAATAGACAGCGAGCATCTCGAAATCCTGGCTGCCATCGTCGAGAAAGGTGGCCTGACAGAGGGTGCCGAGGCGTTGGGGAAATCACAGCCTTCCGTGTCGCGCAGCATGGCGTTGCTCGAGGATCGCATCGGCATGCCGCTGTTCGAACCGGGGCGGCGTCCGCTGCGTCCGACCGAACTGGGCGCAAGTCTTGCCCGGCTTGGCGGGCGTATCCGCAGCGCCAATCAGGAAGCCAGCCTTCTGGTCCGCCGCTTCCGGCAAGGCCTTGCAGGGCGGCTGCGGGTGGGCGGATCGCCAATCTTCATGGATGGCGTCGTGGCCAGCATGGTTGCCGAGTTCCAGACCCGCCACGCGGATGTGCAGATCGACCAGTCCTATGGCTATCTTGACAGTCTTGAAACGGGTTTGCGCAATGGCGGGCTTGATCTGGCGATCTTGCCCCTGCACCCAAGCCAGGTGCCACAGGACATGGAGTTTGCCCCCTTGCTGTCGGGCAACAATGTGATTGCCTGCCGTGCGGGCCACCCGCTGACACGTGCGCGTGCAATCACCTTGGCCGATATTGCGCCCTACGCATGGATTGCCCCCCCGCAGAACAGCCCTCTGTACCGCGACCTTCTCAGAGCGCTCAAATCCATCGGGCAAGAAGATTTTCGGGTGAATTTCTCGGGTGGGATGCTCGCGTCGATCCAGTCTGTTCTGGCGGGGTCCGATGCGCTGACGGTGCTGCCCTATTCGGTGGTGTTCATGTCACGCCGCACCATCCCGCTCGAAGCGCTGCCGCTCAAGATCGACCACCCGGACCGGCAGCTGGGGTTGCTGACAGTCGCTGATCGGCAAGGGCCGCCCGCTGTCGCGCAGTTCATCAGCTTCCTTCGGGCCGAGTGTGAACGGCTGCAAGCGCGTATGGATCATGATCAGCAGGTCACGCGCCGTCGCGGCTGACCGCTATTTCAGGGTGATATAGGTTTCGGGGTCCAGAGACGCGATCCTGACCGCGACCTCCAGTCCGGTTGCCGCGTTCAGCCGTGTGCGCAGATCGAGCGCCATCTGCCGCAGCAGAGCGGGGGTCCGCTCTGCCCGCGGCAGCACATGAAGCTCGGCGTTGATCTGCGGCTGATCGTGAAGCCCTGCCACAGGGATAACTGCGATCTGGCAGGCGGCATGACCCACCGAAAGCGCTGTGCACAGCATCTCTCGCAGGTCCGGCAATAGCGCCTCTACCTGTGGCCCAACGGCCCCATACTGTGATTGATCGATGTAGAGCTTCACATTTGGCATGATGCACTCAGCTGCGGACCAGAACGAAATCGAAGGGTGACCGCCAAAGGGTGTCGCCATCGGCGCAGCGCTCGTATGGCGCGACCAGCGTGTTCTTGACCCCGAAAACGGCGTCAGATGTCAGATATTCATCGCCGCCGACAAAGGTGTGGGTGACCAGTTTCTGATAGCCGGGCGCGGTGATCAGGTAATGCATATGCGCCGGCCGATAGGGGTGGCGGCCCAGCCGCCCGAGCATCTGGCCTACCGGACCATCGTCAGGGATGGGGTAGCTGACCGGCTTTATGCCGCGAAAGGCATATTTGCCATCGGCACCGGTAACAAACCGGCCACGGTTGTTCCATTTGGGCTGGATGTCGGGTTGCTGCACATCATAAAATCCGTCGGCATTGTCTGACCAGACATCCACCGTCGCCCCCTCGATCGGGGCACCATTGATATCAAGCACGCGGCCTTCGAACAGGCAGGACTCGCCCTTGCCATCGAGCGAGATATTGTCTCCCATCGCGCGGATCGGGGCATCTGCCACGTGGAACGGACCGAACACGGTGCTTTCGGTGGCGGGGGCGGGGCGGCGGTTGTTGATGGCATCGACCAGCATCGAAACGCCCAAGGTGTCGGACAGCAGGATGAATTCCTGCCGCTCTCCCGAGCACATCTGTCCGGTGCGGGTCAGAAATCCGATGCCATACTCCCATTCCTCTTCAGTCAGCCCCACTTCCTTTATGAAGCCATGAAGATGCTGGACCAGACTGGTCATGATCTGGGCAAGCCGCGGATCGGTCTGATCGCCCATGCGACCGTTGACGGTCTCGGCAGATGTGCTTTCGGAAAAGTAGCTCATGGTCGTTCCTCCTGAATGTCCCGGGGGCTTTTCTGTGGTGCGGCATGGCCGAGGGGCAGGGGGTCAAACCCCAAGCGGTCGATCAGCCCGCCCCAAAGCCCGCGCCGTGCAAACAGCATGACCGCGATGCCGATCAGCCCAAGTGCGATAAGATAAACGGTGCCGTAGTCTGACAGCAGGCGCTGCAATCCGTAAAAGACCAGCACGCCGACAATCGGTCCGGGCAGGGTGCCGATGCCGCCGATGACCACGATGAAGATCACAAAAGCGGTCCAGTCGAGCAGTGAGAACGCGGCATCGGGCGATATGCGGCCGATCTGGATGAACAGAAGCGCGCCGCACAGGCCCGTGGCAAAGGCCGTCAGCAAAAACACCAGCGCTTTCAGCCGCGTGGGATCAACGCCCACCGATTGCGCGGCTACCGGATTGTCTCGCACGGCCTGCAGCCCAAGCCCCATGCGCGAGCGCAAGAAAAGCCAGCAGCCCAGAAGCAGCGCTGACGCCAGCAGCAGCGCCAGCCAGTAGGTCATCGCATCTACCGCCGCCGCCGCCGAAACTCCCAGAAGCTCGCGCACCGCGTCGACACCCAGCATCTCGCGGGTGGCATCGCGCGGCAGAGCCGTTCCGGTTCCGCCGCCCAGGGCCCGCCATTGTCCGAAGGACAACCGCGCGATATCCGCGACTGCCCAAGTGCCGATGGCAAAATAGGCACCGTTCAGACGGAAGGCGAAGAAAGCGACCGGGATCGACAGCGCCATAGCCACCACCCCGCCGACAAGCACACCCGCCAGAGGGTCCCAGCCCCAGAGGATGGTCGTGGCGAACATCACATAGGCCCCGACCCCCACAAAGGCCTGCTGCCCAACCGATACCAGCCCGGCGAACCCCGCAAGCAGGTTCCAGTTCAGGGCCAGAACGAGCAGGCACAACACCTTGAACAGATCCTGCACCAGAATTCGGGGACCAAGCACCGGCACCAGCGCAAGCGCCACCATAACCGCCAGACCGATCAAGCCCGTGACAAGCGTTTTCATTTTCGCCTCTCAGTCATTCGCGCGTGGAAACAGGCCGCGGGGACGCACCAGCAACACGGCGACAAAGGCGATATGGCCCGCCAGAATTTGCCATTCGGGGTTGAGCGCAGCGCCAAAAGCCTGCGCGACGCCGATCACCATCCCGCCGGCCAAAGTCCCCCACAGGCTCCCCAAGCCGCCGATGATCACCGCCTCGAAGGCATAAAGCAGTCTTGCAGGGCCGATCGAGGGGTCAAAATTGGCCCGTGCGCCCAGATACAACGCGGCGATGGTGGCAACGACCAGCGCAATCCCGGTGGCAATCGCAAAGATCCGGCGCGGTCTGATGCCCATAAGCTGCGCGGTCACAGGGTCGTCAGATGTGGCGCGAAACGCCCGGCCCAATGCGGTATGATAGAACAGCCAGTTGAGCGCCAGAATGACCAGAATGGCCGAACCAAAGGTGATCAGCGGCATCACCCCTACGGTGACCGGCCCCACAGGCATCGAGGCGGATTCGATGGCTCCGACGGGGAGTTTGCGGCTGTCTGCGCTGTAGCCTTGCAGCAGCACGTTCTGGATCACCACCGACAGACCAAATGTCACCAGCAGCGGCGGCAGAATGTCATCCCCCAGAACACGGTTCAAGAGCGCGGTTTGCAGCACCCAGCCCAGAGCAAACATCAGGGGCAGTGCAAGCGCTGCGGCAACAAAGGGATTCAGCCCCGTCGCGGTTCCAATGCCCAGAATAAGGTAAGCGCCCAGAACGATAAGATCGCCATGCGCGAGATTGACCAGCCGCATGATGCCGAAAACAAGGCTCAGCCCCGCCGCGAACAGCGCGTAAAGCCCGCCCAGCATCATTCCTTGCACCAATGTATCCAGCCAGATCATGCGTGGTTTACTCCGAAGTAAGCGTCATGAATGGCGGCGCGGCTCAGGTCTTGTGGACGCCCTGACAGGGTGATGCGCCCTTCCATCATGCAATGCACATGGTCGGCCACCTTCAGCGCCTGCCCGATGTCTTGCTCGACCACAATGATCGCGGTTCCGCTGTCACGGATGGTGGGAAAGGCCGCGTAAATCTCGCGGATCACCACGGGGGCGAGGCCAAGGCTAAGCTCGTCACACAAAAGGACGGTGGGGTTGGACATCAGCGCGCGGCCGATGGCCACCATCTGCTGCTGGCCACCCGAGAGTGCGGTTCCGGGGTGCGTGCGCCGCTCCCGAAGAATGGGAAACAGACCGTAGATCCTGTCCAGCGTCCAGAAACCGTTGCCTTTGCGCGAATGCGCACCGATTTGCAGGTTCTCTTCCACGGTCAGACTGGGAAAAAGGCGCCTGCCCTCGGGAACCATCGCAATGCCAGCCGACAGGATATCGGGCGCGGAAAGGCGGGTGATATCGCGGCCTTGCAGGCGCACGCTGCCCCCCGTCACATGGGCGATGCCCGTGGTCGCGCGCATCAGCGTCGTCTTGCCAGCGCCGTTTGCGCCGATGATGGCCAGGGTCTGGCCTTGGTGCAGGGTCAGATCCACCCCGAACAAAGCCTTGAAATCTCCGTAATGGGCGATCAGGCCCTGAACCTCCAGAAACGCGGTCATGCCTCGATCCCCAGATAGATTTCTTGCACCTGCGGGGCGGCCATCACTTCGTCAGGCGTGCCGCTCATCAGGACTTGCCCGAAGTTGAGTGCGATGAGTCGGGTGACGACGGAAGTCAGCGCATGCAGCACATGCTCGATCCAGATTATCGCGGTGCCTTCGGCATGGATGGCGCGGATCGTGGCGATCAGGTCGACACATTCCGCATCTGTCAGTCCGCCCGCGATTTCATCAAGCAAGATCACACGCGGCCGAGTCGCCAAGGCCCGCGCAAGCTCCAGCCGCTTTCGGTTCAGCAGCGGCAAGGCTCCGGCTTTGCGATCTGCCAGTGCCGCAAGTCCCGTGCGGTGCAGGATATCCATGCAAAGCGATGGGGCTTCGGTGGCCGAGACGCCGCCTCCGAACCGTGCTGCCACCAGCAGGTTTTCATACACCGACAAATGGCCGAAGGGCTGCGGAATCTGAAACGAACGTCCGATTCCGCTGGCACAGCGCTGCATCGGGGTCTCTTGGGTGATGTCGCGGCCATGCAGCAACACCTTGCCTCCGTCGGGCCGCAGATTTCCGGTGATCAGATTGAAAAGCGTGGATTTTCCCGCCCCGTTCGGCCCGATGATCCCAAGCGCCTCGCCTGCGGCAAGATCGAAACTGACATTGTCTGTGACCTTGAGCGCGCCAAAGCTTTTCGACACACCCTGCAATGACAAAATCGCCATGATGCCCCCAGTTTCCCGCCAGCCGGCAGGGCTTCCCCTGTGCGACATTATTCTTGTCTGCAGATGAAATTGATCGGATGGCTGCCGATCAATATCGCGTTCCGTTATGATCGGCAGGTCTCACCCTGCTGCCATCACCAGTTCTGCGGCCTTTTCGCCGATCATTACAGCAGGCGCATGGGTGTTGCCGCTCACGATGCGCGGCATGACCGAGCAATCGGCGATCCGGACGCCGAACAGACCGTGCACGTTCAGTTGCGCATCGGTGACGGCAAGCGGATCGGTCCCCATCCGCGCCGTGCCGACCGGATGAAAGATGGTGGTGCCAATCTCTGCCGCCAGCCTTGCCAGCGTGTCATCATCATCCGCGCCGGCGCCGGGTTTGATCTCGATGGGAGAGAACCGTGCCAGATGCGGTTGTGCCATCAGGCGGCGCGCGTGGCGGATGCTGTCGGCAGCCACTTTGCGATCTTCATCTGTCGCCAGATAGTTCGGCTGAATCTGCGGTGCCATCCCCGCATCGGGGCTGACCGCGTGGCTCCATCCGGTTGACGTGGGGCGCAGGTTGCAAACAGAAACGGTCAGTGCCGGGGTCGTATGCAAAGGCTGGCCAAAGGCATCAAGCGACAGTGGCTGCACATGATATTCGATGTTCGCGCGCGTTTGGCCGGGGTCTGATCGGGTAAAAATGCCAAGTTGACTCGGTGCCATCGCCATCGGCCCCGAACGTTTGAGCGCATACTCAAGCGCGATCCCCGCCTTGCCCCAAAGGGTGCGGGCGCGGTCATTCAGGGTGCGCGCGCCTTTGATGGCAAAGATCGTTCGCAGTTGCAGATGATCCTGCAGGTTCTCTCCGACACCCTGCAGCACATGCTGAACCGGAACCCTCAGGCGACGCAGCACGTCAGGCCGGCCTATTCCTGAAAGTTCGAGGATCTGGGGCGTGCCGATGGCACCTGCGCAAAGCACCACCTCTTGTCCGGCGTGAACCCTATGCAGGCCGCTGCGGTCCCGAAAGATCACGCCCGTTACCCTTTTCCCGTCCAGCGCCAACCGCTGCACATGGGCGCCGGTCACGATGCGCAGGTTGGGTCGCCGCCGTGCCGGGTCCAGAAAGGCCTTTCGGGCATTCCATCGGATGCCGCTGCGCTGGTTTACCGGAAAATACCCCACGCCTTCGTTGTCGCCCGCGTTGAAATCCGCGCTGGCCCTGATCCCCATCTGTTGGGCAGCCTGCGCAACCTCGTCAAGGATGGGCCAGCGCAGCCTTTGTTCTTCCACCCGCAGTTCGCCTTCGATGCTGTGATGATCGCTCTCAGCCCCGAAATGGCGCTCGGAGCGGCGGAACAGCGGCAGAACCTCATCCCAACCCCAGCCCGCATTGCCCAGATCGCGCCAGTCGTCATAGTCCTGCGCCTGACCGCGCATATAGATCATACCGTTGATCGACGAGCAGCCGCCAAGCACCTTGCCCCGCGGATAGATCAGACTGCGCCCGTTTAGCCCCGGCACGGGTTCGGTGCGAAATCCCCAGTCCAGACGGGGATGACCGATGGCGAAAAGGTAGCCGACCGGAATATGCACCCAAGGATGGTTGTCGCTGCCCCCCGCTTCGATCAGCAGCACAGTGCGGCGCAGATTGGCGGTAAGCCGGTTTGCCAGCACCGAACCCGCCGAACCGGCCCCGATGATCACAACATCATAACTGCCGAAATCGGCGACAGCCTCAGCGGAAGACATCGCGATACTCTGCGTCCATCGCTGTCAGGCTTGCGGACCCGTCCGCAGCTTCGCGCAGCCGGTGCCAGCGGCGATCCATATAGATGAGCGATTCGAGTTCCGGCGCATTTGGCGGCGCACCGCAGCTGCCTTCGACAAGCTCTGCTGTCACAACGGTGGCCCCTTGAAGCGGCAGGGTGCCAATGATCTTGGCGCGAAACCACGTGGCAACGGCGGTATAGCGCGGCTCGCCGCTTGGCAAACGCTCCCACGGAACGTCCGCCCCGAAACGATCGGCACCCGGTGTGGCCCCCAGAAGGGCCAAGTCGAGGTCACGATAGCGCAGAAGGTGGATCACCATGCTGCCCGCTGCAAGGACCGAAGCGGTAGAACCCGAGCGGGTTGAAAGCGAGAATGCGACCGTTGGCGGGTCTGCACTGACCGAGATCAGCGAAGATACGGTCATCGCAACCGGATTGTCTCCGGGATCGGCGGCCAGCACCGCAACCCCGGCCGGATGGCAGCGGAACGCCTCGCGGAAGGCATCGGAAAGCGTGTGGGCAGTCATGGGATCACTCCTGTGGTCCCGCTGGCCGAACGCATCCGGCCAGCGGGTCTTGGCTTACTTCTTCTCGATCAGGTCGTAGAACTGCCATGTGCGGTCCGACCACTGACCGCCAATCTCGCGGCCAGCCGAGGTGACGATGGAAGGAGCAATGGTGAAGTGGTTTGCGGCCACCATCATGTCGCGGAACGTGCGCTGGATGACCCCGGCTCGCAGACCAGCCCCGCCCGAAGCGCGATAGGCGAAGTTGCAGACATCGACGCCTGCCTCATGGATCTGCGATTTTGCCAGATGCACAAGGCTGATCTGCCGCGTGGTCATCTGGCTGCCCGCCTCGGCGGTTGCTTCAATGTCACGCCATACCTCCATCACAAAGGCGCGCGCGGCGCGGTAGCTGGCTTCGGCGCGGCCATAGTCGTGCCAGAACTTTTCGCTTTCGCCGAGCAGTCCGGCGCGGCCCGACTTCGAGCGGGCAAAGCTGGCGATCTCGTCCAGCATGCGCCGTCCCGCACCCATGGCCCAGCCGGTGTGGCCAATCGCGGCAAGCCCGACGATACCAAGGCTGAACAGCTCCTTCAGGCGCTGCGGTGGTGCGGTCAGGATGGGGAACACCAGATCTTCGGCGATGAACACATCTTCCGCCGCGTAGTCGATAGACCCAGTGCCCTTGAGACCCAGAACATCCCAGTTGCCCAATTGCTTGTGCTCGGGGATTGGGGCATGGGCGCACATCACGATGACATTGCCCGCGTCGTCCTTGGCCGGTTTGCCGGTGCCATCATCGACAAAGCAGGCCGAATGGGACCATGTGGCGTGGGAAAAGCCCGAGCCATAGCTCCATTTGCCCGTCAGACGATACCCGCCCTCGACCTTCTTGAGCATACCAAGCGGTGCGCCTTGACCAGAGAAGCGGTTTTCCGTCCCCGGTGCGAACAGCCGCTCGACAGCAGAATCCGGCAAGAACGCGGCCGACATTGCGCCGATGCAGCAATGCACCATCGACACCCAGCCTGCCGAGCCTGACCAGCGGGTGATGGCTTCAAGCAGTTGCAGGACTTCCGTCGGGCGCATCTGGGCGCCGCCCAGTTCCTCGGTCGCCAGCAGGTGCGACATGCGCAGCGGGCGCAAAAGGGCAAAACTCTCGGCGGTCAACTCGCCCGCCGCTTCGTCGGCTGCCGCATTTGCGTCCAGCGCAGGGCCGATCTGATCAATCTTGGCAAGAATGTCGCGGTAGTCGACCGTGTTGCCCCAGTAGCTGTGCTTCATAGGTTTGTTCATGGCTGTCTCCTCCTCAGACAAATGGTTTCAGGCGGCGAGAAAATCGCCGATCTTGGAAAGCGTCTCGGGCTTTTCCTGCAGGACCAGATGCCCCGCGTCGGGCACAGCCAGCAGGGATGCGGCGGGCAAGGCATCACACCACAGTGGGGCTTGGCTTGCAGGCAGCAGACGGTCCTTGTCACCCCAGACCACAAGCGTGGGGTTCGTGATGCGCGCCATCATGCGGCGCAGGTTCGGATGCCCCATGCCGAAAGGCGCACAAAGCCTGCCGACGGCCTCGCCTTCGCGGGCGCGGTCCGCCCCGAAGGCCGCCGCAAAATCAGCGTCTGACCCGTCGGGAAAGTAGGGCAGGGCCACTGCAGGATCATGCGCGAGATAGGCAGGAAAGTCCTGCGGGGCGATATCGCCCAGAGGCGTTGCTGGATGACCCGGATCATTCAGCCCCGCGGGCGCGACAAGCACCACGCGGTCAAACTTCTCGCGCGCCACCGCGGCCAGTTCGGTGGCCATCCACCCGCCCATCGAAAAGCCCATCAGATGCGGCTTGGACGGAAGCGCCAGCGCATCGAGCAAGTTCAGGTAATGCACGATCAGATCGGCCATGCCGGAAACATGCGGGGCAGGGCCGGAAAACCCCATGCCCGGATGGCTCGGCAACAGCACGCGAAAACGGTCAGCCAGCCCGGCAGCAAAATCGAAGCCTTCCAACGTGGCCGCGCCGTGCAGAAACAGCAGCGGTTTGCCTTGGCCGATGGCCTTGACCACGGTCTTGACCCCGCCAATCTCGAATTCCAGTGTTTCAAAGGTAACAGTCAATTCCGGCTCCTCCTCAGGACAGGTCTGGTTGGATCAGCACCTTGCATTGCGTGGTGCGCCTGCGCAGGCTTTCGAATACCTGTGGCACCTGTGACAGGCCGATCCGCTCCGTGATGATTTGCTGCGGGATGCCGCTGGCGAGCGCATCGAGGGCGGCAGAGAATTCGCGACCCTGATGGAAAAAGACCGCAAAGATCAGGTCAATTTCCTTGCTCAGGGCGATGAAGGGGTCCCATTCGTCGCCGCCGATGCACAGGCCGACGCCCACGACCTTGCCTTGCAGGCGCACGGATTCGACCGCAGCCTGCAACAGCCCGCGCTTGCCCACGCATTCAAAGACGATATCGGGCGGGCCACCGCAAAGATCGGAGATGTTCTCGGCCAGTCTGTCGCCAGAGAGGGCAAAATCGGTTGCCCCGAGGGCAAGTGCCCGCTCGCGTTGGTGGGTGTGGATGTCGGCCATAACCACATGGGCGGCGCCAAACCGTCTGGCCCAGAAGGCAACCAGCAGCCCGATCGGCCCCGCGCCCAGAATGGCCACCCTGTCTCCGGGTTTCAAACCCGCACGCGTCACGCAGTGCAAGGCCACGGCCAAGGGCTCGGCCAAGGCACCATCTGCCAGATCGACTCCGGGGGGCAGCTTGTGGCATTGCCGCGCGGCAACGGTCACATATTCCGCATAACCCCCGCCGATCAGGACCATATCGGGGCAGCGGGCCGGATCGCCCGAGAGACAGCGCGCGCAGGTGCCGCAGCCGCGCATCGGCACCACGGCCACGCGGTCCCCCGCTGACAGCGCGTCCACATCACGCCCCACGGCCACCACTTCGCCAGAGATTTCATGACCCAGAACAAAGCCCGCTCCGATCCCGAAGGGCGCCGGGTCTTCCGTGATGTGCAGATCGCTGCCGCAGATGCCACAGCCTGCCACCCGCAACAGCACCTCATCCGCGCGCGGGCTTGGGTCTGCTTGGGCGCTGATACGCAGAGGTTGCGCCACTGCGTCAAAGAATGCCGCCTTCATGCTTTGTCCTCCGGCTTGTAGATCAGGTGTCGCCGTATCGGGAACCAATGCACATCCCAGCGCTTCGACACCGCGCCCCAGATGCCGCCCCGCGCATAGAGGGCGACGAACACGGTCATCACGCCCAGAACCACGAAGTAGCTGGCGCCATACTGGCCAAACCAGCGGTCAGCGATGAAATAGATGGTCGCCCCGATCAGAACGCCTTCGATCGACGCGATCCCCCCGACCATCACGATGAAAATCGCCACATTCGCCCACATCGGATCGAAGGCCGACGGGGGGTTGATGCGCAGTTGGGCCATCGAATAGATCGCGCCCGCAAGGCCGCATCCGACCGCCGCCGCGATGTAGATCATGAAACGCAGGCGCGGCACGTTCACCCCTTGGCTTGCCGCCGCCACCGGATTGTCACGCATGGCGATCAGTGCCAGGCCATAGCGTGACCGCAGGAACCAGTAGCTTCCTCCGATGGTCACAAGGATCAGCAGGGCGCACAGCAGCGACATCGCGATGTTGCGCTCTAGCAGCGAGTATTCCTTCATCACGTTGAGCGACATGCCCGCGCCCGCGTTGAGGAACCCCATGTTGGAGGCAACCAGCCGGAATACCTCGGCAACCACCCAAGTGCCGATGGCGAAATAGGGGCCGTCCAGACGATGCAGCAGCATGTAACAAGGCACGGCCAATACCAAAGGCACCAAAAGCGCCAGAAAGATCGCGATGAACGGGTTCACGCCAAAGGTTTGCGCCAGCACGAACAGCGCATACCCTGCTGCTCCCATAAAGGCTTGCTGACCCACTGAAACCAGTCCGGCATAACCCGCCAGCATGTTCCACATCTGCGCGACCGCGATATAGCAGCACAGTTCGAGAACCATTCTGATCGTCCCGGTCTTGGCCCACCACGGCATCGCCGCAAGCGCCACAACCGCCAACAGGAACAGCACCATGGCCACACGGCCAGAGGCGGTCTGGCGGCTCACGATCACCGGCGGAAGGGCGGACGGCTGTGAAACACCGGGGCGTCGCCCAATGGCATCGGCAACATATGTCATGTGTCAGACCTTTCCGAACAGGCCTTGCGGGCGAATGGCCAGCACAAGCAGGAAAACGAGATGGCCGGCCAGAACGCCGAAGCCCGGATCAAGGCGGAAGCCGATCGCCTGCGAGATCCCCAGCACCATCGATCCGATGAAGGCACCCCACACAGACCCCATCCCGCCGATGATCACGGCCTCGAAAGCGTAGATCAGCTGCGCCCCCCCATCTGCGGGCGCGACCGTTGACCGGAGCGATTGGAAAACTGCGGCAAATCCAAGAATGCCCACCGCAATCGCCGTCGCCGAAGCGTAGACAGCACGGGCGTTGATGCCGGTCATCGAAGCCGCCTCGACATCTGCCGATGCGGCGCGCAGGGCGCGGCCAAACCGGCTGCGCTTGAGCATGAGGTCAAGCCCCCATGTCAGCGCCGTGGCAAAACCCAGCACCAGCACAGGCAACAGGCCGACATAGATGCCCGCGATCTGGATCGACTGGCTTTCGATCCCGCCGCCCGGCAGAGAACGGCTGTTGGCCGACCAGATTTGCAGCATCATGTTCTGCAGGGCAATCGACAGGCCAAAGGTCGCAATCAGCGATGGCAGGGGATCATCCCCCACCACCTTGTTCAGAACGGCACGCTGCAAGAGCCAGCCTAATGCGATGGCCAGCGGCACCAGAGCGACCATAACGGTAAACGGACCGAAGCCGAAATTCGAGGCGAGCGAAATGCCGATCAGCGACAGCAGGATCACCAGATCGCCATGGCTGACATTCACGATCCGCATCACGCCGAACATAAGCGCCATGCCCAAGGCATATTGCGCATACATCCCCCCGAGCAGAATGCCCTGAACCAAAGCGTCAAACCACTGCATGAGATCCTCCGAAATAGGCTTCGGCAATCTGTTCGCGGGTGATTGCCGACGATGCGCCGGTCAGCGTCACGCGCCCTTCCAGCATGCAGAAAATCCGGTCCGAGGCCGATTGGGCGAGGCCCACGTCCTGCTCGACCAAGATGATGGCGGTGCCTTGCGCGCGGATCTCGGGCAGGGCTGCGTAGATTTCGCGGATCACTTTCGGTGCGAGGCCAAGGCTGATCTCGTCGCAAAGCAGCACGCGGGGCTGGCTCAACAGGGCGCGCCCGATGGAAACCATCTGTTGCTGGCCGCCCGACAGGTTTTGCACGTCTGTCCGCGCCTTGTCCTTCAGGATGGGGAACAGTTTGTGCAGACGTTCCATCGTCCATCCGCCCTTGCGCCCAAGTCTGTCTGCCTGATCAATCGCCACGCGCAGATTGTCCTCGACCGACATGCCGGTAAAAAGGCGGCGGCCTTCGGGGACGATGGCGACCCCCTTCTGGACCATCTTGTCTGTCGGTGTGCCGCCAATCGGCTGTCCATCCAGCCGCACCATGTCTGGCTTGACGGCCAAAAGCCCCATGACCGACCTCAGGAAGGTGGATTTGCCCGCGCCGTTCGCGCCGATCAGCGCCACCGCCTCACCTTCGGCCACGCTGATATCTACACCGTAAAGCGCCTGAAAATCGCCATAGCGGGCAACAAGCCCATGACTCGACAAAACAGCGGTCATGCCTCGACTCCCATGTAAACGCGTTTCACCTCTGGGTTCGAGATCACGTCCTGCGGCAGCCCTTCGGCGATTTTCTCTCCGAAGTTCAACACCATAAGGCGGTCGGCGACAGCCATCAGCGCGTGCAGGACATGTTCTATCCAGACAATCGTCACGCCTCTGTCCCGGATGCGGCGCACAAGGGCGACCAGCGCGCGGGATTCTTCATCTGTCAGCCCGCCCGCGATTTCATCCAGCAAAAGCAGGCGCGGGTCAGAAGCCAAGGCGCGGGCAAGTTCCAGCCGTTTGCGGTCGAGCAAGGTTAGGCTGCCCGAGGGCGTGTTTGCCTTGTCGGCCAACTCGCAATCGGTCAGCACCTGCGCGCAAAATGCATAGCTTTCCCGTTCGGTCCGCCCGCCGCCAAAGGCTGCCGCCACCAGCAGGTTTTCAAAGGTCGTCATCCCCGAGTAGGGACGCGGAATCTGATAGGTGCGGCCGATACCCATGCGGCACCGCTTGAACGGCGGCTCTGCCGAAAGTGCCACTCCCCCCAGGCGGATGTCTCCGCCCGAGGGTTTGATATCGCCACTGATCATGTTGAACAGTGTCGTCTTGCCCGCGCCGTTGGGGCCAAGAATGCCGAGCACCTCGCCCCGATAGACATCGAAGCTGACCTCGTGCAGCACCCTGACCGCGCCGAAGCTTTTCGATACATCGCTGGCTTGCAGAAGTATGTCCCGGCTCATTCCTGCCCCTCCATCGCTTGTCTTCACCAGACGATCGGCACGATCTTCTGCTCGGGTTCGAACAGTTGATTGACCGAGTTGTCGACGATCTTCAGGTCATAGGGCCAGCTTTCGCCCTTCACCCACTGGCCACCGAAGATCGGCATGGTGCAGATGTTCTTGTGCGGCGTGCCGCCAAAGCTGACCGGACCACAGACGGTGGTGATGTTCGTGGCCGCCATCGCCTCGCGGTTGGCTTCACGATCCAGCGGATCGGTGGAGCGTTTGAGGATATCGATGGCCACTTCCAGCAGCGCGTGGGAATAGCCAAGGGGCTGGGTCCACTGGCGTTTCTGGTCATTCTCCCACTGCGCGGCAAGCGCAGCACTGTTCTGCCCCGTGATGGTCGAGTTGAACGGGAAGGCCGGGGTCCACCAGACCTCGGACGACATGCCGTTGCCAAGCGCACCCATCGCCTCGACACCGCCGGGGAACAGCAGGGCCGCCGCCACCGTCACCGCGCGGGGTTTGAAGCCTTGCTGGTTGCACTGGGTGACAAAGGTTTTGAGGTCATCAGGATAGGTGATGCCCCCGATGATATCGACGCCCGCCTCCTTGAAGGCAGCAATCTGGGCCGAGAAGTCATTGGTGCGCGGCTGGAAATAGCCGGGGATCGTCACCTCGTAGCCAGCGGCACGGGTCGGCACGGGCAGACCGTAATCGTTGTTGCCCCAAGTTTCCCCGTCGATGTTCTGGGGGAAGAGCATCCCGACTTTCTTGTTCGTCTCCAGCCCGTCCCACAGGCCGACAAAGGTATTGAGCGCCTCGTCCAGACCCCAGAAGAAGTGATAGGTCCAGTCAAAATCGCCGCCGCCACGGGGGAAGATCACGGCTTGCCACGGCGCACCGGACGAAATGCAGGGGGCTTCATAGAGTTCGGCCTGTTCCATCACCGGCAGAATGGTGTCGGTGGTCGAGGCGGGAACGACCAGATGAACCTCTTCGTTCAGGATCAGATCGCCTGCGATTTCCGCCGCCTTGTTCGGGTTGGACTGGCTGTCACGCTCCAGAATTTCCAGCTCATAGGTGCTGCCATTCGCGGCCTGAATGGTGCCGCCCAGGGCCTCGCGGATCTTCTGCACCGTATAGCCGTCGGTTTCACCGAACAGGCCCAAAGGCCCCGTGGCTGGCGTGATATACGCCATCTTGATCTTGCCGGCAGTCTGGGCGCGAAGATAGGTGGGCATCGCCAATGTCGAAGCCGCAGCGCCTGCGCCCATGCCGCGAAGCACAGACCGGCGACTGATGCCCGATTTGACCAGCTTGTTGTAGTAGGTCATCGTAGTTTCCTCCCTCGTGTTGACCGTTCGGCTTGCATCCTCCACGCAAGCCGGACAGCGTAAA
The DNA here is from genome assembly GCF_010915705.1 of Pseudotabrizicola algicola. Classification (GTDB taxonomy): domain Bacteria; phylum Pseudomonadota; class Alphaproteobacteria; order Rhodobacterales; family Rhodobacteraceae; genus Pseudotabrizicola; species Pseudotabrizicola algicola. The sequence continues at coordinate 190,045 of NZ_JAAIKE010000003.1, forward strand.
AATCAGGTCATCCGGGTCAGCGAGCCGCCGTCGATCACGATCAGCGATCCGGTGAAATAAGCCCCCGCAGGCGAGGCCAGCAGCAGCGCAAGGCCCTTGATGTCCTCGACATCGCCGATGCGCCCGATCAGGGACTGGCTTTCAAAGGCGGCGCGGTCTGCCTTGTTGCGCAGCCGTCCACCAGCGATATTGGTGATGAATGGTCCGGGCAGGATCGCATTCACACGGATGCCATAGGCGCCCAGTTCCATTGCCATATGCCTGACGAAATGGTTCACCGCCGCCTTGGCGGGCATGTAACTTGTGCCGACGATGCTTTCATTGATCAGCGCGGCGATGGATGACGTGACGATGATCTCGCCGCCGCCAGCGGGTTTCATGTGGCGCACGGCATTCTTCACCGTGACATAAACCGACGTCAGATTGATCTCGATGCCCCGGTCCCATTGTTCGTCAGGGATGTTCTCGATTGCGCCGTCGGGGTTGCGCTCTCCGGTCGGGGTGTTGAAACCGGGCCCCGGATCAATGCCGGCATTGGCAAAAACCGTGTCGATCCGGCCATGCTTTGCGGCCACCGCGTCGAAGGCCGCTGCCATCGCGGGCCGATCGCCCACGTCGACCGTCTGGCCCCAGACATCCCAACCCTTTTGCGCCATATCGGCGACCACGCGGTTCATGCCATCGGTGTCGATGTCAAACAGGCAAACCCTTGCGCCGTGTTCCGCCATAATCTCGGCATAGGCCAAACCAAGGCCGCTGGCGCCGCCGGTAACGATCACCGACTTACCCTTTACGTTGAACATCTTTTCCAGCGCTGCCATATGGCTCTCCCTTTGCCTGCTGCCCGCAAACCATCGTTGACTGACCGGAGCGGTCAGCCTGAACAGACCCGGCGGCGCCGGGTGATGTCATTGGGTCTTGCGGAAAGATGCGTCCCGCCTCCCAGTGGGCGCACCAACGGGGACTATGAGCGGCTGAAGGGGCGCACAAGTCAAATACGGAAAAAAGAGAATAGTATATCGATTTAGCATAAAGCTAAATCATTGCTTCAAAATAGATTTTTGAAGATATGGAAGCTATCGGCCAGGTTCTCTCGAAATTCTTTTCTTATTTGGTTGAATCATATTGACCATATAGTGAAAACTGAGAAGCATGGCGACATGAAATCACCCCTGCTTCCTCTGCGCCGCACCATCGACTCTGCCGGTTTGCTGGACCGTGGTGGCCGCCCAACCGTCCGCGAGTTGCTGGGCGGTCTGTCCTTCAACGGGCTGACCGGGGCGCTTCACCTGAATGGCGAGCGTGTGACGCTGCAACTGGCCGAGGCTGACCGCATTCTGCGGCGCGAGCTGGTCCATCTGCTCGGCGAGGAAGAGGCGCGCGTGGTGATGATGCGCCGGGGTTTCCAGATGGGGCAACACGACGCGGCCTATGTTGCGCGGTCCTGGCCCGCGCTTGATCGGGGGGATGCCTTTACGGCAGGCACCCGCCTGCACATGTTCAGTGGCATCGTGCGGGTCGAGACGGTTCACAACGCCTTTGACTTCGCGCGCGGCAAGTTCACGGCCGAGTTTCTCTGGCACAACTCGGTGGAGGCCGAGGATGGTCCAGATCAACCCCGCCATTCCGAAAGGCCCGTGTGCTGGCAGCAACTTGGCTATGCGTCCGGCTATGCGAGCTTTTTCTTTGGTGCCCCTGTCATCTACAAGGAAACCCAATGCGTCGCGCAGGGCCATCGCTGTTGCCGCGTGCTGGGGCGCTTGGCAACCGGTTGGGGTGAGAATGACCCCGATGTGATCCTCTTCCGAAGCCGGATCCTGCCGCGCACTCCGGTTGCGGTGCGCCGCAAGGCGGTTGCCAATCCTTTACCCGAGGCGGCGGATATTCCGCTGGTTGCGCCTGTCTTGCGATGGCTGGAACGGGCCGCACAAATTCCGATGCCCTGTCTGATCGCGGGCGACGGCAGTTGCGGGCAGGATGTCGCCGCGACCCAAGTGCTGCGGCTGTCGGGCGCGGGGGAAAGGACTTTGCGTCTTACGGGTGCCGCCGCAGATGTTGAGGCCCTGCGCGCGGCTCTTGGCCAGATGCGCGGGCCACGGCGCAAGGACCAGCCATCTGCTCTGGTTCTGGACAAGGTAGAGACAATGTCGCCCGCCGCCCAGTCGGTGCTGGCGTTTGAACTTGCGGATGGCGATCCGCAGAAATGGGCGCAGCTTGTGGTCACCTCTGCTTTGCCTTTGGCCGAGCTTGCGGCAGGGGCGATCTTGCCCGCGCTTTGGGCAAGGCTTTGCCCGCTGTCTACCGAATTGCCCTCCCTCACCGAACGGCAGGGCGATCTGCCACATCTGGCCGCGCTGAACTTGGCCCGTCTGGCGGCGCAACTCGGGTTGGAGCCACCCGTGATCGCGCCGGGCGCGTTGGATCAATTGGCAGATGAACCGCTTGCCGAAGGGGCTGACGGGCTTGAAGCGATTGTGGCGGCCATTCTGGTGGACACCCCGGATGGCCAAGCTGTCACGGCCGCGCTTGTGGCCCGCGCACGCCGCAGGGTCGCCCCGCAGTCCCTGCGCGCAGGGCCGCCCGAGGGTAATCTCGATGCTTTGATCGCGGCAAAACTTGCCGAAGGCACTTTTTCATTGCCAGCGCATGAGGCGCGCATCAGGGAACTTGCGCAGGCGCAGGCGGGGGGCAATCTTTCTGCCGCCGCGCGCCTTCTGGGGATCAGTCGGGCGCAACTGGCCTATCGCGAAAAGACTTCGCGCAAATAGAGGCGGGGCCAGAACAGAGGCCCCGCCGCATCGCACTTTAGCCCAGTGCTTCCATGACGCCGCCGGTGGGAATCTCGGATGCCCCACCGTTCTCGACGATCACCAGATCATAGCCGCCGCCGTCCTTCATGCGCCATTGACCACCCGTCAGCGGGGTCTTGCAGACATTGCGCGCCGCAAACTCTGGCACACCCGCACCATTCCACGCGACCTTGCCCACGATTGTATCAAGATCGGTTGCGGCAATCGCCTCGGCCACGGCATCCCCATCGGTCGGGTCATCGGCACGGCCCATGACGTCGGCTGCGACCTCAAAAAGCGAATGGACAAAGCCGATGGGCTGCGTCCATGGCCTTCCGGTTTTCGCGGTGAAGTCCGCCGCCAGTTCAGCCGAAGTTTGCCCGGTAACCGTCGACGAGAACGGGTGCGACGGGGTCCACCAGACCTCGGACGAAAGGTTATGTCCCGCCGCCCCAAGCGTTTCCACCGATTGCGGGAACAGCAAGGCCTTTGCGACGGTCACCACCTTGGGGTTCACACCCTGTTGGCGCAACTGGTTCCAGAAAGTGGTGAAATCTGGCGGGATCAGAACCCCGGTGATTATGTCGGTATTCGCCGATTTGAAAGCGTTGATCTGGGCCGAGAAGTCATCGGTGAGGTTCTGGAAGCTGCCCGGATTGGTCAGCGCATAGCCTGCAGCGTCCAGACCGGGGCGCAAGCCATTCTCATTGTCGCCCCATGCGTTGCCGTCGGCATCATTTGGGAACAGACCGCCAACCGCCTTGTTGGTTTCAAGCTGGTTCCACATCGCCGTGTAGACACGGATCACATCCTCCATGCCCCAGAAATAATGGAAAGCATAGTCAAACGGCTTCCAGCTTGCAGGATCACGCGGGTTGCCTTGCTGGCCGATGAACCAGGGCTGCCACGGCGCAACGGTGGTGATGCAGGGAACTCCCTCGCCTTCGCAGACCCCAGCAACCGGATTGGTGTTTTCCGGGGTGGAAGCCGCCAGCATCAGGTTGACTTCGTCGTTCAGGATCAATTCTTTCGCCACTTCCGCCGCGCGGTTGGGGTTGGATTGGCTGTCCTTGACGATCACCTCGAACTCGCGCCCCATTTCCGAGGCAAGAAATGCCTCGATGTTGAAGGCGTCGCTTTCGGCAAATCCGGCCAGCGGGCCGGTTTGGGGCGAGACATAGCCCAGTTTGAGCTTTGCGCCCTGAGCGATGGCCGGCGCGGCAAGGCCGCCAGCGGCCAGTGTGAGGCCGGTCGCAGAGGTGGTGCGCAGGAATGTCCGTCTTGTAATCATCTCTCTCTCCCTGTTGCTGGATGGGCCGTTGCGGCGACCCGTTGGAATAGCGAAAGGGCGGCCCTAGCGCGGGGCCGCCATTCCGGGTGTCTTACCGCTGGCCAGATCGGCCAGAACGGATTGCAGCATCGTCACTTCGGCATCAGAAACCTCATGCCCGCGGCCCGGAAACAGATCACTCCGTGCCCTTGCCTGCCCCCGCCCAAGGTCAAGCACGGCCTCGGCAAAGGCTGTGACCGGAATCCACGGGTCGGCATCCGAGCCGGTCAGATAGACCGGCAGATTTGCGGGCAAAGCCTGCGGCAAACCATCGGCAGGCTGTCCGACGCGGCAGCCGGTGAAGGCCACCAGAGCTTCGGGCGCAGGCCGACCGGAAAAGACGTATTCCAGCGACAGGCAGGCCCCTTGCGAAAACCCGGCCAGCACCAAGGGCAGGCCGGGGTAAGATGTGCGCGCGCGGGTAACCTCCCGTTCCAGATGATCCAGCGCCACTTGCAGGGCGGCCTTGGTTGACTCTGTCAAAGAGTCCACCGCCCGTGCCGCATACCAGCTGCCTTCTTCGGCACGCGGCAAACAAAAGGCAATGTCTGCCACGTCAAGCCGTGACAGAATGTGCGATTGCATTTCTTCCGGCGATTGTCCCCGGCCGTGGACAAGGACGCAAACCGCCCTTGCCCCGCAGGACGCGCCCAAATGAAGCGCGCTGCTTGCCATCAATTGAACTCGGCCGCTTCCAGACCTTCGCGCAGTTCTGCCTCGCGGTCCTTGAACCATGGCGGGAACACAAGGGTTTTGCCGATCTGGCCGGGGGGTTCGTCCTTTGCCCAGCCTTCGGCCGTCGTCCATGCCAGTTCGAACAGCGCGCCACCGGGGCTGCGGACATAGCAGGATTTGAAGTAGTTGCGGTCCTTCTGCTCGGAAATATCGGTAAAGCCGAGCCCCTCGATATGGGCGCGCAGCTTCATCTGGCTTTCCTCGTCACCGGTGTTCAGCGCCAGATGGTGGATCGTGCCGCCCGAAAGCGTCCATGTGCCAGCCGGGCTGTCCCGATCTTCGATCACCTCGACCCGCTGGATCACGCCACTGGCATCAGGAACGCGGTAGACGATGCCTTCGTGCGTATCGGCCTCTTTGGTCAGCGGCAGGGCGATGGTCATGAAGTCATCCATCGCGCTGCGGTCAAAACAGGCGACGACTGCGCCGTAAATGCCCTTGATCCCGTGCTCGGCGCCAATGCCCTGCGCCGCATTGGTGATGGGCGTGCGCGGATCGTTCTCGCTTTCCACCAATTCGTGCGGAATGCCGCACGGGTGCGCGAAGGTTACGCGATCGGCACCAAAACGGGTGATCTTTTGGGCCGGAATTCCGCGCTGGTTCAGGCGGTCGACCCAGAACTGCGCCGCCCCTTTCGGAATAGCCTGCATGATGGTGCGCGACTGGTTGGTGCCGCGACGGCCGTAGATGCCAGGCTTGCGGAAAGGGAAGGTGGTGATGATGGTGGATGCATCCCCGTTGGGCGAACCATAATAGAGGTGATAGACCGGAATGGTGCCGTCAAACAGCACCGTGCGCTTCACCGAATGAAGGCCAAGCGTCTTGGTATAGAAGTCAAAATCTTCCTGCGCCCCGTCTGTCGACATGGTCAGGTGGTGGTAGCCGCTGATTTGGCTCATGTGTTTTCCTCCGTTGTAGATTGGCCCTGCCGCCGCGGGCAAAGCACGAGATTGACGTCAACTCGGCGTCCGGTCGCCAATGGATCGACCGCCCGGAAATCGGCCAGTAACTCGGGTTTGACACCAAAGATGGCATCGCGCCCGATAGCCGGATCGGCCTTGTCGAAGAGATGGGTCACAAGCGTCTCATGCCCTTTGGCCGAAACGCGGAAATGCAGATGCGCAGGTCTTTCCAGACACATGCCAAGCCGGTTCATCAGACGCCCGACCGGTCCGTCGGCGGGAAGCGCATAGCCCCGCGGCATCACGGACCGGAACGAAAAGCGGCCAAGGCTATCGGTGCGGAACTTGCCCCGCAAATTGTATTCGGGCTGATGATCGGGTTCCTGATTTTCGTATTTGCCTTCGGCGTTTGCCTGCCAGACCTCTACCAAGGCACCGGCAACCGGCTCGCCGGTCAGGCTGCTGATCTGGCCGCGCACCGTCAATGGCTCACCCTTGCCGTCGCGCGAAATGGTGGCCCCGTCCGGCAAGTCCGGTGCGTCATCGCGGTAGAATGGCCCTGCCACGGTGTTCGGTGTCGCTCCGGAAGGGCGCGGATGGTTCAGGTCTTCAAGCAGCGCGGTCAGGCCCATGGCATCGGCCAAAAGCACCCATTCTTGCCGGCGCGGGTCAGCGGAATGGCCCACCTCTGTCAGGAACTCGATGGCCGCGCGCAACTCTGCCGGGGTCAGTCGCAGGTTTTCGATCAGGTTATGCAGGTTCAGAACAAGCGCGCCCAGGGTTTCGGTCAGGCGTGAAGGGGCCGAGTTGGCAAGGCGTTCCGCGAATTCACCCGAGACCCTGAGCGAGTGCGACGGGCCTGCCCCCGCCTCGACCCTGCCAAGCTGGCTGTTCAGCCCTCGCGCCATGTGACGGGGCCTCCCCTCCCCTTACGCAAAGGAATAGCGCGGGGAGACAAGATTCTGATTGAGTTGTTCGCCGCACAGTATAGCAATATGTCATGAAGTTGAATGAGCGCCATCTGATGCAGCTCGCCGCAGTGATCGACGCGGGCGGTGTCTCTGAAGGTGCGGCGATGCTGGGTCTGACGCAGCCCGCCGTCAGTCGCTCGCTTGCCATGCTTGAAGCGCGCGTAGGTGAGCCCTTGTTCATAAAGGGCCGGCGTCCTTTGCAGGCCACCGCATTGGGAAGCCAGCTTGCCGTTCAGGGACGGGCAATCATTTCGGCATCAAGGCGCGCGTCTGACGTGGTGCAGGGTTTTGTGCGCGGCACCACAGGGCAGGTGCGGCTGGGTGGTGTGCCTTTCTTCATCGACGCGATGATCAGCCGGATGGTCGGGGAGTTTTTGAACCTCGAACCCGGCGTGACCGTTCAGCAGGCCTATATGAACCTGCCCGAACTGACCGCCGCGTTAGAGGCGAACCAGATCGATATCGGCATTGTGCCGATTGGTGCCCTGGACTTGGGGCCAAGGTTTGTGTTCACCGAAATCCTTCCGGGCCGGAATATCGTGGCCTGTCGTCCCGGCCACCCGCTGATGCGAAAACGTCCGCTCGAGGCGGGCGATCTCACCCGCTATCCTTGGGTGGCGCCCTTGCCGGGCTCGCCGCTGATGTCGGACCTTCAGATGATCCTGATGTCGATCGGCATGTCAGACCTGAACATCCGCTATTCGGGCGGATCGTTGATGAGCGTGGTGCATGTGCTTGCCGAAACCGATGCCTTGGCGGTTCTGCCATTTTCCGTGGTCTTCGCGCAGCGGCAGGAAAACCGGATCACCGTCTTGCCTTATGACATTCCTCAGCCCAATCGCTCTTTGGGCATTCTGCGTCTGACATCTGGGCCGCGCAACCCGGCCGTCGAGCGGTTCGCAGGCTACATCATTTCGGCGTTTGAAGACCTCAAGCATGTGATCCGGCGACACGAGCGTTCGGTGGTCTGGGCCGCCGGCCCTGACAGCAGCATGTGACAGGCTGTCAAAATAGGACTGCGGCCCGTGATGCCCGCCCCGGCGATCCGCACCGGAATGGGATTGCAAGTCAAATCCATTTGTTCGTATTTAGAACATCTGTGCGAATAATGTTCCGTGCGAATATCCATTTTGGCGCAAGAGGGCCGATCTATGCAAAATTCAGACGAGATATGGGCGCTTGTCGATGCCAAGAAGGAGCGCTTCATCGACCTTTCAGAGCGGGTTTGGGATAGTCCCGAACTGCTTTATGAAGAGCATGAAAGTGCCCGCCTGCATGCCGATGCGCTGGAGGCCGAAGGCTTCGCCGTCACCCGCAGTCTAGGCGGCATTTCTACTGCTGTGATGGGTGAGGCTGGCTCCGGCGGGCCGGTTATCGCGATTCTTGGCGAGTATGATGCTTTGCCAGGCCTGAGCCAGCGCGCCGGAGCAGACCGGCATGAGCCGCTGGTCAAGGATGGCAACGGGCATGGCTGCGGCCACAATCTTCTGGGCGCGGGGGCTTTGGCGGCGGCGACTGCGGTGAAGGATTATCTGCAGCGGCACGGGTTGCCGGGGCGGGTGCGGTATTACGGGTGCCCGGCGGAAGAGGGCGGGGCGGCCAAGACCTTTCTGGTGCGCGACGGATATTTTGCCGATGTGGATGCGGCCCTGTCGTGGCATCCGATGTCGTTCAACGGCATCATCCCGCCGTTGACGCTGGCGGTCAGCATGGTGGATTTCCACTTCACGGGACAGGCGGCCCATGCCGCCGTTGCCCCCCATCTGGGCCGTTCCGCGCTCGATGCGGTGGAGCTGATGAGCGTCGGCGTAAACTACCTGCGCGAGCATGTGCCGCAGGACAGCCGCATTCACTATGCCTATCTGGATGCGGGCGGACGCGCGCCAAACGTGGTGCAGGCGCAGGCCACCGTGCGCTATTCGGTGCGGTCGCTGCGGGCAGCGGACATGCGCGATCTGGTGGAGCGTGTGCGCAAGATTGCCGAGGGCGCTGCCCTGATGACCGGCACGCAGGTGCAGTCACGTGTGGTGACCGCGATGTCGGAAATGCTGGACAACCCCCCGCTTTACCGGTTGCTGCATGACAATATGGCGCGGCTTGGCGCGCCCGTTTTCGACGACGCTGACCGCGACTATGCCCGCAGGATACATGCGACACTGTCGCCCGAAGCCATTGCCGCCGCCTTTGCCGGCGCGGGTGTGGAGCCGGATGGAGCTGCCCTGCACGAGGGTCTGGTGCCGCTGGAGGCGCGGGGCGTTCCCATGCTGGGGTCGACCGATCTGGGCGATGTAAGCTGGGTGGTGCCCTTCGCGCAGGCGGGGCAGGCCACACATGCGCTGGGCACGCCCGGCCATACATGGCAGATCACGGCGCAAGGCAAATCGCCCGCCGCCCACAAGGCAATGATCAATGTCGCCAAAGCCTTGGCATCGACCGTGCTTGATCTTATGAAAGAGCCAAAGCATCTTGCGGCGGCCAAGGCCGATCATGCAAAGCGCGTGGCCGCGACGCCCTATGTGCCGCCGCTGGCGGCAGATGCCCAGCCCCATGTGCCGTGAAAGGACAGATGACGTGACATCCGTTGCCAACAGACTCGCCGCTCTGCGGGACATCATGCAGCGCGGCGGCACCACGCTGACGGCGCTTGCGCCGGGGGCGCATATGCACTGGGTGCTTGGCTATCACCCGCATCCGGACGAGCGTCCGACCTATCTGCTGGTCGGGCCGGACAAGGCGATGATGGTGGTGCCTTCGGTCAATGCGCAGGATATCGGGGCGCGGGTCGATCTTCCGCAGCAGGTCTGGACAGATGAGGAGGGGCCTGCGAAAGCCCTTTCCGAGGCGCTGAAACAGGTGCTGCCAGATGGCGCGGTCAGGGTTTCGCTGGATGAAACCATGCGGGCCGATGCCGCGCTTTTGCTGCTCGACCAGCTTGGAACGGCGCAGCGGTGCTTTGCGACAGAGACGGTCGGAGCCCTGCGGATGCGCAAGGATGCCGCAGAATTTGCTGCCCTGAAAGCTGCCGCTCTGGTTGCAGACAAAGCGATGCAGGCGGGCTTTGCCGCCCTGCGTCCCGGCCTGACAGAGCGGCAGGTCGCCGAGGTAATCCGCGATGGCTTTGCGAGGCAGAACACGCCTTCGGCCTTTTGTCTGGTGGCCAGCGGGCCCAACGGGGCCTTCCCGCACCACTCCACGGGGGACCGCGTGATCCAGACCGGCGATGCGATTGTCATCGATATCGGCGGCACCACGGGCGGGTATCCGAGTGACATGACACGTATGGCTTTGGTAGGGAAAACGTCGGAGGAATATACCGCCGTTCATGCGGTTGTGGAGCGCGCGGTGCAGGCGGCGATGGCCGCAGCGCGCCCCGGTGTTTTGGCGAAATCCGTGGACAAGGCCGCGCGCGATGTGATCGCGCAGGCGGGCTATGGAGACTATTTCGTCCACCGCACCGGTCACGGGCTGGGGTTGGAGGTGCATGAGCCGCCCTATCTGACCGCGACCTCGGAGACGGTGCTGGAAGAGGGCATGGTGTTTTCGATCGAGCCGGGAATCTACCTGCCCGGACGCTTTGGCATCCGTCTGGAAGAGATTGTCATCCTGCGGGCCGACGGGCCGGAAATCCTGTCATCACTGCCGCGTGCGGCCTTTGTTGCGACGTGAGGGAACGGTTGCACCCCTGCGCGATTGCCTAAAAAATAGGGCTTGCGTTGCGCGCGGAAATTGTCGCTTAATCCGTACAGATGTTCGCTAATCGCACGTCGAGGCGAGCCGTGATGTCCCGCCAACTGGAGAGGAAATGCAATGAAAAGAAGCCTGTTTCTGTCAACCGCGATTGCGGTTCTGTCTTGGGGGGCAGCAACGCAAGCTGAAACGCTGCGCTGGGCGCTGGCCGGGGATGCGCTGACGCTTGATCCGCATGCACAGAACGAAGGTGTAACCATCATGCTGCAATCGCAGATGATGGAGCCGCTGGTTTCACGCGCGCCGACGGGCGAGCTGGAAGCGACGCTTGCCACCGAATGGGCCGTCAAGGCCGATGACCCGAATGTCTGGGTGTTCAAGCTGCGCGAAGGCGTGACCTTCCACGACGGCGCGACCTTTGACAGCGAGGATGTTGTTTTCTCGATGGACCGCGCGCGGTCCGAAGCGAGCCAGATGAAGGGCATCATCGCCTCGGTCGCCGAAGTGCGAGCGACCGGCCCATACGAGGTGGAGATTGTCACCAACGGCCCGAACCCGATTCTGCCTGCCGCGCTGACCAGCATCATGATGCTGGACAAGGGCTGGACCGAGGCGAACAACGCGGTGACCGTGCAGAACGTGGCGGCGGGCGAGGTGACGTTTTCGTCGACCAATGTGAACGGCACGGGGCCCTATACGCTGGTGTCGCGAGAGGCAGATGCCCGCACCGTGATGCGCGCCTTTGATGGCTATTGGGGCAAGGATACCTTCCCGCTGGCCTATAGCGAGATTATCTTCACGCCGATCCAGAACGCATCTACCCGTGTGGCGGCGCTGCTTTCGGGCGAGCTTGATTTCATTCAGGACGTGCCGGTGCAGGACATCGACCGCGTCAAGGGAACCGCTGGCCTGAAGGTCGAAAGCTCGTCCGAGAACCGTTCGGTGTTCTTTGGCCTGAACGTGAGCGATACGCTGGTGGCTGGCAACATCGACGGCAAGAACCCGCTGGCCGATGTGCGCGTGCGTCAGGCCATCAACATGACCATCAACCGCGATGCGATCCGCGATGTCGTGATGCGCGGCCAGTCGGTTCCGGCGGGCATCATCATGCCGCCCTTCGTGAACGGCTGGACGGAAGAGCTGAACGCCTATCCGGCGCCTGACAATGAGGCGGCCAAGGCGCTGCTGGCCGAGGCCGGCTATCCGAACGGCTTCCCGATCACGCTCGACTGCCCGAATGACCGCTACATCAACGATGAGGCGATCTGTCAGGCCACCGTGGGGATGCTGGGCCAGATCGGCATTCAGGCCCGTCTGAACGCCACCTCCAAGGCGCTGTTCTTCCCGCAGGTCAACGCGATGGAGACCGATTTCTACATGCTGGGCTGGGGTGTTCCGAGCTATGATTCGGAATACATCTTCAACTTCCTCTATCACACCCGTGACGAGTCCTACGGCAGCTGGAACAGCACCCGCTATTCCAACGCCGAACTGGACGCGCAGATCAAGGCGATTGCCGCCGAGGTCGATCTGCCCAAGCGCGATGCGATGATCGCCCAGATGTGGGAAACCGCGAAGAACGATCTGGCCTATATCCCGATCCATCACCAGATGCTGAACTGGGCGATGAAGGACGGGCTGACGGTCACGGTCGACCCGGACAACCAAGCGCGCGTGAAGTATTTCGCGCTGAACTGATCCTGCCACAGTCCTGAAAGATCCGGTGGCGTCTGCCGCCGGGTCTTTTGTCCTTTTCATTCGAGAAAACCCTGATGCTCGCATTCCTCATTCGCCGGCTGTTCCAGTCGGTCGTTGTCCTTCTGGTGGTCGGAGCGGTGTCTTTCGGCATGTTCCGCTTCATCGGCGATCCGGTGAACAACATGCTGGGGCAGGAACGCACGCAGGCCGACATTGCCGACCTGCGCGAGCGACTGGGGCTGGACCGGTCGGTCTTCGTGCAATACGCGGTGTTCCTGCGCAATGCGGCGCAGGGGGATTTCGGGGTCAGCTACCGGCAGGGGCGGCCCGTGGCCGACATCATCGCCGAGCGCGCGCCGGCCACGCTGGAACTGGCGGCGGTGTCGGGTGTGATGGCGCTGGTGTTCGGTATCGGGCTGGGGGTTATCACCGCGATCAAGCGGGACAGTCTGGTTTCCAGCACGATCATGACGCTGTCGCTGGTGGGGGTGTCCTTGCCCACCTTCCTGATCGGAATCCTGCTGATCTATGTCTTGTCGGTGCAGCTGGAATGGCTGCCCAGTTTTGGCCGCGGCGAGACGGTGCGGGTGGGCGGCTGGACGACCGGCTTTCTGACGCAATCGGGGCTGGTCGCGCTGATCCTGCCTGCGATCACGCTTGGGCTCTACCAGATGACGCTGATCATGCGGATCGTGCGGTCTGAAATGCTCGAGGTGCTGCGGCAGGATTACATCCGTTTTGCCCGCGCGCGGGGGCTGCGCGAGCGGTCGATCAACTTTCGCCACGCGCTGAAGAACACGCTGGTGCCCGTTATCACGGTGACGGGGTTGCAGATGGGCAGCATCATCGCGTTTTCCATCATCACCGAAACCGTGTTCCAGTGGCCGGGCATGGGGCTTTTGTTCATCAACGCGGTGCAGTTCGTCGATATTCCGGTGATGGCGGCCTATCTGATGCTGATTTCGGTGCTGTTCGTCAGCATCAATCTGGTTGTGGACCTGCTGTATTTTGCGATCGATCCGCGGTTGAGCATTGAGAGGGTAAAGGCATGATCCGCAGCTTTTCCGCGTTCTGGCATTCGGATTTCGGCTGGAAGTTCCGGCATTCGCCCACCGCGATCCTATCGGCGCTGGTCACGCTGCTTCTGGTCGGGGCGGCCATTGCCGCGCCGCTGATCGCGCCGTTCGATCCGTTCAACTCGGCCAGCCTGAACCTGATGAACGGGTTTTCCGCCCCGATGACGCCGAACGCCTTCACCGGACAGGTGTTCTTGCTGGGTGCCGACGATCAGGGGCGCGATGTGTTTTCGACCATCCTTTACGGTTTGCGCGTGTCGCTGTTTGTCGGCGTTTCGGCGGTGCTGTTCGCGATGGTGCTGGGCGTGACGCTGGGGCTGATCGCGGGCTATGTCGGGGGCCGTGTCGATGGCTTCATCATGCGGGTGGCCGATATCCAGCTGACCTTTCCGGCCATTCTGGTGGCTATGCTGATCTTTGGCATCGCCAAGGGCATCATCGCGCCGCAATACCGCGACCAGATGGCGATCTGGGTGCTGATCATTGCTATTGGCCTGTCGGACTGGGTGCCCTTTGCCCGTGTGGTGCGCGGGGCCACGATGGTGGAGAAGAACCGCGACTATGTGCAGGCCGCGCGGCTGATCGGGCGCAAGCCGGTGGCGATCATGGTGCTGCATATCCTGCCGAATGTGCTGAACCCCATTCTGGTGATTGCCACCATCTCGCTGGCGCTGGCCATCATCGCCGAAGCCACGCTGAGTTTTCTGGGGGTGGGCGCGCCACCGACGCAGCCAAGCCTTGGCACGCTGATCCGCATCGGGCAGACCTTCCTGTTTTCCGGCGAGTGGTGGATTCTGCTGTTCCCCGCCGCCACGCTGCTGGCGCTGGCGCTGGCCGTCAACTCTCTGGGTGACTGGCTGCGCGATGCCCTGAATCCGAGGCTGAAATGACACCTCCTCCTGTTCTGTCCGTGCGCAACCTTGTGGTTGCGATCCCGTCCCGCGCCGGCATCAGCCGTCCGGTGAACGGCATCAGCTATGACATCGCGCCGGGGGAAATCCTTGGCGTGGTGGGCGAAAGCGGGGCCGGAAAGTCGATGGCGGGCAATGCCATCATCGGTCTGCTGGACCGGCCCGCGCATATCGCATCGGGGGAAGTGTGGTTGAACGGCAACCGCATCGACAACCTGCCGCCCGATGATCTGCGCCGCATCCGGGGCCGCCAGATCGGGATGGTGTTTCAGGACCCGCTCACCTCGCTCAACCCGCTGTTGCAGATTGGCGACCAGTTGACCGAGACGATCCGCGAACACCTGCCGATGAGCGCGGCACAGGCGCGGGACCGTGCGGTGGCCGCGTTGGAAGAGGTGGGTATTCCCGCCGCTGCGGAACGGTTGAACAGCTATCCGCACGAGTTTTCGGGCGGGATGCGGCAGCGTGTTGTGATCGCACTGGCGCTGTGCGCCGAGCCGAGTCTGGTGATTGCGGACGAGCCGACGACGGCGCTGGATGTGTCGGTGCAGGCGCAGATCATCGCGCTGCTGCGGCGGCTCTGCCGCGACCGTGGCACTGCGGTGATGCTGGTGACGCATGATATGGGCGTGATCGCCGAGGCCGCTGACCGGGTGGCGGTGATGTATGCCGGGCGTCTGGCCGAACTCGGGCCGGTGCGGTCGGTGATCCATGCGCCACGGCATCCCTATGCGGACGGGCTGATGGGTGCGATGCCGTCACTCTCCATCGGGCAGCGGCGGTTGCGCCAGATCCCCGGGGCCATGCCGCGCCCGTCGCGCATTCCGCCCGGCTGTGCGTTCAACCCGCGCTGCCCGCGCGCGGCCGATAAATGCCGCGTTGATCCGCCGCCCACACTTGCCGATGATCCGCAGGGTCGCGCCGCCTGCTGGTTCCCGATGGAGCATCCCGCATGACCGCCTTTGTCGAAGTGTCCCATCTTGGCCGCAGCTTTGATGTGTCAAAGCCCTGGCTCAACCGTGTGATCGAACGCCTGCCGCGCCGCAATCTGGTTGCAGTGTCGGATGTATCGTTCCAGATCGAGGAAGGCGCGGTTTATGCGTTGGTCGGTGAAAGCGGGTCCGGCAAGTCGACGATCGGGCGGATGCTGGCGGGCCTGATGACGCCGAGCGAGGGGCAGGTGAGGGTGGCGGGGGCCGACCTGCACGCCGACCCTTCGGCGCGCAAGGCGGCGGGCATCCAGATGATCTTTCAGGACCCCTATGCCAGTCTGAACCCGCGCTGGCGGGTGCGCCGGATCATCTGTGAGCCTGTGGTGGTGGCTGGCGGTGAGACGGCGGGGCTGGCCGAGCGCTTGCTGGAACAGGTGGGCCTGTCTGCCGAGGATGCCGAAAAGTTCCCGCACGAGTTTTCCGGCGGGCAGCGGCAGCGTATCTGCATCGCCCGTGCGCTGGCGGCGAACCCGCGGCTGATCATCTGTGACGAGCCGACCTCTGCCCTCGATGTCTCGGTGCAGGCGCAGGTTCTGAACCTGATGAGCGATCTGCGGGATGAACTGGGCCTGACCTATATGTTCATCAGCCACGATCTGACGGTCGTTCGCCACATGGCGGACCGGATCGGGGTTCTGTATCTGGGTCGCCTGATGGAAGAGGCCACGCCTGCGCAGCTTTTCGCGCGGCCCCGGCACCCCTATACCCAGATGCTGCTTGCGGCGGCGCCGCTGATGGACGGGCGCACGCGCGAGATTGATCTGCCCAAGGGCGAGGTGCCGGACCCGATCTCGCCGCCGCCGGGCTGTGCGTTCAACCCGCGCTGTCCCTTTGCGGTGGACCTGTGCCGCAAGGAGCGGCCGGAGTTGCGCGAATTTGGCGGATCACGCGTGGCCTGCCACCGTGCCGAAGAGATCGCGGCGCAATCCGCTGCCTGAACGCGGCCCCTTCCGGTCAGGAAGGGGCAACCTCGGCTTCGGCCTCGACCTCGACCAGATACTCTCCCACCAGATCGACACCGCCGATCAGGGTATTGGCCGGGCGTGCCGCGCCAAAGGCCCGGGCATGGGCGGCAGAGACAGCTTCCCAGTCGCGGACATGGCGCAGGTAGATGCGGGTGCGCACCACGTCTTCCTCGCGCCCGCCGAGCGAGACGATGGCCGCCTTCACCTTGTCGAAGGCGAAAAGCGCCTGACCGCTTGCATCATCGGGGCAGACCGTGGTGCCGTCGGGGGCCGTGGCGGTGGTGCCGCTGACGAGGATGCGCGATCCGCTGCGCACGCCACGCGAAAATCCGGCCTTGGTTTCCCAGATGCTGCCGGATTCGGCATGGGCGCGGCCCTGACGGGAGACGACGGGAAAGGGCGGCGGCAGCGCGTCGAGATGGTGGCTCAGATCTCCGGAGGCGGTGAGAAACGGGGGCTTGCGGTATTCGTCGCCGCAGTCACCGGGGATGGGCGAGAGGGTGGCAAGCGCCTGTTCGATCTCGGCATGGTCTTGCGCTGTCAGCGTCAGCGAGAGGGCGCGCAGGTTGTCGCTGCGGTGGTCGGCCTCTGTCAGCCTTGTGCCGATGATGCAGGCGGAAATGCCCGGCTGGGCCAGTGTCCAGGCGGTGACGATGTTGGAAATTGACGCCCCGTGCCGTTCGGCCACTGTGTCCAGAACCGTCAGGAGGGTCTGGAACCGGCCCCAGCCGCCTGCGGTGTCGATGAAGCGTTTGTATTTCATCCGGCTCCAGTCGGCGATGTCGGCGGGTTCCGGCGCGCCGAGGTTGCGCTGCGACAGAAAACCCCCCGCCATGCTGCCGAAGGCGAGGATGGAGACCCCGTGTTCGGCGGCGACTTCGGCCATGTCGGTGCGCGCGCGCCGGTCCAGCATGGAAAAGCACACCTGATTGGATGCGATGGGCAGCCCGTGCATCAGCAGCATCCGCAGATGGGCGGCGTCAAAGTTGGTCAGCCCGATCTCGCGGATCAGCCCTTCCTGCCGAAGCGCGGCCAGATGGCGGAGCGCCTCGAGATAGGTCTGATCCTCATAGCGCCACCAGTGGAACTGCATCACGTCGATGCAGTCGAGGCCCAGCCGGTCCAGCGCGCGTTCCACCCCGGCGCGGACTGTGCCTGCGTCCATCGGGCCGGGGGGCGGGCACCATTTGGTCAGGATCGTCGGCGGGGTCTCGCCTGCCTGACGCATGGCCTTGTGGACCATTCCGGCCACGATTTCGGCGCTGCCGTAGTGATCGGCCATGTCAAAGCTGTCGAATCCGCTGCGCGCATAGGTTGCCAGCGACTCGGCGGCGGCATCGAGATCGAGGTGGCGGCCGTCGCGCTCCTGATCGGCGATCTGCCACAAACCCGTGACCATACGGCGAATCTGCACCCTGTGGCCGAGTGTGACATGTGGCGGTGTTTGCATGATTGCCCCCTGTAATTTTCGCACAACTGTGCGCATATTGAACGCCAAGGCAAGGGGGGCGTATGAAGATCGGTTTGGTGGTCAATCCTGTGGCGGGTCTTGGCGGGGCGGTCGGGCTGAAGGGCACCGACGGGGCCGATACGGTGGCCGAGGCGCTGCGGCGCGGGGCCGAGCCGCAGGCGGGGCTGCGGGCGCGGCGGGCGCTGACGCGGCTGGCAGCGCGGGTTCCGGGATGCGCGATATCGGTCGCGCCGGGGCCGCTCGGGGCAGATTGGGCCGCCGGGCTTGATCTGCGGCCCAGCATCGCGCCCCTGCCCGAGCGGCGCGGAACCGCGCATGACACGCGCGCGGCGGTTCTGGCCTTGGCCGATTGCGACCTGCTGGTTTTTGCCGGTGGCGATGGCACCGCGCGCGACGTTGCAGCCGTTCTGCCGCAAGGCCGTGGCCTTCTGGGCATTCCGTGCGGGGTCAAGATGCATTCGGGCGTCTTTGCCATCTCGCCCGAGGCGGCGGGGGCGGCCTTGGCCGATCTTTGTACGGCGCAGGGCGGGGTGCAGTGGGATGATTCTGCCGAGATCATGGATATCGACGAAGATATCTTGCGGGCCGGACGCTTGGCTCCGCGCCTGTATGGGTTGGCGCGCGTGCCGCGTTTGCGCAGCCGGATGCAGGCGGCAAAGGGCGGGCCACGTCAGGATGCGGCAGCGGCGCTTGCCGGTGCTGCCGCCGAGATTGCGCGCGGAATGGAAGCGGGCGTGTTGTATCTGATCGGTCCCGGCACCAGTGCGGGGGCGGTGGCGCTTGCGGCGGGGCATCGGCCCAGTCTGCTTGGCACCGATGCCATGCTGGACGGGAAGATGCTGGCACGCGACGCACGCTCTGCCGATCTGGAGCGGCTGGCGCAGGGTCGCAGGGTGAGGATCATTCTCGGGGTCACGGGGCAGCAGGGGTTCTTGCTGGGCCGGGGCAACCAGACGATTTCGGCTGGCCTGATCGCACAGGCCGGACGGGAGGGGCTTATCGTGCTGGCCACGGCGGAAAAGCTGGGTGCCTTGGCGCAGCCGATGCTGTGGGTCGATACCGGCGCGCCTGCGCTTGATGCGGATTTGACAGGTTTTGTGCAGGTCCACACCGGCCCGAGGCAGCGAAGGCTGATGCGAATTGGCGCGGCGGCATAAAAGGACTTGTGCGCACAGAGAACTTTTGTGCAATAATCGCGCCAATGAATTTTCACAGTAAAGGAGCGCGTGATGACGGGACCAACCCGAGCCCATCCCTGGATGGCCAATTCCGCACCGGGGATGCTGGAGGCGATGCTGGCCGAGATCGGTGCGGCGAACCTTGCCGAGGTGTTGGAGCAGATTCCGCAGGACCATTTCCGCAAGACGCCGCTGAACCTGCCGCCGCAGCTTGCGTCGGAGATGGAGTTGAAGCGCGACCTGCTGGGCAAGCTGCGCAAGAATGCGACCTGCGAGGAGAACCTGAGCTTTCTTGGCGCGGGGGTCTGGCAGCACCATGTTCCGGCGATTGTCGACGAGATTGTGGGGCGCACCGAGTTTGCGACCAACGTCTGGGGCAGCTACCAGTCGGACCACGGGCGCAATCAGGCGTGGTTCGAGTTCTCGTCGCAGCTTGGCGCGCTCTTGAACCTCGATGTGGTGCAACTGCCTGTTTATTCATGGGGCTGTGCCATCGGCCATGCCATCCGCATGGCAGCGCGCAAGACGGGGCGCAACAAGGTGCTGCTTGCGCGGCTGTCTGATCCTGAACGCCTGTCGGTGATCCGCACCTATTGCCAGCCGCAAGAGATGGATGGCGCGATCGAGATTGTGCTGGTGGAGCCGGATGCCGCGACGGGGCGGCTTGATCTGGCCGATCTGCGGGGCAAGCTGGGGCCAGATGTGGCGGCGGTGTATTTTGAAAATCCGGCCTATCTGGGCACCATCGAAACCGAAGCCGCCCAGATTGCCCGCCTGACGCGGGCGGCGGGGGCGGAGACGATCGTGGGCGTCGATCCGATCAGCCTTGGCGTCATGACCGCGCCCGGCGATTATGGGGCCGATATCGTCACCGGCCCTGTGCAGCCCCTCGGTGTGCATATGAATTGCGGCGGCGGGGTGGGCGGCTTTATCGCCTCGCGCGACGAGCCGGAATATGTGCATCAGTATAACGGCTTTCTGGTGTCGGTGGCCGAAACGGTGCAGCCGGGGCAGCTTGGCTTTGGCTTGGCCTGCCCGCACCAGAACTCTTACGGCCAGCGCGAGCATGGCAATGACTGGACCGGCAATTCCACCTATCTGTGGGCCATCGCCGGCGCGGTTTACATGAGCCTGCTAGGACCTGACGGATTTGCCGAGGTGGGGCGGCTGATCATCTCCCGCGCGCGCTATGCGGCAAAGCTGCTGGCCGAGGTGCCGGGGGTGCGGGTGCATTGGCCTGACACCACGTTCAAGGAATTCGTGGTGAACTTTGACGAAACCGGCCTGAGCGTGGCCGAGATCAATGACCGTCTGCGCGCCCGGGGCATTTTCGGGGGCAAGGATCTTTCGGGCGAAGGGCTGGGCCTTGGCCAGTCTGCCCTGTGGTGCGTGACCGAGGTTCACAGCGCCGCTGACCTGCGCCGCGCCGCACAAACTCTTTCGGAGGTGTTGAAATGACCCGTCTGCCCAATTTTCACGCCGCAAAATGGGATGAGCCCGTGGTGATGGAGCTTGGCCGCCCCGGCGGGCGCGGCCAGTTGTTTCCGGCGCCGGAAGCCGAAATTGCCGAGGCGGTCGGAGACAACCCCGTGCCGGAAGCGATGCGGCGCAAGGACCGCCCTGTGCTGCCCGAGATCACGGAGTTCGAGGCGCAGCGGCATTACCTGCACCTGAGCCAGATGACGCTGGGCATGATGGGGGTCAGCCTGTTTGGCACCTGCACCATGAAGTATAATTCCAAGACATCGGAGTTTGCGACATGGCGGCCCCAGATCGCCGAGGTGCATCCCTACCAGCACCCCGACACGCTGCAGGGTGTGCTGGAAATCATGCATGACTTTGATGGCATCCTGCAATCGCTGTCGGGGATGGATCAGTTCGTGTTCCAGCCGGGGGGCGGCGCGGATGCCGCCTATACGATGACGGCGGTAGCGCGGGCCTATTGGGCCGATCGCGGGCAGTTGGGCCAGCGCACCGAGATGGTGACCAGCATTCAGGCGCATCCGTGCAATCCGGCCACGGCGGCGGCGGCGGGCTTTACCGTCATCAACCTGCCGCTGGAGGAGAATGGCTATCCCTCGCTCGAGGCGCTGAAGGCGGCGCTGAGCGAGCGGACGGCGCTCATCATGCTGAACAACCCGGATGACATGGGGATCTACAACCCGGAAATCCGCGAATGGGTGCAGGCGGCCAAGGATGTCGGCGCGCTGTGTTTCTATGACCACGCCAATTTCAACGGGGTGATGGGCAAGCTTTCGGCGCGCGAGCTGGGGTTCGATGCCTGCATGTTCATGCTGCACAAGACCTTCGGTGCGCCGAAAGCCGGGGGCGGGCCCGCCGTGGGGGCCTTCGGCTGCTCGGCCGAGCTTGCGCCCTATATGCCTGCGCCGGTGGTGGCCAAGCAGGGGGATCGCTATGTGCTGGACGAGGATCGGCCTAAGTCCTGCGGCAAGATCCGCGAGTTCTGGGGCAATGTCCCGCAGGTGGTGAAGGCCTATGCCTGGGCCCGTGCGATGGGGGCCGAGGGGATCCAGCTTGCCAGCGATATCTCTGTCGTGGCCAACAACTACATGGATCACCGTCTGGCCAAGCTGCCCGGCATTGAGCGGTCCAATCCCGATGTGACCAAGCGGCGGATGGAGATGACCCGCTGGTCACTCGCGCCGCTGCATGAGGAAACCGGGATCGGGACGGTGGAGATTGCCAACCGCATGGCCGATTACGGCATCGACCCGTGGTGGATGAGCCACGAGCCGTGGATCGTGCCGCAGCCCTTCACGCCGGAAGCGGGGGAGTTGTGGTCGAAGGAAGATATCGACCTGTGGATCGATGTGCTTGCCAAGATCATGCAGGAGGCGCGGGAGAACCCCGAACTGGTGCGCACGGCCCCGCACAACCAGCCGATTGCGCAGGTCAAGGGCGATGCGTTCGAGAACCCGTCGAAATGGGCGATGACGTGGCGCGCCTATCTGCGCAAGCGGGATCAGGCCGCAGCACAGGGCGCGGCCTGACCCCATGCTGCGCCTAGTCCGCGAGGACCGAGATGCCCTTGAGCGGCAGCGAAGGCGGCCGACCCAGAACAAGGTCGGCCGTCATGCGGGCCGTCATCGGTCCGGCGCTGAAGCCGACCCAAGGGAACAGCGCGAGGAAGAAGCCCGGCAGGCCCGGTGCCTCGCCCAAGATGGGGCGCCAGTCCGGCGTGCCGTTCACCCATGCGGTCCACGACCGCAGGGCGCGGACGCCCGCGACGCTTGGCACCACGCCCGCGGCCATGCCCATGTTGCCGGTCAGGCTGCGCGGATCGGTGACCAGCCCGTCGCCGCGCACGGCGGCGGGCCAGCCGCCGCCGATCACCAGCCCGCCGTTCGCCACCTGCTTGAGCGACAGCTTTCCGACTGCCGAATAGACCAGATGCGGAATGGCGGCGGCCATCGGTTCGGTCACCGTGACCTGCAGGGGAAAGCCATCGATGCCAAGACGCAGGCCGAGCATCCCCGCGATCTGCCCCGCCGCCGCGCCCGCCGCATTGACGACGCGGCGCGCGGTCAGGTTGCCCTTGTCGGTGCTGACCGTGTAACCCTCTGGCCCCGCCTCTATCGCGGTCACGCGGGTGTGGCGGTGTATCTTCGCCCCCGCACGCTCTGCCGTGGCAGCGATGGCCGGGGTCGCGCGCAGCGGGTTGGCCTTGCCTTCACGGGCGCAGAAGCCTGCGCCGATGGCATCCTCGGCCAGATAGGGCGCGATGGCGCGCAGATCGGTGCGATCCAGCACGACAGTCTCTACCCCCGCCTCGGCCTCGATCCGTGCCTTGGCGGCGATGGCCTGCATCTGGGCATCGGTCCGCGCGACCACCAGCCCGCCCGCCAGCTTGACCTGCAAATCCTCGCCCACACGCTCGGACAGGCCCTGCCACAGCGTCAGCGAGTCAGTCAGAAGCCGCAGGCAGGGCGCATAGGCGCGCGCCCAAGCCTCGCCGTAGGCCACGAATTCGGGATACTGGATTTGCAGGTGGATCGAACCGGCATTCGCGCCCGACGCCTGCGCGCCGAGTTCCCCCGCCTCGAGCAGGACCACATCCGCGCCGCCGTCGGCCAGATACATCGCGGTCATAAGGCCAGCGATACCGCCCCCGACCACCACAACATCCGCTTTTTGTTGCATCACAACCCCCGTGCCGGTTCGCGCCGGTCGTCAGAAAGGACAAAGACATGAAGACCTTCAGCGGCAGTTACACTGTCACCATCACCCCCTTTACCGAGGACGGGTCTGAAATCGACTATGCCGCGTGGCGGCGGTTTCTGGATTGGCAGTTGGCCTGCGGCGTTCCCGGCATCATCATCCTTGGCACCACCGGCGAATTCCTGACGCTGACCGATGACGAGCGCGGGGCCTTTATCGACGCCACCGTCAAGCACATCGGCGGACGCATTCCGGTGCTGGTCGGCTCGATGAACGCCTATACGCCCAACGCCGTGCGCTATTCCCGGCAGGCGCAGGACCTTGGGGCTGACGGGCTGATGATCATTCCGCCCTATTACTACACGCCGACCGAGGACGAGATCTTCAACTATTACAAGGCGATCTGCGAAGGCTGCGATCTGCCGATCATGCTTTACAACAACCCCTTCACGTCCAACGTGGACATGAGCGCCAAGCTGGTGGGGCGGCTGACGAAATCCTTCGAGCAGATCCGCTATATCAAGGAGGCCAGCCAGCGGATCGAACGCATCCACGCGATCATCGTCGAATCCGACGGGCTGATGAATGTCTGGGCGGGCCAGCAGGTGCTGGAAAGCTACAAGATGGGGGCCAAGGGCTATGTGAACCCCTATGGCAACTACATTCCGCGGGCGAGCGTCAAGTTCGTCGAATATGCCGAGCAGGGCCGGTGGGATGACGTCTGGGCGATCCAGTCGCTGATCCAGAAGTTTGATGCGATCATCACCAAGGGCCATCCGCTTTATGGGCACCAGTGCTATTCCAAGGCGCTGGCGGCGGCGGCGGGCTATCCGGTGGGGGATGTGCGCGCGCCCATCACCACCTTTGCAAGCCTTGGCGCCGAGGGGCGCGAGCGGGTGGCGGCGATGGTGCCGCTGATGGCAGAGCTTGACCGTGTGGTGGACCAGATCGAAGGGCGCGCGAAGGCCGCTGAATAGGCTCATCTGATGTAAGCCGCTCCGTTGATGTCGAGGGTCGCGCCGGTGAGATGCCGCGCGCGGCCCGAGGCCAGAAACACCGCAAGCTCGGCGATTTCCTGCGGCGGCACCCATTCGCCCATCGGCAGTTGCGCGGTGACGGCGGCAACGCCGCCGGTGCGTTCGGCGCTTTCCACGCTCATCTGCGTGGCGACGACGCCGGGGGCGATGACATAGGCGAGGATGCCATCCTTGGCATGGTTGCGGGCCACCGTCTTTGTGGCGGCCGCGATGGCCGCCTTGGTGGCGGCGTAGGCGATGGCACCGGGGTTGGTGGTGCCGCGTGTCGTCACCCATGACCCGATGCCGATGATGCCGCCCTGCCGCCCTGCGGCCAGCCAGTCGCGCACCGCAAGGCGCATGAGTTGGGCGGGGGCGAGCACGTTGATGCGCCACGCCTCATCCCATGTGTCATCCCACAGGGCGGCGTCATCGGCGATGCCGCCCGCCTGCCGCATGATGGCGGCATTGTTCACCAGAACGTCGGGCAGGCCCTCGGCACAGACTTCGGCCCAGAAGGCGGGGATACAGGCCGGATCGGCGAAATCGGCCGAGACAAGGCGCGCGCGGTCGGGGGCAGAGGTGATGGCTGCCTCGGCCCCCGCGCGGTCGCGGCCGTAATGGGCGATCACCCGCGCGCCCGCATCCAGCATCGCGGTGGTGATGGCGGCCCCGATCCCCTTGGAGGCGCCGGTGACAAGGACAGTGCGGCCTTCGAGCATGGTCATCGGTTACTTCCTTGTGATGAAGGGCGTGTTGCGCAGGGCGGGGTTTGACCGCGCATAGGGCGCGGGCAGCACGATCTGTTCGCCAAGGGCCAAGGCCGCGCGCCATGCCCAGTGCGGGTCCCAGAGCATGCCGCGCGCGATCGAGATCATGTCGGCCTGACCCGAGGCGAGAATGGTTTCGGCCTGCACCGCTTCGGTGATCTGGCCCACGGCCATCGTGGGAATGGCGCTTTCCGTGCGGATCTTTGCGGAAAAGCCCACCTGATAACCCGGTCCGGTCACGATCTTCTGCCGGTTGTCCAGCCCGCCCGACGAGACGTCGATCATGTCGCAGCCCGCGTCACGCAGGGCAGTGGACAGGGCGACCGCCTCATCCGCGTGCCAGCCGCCTTCGACCCAGTCGGTCGCCGAGAGCCGCAGGATCACCGGGTAATCGTCCGGCACGGCGGCGCGCACGGCGCGGAATACCTCGAGCGTCAGGCGCAGGCGGTTTTCCAGACTGCCGCCGTAGCGATCTGTCCGCTGGTTCGAGAGCGGCGACATGAACTGGTGCAGCAGATAGCCGTGGGCGGCGTGAATCTGGATCAGGTCAAACCCCGCGCGCACCGCACGCCTTGCGCTGTCGGCAAAGGCGGCGATCAGCGCGGCAATCGCGGATTCATCCATCGCGCGGGGGGTGTGCCATGTGTCGAGATAGGGCAGGGCGCTGGGACCGACGGTTTCCCATGCCTCATCGCCCTGTGCCGGACCGCTGCCCTGCCACGGCGGCAGGGTGCTGGCCTTGCGTCCGGCATGGGCAAGCTGGATGCCGATCTTGGCCGGGCTTTGGCGATGCACGAAGTCGACGACCTTGGCAAAAGCCTCCTCTTGCGCATCGTTCCACAGGCCGGGGCAGCCGGGGGTGATGCGGCCCTCGGGCAGGACGCCCGTCGCCTCGGCGATGATCAGGCCCACGCCGCCCAGTGCGAACTGACCCAGATGCACCATGTGCCAGTCCGACGGCACCCCGTCATGGGCCTGATACTGGCACATCGGGGCCACCACGATGCGGTTGGGGACCGTCAGGCCGCGAATGTCGATGGGGGTAAAGAGCCTGCTTGCCATGCTCGTTCCTTCAAGTTTGTGATTGAACCAATGGTTCGTGCGATATATGAACTTATGTGCGATATTATGCTCTGGCTGTGAAGCCCTGACAAACAAAAAGGACATGGAACATGACTGCACTTCCCGTCGCTGCCAGCACATTTCCCTTTCTGTATTCGCGCGATGGTCTGGATGCGCTCAAGCACTTGCGCGGTCTGGGCTTCGATGCCTTCGAGATGATGATCTTTCCTCCGCATTGCTGGCCGCGTGAACTGAGCGTCACCCAGCGCCGCGAGACGAAGGCCTGGCTGAATGGCGAAGGCGCACGGCTTACGTCTTTCTGCTATCCGCTGCTGGACAACAACCCCAATGGCGTGGACCGTCTGATGCGGGCCTATACGCTGGACCGTTACCGCGAGGCGATCGATCTCGCCGCCGAATGGAGCTGCCCCTATGTGGTGGCGATTCCGGGGCCGGTCAGCTCGCTGATCAACCCGCCGCGCGAGTGGATGCTGAACTGGTTTGTCGAGGGCGTGCAGGAACTGGTGCGCTATGCCAAGGGCACGGGCGTGGAGATCCTGCTGGAAAACGTGCCGTTTACCTTCCTGCCGAGCGCGCAGGACATGGCCGACACGGCCAAGCTGATCGGGCCGGAAGTGGGCATCAACTTTGATATCTGCAACTCGGCCTACATCAAGGAAGACCCTGCTGCCGCGATCCGTATGCTGGGGTCCTTGGTCAAGAACGTGCATATCTCGGATTCGGGCTATGGCGAGTTCAAGCACGAGCGGCTTGGCACCGGCATTGTCGATCCGGCCCCGGTTGCAGCGGCGCTGAAAGAGATTGGCTATACGGGTGATACCGTGCTCGAGATCATCACCGATGCCTTGGTGCCGGGGGCCGATCCGGATGGCGACATTCTGGCCAGCAAGGATATTCTGGTGCAGCACGGCTGGAAACCGCTGGGCTGAGGTGCCTTTGCCCTGATCCTGCCTGCGCGGGATCAGGGCTTGATGCGTTCAGGGCAGGCCCGCTTCGACCGGATAGACATGGCCTGTCAATCCGGCGGCGGCATCGCTGGCAAGAAAATGGGCGAGATTGGCGACATCTTCGGGCGTGGCCATGCGGCCCAGCATAGTATCCGCGGCCAGCGCGGCCAGCGCCACCTCGGGCGCCGGACCCCCGTTTTCATGGCGGGTGACGATGCGCGAGATCAGGGCCTCGGTGGCGATCGGGCCGGGGGCCAAGGCATTCACGCGCACGCCTCTTGGCCCCAGTTCCATCGCCGCCGCGCGCATGACGCCGATCGCCGCGTGTTTCGAGGCGGTGTAGAGCATCTGTCTGGGATGCGCCCGAAAGCCGTTGATCGAGGCCATGATGATGGCAGAGCCATGCCCCGAGGCGGCAAGCGCATCGGCAAAGCTGCCGAGCGTGCTGGCGACGCCCCAGACGTTCACGGTCATCACACGGTGCCATTCGGCGGCGTCCAATTCGGTCACCCCGCGCCACGGCGGCACAAGGCCGGCATTGGCGACCACCACGGCAACCGGTCCCAGCCGCGCTGCGACCGCCTGCATTCGGGCGGGTGCTGCCGGATCGGCCAGATCGACCGCGACCCCCTCCCATTCCGGGGGAAGCGCCTCTAGCATTTCGGGAAGGTCAAGCGCGACGATGCGCGCGCCAGAGGCAGCCAGCCGTTCGGCTATGACCCGCCCCAAACCGCCCGCCGCCCCTGTCACAACAGCCGTGCGTCCGGCCAGATCTTGTATCACGCTCATATTGCACGCCGCTTTCGATAGGATTATGGTGCCTGTGTTTGTCGCACTTTTGTTCGTCATGTGAACGAATGCAAGTGTATTCTGGTCAGGCGAAGGGTGGGCAATCTGGTGGCGGATCATCGAAATGTGACAATACTTGGCGCGGGGTCGATCGGGCTTTCCTTTGCCGCCGTGTTTTCCGACGCCGGATTTCATGTCACGCTATGCGATCCTGACGCGGAGCGGCGGGCGCAGGCGCAGGCCGGCCTTGACGTGCAGCGCGAGGCGATTGCGCTTGCGGGTCTGGGGCGCGGTGAGGCGGGGCCGATCACCGTCGCGGCGGATGCCGGTGCGGCTTTGCCGCTTGCCGATCTGGTGATCGAATGTGGCCCGGAATCGCTTGCCATCAAACAGGCGATCTTTGCCGATCTGCTGGCGCGCTGCCACGCGGATACGGTTCTGGTCACCGCATCTTCGGCGATCCAGATGTCGCATATCGTGCCTGCGGCAGAGGATCAGCGGCGCTGTCTGGTTGCCCATCCGGTCAATCCGCCCGCCGTGCTGCGCCTGATCGAGCTTTGCCCTGCCCCCGGCACGCAGGCCGAGGCGGTAGAGCGCGCGGCCGACCTGTTTGGCGCCGCGGGGTTCGAGCCGGTGCGCATGCGGCGCGAGATCGAGGGGTTCGTGCTGAACCGCCTGCAAGGCGCAGTCCTGCGTGAAGCCTATCGCCTTGTCGACGAGGGCGTGACAGATGTAGCAGGGATCGAGGCGGTGATGCGGCTCGGGCTCGGTCCGCGCTGGGCGCTGTCCGGCCCGTTCGAGACGGCAGAACTGAACACGCCGGGGGGCATCCGCGCCCATGCAGCGCGCATGGGGCCAGCCTATGCGCGGATGGGTGCGGCCCGTGGCGAGCAGGTGGATTGGCACGCGGGCCTGATTGACAAGGTGGAAGCAGAACGCCGCAAGGCGATTGCCGCCGAGCGCCTGCCGCTGCGGGCGGCATGGCGGGCGCGGGCGGTGGCACGCCTTGTTGCGGCGCGTGACGCCTTGATGGGAGACAGACCGGAATGACGCAACCCCTTGGCCACTTTACCTTTGACGGGCAGCAGGTGCCGCTGCGCCCCGGCCAGTCACTGGCTGCGGCGCTGACAGAGGCCGGTCTGCGCCAGTTCCGTGCGACCGCCAAGGGCGCGGCGCGCGGCATGTTCTGCGGCATGGGCGTGTGTCAGGACTGTCTGGTGACAGTCGATGGCGTGCCGAACCGGCGCGCCTGCATGACCGCCGCGACGGCAGGGCAAGAGGTTCAGACACAGGTGCCGTTTCCCGATCTGGGGTCCGCTTCGGTGCCGCAGGCTTCGGCACCGGCGCGGGTGATTGCACCCGATGTGTTGATCGTGGGCGGCGGGGCGGGCGGTCTGTCGGCGGCCATTGCCGCGCGGGAGGCCGGGGCCAGTGTCATCATTCTGGATGAGCGCAAGGTGGGCGGGGGGCAGTATTTCAAGCAATCCGCCGTCGGCGCGCCGCTGGATGCGCAGCAATCGGATGGTGCGGGGCTGCTTGCGCGGGCGCTGGCCGCAGGGGCCGAGCTGATTGGCGAGGTGGAAATCTGGGGAGCTTTTGACGGGCTGCTGTTTCTGGCCGAACACAAGGGGGCCGCGCTGATCGCGCGCCCAAAGGCTGCCATCATTGCCACGGGTGCCTATGAGCGGCCCGAGATCCGGCCCGGCTGGACGCTGCCCGGCGTGATGACGACGGGCGCGGCGCAGACCCTGTGGCGCAGCTATCGCACCCTGCCGGGGCGGCGCGTGGCCATCGTGGGCTCCGGGCCGCTGAATCTGCAGGTGGGGCGCGAACTGGCCCAAGGCGGGGCCGAGGTTGTTCTGATCGCCGAAAGGGGGCCAGCCCCTTGGCTGCGCCCCTTGGCCTCAGCGGCGCTTGCCTTCGCCGATCCGGGTCTCGTGCTGACGGGGCTGCGCACCTTGGCCGATCTGCGCAAGCGGGGCGTGCCGATCCGGCACGGGACCCGGCTGGAGAGGATTGATGCGGCAGAACAGGGGCTGCGGGTGACGGTCGAAGGTGCAGGCGGGAAGACCGCCGTTACCGCCGATGCCGTGCTGATGAACGCCGGGTTTGATCCGCAGAATGAGATCCTGCGCCTGCTGGGCGCGCGGTCAACCTATGATCGGGCCTTTGGCCATTTGCGCGTGACACGGGATGAGACCTGCGCGACTTCGGTGCCAAGGCTTTACGCCGTGGGGGATTGCGCGGGCCTTGGCGGCGCGCCTGCCGCGATGGCCGAGGGGCGCATTGCGGGGCGGGCGGCGGCGGCGGCGCTCGGGTTTGGCGATGGCTATGATCTGTTCGCCGACCATCGTCGCCTTGCCCGTTATCGCCGCTTTCAGAAGCATCTCTGGGCCTTGCATGATGTGGCCCCCCGCTTGCCCGATGTGCCGGATGACACGCTGATCTGTCGCTGCGAGGAGATCGATGCGGGCCAGATCCGGCAGGGGCTGGCCGAAACGCCCGGCCATGCGGGCACGCTGAAGCGGGCGACGCGTGTTGGCATGGGGCGCTGTCAGGGGCGATACTGCGGGCCTGTCGCGGCACGGCTGGTGGCGGCGGCGACGGGTGCCGCGATGGACGAGCGCAGTTATTTCGCCCCGCGCGTGCCGATAAAACCGGTGGCGATTTCCGCGATCCTGGCTGCCGAAGAGGCGCTGAACGATGCGCGCTGATGTGCTGGTGATCGGCGCGGGCATCACGGGGATGATGGCCGCGCTGCACCTTGCGGACGCGGGCGCCGAGGTGCGCCTGGTGGATGCGGGCGAGAACGCGGGCACCTGGGCCAATGCGGGCAGCCTGCACGTTCAGATGCAAAGCCGGTTCATGCGGCTCTATCCCGATCAGGTGCCTGCGGTCGAGGCGTCGCTGCCGCTCTACAAGGCCGCTGCCGAGGAATGGGTGCGGCTGGATGCGCTCTATGGTCCGTTCGAGTTGGTGCGCAAGGGCGGGCTGATGCTGGCCGAGGGTGCCGACCAGTTGCGGTTTCTGGAGGGCAAGGCGCGGCGCGAGGCGGCGCAGGGCCTTTCGGTGGAGATTCTGGATCGCGCGGCGCTGGACCGTTTTGCGCCGTGGCTGGGGCCCCAGATCGTCGGGGCGGAGCTATGCCGTGACGAGGGCAAGCTGAACCCGCTGATCGCCAATGCGCGGCTGATGGCAGAACTGGCGCGGCGCGGGGTGCAGATCATGCGCGACCGGGTGGTGCGGCTGGAACATCGCGGCGACGGCGTGATGGCGACGGGGCGCAACGCAGCCTATCGGGCGGATCAGGTCATCGTGGCCTCGGCCTGGGGGGCGGGTGAGGTGGTGCAGGATCTGGGTGTCGCGATCCCCACCAAGGCCGAACCGCTGCATATGAACATCACCGAAGCGGCGGCGGTGAGCATCGGCCATCTGATCCAGCATGCGGAGCGGTCGATCACGCTCAAGCAACTTGGTCAGGGCCAGATCGTGATTGGCGGCGGTTGGCCCGCGCGGGACCGCGGGCGCGACATGCCGCCCGAGGTGCTGGCGGCGTCCTTGCTGGGCAATGTCGCGCTGGCCGCGCGGCTGGTGCCGCAGATCGGCGGGCTGCGGGTGATCCGCACCTGGGCGGGCATGAACACGACCGCCGATGGCGCAAGCACGATTGGCAGGCTGCCGGAGGCATCGCGCGTGGTGATGGCGCTGCCCGGCGATGCGGGCTATACGCTTGGCCCGCTGGTGGCGCGGCTGGCGGCAGGCGTTGCGCTTGGCACCGTGCCAGACGGCGAGGTGGCCGGTTTTGCGCCGGCGCGCTTTGCGGCCTGACCCCTGGCGCCCTGACCCCTAGCGCTTGAGCGATTCGCGGATGTTGCGCACCGTTTCCTGAAGCTTGGGCAGCACATATTCGATGGCGCTCGCAGGGGTCATGCGCACGGTGGGAATCCCCACGTTGATGGCACCCACAAGACCGCCCGCCGAGTTGTGCAGCGGCACCGCGATGGACATCAGGCCGGTTTCAAGCTCTTGGTCCACTAGCGACCAGCCTTGGTCGCGGACCTGTTCCAGCACGCGGCGGAACTCGGCCGGATCGGTCACGGTGTGTTCGGTCATCCGGGTCAGCGGGATGTGCTGCAACATGCCCGGCCACATTTCGGGCGGCTGCGCGGCCAGCAGGACGCGGCCCGTGGCGGTGCAATGGGCCGGAAAGCGCGCGCCCACGGTGATGCCGACGCTGATCACCCGGTGATATTGCGCGCCCGAGACATAGACCACGTCGAACCTGTCGAGAACTGCCGCAGAGACCGATTCCCGCAGCTCGCTCGACAGGTGGTCGATGAAGGGGCGGGCGATGTCCCACGCGCCCTTGGAGGACAGCACGGAATAGCCGAGTTCGAGAACTTGTGGCGTAAGATCAAAGAGTTTGCCATCGGCCACCGCATAGCCTTCGTGCACCAGCGTGAGCAGGATGCGGCGCGCGCCGGCGCGGGTGTTTCCGGTTTCCGCCGCCACTTCCGAAAGGGTCATCTTGCGGCGGGTGCGGTTGAAGGCGCGCAGCACCTCGAGCCCGCGCGCCAGACTGGACACATAGTCACGCGGGTTCAGCCCGCCGTTCTCGTCATCGCTCCAGTCAGGGGATGCCGTCATCAGACCTGTCCGCGCCGGATTGCGTGGCGGCAGGGCATCAACCGTGGCCTCGTCCTTTTCAATCACTTCTTTGGCCATCGGCCACCTCCGCATAAACGTCCGGGTCTTCGTGTTTTGGCGCTCTTCGTAGCACAGCCAAATCTCATCCTATACCGAGAAATACGCTTGTTTAGGACTTGATTTTGAATCCGCTTTCATTGTTATATCGCACAAGAGTGCGTTATGTGAACATTAGCACCGCAGGGAGATCGAAAAAATGAAGAATAGCCTCACTTTTCCGAACGGACTGACGAGAAGAAACCTGCTGGCAGGGCTTGCTGCCGGCACGGTGATGTCAACGCTGCCGCGCCGCGCCCATGCGCAGGATGTTACCCTGCGCTGGTGGTCGCCGCAGGGCGCGCCTGCGCAGGCAGAAGCCTACAAGTTCCAGATTGCCGCGTTCGAGGCGCTGAACCCCGGTATCAAGGTGGTGTTCGAAACGACGTCGGACGAAGGCTATGCCCCGCAGCTTGCCGCCGCCTTCGCCAGCGGCGAGGTGCCCGATATTGTCACGCACCTGCCATCCTTCTCGGTGCAGACCTATTATGCGAATGGTCTGGTCGAGCCGTTCGACGATGTCATCAACGCGATTGGCGCGGATGACTATTACGCCGGTGCCAATGACGTGTTCAAAACCGCCGATGGCAAGTATTGCGGCACGGGCATCGGCAACACTGCCGCCAACATGCTGTGGCTGCGCCGTGACCTGATGGAAGCCTCTGGCATTGCCGCCGCTCCGGCGACATGGGACGAGCTGCGCGCTGCCTGCCAGACACTGCAGAAGGACGGCGTTTTCGGCGCGCCGCTGCCCTATGGGCAGAATTCGATGACATCGCTGATCTTTATCGGCTTCATCCACGGCGCGGGCGGTCAGGTGTTCACGCCCGATCTTCAGGTCGCCATCGACAGCGAGCAGACCCGCAATGCGCTGGAATTCTACAAATCCATGCGCGAGCTTTGCCCGCCGGGTGCCACCAACTACAGCTGGGGCGAAAGCCTGACGGCCTTTGTTTCCGGCGCGACCGCAACGGGTATCTATGCCGGGCGCGTTCTGGCCAATGTCGTCGCGCAGAATCCGGGCATCGCCGACCATGTGACCTGCACGACCTATCCGACCATTTCGGCCGATGTGGCGCCGTGGACGTTCAACGACTTCCCGAGCGTGTTCATCCCGGCGCAGTCGCGCAACAAGGACGCGGCCAAGGCCTTTGCCGCCTTCCTGTTCAACCCCGAAGGATACATCAAGCAGCTGCACGCCGCCCCCGGTCACGTCTTGCCGGTTCTGAAGTCGATCAACGAGAACCCGGCCTATCAGGACAATGACATCATCCGGAAGTATCCTGCCGAGGTCGATCTGATGTCGAGTGCTGCGGCAGGCGGCTATAACCTTGGCTATGAAAGCAGCGCCCATGCGTCCAACGAGCGCGCCGGCGAGGTGATTGCCTCCAACGCGATCTCCGATCTGGTGCAGCGCGTCGTGCTGAACGGCGATGATGTCAACGCGGCGCTTGGCGATTGTGCCAAGGCGATCGAAGCCATCATGAAGGCCTAAGGCACTGGCGGACTGTCTGTTACACAGGCAGTCCGTATCTTGAAGGAAATCCCATGGCTGCCCCACTCCACTCTTCGCTGGAACGCCGATACGCGCGTCTTGGCCTGCTGTTGATTGCGCCGACGGTGCTAATCTTCTGCGCGGTCATTGTCTATCCGCTCGTATCGGCCATCTATCTGTCGCTGTTCCGTGTGTTCACGCCGACGCTGGAAAGCAGTTGGGTGGGGCTGTCCAACTATCGCGAACTTCTGGCGAGCGGCCTGTTCTGGAAGGCGTTGTGGAATACGCTGGTCTGGACGGCGGGCACCTTGACCTTGCAGATCGTGCTGGGCATCGGGATGGCGCTGGTTCTGCACCAGAATATCTGGTTCCGGTCGCTGGCGCGCTCGCTGATCCTGTTTCCCTATTTCATCTCGACCGTGGTGGCGGTTCTGGTCTGGAAATGGGTGTTCAATGATCTTTATGGCATCTTGAACCATCTTCTGATGCAGTCCGGCATCATTTCCATGCCGATCGACTATCTGGGCAGCATGCCCAATGCGATGATCTCGGTCATCCTTGTCGGCGCGTGGAAGTATTTCCCCTTTGTGGTGATCGCGGTGCTGGCGCGGCTGCAGACCATTCCCGAGCCGCTTTACGAGGCCGCCCGGATCGACGGGGCGGGGCCGATTGCGCGGTTCTTCGATGTGACGCTGCCGCAGCTTCGGGATGTGCTGGTCGTCATCGTCATGCTGCGTGCGATCTGGGATTTCAAGGAGTTTGACCTGATCTGGCTGCTGACCGGGGGCGGTCCGTCCTCTTCGACTGAAACGCTGCCCATCGTCGTCTACCGGCAGGCCTTTGCGCTGAACCAGATGGGGATGGCGGCGGCCTGGGCGGTTTCGATGATGGCGATCCTGCTGGTCTTCATGATCGTCTATATCCGCCGCACCCGCGAGAAAGGGCCTGCATGATGCGCAAATACCTTGGCCCCGTCGCGCTGAACCTCTTTGCGTGGACAACCATCATTGCTGTCGCCTTTCCGCTGTTCTGGATGCTTGTCACCTCGGTCAAGCCGCAGTCGGAACTGTTCCGCCGCCCGCCGACGATGCTGCCCGAAAGCTGGACGCTGGAGCATTACTGGCACCTGCTGACGCAGACCAATTTTCTGGTCTATTTCCGCAACTCGGTGATGCTGTCCACAGTGACGACGCTGCTGGTGGTGACGGTGGCCACGCTGGGGGCCTACAGCCTTGTGCGCTTTCGGTATCGCGGGCGGGAAAGCCTCGCCTTCCTTGTGCTCTTTACCTATCTGCTGCCGTCGGTCGTGCTGATCATCCCGCTGTATCTGATGCTGGTCAGCCTTGGCCTGTCGAACACGCTGTTTTCGCTGGTGATCGCCTATACCACCTTTGCGCTGCCCTATGCGCTGTGGCTGATGCGGTCATTCATGGCGGGCGTGCCGGATGATCTGGAATATGCCGCGATGGTGGACGGGGCTAGCCGGATGGGGGCGTTTGTGGACGTGATCCTGCCGCAGCTTTTGCCCGGCATCATCTCGACCGCGCTTTTTACCTTCATCCTGAGCTGGAACGAATATCTTTACGCGCTTGTCCTTGTGAACTCGGACGGGGCGCGCCCGCTGACCACCGGCGTGATGAACATGCTGATCTCGTCCTTCAACATCGAATGGTCCCTTCTGATGGCGGCCTCGGTGATGATGAGCGTGCCCCTGATCATCGTTTTCGCCTTCCTGCAAAGCTATCTGACCCGCGGCTTCGGCGCGGGCGCTGTGAAAGGCTGACCTATGGCCAATGTCGATTTCCGCGCTGTCACCAAATCCTTCGGGGCGTTCACCGCCCTGCACGGGTTGGATCTCTCGATCAAGGCGGGTGAGTTTGTCGCCCTGCTCGGCCCCTCGGGCTGCGGCAAGACGACCACGCTGCGCATGCTTGCGGGGCTGGAGTTTCCGACCACGGGCGACATCATCATCGGCGACCGGCGGGTGAATGACTTGCCGCCGGGCGAGCGTGACATCGCGATGGTGTTCCAGTCTTACGCGCTTTACCCGCATATGACGGTGGCCGAAAACATCGCCTATCCGCTAAAGAAGCGGGGGGTGCCAAAGGCCGAGCGTGGCCCGATGGTGGCCAGAACCGCCGAGATGCTGCATCTGACCGCGCTGCTGGACCGCAAGCCCAAGCAGTTGAGCGGCGGGCAGCAGCAGCGCGTTGCCCTCGGGCGGGCGCTGATCCGTGACCCCAAGGTGTTCTTGCTGGACGAGCCCTTGTCCAACCTCGACGCCAAGTTGCGGGGCCAGTTGCGGGCCGAGCTGATCGAACTGCACCGCCGCTTGGGCCGCACGATGGTTTATGTCACCCATGACCAGCTGGAGGCCATGACGATGGCCGACCGGATCGCGATCATGGAGGGCGGCAACCTGCAACAGTTTGCGCCCCCTGCCGAGGTGTATGCGCGGCCTGCCAACCGCTTTGTCGCGGGGTTCATCGGCACGCCGGGCATGACGCTGATCGACGGCACGCTGGTGCAGGAAGGCGGCGGCTGGGTGTTCGAAAGCCAGAGCCTGCGGCTGTCGGTGCCGCCCCTTGCCGCGCATGCGGCCGCCGGACCGGCTGCCTTCGGCATCCGGCCCGAGGACGTGCATCTGGGCAGCGGCGATCTGTCGGGCGAGGTCGTGCTGACCGAGGCGACGGGTCACGAAACCATCGTCACCGTGGCGCTGTCCGCAGACATCCGCGTGATTGCCCGCATCGCGGGCACACCGCCCCTGCGCATCGGTGACAGGGTGCCTGTCCGGCTTGATGCCGCGCGGGCGCATCTTTTTGCCGCCGGTCCTCATGGGACTCGTCTCAACCATCCGTCGGGCGCTGTTGGCGCGGGCGAAATCACCGATATCGCCGCGCCTCTGCGCGTCGTTTCCAAAGGAGTTGTGTCTTGAATCGTCATTCTGTCGACTGGGCGGGTCCCATGCCCGCGATCACCACGCCCTTCCGCAAGGATCTGTCGATCGACGAAGAGTCTTTCGTGGCGAATATTTCGCGGCTGTTCGATGCCGGTTCCACCGGTATGGTCGCCGCGGGCTGCACCGGAGAGTTCTGGGCGCTGAGCCTGAAAGAGCGCGCCCGCCTTGCCAAGCTGACCGCCGAGGCCTGCAAGGGGCGCGGCCCCGCCATCGTGGGCACGGGGGCGATCCGCCCGGACGAGGTGATCGAGCAGATCCACGCGATCAAGGAGGCAGGCGGGGACGGGGTTCTGGTGCTGCCGCCGTTCTTTGCGCATCTGACCGAGGCCGAGATCATCGCCCATTTCGAGGCGATCAGCGCCGCCAGCGTGCTGCCCATCGTGCTTTACAACATTCCGGGCAATGCGGGGAATGCGATCTCGCCGTCGATTGCCAGCCGCTTGGCCGATCTGGACAATGTGGTGGCGATCAAGGAATCGTCGGGTGACTGGCGCAATTTCCACGCCACCCTGTTGCAGGTGCGCGACCGTATCCGCGTGTATTGTGGCCCGTCATCGGTGTTTGGCGTCGCTGCCACGCTGGCCGGGGCCGACGGGCTGATCGATTGCTTCCCCAACGTCTGGGACAAGGGCTGTCTGGACCTGTGGCACGCCACCCGTGCCGGACGGCTTGACGAGGCTTGGGCCCTGCAGCGGATCGGCATCGAGATGACCGATCTGTTCACCTCGGACGGCCGCTCTCTGTATCCCGCCACAAAGGCTGCTATGAACTTCCTTGGCCTTCCCGGTGGGGGCGAGCCGCGTCCGCCGCTGCGGGCTTTGTCCGGCGCGCCGCTTCAGGGCCTGAAGGCCGGAATGGAGGCGCTGCTTGCGCCGGAAGCAAAGGTGGCATGATGGATCTTGGATTGAAGGGGCGGCGGGCCATCGTGACCGCCGCATCGCGCGGGCTGGGTTTGGCGACTGCGCGGTCGCTGGCACGCGAGGGCGTGTCGGTGGTGATGAACGCCCGCTCTGCCGGACCGCTGGAAGAGGCGGCTGCAAGCATCCGCGCCGAGTTCGGGGTGGATGCGATTCCGGTGGCGGTGGATTTCAACACCGCCGAAGGCCGCGCCGAGATTCTGGCGGCGGCGGGGCAGGTGGATATTCTGGTCAACAACCCCGGTGTGCGTCAGGTGCCGACACCTTCGGCGCAGATCACGCCGGAAGACTGGCGGCACTGGCTCGAGGTGCACTTCCTGTCATCGGTCGAGATGATCCAGGCGGTGACGCCCGGCATGATCGAGCGCTGCTTTGGCCGCGTGGTCAACATGAGCGTCAGTTTCATCAAGTTCCCGCAGGTTGGCTTTGCCCATTCCCATGCCGCGCGTCTGGCCTTGTCGGGTGCGGTGGCGGCGATGTCGCGGGAGCTTTTGCCGCATAATGTGACCGTCAACACGGTTTGCCCCGGCCTGTTCGACACCGACGCGCTGCACACGAACCTGCATGGCCATGCCAAACGCGGGAACACCACCTATGAGGCGATCCTGCAGAACCGTCTGGAGACCTGTCCGGCCGGCCGCTTGGGCGCGCCTTCGGAATGTGGTGATCTGATCGCCTTCCTGTGCTCGGCGCAGGCCGGATTCATCTCGGGGCAGAACATCGTCAATGACGGTGGCGTCTATCAGGGGCTGTTCTGATGGCGCGCGTGGTTCTTGTCTCGGGCGGCGGGCGCGGACTGGGGGCCGCGATCACCGAACGGCTGCTGGCCGATGGCTGGACTGTTTCGCTGGGGCTGCGCGATGTGGCGCAGGCCGAACGCTTTGGCGCGGGCGAGAGGGTGCAGGCGGTGCGATTTGATGCCGATGATCCGGCCGCCGCGTCCGCTTGGGTGGATGCTGCCGCCGGACGCTTTGGCCGGATCGATGCGCTGGTGAACAATGCGGGCATCATGCGCATGGTCGACTTTGAGAGGGGGACGGAAGATGACCTTGACGCCATGTGGCAGGTCAATGTCAAAGCGCCGTTCCGCCTGATCCGCGCCGCCCTGCCGCATCTGCGCAAAACCGGGCAGGGGCGGGTTGTGAACGTCGCCTCGACCGATGCCAAGCGCTATCGCAACGGCACCAGCGTCGGCTATTCGATGACCAAGCACGCGCTGTTGTCGATGACCCAGGCCGTGCGTGCCGCCGCTTGGGACGATGGCGTGCGTGCCACCGCGCTGTGCCCCGGCGCGATTGACACGGACCTGCTGGCCAATGTGGTCGGTGCCACCCCGAAACCTGATCGCCTGACGCCCGAAACCGTGGCCGGAATGGTGTCCTTTATCCTGTCGCTGCCCAATCAGGCCAGCGTGCCGGAACTGGTCGCCAACACCCGGCAGGAGAGTTTGATATGACCCTTGATCCGCGCCTGAACGATGATCTTGCCGCATGGGATGCCGCGCATTTCCTGCACCCCACGACGCATATTGCCAACCATGCCAAGGGCGTGGTTGCGGGCCGCATCGTGACCGGGGGGGAGGGTTGCACGATCGTTGACCGCGACGGCAACCGCTTTCTGGACGGGTTTGCTGCGCTTTACTGCGTAAACGCCGGTTATGGCCGCCCCGAGATTGCCGATGCCATCGCAAAGCAGGCGCATGAACTGGCGTTCTTCCACAGCTTCGGCGGGCATGGCAACGAACCCGCCATCCGCCTTGCAAAGATGGTGATGGACCGCGCCCCTGCCCATATGAGCCGCGTGTTCTTCGGCCTGTCCGGGTCGGATGCCAATGAAACCAATGTCAAGCTGGCATGGCATTACCACATCCTGCGTGGAGAGCCGCAGCGGCGGAAGATCATCTCGCGGTGGCGGGCCTATCATGGCTCTGGCATCGTGTCGGGGTCGATGACGGGCCTGCCCGGCTATCACGCGCGGATGGGTCTGCCGTTGCCCGGCTTCCTGCACACCCATACCGCGCATCACCTGCGCCGCCCGCAGGATGATATGGATGAAGCGGCCTATCTGGACTGGCTGATTGCCGAACTGGAGCAGATGATCGAGACCGAGGGGCCGGACACCATCGCCGCCTTCGCCGGCGAGCCTGCGATGGGCACCGGCGGCATCATCCCGCCACCGCCCGGCTATTGGGCGCGGGTGCAAGAGGTGCTGGACCGTCATGGCATCCTGCTCATCGCCGATGAGGTGGTGACGGGGTTTGGCCGCACGGGGTCGATGTTCGGGTCTGACCATTTCGGCCTGCGTCCCGATTTCATCACCGTGGCCAAGGGGTTGACCTCGGCCTATGCGCCCTTGTCGGGTTCCATCATCTCGAAGCGGGTGATGGATGTGCTGCTGACTGGATCGGAAGAGCATGGGCTTCTGGCGCATGGCTTCACCTATTCGGCGCATCCGGTCTGTGCAGCCGCCGGAATTGCCACGCTTGATCTGGTCGACAGTCAGGGTCTGGTCGCCAATGCGGGCCATGTCGGCACGTATTTCAAGGAGGCGTTGCACGAGGCGCTTGGCGGGCATCCGAATGTCGCGGAAATCCGGGGCGAAGGTCTGATGCTCGCGGTCGAGTTCATGGCCGATCCGGGCAAGCGCGAATGGTTTGCCCCGATGACTGTGGTGCCGAAGATCACCGCCGCCATGCTGGCGCGCGGGGTCATTGCCCGCCCGCTGCCCGAGGGCAACATTCTGGGGTTTGCCCCGCCGCTGTGCCTGACGACGGCAGAAGCCGACCGGATGGTTGCCACCCTCACGGACGCCGTGACCGAAGTTCTGGGCTGACGTCCGCCGTAAACGCAAGGAAATGACATGACCGATTTTTCGCCCTTTGTGCGCGAGCAGAACCTGATCGGCGGCGCTTGGGTTGGCGCTGCGTCGGGTGCTGTGATTGACGTGACGAACCCCGCCACAGGCGCGGTGATTGCGCGGGTCCCCAATGCGGGGGCCGAGGAAACACGCCGGGCGATTGACGCGGCCCATGCCGCCTTTCCCGCCTATGCCGCATTGCCGTTGAACGAGCGCGTCGGCATGCTGCGCCGGCTGCATCAGGCGATCATGGACAATCACGAGCCCTTGGCCCGGATGATGACCGCCGAGCAGGGCAAGCCGCTCAGCGAAGCGCGGGCCGAGATCGCTTCCAGCGCCGCCTATGTGCTCTGGTTCGCGGAAGAGGCGCGCCGGATTTACGGGGAAATCATCCCCTCGCCCGTTCTGGGGCGTCGGTTGATGACAACCAAGCACCCCGTGGGCGTTGTCGCCGCGATCACGCCGTGGAACTTCCCGTCATCGATGCTGGCGCGCAAGATCGGCCCCGCTCTGGCGGCGGGCTGCACGGTGGTGGTGAAACCGGCGAGCGCGACGCCGCTTTCGGGTCTGGTCTGGGGGCAGCTCGCCGAACAGGCAGGCTTTCCGGCTGGCGTGGTGAACGTGCTGACCGGCAGCCCGCGGGCGATTGGCGGCGAGATCATGGCCAACCCCAAGGTGCGCAAGATCACCTTCACCGGATCGACCGACATCGGCAAGGACCTGATCCGCGCCGCCGCCGGAACCGTCAAGCGCGTGTCGATGGAGTTGGGCGGCAATGCGCCCTTTATGGTGTTCGACGACGCCGATCTGGACAACGCGGTCAAGGGGGCGATCATCGCAAAGTTCCGCAATGCAGGGCAAACTTGCATCTGCACCAACCGGCTTTACGTGCAGTCGGGCATCTATGACAGGTTCGTTGCCGCCTTTGCCGAACGGGTCGGCGCGCTGAACGTGGCCCCCGGGGACGAGCCGGGCGCCGAGCAGGGGCCGATGATCGACGAGGCGGCGGTCAACAAGATGGAAGGCATGCTCGCCGATGCGCTGGAAAAGGGCGGCCAACTGGTGACGGGCGGCGGGCGCCATCCGCGCGGCGGGCTGTTCTTCCAGCCGACGGTGGTGAAGGATGCCACGCCCGAAATGCGCGTCAGCACCGAGGAAATCTTCGGCCCCGTCGCGGCGGTTTACCGGTTCGACACAGAGGATGAGGCCATCGCCCTGGCCAATGACACCGAATACGGTCTGGCGGCCTATGCCTACACGCAGGACATGCGCCGCGTGTTCCGGCTGCAGGACCAGTTGGGCTACGGGCTTTTGGGCATCAACGAGGTGCTGATCGTCACCCCCGAGGCCCCGTTCGGCGGCATCAAGGAATCGGGCATGGGGCGCGAAGGCGGGCGTCAGGGGATCGAGGATTTTCTCGACCTCAAATACACCTGCATCGGCGGGCTGTGATACTGGTTCATCCGCCCGTGAGAGCGGGCGGATGGCCGTGTCGGGATCGCCTGAAACAGCCTGTCAAAGCAGGGGGCGGGCGGAAAGCGAAAAGGGGGGCCTTTTGGCCCCCCTTGCTGTTTACTCGACAACCACCAGATCCTGCCATCCGGTGGTGAGCGCCTCACCGCCGCCGGGGCGTGCGACGACGCAATCCTCGACCCGTGCCGAGAAGGTGCCATCCTGGAAGATCGATGGCTCGATGGTGAAGATCATGCCTTCTTCCACAGGCGTCTCGTCGCCGTTGGTCAGGAAGGGCGGCTCGTGCACATCCCAGCCGATGCCGTGGCCGAGGCGGTGGCGGAACTTGTCGCCGTAGCCTGCATCTGCGATCACGTCGCGCGCGATCCTGTCCACTTCCTGACAGGTGATGGCCCCCGCCTTCAGCGCCTCGATGCCGGCACGCTGGCTGTCCATGATAAGGCGATGCACCTTGACCTGTTCGTCGCTTGGCGCGCCAAAGCTGACGGTGCGGCCGAAGTCATAGCACATGCCGTCATGCACCGCGCCGAAGTCGAACAGCACCGAAACCGGCGCGGTCAGGACGCGCGGCCATGTCTCCAGCCGACGGCCAAAGCGCATCGGATGGTTTGGGCCGGTGTTATAGAGCGAGGTGGTGAAGGATGGTCCGAGCGATCCGTGCCGCTTCATCTGGAAGTCGACCTCGGCCACGATGTCGAGCTCGGTCATCCCGATTTTCAGTTGCGCCACCACATCGGCGAAGGCGGCTTCGGTGATCCGGCCCGCTTCGCGCATCGTGGCGATCTCGCCTTCATCCTTGATGACACGCAGTGCGCGCAGGATGTGCGTGGCCGAGGTGAAGCGCGCTGCCGGGACCAGCTTTTGTAACTCCATCAGGCTTTCGGCTTCGGCATTGTCCGAGGTAGCGATGGTCGCGCCATCGCGGATGCCCAGTTCGCCCAGGATGCCTTGCACCATGACGACGGGATCATCCCAATCGCCCAGAACCCGCACGTCAAGGCCATCGGCCCCGCCCTTGGCCCCGCCGAACTCCACCGTCATGCGGGGCAGGGTCAGGATCGGCTCACGGTCGGGCGCTATCCACGCGCCTTCGAGCCACATGCCGGGGTGCAGGTTGCGGCCATAGTTCGGGATGTCGCGGTGGATGCCGGTAAGATAATCCAGATCGGTGCCAAGCGGAATGAACACGAGGTCCGCCTTGCCGGGCAATAGCCCCCGGAAGCGGGTCATGCGGTCTTGATAGGTAGCCATCAGGTTTCTCCCTTTGGTGGTTCAAATTTCAGATGAGGTGGCAGGCCGCGCGTCTGCCGGGGGCAATCTCGCGCAGGGCCGGGCTTTGCGTGCGGCAGAGGTCGGTGGCCAAAGGGCAACGCGGGTGGAAATGACAGCCAGAGGGCGGGTTGAGCGGCGAGGGGATTTCGCCTGCGACCGGATGGAAGGTGGTGCGCCGACGGTCCAGACGCGGCACGGCTTCCACCAAGGCGCGGGTGTAAGGGTGCTGCGGGGCGTCAAAGACTTCTTCCGCGGGGCCTTCTTCGACGACGCGGCCCAGATACATCACCAGCACGCGGTCGGCGAGGTGGCGCACGATGCCGAGGTCATGGCTGATGAAAATATAGGTCAGCCCCAGTTCATCCCGCAGGTCCATGAACAGATTGACGATCTGCGCCTGCACCGACACGTCCAGCGCCGAGACAGCCTCGTCGCAGATGAGCACTTCGGGCTTCACGGCAAGCGCACGCGCAATGCCGATGCGCTGCCGCTGCCCTCCGGAAAACTGATGCGCAAAGCGGTCATGGAAAGCGGGGTCAATGCCGCAGCGCTCCATCAGGGTGCGCACATAGGTTTCCAGTTCCGCGGCCCCGACGATGCGGTGAACGCGCGGGGCCTCTCCGATAAGCTCTGTCACCCGTTTGCGCGGATTCAGCGACGAGAACGGGTCCTGGAAGATCATCTGGCGGTCCAGACCCTCGGTCACGTCACGGGTCTTGCCTTCCTGCAAGACCTCGCCCGACGAAGGCCGCGTCAGGCCGGCGGCCATGCGCCCCAAGGTGGATTTGCCGCAGCCGGACTCGCCGACGATGCCCAGAACATCGCCCCGGTGCAGCGTGAAATCGACGCCATCCACCGCGCGCACCATCTGGGGGCCGGGGCCGAGCCCCAGTTTGCCGAGCATCCGCGAAAGCAGGCTGTCATTCTGGCGGAAGGTCTTGGTCAAACCACGCGCCTCTAGGATGGGAAGATCGGCGCTCATGCCGCGGCTCCGGCTGGTTCGGTCAGGGGGTGGTGGCAGCGGACTGTCTGGCCCGCTCCGGTGGCGCGTGGCTCTGGCCGCTCGCTTATGCACAAGGCGCTGCGTCGCGCACAGCGGGGGGCAAAGGCGCAGCCCTGCGGCAGGTCGGACAGCAAGGGCATCCGCCCCGGAATCATCGGCAGGCGCGCGCCCTTGGGTT
Organism: Pseudotabrizicola algicola; assembly: GCF_010915705.1. Classification (GTDB taxonomy): domain Bacteria; phylum Pseudomonadota; class Alphaproteobacteria; order Rhodobacterales; family Rhodobacteraceae; genus Pseudotabrizicola; species Pseudotabrizicola algicola. The sequence goes on from NZ_JAAIKE010000003.1 coordinate 234,433, forward strand.
GGCTGGCCGCCACGCTGTCGATCAGGCCACGGGTATAGGGGTGGGCGGGCGTGTCTAGCACAGCATCGACCGGACCTTCCTCGACGACGCGGCCCGCATACATGACCGACACCCGGTCCGCGATACCCGCGACGACCGCCAGATCATGGGTGATCCACACCAGAGCGGTGCCCCGGTCGCGGCAAAGGCGTTGTGCAAGGGCAAGGATCTGGCCCTGGATGGTGACATCCAGCGCCGTGGTGGGTTCGTCGGCGATCACCAGTTGCGGGCTGTGCAAGAGCGCCGTGGCAATGGCCACGCGCTGCCGCATTCCGCCCGACAACTCGTGCGGCCAAGCGCGCAGGCGCTGTTCGGGTGCGGCAATGCCCACTTCCGCGAGAGCCTGCACCAGACGTGCCCGCACCTCGCCTCGGGGCAGGGGGGAATGGGCGCGTAGCGCGTCCCGCATCTGGGTTTCCACCCGCAGGACAGGGTTCAGTGTCATCATCGGGTCTTGAAAGATCATCCCGACCTGTTTGCCCCTTATGCCGCGCATCTGGCGGGGCGTCAGCGCGCGCAGGTCGGTATCGCCAAGCCGTATGCTGCCACCCGTCACCTTGGCATTGCCGGGCAACAGGCCGTTGATGGAAAATCCGGTGAGCGATTTGCCCGACCCGCTTTCGCCGACAAGGGCGACGATCTCGCCTTGGTGCACCGTCAGATCGACGCCATCCAATGCGCGCAAGGCCGTCTCGCCAGTGCCGAACACCGTGGTCAAGCCACGCACAGACAGAACAGGGGCCATGGATCAGCCTCTCAGATGGGGGTTGAGAACTTCGCGCAGGCGGTCGCCCACCACGTTGATCGACACGACCAGCACCAGAAGAACCAAGCCGGGCAGCACCGAGATCCACCAGCGGCCCGATTGCAGGTAGTCAAACCCGTTGGCGATCAGCAGGCCGAGCGAGGGCCGCGTCGGCGGCAGCCCGAGGCCCAGAAAGCTGAGCGTGGCTTCCAGCGAGATCGCCTGCGCCATCTGGATCGTGGCCACCACCAGAAGCGTGGGCAGGCAGTTGGGCAGGATGTGGAAGAACAGGATGCGCAGGGGCGGCAGGCGCAGGCCGCGCGCCGCATCCACATAGTCGCGGGCGTTTTCCACCAGTGCCACGCCGCGCACGGTGCGGGCGAAATAGGCCCATTGCACCACGACCAGCGCCACGATGATCTTGTCGATCCCGCGGCCGAGGATGACCAGCAGGATCAGGGCCACCAGAATGGTGGGCAGGCTGAGTTGCAGATCGACGATCCGCATCAGCACCGAATCCACCCAGCCGCCGCGAAAGGCTGCGACAAGCCCGACCAGTGTGCCGAAGGCGAGCGCGATCACGCCCGAAGCCAGACCCACGATCAAGGAGATGCGCAGCCCGTAGAGCATGGCCGACAGCATGTCGCGCCCCTGCCCGTCGGTGCCGAGCCAGTAGGTCATGCCGCCAAAGCTTGCCTCGCCGGGGGGGAGAAGGTTGTCGAGGATCGACACGGACCGCAGATCATACGGGTTTTGCGGCGCGATCAGCGGGGCGAAAATGGCCGCCAGCGACATGGCGACAAAGACGCAGAGCGCGATGGTCGCGGTTGGCGAGCGGAAAAAGGCCTTTGTGAAAGCACGCAGGCGCGACGGGCGTTCGGCGATGATCATGGCACCCTCAGACTGCGCCTGCGCCAAGACGCACGCGCGGATCAAGCAGCGAATAAAGGATGTCGATCACCAGATTGAGCAGCACGAACATCGTGACCACAAAAATCAGGTAAGCGACGATGAGCGGGCGATCGAGCACGCTGATCGCGTCGATCAGCATCTTGCCGACACCCGGCCAAGAGAAGATGGACTCGGTCACCACGGCAAAGGCGATGACGCCGCCGAATTCCATGCCCAGAACGGTGACAATCGGGATCAGCAGGTTCTTCATGGCGTGCCAGCCCAGCACCCGGTATTCCGGCACCCCGTTCGCGCGGGCAAAGCGGATGTAATCGGATGTCATCACCTCGCGCAGTCCGGCGCGGGTCAGGCGGATCACCATCGACATCATCAGGAGCGACAGCGTGAAGGCGGGCATCGCCAGATGGCGCAGGCCATCGACCGTCAGAAAGCTGACCCGGACCCCGAACACCGTTACCAGATCACCCCGGCCGATGGCGGGCAGCCAGCCCAGCTTGACCGAGAAGGTCAAAATCATGATCAGACCGATCCAGAAGATCGGCACGGAAAAGCCGATCATCGACAGGCCCATGATGGCCTTGGAAATCCAGCTGTCGGGTCGCAATCCGGCGTAGAAGCCGAGCGGCAGGCCGATCACCAGCGCGATGACCAGAGCGGCGACGGCAAGTTCGAGAGTTGCGGGAAACCGTTCCCAGATCAGGCTCATGGCGGGAACGCCATGTGTGAAGGACCGGCCCAAATCCCCCTCGGCAAGGTTGCCGAGGAAGATCAGGTATTGCTGCCATACCGGACGGTCGAGGCCGAGGTTGACCATGATCTCGTCGAGGCAGGCCTTGGTGCATTCGGACGAGGCAAAGAGATCGACGGGGTTGCCGATCACATGGATGCCGAAGAAGACCAGAACCGTCATCACGAACAGGACCAGCAGGGCCTGCAGGATGCGTCTGAGAATGAATTCAGCCATGATCTTTCCTCTGCCTCGTCCTGCCGTGGTCAGTCGACGCGCTTGATTTCAGTCGCCAGCGTGCGCTCGTTCGTGCGCGGCATATGCTCGAGCCCAGCCTTCATCGCCCATTTGTTGACCTGGAAGTGCAGGGGGATCAGGGCATAGTCATCCATCGCCCAGCGGGTCGCGTCCTGCAAAAGCGCAAGCCGTGCGGGGCGGTCGATGGTCTGCTTTGCCAGCACCGACTTGGCATCGACAGAGGGGTTGGAGTAACGGCCAAAGTTGCCGTTCCCGCCGCCGGTTGCCGCGTTATAGGTCTCGAGGATGCCCGAGACGGTGTAGGTCGCCTCGCCAGCCACAGTGCCCCAGCCCGTGAGAGACATCGAGAACTTGGGGCTGTCAAACCCGGGGAAGCTGTCGGCGCCGCCACGGATCAGATCCGAGAAGAAAACGGCGCGCGGCATGGTGTCCACCTCGGTGGTGATGCCGATCTGGGTCCAGAACTGTGCGACCGCTTCGACGATGCGGGCATCGTTGATGTAGCGGTCATTCGGCCCGTGGATCGTCATGCGGAAGCCGTCGCCATAGCCTGCCTCGGCCAGCAGCGCCTTGGCGGCTTCGGGGTCATAGGCATCGGGTTCAAGATCTTCGACATAGCCGAAGAACCCCGGTGGGACGATGTTGCGCGTCGGCTGGCTGGCGCCGCCCATGATGCGGTCGCGGATCGCTTCACGGTTGATGGCCAGAGACAGGGCCTTGCGCACACGCCAGTCGCGCAGCGGGTTGGGCATCGGGCTGCCGTCATTGGCGGTGATGTAGGGCTCGTTATGCCGATAGGACGGCATCATGTAGATCAGACGGTCGGATGCGATGGACGAGACGCGGAAACGGTCGTCAGCCTCCAGTTGCGGCAGGTCCACGGTGGGCGGATAGTCGATCAGGTCGACATCGCCGTTGAGAAGGGCCGCCAGTCGCGCGCTGTCTTCGCCCACGGGGCGGAACACCACCTCGTCCCAGCCCGGATCGCCGCCCCACCAGTTGGGGTTCTTGGCCACGACGATGCGGTTGCCGGGGCTGAATTCCTTGTAGACGAATGGTCCGGTTCCGATCGCTGCCGCGCCGGAGTTGAAGTCGACCGAGGGCGTCTTTCCGGGCACCACATGTTCGGCCACGATCGGGATCATCGCCAGATCTTCGGCCATCGTCGGATAGGGGCCTTCGGTGGTGATGTGGACGGTGTAGTCGTCGATCTTGGTCCAGGCCTTGCCGCCCTTGGCGAGCTGGAAGGCGGGGCTGGCAGTTGCGCCTTCGATCCCGGCCTTCAGGCGGTCGAAGGAATAGATGACATCATCGGCGTTGAAGGCTTCGCCATCATGCCATGTCACGCCCTCGCGCAGCTTGAATTCCCACGTCGTATCATTGATCGGCGCCCAGGACACCGCGAGGCCGGGCGAGGGCTGCGACGCGCTGTCCAGATCGACCAGATGTTCGAAGATATGTTCCTGCAACTGCAGGTCGGCGGAAAGCTGGGTCCAGTGCGGGTCCAATGTGGCCGCTTCAGAGCGGACCCCGATGGTCAGCACATCCTGGGCCAATGCCCCTTGCGCCCCGGTCAGGGCGAGGGTGGCCACGATGGCAAAGCCAAGTCGATTCACGTTTGATCCTCCGAGTTGATGATTTTGGGGTTGCACATCAGGGCTTTGCGCTTTTGCTCATTCATCGGCAAAAGTTCGCATTGCGCACAAAAGTTCTTCAAATGCTATGCAAAGGAAATCCGGCTGTAAACTAAAATTTGAACATAAGTTCGGAAAAATATGAGCCTGCCGCCCCTCAGGCGGCAGGCTCAGTAAACCAGCGACAGTTTGGCGGCGAGATCATCAAAGCCGAATCCGGCGGCCTGGGCGGCGTCATTGCGTCGGCAGCTGAAGTAGGCCGCCGCAAGGTCGGGGCCGAACCATGCCGCAGCATCGGCCTGCGCCTTGGCGGTCAGCGCCGCGTCAAGCGAGTCGGGCAGGGGCCGCACCTGCCATGCGCTTTTCTGCGCGGGCGACAGATCGGCGGGGTCATGTTGGACGTTGGGCGGCGCGGGTGATGCGGCTGCGATGCCCGCCAAGCCTGCGCGGATGATTGCCGCCAGTGCGAGGTAGATATTGGCTGTCGCATCGGACACCCGGTATTCGAGCGAGGCTTTGGGGTTTGCGCCATTCGCTGACGGTGCGCGTGGCACCAGACGCACCATTGCTTCGCGGTTGCGCAGTCCGACGCAGGTAAATGCCCCCACCCATGAATGTGGCCGCAATCGCGAATAGGAGTTCGCCGACAAAACCGTCAGCGGCACTAGGCTTTCGGCATGATCCAGAATTCCGGCGACAAAGGGGGCAGAGCGGTCAGTGAGCCAGTCGGCGCTCGCCGTCACATTCTCGGACCCGTCCCAGAGCGAGAAATGGATATGCACGCCATTTCCCACGTCTTGCAGCGACGGTTTGGGCAGAAAACTCGCCCTCAGGCCCATGCGCCTTGCGGTATCGCGGATGGTTTCGAGCGTCAGAACCGTGCGGTCGGCGGCGGCGAGCGGATCGGTCGGAACGGAGCTTATCTCGAACTGTGATTGGCCATATTCGGCCTGAAACTGTTCCAGCGCGATACCGGCGCGCTCCAGAATGTCGAGAACGGCCTGCCCCAACGGGGCAATCGCGCGGCCTGCGGGCAGGGAAAAGGCGATGTGGTTTGGCTCATTCAGGCCGTGAACGGTGAATTCATGTTCCAGCGCCACCTTCATGGTCAGCCCCGTTGCCTCTTTCAGATCGGCAATCGCGGCTTTGAGCGCGCTGCGCGGGCAACAGGCCCAAGGCGCGCCATCCATCTGCCGCGCGTCACACAGGGCCAGATCGAAGGCGGGTCCACCATCTTGCGGGCCCAAGGAGATGCGCGCCGAAGGGTCCGGCACAAAGCGGATTTCGCCCAAGGGGCCAAAGCCGTTGTCGGATGGCAGGCCGTTCAGCGCGCCGATGGTCAGGTTGGCGGGCACCCAAGGCAGGCCCTCGGCCATTGCCTCGTCGATCCGCGCCTCTGGCACCGACCTGCCGCGCAAGATGCCATTCAGGTCCTGATTGCCCAGAAACAGAAACCGCCCGCTGCCGCCCATAGGCCCGCCCCCCGCTCTGGCGGCGCACCATCACAGCCGCCGCCATTCAGAATACACCAAGGGCCGGACCGAAGATCCCGCCCTTGGCTTTCGCTGTCACGCCCTGCGCGGCGTTTGGCCGAGGGGGGTTAGCGCCCCAAGGCGGCCTGAATACGGGCCAGATACTCTTGTGCCTCCGGCTGGTCTTTCAGGATGATGTCCCACGAGGTCTTGGCCTTTTCCATGAAGGGGGCCAGATCCGGCTCGATGATCTCGACGCCCGCCGCACGGGCGGTTTCGATGCCGTCGGCAGCCAGTTTGTCATGCGCTGCAATGCCCACGGCAATCGACTCGGTCGCGGCGGTCTGGACGATTTCCTTCAGATCATCCGGCAGCGAGTCCCAGAACGATTTCGACAGCAGGAACACCGTGGTGGACTGATGCACCGTCAGCAGGGTGTAGCTGTTGACGGTTTCGTGGAACTTGTCGGCCACCAGGGCATCGGGCGAGATTTCCAGCGCGTCGACCACGTTGTTTTGCAGCGCCATGAACAATTCGCCATAGGCCATCGGGGTCGGCTGCGTGCCAAAAGCGTTGTAGGCCTCGACGAAACCGGGGGTTGGCAGCACGCGGATTTTCACGCCCGCCAGATCATCGACCGTTTCGATCCGCACCGGATTGCGCGAAGCAACGCTGCGTTCGTAGCTGGACCCGAAGCCGAGGCCATACATGTCATAGTCGCCGAGCAGGTCCATCATCTCGCGGCCCATGTCGCTCTGCAGGATTTCATAGGCTTGCGCCTTGTTGTCGAACAGATAGGGCAGCGACAGCACGCGGTAGGCAGGCACCACGGTTTCCAGCGTCGAGCCGCCGATGAAACCGCCGGTCAGGATGCCGGTGCGGATCGACTGGATGGCGCGTGTCTCATTGCCCGCCTGTGCGCAGCACTGGATTTCCACCGTGATGCGCCCGCCCGAGCGTTCTTCCATCAGTTCCGAAAAATGGTTCAGGATGACCTGATAGGGGCTCTGGTCGCTCAGCACATGGGCCAGCGTCATGTTGTAGGTCTCCGCGCTCGCGCTTCCGGCAAGCACGAAGGTGCTAGCGGCACCTGCGATCAGGGTCTTGAAAGCGTTCATGGATTGTCCTCCCGTGGTTGGTTTTCTGTCTTTGGTCTTCTGTGGTTATCGAAGCAGGGCCAGCGAAATGCCGGGGACGTAGGTGATCAGCATTAGGTTGCCGATCAGCACCGCCAGAAACACTGCCAGCGGGCGCATCAGTTGCTCCATCGAGATCTTGGCGATCCCGCAGGCGATGAAGAGGTTGACCCCGACCGGCGGCGTGACCATGCCGACCGCAAGATTGACGATCATGATCATGCCGAAATGCACGGGATGGATGCCGTAGCTGGCGGCAATCGGGGCGAGGATCGGGCCAAGGATGATGATGGCGGCAAAGGTTTCCATGAACATTCCGACGCCGATCAGAAACACATTGACCAGCAGCAGGAAGATCAGGGGGTTGTCGGTCAGCGTGCTGAGCAGCCCGCCGATCATTTGCGGCGCGCGCATCAGGTGCAGGGCAAAGCCGAACATCGCGGCGAAGGCGACGATGATCATCACCACCGCCGAGGTCACGGCTGCGCTTGCAAAGATGCGCGGCATGTCCCGCAGGCTGATTTCACGGTAGACGACGACGCTGAGGAAGATAGCGTAGACCACGGCCACCACCGCTGCCTCGGTCGCGGTGAAGATGCCGCCGAAGATACCTCCCAGAATGATGACAGGCAGGAACAGCGACAGAGAGGCCCGTGCGGCGGCGGTTCCGACGCGGCGCAGGTAGGGGCCGTGCTGGAATGGCTGCCGCTCGCCATAGCCCATCACCATCGACATCAAGATGACGGTGGCAATCAGCGACAGGCCGATCATCAGGCCGGGCAGAAAGCCCGCGATGAACATCTCGGTGATCGAAACGCCTGTCGTCACGCCATAGATAATCATCGCGACCGAAGGCGGAATGATGACCCCCAACTCGCCCGATGCCGCAGTGGTGGCGGCGCTGAAGGGGCGCGGATATTTCTGTTTCTCCATCTCTGGAATCAGCATCGAGCCCACGGCTGCCGCAGTTGCAGCCGATGATCCCGAAATCGTCGCAAACAGCATCGAGGTCAGCACGACCGCCGCCGCCAGCCCGCCCCGCACCCATGACAGCAGGGCCTTGGCCAGATCGACCAGCCGTTCGGCGATGCCGCCGAACTGCATCAGGCGGCCCGCCAGAACGTAAAGGGGCAGCGCCATCAGCGTGAAGCTGTCGAGGGACTCGAACACCACCTGCGGCACGGCGATAAGGGGAATCCCCCGCTCGATCAGATAGGGCAGCGAGGCCATGCCAAGCGCAAGGGCGATCGGCACGCTGATGGCGAAGAGGCCCAGAAGGATCAGGATCAGCATCGCCATGACCTAAACCTCCGGCGCGTCATCGGCGGCGTAACGGATGTCACGGCCGGAAAGGGCGGTATCGAGGATCAGGGTCAGCGCATTGATGAACATGAGCGATGCGCCCACCGGCATCGCCCAATAGACATAATCCTTGGTGATCCCCAGCACGGGGCTTGTCTCTGTCCGTCCGAGGTTGACGAAAGACAACCCGACCCAGACCATCATCACGAAGAAGCCAAGGCACAGCAGGATCGACAGGTAGCGCACCGGCACGCCGATCTTTGCGGGCAGTTTACGCACGCCGAATTCCAGCGCGATCATCTGCGCATGGCGCACGCCCACGCCCGCGCCCAGAAACACCATCCAGATCAGCGCATAGCGCGCCAGTTCTTCTGTCCACGGGGCACTGATGTTGACGCCTGCCGCTGTCAGGACAAAGCGCACGGTGACCTGACCAAAGACCGAGACGGTCACCACCATGAGCAACAAGCCGACAAGGATCGTGACGCCGGAGTTCAGTTTGTCGATGGCGGTCACGATGCTTCGCAAAGCGGTCTTCCTTGATGATCCAAACCTGCGGGCTGCCCCGTGCGGAGGCGTGTTGCCCCGCTTTCCCAAGGGGCGGCGAACCCTTGTTTCAATTTGTTCACTAGAATCGATTTGTGCGCAATAGTTTCTTTTGTTCGGATAGTGCACAAACTGCGAGATGCCATGCTTGTGGCCCCATGCGCTTGCTGCGGCGCTCAGCGCCGGCCGATCGGGTGCATGCTGCGGCGGTGAAAGTCTTTCATGCCGGCCGCCTTCAGGGTCAGCCGACTTATCTTCCAGCCCTGCGGTGTGCGCAGAAATTCATGATGGTATTGCGCCCACAACTCGCCGTCCGGCGCGCCGGAATGGTAGCGGTGCCATGCGTAAAGATAGCAGATGCTGCGGGCAAAATCCTCAGATTCAAGGCGAATATCGATGTTTGATACATGATGGCTGGTCGCGGCAAAGGTCGTGTTCAGGCCGGTTGCCACCGCGGCGTGGATCGCATCCGCGCCATGCAAGGTCGCAGCCTCCGGTCCGTAATCCACCACCGCATCGGGGGTGAACAGCGCCGCCAGCTGTTCGGGTTCATTCCGGTCGAAATGGTAGCAATAGGCCCGGATCAGCGCGGAAATCGCCTCGCGGTCCAGCAGGGTTTGCAGCGCGTGTGTCGTATCCATTCTGACTTTCCTTGGCTTGCCTTGTGCATAGATCGCACATTTGTTCTTTGATCGGGTCAGGTTCTGCGTGCCAGAAGCTGCCGAACGGCAAGCAGCAACAGAACGATCAGCCCCGAGACAAAGGTTCCGATCACCGCAATCGCAGGCACCAAGGGCGAGTAATTGGTTGCCGTCCGGGAAAACAGCCAGAGCGGCAAGGGTGTATCGGCGCCGCTGGTGTAGACCGAAAGCGGCAGATTCGACCAAGACAGCAGAAAGGCGAAGAGCGCGCCGGAAAAGATCCCCGGCCAGAGCGCGGGCAGCGTGATCTCGCGCGCCACCTGCCAGCGTGAGGCCCCCAGATCAAAGGCGGCTTCCTCTTGCGCCACGTCATACCCGAACAGCCGGATCGAGATCACAAGTGTCACGATGGGGACGATCCAGACCGCATGGGCCACCACGGCGGTTTTCCAGCTTGGCGCAATGCCAAGCGCCGACATTGACAGCAGCAAGGCAAGCCCGAGAACGGGCTGGGGGAAAAAGATCGGCAGCACGATAAGGCGCTGGAACAGACTGCGCCCTTTCCAGTCATAGCGCGCATAGGCCATTGCGCCGATGGTCCCCAGCAGCACCGATACGAGCACCACGCAGAGCGCGATCTGGAGCGAGATCATGTGCAGGGTAACGGTGGTGTAATCTGCCGCCGCTGCGCGATAGGCGTCCAGCGTCCAGACCCGATGCGGAAAGCGCATGTAGCGCGTGTTGGCCAAGGAGGCGAGGATGACAGAGACGATGGGCAGGTAAAGGGCCGTCACCACGGTTCCGACCCAGATCACCTTGAGCCACAGGATGTGCCGCCCCCCGCTCATCGCCGCAGCATCCGGTTAAGGTCAATCCGCCGCACCGCCGGAAACACCAGCGCTGCGGTGACGACGATCACCAGCACGGTCAGCGCGGCCCCCATGGGCCAATCCTGCGCGTAGTTGAAGCGCTGTTCGATGGTTGCAGTGATGACGGTGACCGCCCGTCCGCCCAGAATGGCGGCCTCGGCATTGGCGCCAAGGCAGAGCACAAAGGTCAGCAATCCGCCGACCAGCAGACCGGGCGCAGCGAGCGGAAGTTCCACTTCGCGCAGCACGGCCCATGAACTTGCCCCGAGGTCACGCGCGGCCTCTATCCTGTCGGCGGGGATCATGGCGACGCCCAGCAGCAGGGGGAACAGCATGAAGGGAAAATGTATGTAGATCATGCCGACCAGGGCCGCGAGACGGGTGTTGAGGATGGTTCCGATCTGCACATCGAACAGTGCATTGAGCGTTCCGGCCAGAATGCCGCCGCCCGGCATCAGGAATACCGACAGGCCAAAGAGGCGGACGCTTTCGGAGATGAAGATCGGCAGGGCAATCAGCGCGGTGACAAGGCTGGCCCAGCGGCCTGTGTGGCGGTGCAATATCTTGGCCGTCGGCCAAGCCAGCACTGCGGTGATGAGTGTGGTCAGCGCGGCCCCGAGCAGCGACCACATCAAGGGCCGCCCGTAACCGTCGGCAAAGGCGCTGCGATAGTTTTGCAGGCCGATATCGGTGGTCAGCGCAAAGCTGCGTGGTGGCATCAGACTATACCAGACCACAATCACCATAGGGGCCGCAAAGAACAGCAGCATCGCCACGATCAGCGGCAGCGCATACCAAAGACCCGGATTGCGGCGCATCAGCTGTCCACCCATGCGATGTCGGCCGGATCAAAGCCAAAGCGCGCGGTTTGTCCAACCTCCAGCGCGCTGCGGGGGCCGGCGGCAACTTCTGCGATCAGCGCGGTATTCCCCGCCCTGAGGTGAAATTGCGTGCGCGAGCCCAGCATCAGCTTTTGCGTGACCAAGGCATCGAAGGACGGACCTTCGCCCGCGCCGGGCGACAAGGCTTCGGGGCGCAAGACGGCGAAGGCCCCCGGTGCCTGCGGTGCGGGCAGATCAAGATCGGCAAAGTGCGGGGTGCCCTTTGTCCGGCTGATCTCCAGAATGTTTACCTCTCCCATGAAGCTTGCAACAAAGCGGCTGTTGGGGCGGCGATAGATTTCATCCGGCGTGCCGATCTGTTCAAACCGGCCCGTCCGCATGATGGCGATACGGTCTGACATCACCATCGCCTCTTCGAGGCTGTGGGTGATGTAGATGAAGGTCTTTCCGGTGCGCTGATGCAGTTCTTTCAGTTCTACTTCGAGCGTTTTGCGCAAGCGGTAGTCGATGGCGGACAGGGGTTCGTCAAAGAACAGGATTTCCGGGTCGGACCCCAGCGCGCGCGCAAGGGCCACCCTTTGCCTTTCCCCGCCCGAACATTGGGTGACGGGGCGCGGATAGTAGTCCTCGGGCAAACGCACGAGGCGCAACAGGTCCAGCGCGCGGGCGCGGCGCTCTGCCTGAGGAACGCCTTTCATCTTCATCGCGAATTCGATGTTCTGACCGACGCTGCGGTGATCGAACAAGGCCAGCGATTGAAACACCATCGCAGTTGGCCTGCGGTTGGCGGGCACCTCGGTGATATCTGTCCCGCGCAGGTGCAGACGGCCCGTCGTGGGCGTATCCAGCCCCGCCAGCAACCGCACGAGAGAAGATTTCCCGCTGCCTGACGGGCCGACGATGGTGAAGAACTCGCCGTCGCGAATATCGAGAGAGATGTCGTCGACGGCGGTCTTGCTGCCGAAACGCTTTGTAAGACCCGTCAGCGTCAGGGCCGGCGGGGGAAGTGCCATGCCTTAACCCCGAGCGCGCATCGCGGCCGAATAGATGTCATACAGACGGTCATAATCCGGCACGATGTCGAATTCGACAGCATTGGCGATGCGCTCGTCGAATTCATCCCATTGGATTGCCGCCAATTCCTCGGTGCTGAAACGCGACATCAGCTCGGGGTTGGCCATCTGGGCGACGGGTTGGAAGTTTCCGTTGCCGCGCGCCACGATCTCTGCTGCGTCGGGCGTTGTGATGAACTCAAGGAAATCAAGCGCCGCGTCCAGCGGATCGGGGTTGTTCACCGCCGAGTTGATTTCGATCCAGTTGATGCCGCCCTTGCCATCTGCCGGACCCGAGTTCGGCGTAATCGCATAAAGGTTTTCCACACCCTCCAGCCGCGCCGCCGCCGTGGTATAGGTGCCGCCCGTAAAATAGAGGTCGATCTCGCCGTTCAGGATCGCAAGGTTCAGCTGCACGAAATCGGTGGTGATCAGCTTGGCATTCTGGATCCAGCGCTTTGCGGTTTCCTCAAAGCGCGCCACCTCTTCATCGGTCTTGACCTTGAAGGGATGCACCCCCGCGCCCATGCAGATGTCCATCACGTTCCAGTCTTCATAGGCCAGAATGCCATAGCGCCCGCTGAAATCGGGGTTGTTGAACAGGTCCCAGCCTTCGTCCTTGGCCAGTTGGGGCGAGATCACGTCAGAGTTGACGACGAAATCAAAGGTTTCGTAACGCTGCACCACGCCCAGAAGGTGGTTGCCGTCCTCGCTCATTGCCCAGGGGTAGGGGGCGGCAAACTTGGGTTTCATCTGGGCATAGAGCGGTTCAAAACGATCACGCGGCAGTTCCCGGATGAGCCCCGCCGGCCACATCTCGCCCCGCGCCCACGGGTTGTTGACGTTGATGAAATCCCAGACCGCCGTTTCCCCTGCCCGCAGACGGTTCACCGAGCTCGGGTCCGAAATGTGAATCTCGTAGCGGATATCGCCGCCCGTCTGCTCTTTCCAAAGCGCCAGCAAGCGCGGGTCGGCATAGGCATCCCATGTCAGCAAGGACAGCGGGCGCGACTGTGCCGCCGCCGCACGCGGAAGGCCTGCCGCCGCGGCGCCTGCTGCCAGGCCTTGCATGAACTTTCGCCTACTGACCGAGTGCTGCATAGGGGTGCGCAGCGGGTTGCGAGATGCCATCTGGGAGAGAATACGATCGCGGTTCATGGGGGCCTCCTTGTTCGCTATGCGAACTGTTATGCGCTATTTTGATTCTTTCAATCGGAATTTTTCAATCATCCGGAGAAGCTATTTTCGTTTTCGCCCTACGGTGGCACGCCTTCTGCCATAAAAATAAGCGAAGCGGCGCTGTCTGCGCCGTTGATCTTGCGCCTTTTGTCTTTCTGGCTGTCTGGCGACAGGCTTGCCCTGATCGTGGTGATCGTAAACAAATGTGCGTAGAATCATAAGCTCAGGCAGAAAGGTTGCCCCATGCCGTCTGTTTTTCTTTCCACCACATCACGCGATATTCCGGTTGTGCCAGAACGCGCCGCGCTGCTTTTCATCGATGTGCAGAACTTTTCCTGCCATCCCGACGGTGCGGAATGGGCGATGATGCCCCCGGATGAGCGGGCTCAAAAGCGCGATCCCTTCCTTGCCCATTTCAACGCGGAAACCCTGCCCCGAATGCAACGGTTGCAGGCGGCCGCGCGGGCGGCGGGGATCGAGGTGATGTATACCACCATCGAGAGCCTGACTCTCGATGGGCGTGACCGCAGCCTTGATTACAAGATCAGCGGCTTCAACGTGCCGAAAGGGTCTTGGGACGGCAAGGTGCTGGAGGCCATTGCGCCGCAAGGTGATGAGATTGTTCTGCCAAAGTCGTCGTCCAGTGTCTTTGTCTCGACCCACATAGACTACATCCTGCGCAATCTGGGGGTGCAGCAGGTGATCGTTTCGGGCGTGTTGACCGATCAATGCGTCGAGAGCGCGATCCGCGATGCCTGCGATCTGGGGTATCTGGTGACGCAGGTCACAGATGCCTGTGCCACCTTCGGGCCGGAGCGGCAGGCTGCCTCGCTGAACGCCATCAAGGGCTATTGCCGCCAGATCACCACCGATGCACTGGTCCGCGAACTCGAGGGCTGAGCGCACTTTGGGCGCTATGCGAACTTTAGTGCGAAAAATGTAGACATGCTGTGGGCGGCTCCTGTAGCATCACGGGGCAATCTGGAAACTTTTGTTTTCAGCGCGCACAGAACAGCCACAGGGAAACCCGATGCTCCAACTTCGCGCCCACGCCTTTCGCAGGGATCGCCTGTCATGAACCCTGAACGCGTCTGGGAGACGCCGGAAAGCGAATGGCGCGCCGTGGTCAATCAGGTGCGCGCCGGACAGGCACTGCGACCCGATCGCTGGCCCAACGGGGCGCGGGCAGCGGTTGCGCTGTCTTTCGACGCCGATCACGAGACGTTTGAGCTGGGGCAGGGGCGCGCCGCCATTGGCCGTCTGGCGTGGGGAGAGTTCGGGCGCCGCACGGGCGTGCCGCGTGTGCTGGAGGTTTTGCGGCGGCATGACGTGCGGGCCACCTTTTTTACGCCCGCCGTCGCCGCGCTGATCGACCCCTACGCGATGCGCCCCATCACCGATGCGGGCCATGAGGTCGGGGTGCATGGCTGGATGCATGAAAACACCTCGCGTCTGGATCGTGCGACAGAGCGCGAACTGATGCTGCGCGCCCGTGATACGCTGGAACAGATCACCGGACAGCGCCCTGTCGGGCACCGCGCGGCGCAATGGGACCTGAGCCCGCATACCATCGAACTGGTCGCAGAGCTCGGCTTTGCCTATGACAGCAGCATGATGGCCGATGACGAGTGTTACGAACTCGTCGTCAAGGGCAGGGCCACGGGCCTCGTCGAGGTGCCTGTCGAATGGGTGCGCGATGATGCGGTTTATCTTCTGTTCAACCGCGACCCCGCCACCCGGCCCTGGACCCCGCCCGAAGCCGTGTTCGACATCTTCCGGCGCGAGTTCGATGCGGCTTTTGACGAGGGCGGCCTGTTCCAACTGGTGATGCATCCCTTTGTCATCGGCTACCGCTCGCGGATCTGGATTTTGGATCAGTTGATCGCCCATGCCCGCGCGCGCGGTCCGATCTGGTTCGCGACACATGCGGAAATCGCCGACTGGGTCTGGCGGCACCGCACCGGATCGCAGTGACTCCATTTTTGCGCAAAGGACACCCCATGCTCAGGTTCTATTACAACGCGGCGCCCAACCCCCTGAAGGTGGCGCTTTTTCTGGAAGAGTCCGGTCTCGCCTATGAGGGCATCGCGGTAGACACAAAGCGCGGCCAGCAGCACGAACCGGCCTATTTGGCGATCAACCCCAACGCCAAGGTTCCCGCTCTGGTTGACGGCGATGTGGTGGTGTTCGACAGCAACGCGATCCTTCTCTATCTGGCCGAGAAAACCGGAATGTTTCTGCCGGACGAAAGCCCCGTCGCCCGCGGCGCCTTGCTGTCATGGCTGATGTTCATTGCTTCGGGTGTCGGGCCGTTTTCGGGGCAGGCCGTGCATTTTCGCAACTTCGCGCCCGGCGATCACCCCTATGCGCGCAAGCGCTATACCTTCGAGGCCCGCCGCCATTGGCGCATCATCGAAGACCGTCTGGGCCAAGGACGTTACATGATGGGGGACCCTTACACGATCCTCGATATGGCCATCTGGGGTTGGGCGCCGCGGATACCCGCGATGCTGGGCGAGGATGCGATGGCCGAGTTTCCCAACATCGCCCGCTTGATGGCCGAGCTTGACGCCCGCCCCGCCGCGCAACGGGCGCTGACGCTGAAAGATCGCCACGCTTTCAAGCTGGAAATGGATGAAGACGCTTTGCGCGCGATGTATCCGCAGATTTTTGCGCCGGACCCGGCCTGATGCGAACCGCTGTTGTTACCGGAGCCGGGTCGGGCATCGGGCGGGCCGTGGCTGCGCGGCTTGCCTTTGACGGGCTGGCGGTTCTTTGCGCCGATCTGAACGAAAGTGCCGCAGCGGAAACCGCCGCCGAATTGACTCGCGCCGGCTACGCCGCGCGCGCGGTGCATGCCGACATTGCCGATGAAGTCTCTGTCGCCGCGATGGTTGCGCAGACCCTTGAGTGGACGGGGCGCATCGACATTTGCATCGCCAATGCGGGTGCGATGATAGAGGGCGATCTGCTTTCGCTTTCGCTCGAGCAGTGGAACCGTGCGCTTGAGATCAATGCCACGGGTGCGTTTCTGACAGCCCGTGCGGTGATGCCGCATCTTCTGGTGCAGGGCGGCACCTTGGTGTTCACCGCCTCTACCGTCGGTCTCGCGGGTATGAAGGGCGTTGCCGCCTATTCTGCCGCAAAGGGGGCGGTGGTGGCGTTGACCCGTCAGCTTGCGGCCGATTATGCCGCGCGCGGTGTCAGGGTAAACGCCGTTGCCCCCGGTGCGGTGCGCACGCCGTTGTCTGAATCGCAGTTCCGCGCCCGCGCACGCGATGACGATGATTTCGAAGCGCAGCTGAAGCAGGTGATCGCACGCTATCCGATCTCGCGATGGGGGACCGCGCCCGAAATTGCCGAGGTGGTGCTGTTTCTAGCGACGGAGCGGTCCTCTTGGATGACTGGGCAGATCATTCCGGTCGATGGGGGGCTGCTCGAAGTCCGTTGATCGCGCGCGGGACGCTGGCAGGGATGATGCGAGAAATTCATATTTTTGTTTAAAAATATGAATTTCAATCACATTCGGAAATAAGGTAACCAACCCCCTCCGTTACAGGGGCCAGTTGCCATGCTCGATATCCAGACCCGGAACGCCGCTTTGACCGCGCTTGCGCGCGATCGTATCCTGATCCTTGACGGGGCGATGGGAACGCAGATTCAGGCCCTCGGCCTGAGTGAAGAAGATTATGCCGGCCAGAGCGGGGGCTGCGCCTGCCACCCTGCGTCCGAGCATCCGCAGAAGGGCAACAATGACCTTTTGATCCTGACCCAGCCGCAGGCGATTGAAGATATCCACTTTGCCTATGCGATGGCGGGGGCCGATATCGTCGAGACGAACACGTTTTCCTCGACCACCATCGCGCAGGCCGATTACGGGATGGAAGCGGCGGTGCATGAGCTTAACGCGCAGGGCGCACGCCTCGCCCGCCGCGCCTTGGACCGCGCGACGGCGATCGACGGGCGTCCGCGTTTTGTCGCGGGGGCGATCGGTCCGACCAACCGCACGGCCAGTCTCAGCCCCGATGTGAACGATCCCGGCTATCGCGCCGTGACCTTTGACGATCTGCGCCTTGCCTATGGCCAGCAGGTGCGCGGGTTGGTGGCCGGCGGGGCGGATATCATCCTGATCGAAACCATCTTTGACACCTTGAATGCAAAGGCGGCGATCTTTGCCTGTTTCGAGGTGTTCGCCGAAACTGCACGGCGTTTGCCGCTGATGATTTCCGGCACCATCACCGATGCGTCGGGGCGCACGCTTTCGGGGCAGACCCCGACGGCCTTCTGGTATTCGGTCGCCCATGCCCGCCCGTTTACCGTCGGACTGAATTGCGCGCTTGGCGCTTCGGCCATGCGGCCCCATCTGGCCGAACTTGCGGGGGTGTCGAACACCTTTACCTGCGCTTACCCGAATGCGGGGCTGCCCAATGCCTTTGGCCAATATGACGAAAGCCCGGACGCCACCGCCGCGCAGGTCGCCGAGTTTGCCCGTGACGGCCTTGTAAATGTGGTGGGCGGCTGCTGCGGCACCACGCCCGAGCATATCCGCGCCATCGCCGACGCCGTTGCAGGCCATACACCAAGGAGCGTGCCATGACCCGTTATCTGCGCCTGTCCGGGCTGGAGCCGTTCACGCTGACCCCCGATATCCCGTTTGTGAATATCGGAGAGCGGACGAATGTCACCGGCTCGGCCCGCTTTCGCAAGCTGATCGTGAACCGCGATTACGCCGCCGCGCTGGAGGTTGCGCGCGATCAGGTGGAAAACGGCGCGCAGATCATCGACATCAACATGGATGAGGGGCTGATTGACTCCAAATCCGCGATGGTCGAATTCCTCAACCTGCTGGCGGCCGAGCCCGATATCGCCCGCGTTCCCGTGATGATCGACAGTTCCAAATGGGAGGTGATCGAGGCCGGGTTGAAATGCGTGCAAGGCAAGCCGGTGGTGAACTCGATCAGCCTCAAGGAAGGGGAGGCCACGTTCAGGCATCAGGCCGGGTTGTGTCTGGCCTATGGCGCGGCAGTCGTCGTCATGGCCTTTGACGAGGACGGTCAGGCCGACAGTTTCGCCCGAAAGACCGAAATATGCGCCCGCGCCTACCGCATTCTGGTCGAGGAGGTCGGCTTTCCGCCCGAGGATATCATCTTCGATCCGAACATCTTTGCCGTCGCCACCGGAATTGAAGAGCACAACAACTACGGTGTCGATTTCCTGCAGGCGACGCGATGGATCAGGCAGAACCTGCCGCATGCCCATGTGTCGGGCGGGGTGTCTAACCTGTCGTTCAGCTTTCGCGGCAATGATCCTGTGCGCGAGGCGATGCACGCCGTGTTTCTCTATCACGCCATTCAGGCGGGGATGGATATGGGCATCGTCAATGCGGGGCAATTGGCGGTTTATGACCAGATCGACCCCGAATTGCGCGACGCCTGCGAAGATGTGGTGCTGAACCGCCGCGCCGATGCGACGGACAGGTTGCTCGACCTTGCCGAGCGCTTCAAGGGCGGCGCGCGCGAGGAAAAGCAGCGTGATCTGGCGTGGCGGGACTGGCCCGTGGAAAAGCGGCTGGAACATGCGCTGGTCAACGGCATCACCGAATTCATCGAGGAAGATACCGAAGCCGCGCGCCAGATGGCAGAGCGCCCGCTGCATGTGATCGAAGGCCCGCTGATGGCGGGTATGAACGTGGTGGGCGACCTGTTCGGCGCGGGCAAGATGTTCTTGCCGCAGGTGGTGAAATCGGCCCGCGTGATGAAGCAGGCAGTCGCGGTGTTGCTGCCCTATATGGATGCCGAAAAGCTGGCCAACGGCGGCGAAGGGCGGCAGACGGCGGGCAAGGTCCTGATGGCCACGGTCAAGGGCGATGTGCATGACATTGGCAAGAACATCGTTGGCGTTGTGCTGGCCTGCAACAATTACGAGATCATCGATCTGGGCGTGATGGTGCCGCCGCAAAAGATCCTTGAGGTGGCGCGCGCGGAAAAGGTGGATGTGATCGGACTGTCCGGTCTGATCACGCCCAGCCTTGATGAGATGGTGCATCTGGCGTCCGAAATGCAGCGCGAGGGTTTTACCATCCCCTTGCTGATCGGGGGCGCGACCACGTCAAAGGTGCATACGGCGGTGAAGATCGCGCCGCGCTATGCCGGTCCTGCGGTCTATGTGCTTGATGCCAGCCGTGCGGTGGGGGTGGTGAGCGCCTTGCTGAGCCCCGCGCAGCAGGGGCCCTTCGTCGAGGCTTTGCGCGCGGAGTATCGCGATGTGGCGGATCGGCACGAACGGAATGAACGTGCCAAGCAACGCCTGCCCTTGGCGCAGGCCCGCGCCAATGCGCTGCAACTGGAGTGGCAGGGCTATGACGTGCCTGCGCCACGCTTCCTCGGGGCAAGGGTGATCGACGACTGGGATCTGACGGAGATTGCCCGCTACATCGACTGGACACCTTTCTTCCAGACGTGGGAACTCAAGGGCAGTTACCCCAAGATACTCGACGATCCCGCGCAGGGCGAAGCCGCCCGCGCGCTGTTTGCCGATGCGCAGGCGATGGTGCAGCGGATCATCGCCGAGCGTTGGTTCGGTCCACGTGCGGTGGTGGGCTTCTGGCCTGCCAATGCGGTGGGGGAAGACATCCGTCTGTTTGCCGACGAGACGCGGGCGGAACCGCTCGCCACCCTGCACACTCTGCGCCAACAGCATGCCAAGCGCGAAGGCCGTCCCAATGTGGCGCTTGCCGATTTCGTGGCACCCGAGGGCAGCGCGCGTGACTATGTCGGCGGCTTCGTGGTGACGGCAGGGCCGGAAGAGGCCGAGATCGCCGCCCGCTTCGACCGCGCGAATGACAATTATGCGGCCATTCTGGTCAAGGCGCTTGCCGACCGTTTCGCCGAAGCCATGGCCGAGATGCTGCATCAACGGGTGCGCCGCGAGCTTTGGGGATATGCACCGGACGAAGCCTTTGCCCCCGACGAACTGGTGGGCGAACCCTATCGCGGCATCCGCCCCGCACCGGGCTATCCGGCGCAACCCGATCACACGGAAAAGCGCACCCTGTTCCGCCTTCTGGATGCCGAGGCGGCGACCGGTGTCACGCTGACCGAAAGCATGGCGATGTGGCCGGGGTCCTCGGTTTCGGGCCTCTATATCGGTCATCCGGACGCTTATTACTTTGGGGTGGCCAAGGTAGAACGCGATCAGGTGGCGGATTATGCACGCCGCAAAGGCATGGAATTGGACGAGGCCGAACGCTGGCTGGCGCCCATCCTCAATTACGTTCCCGCTCCGACCACCGCGCTTGCGGCAGAATGATGACACAAGATGTTGACATCAGATCGCCAATTGGGCCAATTGGTAGCGTCATGGTGACCCGGGGCGACTCGGGGATGAAAAGGGAAGCCGGTGCGGGTCGTGACCCAAAGCCGGTGCTGCCCCCGCAACTGTAAGCGGCGAGCGACGCTGAGATGCCACTGGGCCAGGTGCTCGGGAAGGCCAGCCGAGCCCCGACCCGCGAGCCAGGAGACCTGCCCTGACACGAGACGACCGAAACCATGCGGCGGGCATGGGGCGTGTTCAGGGCGGGGGCTCCCGCTCGGTTCCGTGCCTGTTCCCGCAAGACATTTCTACAAGGGACACAGGGCATGACCATCACCGTTTATTCCAAACCCGCTTGCGTGCAATGCACCGCCACCACGCGCGCGCTGGACGCCAAAGGCATTGCCTACAGCGTTGTCGACCTGACCGAAGATGCCGAGGCGATGGAACGGGTGTTGTCGATGGGCTATCGTCAGGCCCCTGTGGTGGTGGCCGGCGGCGCGCATTGGGCAGGGTTCCGCCCCGATATGATCGGGCAACTGGCCTGATCCTGTGGCGGGGCTGGTCTACTATTCCTCGGGCTCCGGCAATACGGCGCGCTTTATCGCTGCGCTTGGCTTGCCCGCAGACCGGATTCCCGTCCGCCCCGCCGATCCGATGCCGACACCTGCCGCGCCCTTCGTGCTGGTCTGCCCGACCTATGCAGACGGGCAGGGCAACGGTGCGGTGCCGAAACAGGTGATCGCCTTTCTGAACGATCCCGCCCGCCGCGCCCTGATCCGAGGGGTCATCGCGGCCGGCAACCGCAACTTCGGCGCAACCTTCGCCCTTGCGGGCAAGGTGATCGCGCAAAAATGCAATGTCCCGCTGCTTTACAGCTTCGAACTGGCGGGAACCGAAACCGATATTGCCCGTGTGCGCACGGGCCTTGACCGCTTCTGGGGGGCAGAATGCTTGACGCCGTGAAACCTGCGCTGGATTACCACGCGCTCAATGCCATGCTGAACCTGTATGACGAACAGGGCCGCATCCGGTTCGAGGCCGACCGCATGGCCGCGCGGCAGTATTTCCTGCAGCATGTGAACCAGAACACGGTGTTCTTTCACTCTCTGGACGAAAAGCTGGGGTATCTGGTGGCGGAAGGCTATTACGAAGCCGCCGTGCTGGACCAGTATTCGCGCAACTTCCACCGCCAGATCTGGGACGCGGCCTATGCGGTAAAGTTCCGCTTTCCCACCTTTCTGGGCGCGTTCAAGTATTACACCAGCTACACGCTGAAAACGCGCGACGGGCAGCGCTATCTGGAGCGTTATGAAGACCGCGTGGTCATGGTCGCGCTGACGCTGGCGCGCGGCGATGAGGCGCTTGCCCTGCGCTTCATGCACGAAATGCTTGCGGGGCGTTTCCAGCCTGCCACGCCCACCTTCCTCAATGCCGGCAAGGCGCAGCGCGGGGAACTGATCTCGTGCTTCCTCCTCCGGGTCGAGGACAACATGGAATCGATCGGGCGCAGCATAAACTCGGCGCTGCAACTGTCGAAACGGGGCGGCGGTGTTGCCCTGATGCTGACCAACCTGCGCGAGGCAGGCGCGCCGATCAAGGGCATCGAAAACCAGTCCTCGGGCGTGATTCCGGTGATGAAACTGCTTGAAGACAGCTTTTCCTACGCCAACCAGCTTGGCGCGCGTCAGGGGGCGGGGGCGGTCTATCTGAACGCGCATCACCCCGATATTCTGCGCTTCCTCGACACCAAGCGCGAGAATGCGGATGAGAAGATCCGCATCAAGACGCTGTCCCTCGGGGTGGTCATTCCCGACATCACCTTCGAATTGGCGAAGAAGAACCACGATATGTATCTGTTCTCGCCGCATGATGTGGAACGGGTCTACGGCGTGCCGTTCTCGGAAATCTCGGTCACCGAGAAATACGCGGAAATGGTCGATGACAAGCGCATCAAGAAGCGCAAGATCAACGCCCGCGAATTCTTCCAGACGATTGCCGAGATCCAGTTTGAATCTGGCTATCCTTACATCATGTTCGAAGACACGGTGAACCGCGCCAACCCGATTGCGGGGCGGATCAGCATGTCGAACCTGTGTTCCGAAATCCTGCAGGTGAATGAGGCGAGCGCCTATAACGATGACCTGAGCTATGCCCATCTTGGCACCGACATTTCCTGCAATCTGGGGTCCCTCAACATTGCCGCCACGATGGATGGCCCCGATTTTGGCGCGACCGTCGAGAATGCCATCCGCGCGCTGACCGCCGTTTCGGAAATGTCGGCCATCAACTCGGTGCCGTCGATCCGGCGCGGCAATGACGAGGCCCATGCGGTGGGGCTGGGGCAGATGAACCTGCACGGCTTTCTGGCGCGCGAGCGGATTCATTACGGCAGCGCCGAGGGGGTAGAGTTTACATCGGTCTATTTTGCCGCCGTCGCCTATCACGCCATCCGCACCTCGTGCCTGTTGGCGCAGGAAAAGGGGGCCACGTTCAAGGACTTTGCCAGCTCGACCTATGCCGATGGCAGTTTCTTTGACAAATACACCAGCCGCGACTGGCTGCCGACCCTGCCGGATGTGGCGCGGGTCTTTGAGGGCATATCCCTGCCCACGCGCGAGGATTGGGCCAAGTTGCGCGCCGATGTGATGACGCATGGCCTTTACAACCGAAACCTGCAGGCGGTGCCGCCCACGGGGTCGATCAGCTACATCAACAATTCGACCAGTTCGATCCACCCCATCGTGTCGAAGATCGAGATCCGCAAGGAAGGCAAGATCGGCCGCGTCTATTACCCCGCCGCCTTCATGACCAATGACAATCTGGACTACTACCGCGATGCCTATGAAATCGGTCCCGAGGCGATCATCGACACCTATGCGGCCGCAACCGAGCATGTGGATCAGGGGCTGAGCCTGACCCTGTTCTTCCCCGCCGAGGCGACGACCCGCGACATCAACCGCGCGCAGATCTACGCGTGGAAGAAGGGCATCAAGACCATCTACTACATCCGCCTGCGCCAGACCGCGCTGGAAGGCACCGAGGTTCAGGGCTGCGTTTCCTGCACGTTGTGAGAAGGGCAGCGGCGGGGGGCAGCCCCCCCTATGGCATTGGCAGGCGCACCCTTGGCGCCTTCAATGCCCAACCCTGTGGGACATTTGAGGACAGAAAATGAAAGATATGATCACCCCTCTCGCCGTGCCGCGCGCCATCAACTGGAACCGGCTTCAGGATGACAAGGATCTGGAGGTCTGGAACCGCCTGACGGTGAACTTCTGGCTGCCGGAAAAGGTGCCGCTCTCGAATGACGTGCAAAGCTGGGCCATGCTGCGCCCCGAAGAGCGCACGTTGACGATCCGCGTGTTCACGGGCCTGACCCTGCTCGACACCATCCAGAACACGGTGGGTGCGCCCGCCCTGATGCCCGATGCGCAGACCCCGCATGAAGAGGCGGTGCTGACCAACATCGCCTTCATGGAGGCGGTGCATGCGCGCAGCTATTCCTCGATCTTCTCGACGCTTTGTTCCACCAAAGAGGTGGATGAGGCCTTCCGCTGGTCGGAGGACAACCCCCATCTTCAGGCCAAGGCCCGCGCTATTCTGACGGAATATGCACCGGGTGCCGATCCTCTCAAGCGCAAGATCGCTTCGGTCTTTCTCGAAAGCTTCCTGTTCTATTCCGGCTTCTATCTGCCGATGTTCTGGTCCAGCCGCGGCAGGCTGACCAACACCGCCGATCTGATCCGCCTGATCATCCGTGACGAGGCGGTGCATGGCTATTACGTCGGCTACAAGTTCCAGCGGGCGCTGGAGCGTGAATCCGAGGCGCGCAAGGCCGAGTTGAAGGATTATGCCTTCGCGCTGATGTTCGATCTTTACGACATTGAGGCCAAGTATTCGGCAGAGCTTTACGACGGCATCGGCCTGACCGAAGACGTGAAGGCCTTTCTGCATTACAACGCGAACAAGGCGCTGCAAAACCTCGGGTACGAGCCTCTCTTCCCGCCTGCGGCCTGCGAGGTCAATCCGGCGATCCTTGCCGCCTTGTCGCCCGACAGCGAAAACCACGATTTCTTCTCCGGCTCGGGCTCGTCTTACGTCATCGGCAAGGCGGTTGCGACGCAGGACGAAGACTGGGATTTCTGACGGCACGGCCACGCCGGATCGGCAGCAGCCCACGGGGAAACCCGTGGGCTTTTATGTCTGCGCCCGGCAGCATCCGCCAAACCGCAAAAAGGACCGGATCGCGGGTGGCCCGGCCTTGGCGGACCAGTGTTCCGTATCCCTCCATCTTCGGCGGACGACGGAGGAATGATCCGGCACAGGACCGGAACGACATTCCCGCGCCCGCCTGACCTTGCCGGGAAATCAAGGGCTTGCAGAGTTGAAAGCGCGGGGCTTTGGGCCTAGCTCCGCAGCACAAAAGGATTGCGCGCGCCATGATTTCCATCTCGTCCTTGACCAAAAACTTTGGCCAGACTGCCGTTCTGCGCGGCATCGACCTTCGGATCGACGCCGGAGAGTTGGTCGCCTTGCTCGGCCCCTCCGGATCGGGCAAAACCACGCTTCTGAAGATCATCGCCGGACTGGAATGGCCCGATGCCGGTGCGCTCAAGGTGAATGGACAGGACTGGTTGACCTTGCCTGCGCAAAAGCGGCGCATCGGATTTGTGTTCCAGCACTATGCGCTGTTCCCGCACATGACGGTGCGCGACAACATCGCCTTCGGGCTGACCGTGCGCCCGCGCGCCGAACGTCCCGGAAAATCGGTGATCGCGGCCAAGGTGGATGACCTGCTCGGCCTGCTGCAGATTCCGCATCTGGCCGATCGCTTTCCGGCGCAGCTTTCGGGCGGTCAGCGCCAGCGGGTGGCCCTTGGCAGGGCCTTGGCCATCGAGCCTGCGGTGCTTTTGCTCGACGAACCCTTTGGCGCGCTGGATGCCGCCATCCGCCGCGATTTGCGCCGCTGGCTGCGCGAGGTGCATCAGAAAACCGGATCGACCACGCTTTTCGTCACCCACGATCAGGAAGAGGCCTTTGAACTGGCCGACCGCGTGGTGGTGATGGGCGAAGGGCGGATCGAACAGATCGGGAGCGCCGACCAGATCCACGATCGCCCGTCTACGCCTTTTGTCGCGCGCTTCATGGGGGCGGTGGTTGAGTTGCCGGTCACCTTGCGCGCAGGTCGGGTCGAGGCGCCGGGTCTCGATGCACGCGGGCTGGAGCGGCGGGCAATGGCCGACGGTCCGGCGCAGCTTTTCCTGCGCCCCGACGCCATCGCGTTGGAGCCTGATGCCGCCAGCCCCTGGACCCTGGCGCACAAAACCAGCACCGGAGCGATGATCCGCGCCACCCTGCGCCACGAGACCAGCCGCGAAATTCCCGTCGATCTGCCGCGCCATTCAGCGCCCGATCTGGCCATCGGCTCCGCCTATCGTCTGCGCCCCTTGTCGGGTGCGGTCTTTTCACTCGAAGGCACAGCGCCGACCGAAGCGCCGCGCCCCGTTGTCAGTCTCAAGGAGAAACGCACATGAAAAACGGATTGATCAGGGCCGCCGTTCTGGCCGCCAGCCTCGGGGCGGCTGCCCCGGTTGCCGCGCAAGACAGCTTGCTGAACGTCAGCTACGACATCTCGCGCGAGTTGTTCGAGGCACTGAACCCCGTGTTCGCGGCCAAGTGGAAGGCCGACACCGGCCGCGACCTGACCATCGACCAAAGCCACGGCGGGTCTTCGCGTCAGGCCCGCGCCATCCTTGAAGGTCTGGCCGCCGATGTGGTGACCTTCAATCAGGAAACCGACATCGACGTGCTGGCCGAGGGTGGCCTGCTTGCGGCAGATTGGCGCGAGAAACTGCCGAACGGGGCTTCGCCCTATTACTCGCTGCCCGCTTTCCTAGTGCGCGCAGGCAACCCCAAGAACATTCAGGACTGGTCTGATCTGGCGCGCGAAGACGTGGCCCCGATCTTCCCGAACCCGAAGACCAGCGGCAACGCGCGCTATACCTATCTGGCCGCCTATGCCTACGGCTTGGAACAGAACGGTGGCGACCATGCCAAGGCGCAGGAGTTCGTCAAGGCGATCCTGTCCTCCGTTCCGGTGTTCGACACCGGCGGCCGCGCCGCGACGCAAACCTTTGCCGAGCGCGAGCTGGGTGACGTTCTGGTGACCTTCGAGGCCGAGACGGGTGGCATCGCCAAGGAATATGCCGACAAGGGGTTCGAGCGGATCACCCCTTCGCTGTCGCTGTTCGCGGCCTTCCCGGCGGCTGTGGTGACGGCGAATGCCGAAAAGAAAGGCTCGACCGAGGTTGCGACGGCCTATCTCGAGTGGCTCTACACCCCCGAGGCGCAGGACATTCTGGCGCAGAACTTCTACCGGGTGAATGATGCCGAGGTGTCTGCCAAATACGCGGCCGACTTCCCCGAAGTGCGGCTGGTAACGGTCGACGAGGTGTTCGGCGGCTGGGATGCAATCCGCAAGGATCACCTCGCCGATGGCGCGATCCTCGATCAGGTCTTTGTAAACCAATGACCACTGCCGCCGCGCCCGTCCGCGCGAAACGCGTCTTGCCGGGGTTCACGCTGAGCCTCGGCACGACGCTGCTTTACCTGACCGTGATCATCCTGATCCCGGTTCTGGCGCTGGTCCTGAAAGGGGCCGAGATCGGCCCGGCGCGGTTCTGGGCGATTGTCAGTTCGCCCCGCGCGGTGGCGGCGTTTCAGGTGACCCTGATCGCGGCCGCCATCGCGACGGCCTTCAACGCGATCTATGGTCTGCTGATGGCTTGGGTGCTGGTGCGCTACGAGTTCTTCGGCAAGCGGGTGCTGGATGCGCTGATGGACGTTCCCTTTGCGCTGCCTACGGCGGTCGCGGGGTTGTCGCTGACCGCGCTCTTCTCGGCCAATGGCTGGATCGGGGCATGGCTGGAGCCGCAGGGCATTTCCATCGTCTACACGATCTGGGGCATTGCCCTTGCGATGGCCTTCACTTCGGTGCCCTTCGTGGTGCGCACCGTGCAGCCGGTGCTGGAGGATCTGGACCCGGGGTATGAGCAGGCGGCGCGCACGCTGGGCGCGTCGGAGCTTGCGATCTTTACCCGCGTGGTGTTTCCCCAAATCCTGCCCGCGTGGCTGGCAGGGTGCACCATCGCCTTTGCCCGATCGCTGGGCGAGTTCGGGGCCATCGTCTTCATCGCGGGCAACCTGCCCTTCAAGACCGAGATTGCGGCGCTTCTGGCCTTCATCCGGCTGGAGGAGTTTGACTACAACGGGGCGGCGGCGATTGCGCTGGTGCTCTTGTTCTTCGCTTTGGTGCTGCTTCTGGTGTCGAACCGGCTGCAGGCTTGGGCGGCGCGGCACAGGGGGGTGTGATGCAGGCGGTTGGAGTAATGGCCCCCGGCCAGAGCGCATGGGTTCCCCGCCTGCTGATCGGGGTGGCGGTGGGGCTGACCCTGCTGATCGTGGTGGCGCCGCTGGTCTATATCTTTGCCCGCGCCTTTGGCGAGGGGTGGCAGGTCTATGCGGCGAACCTGATGCATCCTGCCACCCGCAATGCGATCTGGCTGACCACGATCACCGCGCTGATCGTGGTGCCGGTGAACATCGCCTTCGGGATCGCGGCGGCTTGGGCGGTCGCGCGGTTCCGCTTTCCGGGGCGGGGGCTGTTGGTGACGGCGATCGAGATCCCGTTCTCGATCTCGCCCATCATCGCGGGGATCTGCTATCTGCTGCTCTATGGGCGGCAGGGGTTGCTGGGGCCGTGGTTGCAGGCGAATGACCTGCAGGTGATGTTCGCCCTGCCGGGGATCGTGCTGGTCACGATGTTCGTGACGGCCCCGTTTGTGGCGCGCGAGGTGCTGCCGCTCATGCAGGCGCAGGGGTCGGAGCAGGAGACGGCGGCGGTGACGCTGGGGGCGAGCGGGTGGCAGATCTTCACCCGCGTGACCCTGCCGAACATCCGCTGGGCCTTGCTGTATGGGGCGGTGCTCTGCACGGCCCGGGCGGTGGGGGAGTTCGGCGGGGTGTCGGTGGTTTCGGGAAATATCCGGGGCCAGACCAATACCTTGCCCCTGCATGTGGAGCTGCTTTTCAACGACCTGAACGCGACCGGGGCCTTTGCGGCGGCTTCGGTGCTGACCTTGCTGGCCCTGGTGGCGCTGGTGGTCAAGGCGGTGCTGGAGGGGCGGCGGGCGGCGTGAGCGCCCCCTGTGTGACACGCGGGCCATCCCTTTGTTTTCAAGGGGTTGGCCCTGCGGGATTAAGGGGTTCTTAACCTTTGCCCGCACCCCGCTGTGCCCGTTCAGAGCGCCGCCGAGAGGTTGACCCGCGCTGCAAGCTCTGCCGCCGTTTCCTTGCGTTCGGAATAGCGGTCGACCACATACCCCGCGCTGTCGCGCAGCAGCAGGGTGAACTTTACCAGCTCTTCCATCACATCGACCACTCGGTCATAGAGCGGCGAGGGGCGCATGCGGCCCGCCTCGTCAAATTCCTGGAACGCCTTGGGGATCGAGGCCTGATTGGGGATGGTGAGCATCCGCATCCAGCGCCCCAGTATCCGCATCTGGTTTACCGCGTTGAAGCTTTGCGAGCCGCCAGAGACCTGCATCACCGCCAGCGTCTTGCCTTGGGTGGGGCGCACCGCGCCGTCGGAGAGGGGAATCCAGTCCACTTGCGTCTTCATGACGCCGGTCATCGCGCCGTGGCGTTCGGGCGAGGACCAGACCATGCCTTCGCTCCATGCGACCAGTTCGCGCAATTCGCGCACCTTGGGGTGGCTGGCATCGGCCCCATCATCGACCAGCGGCAGGCCGGAAGGGTTGTAGAAGCGCACCTCGGCCCCGAGGCGGGTGAGGATGCGCGCCCCCTCTTCCGCCGCGAGGCGGGAAAAGCTGCGGGGGCGCAGGGAGCCGTAGAGGATCAGGATGCGCGGGGCATGGGTGGACCGTTGCGGCGACAGGAGCGCGGCATGGTCGATGGCGGGCAGCAGGGCATCGGGAATGTTGGGCGTATCGGTCATGGCGGTTTCCTTCGGGGTCGGGCCAGAGCGGAGGCCGGTGCGGAGACCGGCCTGCGGCGATCAGGGGGCGAAGCGCGCCCGCGTGCGGTTGGCAAAGGCGACAAGCGAGAGCATCACCGGAACCTCGACCAGCACCCCCACGACGGTGACGAGGGCCGCGCCGGAATTGAGACCGAAGAGGCCGATGGCGACGGCCACGGCAAGCTCGAAAAAGTTCGATGTGCCGATCAGCGCGCAGGGGGCGGCGATCTTATGCGGCAGGTTCCACAAATAGGCCGCCCCGTAGCCAAGCGCGAAGATGCCGTAGGACTGGATCAGGATCGGCACGGCCAGCAGGGCGATGAGGCCCGGTTGCGCCAGAATGACGGGGCCCTGGAAGCCAAAGAGCAGCGCCACGGTCAGCAGCAGGCCGAGCATCGAGGCGGGTTTGATGCGGGCGGTGAAGGCGGTCACGGCGGCTTCGCCCCCGCGGCGCAGCAGGGCGGCGCGGGTCAGCGCGCCCGCCGCCAGCGGGATGACGACATAGAGCAGGGTGGACAGGATCAGCGTTTCCCACGGCACCGCGATATCGGTGACGCCCAGAAGGAAGGCGACGATGGGCGCAAAGGCGACCACCATGATGAGATCATTCAGGCTGACCTGCACCAGCGTGTAGTTGGGATCGCCCTTCGTCATCTGCGACCAGACGAAGACCATTGCCGTGCAGGGGGCGGCGCCCAGCAGGATCAGCCCCGCGATGTATTCAGGGGCCTTGGCGGCGTCGATCAGGCCGGAGAACAGGTGCTGGAAGAACAGGACGCCCAAGGCCGCCATCGTGAAGGGCTTTATCAGCCAGTTGATGACCATGGTGAGGATCAGCCCCTTGGGCCGCTGGCCCACGGATTTGAGCGCGCCAAGATCGACCGCGACCATCATCGGATAGACCATTGCCCAGATCAGCACCGCGACGACGAGGTTGACCGACGCATATTCGAGGCGGGCGAGGGTGGCGAAGGCGGCGGGAAAGAGGCTTCCCAGCGCCAGACCCGCAAGGATGCAGAGCGCGACCCAGAGGGTCAGATAGCGTTCGAACAAGGTCATGATTCGCTCGATTTGCGGTGTGAGGGGGCGCAGGCTTGGGGAAGGCAGCAGGGGCCGTCTGCGGGTTCGAGCGCCGCGATGAAGGCGGCGAGCGGGGCCAGAGCCGCCGGATTGAGCGCATAGCAGATGCGCGGGCCCGCGATTTCCCCGGTGATGACGCCCGCCGCCTTGAGGATGCGCAGGTGTTCGGAGACGGTGGATTGCGCAAGGCCAAGCGCGCCCACGATGTCACCGCCGATACAGCCCGGCGTGGCCTGAAGCAGCCGCAGTATCCTGACTCTGGCAGGGTGTGACAGGGCGCGGGCCAGATCGGCAAGCGTGGGGTCTGTGGCCTGCATCGGAATGCCTTCGTCTATCGTCGATAGGCGATTGATGCGCCGATGTGCGCGGGCCGTCAAGGGGCTGTGGTGGGGGTGCAACTTCCGTCGGGTTGACGCGGCGGAAAGGGCACAATCTGCGAGTGTAATAAAATTGACTTGTCGATCAAAAATATCGTTAACATTGCGATGAGCTTGCCTCGGGGAGGCCGAATGTTACGCGCTTGTCGCAATTTTCGGGAACAGGGGCTTGGTCAGAACATCTTAGGAGGATGACATAATGAAAACCGTAAAGCTTGTGGTTGCAGGACTTGTGGCCCTGCCCGTCGCCGCGCAGGCGCAGACCGAAATTTCGTGGTGGCATGCCATGACGGGCGCCAATTCCGAGGTGGTCGAGAAGATGGCGGCAGATTTCAACGCCAGCCAGTCCGACTATGTGGTCAAGCCGGTGTTCAAAGGCACCTATCCCGAGACGCTCAACGCCGGAATCGCGGCGTTCCGCGCGGGACAGGCGCCGGATATCATTCAGGTGTTCGACGTTGGCACCGGCGTGATGATGGGCGCGCAAGGCGCGATCAAGCCGGTGGCCGAAGTGCTGACCGAGGCCGGATATACCTTTGACAAGAGCGCCTATCTGCCGGGAATCGTTGGTTATTATTCGAGCCCGTCGGGCGAGATGCTGTCCTTCCCCTATAACTCCTCCTCGCCGATCCTGTATTACAACAAGGATATCTTCGAGAAGGCCGGCCTCGACGTCGACAACCCGCCGAAAACCTGGGCCGAGGTCTGGGCTGCGGCGCGGCAGATCAAGTCGAGCGGGGCTGCGACCTGCGGCTATACCTCGACCTGGCTGACCTGGATCCACACCGAGAACTTCGCGGCGTGGAACAACGTGTCATGGGCGAGCAACGAGAACGGTCTGGCCGGCACGCCGGAACTGGCGGTCGACGGGCCGCTGTTCGTCAAGCATTTCCAGGAAATGGCCGATCTGGCGAAAGAGGGGGTGTTCGTCTACGGCGGCCGCACCTCGGAAGCCAAGCAGAACTTCACCTCGGGCGAATGCGGTATCCTGACGGAAAGCTCGGGCGGTCTGGGCGATATCGTGAAGGCCGGGATCAACTATGGCATCGGCCAGCTGCCCTATGACGACACCGCCGAAGGCGCGCCGCAGAACACGGTGCCGGGCGGGGCATCGCTCTGGGTGATGGGTGGCAAGTCGGACGAGGTCTACAAGGGCGTCGGGGCGTTCTTCAACTACCTGTCGCAGACCGAGGTGCAGCAGTTCCTGCACGAGCAGTCGGGCTATCTGCCGGTGACGATGGCGGCCTACGAGGCAACCAAGGCGTCGGGCTTCTATGAAACCAACCCCGCGCGCGAGGTGCCGATCACCCAGATGATGGGCAAGGAGCCGACCGAGAACTCCAAGGGCGTGCGCGCGCCGAACCTGCCGCAGATCCGCGACATCCTGAACGAGGAGTTCGAGAAGATGCTGGCCGGTCAGCAGACCGCGCAAGAGGCGCTCACCGCCGCCGCCACCCGCGGCAATGCGGCGATCCGCGAAGCAACGGGCGGCTGATACAGGCCTGCCTTTGGCGCGCACCGGTAATGGGCCGGTGCGCGCCTTTTTCATTTTGTTGCAATGCAAGGATTGTGCATGCGTCGGACGGTATTTCCGCACAAGCTGTTGCCGTGGCTGCTTCTGGCCCCGCAACTTGCCATCACATTGATCTTTTTCTACTGGCCTGCTGCGCAAGCCTTTCGCCAGTCTGTCCTGCGGGAAGACCCGTTCGGGCTGTCGAGCACCTTTGTGGGGCTGGCCAATTTCCGCAAGGTTCTGAACGATCCGGCCTATCTGAACGCGTTGCAGGTGACGGTGATCTTCTCGGTGCTGGTGGCCTTTTTCGCGATGGCCATCGCGCTGTTTCTTGCGGTGCAGGTGGAAAAGATCATCCGTGGCAAGGGCTTTTACCGCACGCTGATGATCTGGCCCTATGCGGTGGCACCTGCCATCGCGGGGATGCTGTGGCTGTTCATGTTCAACCCGTCCTTCGGCACGCTGGCATGGCCCCTGCGGCAGATGGGCATCAACTGGAACCCGCTGCTGGACGGCGATCAGGCGATGGCGCTGGTGGTGGCTGCGGCGACGTGGAAGCAGATCAGCTATAACTTCCTGTTCTTCGTCGCGGGTCTTCAGGCAATTCCGAAATCCTTGTTGGAAGCGGCGGCGATTGACGGCGCGACCAAGCGGCGCGCGTTCTGGACCATTGTCTTTCCGCTGCTGACACCGACGACCTTCTTCCTGTTGGTGGTGAACACGGTCTATGCGCTGTTCGACACCTTCGGCATCATCCATGCCGTCACCAGTGGCGGCCCCGGCAAAGCCACGGAAACGCTGGTCTACAAGGTCTACAATGACGGGTTCGTCAACCTGATCATGGGCGACAGTGCCGCGCAGTCGGTGATCCTGATGGTCATCGTGATCGCGCTGACCGCCTTCCAGTTCCGGTTCATCGAAAAGCGGGTGCATTATGGATAACGGCACACACAGCCCCCTTGTGGCACGCGGAGCGGCCCGCACGCTGGCGCATCTGTGGATGATCCTTGGCGTCATCATCGTGGCCTTTCCGGTCTATTACGTCTTCATCGCCTCGACCCATTCGGTGCAGACGATCCTGCGGCCGCCGCTGCCGCTGCTGCCCGGATCGGAGGCCTTCGAGAATTACCGCGCCGCCTTTTCGGGCGAGATCAACCGCATCGGCGGGGTCAGCCTGTGGCGCCTTCTGGGCAATACCACGCTGATCGCGGTGGGGATCGCGGTGGGCAAGATCGTGATCTCGATGGCCTCGGCCTATGCGATCGTGTTCTTCAAGTTCCCGTTCCGCATGGCGTGTTTCTGGCTGATCTTCATCACCCTGATGCTGCCGGTCGAGGTGCGCATCCAGCCGACCTACAAGGTGATGGTCGATCTGGGGCTGATTGACACCTATGCCGGTCTGATCCTGCCGCTGATCGCCTCGGCCACGGCAACCCTGCTGTTCCGGCAGTTCTTCATGACCATTCCCGACGAATTGCTGGAAGCCGCCCGCGTGGATGGCGCGGGGCCGTGGCGGTTCTTCAAGGATATCCTGTGGCCGCTGTCGCTGACCAATGTGGCCGCGATCTTCGTGATCCAGTTCATCTATGGCTGGACGCAATATCTGTGGCCGCTTCTGGTGACCAATTCGAACGAGATGAACACCATCGTCATCGCGCTGAAAAAGATGATCTCTTTCGCCGATGCCGATACCCCCTGGAACCTTGTCATGGTGACGTCCGTGCTGGCCATCCTGCCGCCGATCCTTGTGGTCGTGCTGATGCAGCGCTGGTTCGTGAAGGGCCTTGTCGAGACGGAGAAATAAGACGTGGCACATATCCAACTGAACGATCTGCGCAAAAGCTATGCCGGCCAAGAGGTGATTCACGGGATCACCATGAACATTGCCAATGGCGAATTCGTCGTGATCGTCGGGCCTTCGGGCTGCGGCAAGTCCACCTTGCTGCGGATGGTGGCGGGGCTGGAAGGCATTACCGGCGGCACGATTTCCATCGGCGACCGCGTGGTGAACGATCTGGAGCCGCGCCAGCGCGACATTGCGATGGTGTTCCAGAATTACGCGCTTTACCCGCATATGAGCGTGCGCGAGAACATGGCCTACGGTTTGAAGATCGCCAAGATGCCTGCGGCCGAGATTGAGGCGCGGGTGGCCAAGGCCGCCGCCATGCTGGAGCTGGAGCCCTACCTTGACCGCAAGCCGCGCGCGCTGTCGGGCGGGCAACGGCAGCGGGTGGCGATGGGCCGCGCGCTGGTGCGCGAGCCTGCGGCGTTTCTGCTGGACGAGCCTTTGTCGAACCTCGATGCCAAGCTGCGGGTGCAGATGCGCCTGCAGATCAAGGACCTGCACCAGACGACGGGGCAGACCATGCTGTATGTGACGCATGACCAGGTGGAGGCGATGACGCTGGCCGACCGCCTGATCGTGATGAACAAGGGCGTGGCCGAGCAGATCGCCACCCCGCAGGAGGTGTATATGACGCCCGCAAGCGAGTTCGTGGCGGGCTTCATCGGATCGCCGGCGATGAATATCTTTACCGTGCAGGTGCAGGGCGGCGAGGCGATGCTGCCGGGGGGGCACCGGTTGCCGATTGCGGGTCTGCCTGCGCGGCCCGAGGTGCGGCTGGGGCTGCGGCCCGAGGATATGGAGGTTGTGGGCGAAGACGTGCCGGGGATTCCGGTGGTGCTGCGGTCGGTCGAATGGCTGGGCGCGGATGCCTTTGGCTATGGCACGATCGAAGGGTCGGATGTGCCGATGACGCTGCGCCTGCCGGGGGCGACGGCGGCGGCGCGGGGCCAGCGGCTGCGGGTGGCCCCTGTAGAGGGGCGGTGGCATCTGTTCGCTCCCGATACCGGCAAGCGGCTGTAGGCTGCGCCAGAGGCGCGCGGGCGGCCAATGGGGGCTGCCCCCGCGCCCCTTGCGTGGGTTCGGCGGGGCTGCTGGTCAGGCGCTGGCGAGCAGGCGTGTGGCGCCGTGGGCGGTGACGGTGGCGGTGATGATCTGGCCTTCGGGCTGATCGGTCGTCAGGTCCACTTCGGTGAACTGTTCGGTGCGGCCCATGCGCGGGCCTTCCATCAGGATGCGGTGGGTCTGGCCCAATTGCGCGCCGAGGTGCTGCGCAAGCGCGGCATCGCCCTTGGCGCGCAGTTGCGCGGCGCGGGCCTTGATCTCGGGGCCCTTGAGTTGCGGCATCCGCGCGGCGGGGGTGCCCTTGCGCGGGCTGAACGGGAAGACGTGCAGGAAGGTCAGGCCGCAGTCATCCACCAGCTTGAGGCTGTTGTCGAACATGGCCTCCGTCTCGGTCGGGAAGCCTGCGATGATGTCGGCGCCGAACACGATGTCGGGGCGCAGGCGGCGCGCGTCTTCGCAAAAGCGGATGGCATCGTCGCGCAGGTGGCGGCGCTTCATCCGTTTGAGGATCATGTCATCGCCCGCCTGCAGGGACAGGTGCAGATGCGGCATCAGTCGCGGTTCGGTGGCGATGGCCAGCATCAGGTTGTCATCGGCCTCGATGCTGTCGATACTGCTGATGCGCAGGCGGGCGAGGTCCGGCACCAGCCGCAGGATGCGCATGACCAGATCGCCGAGGCGCGGGGTGGCAGGCAGGTCTGCGCCCCATGAGGTGAGGTCGACGCCGGTCAGCACCACCTCGTTGAAGCCACGGTCCACCAGCCGCTTGATCTGGTCGATCACCACGCCCGCGGGGACCGAGCGGGAATTGCCGCGGCCATAGGGGATGATGCAGAAGGTGCAGCGGTGGTCGCAGCCGTTCTGCACCTGCACATAGGCGCGGTGACGGCCGAAGCCGTCGATCAGGTGGCCTGCGGTTTCGCGCACCGACATGATGTCATCGACCTGCACCTTTTCGGTCTGGCCGACGAAATCGGGGCCTGCGGGCGCGGCGAGGCCCGCCCATGTGTCGGCCTGCATCTTTTCGTGGTTGCCGATCACGCGGGTGACTTCGGCCATCGCGGCGAAGGTTTCGGGTTCGGTCTGCGCGGCGCAGCCTGTCACGATCACCGGCGCGCCGGGGTTTTCGCGTGAAAGCCGCCGGATTTCCTGCTTGGCCTTGCGCACCGCCTCGGCGGTGACGGCGCAGGTGTTGACGATCACCGCGCCTTGCAGGCCGGCGGCTTCGGCCAGTTCGCGCATGGCTTCGGATTCGTAAGCGTTGAGGCGGCAGCCGAGGGTGGCGAAAACGGGGGCGTTCATCGGTGGGCGGCCAGAAATTCGGGGGTGAGCCAGCCGTCGAACACATGGGCGACGGGGCCGGTCAGCCAGACGCCATCGTCGCGCCAGTCCACCTGCAGGGTGCCGCCATCAAGCGTCAGCGTCACCTGCCGCCCCGTCAGCCCGCGCAGATGGGCGGCCACGGCGGTGGCGCAGGCGCCCGAGCCGCAGGCAAGGGTGATGCCGGTGCCACGCTCCCACACCCGCATCCGCAGATGGTCCGGCGCGAGGAGGGAGGCAAACTCGACATTGGTGCGCTGCGGATAGAGCGGGTCGTGTTCGTAGCGCGGGCCGAGCCCGGCCAGATCGACCGCTTCGGCATCCTCGACGAACAGCACGCAATGCGGGTTGCCCATGCCCACGGCGACAGGATCGCCCGCCAGCGGCAGGTGGAGCGGATCGACCGCATGGGACAGGGGCACCGAGGCCCAGTCCAGTTGCGGCGCGCCCATGTTGACCCAGACCTGACCATCGGCCAGACGCCGGGCCGACAGCGCGCCGCGCGCGGTGACGAGCGACACCGCATCGCGCCCCAGCCCGCGCATCACCCTATCGGAGACGCAGCGGGTGGCATTGCCGCAGGCACCTGCGCGGCTGCCGTCGCTGTTCCAGAAATCCAGGCTGAAATCGGCCCCGTCGCTGCCGTCGCGAATCTCGGCCAGCTGGTCGAAGCCCACGCCGCGATTGCGGTCGCCCAAGGCCAGTGCCAGCGCAGGCGTGACCGCCGCCTCCGCGCGCCCGCGCGAGTCGATCACCACGAAGTCATTGCCTGCGCCGTGCATTTTCACAAAGGGCAGGCCGTTTGGCGCGTTCTTATGGTCCATGCAGGGGCGTATACGCCTGATGCGAGATATTTGCCAGAGGCTGCATCTTTTGCCCTTGACCCCACCCGCTGCTGACCTTAATCAGCGCCCAAGTTGTGGGCCGGTAGCTCAGTTGGTAGAGCAGCTGACTTTTAATCAGCGGGTCACAGGTTCGAATCCTGTCCGGCTCACCACAACTTCCCGACATCGCTGATTATGCCCTGCGGCGCGCGTGCGCACGCTTTGGCGCTTCGGGCGCTGCGGTGGGCCGTGCGGGTGCATTCCCGTGCCCGCAGGGCCTTGGTAACGGGTTGAAGGCGCTGGTCTTTGTGGCCGTCCGCCGAATCGCTTCACCGAATCATCTTACCGAGAACCCTGCGCCGAATCGCAACCGGATCGCAGGGCGCGTCGCGGCGTGCGGATGAGGGAGACGTTGCTGTGCGGGGGGGGGGCAGGCGGGGACGGGCGGGGCGCCTGGCCCCGCCGCGTCGGCAATCAGAGTTCGAGCAGGCGGTCGCCCGCCGCATCCTTGATGCGGGTGGGCAGGCCGATGGTGTTCAGCAGGTTGATGAAGGGCGCGGGATCAAGGTCTTCGACATTGGCCATCGCCCCCACATCCCAGACGCCATCGGCGATCAGCAGGGCGGCGGCCACGGGCGGCACGCCCGCCGTATAGCTGATGCCCTGGCTGCCCACCTCGTTGTAGGCGTCCTTGTGGTCGGCGACGTTGTAGATCAGCACCTCGACCGGCTGGCCGTCCTTGGTGCCTTTCACGAAATCGCCGATGCAGGTCTTGCCGGTGTAGTTCGGGGCAAGGCTGGCCGGATCGGGCAGCACGGCCTTGACCACCTTGAGCGGCACCACTTCCAGCCCCTCGGCGGTTTTGACGGGTTGCTCCGACAACAGGCCGAGGTTCTTCAGCACGGTGAAGACGTTGATGTAATGGTCGCCAAAGCCCATCCAGAAGCGCACATCGGCCTGCGGATAGCGGGCCGACAGGGAATGAACCTCGTCATGGCCGGTCAGATAGGCCTTTTGTTCGCCCACCACCGGCATGTCCCATGTCTTGCCGACCTCGAACATCTTGTTGGTCTGCCATGCGCCGTTCTGCCACGAATAGACCGTGCCGGTGAATTCGCGGAAGTTGATTTCGGGGTCGAAGTTGGTCGAGAACCATTTGCCGTGCGATCCGGCGTTGATGTCGACGATGTCGATGGACTCGATCTTGTCCATCATCCCTTCGGCCACGCGGGCATAGGCGTTGACGACGCCGGGATCGAAGCCCACGCCCAGAATGGCGGTGACACCCGCGGCCTTGCACGCCTCGCGCCGTTTCCATTCGTAATTGCCATACCACGGCGGCGTTTCGCAGATCTTGGCGGGGTCTTCGTGGATGGCGGTGTCCATATAGGCGACGCCCGCCTGAATGCAGGCGTCGAGCACCGGCATGTTCACGAAGGGCGAGCCGACGTTGATGACGATCTGGCAGCCGGTCTGTTCGATCAGGGCGACCACGGCGGCACTGTCCGTCGCGTCAAGCGCGTGGGCGGCAAAGACGCCCGGCACCTTCATCGCGGATTTCTCGTGCACGCTGGCGATGATCGCCTCGGCCTTGGCCACGGTGCGGCTGGCGATGTGCAAATCGCCCAGCCGGTCATTGTGCTGCGCCGCCTTGTGCGCCACGACCTGAGCCACGCCGCCGGCGCCGATGATCAGAACATTCCGTTTCACTTCGAACCGTCTCCTTTAAGGACAGAGGGAAGGGGCAACCTGACTAGCCAAGATTGCCTTCAAAATCGGCATAGCCGAATTCACGCGCGACGGTCATCGAGCCATCGAGTTCCTTGATGACGATGCCCGGCATCTTCACCCCGTTGAACCAGTTCTTCTTGACCATCGTATAGCCCGCCGCATCGGCGATGCTGAGCCTGTCGCCCACCTGCAGGGGGGCGGGGAAGTTGAATTCGCCGAACACATCGCCCGCAAGGCAGGATTTGCCGCAGATCTGGAACGGGTGGTCGCCCGATGTCTCCATCTTGGCACCGATGCGGTAGATCAAGAGGTCGAGCATATGCGCCTCGACCGAGGAATCCACCACGGCAAGATCCTTGCCGTTGTTCAGCACGTCGAGCACGGTCACTTCCAGCGACGCGGCCCCGGTGATCGCGGCCTCGCCGGGTTCCAGATAGACCTGCACGCCGAAACGGTCGGAGAACGCTTTCAGCCGCGCGGCGAGTCTGGCGACGGGGTAGCCTTCGCCGGTGAAGTGAATCCCGCCGCCGAGGCTGACCCATTGCAAACGGCCCAGAAGCGCGCCGAATTCGTCTTCGATGCGGGTCAACTGGCTGTCGAACAGGTCGAAGTCGTCATTCTCGCAGTTGTAATGAATCATGAAGCCGCTGATGCGGTCCATCACGCGTTCGATCTTGCCCGCATCCCATTCGCCAAGGCGGCTGAAGGGGCGGGCGGGATCGGCGAGGTCAAAGCCGCTGGTGGAAAAGCGCGGGTTCAGG
This sequence comes from Pseudotabrizicola algicola, assembly GCF_010915705.1. GTDB lineage: Bacteria > Pseudomonadota > Alphaproteobacteria > Rhodobacterales > Rhodobacteraceae > Pseudotabrizicola > Pseudotabrizicola algicola. The sequence continues at coordinate 274,649 of NZ_JAAIKE010000003.1, forward strand.
CGCAGGCCGCGGTTGATGCTGGCCGACTGGTTGTCGAACCGCTCCAGCTGGCCGATGGAGTTGAAGATGATCTTGTCGGCGTAGCTGACCGCCTCGGCAATCTCGTGATCGGCCCATGCGACGGAATAGGCGTGGGTTTCCTTGCCGAAGCGTTCGCGGCCCAGCTTCAGCTCATAGAGGCTGGAGGAGGTGGTGCCATCCATATGCTCGCGCATCTGGTCGAACACGCCCCATGTGGCGAAGCATTTCAGCGCCAGCAGGGTCTTGGCCCCCGAACTTTCGCGCAGTTCATCCATGATGGCCATGTTGCGGGCCAGCTTGGCGCGGTCGATCAGGTAAAACGGCGTCTGGATCATCGCATCCCCCTTTCGGGCAGCACAAGGAAGAAGGGCGCTATTTATGGCCCTCCCCCCCCCTATGCAAGCCCTGTGACGGGCAGATGACGTCTAGACCATGCGGATCACGTCCTTGCCGACCGCCAGAACATAGCCGCGCCGCGCGATTGTCTTGACCAGAAGCTCGCTGACAAGCTGGTTGCCCAGCGTGTCGCGCAGGCGTTTGACGCGGGTGGCGCCAGCGGCCTCGTCGCAATCGGCCTCGTTGCGGCCCGAGATCACCGATTCGATCTGCGCGCCGGTCAGCACCTCGTCATCCATCCGCGCCTCGGCCAGAACGGCCAGCGTTTCCAGCGCGGCCTCGGTCAGGGCGAATTCCATGTCGTTGATATAGACCGCGCGGCCTTCGCGGCTGATCATCAGGCTGGCGACCTGAATGCCGGATCGCTGGATGGCGGAAATCCGGCGGTTCAGCGCGATGATCATCACCAGAAACACCAGTGCCGCGACCAGAAGCGCGGAGGAGAACACCAGAAGGACGAAGATCACCATGCGGTAGCTTTGCAGCACCTCGGAAAAGGAGGTGCCGCTTTGGGCCAGAATCTCCAGCAGCTTGATCTCGGCGTTGGTGGTCAGGTTGTCGTTTTCCACGAACAGCCTTTCCACCCGCGCGTTGAAGGCGTTGGCATCGGGCAGGCTGAGAAAGAGGAACAGCGCCGCCCCGAACAGGATCAGCACGATGGCGGCTATGCCGAAGCTGACAACCCGGTTGCCCGCCTTCAGACTTTCAGTAACGGAGGAAGAATTCTCCTGCACTCGCTTGCCTTTCGCCAAGGCCCTCGGGGCCGAATGTTGCCAGCACGTTCAACAACGTCCAGCCTGCCTGCGCAAGCCGTGGTTTCAACTCTCCCTGCGCTGCGCCGGGGGAGCAGTTGGCATCGCTGACTTGCGCGACACCATAGTGCAGGCGCAAGGGGTCATCCTGCTTGGCCTTGTAATCTGCGTAACATTCCGCCGATGCAGGTGCGGCCAAGGCGGCAGCGAAGGCGGCAGCAAAGATCAGCGCGGGGGTTTTCATGTCTGGCTCCTGCTCGGGGCGTGAGTGTCGCGGTGGGGTCGGCTGGGGACAGAGTTGCGCGGGATTGCCGCGATATTCAATATCAGGGCCGCAAAAGGCGGCTGTTATCGCATAACAAGGCGGCGATATTGCCTGTCGCGGCGGAGGGGCGGCACCTTCGGGGGACAGCGGATCGGGTGCGATGGTCGCACCGTCAGGCCGCTTTTCCCCGTCAGACAGGAGGCCCCCCATGTTCCCTGCAGATGCCGCGTTTGCACCCTTTGCCGCCCCGCCCCGCATGATCTCGCCCGCCTTGCCACGCGCAAAGACGCAGCCGCTGCGGCGGGTGGCGGGTGCGATGATCGCCGCCGTCACCGTTCTGGCGCTTCTGGCTGCCAGTGCCGTGCCGGCCCGCGCCGACCGCCAGAGCGAAAAGCTGGCCGTTGCCCTTGTGGCTGCCCTCGCGGTGGGGGCCATCCTGCATGCCAACGAAAAGGCGCGCGCCAAGCCCGCGCCGGTGCCGGTCGTGCATCCGCCGGTGCCGAAACCGCCCGTCGTGGTGCCAAAGCCGCCGGTCGAGGTGCGCAGCCCGCGGGTGCCATCGGTGTGCGCCATCGAGATTTCGGGCGTGCGGCGGGATGTGACGGTGTATCCCGAGCGTTGCCTGCGCCGCGAGGGCTTTGATTTCCGCCTGCCGCGCCACTGCGCCAATGATGCGCGCGTGTTCGGGCGGGTCGACCGCGTGTATTCGGAAGACTGCATGCGCAGCGCCGGTTTCCGCATCGAGGCACCCGGATATGGGCGCGATCAGGGGCGCGGCCACGGCTGGGGCCACGGGCGCGGACAGGGTTGGGACCACGGCCGCGGGCGTCCGCGCCACTATTGAGTCCCGCAAGGGTGGGGAGGGTGAGCAGCTCCCCCCCTTTTTTCCGCGCCTGCCCCGCGCTATGGCGGGGCATGTCCAAGGTGTTTCCAGATTTCACGCATGAATTGGCCGCCCTGTCGCAAGGGGCGGCTTTTGTCGTCGGGGTGGACGAGGTGGGGCGCGGCCCGCTGTGCGGCCCTGTCACCGCCGCCGCCGTGCGGTTGGACCTTGACCGGATTCCGGCGGGGCTGGCGGATTCCAAGGCATTGACCGCCGCAAGGCGTGACGCGCTCTTTGCCGAATTGCAGCAGGTGGCGCAGGTTGCGGTGGCCCATGCCAGCGTCGAGGAGATTGACGCGCTGAACATCCTGCGCGCCAGCCATCTGGCGATGGAGCGTGCGGTGGCGGCGCTGGCCGCCGATTTCGCGCTGATCGACGGGCACATGATTCCGCGCAACCTGCCCTGCAAGGGGATGGCCATCATCAAGGGCGATGCCAAATCGCTGTCGATCGCCGCCGCGTCGATTTGCGCGAAAGTCACGCGGGATCGGCTGATGGTGGATTTGGCGCAACAATACCCCGGTTATGGCTGGGACGTGAACGCCGGTTACCCGACCAAAGCCCATCTGAGCGCCCTTCTAAATCTTGGGGTGACCCCTGTTCATAGACGTTCGTTCAAACCGGTGCACAATATCTTGTATCAAGAGAAATAGATAACCCCTTGATTCAATAAAGAATTTGACGCCGATTCGTCTCTGACTCATTCTTATCCACAGATACGGCGCGCCAAATGACGCCGGGACAGAGGCAGAAGATGACGTCAAAGACCAAAGCAACAGGGGCAGCGCTGCCCCTGAACCAGATCCTTGCAGGCGACTGCATCGACATGATGAACAGCCTGCCTGCGGGCTCTGTCGACCTGATCTTCGCCGACCCGCCCTACAATCTGCAACTGAAGGGCGACCTGCACCGGCCGGACAATTCCAAGGTGGATGCGGTCGATGACCATTGGGACCAGTTCAGCAGCTTTGCCGCCTATGACGAATTCACCCGCGCGTGGCTGAAGGCGGCCAAGCGGCTGTTGAAGCCGAATGGCGCGATCTGGGTGATCGGCAGCTATCACAACGTGTTCCGCCTTGGGGCAGAGTTGCAAAATCAGGGGTTCTGGCTGCTGAATGACGTGGTCTGGCGCAAGTCGAACCCGATGCCGAACTTCAAGGGCAAGCGGCTGACCAATGCGCATGAGACGCTGATCTGGGCGTCGCGCGATGAATCTGCGAAATACACCTTCAACTATGAGGCGCTGAAGGCGCTGAACGACGGCATCCAGATGCGGTCGGACTGGGTGCTGCCGATCTGCACCGGGCATGAGCGGCTGAAGGATGCCAATGGCGACAAGGCGCATCCGACGCAGAAGCCCGAAAGCCTGCTGCACCGTATCCTGATCGCCACCACCAATCCCGGCGATGTGGTGCTGGACCCGTTCTTCGGCACCGGCACCACCGGCGCGGTGGCCAAGATGCTCGGCCGCGACTTCATCGGGATCGAGCGCGAGGAGTCCTATCGCCGCGTGGCAGAGGCGCGGCTGGCGCGGGTGCGCAAGTTCGACGCCTCGGCGCTGGAGATCACCGGATCGAAACGGGCCGAGCCGCGCGTGCCCTTCGGGCAGGTGGTGGAACGCGGCATGCTGCGGCCGGGTGAGGAACTCTATTCGGTGGGCAACCGCTATATGGCCAAGGTGCGCGCCGATGGCACGCTGGTGGGCAATGACGTGAAGGGCTCCATCCATCAGGTCGGCGCCGCCTATGAGCGCGCGCCAAGCTGCAACGGCTGGACCTATTGGCACTTCAAGCGCGATGGAAAGATGATTCCCATCGACATTCTGCGCCAGCAGATCCGTGCCGAGATGGAGGCCGACCAGTCCCGCCCGAACTGAGGCGCGACCGGCCCTGTGGCGGGGCAAGCCCCGCCCGATACCCCATGAAATACTGCGAACGCCTGCACCGCGGTCCGCCTGCGGTGTCCCTTGCCCCGCCATGTCTGCATGGCGGGGTCTTTTCATGCGCGGGGCGGGGGCGTCAGATCCCTTGTCAAGAAAGGCGTTCCGCGCCAAAGACAGGCCGGTAACGGTGCGTTGGGGGGCAAGGTATGGACGGGCAGTCGGAAGTGATCACGCAGACGCTGGACTGGCTGGAGCAGGCCGGACAGATCGCGCTGGGCTGGCTGTTTTCGCCGGCGGCGTGGTCGCAATTTGCCTTGCTGGCGCTGGCCTATCTGCTGGCGCGCGCCGTGGCGGGGCGCCTGGCGGCGGTGATGACGCGGGTGCTGACGCCGCAGGGCGATGCGGTGGGCCTGTTTGCCACCGCGCGGCGCTTTGCCCTGCTGTTCCTGCCCCTGATGCTGCCGCTGATCGCCTATGCGCTGACCGCAACCGGCGAAAGCCTGACGCGGACGATGTTCGGCTCGGGCGAGGTGATTGCCTTTGGCAAGCGGGTGTTCCTGTTTCTGGCGGCGCGGGCGTTGGTCGCGCATGTGCTGACCGACCCGTTCCTGCATCTTCTGGGCAAGTTCGTGCTGGTTCCGGTGGCGGCGCTCTATGCGCTGGGGGTTCTCGACGAGATCACGCTGGCGCTGGCCGAGACGCGGGTGGAACTGGGCAACATCCAGTTTTCGGCGCTGTCGCTGATCCGCGGGGTGATCGCGGGGTCGCTGCTGTTCTGGCTGGGCAGCTGGTCGAACCGGCAATCGGCCAGCTATATCAAGGCCAAGCAGGAATTGCGCCCCGCCACGCGCGAGTTGGCGGTGAAGGCGGCCGAGATCGTGATCTTCGGCGCGGCCTTCCTGCTGCTCATGAGCATCATGGGCATCGACCTGACGGCGATTGCCCTGCTGGGGGGTGCCTTGGGTGTGGGCATCGGGCTGGGGTTGCAGCAGATCGCGGCCAATTTCATCTCGGGGATCATCCTCTTGGTCGAAGGACAGACCACGGTAGGGGACTACGTGGAACTCGATGGCGGCGAGAAGGGCACCATCGTGAAGATGACCGCCCGCGCCTGCGTGCTGGAGACGTTTGACGGCAAGTGGATCGTGGTGCCGAACGAGCATTTCATCACCAGCCGCGTCATCAACTATTCCGATCAGGGCAGCGCCAACCGCTATGAGGCGGAGTTTTCGGTGAGCTATGACACCGACATCAACCGCGTGCCCGCGATCATCGAGGCGGCGGTGGCGGCCTTGCCCTTTGTGCTGACCAAGCCTGACGGGCCGGATTGCGAACTGGCAGGGTTTGGCGAGTCTTCGGTGGATTTCGTGGTGGAATACTGGGTCAGCGGCATTGATGACGGGGCAAACAAATACCGCTCGCCCGTGCTGTTCGCGATCTGGAACGCGCTGAAGGCCGAAGGGATCGAGATGCCGTTTCCGCAGCGGGTGGTTCACTTGCGCCCCGCGCCCGCCGCATGACGGATGCGCTGGTCATAGGGGCGGGTCCGGCGGGGCTGATGGCGGCAGAGGCGCTGGCACTGGCGGGGCGGCAGGTGGTGGTGGCCGAGGCCAAGCCGACGCCGGCGCGCAAGTTCCTGATGGCGGGGAAATCGGGGCTGAACGTCACCAAGGACGAGCCCTTGGCCGATTTTGCCGCCGCTTATGACAGTGATCTGCTGGCCCCGATGCTGGCCGGTTTTGGACCGGCCGAGGTGGCGCAATGGTGCCGAGATCTGGGGCAGGAGGTGTTTACCGGCACTTCGGGGCGGGTGTTTCCGCTGGCGATGAAGGCGTCGCCGCTCTTGCGGGCATGGCTGGCGCGGCTGGCGGGGCAGGGGGTGGACCTGCGCACGCGCTGGCAGTGGCAGGGGTGGGAGGATGGTGCCTTTCGCTTTGCCACGCCCGAGGGCGCGCGGCTGCTGCGCCCGCGTGTGACGGTGCTGGCGCTGGGCGGCGCGAGTTGGGCGCGGCTGGGGTCGGATGCGGCATGGGTGCCGTGGCTGGCGGCGCGCGGGGTGCAGATTGCGCCGTTCAAGCCCGCCAACATGGGCTTTGCCGTGGCGTGGTCGGACCATATGGCGGCGCATTTCGGCCAGCCGATCAAGGCGGCGCTTTTGCGCGCCGGCCCGCAGAGCGTGCGGGGGGAGTTCGTGCTGTCGGCGCGCGGGGTGGAGGGGAGCGCCATCTATGCCCTGAGCCGCGCCCTGCGCGAGGGCGCGGCGCTGACCGTCAACCTGTTCCCCGATCTGGCCCCGCTGGCGCTGGCGGCCCGCATCGCGCGGCTGAAACGGTCGGACAGTCTGGGCAACCGGCTGCGCAAGCTGGGCTTGCCCGCGCCCGCCGCCGCGCTGGTGATGGAGTTTGGCCGCAACCTGCCGCTGGAGGAGGCGCTGACCGCGCTGCCGGTTCCGCTGCTGGGCCCGCGCCCGATGGACGAGGCGATTTCCACCGCAGGCGGCATCCGGCGCGAGGCGCTGACAGAAGGATTGGAGTTGCGCGCGCTGCCCGGTGTCTTCGCCTGCGGCGAGATGCTGGACTGGGAGGCCCCGACCGGCGGATATCTGTTGACCGGCTGCTGGGCCTCTGGACTCTGGGCGGGGAACCATGCTGCGATGGTGCGGGGGGCTGACCCCTGAGGGCGCATCCTGCGCAACAGCAGCGCGCGGGTGGGGCCTGTGTTTTGCAAGGGGGGTGCGATGCGCATCATTTTGGCGGCGGTTTTGTTGGCGGCGAGCCTGCCCGCGACGGGTATGGCCTGTTCAAAGCCTTCGGGTGCGGCGGGGCTGGAGCGGGGGCTGGTGCAATGGATCAACCAGGAGCGGCAGGCGAGGGGATTGGCGGCGCTGCGCCCGTCGGACAAGCTGGCGGCAGCGGCGCAGCAACATGGCTGTGACATGGCCACACGCGGCTATTTCGCCCATCGCCGCGACGGGGGGCCAAGCATGGGCGACAGGGCGCGGGCGAATGGCTATGCCTTTCGCAAGATGGTCGAAAATCTGGCCCATTCGCGCAATGCCAGCGTCGACTCGGCTGCGGGCATCTGGCGCAATTCACCGCAGCACTGGGCGAATATCCTGTCGCCCGAGATGCGCGATATCGGGGTTTCGGTGACCACCGGTGGCGGCCGGATTTACTGGGTGATGAAGGCGGCGCAGGCTAGGTAACGGTGACACCTGCCGCAAGCCGTGTCGCGCCCTGCGGCAGATCGGGCAGCGGCGGCTGCGTGCCTTGCCAGAAACACAGGCGGATATGCGGGCCAAGGGCGGGGTCCGAGACGTGATCCCATGCCAGATGGAAGCCTTCCATCAACAGGCCCTCGGCATAGAACAGGATTTCTTCGGTCTCGAGCGATTCGCCCGCCGCATCCGACCAGCCGCCGTCCTTGTGCCAGAGCACATAGGCCTCGATCGTCTTGTGCTTGCGTGTGATCTGGTCAAGCGGGGCGAGACGCGGGTCTTGGTCTGGGTCTGACATCGGGGCTTTCCGGTGGCGGCTTGCGGTTGCGGCGAGGATAGGCCTAGCGCCGTGTCATGGCCAGACGGATCAGCGCGCGTTCCATCAGCGCCATGCCCGGCGCGCGGGAGGCCGAGCGCAGGGTCAGGTCGGTTTCGAGCAGGTCCGACACGGCGCGTTCCAGCAGGCGCATGCCCCAGGCCTGCGCCTGCCGCTGCATCTGGTCGCGCCTCGGGCCGAAGACCCGTGCCTTTTGCAGGCCACTTGCGATGCCCGCAGGGTCGGAGGCCGCGATGTGCAGCGCCTTGAAATGGCGCAGGGCCTGAATGCAGATGGTGACGGGCAGCACGCCCTGGCCTTCGAGCCGCCGCATCAAGAGGCCGATGGCAGGCGCGCGGCCATCGGCGACGGCGTGCAGCAGGTCATCGACCTCGGCCTCAAGCGTGGCGGGGGCCATCGCGGCCACATCGGCGGGGGTCAGCGGGGTGGGGTCGCCGTGTTTGTAGAGCGCGATCTTTTCCAGCGTCTGGCGGAAATCGCCGGGGTCGAGCGCGCGGGCCAGCGTGGTGAGGTCGGCCATCGCCTCGCGGTCGATGCTGGCAAGCCCGGCCTTCTTCAGCGCATCCTCGATTTCCTCGCGCGTGGGCGGATCGTCGTAGAGGATGGCGCAGAAGGCCTGCGTGTGCTTTTCGAACAGGGTCTTGAGCGCGGATTTCGCGGTGAGGTTGCCCGCCGTCACCACGATGGTGGCATCGCCCGGCTTCCAGTCCTTGAGGGCTGAACCGATGGCGGGGGCCAGCGTGTCGGTCGCATCCTCGACAAAGGCCACGCGCGGGCCGGGAAAAAAGCCGACCGCCTTGATCGCATCGAGCAGGGCCGCGCCATCCTTGCGCAGCTCCGCGCCCTGAATCCGCGTCAGGCGCATTTCGCCCTCGCCCTCGGGGCCGATCAGCGCGGCGATCACCTCTTGCCGTTTGAGCGCGACGCGCATGGCATCGGCCCCTGCGATCAGCAGACCGGCCTTGGTCGGGTCGGGCTTGGCGAAATAGCGGCTGGCTTCGATCCCCTTGAGGATCATGCCCAGGCGTCCGAGGTGGCGATGAGGCGGGTCACGATCTGGTCTGCCAGCATCCGCATCAGCCGGAAGGCGGCATCCTGTTCGGCGGCAAGGCCCGCGACCGTGCTGCCGGTGGCGGAATAGGCGGTGAAGCCCTGCACCCGCCCGCCGGTGACGCGCTGCCCGCTGTCGCGGCTGGTCAGCGTCCAGTCGATATGGCCGGTCAGGTGATAGCGGGTGATGGCGTTTTCGGGGGTGATTCCGAGCGTCTCGGCCTTGGTGACGATGGTATAGGCCAGATCAAAGCGCGGGGCCTGCGGGCGGCCCAGCCGTTCTTCCAGCCGTTCGACCAGATCGAAGCCCAGCTTGTCATTCGGGTCTGCCACGCGGATGCGCCCTTCCAGCGCCCGTGCCGCCCCGCCCGGTCCATAGGCCGGGGCGAAGCCGCAGGCCATCAGGGCCAGTGGCGCAAAAAGCACAGATCTGCGGTCAGGCAACGACATTTATGATACGCCCCGGCACGACGATGATCTTCTTCACCGGCTGACCGGCAAGGAACCTGACCACATCCTCATTCGCCAGCGCGATCTTTTCAACCTCGGATGCGGGCATGTCCTTGGGCACGCTGATTTCTGCCCGACGCTTGCCGTTGATCTGGATCGGCAGGATCACGGTGTCATCGACCAGCAGCGCCGGATCGGCCTTCGGCCAAGGGGCCTGGCAGCACAGGCCCTGCCCGCCCTGATAGGTCCAGATCGATTCTGCGATATGCGGCACCATCGGCTGCATCAGTTGCGCCAGCGTGCGGATCGCCTCTTTCATCACCGGGGTGGAGGCATTGGCCTTGGCCAGCGTGTTGGTGAAGCCGTAAAGCACCGCGATGGCCTTGTTGAAGGCAAAACTCTCGATGCCGCGTGTCACCTCGTCGATGGCCTTGGCGGTGGCGCGGCGCAGGTCGTCGTCACCTTCGCCCTTGTGACCTTCCGGCATCTCGCCGATGCGCGAACACAGGGTCCAGACGCGGGAGAGGTGCTTGAAGGCGGCTTCGGCGCCCGATGAGGTCCATTCCACATCGCGTTCCGGCGGGCTGTCGGACATCACGAACCAGCGCGCGGTATCGGCCCCGAAAGAGGCGATGATGTTCATCGGATCGACGACGTTCTTCTTCGATTTCGACATCTTGGCCGAGGGGATCACCTCGACCGCGGTGCCGTCGGCCAGCGTCGCGCCCGAGTCACTGCGCACGATGTCTTCGGGCAGGTGGTAGACGGGGCGGCCATTGGCATCGCGCGTCATGTAGATCTCGTGCGTGACCATGCCTTGGGTGAAGAGCGCGTTGAACGGCTCGATGGCCGAGTGCGGCAGGTGGCCGGTCTTGGCCATCGCACGGGCGAAGAAGCGCGAGTAGAGCAGGTGGAGAATCGCGTGTTCGATGCCGCCGATATACTGGTCGACGTTCATCCAGTAGGCCGCATCCTCGGCCACGGTCGGCGTCTGGGCGCGCGGCGCGGTGAAGCGGGCGTAATACCACGACGAATCGACGAAAGTATCCATCGTGTCGGTTTCGCGCCGTGCCGCCGCACCGCATCGGGGGCAGGTGCAATCGCGCCATGTCGGATGGCGGTCGAGCGGGTTGCCCGGCACATCGAAGCTCACGTCATCGGGCAGGCGGACGGGCAGGTTTTCCTTGGCCTCCGGCACCACGCCGCAGGCGGGGCAATGCACGACAGGGATCGGGCAGCCCCAGTAACGCTGGCGCGACACGCCCCAATCCCGCAGGCGGAACTTGGTGACGCCGGTGCCGTAACCGGTTGATTCGGCATGGGCAATCGCGGCGGCGACGGCCTCGTCGCCCGTCTGCACCTCGGCTCCGGCGAAGCCGCGCAGATAGCGCACGCGTTCGGATTTCATCGGCACATAGGCTTCGGCCAGCGCCTCATCGCTTGCTGCGCCGCGCTCTTCGGGGGCAAAGACCGCCTTGATCGGCAGGCCGTATTTGGTGGCGAAGTCGAAGTCGCGCTGGTCATGCGCGGGGCAGCCGAAAATCGCGCCGGTGCCGTAATCCATCAGGATGAAGTTCGCGATCCAGACCGGCAGTTCCCAGTTGGGGTCCAGCGGGTGTTTCACGCGGATGCCGGTGTCAAAACCGATCTTCTCGGCGGTTTCCAAAGCCTCGGCCGTGGTGCCGCCCAGACGGCACCGGGCGAGGAAGGCCGCAACCTTCGGGTCCGATTCCAGCGTCTTGGCCAGCGGGTGATCGGCGCTGATGGCGGCAAAGGATGCGCCCAGCAGCGTGTCGGGGCGGGTGGTATAGACCTCGAGCTTTTCAAAGCCTTCTGGCGCGCCCACGGTTTCGAAGGCGAATTGCAGCCCGCGCGAGCGGCCGATCCAGTTGGCCTGCATCAGCCGCACCTTTTCCGGCCAGTTGGTCAGCCCGTCGAGCGCGGAGAGCAGCTCCTCGGAATAGTCGGAAATCTTGAAGAACCATTGTGTCAGCTCGCGCCGTTCCACCGCCGCGCCCGACCGCCAGCCCTTGCCGTCGATGACCTGTTCATTGGCCAGCACGGTCATGTCGACCGGGTCCCAGTTCACCACCGCATTCTTGCGATAGACCAGACCGGCCTCCATCATGTCGATGAACATGGCCTGTTGCTGGCCGTAGTATTCGGGGTCGCAGGTGGCGAATTCGCGGGTCCAGTCGATGGACAGGCCGAGGGGCTTCATCTGCGCGCGCATGTCGGCGATGTTGCCGTAGGTCCAGTCCTTGGGATGGCCGCCGCGTTCCATCGCGGCGTTCTCGGCGGGCATGCCAAAGGCATCCCAGCCCATCGGGTGCAGCACCGAAAAGCCTTGCGCGGATTTGTAGCGCGCGACCACATCGCCCATCGTGTAGTTGCGCACATGGCCCATGTGGATGCGCCCTGACGGGTAGGGGAACATCTCGAGCACGTAATACTTGGGCTTCGCCGGATCGCGGCGCGCCAGAAACGCCTGGGCCTGATCCCAGGCGGATTGCCATTTCGGTTCGATCTGGGCGGGTTCGTAGCGCGACATGGTCAGGACCTCCGGAGTGCAGGCTGGAGTTACACCGATGCGGGGCGAAAGGTCCAGTGGGCAGGCGGGGCTGGCCGAACAGACAAACGGGCGGCAGATCTTTCGACCCGCCGCCCGGCACAGACTCTGGCACTCGTTCAGGAACTCGCACGCAACGGGGTAACCGTCAGGCACTCATACGGAACGGCAAACAGGCACTCTTGCAAAACAGGCGAACAGGCAGCACTCGTCCGACACACACAAACCATGCCACTCGTCAAATCACTTGGGCAGCAGCACCGCGTTCACCACATGGATGACGCCGTTGGACTGCTTGACATCACCGATGGTCACCTGTGATGCCTTGCCCGATTCATCGATGATGTAGAGCTTGTTGCCCCGCACGGTCGCCGACAGGGCGTCGCCCGACAGGGTCTGCATATGGAAGTAGCGGTCTTTCGAGGCGCGGGCGCGGCGCATGATCTCGGCGCCCGACAGATCGCCCGCCACGACATGCGCGGTGAGGATCTTGGTCAGGGTGGGCTTGTTCTCGGGCTTCAGCAGGGTTTCGACAGTGCCTGCGGGCAGCGCGTCAAAGGCGGCGTTGACGGGGGCGAAGACGGTGAACGGCCCCGGGCTTTGCAGCGCATCGACAAGTCCGGCGGCCTGCACGGCGGCGACAAGCGTGGTGTGATCTGCCGAGTTCACGGCGTTTTCGACAATGTTCTTCGATTCGAACATCGGCGCGCCGCCGACCATCGGATTTTCGGCAAGCGCAGGGGTGGCAAGGGCAAGCAACACGGCAACAACGGACAGTTTCATCACGCTTCCTCCAGGGGTGGCAGGCCACTATTGGCCGCCGATGCCAGGAATACGGGGCGACCCCGGAGGAAAGTTTCACCCGTGCCTGCAAAAAAATGCGAAAGGCGGTGCGAAATGAAGAAAGGGCGCCGCAGCGCCCTGTCAAGTCATTGATAATGCGGCAAATATCAGAGGTTGCTGTCGCGGATACGCAACTGGCGCGCGCGGGTCAGGATGGCATCTTCGATGGCGCGCGCGGTTTCCGCCGACACCGCGCCGCCGCCCCGCGCCTGAAGCGCAACGCGCAGCGAGCGGGCATCCAGCGCCGGGTCTTGCACATAGACGGTGGCGCGATAGGCGCGCCCGCCGCCCGGAGGCGTGCCATATCCGGTCGAGATCACCCCGGTGAACGGGTCCACCGACTCGATCGGCAGGAAATTGAGAATCTCGAGGCTGGCCTGCCAGAGGTATTTGTTCACCGCGACGGTGGTGTTCGGGTCGGTGCCGTTTCCGAACAGGTCCCAGATGGTGGACCGGCGCTGGTCTTCGCCGCTTGCCCGTGCGAGGGCGGCGCGCTGCGCATCCGCGCGGGCCTTCCGGTCAAGCTGGACATCACTCGGGACAGTGGTGGCAGAGCGGCGGAACAGCCCGCTGTCGCCACTGGCAAGACCGCCGCCGCAGGCTGCAAGCCCGCCGACGAGTCCGGTCATGATGACACCCCGTGCCAGACGGTGAAAGAACATCCGCACCCCCGCGATTTCCTTGGTGTTGTCTAGCCTAGCCCTTGGGGCGTGCCAAGGCTTTTCACGCCAGACCCCGTGGCGGGGCGCGGCGCGGGCAGGGTTTTGCGTGTGCATCGCGCGGGCGCGATGTCTGGCGAGGTGTTCAATGCGCGACGGCGCGGTTGGTTCCCGCCAAAGCGGCGGGGCCGGGGGGTGGCGGGCGATATGTGGCATTGCTGCACCACGCTTTCCCGCTTTTTGGCGGCCATCGCTGTCAGCGTTGCAATCCGAGGGGTCTGGGTGGAAAACACCATCATTCCCACTGCGGACCTTCCTGCGGCGGGGCTTACCTTGAGGAAAGAGGGAAAACATGAAAAAAGTTCTTCTCGCGACGACCGTTCTGGCAATGTCCGCCACCGTCGCCGCTGCCGAAGTGAAGGTTTCGGGCAACGCTCGCATGGGTCTCGTCTATGACGGCAACACCGTGACCGCAGGCACCTCGGCTTCCAAGCTGAAGATGACCAGCCGCGTTCGGATCATCTTCACCGCTTCGGGCGAGTCCGACTCGGGTCTGTCGTTCGGCGCGACCGTTCGTAACGACCAGTCCGGCCAGGGCAACACCGCAAACGGCGACTCGAAAGTGTTCATCTCGGGCGCATTCGGCAAGCTGACCTTCGGCGACAACGACACCGCAGCAAACGTCCTGGTTGGCCACGTTGACGCGATCTCGCTGACCGGCCTCGGCGACAACAACGAACTGGGCTACCTTGGCATGACCAAGACCTCGGCTCTGTACGAATACTCGACCGGCGCCCTGTCGTTCGCAGCTTCGCTTGGCCAGTTCGGCATCGACGTCCCCGGCGTTGGCACCAAGGCTGAAGATGCAGCTTCGGTTGCTGTGAAGTACTCGATGGACGGCTACGCTGTCGCTCTGGGCTACGAAACCCGCCGCGCAAGCGAAACCGTCAACGACAACCAGCTGTCGCTGGGCCTGTCGGGCACCTTCGGCCAGTTCGGCGTGAAAGCTGTGATCGCAGACCGCAAGTCCTGGGGCACCACCCAGTACGCTCTGTCGGGCACCTACACCATGGACGCTCTGAAAGTTTCGGCTTTCTACGCGAACAAGGACACCAAAGCTGCTGGCGTGACCACCAAGAACAACGCTTACGGCCTCGGCGCTTCGTATAACCTCGGCGGCGGTGCAACCGTTGTCGGCGGCGTGCAGAAGACCAAGAACGGCAAAGCCGTTGCAGACGTCGGTGTGTCTCTGAGCTTCTGATTTGATCCACGGATCAATGTCAGGGAAAGAGCGGGTCTTGTGCCCGCTCTTTTCTTTTGTGCTATGCACATGGCATCTTCATTTCGTGCGATGCACGGCGCATCGCAACCAAAAGGGGTTTCCATGTCACTTGGCACCATCCAGTCCCGCCTGACCGCCGCCTGCGCCAAAGCGGGCCGCGCGCCCGCATCGGTTCGGCTGATCGCGGTGTCAAAGGTGCAGCCGCTGGAACGTGTGGTGGCGGTGCTGGACGAAGGGCACCGGCTGTTCGGTGAAAATTATGTGCAAGAGGCGCAGGGCAAATGGCCCGATCTGCGCGCGCGTTTCGGCGCGGTGCAGGTGCATATGATCGGGCCGCTGCAAACCAACAAGGCCAAGGTGGCGGTCGATTTGTTCGATGCCATTCACACGCTGGACCGGATGTCGCTGGCGGAAAAGCTGGCAAAACTGGCGCAGGCGCGGGGGGCAAGCCCTGACCTTTTCGTGCAGGTGAACACAGGGGCCGAGCCGCAGAAGGCGGGCATCCTGCCGGACGAGACCGATGCTTTCGTGGCCCGGTGCCGCGCGATGGACTTGCCGGTGCAGGGGCTGATGTGCATTCCGCCCGAGGGGGAGGATGCTGTGCCGCATTTCGCGATGCTGGCGCAGATGGCTGCGCGCAACGGGCTCGCGGGCCTGTCGATGGGGATGAGCAGCGATTTCGAGGCGGCCATCGCGCACGGCGCCACCCATGTGCGGGTGGGCAGCGCGATTTTCGGCGCGCGCGCTTACGGCACCCCTCTTCCAGCGTGACCGCTGTCATCGGTGGGTTGGCCAGCGAAGACAGCCGTCAGGCTGGATGAGCGCCCCGCCGGATCAGACCAGCCAGACCCGCGCATAGGGCGGCAGCGCCACCGCGCCGTGATGGGTTTCCACCGGATGATCCGACAGCGCGTCGTGCATCTGGCTGACGCCTTGTGCGCGGACCCAATCCTCGGGCAGGTGCTGCCAGTCTTCGGTGAAGTTGAACAGGCACAGCACCACCCCGGTGGGGGCGAGCCGCTGGAAGGCAAAGACGCCGCGCGCATCGGGGAACACCACGCGGGTGCCGTTTCCGGCGTGAAGGGCGGGCATGGCCCGACGCCGCGCCAGAATGTGCCGCGTTCCCCAATACACCTGCGCTGCGGGACTGCCGGTTTCGCCCAGCCGCGCCACCGCGTCCCAATCCATCTTGGGGCGGTGGATCCAGCGGCTGTCATGTGCGTGTTCCGGCACCTGCAGATAGCCGTAGTCATTGGGCAACGCCAGTTCGTCGCCCATGTAGATCAGGGGAATCCCGCCGAAGCTGGCAATCAGCGCATGGCCCATCAACATGCGCTGCACCGCATGGGCCACGCCCGCGCCATCGCCCGCCTTCTGCGCGCGCTCCACTCCGGCGAGCGCGGCGAAACTGCCGGAAATCCGTTTGTCGCCCGTGGCCTCGTTCACCTGAAACAATGCGCCTTGCGCGAAAGAGCCGGGAAAGCTGCCTTCGTAGAAATCGGACAGGAAGGCGCGGTGCGCGGGGCCTGAAAGGCCCACCGCCTGCGCATCCTCATCGGTCACCGCCCAGCCGATATCGTCATGGCAGCGGATATAGGTGGCATAGGTCGCATTGCGCAGGGTTTCGGGGAAATGGGTGGCCAGCACATGCCCCATCAACGCCGTGTCGCGGGTGGCCAGCGCGCCCCAGAACTGCACCATAAGGCTGTTGTGATAGGCAAGATTGCCTTCCTTGCCGTCATGCTGGCCGCGCCCCAGATAGGGCAGCATCTCGGACGGGGCGACGATCGCCTCTTCGAGATGGATCACCGCCGGGGCCGCGATGCGACTGCATGCACGCAGCGCCTGCAGCAGCATATGCACCTCGGGTTCCGACTGGCAGCGGGTGCCGAGCCGTTTCCACATGAAGGCCACCGCATCCAGCCGCAGCACATCCACCCCGCGATTGGCGAGGTAGAGCATGATCTCGACGATCTCCAGAAACACCTGCGGATTGGCCCAGTTCAGGTCCCACTGGTGTTCGTTGAAGGTGGTCCAGACCCATTTGCCGAAGTCGGGGTAATGGGTGAAATTGCCCGGCGCGTTGTCGGGGAAGACCTCGACCAGCGTTTCGGAATAGCGGTCCGGCATCTCGGGCGTGTCGAACATCAGGTAATAGTCCTGATATTTGGCATCGCCCTTGGCGGCCTTTTTCGCCCAGGCGTGTTCCTTGGCGGTGTGGTTCAGCACGAGGTCGATGCAGACCGACATGCCGCGCGCGCGCAGGGCGGCGGTCACCTCCTCGAAATCGGCCATCGTGCCATAGGCGGGGTTGATCTGGCGGTAATCCATCACCGAATAGCCGCCGTCACTGTCGCCGGGGCGGGGCTTCAGGCAGGGCATGAAATGCACATAGGTGACGCCCAGATCGGTCAGGTAATCCAGCTTGTCGAGCACGCCGCGCAGGGTGCCTGCGAAACGGTCGATGTAGAACACATAGCCCGCCATGTCGGGGCGCTGGAACCAGTCGGGTTCCAGATCGCGCTTGAGGTCAAGCCGCTTGAGGTCTGCCGGACGCGCGGCCCAGGCCTTTTTCAGCGTCTTCAAAAGGTTGGAGCGGAACGCCTCATAGGCGGGATGACGGCCATAGAGCGTATCGAGCATGGGCCAGAGATCGGGGGCAGAGCGGTCGAGCCGCAGTGCAAAAATCTCGTCATCCGCGGATGCGGGTGCCTTGGCCATGATCGTCCTCCCGTTTTGGTGGCGGCAGATTATGCGTTCCAAAGCGGTTTGGAAAGAGATTTAGCTGCGGATAATCAGCCGAGTCCGGTGCTTGATCCTTGCGGCAATCCAGAGCAGATCGGACCGCGCAAAGGCCACGCAGCCAGCGGTCGGAAAGCGCGGCTTGCGCCATGTGTGCAGGAAAATCGCCGATCCGCGCTCGGGTTCGGCATGGGGCCAGTTCCAGTCGGTGATGATGACCAGATCATAAAGCGGATCGGGCCGTTGCAGCCGCTCGTGGCTGAAGCGATGCGGCAGGCGGACCATCAGGTTGTAGTCGGGATCGGCGCTGTCATCCGACCATCGGTCAGCAGGCGCGGTGGGCAGCGCCCAGTCCGCAGGCCGCGTCAGCCGCGCGGGGTGGTAGAGCATCCCCACCAGCCGATGCACCCCCGCAGGTGTGGCCCCGTCCCCTTCGCGCTTTGCACGCGCAGGCACGATGCCGCCGCGCCCGATGGAACAGGGAAACTGCCGCCCCAGAAAGCGCGCGCCGTGGCGGGTCACCACGATATCGAAGGGGGTCACAGCAGATGCCCCGATTTCGCCGCCTTGGTCGCCAGATAGGCGGCATTCTGCGCGGTCTGGCCGACCTGCAACGGCACCCGTTCCACCACCTGCACCCCGCATGATTCCATCATCGCCAGCTTTTTCGGATTGTTCGTCAGCAGCCGCACCGAGGAAAACCCCATCCGCCGCAGGATATCGGCCCCGATCCTGAAATCGCGCTCGTCATCCTCGAAGCCCAGACGGTGGTTCGCCTCGACCGTATCAAACCCCTGATCCTGAAGCGAATAGGCGCGCATCTTGTTGGCAAGGCCGATGCCGCGCCCCTCCTGGTTCAGATACAGCAGCACGCCCGCGCCTTCGGCCCCCATCTGCGCCAGTGCGGCGCGCAGTTGCGGCCCGCAATCGCATTTCAAGGACCCCAGCACATCGCCGGTGAAACAGGCCGAGTGCAGCCGCGCCAGCACCGGTGCCTTGCGGTCGGGCTGGCCGATCTCGATGGCGTAATGTTCGTCCCCGCCGTCCTCGGGGCGGAAGATATGCACCCGCCCCGCATCAGAGGCGACCATCGGCAGGCGGGCCGAGGTGACCTCGTGCAGGGGCGACAGAGACAGCAGGGCAGGGGCCACCGCATCCATCGGCAGGAAGGTCAGCCCCAGTTCCGCCGCCACCGCCAGCCCATTCGGCACCGGCACCAGCAGGGCCGCCGGCAGCAGATGCGCCGATTTCGCCAAGGCCACCGCCGCGCGGTGCAGGTCCGCCGCGCCCTCGCGCAGCGACCGCAGCGGCCCCTTCATCGGGACCCGCAGATCATCCGCCGGATCGGCAAGGGCGCGCAGCCATGCCACATCGGCCGTCTCCGGCACCACGATGCGGGCCAGATCGCCATCATAGGCGCGGGCCTTGAGCGTTTCCGCCCGCCGCGCGGTCAGCGCCAGTTCCGCAGCGCCCAGCGCGCGCAGGGCCGCCAGCCGCGCGGCGCTCAGCGCCTCGACCGCGACCACCAGCGCCGCGCGCCCGCCCCCCGACAGCACCACGGGCACACCCATGCGCAGATCGCCCCGCGCGCGGGTCAGACGTTCGGTGATGGTCGGGGCAAGGGTCATGGCACTCTCCTGCGCCTATCTCTAGCCGTTGAATTACGAAATTGAAACATATGGCCCGCATGCGACACGTCCGCGTGAGCATGAGGTTACAATGCTTGAGAGCGGGGCTGCGCACGCTCATGTGATAGCCAAGACGAAGAAGAGGAGGCCCCCGATGGCGCAACTGCGCAAGATTCTGCTGGTGGATGACGATGACGATCTGCGCGAGGCGCTGAGCGAACAACTGGTCATGACCGAAGATTTTGATGTGTTCGAAGCCAGCAATGGGGCCGAGGGCATGGAAAAGGCCAAGGCCGCGCTTTACGATCTGGTCATCCTCGATGTGGGTCTGCCCGATACCGACGGGCGCGAATTGTGCCGCCGGATGCGCAAGCAGGGGGTGAAATGCCCGATCCTGATGCTGACCGGACATGACAGTGATTCGGATACCATTCTGGGTCTGGACGCGGGCGCGAATGATTACGTGACCAAACCGTTCAAGTTTCCGGTCCTTCTGGCCCGCATCCGCGCGCAATTGCGCCAGCATGAA
The DNA here is from genome assembly GCF_010915705.1 of Pseudotabrizicola algicola. GTDB lineage: Bacteria > Pseudomonadota > Alphaproteobacteria > Rhodobacterales > Rhodobacteraceae > Pseudotabrizicola > Pseudotabrizicola algicola. The sequence goes on from NZ_JAAIKE010000003.1 coordinate 294,154, forward strand.
CAATCGGAAGACGCGATCTTCCAGCTTGGCCCCTATACCTTCAAACCGGCGCAGAAGATGCTGCTGGATGACAAGGAAAAGAAGATCCGGCTGACGGAGAAAGAGACCAACATCTTGAAATTCCTCTATCGCGCACAATCTGGGGTTGTGGCGCGGGATGTTCTGCTGCACGAGGTCTGGGGCTATAACGCGGGGGTCACCACCCACACGCTCGAAACGCATATCTACCGTTTGCGGCAGAAAATAGAGCCCGATCCGTCAAATGCGCGCATTTTGGTCACAGAAAGCGGCGGATATCGCCTGGTGGCCTAACGTCCTATTGTCGCACCGTTCACGCTTAATATACCTTTAGGGTTGAGAGTGAATACATCGGTTCCCCTTGCCGTGTCGGGGTCATGACATGGCACCTCCCTGTTGGACTCGGCCGGGCCTCGTGCCCGGCCTTTTTTTTTCCGGCAGCGGCGGTCTTTGTGAAAATCTTTCCCCCCTCGCGGAACTTTTCCGGCGCGCGCCGCGTTTCCCTTGCATACCTCCCTGTTGGACTTTGCCCGGACCTTATGGTCCGGGTATTTTTTTGCGTCCTGCCCGCCGGTGCCTGCCGTGAAGGGCGCTGACAAGCGGGGTTGAGATAGGCTGCCGCCCCCCCTAGTCTGCGCCCAGAAAAAAAGGAGCCGCAGATGACCTTCACCCTTGCCACATGGAACATCAATTCCGTCCGCCTGCGCGAAGGTCTGGTCACCCGCCTGATGGCCGAGGAACAGCCCGACATCCTGTGCCTTCAGGAATGCAAGAGCCCGGTCGAGAAGATCCCGGTCGAGCAGTTTCAGGCGCTGGGCTACCGATACATGGTGGCGCGCGGGGAAAAGGGCTACAATGGCGTGGCGATCCTGTCCAAGCTGCCGATCATGGATGCGGGGGACCGCGATTTTGCCCGCATGGGCCATGCCCGCCATGTCGCGGCGCGGCTGGAAAACGGGGTGACGATCCACAACTGCTATGTGCCGGCAGGCGGTGACATCCCCGACCGGGAGGTGAACGCCAAGTTCGGGCAGAAGCTCGATTTTCTGACCGACATGCGCGAATGGTGCCGCTGGGACAGGCCGGACCGGTCGATCCTTGTGGGCGATCTCAACATCGCGCCGCGCGAGGATGATGTCTGGAGCCACAAGGCCCTGCTGAAGATCGTCAGCCATACCCCGATCGAGGTGGAGCATCTCTATCAGGTGATGGAGGCGGGCGGCTGGCAGGACATCACCCGCAAGGATATTCCGAGCGGGCTGCTCTATAGCTGGTGGTCCTACCGCGCCGCCGACTGGGATGCCGCCGACAAGGGCCGCAGGCTCGACCATATCTGGGCGACGCCCGATATTGCCAATGCGGGCCATTCCAGCCGCATCCTGCGCCCCGTGCGCGGCTGGCTGCAACCGTCGGACCATGTGCCGGTGTTCGCGACCTTCGATCTGTGATCGCGGCTAGCGCCCGCGCGTGAACGCCGTGTCGCCCCGCTTTGTCCGCACCGCGAGGGACACGGCGGCATAGGTGGCAAAACCCGCCGGATCGGCCAGCGCCAGCCGCAACAGGGCGGCGCGGCCAAGGGGCGGTTTGCCTTCACGCGCCATCAGGCCGGGGTGCAGCGCCTGCAACTCGCGCACCCCCGCATCCTGACGGCGGCGCACGCGGACCAGGGCGGCAAAGCCCTCGATCATCGGCCAGTGATAGGGGGCGGGCACCTGCACCCGCTCTTCCGGCGCGAATTGCAGGCGCACGAAAGTGTCATCCGAGATGATCGCCGGAAACGCGCCCCAGCGCGCGCGCCCCGCCGCATTCACCGCGAACAGCCCATAGCCGGGCGCGGCGGTCCGGTTGAAGGGCAGGCGCTGCCAGAAGCGGGCGTAGGCGCGCGTCACCGCGCTGCGGGCGCGCGGGATTACCGGCGTGCCGCTGGCATAGCGCGGGGCATCCCCCGCCAATGCTGCGCCAAGGGCCGAGAGCAACCCCGGCGAGACGGTCACATCGGCATCGAGATAGACCCGCAGCGGATGCACCGCCGCCGCGTCGCCCGCATTCAGCGCAACGGGTTTGGAGCCTTGCGCAAGCTCCAGCACCTCGCCCGACCAGCCTTGCGGCAGATGGGCGGCAAGGGCGGCGCGGGCCACGTCGGCGGTGGCATCGCGGCAGCCATTGGCCACCACGATCACCTGCACCACGGGCGCATCCGAGGCGCAGAGGTGGCGCAGGCAATCGCCGATATAACCCGCCTCGTTCGAGGCAGGGATGATGACGCTCAGCACGCAAGGCACCCTTTGGCCAGAACCTGCCAGCGCGGGTTGTCATCGCCCAGATGGCGCAGCGCGCCCCAACTGCCCCATTTGCCGGGGGTCGCCAGATCGACAAAGGCGTTGAACGGCTCCGGCGTCACCGCCGCCCAGCCCTGCAACACACGGTCGTAAAGCTGGGCCATCTCGGGCGTGTAGTTCAGATGCACGAAGAAGGCGGTCAAGGTCCCGTCATCCACCTGCGCGCCCGTGCCGACCACATGGCTGCCGCCCTCATACATCATCAGCCGCAAGCCATGCCGTGCCGCCGCCTGCGCCTGATGCGGCAGAACGCGCGTCAGGAAATCGGCCACGCTGTCCTCGGGCCTGCCGCTTTGCGCGCCGCTTTCCAGTTCCGGCACGGCGCGGGCCACCGCCACGTCAAAGCGGTGCGCGGCCACGAATGCCGCCGCCTCGGCTCCGGTCAACCCCTGCGCCTGCGCCGCTGCCTGCGCGGCCGCCTCGGATTCGGCGATCCAGCCGCGCACCATCGCGGCCTTGTCATCGCTGCCCAGAAGCGCGCTGAAATAGCCGGTGATGGCATAGGCATCGAACAGGGCCGCAGGGGGGGTGCCGCTTTCGGCCACCACATCGGGCGCGTTCAAAATCTGCTCCTCCAGCCCCAGCCAGCCGGTCTGCGTCGCCAGAATCCGCACCAGCCGCGTATAAGCCTCATCGCCGAACACATCGGCCCAGATCGACGCCACCTCGCCCGCGCGATGGGCGTAGAACTGCACCCATTTCGACTCGCCCCCCCAGCGGGCGCGGCCCTGTTCCTCGGCCCATGCGGCCTGAGCGAATTGCCAGTTCCACACCTCGTTGGAAAACTCGACATGCGCCACCAGTTCCGGCTCCAGCCCGTCGCGCGCGGCGGTGGCGTAGAACCGCACCAGATCATCGCTCGCCAGATGCGGCAGGGTGAACCACGGGTTCGCGTCCAATTCGTTCGCCAGCGCCACCATCACCTCGATCGGCGCGCCGATGCGGGTCCATGTGTAGTCCTCGGGCTTGGGGCGGTCCTCCAGCCGCGACAGGGTGCTGTCATTGGTGCGCATCCAGTCCATCAGGCGGATGGTCTTGACCCCGCGCAGGCGCGCCAGCCAGTCGGGGTTGAAGATTTCGCCGCCCGCCAGTAGCGCCGCGCGGTCCTCGCGCACGATCACGATGTCGCGGATCGGGTCGGCGGCGTCGATGGCGTCCAGATGCAGGAACACGCCGCCCTCGCCGGGGGCGAAGTCGAACTGCGCGCTGCCGTCGGCATAGGTCACGTTCTGCGCCCGCCCGTCGATGCGCAAGGCCCCCTTGCCCGCATAGGTCACAAGGTAGCGCCCCGACACGCCCTGCGCATCGGCGGGCAGGTCCACCATCACCAGCGTGGAAATGCCGGTGATCTCGGGCGGGATCGCGGTGGGCCAGCCGTTCGGCCCCAGCACCCCCGCCGCCGCCAGCCGGTCATGGTCCCAGCCGCCATACTGGCCGGGCAGATGCCCCGTCCAGTCGCGGGCGGTTTTCATCACGTCGAGAAACGGCTGCTGCACCGACCAGTCGGTGATGCCATGCAGCCCGAGCGCCAGATTGGGGTTGGTGATCGGGGTCAGCGCCGCCGTGTCGATGGCGGGTTGTGCCACGGGGGCAGGGGCGGGCGCCGCCGCCGGGGTCGGGGCAGGGGCCGCCTGCTCGGCTGCGGGGGGCGGCGCGGGCGCTGCGGCCACTTCGGCGGGCGCATAGTCGCGCACCGCTTCCCATGCGATGCGCTGCAACGCTGCTGCCAGATCATCGGCAATCACCGCATCGCGGCTTTTCCATGTGCGCGTCATCTGCGCGGGCAAGCCTTCGGGAGATTGCCCTGTGATCGCGGCCAGATGCACGAGCGCGACGAAATACTTGCCCTTGTCGGACAGATGGATGTCGTCCGAGAAAAACGCCTCCATCGAGGCCACCCCCGGCACGGCACCCGCCTCGACCGCATCGGCCAGCCGCGCCATCGCCTGCCCTGCGGGGATCAGCGACACGTCGGCCCCCGAGGCGCGCAAGGCCCCCTCCCACTCTGGCAGGTCCGCCGCCAGCCGCTCGCGCCACGGCAGGGCCGAGTTTGGATCGCCCTCCACCAGCGCGCCCGCGCGGCTGTGCCATGTCTCGTAGACAAACACCCGCACATCGGGGTTGCCCGCGCGCGCCAGTTCGGCAAAGGCGGCAATCGCGCCGGGGGTGTCGTTCCAGCGCAGGTGCTCGGCCAGCGGGATCGCCTCGGTCAGGATCAGCACTTCCGTCTCACCCTTGGCGAGTTCGGCCCGTGCATCGACGCCTTCGGCGCTGGCCGAGTTCCGCAGGTTGAAACGCAGGGGCGCGCCGTTGATGATCTGGGCCGAGACGGTGGCGGGCCGCTCCATCAGCCGCAAGCCCCCTTCGACCAGCGGCGGCAGATCGGGGCCGACAAGGCTGTGACCCACGAAGAGAACATCCGTCAACAGCGCAAAAAAGCTCACCCTGCTACCCTAACCGTTTGAAACACCCGTCAGACCATAGCCAAGAACGGTGTCCCAGACTATCCTTTGCAGGGCCAGCGCGGTTTGCGGTGACAGCGTCGTGATCGGGCTGCCATCGGCGCGGGTCAGATCATGCGGCAGGCCCTTGGGGCTGCGCTGATAGATCACCGCGTAATGGGTCAGCGCCATCAGATAGGCGCCGATGTCGTTGAAGTGGATGGTATCGACCGCCCCCGCGTCATCCCGCGCAAACAGATCGTCGCGCGTGGCCAGCCCCGGCACCGCGCCCGCCTCGATCGCGCGCACCGTGGCCGCCATCACCGGACCGCCGGGAATGATGTAGATGTCGCCCACCCCTGCCTGCGCCATCGCGCCTGCCAGCAGGGTGCCCTGCCACGCCCGCGCGCTGTCGGCGTCGATCCGCGCCAGCCAGCCCTCGGGGTCGTCGGTGCGGTGCCACGTCTCATAGAGATACAGCCGCACATCGGGCCGCGCCTTGCGGGCGCGCTCGGCCCAGAGCGCCAGATGCCGCGCGCTGTCGTGATAGCGGATGGCGTCGCGGATCTCGACCATTTCGGTCAGCACCACCACGGGGTAATCGCCGCTGTCCAGCGCCTCTGCCGCCGGGCGGTGGCGGTCATGCGCGTTTTCGGTGTCGAAACCCGCCACCTCGCCGCGCCAGTGCTCTTTCAGGCTGCTGCCCCAGCCGAGCTGGCTGGCATGGTCATGCCCCGCCATCTGCGCCAGCATCGCCGGCATGTCGCGCCCCACCAGCGAATGTCCCAAGTGATACACCGCCTGCGGACCCTGCGGCGCGGGCAGCGGCACCGACAGGCGCGCGGTCAGCGCATCTGCCGTCAACGGCTTGGCCATCCGCCCCTGCCACCACCACCAGACCCCGCCCGCCAAGGCGGCGATCACCAGTGCAAGTATCCCTGTGCGCATCGCTTTCCCTCTGTTTCCCGCCGACATATCTGATAACTCTGGCCCCGAAAGACCAGATGGAGGCCATCTTTTGCTGACCTTTCTCATGATCCGAAACGCCGCACCCCGCGCCCGCTTCTACCGGGTTGAAGTCGCCTACAACCTGTTTGGCGAATATTCGGTGGTGCGCGAATGGGGACCAAAGGGCAAGGGCGGGCAGCATCTTCTGGTCTGGTTCTCCAACCTGCGCGATGCCTGCGCGGCTGCCGACAGGTGGCGCAAGCGGGCCATGCAGCGCGGCTATGTCACCGAAGGAACAAGCGCATGACACATCTTTGGGTCCGGGCCGAACAGCGCCCGAATGAGGAACGCGTGGGCCTGACGCCCGACGGCGCGGCGGCCTTGGTGCAGGCAGGGCTGCGGGTGACGGTCGAGAAATCCTCGGTCCGCGCCATTCCGCTGGATGGTTATGTGCAGGCGGGGGTGGAGATTGCCGAGGAGAACTCGTGGCCGCAGGCGCCCGCCGATGCGATCATCTTCGGCCTGAAGGAGTTGCCCGAGGACGGCACCCCGCTGCCGCACCGGCACATCATGTTCGGCCATGCCTACAAGGGCCAGCCTGCGGGGCGGGAATTGCTCAAGCGGTTCAAGGCGGGCGGCGGCACGCTCTATGATCTGGAATATCTGGTGAACGAGGATGGCCGCCGTGTGGCCGCCTTCGGCTATTGGGCGGGCTATGCGGGGGCGGCGGTGTCGCTCAAGGCATGGGCGGCGCAACAGCGCGGCGCGCTGATCGGCCCCGTCGCCAAATATCCGGGGCGTCAGGCGCTGCTGGATGATCTGGCGGCAGAAATGCACAGCCTGCTGCGGCCCCGTGCCATCGTGATCGGTGCCTTGGGCCGCGTCGGCACCGGCGCAAGTGACCTGTGCGAGGCGCTGGGCGTCAGCGTCACCAAATGGGACATCGCGGAAACCGCGCATGGCGGACCCTTCCCCGAGGTGCTGCAACATGAGATCTTCCTCAACTGCATCCTCGCCCGTCCCGGTTGCCCCGTGTTCGTGCCGGCCAGTGCCAAGACCGGGTCGCGCGCGCTGACCGTGATCGGCGATATCGCCTGCGACCCCACATCGGATTTCTCGCCGATCAAGGTCTATGACCGCGCGACCGATTGGGCCGCCCCCGCCCTGCGCGTGGCCGACAACCCGCCGCTCGATGTGATGGCGATCGACAACCTGCCCTCCCTGCTGCCGGTGGAGAGCAGCGAGGATTACGCAGCCCAGCTTCTGCCCAGCCTGCTGACGCTGACTGCGCTTGATGCGGGTGTCTGGGGGCGGGCACGCGCGGAATATGACCGCCATATCGCAACTGTCTGAGGGAATACGGATATGACAATTCATTGGTGCGGCACCGGCCTGTCCTCGGTTCCCGGCCTGCGTCGGCTGATCGAGGGTGGCCACAAGGTCGTGGTGTGGAACCGCACGGTCGACAAGGCGCGCGAAGCGGTGGGCGACATCGCCACCGACATCCGCGCCTTTTCGCTGCAAGCCTTGGCCGGGGCGCTGGAGCCCGGCGATATCGCCATTTCAATGCTGCCCGCCGACCAGCATGTCGCCATCGCGCAGCTTTGCCTTGAAAAGGGGGCAAACTTTGTCTCCTCCAGCTATATCGCGCCGGAAATGCGCGCGCTGGATGGCGCGTTCCGCGACAAGGGTCTGGTCAGCCTGAACGAGATCGGGCTCGACCCCGGCATCGACCACCTGATGGCGCATGATCTGGTGGCCCGCTACCGCGCCAGCCCCGCCTATCACGCCGATAACGTGCTCAGCTTCACCAGCTATTGCGGCGGCGTGCCCAAACAGCCCAACGCCTTCCGCTACAAGTTTTCATGGGCGCCGGCGGGCGTGCTCAAGGCGCTGCGCTCGCCCTCGCGCTCTTTGCGCAACTTCTCGGAACTGCGGGTCAGCCGCCCGTGGGATGCGATCACCGCCTATGACGCGCCGCTGCCGAAGCCCGAATCCTTCGAGGTTTACCCGAACCGCGACAGCATCCCCTTCATCACCGATTACCGTTTCGATCCGGCATGGAAGCTGCGCGATTTCGTGCGCGGCACCATCCGCCTGAACGGCTGGGCCGAGGCATGGGCGCCCATCTTTGCCGAGATCGAAGGGCTCGAAGGCGCCTCCCCCGCCGAGGTGGATGCCGCGCTGACCGCCCGCGCCAATGCGCTGCTGAAAGAGAACTCCTATGCGCCGGGCGAGCCTGACCGCGTGGTGCTGTTCGTGTCGCTCAAGGCCGAGCGTGACGGCAAGCCGGTGTTCCACGAGACATGGGCGATGGATGCCGCAGGCGATGCGCGCGGCACCGCGATGGGCCGTCTTGTGTCGGTTCCGGTGTCGCTGGGGGTCGAGGCGGTGGCCGCACGGCAGATTCCCGCCGGTGTCCATGCCGCCCCGCATGACCCCAAGCTGATCACCGCATGGATGGATCAGGTGCAGGGTCTGGTGCAGTATCTCGACCGCGTCGATCATCTGGCCTGACCCGCCCTTTGCGGAGGGGCGCTCTAGCTGCGTGACAGCGCCCCCGCCCTTGGGCTATGCTCGCCCCTGACAAGCACCGGGAATCCGGGCGGGCAGGGCGGGCGGAACCTTATGGCGAAACAACGCGCAACTCAGGGCGGCTTTGGCGCGAGCGGTTTGCGCGTGCGCTTCGCCGTCTGGCAGGCGGCGCGCGGTCCGGTGGCGCAGGGCTTCACGTCATCGCCCGAACCCCGCTCCATTGGCCTCTTTGCCAAGGGGCGGCAGTTGGTGGCCGGAAACTTCCTGTTTGCGGGTCATCTGGTCGAGGCGCCGGGGGCGGGCCTGTGGGACATCACCCCGCCCGATGCCGATTTTGCCACCGAGCTTCAGGGCTTTGCATGGCTCGATGATCTGGCGGCGCTGGGTGATGCATCGGCCCGCGCCCGCGCGCAGGGCTGGACGCAGGACTGGATCGCACGGTTCGGCGCAGGCAAGGGGCCGGGCTGGACGCCCGATCTGACGGGGCGGCGGGTGATCCGCTGGATTCACCACGCGCTCTTCCTGCTCAACGGGGCCGACAACGCCGCCACCCACGCCTATTACCGCGTGCTGACCACGCAAACCCGCTACCTGTCGCGCCACTGGGCGCGCGCCGCCCCCGGCCTGCCACGGTTCGAGGCGCTGACCGGGCTGGTCTATGCGGGGCTGTCGCTGATCGGGATGGAAACCCTCGTCGCGCCCGCCGTTGCCGCGCTGGCGGTCGAGGCCAAGGCCGAGATCGACGCCTGGGGCGGGATCGCCACCCGCAACCCCGAAGAACTGCTCGAGGTGTTCACCCTGCTGAACTGGGCTGCGCAGGCGCTGACCGAGGCAGGCCATACGGTGCCGGGCGATCATCTGGACGCGATCGAGCGCATTGCCCCCACCCTGCGCGCCCTGCGCCATGCCGATGGCGGGCTGGCGCGGTTTCATGGCGGCGGCAAGGGGGCCGAAGGGCGGCTCGATCAGGCGCTGGCCAGTGCAGGCATCCGCCCGCACAAGGCGCTGGGCCACGGCAACGCCCCCGCGATGGGGTTCGTGCGGCTGTCGGCGGGGCGCACCTCCATCATTCTCGACGCCGCAGCGCCCCCCGGCGGGCGTGCGGGCGGGTCGGCCCACGCCTCGACCTTGGCGATGGAAGTCACCTCGGGGCGCAGGCCGCTGGTCGTCAACTGCGGATCGGGCGGGCCCTTTGGCACCGAATGGCGACGGGCAGGGCGCGCCACGCCTTCGCATTCCACCCTTGGCATCGACGGGGTGTCCTCCTCGCGCTTTGGCGCAGGTTCGGGCGATGTGCTCGAAGAACGCGCCACCGTGCTGACGCTGCGCCAGCAGGCCACGACCGAAGGCGCTGCCGTGCATGCCGCGCATGATGGCTGGGCGCAAACCCACGGCCTGACCCATGCGCGCGATCTGGCGCTGTCGTCGGATGGCCGCCACATCGCGGGGGCCGATACGCTCATCTCGCTCAACCCGCAGGGCAAGGCGCGGTTTGAACGGGTGCTGGCGGCGACCGGCCTGCAGGGCGTGCCGTTTTCCATCCGCTTCCACCTGCACCCCGACACCGATTCTACGCTCGACATGGGCGGCAACGCCGTTTCCGTTGCGCTCAAATCCGGTGAAATCTGGGTGTTCCGCCACAGCAGCCGCGCGAAACTGTCGCTGGAGCCTTCGGTTTACCTCGAACGCGGGCGGCTCAAGCCGCGTGCGACGAAACAGATCGTGCTTTCCGGCCACGCCGCCGAGATTGAAACCCGTATCGGCTGGACCTTGGCCAAAGCACAGGATACTCCGCTGGCCATCCGCGATCTGGACCGCGATGACACCCCGGTCCCCCTCTGACCAAAGGGCTGCCCATGACCAACCTCGTCCCCATCGGCCGCGCGCTGATTTCCGTTTCCGACAAATCCGGCCTCTTGGACCTTGCCCGCGCGCTGCATGGCATGGGCGTGGAACTGATCTCGACCGGCGGCACCAGCAGTATGCTGCGCACCGCCGGACTGCCGGTGCGCGATGTGTCCGATGTGACGGGGTTCCCCGAAATGATGGATGGGCGCGTAAAGACGCTGCACCCCCTTGTGCATGGCGGGCTGCTCGCGCTGCGCGATGATGACGAACATCTGGTCGCGATGGCGGCGCACGGGATCGAGCCGATCGACCTGCTGATCGTGAACCTGTATCCGTTCGAGGAGACCGTCGCCAAGGGGGCCGATCACGCCACCTGCATCGAGAATATCGACATCGGCGGCCCCGCCATGATCCGCGCGGCGGCCAAGAACCACAAGTTCGTGGCCGTGGTCACCGACCCCGCCGATTATGCCCCGCTGCTTGACCAGCTCAAGGCGCAGGATGGCGCGACCAGCCTTGCCTTCCGGCAGAAGCTCGCGCTGTCGGCCTATGCCAAGACCGCTGCCTATGACACCGCCGTCAGCACGTGGCTGGCGGGCCAGATCAAGGAAAAGGCCCCGCGCAACCGCTCTTTCGCCGGGAAACTGGCGCAGACGCTGCGCTATGGCGAAAACCCGCACCAGTCGGCAGCCTTCTACACCGACGGGTCAAAGCGCGAGGGCGTGGCGACCGCGCGGCAATGGCAGGGCAAGGAACTGTCCTACAACAACATCAATGATACCGATGCCGCCTTTGAACTGGTGGCCGAGTTTGCCAACGCAGGCCCCGCCTGCGCCATCATCAAGCACGCCAACCCTTGCGGCGTGGGGCAGGCGGGCAGCCTGAAAGACGCCTATCTGCGCGCCTATCACTGCGACCAGACCTCGGCCTTTGGCGGCATCGTGGCGCTGAACCAGCCGCTGGATGCCGAAACGGCGGAAGAAATCGTCAAGATCTTCACCGAAGTCGTGATCGCTCCCGGCGCGAGTGACGAGGCCAAGGCGATCTTTGCCGCCAAGAAGAACCTGCGCCTGCTGACCACCGCGGGCCTGCCCGATCCGCGCGCGGCGGGCCTCGCCTTCAAGCAGGTGTCGGGCGGGATGCTGGTGCAGGACCGCGACAACGGCTGGCTGAACCCCGCCGATCTGAAGGTCGTGACCAAACGCGCGCCGACCGAGGCGGAAATGGCCGACCTGCTGTTCGCATGGAAAGTCGCCAAACACGTCAAGTCGAACGCCATCGTCTACGTCAAGGACGGGGCCACGGTGGGCGTCGGCGCAGGCCAGATGAGCCGTGTCGACAGCACCCGCATCGCCGCCCGCAAGGCACAGGACATGGCCGAGGCGCTGGGCCTGCCCCAGCCGCTCACCATCGGGTCTTCCGTCGCATCGGACGCGTTCTTCCCCTTCCCCGACGGCCTGCTGACGGTGGCCGAGGCGGGGGCCACGGCGGTGATCCAGCCCGGCGGCAGCATGAACGATGCCGCCGTGATCGCCGCCGCCGACGAGGCGGGGCTTGCGATGGTCTTTACCGGCATGCGCCACTTCCGGCACTGACCCATGCGCATCGCTGCCATCACCGCGATTGCCACCTTTGCCCTCGATCAGGTCAGCAAACTGGCCGTGGTGCAGGGGCTGAACCTGATCGAGCGCGGCGTGATCGAGGTCTTGCCGCCCTTCCTCGTGTTCCGCATGGCATGGAACAGGGGCATCAACTTCGGCCTTCTGGCCAATGATGCCGATCTGGCGCGCTGGGCGCTGATCGTGGTGTCGCTGGCGATTTCGGCTTGGGTCTGGGTCTGGGTGCGGCGCGAAAATCCGGGCCGCTGGGCGCAGATCTCGGCGGGGCTGCTGGTGGGCGGTGCCTTGGGCAATGTGATCGACCGCATCCTTTACGGAGCGGTTGCCGATTTTCTCAACATGTCCTGCTGCGGCATTGAAAACCCCTATGCATTCAACGTGGCCGATATCGCGATCTTTGCGGGGGCGGCGGGGCTGGTGCTTTTCACGGGCGGCGGCAAGGACGGCAGCGGCAAGGATAAGCCAGGCCCACGGAAAGCGCGCCGAAAGACCCCGTGACGCGGCGGGTGGATTGCGCTAAGACGGGGACATTGGCTTGGTGGAGGCGATGATGCAGACAGCACGGATAATCCTCGCGGTGACCTGCGCGGCGCTTCTGGCTGGCTGCGGCAATGGCAGCGACACGCCGCAGCTCATGAACATCCGCTCCACCACGGCGGGGCCGGACGAGTTCGGCATCCTGCCGCCCAAGCCGCTGGAAATGCCGACCGATCTGGCGCAATTGCCGGAACCCACGCCGGGCGGCACCAACCGCACCGACCCCACGCCCGAAGCCGATGCCATTCTGGCGCTGGGCGGGCGTCCGGGCGCGGGCGCGGGGCTTGATGGCGGGCTTCTGGCCCATGCGGGGCGCTATGGCGTTGCCTCCGGCATCCGCCAGACGGTTGCCGCCGAAGACCTGCAATGGCGGCGCGACAACAATGGCCGCGTGCTGGAACGGCTGTTCAACGTGAACGTCTATTACCGCGCCTATGAAAACCAGTCGCTCGATCAGCACGCGGAACTGTGGCGCTGGCGTCAGCGCGGGGTGCGCACGCCTTCGGCCCCGCCACCGCCCGCAGAATGACGGTCACATTGGCGTAGGCGGGGCTTGCGCCCGCCGCCGCGTGACGTAGCTTTGCCGGGAAACGATCAAGGATTTTCCCGCAATGCCGCCACGGACTCTTGCCCGCACATTCGCGCTCTGCCTGTTGGTCGCTCCTCCGGCGCTTGCCCAGGATGTCACCTCTTTCCGTCTGGACAACGGGCTTGACGTGGTGGTGATCGAAGATCACCGCGCCCCCGCCGTGACGCAGATGGTCTGGTATCGCACCGGTGCGGCGGATGAGCCGCCGGGTCGGTCCGGCATCGCGCATTTTCTGGAACACCTGATGTTCAAGGGCACCGAAACCCTTGCCCCGGGCGAGTTTTCGGCCACTGTCGAGGCGCAGGGCGGCACCGACAACGCCTTCACCAGCTGGGATTACACCGCCTATTTCCAGCGCGTTGCCGCCGACCGGCTTGATCTGATGATGCAGATCGAAGCCGACCGGATGCGCAACCTGCAAATCTCGGAAGAAGATATCGTCACCGAACGCGCCGTCATCATCGAAGAACGCAAGCAGCGCACCGACAGCCGCCCCGCCGCGCTGTTGCAGGAACAGATGCGCGCGGCGCAATTCCTCAACCATCCCTACGGCATCCCCATCATCGGCTGGATGCACGAGATGGAGCAATTGGGACGTCAGGACGCGCTGGACCATTACGCCCGCTTCTACGCGCCCAACAATGCCATTCTGGTGGTCGCGGGTGATGTGACCCCCGATGCCGTGCGCGAGATGGCGCAGCGCCACTATGGCCCCTTGGCCCCCTCCGATGCCATCACCGACCGTATCCGACCGTCTGAGCCGCCCCAGCGCGCCGAACGCCGCCTGACGCTGACCGATGCGCGCGTGTCCGAACCCTATGTCATGCGCACCTACCTTGCCCCCGAACGCAACCCCGGCGATCAGGAAAAGGCCGCAGCCCTGACCATTCTGGCCGAACTTCTGGGCGGCTCGGGCCAGACCTCGCTCTTCGCGCAGGCGCTGCAATTCGGCGCCGATCCGGTGGCCGTGTTCTCCTCGGCCTATTACGATGGCACCGCGCTCGACCATGCCACCTTCGGCCTTGTCGTCGTGCCGATGCCGGGCGTCGATCTGGCCACCGCCGAGGCCGCGATGGACGGGGTGATCGCCCGCTTCATCGAAACCGGCCCCGACCCCGAGGATTTTGCCCGCATCAAGACCCAGATCCGCGCCGACCAGATCTATGCCCGCGACAACAGCGATGGCCTTGCCCGCCGCTATGGCGAGGCGCTTGCCGTGGGGCTGAGCGTGCAGGATGTGCAGGACTGGCCCGCCGTGCTCGATGCCGTCACCGCCGAACAGGTGCAGCAGGCCGCGCGCGACGTGCTCAACCGCAACGCCGCCGTGACCGGATGGCTGATGCCCGAACCGCCGCCCCCCGCCGCAGAAGCCGCCGCAGAACCCGCTGCCGCGCCCCAAAACGCAGCCCAGATGCCCGAGCCAGAAGAGGCCGCCGAATGAACATCCTGCGCACCGCTGCCTTCCTGCTCGCCTTCGCGCTTCCCGCCCATGCGGAAATCGAGATCCAGACCGTCACCTCGCCGGGCGGCATCACCGCATGGGTGGCAACCGAACCCGGCATCCCCTTCACCGCGCTCGAAGTGCGCTTTCGCGGCGGCACCTCGCTCGACGCGCCGGGCAAGCGGGGGGCGGTCAACCTGATGACCGCGCTGATCGAGGAAGGCACCGGCGATCTCGACTCCATCGGCTTTGCCCGCGCGCGCGACTCGCTCGCCGCCAGCTTCAGCTTCTCGTCGGATCAGGACAGTGTCGGCGTCTCGGCCCGTTTCCTCACCGAAAACCGTGACGAGGCGGTAGACCTCTTGCGCCGCGCCCTGACCGAACCGCGCTTTGACCAGGACGCGATCGACCGTGTGCGCGGGCAGGTGCTGGCCGGTCTGCGGCAAGATGCGATGAACCCAAGCACGCTTGCCAGCCAGCGCCTGCGCGCGATGGCTTTCGCCGACCATCCCTATGCCACCACCGGCGACGGCACGCCCGAGTCGGTCACCGCGCTGACGCGCGATGACATTCTGGCCGCGCACCGCGCCACCATCGCCCGCGACCGCGTCTATGTGGCCGCCGCCGGCGACATCACCGCCGAAGAGCTTGGCCCCCTGCTCGACACCCTGCTGGGTGGCCTGCCCGAAACCGGCGCGCCTCTGGTGGGGCGCGCCCCGATGAACCTGACGGGCGGCATCACGGTGCAGGATTTCCCCGGCCCGCAGGCCACCGTGCTTTTCGCCCATCAGGGCATCAAGCGCGACGATCCCGACTTTTTCGCCGCCTCCATCCTGAATGAAATCCTTGGCGGGGGCCGCTTTTCCGCCCGCCTGATGACAGAGGTGCGCGACCGCAGGGGCCTGACCTATGGTATCGGCAGCTATCTGGTGGGCTACGATCAGGCCGAAATGCTCATGGGCCAGTTTTCCTCGGGCAATGGCACCGTGGGGCAGGCGATAGAGGTGATCCGCGACGAATGGCGCAAGATCGCCGCCGAAGGCGTCAGCGCCGAGGAATTGCAGCGCACGCAAACCTATCTGACCGGCAGCTATCCCCTGCGCTTCGACGGGAACACCCCGATCGCCTCCATGCTGGTGGGGATGCAGATGATCGGCCTTGATCCCGATTACCCCAAGACCCGCAACGCCAAGGTCGAGGCGGTGACGCTGGAAGACGTCCGGCGGGTGGCCGCGATCCTGTTCCGCGAAGGCGATCTGCGCTTTGTCGTCGTGGGCCAGCCCGAGGGCGTCACCTCGACCGACTAGCGGCAGAAGGGGCAGCGAATCTGTGGCCCTTGGCGGCGCGGGATGCTAGACTTGGGGGTATGAACATCGTGGCCCCCAATATATCCACAGATCGCCCCGCAACTCCGCCCGTCATCCGCCCCTTGGATGAGGCGGCGATCAACCGCATCGCCGCCGGAGAGGTGGTGGAACGCCCGGCCTCGGCGGTCAAGGAACTGGTGGAAAACGCGCTGGATGCCGGAGCCAGCCGCATTGCCATCGACATCGCCGATGGCGGCAAGACCCTGATCCGCGTGACGGATGATGGCTGCGGCATGACGGCGGCCGACCTGCCGCTCGCCATCGCGCGCCACGCCACCTCGAAGATCGACGGCAGCGACCTGCTCAACATCCACAGCTTCGGCTTCCGCGGTGAGGCGCTGGCCTCGCTCGGCTCTGTCGGGCGGCTGACGCTGACCTCGCGGGCGCAGGGCCATGATGCCGCACAGATCAGCGTGGCGGGTGGCCGCGTGGGTGATGTGCGCCCCGCCGCGCTCACCCGTGGCACCGTGGTGGAACTGCGCGATCTGTTCTACGCCACGCCCGCCCGCCTCAAGTTCCTGCGCACCGACCGCGCTGAGACGCAGGCGATTGCCGAGGTGGTGCGCCGCCTTGCGATGGCGGAGCCGCATGTCGGCTTTACCCTCACCGACACCACCGACGGCGACAGCCGCCTTTTGTTCCGCGCCGACCCGCAGTCGGGCGATTTCTTCGACGCGCTGCACGGGCGGCTGACCGGCATCCTCGGGGCTGATTTCACGCAGAACGCCTTGCGCATCGACATCCCGCGCGATGGGCTGCACCTCACCGGTTATGCCGCGCTGCCCACCTATTCGCGCGGCTCGGGCGCGCAGCAATTCGTCTTCGTCAACGGCCGCCCCGTGCTCGACAAGCTGCTGCTCGGCGCCCTGCGCGTCGCCTATTACGACTTTCTGTCGCGCGACCGTCATCCGGCGGCGGTGCTGAACCTGATCTGCGATCCGCAGCGGGTGGATGTGAACGTCCACCCCGCCAAGGCCGAGGTGCGCTTCCGCGAACCCGACGCCGCCCGCAGCCTCATCATCACCGGATTGCGCACGGCTGTGTCCGGCGCGGGTCACCGCGCCTCGACCACCGTGGCCGATGAAACGCTGGCGGCCCTCCGCCCCGCGCGCCCCGTCTATCAGATGGACCGCCCGTCACAGGCCAGCTTCGCCCGCGCCTTCACCTTTCAGGCGCCCGCGCCACCGCCTGACTCCGCCCCCGGCTTTGCCGAAGCCCCGACGGGCCGCATCGAAGAGCGCAGCGCAGCAAGCGATGAGAGCCACGCCAGCCACCCGCTCGGCGCCGCCCGCGCGCAGCTGCATGAAAACTACATCATCGCCCAGACCGAAACCGGCATCGTGATCGTCGATCAGCACGCCGCGCATGAACGGCTGGTCTACGAACGCCTCAAGCGCCAGATGGATGAATCCGGCATCACCGCACAGGCGCTGCTGATCCCCGAAATCATCGAACTGTCCCCGACCGATGCCGCCCGCCTGCTCGACGCCGCCGCGACGCTCGCCGAAATCGGCCTGCGCGTCGAACCTTTCGGCGGCAATGCCATCGCCGTGCGCGAAACCCCCGCCATCCTCGGCGCGGTCAACGCTGCCGCGCTCATCCGCGACGTGCTCGACGAACTCGCCGACGCCGGCCACAGCACCAACATCCGCGCGAGGATCGACGCCGTGCTATCGCGCATGGCCTGCCACGGCTCCATCCGCTCGGGCCGCCAGATGCGCGCCGAAGAGATGAACGCGCTCCTGCGCGAGATGGAGGCGACGCCCCATTCCGGCCAGTGCAACCACGGCCGCCCCACCTATGTGGAGTTGAAACTCCACGACATCGAACGGCTGTTCGGCCGCCGATGATTACCCTTTTCGGCCAGACCTTCGCCCCCACCGACCCCGAGGTGCTGATCCTTGGCGGGCTGCTGCTGTTCCTGCTGGTGTTCCTCGCCCTCATCCTGCGTGCCGCAGGCCGTTCGGCCACGATGGCCGCCCCGCTGATGCGCGAAATCGGCTGGCTGTCGCAGCGGGTGCAGCAACTCGGCGACGGGCAGGAACGGCTGGCGGGCGGGCTGCACCATGTCTCGGAAACCCAGGCCGTCAGCCAGTCCGCAATGCTTCAGGTGATGGAACAGCGTCTGGCCGAAGTCTCGCGCCAGATGAACGAGTCGCTGCACGGCACTTCCACCCGCACCGCCCGCAGCCTTGGCGAACTGCAGCAAAGGCTGGAAACGATCGACCGCGCGCAGGCCAATATCGAAAAGCTGTCGGGCAATGTGCTGTCCTTGCAGGACATCCTGTCCAACAAGCAGACGCGCGGGGCTTTTGGCGAAATCCAGCTGCATGACATCGTGCAAAAGGCCCTGCCGCGCGATGCCTATACCATGCAGGCCACGCTGTCGAACAACCGCCGCGCCGATTGCCTGATCCATCTGCCCAAACCGCCCGGCCCCATCGTGATCGACGCGAAATTCCCGCTCGAGGCCTATGATGCGATGCGCCGCGCCGAGACCCCGAGGCAGGCGCAAGAGGCGGCCACCCTGATGCGCGGCGCAGTGCGCCAGCACATCCGCGCCATTTCCGAGAAATACATCATCGAGGGCGAGACCGCAGATGGTGCGCTGATGTTCCTGCCTTCGGAAGCGGTCTATGCCGAGTTGCACGCCAATTTCCCCGACGTGGTGCGCGAAGGCTTTGCCGCCAAGGTCTGGATCGTGTCACCCACCACCTGCATGGCTACCCTGAACACCATGCGCGCGGTGCTGAAAGACGCCCGCATGCGCGAGCAGGCGGGCGCGATCCGCAAGGAACTGGCGCTGCTTTACGCCGATGTCGACCGTCTTGGCACGAGGGTGGAAAACCTTGACCGCCATTTCGGGCAGGCGGCCAAGGACCTTGAGGACATCAAGATCAGTTCGGAAAAGGCGACCAAACGCGCCCGCCGTCTGGACAATTTCGATTTCGAGGAGATTGCCGCCACGCCGGTCATCGCCCCCGACGCGGCGGAATGATCAGATGCGGAAGAACGGCTGCGCCAGTCGCGGCAACAGGGCGTTGAACTTCAACGAACCCTGGGTCGCCGCCAGACAGATGCAATCCATCCCCGCTTCTGCCACCGGCGTATGCTCGACCGAGGCATCGGCGATCTCGATGTCACCGCGCCCGAACCGGTCCGCCTCGTCGCGGAAGGCGCCCTGCAGCACCAGCGTCAATTCCAGCCCGCGGTGGCCGTGGTCCGGCATCGCCGCCCCGCCCGGAATGTAGAGCAAGCGGGCCGAGGCCCCCTTGTCGCCCGTCGGCAGGATCGCCTGCCGCACGCCCATGCCCACCGCGCGCCACTTCACCCTGTCCAGCCCGCCGCCGACATAATCCAGCAAGGGCGCAGGCAGCACCGCATCGGCGCGGCGGGGCGCGGCAGTCTCGACCTGCGCCAACCCGTCAATGCGCGCCAGACAGGCGGCCAGACTGCCTTCGTCCATCTCGCAGGTGCTGTCCTCGATCACCGCGCCGCCCAGCGCGTCAAAGGCCATCGACCGCGCGCGACATTCGTCGCACAGCGACAGATGCGCGGCGATCACCAGATTGAAGGCTTCGGGCAGGTCCGCCGCCGCATAAGCCATCAGCAATTCATCCGACAGGTGGTGTTTGATCGTCATCGTTCCGTTGCCTTCACGTCCATTTGCTGGCGCAGACGGTCCAGCGCCAAGCGTATCCGCGATTTGATCGTGCCCAAAGGCAACCCGGTTTCAGCGGCAATCTCACTGTGCGAGAGATCACCGAAATAGGCCCGTTCTATCAAGGCGCGCTGCTTCAAGGGCAGTTGGGAAAGTGCAGCCCCCAACCGTTCGGTTTCCTGCTGTGCCTCGAACACCTCGGCCTGATCGGGTTCAGGCTCCGGCCCCCAAGGCAAGTCTTCGGGTTCGGGGCGGCGCGACTTGCGCAGCGCGTCAATCCGTCTGTTGCGGGCGATGGTGAAGACCCATGTCGCCACCGAAGCCCGCTCTGCATCGAACAGCTTCGCCTTTTGCCACAGCGTCGCCATCACATCCTGCGCGCATTCCTCGGCCAGCGCCTCGGACGCGCCGGATTTCATCAGGAACGCCTTCACGCGGGGCGCGAAATGCCGGAACAATGCAGCAAATGCCGTCCTGTCCTGATGATCGCGCACCCGGAATACAAGCGCCGACCAATCCGTTTGCTCTGCATCCGCTGCCAAGCGCAGGTTCCCTCTCTTCCGATCCGCCGCGGCCCCGCGCCCAGCATAAAGCTGTGGCGGAACAAGCGCATCCGGTTTCTCAGGGCTCATGGCATCGAACATCATGCACTGTCTACGCGCCATGTCGCCCGCCGGATCACTTTTCGCAGAGGTCGCGCCAAAAAAATCTGACACCAGAGTAAGTGTCACGCGAAGGCTGTCAACTTTACTAGACAAGTGATCCAGACAGCGCCATCAGCGTATAAGGCTAAACTGATCCAAGGAAAGCTCTTCATGCCGTTCGAGACTATGGCCGCCGCTCCCCGTCGCATCGCAGTCATCGGTGGGGGCATATCCGGCATGTCCGCCGCGCATATGCTGGGCGATCTGCACCATGTGGTGCTGTTCGAAGCCGAGCCGCGCCTTGGCGGCCACGCCCGCACCGTCATGGCGGGCAAGCGCGGCGACCAGCCGGTCGACACGGGTTTCATCGTGTTCAACCATGTGAACTACCCGCATCTGGTCAAACTGTTTGAACGGCTGGAAGTTCCCACCGCCAAAAGTTCCATGAGTTTCGGGGCCAGCATCGACGGCGGGCGCATCGAATATGCGCTGGCCAGCCTCGATACGCTCTTTGCCCAGCGCAAGAACCTCGTGAACCCCAAGTTCATCGGGATGATCCGCGACATCCTGCGCTTCAACAAGCACGCGCTGCGCCTTGCCAAACCGGGCATGACCATTCGCGATCTGCTGGCCGCGCTCGGCACCGGCGATTATTTCCGCGACTATTACATCACGCCGTTTTCCGGCGCGATCTGGTCCACGCCGACCGCAGGCATCCTCGATTTTCCCGCCGATGCCATGATCCGCTTTTTCGACAACCACCGCCTGCTGCACACCGATGGCCAGCACCAGTGGTACACCGTCGAAGGCGGGTCGGTGCAATATGTGCGCCGCCTGCACGCGGCGATGCAGCGGCAGGGGGTCGACCTGCGGCTTGGCACCTCTATCGCCGGCGTGCGCAGGCAGGATGGCATGGTGCAAGTGCGCGCGCATGGCTCCGAATGGGACTCCTTTGACGAGGTGATCTTTGCCACCCATTCCGATGACACGCTTGCCATGCTGATGGACCCGTCGCCGGTCGAACGCATGGCGCTTGGCGCGGTGCGCTACCAACCGAACGAGGCGGTGCTGCATTGCGACGAAAGCCTGATGCCCCGCCTGCGCAAGACATGGTCAAGCTGGGCCTATGTCGAGCCGAAGGGCGGGCCGGGCGACCGGATCGACCTGACCTACTGGATGAACAGCCTGCAACCCATCCCGCAGGATGACCCGCATTTCGTCACGCTCAACAGCAACCGTGCCATCCGCGAAGACTGTATCTATGACAGCGTGACCTTCCGTCACCCCGTCTACGACGCCGCCGCCGTCGCGGCGCAGGGGGTCATCCGCGCGCTGAACGGCACCCAGAACACATGGTTCTGCGGCGCGTGGATGAAGAACGGCTTCCACGAGGACGGGATCGGCAGCGCGGTGGATGTGGTCGAGGCGATGCGCCATCGCAGCGCATCGGGCGTGGCCGCATGACCGTCGACCTGATCCACGGCGAAACCTTCCACGGCCGCAAAGGGGCCGTGCGCAACAGCTTTCGCTATACCGTGGATTACGTGGCGCTTGATGCCGAGGCCCCTGTGCAGGGGCCGCGCCTCTTTTCGCGCAACCGCCGCAACCTGACTGCGCTCTGGGACGCTGACCACGGCGGGCCGGCGGGGCAGGGCAGGGGGGCGCTCTGGGTGCGCGAGGTGCTGGCCAGCCACGACCTTGCCGAGCCTGCCCGCATCGTCCTGATGGCGCAGCCGCGCATCCTTGGCCATGTGTTCAATCCGGTGTCCTTCTGGCTGTGCTATGACGCCACGGGCGCGCTGCGTAGCGCCATTGCCGAGGTGTCGAACACCTATGGCGACCGCCACGCCTATCTGATCCACCACGACGATCAGGCCCCGATCACCCGCGAAGACACGCTGACCGCCCGCAAGATCTTCTACGTCTCGCCCTTCCAGCCGATCGAGGGCAGCTACAGCTTCCGCTTCGACATCACCGACGCCCGCATCGGCATCTGGATCGATTACACCACGGCAGATGGGGGGCTTTTCACCAACCTGATCGGCCCGCGCGTGCCGCTGACCAACGGGGCGATCCTGCGCGCCTGCCTGCGCCGCCCCCTCGGCTCGCGCCGCGTGCTGGCGCTGATCCACTGGCAGGCGCTGAAACTGGCGCTCAAGGGGGTGAAGTTCCGCACCCGCCCCGCCCCGCCTGCGCAAGACGTCAGCCGATGACCGCCCGAGCCACCTCCGCCCGCCCCGTCGCTGCGGCACCGCAGTCCGCGCCGCTGTGGCCGTGGTCGCTGTTTGCGGCGATGATCGCGGTGGCGGGCTTGCCCATCTATATCCACGCGCCCAAGTTCTACGTCGACAGCTACGGCACCAGCCTCGCCGCGCTCGGCTTCACCCTCGCGGCGCTGCGGCTGATCGACGTGGTGCAGGACCCGCTGCTCGGCTGGCTGGCCGAGGCGGGGCGCAGGCACCGCGCCGCCCTCGTCTGGGTCGCGGCCAGCGTGATGGCCCTTGCGATGATCGGCCTCTTTGCCATCACCCCGCCCGTCGCGCCGCTGGCGTGGTTCGCGCTGACCCTCACCCTGCTGTTCAGCGGGTTTTCCTTCCTTACCATCGTGTTCTACGCCCAAGGCGTCGACAAGGCGGCACGGCTTGGCCCCTCGGGCCATCTGCGGCTGGCGGGCTGGCGGGAGACCGGCTCCCTGCTTGGCGTCTGTATCGCCGCCGTCGCGCCCGTCGCACTCGGCAGCCTGACGGCGCAGCCCTTCACCGGCTTTGCCGCAGGCTTCGTGCTGCTCGCGCTGATCGCGACCCTGTCGATGCGCCGCGAATGGGCCGCCCCGACCGCCGCCGCCCCCGCCGCACGGGACCAAAGCGCCAGCCTCGCCCTGTTCCGACCCGTGCTGGCCGATCCGCTCGCCCGCCGCCTCCTCCTGATCGCGCTGCTGAACGCGGCCCCTGTCGCCGTCACCTCCACGCTGTTCCTGTTCTTCGTCGAAAGCCGCCTGAACGCGCCGGGGCTGGAAGGCCCGCTGCTCCTCCTGTTCTTCCTCTGCGCCGCCGCCGCCGCCCCGGTGTGGAGCCGCGCCGCCACCCGCTTCGGGGCCAAGCGCAGCCTGCTCGCCGCCATGATTCTTGCCATCGCCGCCTTCCTCTGGGCGGTGACGCTGGCCGAAGGCGATACGCTGGCCTTCGCGCTCATCTGCGCCGCCTCGGGTGCCGCCCTTGGCGCTGACCTTACGCTGCTGCCCGCGCTCTTTGCTCGCCGCCTTGCCGCGCTGGGCAGGGGGGAGGGCGCGGCCTTCGGCCTGTGGTCCTTCATGTCCAAACTCTCGCTGGCCCTTGCCGCCGCAACCCTGCTGCCCGCCCTGTCGGCAGCGGGTTTCACCCCCGGCGCCAGCAACCCGCCGCAGGCGCTCTGGGCACTGTCGCTGCTCTACGCCGCCTTGCCTTGCGCGCTCAAACTCTTCGCACTGGCACTTCTCGCCATCACCCCAACCGCCGAGGCCACGTCATGACGACTTTCGCCCTGATCCTTGCAGGCATGCTGCTCATGCTCGCCCTGCTGGCGCTGTCCAGGCGCTTTGTGGGCTTCCGGTCCCAGCGCCCCGCCGATCTGGCCAGCCGCGGCCCCCGCTTCGACCCGCGCCAGCACCTCAGCGGCCCGATCCTTTGCGAAGGCGTCATCTATGGCCCCACAGGGCGCGTCACCTCGCGCTTTGTCGCCGATATGGTCGGCACATGGGAAGGTAACACCGGCACCCTCAACGAGCGCTTCCACTACGACAGCGGCAGCGTGCAAGACCGCTGCTGGACGCTGCGCCTTGGCAATGATGGCAGCATCCGCGCCGAAGCGCCCGATGTGGTCGGCACCGGCCTCGGGCAGGCCGAAGGCCCCGCCGTGCAGATGCGCTACCGCATCAAGCTCGACCCCGAGGCGGGCGGCCATGAACTTGACGTGACCGACTGGATGTATCTGATGGAAAACGGAACCATCATGAACCGCAGCCAGTTTACAAAGTTCGGGGTGACCGTCGCAGAATTGGTTGCCACAATGCGCAAGGTGCCGGACGCAGACCTTACAAGGAGACATTGACGATGAAGGATTGGACAGGAAAACGCTATTGGCTGGTGGGCGCATCGGAAGGTCTGGGCCTTGCCTTGGCCCAGATGATCTCGCGCGCGGGGGCCGAGGTGATCCTGTCTGCCCGATCCGAAGACCGTCTGAACGCCGCCGCCGCCACGCTGCCGGGCAAGGCCAGCGCGGTGGCCTGCGATGTGGCCGATCTGGCCTCGGTGCAAGAGGCCGCCGCGCAGATCGGCCCCGTTGACGGGGTGGTCTACCTTGCCGGCGTCTATTGGCCGACCAAGGCACAGGACTGGAATGCCGAACAGGTCGAGGCGATGTGCGATGTCAACTTCACCGGCTGCGCCCGTGTGATCGGCGCTGTCCTGCCGGATATGGTGGCGCGCGGGGCGGGGCATGTGGTGATCACCGGCTCGCTCTCGGGCTTCCGCGGGCTGCCGGGGTCCATCGGCTATACCGCCTCCAAGGCGGGGGTCATGTCGCTGGCGGAATGTCTTTACGCCGATCTGCGCGGCAGCGGGGTCGAGGTGCAGGTCGCCAACCCCGGCTTCATCCGCACCCGCCTGACCGACAAGAACGAATTCTCGATGCCCTTCCTGATGGAACCCGAAGAGGCCGCGCGCGAGATGTTCGAACACATGAACAGCGACTCCTTCAAGAAAAGCTTTCCGCTGGTGTTCTCGTGGCTGTTCCGTGCCGCGCAATTCCTGCCCGATTGGGCCTATTACCGCCTGTTCGCCCCCCGCAAATAGCCGCTCGTCCAGCCATCCGGCTGTCCTCGCTTGCCGGTCGAAGCGCAAGCCGTGCGCAGAGCGCCCGCAAGGAAGCGATAAGCGCCCGGTTCAGCCCTGCGCGGCCAGCGTGGCGATGAAGAACCCGTCCATGCCGCCCCAGTAATCGGGGCGCAGCCGCACACCGCCCTGCGCGGTCACCCATTCGGGCGGCAGCCACGGCAGCGCCGGCGGCACCACGCGCAGCCCCGGATGCCGCTGCAGCACTGCCGCCAACTGCTCTTCCCCTTCGGCCGGCAACAGCGAGCAGGTGCAATAGACCAGCCGTCCTCCGGGGCGCAGCCAGCCCAGCGCCCTGTCCAGCAGCGCCGCCTGCAACGCCACCAGCCCCGCCACTTCCGAGCCGTCCTTGACATGCTGCAAATCGGGGTGCCGCCGCAGCGTTCCCGTGGCCGAACAGGGCGCATCCAGCAAGATCGCGTCAAACCCCGCCTCCGGCTCCCAGTGCAGCGCATCCGCTACCACCAGCCGCGCGCGCAGCCCCGTGCGGGCAAGGTTCTCTTCCACCCGCGCCATGCGGGGGGCCGAAATGTCCAGCGCCGTCACCTCTGCTCCGGCATCCGCCAGTTGCAGCGTCTTGCCGCCGGGGGCCGCGCAGACATCCAGCACCCGCTCCCCCGCCTGCACGCGCATCAGCCGCACCGCCATCGCTGCTGCCACGTCCTGCACCCACCAGTCCCCGCTGGCATAGCCCGGTGCCAGCGTGATCTGCCCCGGCGTCGCCAGCCGGATGCTACCCGAGGGCAGCCCCTCACCCTCCGGCAGCGCCGTTGCGCCCGCCTTGGGCGTAATGTCCAAGGGCGGCACCTGCGCCTGCATCGCCTCGATCGCCGCCACCGCCTCGCGCCCGTAGGCATGCACCAGCGGTTGCCGGATCCAGCGCGGCATCTGCGGCGCGGGCAGGGCGGCCAGATCGACCGTTTCCGGCAGCGCCCGCAGCACCGCATTGACCAGCCCCGACAGATGCGTGGTGCGCTTGCCGCGCCGCGCCAGCGTCACCGCCTCGTTCACCACCCCATGCGCCGCCGCACCTTCGGCCCGCTCGTAGACCGCCAGCCGCAGGATGTTCAGCACCGCCAGCGGCGGAGCCTTGCGCAAAAGGGGGCGCAGCACGCGGTCGATCCGGTCCAGCTGGCGCAGCACCTGCACCGCCAGCCGCTCGGCCCGCGCCCGATCCGGCCCCGCCAGCCCCTCGGGCAGCGCCACCTGCGACAGCATCAGCCCCTCGCCCAGAACCGCGTTCAGGATGCCCACGGCGGCACTGCGTGCGGTCACGCTTTCGGTTCCGGCCTTCATGCTGCGGCATCCTCGTGTCTTGTCTCGCTTGGCAAAGGCCGTATATCAAACCACACGCACAGGAAAGCCGCCATGACCGATACCGCGCACAGCCCCGACCTGCCCCCCGCCGCCCGGCGCGCCCTTGCCGAAGCGGAAGAGCGTCGGCGGAACGCCGAAGCGATGACGCTGCCGCCCGAACTCGGCGGCCGCAAGGGGCCGGAACCCGTCCGCTACGGCGATTGGGAGAAAAAGGGCCTCGCCATCGACTTCTGACGGGCGGGCCGCCTCAAGACCCTCTCCGCCGCGCCGCGCGGCACCCCGCGGCCTGAGGCTCCTCAGCGCAGGCGGAAAGACGCGGTTTGCCCTGCGCCCTTGTCCGATGTGAAGCGCAGGCGGCTGGCGTCGATCACTTCGACCAGCTGGCAATTGAACGGCACGACATAGCCGCTCCAATCGATGTCGCGGCAGAAATACCCGTCCTGCCACGACCAGTTGCCGCTGATCCCCCAGCCCAGCGCCGATCCGGTGATCTTGCCATCCGGCGTCACCCGCAGCGACAGGTTGTAAAGCCCGATCCGCAATTCCCTGTCCTGCACGAGGGCAAGGAATGTTGCCTTGTCGCGGACCGGTCCGGGCGGGTTGGCAAGACCCGCCGTTGCGGCAGCAAGGGCGGGCAGGGCGATCAGGCACAGGGCGAGGACAAGACGGCGCATGGGAACCTCATGGTCAATCCAGGGCTTATACGCAGACCCTTGCGATTTGGTTCACTCGGTCCCGATCACAAGCCCAGAACGTCGATCATATCATAATGGCCGGGCTTCTGGTCCTGCCCCCACAGCACCGCGCGCAGGGCACCGCGCGCGAAGATACCGCGGTCCGTCGCCAGATGGCGCAGCACGATCCGCTCGCCATCGGCGGCAAAGATCACGTCATGCTCGCCCACGATGTCGCCGCCGCGAATCGCGGAAAACCCGATGCTGCCCCGCTCGCGCGCGCCGGTGATCCCGTGGCGGCCCGAAACCATCGCCTGATCGAGCGTCACGCCCCGCCCTTCCGCAGCGGCGGCCCCCAGCATCAGCGCGGTGCCAGAAGGCGCATCCACCTTCATCCGGTGATGCGCCTCCACCACCTCGATGTCCCAATCGGCGTCCAGCGCCTGCGCCACCTTCTGCGTCAGCCGCACCAGCAGGTTCACGCCAAGGCTCATGTTCCCCGCCCGCACGATCACCGCATGCCGTGCGGCGGCTTCGATCGCGGCGATATGGCCCGGCTCCAGCCCGGTGGTGCCGATCACATGCACCGCCCGAGCCTGCGCCGCCAAAGCCGCAAATTCCACCGTAGCGGCAGGGGCGGTGAAGTCGATCACCCCCTGCGCCTGCGCAAAAGCCTCCAGCGGGTCATCGCTGACCCGCACGCCCAAGGGCGCGCCGCCCATGCATTCGCCCACATCGCGGCCCAGCCACGCATGGCCCGGCCGCTCCAGACAGCCGACCAGCCGCGCCTTGCCCGAGGCGGCAATCGTGCGGATCAGCATCTGCCCCATCCGGCCCGAAGCTCCGGTGACAACGATTCCCGGCATGGTCTGCATGGCACTTCCCCCTTGTTGCGCAACAGCCGTGTAGCCTGTTGCCGCGCGCCGCAAAAGCCCGCCGTTGCGGGACAGACAAAAACAGCTTACATGCCCCCCATGTCGAACAAACGCACCTCCTCGGGCGATGGCCCCAATCAACGCCAGCTTCGGGTTGGCGAACTCATCCGCCGCACATTGTCGGATGTGCTCAACCGCGCCGAGATCCATGATCCGGACCTGAACCGCATGTCGATCACCGTGGGCGAAGTCTCGTGCTCGACCGATCTCAAGGTGGCCACCGTCTATGTGATGCCGCTGATGGGGTCCGTCCCGGTGGAAGAGGCGATTGCCGCCCTTGCCCGCAACAAGGCCGAACTGCGCCACCGCGTCGCGTCGCAGCTTACCCTGAAATACGCGCCCGACCTGCGTTTCCGCCCCGATGAAACCTTCGACCGTCTGGACGAGACCCGCCGCCTGTTCGCCGACCCCAAGGTGGTGCAGGATCTGGCCGCGCCCGATGACGGGGACGGGCAAGACGACAGCCCCCGCGGCGGGACGGTCTAGGATGCTGCGCCTTGCCGCCCTTTTCGCGCTCCTGCTGCCGCAGGTGGCGGCGGCCAACACCTGCCAGACGGTGACCTTTGAAGACACTGCCTTCACCACCTGCGAGGTGCAGGCGGGCGAAGACCTGCGCCTGTTCCACGCGGGTCCCAAGGGCAATCTGGGCAGCTTTGGCGCGGTCAATGCGCAACTGGCCGCCGAGGGCAAGACGCTCGGCTTTGCAATGAACGCCGGCATGTATCACGCCAACCGCGCTCCGGTGGGCCTGCTGATCGAGGACGGGGTCGAACGCTCGGAGATTGTGACCAGCGAAGGGCCGGGCAACTTCGGCCTGCTGCCCAATGGCGTCTTCTGCATCGGCGACCGCTTTTCGGTGATCGAAAGCCGCGCCTTCGCGCAGCGCCCGCCCGCCTGCCGCTATGCCACCCAGTCGGGGCCGATGCTGGTGATGAACGGCGCGCTGCACCCGCGGCTGATCCCCGACAGCGACAGCACCTATATCCGCAACGGCGTGGGCGTCAGCGCCGATGGCAGCCGCGCGGTCTTTGCCATTTCGGACGGGCGGGTCAACTTCCACCGCTTTGCCCGCTTCTTCCGCGATGCGCTGGGCCTGCCCGATGCACTCTATTTCGATGGCAAGATCTCGCGGCTCTACGCCCCCGCGATCCACCGCAATGACATCGGCTTTGCCATGGGGCCGATCGTCGGCACCGTCGTGAACAGGAACTGAAGCCATGGGCCGTGTGAAAAAGGGCCGCGCCGTTTCCGGCTGGGTCATCATCGACAAACCGGCGGGCGTCGGCTCGACCACGGTGGTCAACAAGGTGAAATGGGCGTTTCAGGCGCAAAAGGCGGGCCATGCCGGCACGCTGGACCCCGACGCCACCGGCGTTCTGGCGATTGCGCTGGGCGAGGCGACCAAGACCGTGCCCTATGTCACCGACGGGATGAAATGCTATCATTTCCGCGTGGCCTTCGGGGCGGCGACCAGCAGCGACGATGCCTCGGGTGCGGTGCTGGAAACGCGCGAGGCGCGCCCCACGGATGCGCAGATCGAGGCCGCCCTGGCCGCCTTTCGCGGCGACATCCTGCAGGTGCCGCCGCAGGTCTCGGCGGTCAAGGTCGATGGCGAGCGCGCCTATGATCTGGCCCGCGAGGGGGTGGAAATGGACCTTGTCGCGCGGCCCCTCCGGGTGGAGCGGCTGGAGGTGCTGGGCCGCCCCGATGTCGACCATGTCGATCTGGAGATGATCTGCGGCAAGGGCGGCTATGTGCGGTCCATCGCGCGCGATCTGGGGCAGGCGCTGGGCTGTCTTGGCCATGTCGCCTGGCTGCGCCGCATCTGGTCCGGCCCGTTCGAGGCTGCGGGTGCCGCGACGATGGAAGACATCGAACGCCTTGCCCGCAGCGACGAGATCGACGCCCTGTTGCGCCCCTTGGAACTGGGCCTCGCCGATCTGCCCGAACTGCCCGCCACTCCGGAGGGGGCGGCGCGGTTGCGCAACGGCAATCCGGGCATGGTGTTCGCGTCGGACGTGGACTGGGGCGAAGAGGCCTGGGCCAGCCATCAGGGCCGCGCCGTGGCGGTCGGCATCTACAAGGCCGGAGAGCTGCACCCCAGCCGGGTGTTCAACCTGTAGCCGGGTGCCGCCGCGCGGGGCATCGAGCCCCGCGCGGCGGCATTGCCATGGCCCGGTGGTCCGGCGGCGGTCCGGGCGGAGATGGCGGAGCCTCCGGCGGGAGTATTTGGGGAAGCAGCAAATGCAAGATGCGGCGGGACAGCTGGTGCGGCGGCACCTGAAGGGCGATGCGGAGTCGGAGGCGGTGTATTCGCCCTGCGAGACCTATCGCTATCTGCTGACGCGGATCTGGGACGGGGCAGGGGCGCGGGCGCTGTTCGTGATGCTGAACCCGTCCACCGCGACCGAGGCGCAGAACGACCCCACGGTGGAGCGCTGCGAGCGGCGCGCGCGGGCCCTGGGCTTTGGCGGCTTTCGGGTGGTCAACATTTTTGCCTATCGTGCGACCGACCCCCGGGTGATGCGGGCGGCGGCCGATCCGGTGGGGCCGGGGAATGATGCGGCGATTCTGGCGTCGGTGGAGGCGTGGCGGCCGCATCGGGTGGTCTGTGCCTGGGGCGCGCACGGGCTTTATCTGGGGCGCGGCGCGGCGGTGGCCGCGCTGTTGCGCGGCACCGGAGTGCCGCTCTGGCATCTGGGGCTGACCGCCGCGGGGGAGCCCAAGCATCCGCTCTACATCGGCTATGCCCAGCAGCCGCAGCCGTGGGTCTGAGACGCGGCGCAGAGTTCAGGCGGCGCGCAGGCGGATCAGCGACAGGTCAAGCCCTGCGGCATCGCGGATAAGCGCCACCGCCACACCGTCAAGTGCCAGCGTCATATCGGCCGTGCCTTCGACCGGGACAGCGGTCAGGCTGGGCTGCGGATGGAGGGCGGCATCGTAGAGGACGAGGATTTCATCTTCGTCGGGGTTGTAATCGGTGATCTGCGCCAGCGGCAGGCCGGGGGCAAAATCCTGCAGATGGAAGTGGTCGGCCCCCTCTCCGCCGGTGGCGATATCGCCGGGGCCGGTCCAGAGCGTGTCATCGCCGGCGCCGCCGTTCAGGAAATCTGCTGCCGCGTCGCTGCGCGTGTCAAAGCCCCCCCGCAGCGTATCATCGCCCGTGCCACCGTCCAGCGTGTCCTGCCCGCCGCCGCCGGTCAGCAGGTCATGCCCCGCGCCGCCCGCCAGCCAGTCACGGCCCATGCCGCCGTCCAGCGTGTCCTGCCCTTCGCCGCCGAGCAGCGTATCGGCCCCGCCGCCGCCGGTCAGACTGTCATCGCCTTCGCAGCCCGCCAGATGGTCGGCCCCGCGGCCCCCGCGCAGCAGGTCATCGCCTGCGCCGCCGATCAGGCTGTCATTCCCGCCGTGGCCGAGCAGCCTGTCATCGCCTTCGCCGCCATCGAGGTAATCGCGCCCCGCGCCGCCAAAGAGCCGGTCATCGCCCGCGCGGCCCGTCAGCTGGTCATCGCCGCCGCCGCCCGCCAGCCGGTCTGCCGCCGCACCGCCGCCGAGGATGTCTGCCGCAGCGCCGCCCGTCTGTTGCACCGGCAGCGGCGCTGGCTCCGGCACGTCATCCGACACCGGCATGCCTTCGACAACGGCTCCTGCAGGGGTGCCGGCAGGCGCGAGACCCTCCGGTGCGTCAAACGGCTCCGCCTCGGGTGCGTCATCGGGGAAAAGCCAGTCCAGCGCGAGGTCTTCTCCGGGCGGGGGCAGCGCCTCTTCCCCTGCGGGGTCGTCCGGCGTGTCGGGGTCCGCCTCGTCCGAAGGTTCCGATGCGCGCGTCAGGCTGTCGGCCACAAAGCCCGCCCCGAACGCCCCCAGTATGGCAAGAAATGCCAGCATCACCCACACCCCATACCTGCCGCACCCCGGCGCGTTAACCAGGTTTTCGCGCAAACCCCCGATTGCAAACGAAAACCGCGAGTCCAGAGCTAGCACGAATCGGCCCGCCCGCCCAGAGATCGGCGCGGGAATCTGCGGGCTTCGTTAACGGGGTCTTGCCGCCAATCCGTCGCCGCCTTTCGCGCGAATCATGGCGAAACCCGCAGGAAACCTGCCCCAAGCCGCGTCGCGCCCCTGCGCCGGGGCTTCCCTTTGCCCGCGCTTTGCCCTATACGCGCGCATCCCCGGTGCATGCCGGGGGCCAACGGTCTTGCTGGACGACATCCCGGCTCGCACCATCACCCTTCTGCCTAAGGAGACATCCGATGTCGATCACCGTCGAAGAAAAAGCCCGCCTGATCAAGGAATACGCGACCAAAGAGAACGACACCGGCTCGCCGGAAGTTCAGGTGGCGATCCTGTCGTCGCGCATCGCGACCCTGACCGAGCATTTCAAGGGCCACAAGAAAGACAACCACTCGCGTCGTGGCCTTCTCATGATGGTTGCCCAGCGCCGCAAGCTGCTGGACTACCTGAAGGCCAAGGACGAGGCCCGCTACACCTCGCTGATCGGCCGCCTCGGCCTGCGCCGCTAAGCGGTTTCAGCTCCGGTTGAGCCAGCGCCCGCCCCGAAAGGGGTGGGCGTTTTGCATTCGGGGGCGGGCGCGCTTGCATGGGCCGCATCTCTCGGAATTTCGCCGCGCGGCATTGCGGTGCAGGCGCAGGCCGCACGACCGCGTTGTGCCGACCTTCCCGTTGCGAAGCGCCGGTCTGCGTTAACGCAAACCTCAGGCCCCCCGTCTAAAAACGCCAGACGGACGGCCGTTCCACTACATCAACCCGCCAAAACCCTCGGCCCACGGTTTCCTGTCGTGTCCAGACCTGCCAGCAGCAAAGAACATCCGGCCGTATTCCGGCACGGCGCGCCTTTTTTGGAAATGTGCCTTGCCGGGTGAAACTTGCGCGTAAAATATTCCGTTATCGATGCGTAGCCGAGCAAGGAGTGCGATGTGAACCGCGAAAGCTTTTGTCTTGACCTGATCCGCGACATGACCGGCCTCTTGGAGGATACCGTCGGTTTGCAGGATGCCGAAGGCTATGTGACCGTTGTCGGGCAGCTCATGGGCGAAAGAATCTACACGCAGCGGGGCTTCGGGCCGGACCATCCGATGCAAGACGCCGAGCTTGGTCCTGTTCTGGTGGACCTGAAAGCCAAGATCGACGGCGGCTTCCGGATCGAAGAAGACACGGCCTCGTCGCTGGTGTTTTTCAACGACAAATGTCCTTTCGGCAGCCGTGTCGAGGGGCGACAATCGCTCTGCATGATGACATCGAATGTCTTTGGTTTCATCGCATCCCAATGCAAGGGATATGCAAAGGTCGAATTGGAGAAAACGATCGCAGCCGGCGATGGAATGTGCCGGGTAAAGCTGCATTTCAACAAGAACACGGCTCCCGGCAGGGAATATTATCGGATAGAAAATACCGATGGTTGACCTGAAACTCGTGGAAGCGTTTGTGCAGGTTCAAAACTATCCCTGCGCCGTGCTTCAGCCCAACTGCACCGTGATTTCGTTCAACTCGGAATTCAAACAGTTATTCGACGGCGTTTTTGTTGATGACCGCCTGAAAAGCGCTGCCCGGCATGCCGCGCGCACCAGCGGCAGTGTGCCTGCAAGCCTTCTGGGCAAAGATCACGAACGGCATAGTGCAAGCCTCACTGCCCTGCATCTGGCAGACAGTCATCTTATCTACCTGCAAGTGCGGCCAAGAGATAACCATTTCTCGAAAATCACCCAAGGTCTGACCAATCTCAATGAATCCGTGTCTCGCGGCGCGAGACATTCTGTCACCTTGCAGCAGGTGCTCGAGGCCACCGCAGATGGTGTGCTGATCTGCAATGTCGACGGAAAAGTCCTCGAGACGAACAAGGCGTGCAAGGATATTCTGGGCGAGGTAAAGCATATCTCGTCGCTCTTGCCGGAATATTCCTTCAAGGCCATTTTTGCGAACCCTGACCGGCAGTCGAAACTGACATCCGTCAGAATTGCAAAGACTTCCCCCGCCGGACAGGAATTGACCCTGGATGTGCGGATCGGTCAATCGCGGAGCGTGGACGGTGCTATCTACGTCGTGCTGATTGCGGACCGGACCGATAGAACCCGCCTCGAACAGGCCATGAAGCAGGCCAAGGATGCAAATGCGAATGCGCAGCAGGCCTCCGCGCGGGACGCGGCCAAAAGCCGTTTCCTCAGCACGATGAGCCATGAGATACGCACACCCCTTCACGGGGTTATCTCGGCGCTGGAGTTGATGGACCTTCACGGCTTCGAAGACCAGGAACTGCGCGCATTGCACAAGATCGCCACCACGGCGAGCGAAGAAGCCCTGCATCAGGTCAATCGCGCCCTTGATTTTACCAAGTTCGAAGCGCGCCTGCAGTCGGACAGTCCGGTAGAGACATTCGACCCCGCAGAACTTGTCAAAAGCGTCATAGACCAGATGAAGGCTTTCGCGGTCCGTCGCGGCAATACTCTGACCCTTAGCCAGACCGGACTGCTGTCGGCAAATGCGGTGGGCGATCAATATCTGTTCCACCAGATTGTGCAGAACCTTATCGGAAATGCCTTGAAGTTTACATCGAATGGCATGGTGAACGCCCATCTTGGCATATTCACCCTCGATGATGGTCGCCTGCGACTTGACCTCGATATCAGCGACACCGGGGTCGGCTTCGATATGAGCCAGAAGGAACGCCTTCTGAAAGAGTTTGAAACCGGCAAAGAGAAGTTTACCAAAATCGAAGACGGGGCGGGGATCGGCCTGTCTCTTGTAAACCGCGCCGTGATCCGGATGGGCGGCGTTCTCAGCATCGACAGCGTTCCCGGTCGTGGGTCGTCGTTTCGCGTCATCATGGATCTGGGTGCCGGCGCCTCGCGCGCAAAGGCCGATCTTGCGCCGCGTCCTGCCTTGGGGTCCTTCGGGCTTTCGGTGCTGGTTGTCGATGACAATATGGTCAACCGCAGCATGCTGGCGCGGATACTGACTTTGCTGGGTTGCAAGGTTTCCGAAGCGGAGTCCGGCAAACAGGCCCTCACGCTATTGGCGGCCGGTGGCTTTGATCTGGTGTTTATGGATATCAGCATGCCCGATATGAACGGGATAGAGGCGACGCAGGCCTATTTCCGGTCCAACCCGACCAAGCCGGCCCGTATCGTCGGTCTGACGGCACATGTCGATAAGGCCATACGGGACTCCTGTCTTGAGGCGAATATGGATGACGTTCTCTCAAAACCGCTGAAACGGGCGAGTTTGGAAGATTACCTGAAATCCGTCATGGTGAAATAGGCTCGGCCGCCCGTCGAGGCGTCACGGAAACCTGCGTCCCTCGCCGGAGCCGTGCAGGCAGGTTTGCCCGTGCGGGGCTCAGGTCCATGCCCCGCACGGGTCGGCTCAAGGGCCACACGGGGCGGCAGGGCAGGCCGCCTTACCCCGCCACATGCACATCGCGCGGCAGTCCCGACAGAATGCGCGCGCCGGTTGCGGTGACCACGGCCACCTCTTCCAGCCGGATGCCAAAGCGCCCCGGCAGGTAGATGCCGGGCTCCACGGTGAACACCATGCCTTCTTCCAGCAGCATCGTGTTCGTCGCGGTCATATAGGGCGGCTCATGCACTTCCGATCCGAGCCCGTGTCCGGTGCGGTGGGTGAAATACTCGCCATACCCCGCCGCCACGATCACGCCGCGCGCGGCATCATCCACCACATGGGCAGCCACACCGGGGCGAATGGCCGCCAGCGCCGCCTGCACCGCGGCATCCACCACCGCATGCACCTCGGCATAGCCTTCGGGCAGGTGGCCGACAGCGGCCATGCGGGTGATGTCGGAGTAATACCCGTCCTTGCGCGCGCCGATATCGACCACGATCGCATCGCCGGTGCGCAGCACGGTGCTGCCGGTGTGGTGATGCGGAAAGGCCGAATTGGCCCCCGCGCCCACAATGACGAACTCGCACCGCGCGCCATGCGCGGCAAAGGTGGCCATCGCCACATCTGCAAGGTCGGCCTCGGTCATGCCGGGCCGGATCGCCGCGCGCACCGCCGCCTGCGCCAGATCGGCGATGCGGGCGTTCTCGGCCAAGGCCGCCAGTTCCGCCTCATCCTTGACCATGCGCAGCGCGCCCACGGTGTCGCTGGCAAAGCCGCGCGCCACATTGGGCAGGCTGTCCAGCACCAGAAGCCCGTGGTCGGTCCGCATCGACTCGTCCAGCGACACGCGGCGCGGGCTGGGCGCGATGGCCTGCACCGCGGCCTCCAGCGCCGCCGCAGGGCCGGTCGCATCGGCCCAGTCCCAGAACGGCAGGTCGGTGTGCTGGCGCGCATCGGCGGCGTTCAGCGCGGGCATGACAAAGCCCGCCTGCTCCGGCCCCACCAGCAACAGGCAGGGGCGCTCGTCCGGATGGGGCGCAAAGCCCAGCAGCCAGCGCATATGCGCTCCGGGGGCCAGCACCACAAGTCCGGTGCCCGTCGCCTCCATCCTCGCGCGCAAACGGTCCAGCCGTGTCATGCGGGGTTCTCCATCGGCACGCTGGCAATCGCGGCCAGCAGGTCCGCCTTGTGCTTGGCCACCAGCGCCTCCAGCACCGCCACCCGTTCCGGCGTGAAATGCCCCTCGACATCCAGCACGTTCACGGTGCCCACCACCTGACCGCCATCGGTCACCGGAATGTTCAGCGCCGAATGGCAGCCCAAGGCGTTGATCAGCGCGTGATCGTTGAAATAGATGGCAAATTCCGGCGTCGTATTGGCGACAAAGCTGCGCTGGCCGTCAATCACCACATCCGACCACGCGTCGGAGCGCATCGGTTTGGTGCCGGTCGCCGGATAGTCCTCGGGGTGCGAGGTATAGGCACGCCGGACCAGGTCTGCCTTGCGGTCAAGCACGGTCACAGTGAACAGGCGCGCTCCGGCGGCGTCCTGCGCAGCACGGTGCAAAGCCGCGAAAACGGCTGTCGGATCAGTCATGGCGATACCTTGGGTCATTTTGATGCCACGGGGCGGCAAGATGCCGCCCCGCTTCGTGTCAGATCAGTTCTTTTCCACCAGACGGTAGAAGACAAAGTCGGCGCTGGCCCCGTTGACATAGCCCTGCACCTTCTCGGCCATCGCCACCTGCTTGATCGCCTGGAACATGATGACAAAGGGCGACTCGTCCTGAACCGATTTCTGCAGCTCCAGATACATCTGGTTGCGCGTGTCCTCGTCCTGTTCCGACAGCGCGGCCAAGGTCTTGGCATTCATCTCCTCGGGCGGCATCCACGCGTTGCGCCATGTGGTGGTGGACACGTATTTGTCATCCGAGTTGTCGGCGTTATAGGCAAAGGCCTTGGCGTTGGAATGCGGGTCCATGAAGTCGGGGCCCCAGTAAAGCAGCATCCCCTGATGGGTCCGCGCGCGATACTTGGTAATCACCTGCGCCCCCGTTCCCGGAAGGATCTCGAAGTCGATCCCCGCAGGCGCGAAGGTCTGCTGCAACGAGGCCGCGATGTCGGTGAAGGGCGCGGAATTGATGACATCCAGTTCGATCTTCAACGGTGTCGTCACGCCGCCTTCGGCCAGAATCTGCTTGGCCTTTTCCAGATCATAGCTGAACGGCGTCTCGGTCAGCGCGCCGGGGAAGCCTTCGGGCCAGAAGGCCTGATGCACGTCCATCTGGCCCTTCAGGAAGCTGTCGGCCATGCCTTGGTAATCCACCAGATAGCGGGCGGCTTCCCACAGGGCAGGGTTCTGCAAAGCCTCGGTTTTCTGGTTGAACGAGATCCAGTGCACGGCGGTCTGCGGATAGGTTTCCACCTTCACCGCCGCATTGCCGGCAAGGCCCGCGACCTGATCGGGCGACAGGTTTTTCGCCATGTCCACATCGCCCGATTCCAGCAGCAGGCGCTGGGTGGCCGCTTCGGCTACATGGCGGATCAGCACCTGTTCAACCTTGGGCGCGCCGCCGAAATAGTCGGGGTTCGCCGCCAGCATCATCACCTCGCCGGGGGCAAACCGCGCGAGCTTGAAGGGGCCGGTGCCTGCGCTGTTGGCGTTCAGCCACGCGTGGCCCATGTCGTCATCGGTGGCATTCGCCATTGCGGTTTCCACATCGACGATCGACGCAGGGCGCGACGCCAGCACGTTCAGCACGAAAGACGGCGCGAAATCGCCTTCCCAGCGCACGGTCACCGTATTGCCATCGGCGGTCACCATCTCCTCGATGTTCTCCGCCGTCCAGCCCAGCGTGCCCAGAATGAACGCGGGGGCCTTGTTCAGCACCAGAACGCGCTTCCAGCTGCCCACCACATCGGCGCCGCGCAGCGGGTTGCCAGAGTGGAACGTCACCCCCTCGCGCAGCTTGAACACCACGGTTTTCGCCGCCGTGTCGACTTCCCAGCTTTCGGCCAGTCCGGGGGAAAGCGTGGTGGTGTCGGTCGCATCATAGCGCACCAGCTGGTCATAGGTGTTGGTCACATATTCGCCCGAGCTGAACTCGTAGGCGGTGGCCGGGTCAATGGTCACGATGTCGTCGATGTTCTGCGCGATCACCAGCGCGGTGTCGGGCGTGGCCGCAAGGGCCGGAGCGGTGGCCAGCGCGATCAGGCTGACCGCCAGCGTGGTTCGAAGAAAGGACATGTGTCTCTCCTGTTGGGTGCCGCAGCTTGTCCCCGCTACGGGCTTTCGGGGGATCGTCCGATCAGGCGGGGCGACGTTCCGGTCCACAACAGGCGGGCCGGTGTTTCCCCGATATTGGCAAAGGAATGCGGGGTATCCCCCATGAAATGCAGGCTGTCGCCGGGATGCAGCACGAACACCGCATCGCCCAGTGTCTGGCGCAGGGTGCCTTCCAGCAGATAGATCAGCTCCTCGCCGGTATGGGCCGCGATTTCCGAGGCATAGCCGACAGGGATTTCGATGATGAGCGACGACAGGACGCCGCCGGGCAGGGTGCTGTTGACCCGCTGATAGCGCAAGGAACTGTCGGCGATGGCAAAGCTGGGCCGCTCGCCATGACGGCTGATGCTGTCGGACGGGCGCGGCGTGGCGATGAACCAGTCGATCTCCACCCCCAGCGCCGCCGCCAGACCCGCCAGCGTGGCAAGCGAGGGCGTGGCCTTGTCGCGCTCCACCTGTGACAGGAAACCGACCGAGATGCCCGCCTGATCCGCCAGAACCTGCAACGTCAGCCCCGCCTTGCGCCGCAAATCGCGGATGCGGCCGCCGAAGGCAAGCGGCGGGGCCGGGTCAGGCTGTCGCATGGGTTGAGACATGGCACTCTCCTTCCCGACTCACGCTAGTAAAAAAATTTTGCTAAGTCAAAAATTTTTGATAACGTGAAAAAAAATATTAACGGGAACCTCTGCCATGACCCAGACCCTGACGCCCGGCGACCAGACCGCCGCGCTGCGTGATGCCGGACCCCGCCTTGCCCGTGGCCTGCTGGCTGCGGGCGGCGTGCTTCTGACCGTGGCGCTGACCTTTCTGGGGCTGCTGGCCATCACCTTCGTCATCGGCCGCGTGGTGCCGATCGACCCGGTGCTTGCCGTGGTGGGCGACCGCGCAAGCAGGGAAACCTATGACGCCGTGCGCCTCGCGATGGGGCTGGACGACCCGCTGCTCGTGCAGTTCGCCCGCTATGTCGGCGCGGTGGTGCAGGGCGATCTGGGCCAATCCGTCGCCACAGGGCGCGCGGTGGCGAGCGATCTTGCGCGCGTATTTCCGGCAACGCTGGAAATGGCCACCATCGGCATCCTGATCGGCGTTGTGGTGGGTGTGCCGATGGGCGTGCTGGCGGCAGCGCGGCAGGGGACATGGGTGGATCAGGTCATCCGCGTGGTCGGTCTGGCGGGCTATGCCATTCCGGCCTTCTGGCTGGGTCTGGTGGGGCTGGTGCTGTTCTACGCCAAGCTGCGCTGGGTCGGCGGCCCGGGGCGGATCGACCTCTTTCTCGACGGCATGGTCCCCGTTCGCACCGGCTTGCTCCTGGTCGACTCGCTGATCGCCGGCAACTGGGCCGCGCTGCGCAGCGCGGCATCGCATATCGTGCTGCCCGCCACGATCCTCGGGTTCTTCTCGCTCGCCTACATCGCCCGCATGACCCGCAGCTTCATGCTGGAACAACTGGGGCAGGAATACATCACCACCGCCCGCGTCAAGGGCGTGCCCGAACGGGTGGTCATCTGGCGCCACGCCTTCCGCCCCATCCGCGTGCAACTGGTGACGGTCATCGGCCTGTCCTACGCGGGCCTGCTGGAAGGATCGGTCATGATCGAAACCGTGTTCTCCTGGCCGGGGATCGGCAATTACCTGACCACGGCCCTCCTGAACGCCGACATGAACGCTGTGCTGGGGGCCACGCTCGTCATCGGGGCGGTGTTCATCGGCATCAACAAGGGGTCAGACCTGCTCTACCGCCTGCTGGACCCGAGGGCTCGCACATGATTTCCCGCGCTTGGCTGATGGACGAAGACCCGGCAACCCGCGCGCAGGCGCGGGCGGGGCAGGCATGGCGGCTCGCCCGCGATCTGTCGCGCAACCCGCTGGCGATGGTCGGGCTGGCAATCATCGTGGCGCTGCTGGTCGTCGCGGCCTTCGCGCCGTGGCTCGCCCCCTATTCCCCCGTCGAGGGGATGCTGACCAACCGCCTGCAGCCCCCCTCTGCCGCGCATTGGATGGGCACCGACGAACTGGGGCGGGATATCCTGTCGCGCGTGATCCACGGCGCGCGGATCACCCTTTACATCGTGATGCTGGTCGCGGTGATCTCGGCTCCGCTCGGGCTCGTCATCGGGGCGGTGTCGGGCTATTTCGGCGGCTGGGTCGACCGCGTGATGATGGGGCTGACCGACATTTTCCTGTCGATGCCCCGCCTGATCCTTGCCCTCGCCTTCGTTGCCGCCCTCGGACCCGGCATCGAGAACGCCGTCATCGCCATCGCCATCACCGCCTGGCCCGTCTACGCCCGCATCGCGCGGGCCGAAACGCTGACCTTCCGGCGGTCCGATTTCATCGTCGCGGTGCAGATGCAGGGGGCCAGCCACGCGCGGGTCATCGCCTTGCACGTCCTGCCGCTCTGCATGTCCTCCACCATCGTCCGCGTCACGCTGGACATGGCGGGCATCATCCTGACCGCCGCAGGGCTGGGCTTCCTCGGCCTTGGCGCGCAGCCGCCCTTGCCCGAATGGGGCGCGATGATCTCCAAGGGCCGCGCCTTCATCCTCGACCAATGGTGGGTCGCCACCATGCCCGGCTTTGCCATCGTCATCGTGTCACTGGGGTTCTGCCTCTTCGGTGACGGGCTGCGCGATGTGCTCGACCCACGGCAAAGGAGCAAATCATGACCCTGCTTTCGGTTCAGGACCTTCGGGTCAGCTTCCCGCGCCCCTCGGGCGGGCGGGTCGAGGTGGTGCGCGGCCTCTCCTTCGATCTGGGGCGCGAACGCTTGGGCATCGTGGGCGAATCCGGCTCGGGCAAGTCGATGACCGGTCGCGCCCTGATGGGCCTCATCGCCCCCCCGGGGCGTGTCACCGCGCAGCGGATGCAGTTTGACGGCATAGACCTCACCACCCTGTCGGAAAAAGACTACCGCGCGCTGCGCGGGGCGCGGATGTCGATGGTGCTGCAAGACCCCAAGTTCAGCCTGAACCCCGTGATCCGCATCGGCGACCAGATTGCCGAGGCGCTGGAGTTTCACACCTCCCTCTCTGCCGCCGCACGTCGCGCCAAGGTGCGCGACGCGCTCGAGGCGGTGCGCATCGACGACCCCGACCGCGTGGCGCGGCTGTTCCCGCACGAGGTCTCGGGCGGCATGGGCCAGCGCGTGATGATCGCGATGATGGTGGTGCTGGAACCTGATCTGATGATCGCCGACGAGCCGACAAGCGCCCTCGATGTCTCGGTGCGCGAACAGGTTCTGTCGATCATGGATGATCTGGTTCGGCGGCGCGGCATGGGCCTGATGCTGATTTCGCATGACCTCAACATGGTGGCCCGCTGGTGCGACCGCATTCTGGTGATGTTCAACGGCGAGGTGGTGGAAGAAATCGGCCCCGGCGCGCTGCATGCCGCAACGCATCCCTACACACGCGGGCTGATCGCCAGCCTGCCACGGCTCGACGAAGACCGCTCCGAATTGCCGGTGCTCGACCGTGCCGCCTTGGCGCGGGTCGGACAGGAGGCCCGCCCATGATCCGCGTCGATGATCTGACGGTCCGCTACGGCCCCTCGACCGTGCTGCACAACGTCGGCTTTGCCGTGGCGCAGGGCGAAAGTTTTGCCCTCGTGGGCGAAAGCGGCTCGGGCAAATCGACCATCCTCAAGGCACTGTCCGGTCAGGTGGATGACTGGTCGGGGCAGATGACGGTGGGCGGGCAACCCGTCACCCGCTCGCGCAGCCGCGCACAGGCCGCGCAGGTGCAGATGGTGTTTCAGGACCCCTACGGCAGCCTGCACCCGCGCCGCACCGTCGATGATGCCCTGTCCGAACCGCTCGCCATCCACGGCCTGCCCGACCGCGACGCCCGCGTGCTGGCCATGCTCGATGCCGTGGGGCTGGCGCGGCGCTTCCGCTTCCGGCTGCCGCACCAGTTGTCAGGGGGGCAACGGCAACGCGTGGCGATTGCCCGTGCGCTGATGCTGTCCCCCAAGGTCTTGCTGCTCGACGAACCCACCAGCGCGCTGGATGTCTCGGTGCAGGCCGAAATCCTGAACCTTCTCAAACGGCTGCGTGCCGAACAGGGGCTGACCTTCCTGCTGGTCACCCATGATCTGCCGGTCGTGTCCTTTCTCTGCGACCGTCTGGCGGTGCTTCGGGCGGGGCGGGTGGTAGAAACCGCCGATGTCGCCGCCCTGCGCGGCCGCGCCCTGACCAGCGACTATGGCCGCGAACTGCTGGCCCGCTCCGAAGGCATGGCCTGACAGGGCCTCTGTCCCCTCCGGCGCATGATCCGCGCCTTGGCGGGGCAGGGGGGCAGGGGGGCAAACCGTTGCGCGCCGCCCTTGCGGGCGGTGTCGGCACAGTCCCTTGCGCGGTCCGCGCGGCCAAGGCGGTGCCGCGCGGGCGGCGAAAGCGCCAGACAGGCGCACGGGGCGGGTTCAAGACGCAGGGCCGAACCGCGCACGCATGCGGCCAACCTCGCAAACGTCTTAACAACACATGAATCCCCGTTGGCTAACCCGTTGATTTTGCTTGCGCCGTGCGCGTGTAACACAGCGGGGACAGTGGCTGCCTCTTGCATCCGCGCCGCTGTCCCGCTAACCCAGAACCGCATCATCCAAGGGGAAGCAAGATGGACCTGACCAACCTTCGGGGCAAGTATATCGAGGCCGTGGCCGGGGCGTCGAGCGAGGCCGCGCTGGAAGAGGTCCGGCTGGCGGCCCTTGGCAAGAAGGGCGAGATTTCGGCCCTGATGGCCACCCTTGGCAAGATGGACCCCGAGGCACGCAAGGCCGCAGGGGCCGCGATGAACCTCCTGCGGGACGAGATCGACGCCGCCCTGCGCGCCCGCAAGGCCGCCCTCTCGGACGCGGCCCTCGATGCCCGGCTGCGGGCCGAGTGGCTGGACGTGACGCTCCCTGCCCGCCCCC
Organism: Pseudotabrizicola algicola; assembly: GCF_010915705.1. Lineage (GTDB taxonomy): Bacteria > Pseudomonadota > Alphaproteobacteria > Rhodobacterales > Rhodobacteraceae > Pseudotabrizicola > Pseudotabrizicola algicola. The sequence goes on from NZ_JAAIKE010000003.1 coordinate 337,487, forward strand.
GCCCGCGCGGCACCATCCACCCCGTCAGCCAGGTGATGGAAGAGCTGACCGCCATCTTCGCCGACATGGGCTTTTCCGTGGCCGAGGGCCCGCAGGTCGAGAGCGACTGGTATAACTTCGACGCCCTCAACATCCCCCCCGAGCATCCGGCCCGGCAAGAGCATGACACCTTCTTCATGCACCGCGACCCGAACGACCCGCGCCCGCCCCACGTGCTGCGCACCCACACCAGCCCGGTGCAGATCCGGGCGGTGGTGGATCAGGGCGTTCCCCTGCGCGTCATCGCCCCGGGCCGCGTCTACCGGATGGACATGGACCAGACCCACACCCCGATGTTCCATCAGGTCGAAGGCATCGCCATCGACCGCGACATCAGCATGGCCAACCTGAAGTGGACGCTGGAAGAGTTCTGCCGCGCCTTCTTCGAGGTGGACAAGGTAGAGTTGCGCTTCCGTGCCTCGCATTTCCCCTTCACCGAACCCTCGGCCGAGGTCGATATCCGCTACTCCAACGTCGGCGGCCAGCTTCGCATCGGCGAGGGCGACAAGTGGATGGAAATCCTCGGGTCCGGCATGATGCACCCCAAGGTTCTGGCCGCGGCCGGCGTGGACCCGAATGAATGGCAGGGCTTTGCGTTCGGGGTGGGGATCGACCGGATTGCCATGCTCAAATATGGCATCCCCGATCTGCGCGCCTTTTTCGAATCCGATCTGCGCTGGCTGCGCCATTACGGATTCTCGGCGCTCGACATGCCCGATCTGGCAGGCGGCCTGAGCCGCTAGCCGCGCTCGATCGGCTGCACCAGTATTTCCGCGACGGTCTGAAATCCTTGTGCGGCAAGCACAAAGCACAGGGCGGCGATCCCGATCATCAGGATGAGAAGCCAGGAATGTCTGGCCTTGTGGTTCTTGGGTTTGGTGAGCATCGGGTCCATCATGCCCCTGTGTCTAGCGGACCGGTTCAGCAAGATTGTGGCGAACTGCACGCTGGTGGCGCGACAACCCGTTTCCATCCCGGAAACCCCCGCCGCGCCGCTTCCCCTCTGCGCGGCTTTGCGATAAGGCCGAAACCAAGATATCCAAGGGACGAACGCGATGAAATTCACCCTCTCCTGGCTCAAGGACCACCTCGACACCGAGGCTTCGCTTGATGACATCCTCTATGCCCTGACCGATCTGGGTCTCGAAGTGGAAGAGGTGGTGAACCCCGCCGCCAAACTGGCCCCCTTTACCATCGCCAAGGTGCTGGAAGCGACGCAGCATCCCGATGCCGACCGTCTGCGCGTCTGCCGCGTGCTGACGGATGAAGGCGAAAAGCAGATCGTCTGCGGAGCGCCCAATGCACGGGCGGGCATCACGGTGGTGCTGTGCAAACCGGGCGACTATGTGCCGGGCATCGACACCACCTTGGGCGTCGGCAAGATCCGCGGCGTTGAGTCGCACGGCATGATGGCGTCGGAGCGGGAGCTGGAGCTTTCGGACGAGCATAACGGCATCATCGAATTGCCCTCGGGCGAGGTGGGCGACAAGTTCACCGATTGGCTTGCCTCGAACCGCCCCGGCACCGTGGACCCGATGATCCATATCAAGATCACGCCGAACCGGCCCGATGCTTTGGGGGTGCGGGGCATTGCGCGCGATCTGGCCGCGCGCGGGCTTGGCACTCTGCGGCCGCTGGATATTCCGCTGATCGAAGGGCAGTTCGATTGCCCCGTGGCGGTCCGGATCGATCCCGCGCTGAAGGCCAAGGGGTGCCCGCATTTCGCGGGACGGCTTATCCGCGGCGTCACCAATGGCCCGTCGCCCGACTGGCTGCAGCAGCGGCTCAAGGCCATCGGTCTGCGTCCGATTTCGGCGCTTGTCGACATCACCAACTATTTCACCTTCGGTCTTGGCCGCCCGCTGCACGTTTTTGACGCCGCCAAGGTCAAGGGCGCGCTGCGGATCCATCCCGCCAAGGGCGACGAGACGTTTCTGGCGCTGGATGGCAAGACCTATGCATTGCGCGAAGGCATGATGGCGATTTCCGACGATGCGGGGGTCGAGTCGCTCGCCGGGATCATGGGCGGAGAAGCTTCGGGCTGCACGCCGGAAACCACCGATGTCTTCCTTGAGTCCGCGTGGTGGGACCCGATCACCATCGCCGCCACGGGCCGCGCGCTGCGGATCAACTCCGATGCGCGCTACCGCTTTGAACGCGGCGTTGATCCGGCCTTCACCCTGCCGGGGCTCGACCTTGCTACGCAGATGGTGCTTGACCTGTGCGGCGGCACGCCCAGCCATCTTGCGCAGGACGGCGCGCCTCTGGACACCACCCGCAGCTATCGGCTGGACCCTGCCCGCGTGATCAGCCTTGTCGGCATGGATATCCCCGAGGTCGAGCAGCGCGCCACACTGGAAGCCTTGGGCTTCACCCTTGCAGGTGACATGGCCACTCCGCCAAGCTGGCGACCCGATGTGCTGGGTGAGGCCGATCTGGTCGAAGAGGTGGCGCGCGTCGCGTCGCTGACCAAGCTGGTGGGCAAACCGCTGCCGCGTGTCGCGGCAGGTGTGCCGCGCCCCATCCTGACGCCCCTGCAGCAGCGCGAGCGGATCGCGCGGCGCACGATCGCGGCCTTGGGCTATAATGAATGCGTGACCTACAGCTTCATCGACGAAGCAGCGGCCAAGCTGTTTGGCGGCGGCACAGATGCCGTGCGGATCGACAACCCGATTTCTTCGGAGATGAGCCATCTGCGCCCCGACCTGCTGCCCGGCCTTCTGCGCGCCGCGGCCCGCAATCAGGCGCGCGGCTTCATGGATCTGGCGCTTGCCGAAATCGGCCCCACCTTCTTTGGCGGCGAACCCGGAGAGCAGCATCTGCACGCCACAGGCCTCCTTGTCGGCCACAGCGCCCCGCGTGATCCCTATGGCAGCCGCCGTCCGGTGGATGTGTTCGATGCCAAGGCCGATGTCGAGGCCGTGCTGGCCGCGCTTGGCGCGCCCGCGCGGGTCCAGATCAGCCGCAAGGTGGCCCCGTGGTGGCATCCGGGGCGGTCTGGCGTGATCGGGCTTGGCCCCAATGTCATGGCCACCTTTGGCGAGGTTCACCCCAAGGTGCTTGCCGAAATGGGCATCAAGGGCGCGGCGGTGGCCTTTACCATCCAGGTCGCCAACATCCCGTTCCCCAAGACAAAAACCCCGACCCGTCCGGCGCTCGCGATCAGCGATCTGCAAGCGGTGGAACGCGATTTCGCCTTTGTCGTCGATAGCACGGTCGAAGCGCTTACGGCGGTGAATGCGGCGCTCGGGGCGGATAAGGCGCTGATCGAGTCGGTGCGCATCTTCGACCAGTTCACCGGTGACAAGGCCGAGGCGCAGATGGGGGCAGGCAAGAAATCCATCGCCCTGACCGTGCGCCTCCAGCCCACCGGCAAGACGCTGACCGAGGCCGAGATCGAGGCGGTGTCAGCCAAGGTCATCGATAAGGTGACCAAAGCCACGGGCGGCACCCTGCGCGCCTGACTGCGCAGACCGCACATCCAACTTTGACGCCGCGCGGCCCGTGCCGCGCGGCGGTTTCATTTGCGCGGTTTGCTGCGCCAGCTTGCCAGCCACGCCCAGAGGCTGCCAAACACCCCCTTGGCGCGGTCGCGCGCTGCGTCGGCCCGCGCATCGACTGCATCCCAAGTCTCGGCCACGTCCTCCAGCGCAGGGTCGATGGTGCGCTCGCGGAATTGCAGCCAGACCCGCCGGATCATGAACAGCACAAAGGCAAGGAAGGTCAGGATCACGATGTTCAGCCAAGGGATCAGCGTCACATCGGGACCGGCCACGCGCTTGATCGACACCGCATTCGGGAAGATGGTGAAGAACTGGTTGCGCCAGCCATAATGGCGCAGGGCCACCCATACGGGGGCCGCGTCGGTCGAAACCGCTTCCTTGGCCTGTGTCTGCAAGCCGAAACTGTTGATCTTGAAATAGGGCGGCCAGCCCCAGCCGGTATCTTCGTTGCGGTATTCCATCGTCCGGCCATTCGGGTAGACCGCATTGATGAAGAACACATCGCGCGAAGTGGAATTGGCCATTCCCACCTCGGCGCGGCTCCAGAAAATCGAGTTGTCCCCGATGTCCACGCGGCGGTTCTCGGTGCCGACGATCCGCACGATATCGGTTTGCGGCAGGGTGTAGTGCAAAAAGCCGAACACCAGCGTCGCCAGCATCAGCCAGAAGCCCCATTTCACATAACGCATTGCCGCCTCACTGAAAGTTCAGGATGTAGAGCGTCACCACAACAGCAACGGCCGGGACGACGTAGATGAGCCACAGAAGCCGCTTCTTCAAGCCCCTGTCATAAATGGCCATGCCCTTTTCGATATAGGCGGCACGGTCCCCCGCAATGCCGCCCGCGTCGAAACGCTTTTCCAGCCGCTCGCGCCGGACGGACCGCAGGTAGACCCGCATGACCAGATAAACCACCGTCAGGGCGGCAAAACCGATGACCGCCAGCCTGACCCAGCCAAGGATCATGCCCGTCGCCCCTGTGCCTTGCCCCAAGGCCCGACCACCGGGCCCAGATCGCGCGCGGGGCGCGGCTCGGGGCGGCTGCGTTCATCCATGCCGGGTTCGGGGCCGAACAGCGCCGCACGCGCCCCCTGCTTGTCGACCACATATTCCCGCACCAGAAACTCGGCGACATAGCGGCGCTTGCGCTCCGACCAGTGGGCATAGCTGGCGTAGAACAGCTCTTTGTGCACGATGAACATCTGGCGCACATCCAGCGGGGCCAGTTCCGACAGCAGCATGTTTACCAGATCGCGGTCCTTATGGGCGCGCGCCCGCAGCGTGTAGAAATAGGCCGGATGCTCGCTGGTGATGCGCGGCCAAGGTCCGCCCGCCTCGATCCAGCGCAAAAGCGCCGCAAGCCCCTGAAACTCGGGCGGCAGGGCATCCCCCAGCCGATGTGCGAGGGCGCGCAATTCCGTGCGACGCGCATCGCCGATTTCCAGCCCCAGCCGGTCCGCCGCTTCCACCAGAATGAAATCCATCTTCTGCCGGATCACCGCCGCCGCATCCATCCCCCGCGCCTGCACGATGGGTTCGACCAGCTGGTTGCGCTCCAGCCAGTCGGCAACCTGGTTGCGCTGGGTCAGATCGAACACCTGCGAGATCGGCACCGCGCCCAAACTCTCGCGCGGCATCGCGGCAATCAGCGCCGGGCTGGGCAGATCGCGGAACACATACAGCCCGCCAAAATGGCTGGTCCAGAAATTCGGCTGCTCGAAGGCCATCTGCGGCAGATGGATCGGCACCCGCGTCACATCTCCGGTGCGCTTTGCAAGACCGATCATCTCGGCGATCAGCAGATCATCGCGCCAGCCATCCGGCTCGGTGCGGAACCGCTCGATCAGGGCGGCCAGCTTGCCCGCATCCGCCACGTGCCCGCCGATGGTATCCGCCTCGACCGTGATCCGGCGGATGTCCAAGAGCTTGGCGGGCGTCGAGATTTCATAGACCGAGTTCTGCAAGGACCCCGCCACCGCATCCCGCGCGGTCAGCGCGAAAAGCTGCGCCTCGTTTGTTTCGATGAATTGCCGGATGATCCCGCGACTGGTCGAGAATTTCGAGTTGAGCAACGGCGCATTCTTTTGCGCCGTGGTCAGCAGGATGAATTGCCGGTTGGCCCCCTTGGGGTTGAGGTAAAGATCATCCCCCAGTTCCGCCCCGATTTCCGGCGAATAGCCGGAAATGTCGATGTGAAAATCCGGCAGCGTCGTCTCGCGCCCGCATAGATGCTTCATCGCCCGTTTGTACCGCTCGACAAGGGCGGGCGAGCTGACCTCGACCAGATTGCCAAACATCAGGCCGTTTTCGATGAGGCGTTTCATTGCTTTCCTTCGTGATGCTGAACGAAGGCCAAGACAGAGCCATAGTGCTCTTTGACGTGCTTTTGTTGTGAAATCATCATCCTGGAGCCACGCTCCGGCCAGTTGTGCGCCTCGAACATTGCCGTTGTGCTGCCATGGTTTTCTTTGGCGATCCGGGCGATTGCCTTTGCGTCCCAGCCGGGTTCGTGTGCCATCACCCCTTGCCCTCCAGATAACGCCGCTTAGCCTCCTCGTTGCGCTGGTAGTCGCGCAGCATGCCTTCGATCGCCACCTCGTCCGATTTGTCGGCATAGCGGAATTCGCTGTCGGCGTAACGGTTGACCTCCTGGATCACCATGTCCACCGTGATCGGGGTCATCAGGCTGCGGATCATCGCCAGCTTGTCGTCATAGGGTTTGAACAGGAACAGGTCCGGCTTTTCCATCCAGTCATCGGGCAGTTCGAAATCCATCGCCCGCACCTTCACCGCATCGGTGATGTTCTTGATGGCGCGGCCGGTGAAACGCGGGTCGGCTTCCTGAATGGCCTTCAGATAGCGACCGATCCTGGCGATGGTGTCCAGCGGCCCGATTTCTGCCGTGACCTTGTCCCAGACCTTGACAAGCCCGTCTTCATGCGGGCGGGAATGGCCCTCGAAACTCGCGGCGACGGCCTTCCTGATTTCCTGTGCCGCGAACAAATCGTGGTCTCCCAAGGGGATGGAATGGTTCTTCCCCAGCAGCAGCGACAGGATGTCGATGTAATCCTCGCGCGTCTGCGGCCCGTCGACCAGAAAGCGCGCCCCCGCCCGCTGGCGCAGGGCATCATCCACATTTTCGGGAAAGTTGGAAAACATGCCGAAGGTGCAGTTGCCGCGCACCACGGTGCCAGCTCCCGCAAAGGCCTGCATGAACACAGCTGTCACCTCTTGCTGGCCCGCGCTCGATTGCCGGTCCCCCCGCTTGCCCGCCACCTGATCGATATCGTCAATGGTGCCGAAGCCGATCACCGCAGGGTCCAGCACCGCATCGATAAAGGCCTTGGCGTTCTGGCCGGATTTGCCCTGATAGCTGTCGATCTGGTCGATGCTGAAATTCTGATAGCGGAACGGATAGCCCGCGACCGTGCAGTAATCGTTCAGAAGTCCCGCCATCATCTGGATCAGCGTGGTCTTGCCGGTGCCGGGTTTGCCATCCCCCATGAAGGTGAAGATAAAGCCGCCCAGTTCCGCAAAAGGGTTCAGGCGGCGTTCAAAATCATAGGCCATCAGCATCTTGGCCAGCCGCAGCGACTGGTATTTGGCAATGTGATTGCCCACCACCTCATGCGGTTTCTTGAAGGTCATCGTCAGCGCGCCGCCTTTGGCAGCGCGGGCCGGTTTGAAGCCCGCGATGGTCAGCCCGTCTGCCTCTACCTTCCAGCTTGCGCCGGTAAATGCCTCGAGGCGGGGGGCAGTCTGGGCACGCAGGGCGACCTTTTCCATCACCGTTTCGGCAAAGGCGGCGACGGTGGCGGCAAGGCGCGTGTCGTCGCTGGCATGCAGCGCAATGTCCTGATCGAGCTCCCACAGCGCGCCTTGCAGGGCGAGGGGGGCGTTGTCGGTCAGCACCTCATCCACCGCGCCCACCTCTACGCTGGCGGTGCCCAGATGCGGGGCCAGAAGGAAGGCGGTCGCATTGGCAAAGGTGTAAAGGCACAGCAACGCTTCGGCACCAAGAAGGTCGGTGAATTCGGCGCGGCGCAGGTCGGGCAGGCGGCCTTCAAGATTGGCCTTTTTCAGCTCGCCCAAGGGCGATTGCGCGGCAAAGGTCTCGCCCATGGCAAGCGCGATCGCAAGCGCGCGGCGCAGCGCATGCAGCACCGAGGCTTGCGCGGGCGAGAGCAGACCGTCAGAGCCGGATTCGACCCGCTCCACGATGCGCACGCCACCGGGCCGCGCGGTCGGGCGGGTGACCAGACCGGGCGTGGTCGACCGAAACCGCGGACGGCTGCCCAGCCCGGGCGAGCGCTCTTCCACCCTGTCGGGTGTCATCGCCTTGCCGAGGCGCGGCGCGTGGTCAAATCCGGTCAAGAGGGCAAGCGCCGCGTCATACTGCGCGCGGATCGTCTCCTCTTTCAGTTCCATCGTGTCGCGTGTCGACATATTGCCCCCTAGCGCGTGGCGATGATGCGCCCGCCAGCCCCCACAACGAACTTTCTGACATCGCGAAACCCCGGCGGGTTCAGCTCCGCGAGGGCCTGATAGGGCTGTTCGGGCAGCACCACCATGCGGTCCATGCGCGTGGTGCCGGTGTCTGCCCCCTTGCCGGCAAAGGGGTCGAGCGCGAAGATCTGCCGCTCTGCCGTGCTGAACCAGCCGTCCCTGACCTGCTCCACGCGTTCGGCGCGCAGATCCTCCACCGTCCAGACCAGCGCCCAATCCTGCCCTTCGGGCGCGCGCGCGGTGGCGAGCACATCGGAGATCGGCCCCGATTGCAGAGTGAAACTGTGCGAATACATCGGCCCCAGATGGATGCGCCGCAACCGCTTGGGGTGCAGGGTGGGGAAATCGGTATCAAAGCCCTGCGCGATGGTCAGCAGCTTCAGCCCCGCCACCGATTGCGCCATCAGATGGTGCTTGGCACGGGGCCAGCGGCCGTCATCGGAGGGCAGGGGGCGTTTTCCGCTGTCTTCCAGATCCAGCAGATAGACCACGGGCAGGTTGACCTGCGTGTCATAGACCGCCCAATGCACCAGATAGTGACGCCGGCCGTTGCGGTCCTCGATCCACTGCGCATCGGGGTCATTGCGGGCCAGAAACAGGCCGCCTTGCGCCAGAGCCTCGTGGTAAAGCCGCTGCGACAGCGCGAATTGCAGGTCGGTGGGCAGCGCCAGATCGCCCACGATGCGGCGGATCATGCGGTCCTTCAACTCGTCAACCGAGGCGCTGCCCGAAAGATGCTTTCCCGCCTGTGCGGCATCGACGGCCATCACCATCAGCTCTTGCGCGACCGGAAACCCGCTTTCGTGGCGGTCGAAGGTCAGGCGCTGTGCCACCTCTGACCGCCCCGTCATCAGGTATTTGCAGGACAGCGCACGAAAGGTGCTGGCCAAGGCGCTGATATAGCGCCCCAGCACCCGCGCCTCGGTGCGGGTCAGGCTGCCCTCGCGCTCCAACTCGCCCGCGACACGGGCCAGATGGCCGGAGATATTGTCGAACTTGGCGAAATAGCGCCGCGCGACCAGCGTGTCATAAAGCTCGGTATGGTCGTTCGTCAGCTGCGCCTTGACCTCGTTTGCCACTTATTCCCCATACGCGTTCTTGTCGTGTTTCTCGACAATCGCGGCAAAGCGGCGGTTGAACCGCTCATCCGCCTTGGCCTTCTGCTCGAGGATCTTTCGGGCAAAGACCATATGGCCCTCGTGCGCCTCCAGCATCCCGGCCATACGGTCATTGGTCGCCGAGCCGATTGCGGCCATCGCCGCCTGCGCCTCTTGGTCGGTTTTCACGCCGATCTCGTTGATGCGGTGCGCCACATCCTGCTGTTGCGCGGTTTTCAGACTGCTGGACAGCGCGTCATAGAGGACAACCCGCTGCTTGGTATCGGTCTGCAGCTTGTTGATCAGCACCATCTGGGTGGCCGCCTGATTCTGCAGGCTGTCCATCCATGTCTTGCCCTTTTCGATATAGCGCTCCAGCGTCTGGCTTTTGGCCAGCTGCACCTGTTCGTCCTGCACCAAGGCGTTGAAGCGGGTGTTGATCTCGGCCAATTGCGTTTCCAGCCGCGTGCGGGCGGCGGCGTCCTGCTCGACGCTGATCCGGTTTTCCAGATCGATGATCGTGGGGTCCAGTCCGGCAATCTCGGCGCGCAGCGCCTCCAGCGTCGCCACTGTCGCCTCGCGCTCTGCCAAGGTGGCAGAAAGGTTCGTCTCGACCCGCGCCTTCTGGCTGTTCAGAAGATCGAGCTGGCCTTGCAGCAATCTCACGATCACGTCGGATTTGGCGATCAGATCTTGCAACTTGTCGTCGATGCTGGCGGTGCGCATCCGCTCTTGCCGCATGGCCTCGGACTTTGCGCTGCTGAAAATCCCGATGAAACTTTCCATTCCGGTTTTCGAGCGCATCTCGTCGAAATCCTTGGAAAAGGCCGATGTCACATCGTCCAGTCCCATGATCAGCTCGGCAATGTTGGCGTTCATCACCTCGGCATGCTTGTGCACATCTTCCAGAGTGGCGTTTTCGATGTCGATGGCGGCCTCGCCCTGATCGAGGCTCTGCCGCGCGCTCTCGATCCGGCTTGTCACCGCGCTGATCTTGGCTTGGGCCTCGGCCACCTGCTTCTGGCTTTCGAGAATCTGCGCATTGAAATCAGCCATATTGTCCTCCGCTGGACTGTGACACACGCGTTGATATGGGTATGTAAATCCGAATTACATTGCTTGTCTCAAAGAAAATGCACGCGCCTCGGGCCTCCGGCGGGCCGCCATCCCCCGCACGCCCCGCAGGTGCAGTCTTGCCGCAGTCCCCTGCATGCGCCAAGCCCCAATATTGCAGGCGGCGCGGCATGGGCACGCTCGGCCAGAAAGGAAAAGGCCCGGACTGTGCCGGGCCTTCCAGACTGGCAGGGTGGCCGGATTACTCGGCCGCGTCCCTGAGCGTGAAATCATAGCCCGAAACGGATTTGGCCTCGAGAAACTCTTCCAGCCCCCAGATGCCGCCTTCGCGGGCGCGGCCCGATTGCTTGACCCCGCCAAAGAACGAGCCGGCGCCGCGCGACTTGCCATTCATCTCGACCATGCCGGATTTCAGCGCATGGCTCAGACGGTTGGCGCGCAGGGCATCGCCCGTCTGGACATAGTTGGTCAGACCATAGGGCGTGTCATTGGCGATCCGCACCGCCTCTTCCTCCGAGTCAAAGGGCAGGATGGCCAGAACCGGGCCAAAGATCTCTTCGCGCTCGATGGTCATGCCGGGCCGCACATCGGCAAAGACGGTCGGCTTGACATAAAAGCCGCGGTTGAACCCTTCGGGCAGGCCGGGGCCCCCCGCGACCAGTCGCGCGCCCTCATCGATGCCCTTCTGGATATAGCCCTGAATCTGATCCCATTGGCGCTTGTTGACCACGGGGCCGATATGCGGCCCTGCCTCATGCGCGGGGCCGACGCTGATGGCCTTGGCCACTTCGGCCGCGCGCGACACCGCCTGCTCGTAAACGCTGCGCTCCACCAGCAGGCGCGACGGGGCGTTGCACGACTGCCCCGTATTCTCCATCATCCGCCGCACCGACCGTTCCACCGCCTTGTCATCGGCATCGGCAAACAGCAGGTTCGCGCCCTTGCCGCCCAACTCCAGCGTCACCCGCTTCAGCGTTTCGGCGGCGGCCTTGGAAATCGCCTTGCCCGCCCGCGTCGATCCGGTGAAGGAGATCATCTCGACATCGGGATGGGTGGAAAGCTGGTTGCCCACACCCGCCCCGTCGCCATTCACAAGGTTGAACACCCCCGGCGGAATCCCCGCATCATGGCAGAATTCGGCAAACAGCATCGCATTCAGCGGGCTTTCCTCTGATGGCTTGAGCACACAGGTGCAGCCCGCCAGCATCGCCGGAATCGCCTTCAGGGCAATCTGGTTCACCGGCCAGTTCCACGGGGTGATGAGCCCGACCACCCCGATCGGTTCCATGATGACCGCCGAACGCGGCGCCTGCGGGCCAAGCGGGCGCACCCATTCGATCTGCTCGAATGCCTTGAGGAAGTTTTCGGTATGCCAGGGCAGGCAGGGCGCCTGTTCCTGCAGCGCGAAATCAATCGGCGCGCCCATTTCCATCGAGATCGCTTCGGCGAACTCCTGCAGGCGGGCGTTATACTGGTCAAGGATGGCCGCCACCAGACGCGCGCGCTCGGCGGGTGGCGTCGCCGCCCAGGCCGGAAACGCGGCCTTGGCCGCCGCGACGGCGGCATCGGTATCGGCCTGATCGCCCAGCGAGATCACGGCGCAAGGTTCTTCGTTGGACGGGTTGATCACCTGATGGTCGCTGGGGGTCTTCGGGGCGACCCATTCGCCGTTGATGTAGAAATCGCGCTTTGTCAGCATCGCTCTGCTCCCGTAAAAGAATTTGACCGCAGGGTGGACGCGCCCCGCCCCGTGCGCAAGCATCTTTGCGACCTGCCCTTCGGGAAGCCTGCCGTGTTTCGATCATTCCCGCGCTTGGGGCCGCGCAAGCGACGCATCCTGCGAACACGCAGCGCAACAGAACAAAGCAGGTGCCTGCCCGCGCTGTGCTGGGTGATTTTTCCCTTTTTCGCGCAAGAGACCGCGGGGGGATGAAATTCTGTTCCAAACCCACTAGCTTGGCGGCAACCAACATCAGGAGTTGTCCCATGTCGATCCGCATCAATGACATTGCCCCCGATTTCACCGCCGACTCGACCGCCGGAGAGATCCGTTTTCACGACTGGCTGGGCGACAGCTATGCCATCATCTTCAGCCATCCGCGCGACTTCACCCCCGTCTGCACCACGGAATTCGGCGCTGTGGCGCAGTTGGCGGGCGAATTTGCCAAGCGCAACACCAAGGTGATCGGCGTCTCGGTCGACTCGGTGGAAGACCACGGCAAATGGAAGCGCGACATCGAGGCGTTTGCAGGCGCGCCCGCCGACTTCCCGATCATCGACGATACCAGCCTGACGGTGGCCAAGGCCTATGACATGCTGCCCGCCGAATACTACCTGCCGACCGAAGGCCGCACGCCCGCCAACACCGCCACCGTGCGCACGGTCTATATCGTGGGGCCGGACAAGAAGGTGCGGCTGACGATGACCTACCCGATGTCGGTGGGCCGCAACTTCGCCGAAATCCTCCGCGCGCTCGATGCGGTGCAGGCCACCGATGGTGTTCCGGTCGCCACCCCCGCCAACTGGGTGCCGGGGCAGGATGTGATTGTCGCGCTGTCGCTGAACAACGAGCAGGCCAAGGAAAAGTTTGGCGAGCTTGACATCAAGCTGCCCTACCTGCGCTTTGCCAAACGCCCCGTGTGACGGTGTGACGTTCAGCGAAAGGCCCCGGAACCGTCCGGGGCCTTTTGCTAGGCCGGATAATCACGGCCCCAGACCTGCGCCGCCTCGCGCCGCAGGCTGGCAGCCTCGGCGGCAGACAGGCGGGCCAGGGCGGCCTTTGTGCAGCCCGTCTCGCGCAAGGCCCGCAGCCAGAGCTTGTGCAATGATGCAGGGCTCCACGGCAGCGCCGCCTGCGTCGCCCATGCCCGCAATGGCGGGGGCAGGCCGTCGTGCGCCGCCATTGCATTGCCTTTGCGCCAGCGCGCGCGGGGAGAGGTCAGGTTGCGCATCATGCCGCCTGCTGCCGACGCCACAGCGGGAAGGGATCGGCCATTCCGGCCCAAAGCGCGGGCGTATAATCCGCCGCGTCGATCAGGGCGGCATCAAGGCGCGCCGTCAGCGCGGCGCGGTCCATTCCTGCCCCGATGAACACGATCTCCTGGCGCCGGTCGCCCCACGGGTCTTGCCAATGCCGCGCCACCTCGGCCAAGGCGTCGGGATGCGTCGGCCACCGCTCGCGCGGGACCGAGGCCCACCAGCCGCCCAAGGGCGTCACCGATGACACCGCTCCGGCCAGCGAAAACTCGGCCACCCAGTTCGGGCGTGTCGCCAGCCAGAAATGCCCCTTGGCACGGATCACCCCCGGCAGATCGCCGTTCAGAACCGCATGGATGCGCGCAGGGTCAAACGGGCGGCGCGCACGGTAGACAAAGGAAGAAATCCCGTATTCCTCGGTTTCCGGTGTGTGATGGGCAAAGCCATACAGCTCCTTGGCCCAAAGCGGATGTTCCTGCGCGCGGTCAAAATCGAACAGCCCGGTGCCAAAGATCGCCCGCGGGTCCACGCGGGAATGATCCGCCTCGATCAGCCGCGCATCAGGGTTCAGCGCGCGGATGATCTTGCGCGCCGCATCCACCCGCGCAGGCCCGGCATCGCGGCATTTGTTCAAGATCACCACATTGGCAAATTCGATCTGGTCGGTCAGCAGGTTCACCAGCGTGCGCGTGTCGCCCTCCCCCGTCACCTCGCCGCGGTCGGCAAGGAAATCATGGCTGGAAAAATCGCGCAGCAGGTTGATGGCGTCGACCACCGTCACCATCGTATCCAACCGCGCCACATCCGACAGGCTGTCGCCCGCCTCGTCGCGGAAATCGAAGGTGGCGGCCACCGGCAGGGGTTCGGCAATGCCGGTGCTTTCGATCAGCAGATAGTCGAACCGCCCCTCGGCTGCCAGCCTGCGGACCTCGACCAGCAAATCATCCCGCAGGGTGCAGCAGATGCAGCCATTGGTCATTTCCACCAGTTTCTCCTCTGTCCGCGACAGGCCCGCCCCGTCACGGATCAGATCGGCGTCGATGTTCACCTCGCTCATGTCGTTCACGATCACGGCCACGCGCCGGCCGTCACGGTTGTTCAGCACATGGTTAAGCAGCGTCGTCTTTCCGGCCCCCAGAAAACCGGAAAGAACTGTCACGGGCAGACGGTCAGTCATGTCGACTCCATTTGTAATAATATAACATATCTATCTCTAGTGACGCGGCGTCTCAAGTCGAAATGCTTGAACGACGTTCACGGGCGCGGTATAGGTTTTGAACGGTGTTCATGGGAGTGTGACATGCACAGTTTAGCCGATACCAGACAGCTTACCCTTGACGGCATCATTACCGAGGAGCAGGCCCGCATCATCGAGGCCCGCGCGCGTGAGGCGATGGTGGCCCTCGGCATCAACAGTTTGCTCAGCGCGGGCATTCTTGCCGCCACGCTGGGCACCATCTTCTGGCTGGCAAGCGCGCCCGCGGTTGCCGTGTTCGGGTCGGTCCTGCTGGGGGCAGGGCTGCTGATCCTCGCACGGGCAGGGCAGCTTTACCGGATGTTCGGCAATGCCGCCGCGCTGATCGGGGCGGGCATGCTGATCGGCGGCGCGGGGATCGAGCTGCTGGACAAGTATTACGATCTTGCCCCCACCATCATGCTTCCGGCGGGGGCGCTGGTGGCCCTGATTGCAGGGCGGGCGCTGTTGCGCGGCGGGCTGACGACCCGCTTCGTGCAGGGCGCGATCCTGCTCATGGGTCTTGCGCTGCATCTGTCCGGTCTGGCCGTGCTGACCGAGCAATGGCAGGCCGGTGGCGCGGTGATGCCGCTAGTCTATGCCTACACGGCAATCTTGCTGGCGCTCGCAGGCTGGGCCACCGATGTGCGGCTGGTCACGGCGCTTGCCATCGTGCCTTTCGCGCAGATGCTTTCGACCAGCACCAGCTATTTCCACGCGGCCTATGTGTTCATGTCGCCCGAACCCACGCTCAGCATCCTGCAAATGTCGGCGCTGGTGGTGGCGATGGTCTGGCTGGGCAACCGGTTGCCCGAACGCAGCGCGCGGCACAGCCGCATCCTTGCCACCCTCGGCTTTGTCGTCGCCAACCTCTGCGCCCTTGTCGGGTCACTCTGGGGCGATGTGGTGGGCCAGACGATCTGGGGGCCGGGCTACGACTGGACCACCGACATGAGCTATGAGGAATATGACGCCGCGCGTCAGGCGTTCGAAGCCAATGCCTTCGTGATTTCGGCCAACGCCTATTCGATCCTCTGGGCCATCGCGCTGATCGCGGTCATCGCATGGGCCGCGCAGACCAACCGCCGCGCGCTGTTCAACGCGGGCGTCACCTTTGCCGCCATCCATGCCTATACCCAGATGTTCGAAAGCTTCGCCGACGAGCCGCTGGCCTATGTCATCGGCGGATTTGCCGCGATCCCGCTCGCATGGGGGATGTGGCGGTTGAACGCATGGCTTGCCAGCCGCAGCGCCTGAACCTGCACCGGCCCCGCAAGGGGCCGGCGCGCGCCGTCAAGAAATGGCAACCTTCGGATACAGCGTCACATTCGCGCCAATCGGCACCATGTCGTAAAGCTGGGTGATATGCTCGTTGACCAGCCGCACACAGCCGTTGGACACCGCCGAGCCAATTGTCCAAGGCTCGGGCGTGCCGTGGATGCGCAGGAAGGTGTCGCCCCGCCGTTCGTCAAACAGATACAGCGCCCGCGCACCCAGCGGGTTGCCGGGGCCACCCGGCATCCCGTCGGCCCATTTCGCATAGGCATCGGGATTGCGCTCGATCATGCTCTTGGTCGGGGTCCAGCTTGGCCATTCCTTCTTGGCCCCCACGGTGAACTGCCCCGCCTCATAGAGATCACCGCGCCCGACCCCCACGATGAAGCGCAGCGCGCGGCGTGGCTCCAGCAGCCAGTAGAGCGAGAAGGTATTCGGATCGACCAGAAGCGAGCCGGGTTCGAACGTATCGCGCAGGCGCACGATCACCGGCTCATGTTCCGGCGGCACCACATAGGTGTTCAGGCTCCGCTTGGTCTGGCCAAGCGCGGGACTGGCCAGAACCGCAGCCGACGAGGACAGGAAAAGGCGACGCGTCAGGTCAATCGGCATAAAGATCATTCCTCGCAAGTGTTTGCCTACGTTTGCCACAGATATGATTCAAAGGAACCCGCAGCGGACCAAATCACGCGCATGTGTTGCCCCGTGTCTCTGCCTCATGTCCGTGCGGCACCCTGCACCCGAAAGAAAAAGCCCCGGCGCGGGGGCCGGGGCTTTTCCGTGTTCTCGGGGCGTGTCAGAGCGCTCAGGCTTCCGACGCTTCCTCTTTCTTCTCGACGATTTCCTCGCCGGTTTCCTGATCGACCATCTTCATGCCAAGGCGCACCTTGCCACGGTCGTCAAAGCCCAGCAGCTTGACCTTGACCTCCTGGCCTTCCTTCAGGATCTCGTTCGGGTGGTTCAAGCGCTTGTTGGCGATCTGAGACACGTGCACCAGACCGTCGCGCTTGCCGAAGAAGTTCACGAAAGCCCCGAAATCGACCAGCTTCACCACCTTGCCGGTGTAGATGCGGCCTTCTTCCGGCTCGGCCACGATCGAATAGATCATGTCATAGGCGCGCTTGATGGCGGCAGCATCGCTCGATGCGATCTTGATGATCCCGTCGTCGTTGATGTCGACCTTGGCACCCGAGGTTTCCACGATCTCGCGGATCACCTTGCCGCCCGACCCGATCACTTCACGGATCTTGTCGGTCGGGATCTGCATGGTCTCGATCTTGGGCGCATACTGGCTGAACGCCTGTGCGCTGGTCAGCGCCTTGGCCATCTCGTCCAGAATGTGCAGCCGGCCATCCTTCGCCTGCGCAAGCGCCTGCTCCATGATCTCCGGGGTGATCCCGGCAATCTTGATGTCCATCTGCAGGCTGGTGATGCCGTTCGCGGTGCCAGCCACCTTGAAGTCCATGTCGCCGAGGTGATCCTCGTCGCCAAGGATGTCGGTCAGCACGGCATAGCGGCCATCATCCTCAAGGATCAGACCCATCGCCACACCGGCCACCGGCGCCTTCAGCGGAACGCCCGCATCCATCATCGACAGCGAACCGCCGCAGACCGATGCCATCGAGGACGACCCGTTGGATTCGGTGATCTCGGACACCACGCGGATGGTATAGGGGAAATCGGTCGGCGCAGGCAGCACGGCCTGCAGCGCACGCCATGCCAGCTTGCCGTGGCCGATCTCGCGGCGTCCGGGCGGGCCGAAACGGCCGACTTCACCAACCGAGTAGGGCGGGAAGTTGTAGTGCAGCAGGAAGTTCGAGCGGCTGTTGCCGTGCAGCGCGTCGATGATCTGCTCATCTTCGCCGGTGCCAAGCGTGGTCACGACCAGGCCTTGCGTCTCGCCGCGGGTGAACAGGGCCGAGCCGTGGGTGCGCGGCAGGATGCCGGTTTCCGACACGATCGGGCGCACGGTCTTGGTGTCGCGCCCGTCAATGCGCGCGCCGCCGTTGATGATGTCGCCGCGCAGGATCGAGGATTCCAGCTTCTTGATCGACGCGCCGAGGTTGACGTCGGCCAAGTCTTCCTCGCCCAGCGAGTCCTTGATCGCCTGCACCGCCGCTTCGATGGCGTTGCTGCGCTCCTGCTTGTCCTTGATCGCAAAGGCGGCGCGCATCTGCGCTTCGCCAGCCGCTTTGACCTTGGCATAAAGCTCGGAATAATCGGCGGGCTGGAAGTCGAAGGGCTCTTTGGCGGCTTCTTCGGCGAAGTCGATGATCAGGTCGATCACCGGCTGCATCGCGTCATGGCCGAACTTCACAGCGCCCAGCATCTCGGCTTCGGTCAGTTCATAGGCTTCGGATTCCACCATCATCACGGCGTTCTTGGTGCCCGCGATCACCAGATCAAGACGCTGGTCCGGGTTGGCACGCAGGTTCTGCATGTCCTCGACATCGGGGTTCAGAACGTATTCGCCGTTGACAAAGCCGACACGCGCAGCGCCGATCGGGCCCATGAACGGCACGCCGGAAACGGTCAGCGCGGCCGAGGCAGCGATCATGGCAAGGATATCGGGCTCGTTCACCAGATCGTGGCTCAGCACGGTCACGATGACCAGAACCTCGTGGTTGAAGCCTTCGACGAACAGCGGGCGGATCGGACGGTCGATCAGACGCGAGGTCAGCGTTTCCTTTTCGCTCGGACGGGCTTCGCGTTTGAAAAAGCCGCCCGGGATCTTGCCGGCGGCGTAGTAGCGTTCCTGGTAGTGCACGGTCAGCGGGAAGAAGTCTTGCCCCGGCTTTGCCTTCTTGGCAAAGGTCACGTTGGCCATCACAGAGGTGTCGCCCATGGTGGCGATCACCGAGCCGTCGGCCTGACGGGCAACCTTGCCGGATTCCAGTGTCAGGGTTTCTTTGCCCCACTGGATGGATTTACGAGTCACGTTGAACATCTATCGTTCCCTATATGGAAGCACCCACGGCCCCTGCCGCGGCTTCCCTTTGCATGGCGGCCCCATTGCCGCCGCCCCCCAATCCTTTGCATGCGGCCGGGGGCGGGCCTCACGTCACAGATGGCGGGGCCATACAGGAAAATGGCGGCTTTGGGAAGCGGCCTGTTTGTGGCCGGCCTCCGGGCAGGCTCCGGTCCCTGCTCCGGCCTCGGCTCGCAAGCGGTCACCGGGCAGGGGCGGGCGGACAGGGCGGCGCGCCACCTTCCCCCGCCCTTTGTGTGCCGCATTCCGGGCGTGGTGCTGCCCTCATGTCATGCCAAGACAGCCATGCCGTTCCATGCTATCGCCTGACCAGACGCACCACCCCAAGACGGATGCCCGCCCCGACCCCATGCCCGTAGGAAACGCGCTCGCCTTTTTCATGCTGGCCATATGGCCGGTGGTTTCGTGGATATTCTTCACGAAAATGCCTCCGGCACGCGCGCTGATCTGGACCATCCTCGGGGCCTATATGCTCTTGCCTCCGGTGGTGGCGATCGATCTGCCGCTGGTGCCGGATATCGACAAATACGCGGCGGGCAGCCTCGCGGCGCTGGTGGCGGTGCTGTTCCTGCTGCGCAAGCGGTTCGGGCTGTGGCCCGACGCGATGCTGGGGCGCGGGCTGATCCTGCTTTACCTCATCAGCCCCTTTGCCACGGTGATGACCAACACGGACCCGATCTGGTTTCCCGAACGCACGCTGCCCGCCTTGCGCCTCTATGACAGTCTGGCCGTCGTCGGCACGCAGTTCATCGCGCTGATCCCCTTCTTTCTGGGCCGCCGCTTTCTGGGCAGCGAACAGGCCATGCGGGCGCTGGTCGTCGCACTGGTGGTGGCGGGGCTGATCTACTCGCTGCCCATGCTGCTCGAGGCGCGCATCTCGCCCCAGTTGAACCTCTGGGTCTACGGCTTCTTCCAGCATGATTTCAGCCAAGCCATCCGCTTTGGCGGATTCCGCCCTTTCGTGTTCATGCCGCACGGGCTGTGGGTCGCCTTCTTTGCCCTGATGTGCTTCATCGCGGCGGTCACGCTGTTCCGCATCGGTCCTGCCGCGGCGCGCCCGCGCTATCTGGTACTGGCGCTCTATCTTCTGGTTGTGCTGCTCTATTGCCGCAGCGCGGGGCCGCTCATCTATGCGCTGCTGCTGGTGCCGATGGTCACGCTGCTTTCGCGGCGGATGCAGGTGCTGCTGGCGGGGCTCATGGTGCTGGTGGTCATCACCTATCCGCTGCTGCGCGGCCTGCATCTGGTGCCGGTCGATGACATCCTGAACCTCGCGCTCGGCCTCAACCCCGAACGCGGGGCCTCGCTGCAATTCCGTATCCTGAACGAAGAACTGCTGCTCGACCGCGCGGCAGAGCGGCCCTGGTTCGGCTGGGGGCTCTACGGGCGGGGGCTGATGCACGACCCGATCACGGGCCAGATCAACGTGATCGCCGATGGCGGCTGGATCATCACGCTCGGCACCTTCGGCTGGGCCGGTTACATCGCCGAATTCGGGCTGCTGGCGCTGCCGATCCTGTTGCTCGCCCGCGAGGCGCTGCGCCAACCCGGATCGGCGCTTTCCCCCTTCGCCTGCGCCGTGGCACTGATCCTTGCGGTCAATCTGGTGGATCTTCTGCCCAATGACACGCAGATTCCCTTCACATGGCTGATGGCAGGGGCGGTGCTGGGCTATGCCGAGGCGTTGCGCGCCCGCTGGAAGTCCGGTCATCTGCCTGCCGCGGCACAGTTGCAACCAGGGCGGACCGTGCTGTGACGCGCCGCCTGCGCGTCCTTCTGCTGGCCGAGGCGGCAAACCCCGAATGGGTGTCGGTGCCGCTGGTGGGCTGGTCGCTGGCCCGTGCGCTGGCCGAGGTGGCCGATGTGCATGTGGTGACGCAGGTGCGCAACCGCGACGCCTTCCTGCGCGCGGGGCTGGTCGAGGGGCGCGACTTTACCGCCATCGATTCCGAGGCGCTGGCAGGGCCCCTTTGGAAGCTGGGCACCTTCCTGTCGGGCGGGCGCGGCGGCTGGACGATCCAGCAGGCGGTGGCAACGATCAGCTATCCCTATTTCGAACATCTGGTCTGGAAGCGGTTCGGTCCGGACATCCGCGCCGGGCGCTATGATGTGGTGCACCGCATCACCCCGCTGTCTCCTGTGCAGCAAAGCCCGATTGCGGCGAAGTGCCGTGCCGCAGGGGTGCCATTCGTGCTGGGGCCGATCAACGGCGGCGTGCCTTGGCCCAAAGGCTTCGAGGCCGAGATGAAGCGCGAGCGCGAATGGCTGTCAAAGGTGCGGGGCCTCTACCGCGCGCTGCCGGGGCGGCGGTCCACCTTGCGCGCCGATGCCATACTGGCCGGATCGCGCCAGACCCTGCGCGACATTCCCGCGCGCCACCATGACAGGGTGATCTACCTGCCCGAGAATGCGATTGACCCCGCGCGGTTCAATGCGCGGGCGCTGCATGGCGGGCCGGGGCCGATGCGCGCCTGTTTCATCGGGCGTCTGGTGCCGCTCAAGGGGGTCGACATGCTGATCGCCGCTGCCGCCCCCCTCTTGCGCGACGGCAGGCTGGTGCTCGAGATCATCGGCGATGGTGACATGATGGCCCCCTTGCGCGCGCAGGCGGCAGAGTTCGGAGGCGGGGTGATCTTCCACGGCTGGAAGGCGCATGCCGAGGTGCAGGACATTGCCGCCCGCTGCCAGCTTCTGGCCTTTCCTTCCATCCGCGAATTCGGCGGCGGTGTGGTGCTCGAGGCGATGGCGCTGGGCCTTGCGCCGGTTGTCGTCGACTACGCCGGCCCCGCCGAACTGGTCACCGATGCGACCGGCTGGAAGGTGCCGATCACGGGGCGCGCGGGCGTGATCGCGGGGCTGGCCGCGCGTCTGGCGTGGTGCGTCGATCACCCCGCCGAGGTTGCTGCCAAGGGCGAGGCTGCCCGCGCGCGGGTGCAGGCGCTGTTCACATGGGAACGCAAGGCCGAACAGGTCCTCGGCATCTATCACTGGATTGTGACCCCGGACCGCCCGAAACCGGACCCCTTCGGGCAGGAATAAGTCAGCCCCGGTTCCTTATTTTAGCCAAGTTTGCTACATACCAAACGGGTCTTGATTGTCTGCCGAGTGTTTTTCCTGATGCCCGATTCCCTGATCCCGCCCGATCTTTCAGACACCGACATCGCGATTGTCGGCATGGCGGCGCATCTTCCGGGCGCGGACGATATTTCGACCTATTGGCAGAATCTGCGCGGCGGGATCGAGTCGATCAAGGTGCTCGACGAAGCCACCCTGCTGGCAGCAGGGGAATCGCCCGCACGTCTGGCGCGCCCCAATTACGTGCCCGCCGCCGCGCTGCTTGACGGGTTCGAACAGTTCGACGCCGAGTTTTTCGGCTTTTCCCCCAAAGAAGCCGCCATCCTCGACCCCCAGCACCGCCAGTTCCTCGAAGTGGCATGGGAGGCACTTGAGAACGCGGGCCACCCGCCAGAGCGGTTTTCCGGCCCCATCGGGGTCTGGGCGGGCTGCGGCATGGGGTCGTATTTCTACTTCAACCTCTGCTCGCACCGCGATCTGGTCGATCAGACCGGCATGTTCCTTCTGCGCCATACCGGCAATGACAAGGATTTTCTGGCCACCCGCGTCAGCCATATCCTCGACCTCAAGGGGCCGAGCATCAATGTGCAGACCGCCTGTTCCACCAGCCTCGTGGCGGTGCATTACGCGGCGCAGGCGCTGCTCAATGGCGAATGTGACATGGCTCTTGCGGGGGGCGTCACCATCGAACTGCCCCATGCGCGCGGCTATCTCTATACCGAAGGCGAAATCCTGTCGCCCGATGGCCATTGCCACGCCTTCGACCACCGCGCGCAAGGCACCGTCTTCGGCTCGGGCGCGGGCTGCGTCGTGCTGCGCCGCGCAGCGGATGCGGTGCGCGATGGCGACCACATCTGGGCCATCATCAAGGGTTCTGCGGTGAACAATGACGGCGCGGCCAAGGCGGGCTATCTCGCCCCCTCGGTCGACGGTCAGGCCCGCTGCATCGCCGAGGCGCAGGCGGTGGCGGGGGTCAGCGCCGACACCGTCACCTACGTCGAATGTCACGGCACCGGCACCTATCTGGGCGACCCGATCGAGGTGGCGGCCCTTACCGCCGCCTTCCGCGAAACCACCGATGCCGTGGGCCATTGCCGCATCGGCAGCGTCAAGACCAACATCGGCCATCTCGACACCGCCGCAGGGGTGGCCAGCCTCATCAAGGTGGCGCTGGCGCTGCACCACCGCGAACTGCCGCCCAGCCTCGGCTACGAAGCGCCCAATCCGGCCATCGACTTCGAAACCTCGCCCTTCCGCGTGAATGACCGCCTGTCGCCTTGGTCCGCGCCCCTGCGCCGCGCCGGGGTCAACAGCCTTGGCGTCGGCGGCACCAATGCCCATGCCGTGCTGGAGGAGGCCCCGCCGCGCCCCGCTTCCGCGCAAAGCGACTGGCCCTTCCAGCCGCTGGTGCTGTCGGCGCGCAGCAAATCCGCGCTCGATGCCGCCAGCACCCGCCTTGCGCAGCATCTGCGCGCCAACCCCGATCAGCCGCTCGCCGATGTCGCCTTTACGCTGAAGGAAGGCCGCCGCGCCTTTGACAAGCGCCGCGTGCTGGTGGCCGAAACCCATGCGCAAGCCGCCGAGATACTGGAAAGCGGCGATCCGCGCCGGATCTTCACCCATGACCATCTGGGCGACGACCCCGAGGTGGTGTTCATGTTCCCCGGCGGCGGCGCGCAATATGCGGGCATGGCGCGCGACCTGTATGAGACGGAACCCGTCTTCGCCGACTGGATGGATCGCGGCCTTGCGGTGCTGGAGCCGAAGCTCGACTATGACATCCGCGCGCTCTGGCTGCCCGCGCCGGGGGCCGAGGCGGCGGCGACCGAGGCGCTCAAGCGCCCCTCGGTGCAACTGCCGCTCATCATGATCACCGAATACGCGCTGGCCAAACTCTTCGAGTCATGGGGCGTGACCCCGACGGCGCTGGTCGGCCATTCGATGGGCGAAAACACCGCCGCCGCCCTCGCGGGCGTGATGTCCTTCGAAGATTGCATCGGCCTCGTCCACCTGCGCGGCACGCTGTTTGATACGATCGCGCCCGGCGGCATGCTCTCGGTGCCGCTGTCGGAGGAAAACCTTCGCAAGACCCTGTCCCGCCTCGGCTATTCTCTGCCAGAGACCGCCAGTGCTGCGCCCCTGGTTCCCGAACCACTGGCGACGGGGCAGGCCCGCCGTCCGACGGCGCAACTGGACATCGCCTCGGTCAATGCGCCCGACCTCTGCGTCCTCTCCGGCCCCGATGCCACCCTCGCCACCCTTGCCGCCTCCCTCGCCGCCGAGGGGATCGAGACCCAGCGCATCGCCATCGACATCGCCGCCCATTCCGCCATGCTGGAGCCGATCCTCCGGCGCTTCGGCGACTACCTGCGCTCTATCGCGCTCAATGCGCCCGATGTCCCGATCATCTCCAACCGCACCGGCGCGGAACTCACGGCGGCGCAGGCGACCGACCCCGAATACTGGGTCCAGCACCTGCGCAACACCGTGCATTTCCGCGCCTGCATGGCCACGCTGACCGCCACTCCGGGGCGGGTCTATGTGGAAATGGGGCCGGGGCGGGCGCTGTCCTCGCTCGCGCAGGCAAACGGGGTTGCGTCGGGTCAGGTGATTCCGGCCCTGCGCCACCCCGACCAGCGCATGGCGGATGACGCATGGCACATGGTCACCCTCGCGCGGCTCTGGGCCTGCGGGGTGGCGATCGACTGGGACCAGATCTGGGGCGACGCCCCGCGCCAGCGGGTGCCGCTTCCGGGCTATGCTTTCCAGCGCAAACCCTATTTCATCGCCCCCGCCCTTGGTCAGACGCCCGAGGAACAGCCGCTGCCTGCCCGTATCGACGATCTGTCGGCATGGGGCTGGCGGCCCCAGTGGCGGCCCGTGGCGGCGGGTTTCGATGTCGATGACCTGCCCGACGCCCCGCCGGAAACATGGCTGGTGTTCCTCGATGACACCGGCCTTTGCGCATCGGTGGCCGACCGTCTGGCGCAGGCGGGGCACCGCGTGGTGCGGGTCCGCGCAGGCGATGCCTTTGCCCGCGACGCGCAGGGCGACTACCGCCTGTCGCCCGAACGCGGGCGCGAAGGCTATGACGCGCTGATCCGCGATCTGGTGGCGCGCGGTCTGGCCCCGTCGCGCATCCTGCATGGCTGGCTTGTGACCGCGCGCGAAACCTTCCGTCCCGGCTCCAGCTTCCTGCACCGCAACATCGAGCAGGGCTTCTACGCGCTGATGTTCCTCGGTCAGGCACTGGCCGAGGAAAACCTGCCGCGCCCGATCCGGCTGACCGTGCTCACCACTGGCGCGGCGCGGGTGCGGGACGAGGTGCTGGCCTATCCCGAAAAGGCGATGGTCCTCGGTCCCGCCCGCGTGATCCCGCGCGAGGTGCCGGGGGTGCAGGTCGGCCTGCTCGATCTGGGGCCGGATGCCCCGGCGGAAGTGGTGCTCGAAGAGGTGCTGTCCGACACGCCCGCCATCGCCGCATGGCGCAAGGGGCGGCGCTATCAGGCGGGGGTAAAGCCGGTGGCCCTGCCCGAAAGCGGGCTGACGCTTCCCACGGGCGCGCATGTGCTGATCACCGGCGGCTTTGGTGGCATTGGCCTGACCGTGGCCGAAGATATGATCCGCCGCTTCGGTGTCAGGATCACGCTGATCGCGCGCAGACCCCTGCCGGAACGCGGGCTCTGGCCCGCGGTTCTGGCCAAGGCCGCGCCGGGCGATCCGCTGGCGCGGCGCATCCTTGCCCTGCAACGGCTGGAGGCCTTGGGCGGCGCGGTGCTGGTCGCCCGCGCCGATGTGGCCAATGTCGATGAGATGCAGGCCGCCCGCACGGCAGGCGAAACCTGCTTTGGGCCCGTTCATGCGGTGATCCATGCGGCGGGTGTGGTCGATGACGGCCCGCTGCTGGTGAAAACCCCGGCCGAGGTCGAAGAGGTCTTCGCCCCCAAACTCCACGGCACGCAGGTGCTCGAACGTCTGTTCCCCGACGGGTCCATCGCGCTTCTGGTGCTGTTCTCCTCCACCTCCACGGTGACGGGGCCGGCGGGGCAGATCGACTATGTGGCGGCCAACGAATACCTCAACGCCTATGCCAAGCACCGCGCGGGCGGCAAGACCCGCGTGGTGGCGCTCAACTGGGGCATCTGGCAGGGCGTCGGGATGGCGGCCGAGGCGCTGGCCGACCGTGCGGGGCGGGTGGAATCCCCGCGCGTGCCGCTTGCAGCGCCAATGCTGGACGAATCCGGCTTTGACCGCGACGGCAACCGTGTGTTCCATGCGCGCTACGGGCTTGACCGCTGGGTGCTGGACGGGCACCGCACCAAGGATGGCACCGCGCTGATCCCCGGCACCGGCTATCTGGAGGTGATGGCCGAGGCTTGGGCCGCCCAGGGCGAAGGCGATGCTTTCGAGATCCGCGATCTGACCTTCTTCCGCGCGCTGGATGTGGGCGATGAACCGCGCCCCGTGCGCGCGCGCCTTCAGCGCAGCGACGAAGGCTACGGGTTCGAATTGCACTCGGGCCTGATGGTCAAGGGCCGCACCGGCTGGCTCCTGCATGCGTCGGCGCGGCTGATGCCCTTGGCAGGGACCGCGCCCCGGCTTGATGTGGCGGCCCTTTCCTCGCGCCTGCCCGCGCCCGAGGTGGGCGCGGGGCTGGTCAGCCCGCAAGAGGCGCATCTCGATTTCGGTCCGCGCTGGCGGGTGCTGACCTCGCGCAGTCTGGGGCAGGGCGAGGGCTTGGCCCATCTGGCCTTGCCCGACGCCTTTGCCGCCGAACCCGATCAGGGCTGGCGCATCCACCCCGCGCTGATGGACCTTGCGACGGGCTGGGCCATGGGGCTGATCGACGGCTACACGCCCGACGCGCTCTGGGTGCCGGTTTCTTATGCGCGGGTGCGCGTCTATCGCCCGCTGCCCGCCCGCATCGTCAGCCACATGCGCAACGCCGCCGCCAATACGGCGGCGCGCGGCAGCGCCAGCTTTGACGTGACGCTCGCCACGCCCGATGGCGAGGTCTGCATCGAGGTCGAAGGCTTCACCATGCACCGGCTGGACGGCGGCCTGCGCCTGACGCCCCCCGATCCGCGCGGCCTCGAGGTGGATGCCGTGCAGACCCGCGCAAGCTCGCCCGCCGAGGAACGCCTGCTGCATGCCTTCTCGCAAGGCATCCGCCCCGAGGAGGGGGCCGAGGCCTTTGGCCGCGCGGTGGCGCTGGGGCAAAGCCAGATCATCGTCTCCTCGCTCGACCTGCCCGCGCTGATCCGCGCGGCGGCGGTGGCGGAGGAGACACGCAGCGAAGGCACCAGTTTCGAGCGCCCCGATCTGGACAGCGCCTATGTAGAGCCACGCAATGACATCGAGCGCACTCTTGTGGGGTTCTGGCAGGACCTCTTGGGCGTCGCCCGCGTCGGGGTCGAGGACAGCTTCTTCGACCTTGGCGGCCACAGCCTGATTGCGGTGCGCCTGTTTGCGATGGTCAAAAAGGCCTACCGCGTCGACTTCCCGATCTCGGTCCTGTTCGAGGCCCCCACCATCGCCGCCTGCGCGCGTCTGATCGAAGACCAGATCGGCCCGCAGGACAGCGGGGAAGGGGCAGGGCCCGACGGTGCGGCAGAGCCGCGCGCGCCGCAGCGCCGCTTCACCCATATCGTGCCGATGCACAAGGGCGAGGGGCGCGGCGATGGCGGTGCCAAGACGCCGTTCTTCCTTGTGGCGGGCATGTTCGGCAATGTGCTCAACCTGCGCCATCTGGCACAACTTCTGGGCGGCGACCGGCCCTTCTACGGGTTGCAGGCGCGCGGTCTTTATGGCGACGCGCAGCCGCATGCCGATTTCGTCACCGCCGCCCGCGACTACATCGCGGAAATGCGGCAGGTGCAGCCCGTTGGCCCCTATCTCTTGGGTGGCTTCTCGGGCGGCGGTCTGATCGCATGGGAAATCGCCCGCCAGCTCGAGGCAGAGGGAGAAGCGGTGCCGCTGGTCGTGCTGCTCGACACGCCGGTGCCGATGCGGCCCCAGCTGTCCAAGCTGGACAAGCTGATGATCCGCGCCGCCGAACTGCGCGCCGAAGGGCCGGCTTTCTTCGCCCGCTGGTGGCGCGAGAAACAGGCATGGAAACGCGCGCAAGGCGCGCAGACCACCGACGAGGGCGCCTTCCACAACGCCGCGATCGAGGCCGCCTTCCGCGCCGCCCTGCCGCTCTACCAGATGGCCCCGCGTCAGGGGGCCACCGTGCTGTTCCGCCCCGCGCTCGACAGGCGCTGGCAGGTGACCGGCGGGCGCTGGGTCAGCACCGCACGCGAATTCGTGTTCCCCGACAATGACCTGGGCCAATTCGCCCCGGCGCTGGACGTGATCGAGGTGCCGGGCGACCATGACAGCATGGTGCTGGAGCCGAATGTGCGGGTGCTGTCCGCCCGCCTGCGCGCGGTGATCGAAGCGGCAGAAGGCACCGCGCCGGTGGCGTGGCTGGCCGCAGCGGCGGAATAGCATGGCCCGCGTGTTGACGGTCATCCTGAACTGGCGGACGGCGCAGATGACCCTGCGCGCCGCCGAGGCCGCGCTGATCGCGATGCACGGCATCGAGGGCGCGCTGGTGATCGTCGACAACGACTCCGGCGATGGCAGTTTCGAGGTGATGGCCGCCGAAGTCGCGGCGCGCGGCTGGGATCATGGCCCCCACCGCGTGCGGGTGCTGCAATCGGGGCGCAACGGCGGCTTTGGCGCGGGCAACAACTTCGGCATCCGCGCCGGTCTGCCGGATGGCACGCCGCCCGATTACGTCTATCTGCTGAACTCCGACGCCTTTCCCGCGCCGGATGCCATTGCCGCCCTGCTTGCCCATCTGGAAAACCACCCCGACACAGGCTTTGCCGGCAGCCACATCCACGGCGAGGATGGCACGCCGCACCACACCGCCTTCCGCTTTCCTTCCATCGCGGGGGAATTTGAACAGGCCGCGCGGTTCGGCCCGATCTCGCGCCTGCTGCGCCGCGCCATCGTCGCCCCGCCCTTGCCGCAGGTTACGGGCCGGGTCGACTGGCTGGCGGGGGCCAGCCTGATGATGCGCCGCAGCGTGCTCGACCGGATCGGCCTCTTCGATGAAACCTTCTTTCTCTATTTCGAGGAAACCGAGCTTTGCCTGCGCGCGGCGCGGGCGGGCTGGCCCACCGATTACGTGGTCGAAAGCCGCGTCGCGCATATCGGCTCTGCCTCCACCGGAATGAAGGGCTGGCAGCGGATTCCCCGCTTCTGGCTCGACTCGCGCCTCTATTACTACGCCAAATCGCATGGCCGCGCCTATGCGCTGGCCGCGACGGCGGCGCATGTGGCGGGCGGCCTGATCTGGCGCGCGCGTGCGTTGATTCAGCGCAAGGATTTCATCGATCCCGCGCATTACCTTGGCGATATGTCGGCCCATGCGGCGGCATGGGCGCTGTCCGGGTTCCGGCCCGTGGCGCAGGGAGAGGCCGCAGCGGCGGCGAGGAGAGTGTGATGAGTCAAAGTGCGATTCTGATCGGCAACGAAAGCCTGACGCAGGCCTGCGGCGCGGCATGGCTGGCGCGCGGGCATCGTCTGGTGGCGGTGGTCACACGCGACGCGGCGGTGCGCACTTGGGCGCAAGGCGCGGGCCTGCGCGTCGAGGCGCCGGGCGCAGGGCTTGCCGCGCGTCTGGCGGGCGCGTCCTGCGACTGGCTCCTGTCGGTCGCCAACCTGTCGCTGGTGCCTGCATCCGTGCGGGCGCTGGCCACGCGGGGGGCGATCAACTTCCATGACGGGCCGCTGCCGCGCTATGCGGGCCTGAACGCCCCCGTCTGGGCCTTGCTGGCGGGCGAGGCGCAGCACGGCATCACATGGCACCTGATGACCGATGGCGTCGACGAAGGCGACATTCTGGAACAGCGCCTGTTCGACATCGCCCCGGCAGAAACCGCGCTCTCGCTCAACACCTGCTGTTTCGAGACGGGGCTTGAAAGTTTCTCGGCGCTGATGGCGCAGATGGAAAGCGGCCTGCGCCCGCAGCCGCAGGATTTCACCCGGCGGCAGGTGTTCGCGCGCGCGGATCGCCCCGCAGCCTTCGGGCGGCTCGATTTCACCGCCCCTGCCGAAGCGGTGGCGCGTCAGGTGCGCGCGCTGGATCATGGCCGATACTGGAACCCGCTGACCACGGCCAAGATCGCAGGCTCTTTCGGCGTGCTGAACGTCGGCGCCGCCGATGTGGTCGCGGGGTCGGGCTTGCCCGGCACGGTGCTGTCCGCCTCGCCCGAAGGCGTGGTGGTGGCCTGCGGATCGGGCGCGGTGCGTCTGCACCGTCTGACCTGCCAAAGCCGGGGCCTGCCCGTCAGCCCCGAAACGGTGCAGGATCTCGCGCCCCTGACCGACGCGCAGGCGCTGACCGCCGCGCTTGCCGCGCTGGCCCCCGCCGAACCGGCGATCCGCAAGCGGCTTGCCGCGCTGTCGCCTCTGGTGGTGGCAGGCACGGGGGGCGGGCAGGGCTGGCTGCGGATCGACCTTGCGGGCGATGCGGCAACGCTGGCCGTGGCCCTCGCCCATGTCTCGGGGCAGGACAGCCCCGATGTGGCACTTTCCACGTCGCCGGGCCTGCCCGGCTATGTCAGCGACTGGGTGCCGGTGCGGGTGCCGACCGGCGGCACGCTGGCCGAGGCGCGGGCGGCGCTTTCGGCAGACACCGCCCCCGGCTTCGCGCTTGACCTGATGACGCGTGACGTGGCGCTGGCCGATCTGGCGGTGCCGCAGGTGGGCGTCTCGCGCCACGGCGCGCCGGTTGCAGGAACGGTGGTCACCCTGACCGATGGGGCGCTGCTCGCCGATCTCTCCCGCCTGTCCGAGGCCGAGGCGCGGGCGCTGGCCGACCGTCTCGCCTTCGTCGTTCAGGCGGCGGATCGGGTCGAAAGGTTTGCCGATCTGCCCCGCATGACACCGCAGGAACGTCATGCTGTCCTGCATGACGTGAACCAGACGCTCGCCGCACGCGCTGCATACTGCGTGCATCAGGCGTTCGAGGCGCAGGTCGACCGCACCCCCGACGCTCCGGCGGTGAGTTTCGAGGCGGTGACGCTGACCTATGCCGCGCTCAACGCCCGCGCCAACCGCGTGGCGCATGTGCTGCGCGGGCTGGGCGTCGGGCCGGGGGTTCTGGTCGGCCTGCACATCCGCCGCAGTCTCGACATGCTGGTGGGCGCCTTGGCAATTCAAAAAGCGGGTGGGGCCTATGTGCCGATGGACCCGGCCTATCCCTCTGATCGCACGGCACTTTTCATCGAAGACAGCGCCTGTCCGGTGATCGTCACCACCTCCGATCTGGCGCGTGGCCTGCCGTCTTCTGTGGCGGCGCTCTGCCTTGATACCGATGGGCGCATCCCCGTGGCCGACCAGACCAACCCCATATCTGGTGTGGGGCCCGCCGATCTGGCCTATATGATCTATACATCCGGCTCCACCGGACGGCCCAAGGGAGTGATGGTCGAACATCGCAACGTGGCCAATTTCTTCACGGGCATGGACCAGCGCATCGGCCCCGAACCCGGCGTCTGGCTGGCCGTCACCTCGCTTTCCTTCGACATTTCCGTGCTGGAACTGTTCTGGACCTTGGCGCGCGGATTCAAGGTGGTGATCTCGTCCGACGAGAACCGGGCGCTGGTTTCGTCCGGGCGCATCGTTTCGTCAGAAAAGATGGACTTTTCAATCTATTACTGGGGAAATGACGATGGCGTCGGCCCCAAGAAATACGAGCTTTTGCTCGAAGGCGCCAAGTTCGCCGACACCCACGGCTTCGTCGCCGTCTGGACGCCGGAGCGGCATTTCCACGCCTTTGGCGGCCCCTATCCCAACCCTTCGGTGACAGGTGCCGCCGTGGCCGCGGTCACCAAGAACATCGGGGTGCGCGCGGGGTCTTGCGTGGTGCCGCTGCACCACCCCGCCCGCATCGCCGAGGAATGGGCGGTGATCGACAATCTGACCGGCGGGCGCGCGGGGATTGCCATCGCAAGCGGCTGGCAACCCGATGATTTCGTTCTAAAACCTGAAAACACGCCGCCCCGCAACAAGGCCGCGATGTATGAGGCGGCCGATCAGGTGCGCAGGCTGTGGCGCGGCGAAGGGGTGGATTTCCCCAAGGCCGATGGCGGCATGTTCACCGTGGTCAGCCAGCCGCGCCCCGTGTCGGCGGAACTGCCGATCTGGGTGACGACCGCCGGAAATCCGGAAACATGGCGCGAGGCCGGAGAGATGGGGGCCAATGTGCTGACCCACCTTCTGGGCCAGTCGGTCGATGAGGTGGCGGCCAAGATCAAGCTCTACCGCGAGGCCCGCGCCAAGGCGGGCCACGACCCGCAGGCGGGCATCATCACCTTGATGTTGCACACTTATGTCGGGCGTGACCGCGAACAGGTGCGTCGCGTGGCCGAAGCGCCGATGAAGGCCTATCTGGCCGCGGCGGTCGGTCTGGTCAAGCAATATGCCTGGGCCTTCCCCGCCTTCAAGAAGCCGCAGGGTGTCACCAACCCGATGGACATCGACCTGCGCAGCCTGAGCGCCGAAGAGAATGACGCGATCCTCGATTTCGCCTTCCAGCGCTATTTCGAGGATTCGGGCCTGTTCGGCACGGTGGAAGACGCGCTGGCGCGGGTCGAACAACTCAAACGCATCGGCGTGGGTGAAGTGGCCTGCCTCATCGACTATGGCATCGCGCCCGAACAGGTGATGGAGGGGCTCTATCCCCTCGCCGAAGTGGTGCGCCGCGCCAATGCAGGCGGCGGGGTCGAGGCGGATGACTTCTCGATCGCGGCGCAACTGATCCGGCACAAGGTCACCCACCTGCAATGCACCCCCAGCATGGCCCGGATGATCGCCCTGAACGAAGACTCGCGGGCGGCCCTTGCCGGGGTGAAAACCGTGATGGTGGGCGGCGAGGCGCTGCCGGGGGCCTTGGTGCAAGACCTGCGGGCGGCGACTTCGGCGCGCCTGCTCAACATGTATGGCCCGACCGAAACCACGATCTGGTCTTCGGTCGAAGAGGTTGGCGCAGGGGAAGCGGTGGTCAATATCGGCACACCTTTGCCCAACCAGCAGATGTATGTGCTGGACGAGACACAAGATCCTGTGCCGGTCGGCACGCCGGGCGAATTGTGGATCGGCGGCGACGGGGTGACGCGCGGCTATTGGCGGCGCGATGATCTGACCGCCGAACGTTTCCTGCCCGATCCTTTCGTCACGCCAGATCGTGCCTGCCCTTGGGGCGCGCGCATGTATCGCACCGGCGATCTGGTGCGGCGCAGGGCCGATGGAAAGATCGACTTTCTGGGCCGCGCCGACCATCAGGTCAAGCTGCGCGGCTACCGGATCGAACTGGGCGAGATCGAGGCGGTGCTGGAGGCGCAGCCCGGCGTGCGGCAGGCCGTCGTGATGGCGCGCGAGGACACGCCCGGCGATCTGCGGCTGGTGGGCTATGTCACCGGCACCGCCCATGAGGCGGGATTGCGTGCGGAACTGGCCGCTGTCTTGCCTGAACATATGGTGCCTGCGCATATCGTGACTCTTGACGCCTTTCCGCTGACCCCCAACCGCAAGCTCGACCGCAAGGCGCTGCCCGTACCGCAAGCGCGTGGGGCGGAGCCGGTCAGCTTCGTGGCGCCCGCATCGGATGTGGAAGCGCAGATCGCCGCCGTCTGGGCGCGGGTGCTGGGGGTGCCGAAGGTGGGCGCAAAGGACAACTTCTTTGCGCTGGGCGGGCATTCTTTGCTTGCCGTGCAGGCCCACCGCGAAATCCGCGAGGCGTTGGGGGCGGCGAAACTCTCGATCACCGATATTTTCCGCTTTCCCACGCTGCAAGCTCTCGCTGCCCATCTTGACGATGGCCCCCGGCCCGCCGCCGCACCGGCGGTCAAGCCTGCCGGATTGGCAGCGCAGGCCGATGCCCGCGCCGAGGCGATGGCGCGCAGACGGGCCATGCGGGCAGGGCGGGCGGGCGTGGATGCCTGACGCCGCCCTGCTGGCGGCGCTGCGGGGCATCGTCCCCGCCGGTGCGGGCCTTGGCCGCGCCGATCCGCGCGCGGACCATCCGCTGCTGGCGGGCGAAGCCATTGCGGGCGCCGTGCCGGCACGCCTGCGCGAGTTTGCTGCGGGGCGCGCGGCGGCCCGCAGGGCAATGGCAGCGATCGGCGAGGTGGCGGCGCAGGCTATTCCGATGGGTGCCGACCGCGCGCCGCAATGGCCTCCGGCTGTTACAGGCTCCATCACCCATACAGACAGCCACTGTCTCGCGGTTGCGCTGCCCTCTACCCTCTGCCGGGGCATCGGAATCGATCTGGAAGCGGATACGCCGCTCGACATGGCCCTGTGGGATGTGGTCCTGCGCCCCGATGAGCGGGACGGCATGACCGGCGCGCAGGCAAAGGCAATCTTCTGCGCCAAAGAGGCGGCCTATAAGGCGCAATATGCGCAAAGCCGCCAGCTTTTCGGCTTTGACACCCTGCACGTTACCTTTGCGGGCAATCATTTCGCGGCGACCTTCACCCGCGACGTGCCGCCCTTTTGCGGCGGCGACCGGATTGCCGGGTCGGTGCTGCGCGTCGCGGGCCATCTGCTGGCCGCCGCCCACATCCCGCCGCACGGCTAATGTGCCGCAGTGCAGCGACGAATTGTCGCGACATGGCCGAGAAAAGCGCTACTCTTGCCGCAGCCCACCCGCCTTGAGGAGATCGCGTGCTGGGCCGGAGGATGCAATGAACAAACTTGTCGCCTTGGTATGCGTGATAAGCTGGTCAGGTTTCTGGGCTTTTGGCTATCTGGCCCTGTCGGCGGATATTCGGGACCAGAACCAGATTCTCGTGGCCAGCCTTCTTGCCGGCATCGGCTTTCTGACGGGGGTGTTCGCCTATATCAAACTGGCGCGCGACAAGCCGCAAACCTATACGCGGGCGCGTCACGGTTAAAGCAGGGCGAAACGCCGCTTTGCCCTTGTTCGGGGCCGGGGTCCGACTTACCTCTGGGCCATGAAACATCTCATCCCGTTCCTTCC
Organism: Pseudotabrizicola algicola; assembly: GCF_010915705.1. Classification (GTDB taxonomy): domain Bacteria; phylum Pseudomonadota; class Alphaproteobacteria; order Rhodobacterales; family Rhodobacteraceae; genus Pseudotabrizicola; species Pseudotabrizicola algicola. The sequence continues at coordinate 372,294 of NZ_JAAIKE010000003.1, forward strand.
CAAACCGCCCATCGTGCCGGTGATCCGTTTGCAAGGCGCGATCGGCGCCGGCGGGCGCAGCCTGTCGGATCAGGCGCTGGCCCCTTTGCTGGAGCGGGCCTTTTCCCGTGGCAAACCCGCCGCCGTGGCATTGGTCATCAACTCGCCCGGAGGCTCGGCCGTGCAGTCCTCGCTGATCGCGGCGCGGATTCGGCGGCTGGCCGACGAAAAGCGGGTTCCGGTGCATTGCTTTGTCGAGGATGTGGCGGCCTCCGGCGGCTATTGGCTGGCCACGGCCGCCGATCGGATCTGGGTTGACCCCTCCTCGCTGGTCGGGTCCATCGGGGTGATCTATGCCAGCTTCGGCCTGCACGAACTCTTGGCAAAGAACGGGGTCGAGCGGCGGGTGCATACCGCAGGGCGGTCAAAATCCTTTGCCGATCCGTTCAAGCCAGAACGTCCCGAAGATGTGGCGCGCATCCATGCCATGCTTGCCCCGCTGCACGAGAATTTCATCGCACAGGTCAAGGCACGGCGCGGCGCTCGGCTCAAACCCGATGCCGACCTGTTCAACGCCGATATCTGGGTGGGTCAGGCCAGCGTTGAAAACGGGCTGACCGACGGAATCGGGCATCTGGTGCCGAAGATGAAGGAACTTTACGGCGACAAGGTGCGGTTTGTCCCCTATGGCCAGCGGCGCAGCCTGTTGCAGCGTTTCGGGATGACGATGACCGATACCTTCGTCTCGAGCGTCGAGGAACGTGCCCTCTGGGCGCGCTACGGGCTCTAGATGCTGGTCAAGATCATCCTCATCTTCCTGCTCGCCATGGTGCTGGTGGGTATGATCGGAAAGGTGGTGTTCCCCACCGCGCTCGACCGCATGAAACGCAAAGCCTTGGGGCGGGGGCCTGTGTGTCGCGCCTGCGGGCGCTATGTCATCGGCAAAAGCTGTGACTGCGGAAAAAGGGGCTGAGTGATGGTGGCATTGGTAACCGGCGCGGGCAAACGGCTTGGCCGTGCGATGGCGCTGTATCTGGCGGGGCGCGGTCATGATGTGGCCGTTCACTACGCCGCCTCGGAAGCCGAGGCCGCCGCCGTGGTCGCCGAGATTGGGGCGATGGGCCGCCGAGCGGTGGCGCTGCACGCCGATCTGCTGAACGAGGCCGAGGTGGAAACGCTGGTCCCGCGTGCGGCGGCGGCGCTGGGGCCGCTGACCGTGCTGGTCAACAACGCCTCGATCTTTGAATATGACACGGTGCAGACCGGCACGCGGTCGAGCTGGGACCGCGCGATGGAAAGCAACCTGCGCGCGCCCTTTGTGCTGACGCAAGCCTTTGCCGCGCAATGCCCGAAGGCGCTGCCGGACGAGAATGGCGAGCCTCTGGCGCAGGGGCTGGTCGTCAACATGATCGACCAGCGGGTGCATAAGCTGACGCCCGAATTTGCCAGCTATACCATTGCCAAGATGGGTCTCTGGGCGCTGACGCAGACGGCGGCGCAAGGGCTGGCGCCGCATGTGCGGGTGAACGGGATCGGGCCGGGGCCGACCTTGCAGGGGGGGCGGCAGTCGGCAGATCACTTCGCCCGGCAACGCGCCGCCACCGTGCTGGGGCGCGGCGCGCACCCGTCAGATATCGCGGCGGCGCTGGGCTTCTTTCTCGACTCGCCTGCGGTCACAGGGCAGATGATCGCGGTCGATGGCGGGCAGCATCTGGGCTGGAAGACGCCGGATGTCCTTGGCGTCGAGTGAGGCGGCGCGAAAGGCGGCGAAAGTTGTCCACTTTTGAGCGCCCATTCACACATCCGTTACACAACCCCCTGATTTTGAATGAAATTACGCTAGGCAATAAAATTTATACATGTATTTCAGTTGGTTACATTTCTGCCTAAAAAATGTGCATGTTAACGAAATGGGTGGAAAACAAGGGAAATCCGGCCTCGGCCAAAGTTTTTCCGCAGGTTTATCCACAGAAACGGTGGACTTCTTCCCCCTTGCCCAAGGCGCGATATCATTGCAGCGATAGGGCAGAATCGATGACTCGGATGCAGATGTTTCAGAGGATGGCGGCGTGACCGAACTGATCCCCCCGACCGATGCGGGCCAAAGCGCCGTTGCCACCGGGCAGGCGGTGATACAGGGCTATCTCAAGACGCTCGACGCCTCGCCGGGGGTCTATCGCATGCTCAACAGCAAGGGCGAAGTGCTCTATGTGGGCAAGGCGCGCAACCTCAAGGCGCGGGTGTCGAATTACGCGCGCGGAACCGGCCATTCGGCCCGCATCGCGCGGATGATCTTCGAAACCGCAAGCATGATGTTCCTCACCACCCGCACCGAGGTCGAGGCGCTTCTGCTCGAGCAGAACCTGATCAAGCAGTTGAAGCCGCGCTACAACGTCTTGATGCGGGATGACAAAAGTTTCCCCAATATCCTGATCTCGAAAACCCATGCCTATCCGCAGATCAAAAAGCATCGCGGGAAAAAGACGGAAAAAGGTGCCTATTTCGGCCCCTTCGCCAGTGCGGGGGCGGTGAACCGCACGCTGAACCAGTTGCAAAAGGTGTTCCTGCTGCGCAACTGCACCGATGCGATGTTTGAATCGCGCACGCGCCCTTGCCTGCAATACCAGATAAAGCGCTGCGCCGCGCCTTGTGTGGGCAAGGTCAGCCCCGAAGGCTATGGCCAGCTCGTCGCCGATGCCGAGCGGTTCCTGCAGGGCAAGACCACCACGGTGCAGGCCAATCTGGCCGCCGAGATGGCAAAGGCCTCGGAAGAGATGGAGTTCGAACGCGCGGCGGCCCTGCGAGACCGTATCCGCGCGCTGACGCAGGTGCAGCAGACCCAGGGCATCAACCCGCGCGGGGTGGCCGAGGCGGATATCGTGGCGCTGCATCTGGAGGGCGGGCAGGCCTGCGTGCAGGTGTTCTTCATCCGCGCCAACCAGTCTTGGGGCAACCGCGACTTCTACCCGCGCACCGGGGCAGGGGCAGAGGAGGCGGAGATCCTGACCGCCTTTTTGACCCAGTTCTATGATGACAAGGAGCCGCCAAAGCTGATCCTGCTGTCGCATCCGGTCGAGGATGAAGATCTGGTGGTGCAGGCCCTGTCAGACCGGGCAGGGCGCAAGGTAGAGCTTGCGGTGCCCCTGCGCGGCGAAAAGGCGGAACTGGTCGAAAACGCCACCCGCAACGCCCGCGAAAGTCTGGCGCGCAAGATGGCCGAGGGCGCGACGCAGAACAAACTGCTGGCCGGGCTGGCCGAGGCCTTCGATCTGGAGACACCGCCGCAGCGGATCGAGATTTACGACAACGCGCATATCCAGGGCGCGGACCCGGTGGGCGGCATGGTGGTGGCGGGGCCAGAGGGTTTCCTCAGATCGCAATACCGCAAGTTCAACATCAAGTCGGCTGCAGGAGCCAATTCGGACGACTTCGGCATGATGAAAGAGGTGCTGACCCGCCGTTTCGAACGGCTGCTCAAGGAAGACCCCGACCGGAACTCGGGCATGTGGCCAGATCTTCTGCTGATCGACGGCGGCGCGGGGCAGGTCTCGGCGGTCAGCGAGATCATGGCGGAACTGGGGGTGGATGATGTGCCCTTCATCGGGGTCGCCAAGGGGATAGACCGCGACGCCGGCAAGGAAGAATTCCACCGTCCGGGCCAGCGTCCCTTTGCACTGCAGCGCAACGATCCGGTGCTCTATTTCGTGCAGCGCCTGCGCGACGAGGCGCACCGTTGGGCCAATGGCGCGCATGTCGCCAAGCGCGCCAAGGCGGTGGGGGCGACCCCGCTCGATGATATTCCGGGGGTGGGGGCGACCCGCAAACGGGCGCTTCTGGCGCATTTCGGCAGCGCCAAGGCCGTCTCGCGTGCGGGGCTGGCCGATCTGACGGCGGTCGACGGCATATCCGAGGCGATGGCGCAGGTGATCTACGACTATTTCAACGCGCGGGGCTAAGGGGGCTGCGCTGCCAGTCGGCGGTGTAGTCGCAAATCGCGCAGGCGCTGAAGTCGGCCAGACGGGCCAGTTCCCTTTCCAGTTTCGCAAGCCGCGCCTTGGTCAGGCTGATACCCGGCTCGGGCCAGAAGGCGCGGATGCGCAGGGTGGCGGCGGCGCGGTCGGCGCGGGCATCCAGCCGCCCGATCAGCCGCGTGCCTTCCAGCACGGGAAAGACGTAATAGCCATACTGGCGCTTGGGCTCGGGCACGAAAACCTCGATCCGGTAATGAAAGCCGAACAACCGCTCGATGCGCGCGCGGTCACGCAGCGCAGGATCAAACGGCGACAGGATGCGCAGGCTGGTGGGGGCATCGGGCAGGGCAGCGACACGGCCCGCCAGATCGGGGCGGGCAAGGGCGCTGCGCCGCGTGCCATCGGCCTGCTCCACCGTGATGCGCAACAGCCGGTCCGCCGCCAGTTCGGCGCGCACCCAGTCCTGCACTGCGGGCTTGTCGACGGCATGCCAGTAGCGGGCGATCTCTGTCTCGTCGGCAAAGCCGAGGTTGCCGAGCGCCGAGGCGCAGGCCCAGTCAAGATGCTGATCGGGCGTCGTCTCGGCACTGTAAAGCGCAGGGGGAATCACGTTCTCGGTCAGGTCATAAACCTTGCGAAAGGCATCGCGGCGCGTGACAGAGATTTGCCCCGTCCGCCACAGCCATTCCAGCGCGGTTTTCGACGGATGCCAATCCCACCACCCGCCCTTGCTGCGCGGCTCGTCCTTGCCGACATCGCTGCTGCTGACGGGGCCATTCTGCGCGATATGGTTCAGGATGCTGTCGAACTGTGCCGTATAGCCTTCACGGAACCAGCGCTGCCAATGCGTCTGCAGGCGCAGGGCATCGCGGGCAAAGCGGTGCTTCCATTGCGGGAACAGCGCGACGGGCAGGATAGAGGCATCATGCGTCCAATGTTCGAAGAGGGCGCGATTCTGCTCCAGCAGGGGTTTGAGCGCGGCGGGGCGATAATTTTGCCGGCGCGCCCACAGGATCATGTGATGCGCCCGCTCCACCGAGGCGATGCTGTCAACCTGCACAAAGCCGATCCGGTCGATCAGCGCGGCAAGCCCGGCCCCCTTGGCTGGGCCGCCGCGCGGCTCGGTCAAGGCATGGTGATGCAGGAACAGGTGGCGGGCGGTGGCGTTGGGCAGGTGCATGGCGGCAGGAAAGGCCGGACAGCAGGCGCGGTCAATGGGGATTTGCGTGAACACGCAACAGCCACGCGCGGGAATGGCCGGGGAAAGGCTGCCGGAACTTGCGCAGAAGGGCGGAATAGCTGTGGCCCAGTTCCGAACCTTTGCAGATGCGGTTGCCATCCGGGTGCGAGATCAACACAAGGCCGCCCCCGGATTCGGCAAGGCGGTAGCCTTTGGCACACAGGCGGGCCTGCAGGTCTTGCCATGTGCGCGCATAGGCGAAATCCCCGGCGAGGAGCGCCCGCAAGGGAGCGACGAGCCGCTCATCCGCCCTGACGGGCGTCTTCGCTGTGGCGCGGCGGCGCAGGTCGCGCTCAATCGCCTCACGGACCAACTGGCCGGGGGTGACGTCATCCTCGGCGGCAACGCGGCGCAATGCGTCAAGCATCGCCGAGGGCAGTTTCAGGGTGATCTCTGTCATATCCATGGGCCAAGCATGGCAGCCCATGGTTAAAGCAGTGTTAAGCCGCCTGGGCCGCCCAGACCTGACGCCCTTCACGGAAGCTGACCAGACGGCGACCGGCCTCGTCCCACAGGTGCAGGCGCGCGCAAGACAGGCTTTCGCGCAGTGTCAGCACCTGCGCCTCGGCCAGCGCGGGATAGTCGCGCAGGATTTCCGACAGGCGATAGAAGGGGATGCGGCTGTAAAGGTGATGCACATGATGGATGCCGATATTCGCGGTCATCCAGCGCAAGGGCTGCGGCAACTTGTAGTGCGAACTGCCCAGCAGCGCGGCATCATGCACCTGCCATGCGGCTTCCTGATCCCAATAGGTTTCCTCGAACTGGTGCTGCACGAAGAACAGCCAGACCCCGATGGTCGCCCCTGCCACCACGGTCGGCGCAAAGACAAAGGCCAGAACCTGCCAGCCCCCCAGCAGGTACAGGCCCGCCAGCAGCGCTGCGAGAACAAGGTTGGTGCCCATCGCCGAAAGCCAGTAGCGCCAGCCGGCGGTCATCAGCCCCAAGGGCAGGCGGTATTCCAGCATGAACAGATAGGCCGGACCGATCCCGAACATCACCAGCGGGTGACGATAGGCGCGGTAAAGCAGCCGGCCAAGCCAGCTCCGCTTGTGGTATTCCTCGACGGTCAGCGTCAGCACATCGCCAATCCCGCGCCGGTCCAGATTTCCGGCATGGGCGTGGTGAATGGAATGGGTGCGCTTCCACACTGTATAGGGTGTCAGGGTCAGAACACCGATGGCACGCCCCACCCAGTCATTCACCTCGCGGCTGGCAAAGAAGGACTGATGCCCGCAATCATGCTGGATCAGGAACAGGCGCACCAGCCAGAAGCCATTCAGAACCGCAAGCCCCACGGCAAGCCAGGGGCTGACAGAAAGCGCCGCCCAGGCCGCACCCCAAAAGGCCAGAAAGCCCGCCAGCGTCACAGCCAACTCGAACAGGGAGCGCGCGGTCGAAGGGTCGCGGTATTTGGCCAGCAAAGGCACCCATTTTCTGGCGCTTGCCTCTTGGGCTTTCGCCAGGTCGTTCTGCATCATCGTCATTCAGGGGCCTTTTGCGGCTTTGGGCGGGGTAGGTCTGTCAGTCTGGGCCGCGCAGGCGCGGTGCCAGACTGGTATGTCGTGCAACACAAATAAGCTACAAAAAATTTTGACAGCACCCGGAACGCGGCAATTTGCCCTTCCGTTACTGCCCATGCGCAAGACCTGCCTCGGCGGCAATCTCCCGCGATGATTTGCGCGCGCGCTCGGTGGCCGATTTCAGCTGGCCGCAGGCCGCCATGATATCCTCGCCGCGCGGGGTGCGGATCGGGCTGGCATAGCCTGCGTTGTGGATGATGTCGGCAAAAGTATGAATCCGGTTGCCGCTTGATCGCTTGTAGGGCGCACCGGGCCATTCGTTGAACGGGATCAGGTTCACCTTGGCCGGAATCCCGCGCAACAGTTCGACCAGACGATAGGCATCTTCCTTGGTGTCATTCACCCCGTCCAGCATCACATATTCAAAGGTGATCCGCTCGGAGTTCGACAGGCCGGGATAGGCGCGCAGCGCCTCGAGCAGGGTTGCGATGTTCCAGCGCTTGTTGATCGGCACCAGCTGGTCGCGCACCTCGTCGGTGGTGGCGTGGAACGACACCGCAAGCAGGCAGCCGATCTCGGTGGCGGTGCGGGCGATTTCCGGCACCACACCGCTGGTCGACAGCGTGATGCGGCGGCGACCGAGTGCGATGCCTTCGTTGTCCATCACCACCTTCATGGCGTCGCGGACATTCTCGAAGTTATAGAGCGGCTCTCCCATGCCCATCAGAACGATGTTGGAGATCAGCCGCGTTTCATCCTTGGGCGCGCCCTGCACCGGCCATTCGCCCAGATCGTCGCGCGCCAGCATGACCTGACCCACAATCTCGCCCGCCGTCAGGTTGCGCACCAGCTTCTGCGTGCCGGTGTGGCAGAACGAACAGGTGAGCGTGCAGCCGACCTGCGACGAGATGCACAGCGTGCCGCGGTCGGTTTCGGGGATGTAGACCACCTCTACCTCATGCCCGCCCGCGATGCGCACCAGATACTTGCGGGTGCCGTCGCTCGAGACCTGCTTGCTGACCACCTCGGGCAGGGCAATCGTGAAATGTTCGGCCAGCAGGGCACGGTAATCCTTGGCCAGATTGGTCATCTGGGCAAAGTCGCGCACCCCCCAGTGATAGACCCACTGCCAGACCTGCCCCAGCCGCATTTTGGCCTGCTTTTCCGGCGTGCCTGCGGCGATCAGCGCCTCGCGCAACTGGTCGCGCGTCAGGCCGACGATGTTGGTCGGCCCCCCCTCTGGCAGCTTGCGCGGCAGGGTCAGCACATCCTGAGTGATGGGGGCAGTCGGGGTCATCGGTGGTTCCATTGGCAAGGCAAGGCTTTGCTATAAGGGATTTCGGCGCAAAACGGAACGGGTCATGACGGGCGAGCGAAAACGTTCGCGTGTGCGGCTTCGCCGCTCCGCATCGCCGGAAAACGAAAAACGCCCCGGAAGCTCCGGGGCGCATCAGGGCGGCGGACCGCAGGCTTACTTGCAGCGCGCCTCGGCCTCTTGCATCGCGGCGGTAAAGCCGCGCAGGCTGAAGGTATCCTTGGTCTGCGTTCCCCGACCCGAGGCGCCGGTCAGCACGGCGGTCGCGCCACGCTTCATCGCTGTCAGCAGGGCGGCATCGGCTTCGGCGCTGGCGGGCCAAGCCCATTCGCCATCGGCGAACAGGTCATAGGACTGGCCGTCGATCTCGACCTTCACGGTAGAGCCATTGGCAAAGGGATAGCCCCCGGTAAAGGAAATCTCGCCGCGTGCGCCCGAACCGGGGCGGAAGGTCACGAACAGCAGAATATCGCCGCGGCGCACCGAAACCGGCTGGCCGTCACGGCTGTTCACGGTTTCCTTGGGGCTGGACACGCCCCAGCATTCCTTTGGGTTTGCCTCGGTAAACACGCTCCAGTCGGTCTTGGTGGCGACGCGGTTGGTGGATTCCTGTGCCAAGGCAGGCGCAGCGGCCAAGGCCATGCCAACGCCAAGTGCGGTGCGCACGAAGATGGATGTCATAATAGTTACAGCCTCCAAGCTGTCCTTTGCCTCCCCCCTGTCTGCCGCCGTTGTTGTCTTGCGGCTTTTATCTGGCATGGGGGCGTTCAACCCGATATCCCTCCTTTAACGCAAAAAGGCCAATCCGCGAAAGCCCCATGGGCAACAAATCGCGCATCTGTGACGGAGGACGGGATGACACACGCGCAGCCATTGGTAGAGGTCTGGCGCGGCGGCAGGCTGGAAAGTTGCCACGCGGGCCATGCGGTGATCTGGGGCGAGGGAGGCGTTGTCGAGTCCTGGGGCAACCCCGATGCGATCATCTTCCCGCGCTCGTCCTGCAAGATGATTCAGGCCCTGCCTCTGCTGGAAAGCGGCGCGGCCGATGCGGCGGGTCTGACCGACCGTCAGCTTGCGCTGGCCTGCGCCAGCCATCAGGGCGCGGCGCTGCATGTCGAGGCGACAGGGCGCTGGCTGGCGGGCCTCGGACTGGGCGAATCCGACCTGCGCTGCGGCGCGCACGAACCCTATGACAGGGACGAACGCAACCGCCTGATCCGCGCAGACGAGGCACCCTGCCAGTTGCACAACAACTGCTCGGGCAAGCATTGCGGCTTTGTGACATGGACAAAGCACATGAAGGCCGGACCAGAATATGTAGACCCCGACCACCCGCTGCAACGCGCGATCCGGCAGGCGACGGAAGAGGTCTGCGGCGAGACGGTCGCGGGCTTCGGGATCGATGGCTGCTCGGCCCCCAACTTTGCCACATCGCTGGCCGGACTGGCGCGCGCCATGCAGGCTTTTGCCGCCGCGCAAGACAGTGGCGATGCGCGGGCGCGCGCGATGGTGCGGCTGCGTAACGCAATGGCCACCCACCCCGAGATGGTGGCCGGAGAGGGCCGCGCCTGCACCGAACTGATGCGCGCGATGGGCGGGCGCGTGGCGATCAAGACCGGGGCCGAGGCGGTGTTCGTCGCGATGATTCCCGACCGCAAACTGGGGCTTGCCCTGAAAATCGCCGATGGCGGCACCCGCGCTGCCGAAGCGGCGGTCGTCGCGCTGCTGGTGCGGCTTGGCGCGCTGGATGCCGCGCATCCGATGGCGCAAAAGCGGCTTCCGGCGGTGCAACGCAACTGGCGGGGTCTGGAAACCGGCGAGCTGCGTCTGGCAGCGGGCTTTGCCTGACTAAAAAGCCCCCATCGCAATGATGGGGGCTCTCTGTCGTATCGGCTCGGCCCGGAAGCCGGACATCTGGGCGGGGGCAGTCAACATCCGTCCCCCGGGCCTCACTCGCTACTGACCCTTGATATGCCTGCGGGCTGTGGCGGCATTCGGGTGCAGATGCGTCGGGGGCGGGGTGTTTTCATGGTGGAACTGCGGCAACACCAGCAGGCTTGATTTACGCCCGCTGGGCGGTAAGCTGTGGATATGACGGTTCAACCCCCGAGCCACCTGCCCTTCGCCACAACCCTGCACGAGCAGGTCTGTTTTGATCGGCGCGAATTGTCTGCAATCCTTGCGCTTTACGGGCGCATGGTGGCCCTCGGGGAATGGCGCGATTATGGCATCTCGACCCTGCGGGATCTTGCGGTCTTCGAAATCTACCGCCGGACCGCCGAAAACCCGCTCTACCGGATCGAAAAACGGCCCAAACTGCGCACGCGGCAGGGGCTCTATGCGGTGGTCGGGATGGACGGACAAATCCTGCGGCGCGGCGGCGATCTGGCGCAGGTGCTGCGCGTGCTGGAACGCAAGCTGATCCGCCCTGTCGATTAGCCTGCGTAGTCGATTAACCTCCGCCCCGCATCAGGCGCGATGGAGGCCTGTCAGGACATCACGAGACGCCGCCGCGCAATCACCGGGCCGCCATCCTGTGCAAGAATACGCGCGATGGCAGAAGCGATGGGTTCAAAGGTCACGCTCATCGTATGGCCATTCGCGTGCAAGATCCGGCGCTTGTCGGCGACCCAGGCCACATGGCCTTTCCAGAACAAAAGATCCCCCCGCTCCAGCGCGGCCCCGTCCGACAATGGCTGGCCAAGGGCCTGCTGCTGGTCGCTGTCGCCGGGGCAGGGCAGGCCACAGGCCAGCATCGCCGCCTGCACCAGACCCGAACAATCCAGCCCCGCCGCCGAATTGCCGCCCCACAGGTAAGGCGCACCCAGAAATCCCTCTGCCACGCTCACCGGATCGCGCGGCCTGTCCTCCAGTTTGCGCAGATGCGCCATCGGCACATGTCCGAACGGCGTTTCGGCAAAGCTGCCCCGGCTTGCGCGGACCGTCAGCCGCGCGCCGAAAGGCAGCGCCGCCACCTCGGGCGCCTGCACCTTGGGCGCGGTGTAAAGATGGCTCGAACGCGCGCTTACCCAATGGGTCGGCTGCATCGGCGGGCCGATCGCATCTTCGGCCAGCCAGCCGCAATAGCCATCCTTGGCCGCCTGCACAAAGGCGTGGCCGTCTTGCAGGTCGATCACCGTCACCGCATCGCCTAGCAGCACCTGACGGTCCCGTGCGCCGCCCGGATGTGCCAGAAGGTCGGCAAGCGGCAGGCGGACACTGCCCGCCTTGCCCTCGGTCAGCGTCGCCTCGACCCGCCCGCGCAGCGAGGGCAGCGCAAAGCGGCCCGAAAACGGCGTGCTGCGGCGGTCCATCACAGATCGAGCATCTGCGGCAGGGCGTAGAGCAGCGCCCGTGCGCCCTGTCCCGCCCCGCCCTTGGGCCGGGCCGGCAGATCAGCGGGAACATGGCCGTAAATGTCGAAATGCGCGTAACGCGGGCTGTCCACAAAGCGGCGCAGGAACAGCGCCGCCGTGATCGCACCGGCAAATCCGCCGCTTGGCGCATTGTCCAGATCGGCGATGCCCGGCTCTATCATCGGCTCATAGGCGTCCCACAGCGGCAAGCGCCAGACCGGATCAAACCCCGTCGCCGCCCCTGCCGCAATCGCCGCCGCCATTTCCGCATCATCGGTGAAAAAGGGCGCAAGGTCCGGCCCCACCGCAACCCGCGCCGCTCCTGTCAGCGTCGCCATCGAAATGATGGTCGCCTCCGGTTCCTCGCTGGCATAGGCCAGTGCATCGGCCAGAATCAGGCGCCCCTCTGCGTCGGTGTTGTTCACCTCCACCGTCAGGCCCTTGCGGCTGCGCAGGATGTCGCGCGGGCGCATGGCCGACCCCGAGACGCTGTTTTCCACCGCAGGCACCAGCACCCGCAGGCGCAGCGGCAGCGCAAGACGCATGATCATCAGCGCAAGCCCCATCACCGTGGCCGCGCCGCCCATATCCTTTTTCATCAGCAGCATGCCAGCCGAGGGCTTCAGGTCCAGCCCGCCGGTGTCAAAGCACACGCCCTTGCCCACCAGCGTCAGTTGCGGCCCCTCGCTGCCCCATCGCATCTCCAGAAGCCGCGGCGCGCGGTCCGAGGCGCGGCCCACCGCGTGGATCATCGGAAAGTTCTGCGCCAGAAGATCATCGCCCACGATCGCGCTGGCGCTGGCCCCATAGGCATCGGCCAGTGCGAAAAACGCCTCCTGCAACGCTTCTGGCCCCATGTCATTGGCGGGGGTGTTGATCAGATCGCGGGTCAGATATTCGCCTGCCGCCATCGCCAGCAAGGTCTCTCCGTCCAGCCCCTCCGGCAACTTCAGCCGGGGCGGTTCGGCGGCAGGTGTGCCGCGATAAGCGTCAAAACGATAGCTTGCCAGCAACCAGCCAAGGACAGCCTCTTTCGCCGCCGCCTCGGTCAGCGTGCCCGACAGGTGCCAATCGCCTGTGCGCAGGGCGGCAACCGCCTTTGCAAGGCCGAAACGGCCCCGCGCGCGCTCCTTGGCAGTGCCGGTTCCAATCACAGCCCCCGCCAGCCCCTTCGGCCCGGGCAACAGGCGCACATCGCCCAACCCCGCCTCGAACCCGCTTGCCGTCAGCCATGCTGCCCATGCCCCCCCCGGTCCGCCCAACCAGTCCGGCAGGTCGTCGGGCGACAGCACATGCAGCGGCAGGGACGGGGCATCGGCAGGGGCAAAGGCGGGCAGACGGGGCATCGGACGGCTCCTTTTGGCACGGGCAAAGCCTAGTCGTTCCGCCGCCACCCGCAAGCCCCCCGCAGCGCGCCGTCCGCGCGAAATGCGAGGCAGCCTCAGATCAGCGAGCGGTCCAGCAAATCCTTGTCCGGCGCAAGCGAGCGTTCTGCAATGCGCAACAGCCGCGCCCAGACCGCCGCAAAGGCCGTCGAATCGCCCACCGCCAGACAGGCGCGCACATCGGCGGCCACCAGCCCCAGTGAAATCAGCCCCAGATTTTCGGCCATCCGCTGCAAGCGCCGCAAATGCCGTGTCAGATTGGCCAGATCATGCGCCCGCACCTGACTGGCAAGGCCCGCCATCGTCAGCGCCAGTTCCCCCAAGGCCCGCGTGACGACCTCTTCGGCCGATTGCGTTCCCAGATCCCGGTAGATTGATGCAATCGGTCCGGCGTCTTGCCGCACCCTTTCCATCGGTCGCAAGACCACCACGTTGTCAGCCTGCATGGCCCACACCTCTTGTTTTCACACCCGTGGACAGACTGCGCCGCGCATGCTGAAGAAAAGGTTGCAGACGCAGCACAATCCCTCTCGAATTTTCCGCAATTGCTGCCTATTAGGTCTGAAAGCTTTGCGAAGGCCCGCCCGATATGGATGTTGCTCGCCCTCTTCCCGCCTATCTGGTCCAGCGGTTTCATGGCTGGCGCGCGACGACCTATCAGGACAACAAGGCATGGTTCCGCCGTCTGGCCGAAAGCGGGCAGCATCCGCGCGCGATGGTGATTTCCTGCTGTGACAGCCGCGTGCATGTCACCTCGATCTTCGGGGCCGACGAGGGCGAATTCTTCATCCACCGCAATGTGGCCAATCTGGTGCCGCCCTATTCTCCCGATGGCACCTATCACGGCACCTCGGCGGCGGTGGAATATGCGGTCACCTCGCTGGGTGTGGCGCATATCGTGGTGCTGGGCCATTCCAACTGCGGCGGGGTCAAGGGCTGCCATGACATGTGCATGGGTCATGCCCCCGCGCTCGAGGAAAAGACCTCTTTCGTCGGCCGCTGGATGGATATCCTGCGCCCCGGCTTCGAGCGGGTGAAAGACCTGCCCGATGCCGACCGCCCGCGCGCGCTGGAGAAAGAGGCTGTGCTGGTCAGCCTCGAAAACCTGATGTCCTTCCCCTTTGTGCGCGACGCGGTGCAGGGGGAGTGTCTGACGCTGCACGGGCTCTGGAATGATACCGGGGCAGGCTCTTTGGAACACTATGACCCGCTGCGCGGGTTTGTGCCAGTCTGACGGCCCTGACAGGACCATTCCCACTCGTTTCACGACCGCGGAGGCCCCATGCAAGACATCCTGAGCTTGGCCGCAGACAACCTGCTCTCCCCCATGATCCTGTGCTTTGCCCTGGGTCTGTTTGCCGCGCTCGCGCGCTCGGAGCTGACGGTGCCAGAGGCAGCGGCCAAGGCGCTGTCGATCTACCTTCTGTTTGCAATCGGCTTCAAGGGCGGGGTCGCCGTGGCCGATCACGGGGTCGATGCCCGCCTGATCGCGGCGCTCGGGGCAGGGGTGGTGCTGTCTTTCGCGCTGCCCTTCGTCGCCTTCGGCCTCCTGCGCACCATGACCCGCCTTTCGGTGACCGATGCGGCGGCGGTCGCGGCGCATTACGGGTCGATCTCGATTGTCACCTTCGTGACCGGAGCCTCGGTCCTGACCGCACAAGGCATTGCGGCAGAAGGCTATATGGTGGCCGTTGCCGCCGCGATGGAGGCGCCCGCCATCATCTCGGCGCTCTGGCTGGTCAGCCGCAAGGGCAGCGGCGCGCAGCGGATGGATGCCGAACTCTGGCGCGAAATTCTGCTGAACGGGTCCATCGTGCTGCTGGTCGGCTCTTTCGTGATCGGCATCATCACCGGACAAGAGGGCATGGCGCGGATCGAAAGCTTCATCGTCTCGCCGTTTCAGGGGGTGCTCTGCCTCTTCCTGCTTGACATGGGGCTGGTCGCCGGACGCGGCCTGCGCGCCTCGAGGGGCGTGCTCAGCCTCGGTGCCGTGGCCTTCGGCTTCCTCATGCCTGTGGTGGGGGCTGTGGCGGGGCTTGCGGCGGGGCTGGTGCTGGGGCTGTCCACGGGGGGCGTCGCGCTCATGATGGTGATGGCCGCCTCGGCCAGCTATATCGCGGTGCCGGCGGCCATGCGGGTGGCGCTGCCCGAGGCGAATCCTTCGGTCTACCTGACCCTGTCGCTCGGGGTAACCTTTCCCTTTAACCTGACGCTTGGCATTCCGGCCTATGTCGCCCTTGCCCAAGCCGTGACCGGAGGCTGATGCGATGCAGACCCATGCCGCCAAACGCGTCGAAATCATCATCGAAGCGCCGATGCAGAACCGCCTGACCGATGCGCTGACCCGCGCGGGGGTGACGGGCTACACGGTCTTGCCGGTGCTGGGCGGATCGGGCCGATCCGGCGACTGGACCCGCGAAGGCCAGGTCGGGCGCGCCGGCATGGTCGCGGTTGTCTGCCTGATCCGGCCCGAGCGGCTGGAGACCTTGCTCGACGCGGCCTTTGCCGTTGTCGAGCGCCATATCGGCGTCGTCTCGGTCGTGGACTGCGAGGTTTTGCGGGCCGAACGGTTCTAGGCGCGGCCCATGAAAAAGCCCGCCGGAAGGCGGGCCTTTTGCATGATGTGTGGCAGGCGAGATCAGCCCTTCTTCAGGCAGCGGCTGCCCAAGACCTCGGCGATCTGCACCGCGTTCAGTGCCGCGCCCTTGCGCAGGTTGTCGGAGACGACCCAGATGTTCAGGCCGTTCTCCACCGTTTCATCCTGACGGATGCGGCTGACGTAGGTGGCATATTCGCCCACGCATTCGATGGGGGTGATGTAGCCGCCGGCCTCGCGCTTGTCGACGACCAGCACGCCGGGCGCCTCGCGCAGGATATCGGTTGCCTCTTCCCAGTCGAGGTAATCCTCGAACTCGATGTTCACCGCCTCGGAATGGCCGACAAAGACCGGCACGCGCACGCAGGTCGCGGTGACCTTGATCTTGGGGTCGAGGATCTTCTTCGTCTCGACCACCATCTTCCACTCTTCCTTGGTGTCGCCGCTGTCGAGGAAGACATCGATATGCGGGATCACGTTGAAGGCGATCTGCTTGGGGTAGACGCTTGGTGCCACTTCCTGACCGGGCACATAGATGCCCTTGGTCTGGTTCCACAGCTCGTCAATCGCTTCCTTGCCGGTGCCCGACACCGATTGATAGGTCGAGACCACCACCCGCTTGATCCGCGCGCGGTCGTGCAGGGGCTTGAGCGCCACCACCATCTGCGCGGTCGAGCAGTTGGGGTTGGCGATGATGTTCTTGTTCTTGTAGCGCACCACGTCATCGGCGTTCACTTCGGGAACGATCAGCGGGATGTCGGGGTCGTAGCGGTAGAGCGACGAGTTGTCGATCACCACGCAGCCCTGGCTTGCGGCCTTGGGCGCATAGATCTTGGTGGCATCCGACCCGATGGCGAACAGCGCGATGTCCCAGCCGGTGAAGTCGAACGTGTCGAGGTCCTGGGTCTTGAGGGTCTTGTCACCGAAGCTGACTTCGGTGCCCAGCGACTTGCGGCTGGCAAGCGCGGTGATCTCATCCACGGGAAACTCACGCTCGGCGAGGATGTTGAGCATTTCCTTGCCCACATTCCCCGTCGCGCCCACGACAACGACTTTATAGCCCATCTGGCCCTCCATGCGTCAAACGACGAGCCCCCTTACAGCAAAGGGGGGAGAGTGGAAAGAGCGAGAGCGGGGCTCTGCCCCGCACCCCGGGATATTTGGAGACAGAAAATGTCAGTCGGTGCGGTCCTGCGAGAAGGCATAGATCACAAGGCCCGCCGCCAGCAGCAGGGCGATGAAGCCGAAGATGGCGGCATAGGGGGCGGAGGCGGGATCAGGCGGCGTGCTTGCGTGGATGCGGCCGGTGGCGAGTTGCAGCAGACCCACGGGCGCGATGCCGAACAGATTCAGCAGGGTCACCCCGCGCCCTGTGAGATGCGCCGGGATGAAGGCGCGGCCATGCGCGATGACCATCGGAAAGGATGCACCGGCAAAGCCGAGGCCCGCGAGCAGCGCGATGGTGAGCGCGGGGCTTTGCGGCGAGAGCCACAGGCCGATGATACAGGCAAGCGCGATGGCATTGCCGCCGAAGATCAGCCATTTGCGGGTGCCGAGCGCGCGTTCCAGGGGGCCATAGGCAAAGCTGCCCGCCACCATCGCCAGCCCCATGATCAGGCTGACCTGCCCGATCCATGCGGCATCGGCGCCGAAGACGTCACGGAACAGCGGCCCCACCCACAGCCCGCGGATCGAGGCGGCAGGCGCATAGCACACCGCCATCATGACCAGCATCGGCCAGAGCGCGGGCATTTTCAGCAGGTCGAGCAGATTGCCCTTCTGCCCGCCCGCCGAGCGCGGCGGATCGCGCAGCAGCAGCAGAATGGCCAGGGCGATCAGCGCGGTGACCGCGGCCAGACCCCAGAGCGAGGCCCGCCAGCCAAAGGCCTCGACCGCCATCGACAGCGGCAGCGACGAGCCGATATTGCCCAGATTGCCGATGCCCACCGTGGCCCCCGCAAGGGTGCCGAAAACCGCGGGCGCATAGCTGCGCGCGAAAATGTAATAGGACGCCATCAGCACCGACGAGCAGCCGACCCCGATCAGCACCATTGCCAGCTTGATCGCGCCCGGTCCGCTCGCAGTGGCAAAGATCGCCGCGCCCGCCGCACCGATCCCCATCAGCGTGGCGGTGGTCAGGCGCGGGCCGACGCGGTCCAGCGCCTCGCCCACCGGAATCTGCATGAGGGCAAAGGCCAGGAACCACAGGCCGGAGGCGGCGGCCAGATCGCTCGCGCTGGCCCCCAGATCCTGCCCCAGAACCGGCGTCAGCACCGCCAGAAAGGCGCGGTAGAACTGGCTGAGCACATAGGCCCCCAGCAGGGCGGCAATTCCGGCACGCATGGTCAGTATCCCCTTGATGATGCGTGACCATTGCAGGCCCGCAAGACAGGGTCAACGGGGGCAGTCACGGATATTGGGCGGCGGTTTGCGCCATTGCAGGCTTGTCCGCGCGCGCGCCCGCGGGCAGAGTGCGGCAGGCATCACGAACGGGGGGCGGGCGATGTTTCTGCGCGGTGTGGTTTCGGTCTGGGCGCTGCTTGCCGCGCCGATGGCTCTGGCCAATGACGGCTTTGGCGGCCTGAGTGCCACCGGCCTCACCTTCGGCCAGACCGAGGCCATCGCGATGGAGGAGGAAGACCTTTTCATCAGCCGAGACGCGGTGCGGGTGGACTATGTCTTTCGCAACCTGACCGGCGCCGATGTGACGGGCGAGGTGATCTTTCCGCTGTCGCCGATCTCGCTGACCTATCTGCTCACCTCCGATTACAACCTGCCCGATGATCCCGCCCGCGCCGATCTGGTGAACTTTCGCGCCATCGTCGATGGCACCGAGGTGCCGGTCAGCATCGACCGCATCGCCGTGATCGAGCCGCCGTGGCAAGAGAACCGCGATCCGGCCGAGCAATATGATACCCCCGGCGCGGATGTGACCGCCGCGCTGCTCCGCCACGGCATGCCGCTGGTGCCCGATGTCGATGCGGTTCTTGCGGCCTTGGCGGCCCGCGATTCGGCGCAGCTCCGCGCGATGGTCGACGAAGGGCTTCTGGAAAGCTTCAGCGACGCCCCGCGCCTGACCGCCGATGATGTGATGCCCCTGTGGTCCATTGTGCTGCGCTATCACTGGACGCAGACCTTTCCCGCCGGTCAGGCGCTGCGCATTTCCCACAGCTATGACAACCGGCCGCCGGGGGGCATCTTCGTCTGGCAAGACCCGCCAGAGGCCGAATGGCTGGCAGGCCTGCAAGCGCAGTATTGCATCGACGCCCCCACCTCGCGCGCCATTGCCGCGCGGCTTGCCGGATCCGAACAAGATGGCTTTGTCACCGGCACCGCATGGTATCTGTCCTATGTCCTGCGCACCGCCAATTCATGGGCAGGGCCGATCGGCCGCTTCCGGCTCACCATCGACAAGGGCGACACCGATCATGGCCTGTCGCTCTGTGCCGAGGGTGTCAGGAAAACCGGGCCGACGACCTTTGAGGTCGAAAAGCGCGATTTCACCCCCGATGCCGATCTGGACATCCTGATCGTCGCCCCGTTTCAAGAGTAGGCCGCCCGCCTAGGCAGGCAGCGCCACCAGCGGCCTTTCCCGGATCGGCAGATGGACGATGGCCGAAAACGCGCCCACGCCCACGCCGATCCACCAGACCAGCGTATAATCGCCGGTGATGTCATACATCTTGCCGCCCAGCCAGACGCCCAGAAACCCGCCGATCTGATGCGACAGGAAAACAAAGCCGTAGAGCGTTCCCATATAGCGCAGCCCGTAGATATGCGCGACAAGGCCCGAGGTCAGCGGCACCGTCGCCAGCCAGAGCGACCCCATCACCGCCGAGAAGATCAGCACGGATTCCGGCGTGATCGGCAGCAGGATGAAGGTGGCGGCGGCAATGGTGCGCGCCACATAAATCCCCGCCAGCAGGTATTTCTTGGTATAGCGCTTGCCCAGCCAGCCCGCCGTCAGCGTTCCGGCGATATTGGCCAGCCCGATCACCGAAATCGCCACCGCCCCCAGCGCCGAGGTGCTGGTGATCCCCATGCCCGCCAGCATGCCTGCCGGATCGATGGGGCCGCATAACTCGGTGACAAAGGCCGGAAAATGCGCGGTGATGAAGGCAAGCTGATAGCCGCAGCTGAAAAAGCCCAGAAAGATCAGGCTGAAGGACGGGTCCTTGAAGGCGCGTGTCAGAACCGCCCCCATGCTTTCCTCCAGTTCCGCCCGCGTCGCCACATGGGGCGAGCGGATGAAGGGCAGCGCAAACAGGCTCGCAAGGATCAACGCGGCAAAGATCACGAAAACCTCTTGCCAGACGTAGGATTGCAGCAGGAATTCCGCCAGAGGCGCGCCAAAGACCTGCCCCATCGACCCCGCGGCCGTGGCAATCCCCAAGGTCATCGACCGGTGCTCGGGCGCGGCGGCACGGCCCACCACCGCCAGTACGACGCCAAAACCTGTCCCCGCGATGCCAAAGCCCACAAGGATTTCCAGAAACTGGTGCTGCCCCGGCGTCACGGCAAAGGAGGACAGAACCAGCCCCGCAGCATAGGTCAGCGCGCCCAGCACAATCGCGCGCCGGTCACCGAATCGCTCGGCCAGGGCGCCAAAGATCGGCTGCCCGATGCCCCAGGCAAGGTTCTGGATGGCGATGGCGAGGGAAAACTCGGCCCGCGCCCATCCGAAATCCTCGGCAATCGGAATCTGGAACACCCCGAAACTGGCGCGGATGGCAAAGCCCAGCATCAGGATCACACATCCGGCAACAAGAACGGGGGTGATGATCGGGGATCTGGTCATGGCGCGGGCTCCTGTCACGGGCGGACGATGTGCCTGCGGCCCTGCGGCGTCAAATGCTGATTTGTGCTGCGCACAATCGCGCCCGGACAGGGCCGCGCCGCGCAGGCTGGCCCTAGCCGAACGCGCGCGGATCAGGTCCCGTGCGCTCGCCGCTGTCCAGCGTCGCCATCGCCGCCATCTCCTCGGCGGTCAGGCTGAAATCGCAGATGTCGCGGTTCTCGGCCAGGCGCCCGCTGTTGGTGCTGCGCGGAATCACCGAGCAGCCCAGTTGCACATGCCAGCGCAGGATCACCTGCGCCGGGCTCTTGCCCGTGCGCGCCGCCACCGCCTGCACCGGAGCTGCGTCAAAGGAGCGGCCCAGCCCCAGCGGTGTCCAGCTCTGCGTCACGATCCCCAGCCGGTCGTGCAGGGCGCGCAACTCGGCCTGTTGCAACTGCGGATGCAGCTCGATCTGGTTCAAGACCGGCGTCACCCCCGTCTCGCCGATCAGACGCTCCAGATGGTCGGCCATGAAGTTCGACACGCCGATCGACTTCACCCGCCGCTCGTCGCGCAGGCGGATCATGGCCCGCCATGTGTCCAGATACAGGCCCTTGTCCGGGCAAGGCCAGTGGATCAGCAAAAGATCGGGCGTCAGCCCCAGCCGCGCCACAGACTCGTCAAAGGCGCGCAGCGTCTCGTCATGGCCCTGCCGGTCGTTCCAGATCTTCGTCGTCACGAACACCTGCTCGCGGGCCACGCGCGCGGCCCGCAAACCCTCGCCCAGCCCCGCCTCGTTGCCATAAATGGCCGCGCCGTCGATCAGCCCATAGCCCATGCCGATCGCTTCGGCGACGATCTCTGCGGTCCTGTCCGCCGGAACCTGCCAGATGCCCAGCCCCAGCGCCGGAATCCGGTTGCCGTCATTCAGCTTCAACACCGCCATCGCTGTCTCCCGCAAATCTGGGCGTCAGGGAACAGATTTCAGGCGGGGGATGCAAGCGCGAACTGCCCCTCGCGGCGTTTGCTGCTTTCAAAAATACTCCGGGGGAGCCGCGCGTCGCAGCGCAGGTGCCTGCCAAGGGCGCTGCCGCCGCGCGGCGGGGGCGGAGCCCCCCGGCCAAAAAGCGTGCCCCCGCCCTTGGCGGGGGCGCAGTCAGATCACGCTGGCGGGCGCATAGGGCGCGCGGGTCAGGTCCACCGCCTGCCCGGTCGCGGCACTTTCCTGCGCCGCCATGCCCATGGCGACGGCCCACCAGCCATCGAGCAGGCTCACCTCGGGGGACTGCACCCCGCGCACCACGCGCGCAAAGCCCTGATGCTGGTAGAAGGTGCTGCCATTATGGTCGCCCGCCGCCAGAATCTCAGGGTCCACCGGCACGTCCAGCACCCGCGGCCCCTTGGGCTCGCGCGGGCTCACGATGACCTGCGGCACCGGCGGCTCGCCCAGATGCGCGGGCCAGAACCGGCCCGGCCCCGGCACCAGACAGTCGATCCTGCCCTTCGGCCCCACCGCCGAGATTTCCTCCTGATAGCGCGCGCCTTCGGCAAACATGCACAGCTCCAGCATCGCGCGCAGCCCGCTTTCAAACTCGACGATCACATAGGCATTGTCCCAGATGTCGGGCGTCTGCCCGTCATAGCGCTCGTCCAGATGGTTGACCGCCTGACCCGCACTCGCCATCACCCGCACCGGATCACAGCCGGCGATCAGCCGCATCAGGTCAAAGAAATGGCAGCATTTCTCCACCAGCGTGCCGCCCGTATTGCGGTTGAACCGGTTCCAGTCGCCCACCTTTTCCAGAAAGGGAAACCGGTGTTCGCGGATGGTCAGCATCTTGATGCCCCCCGTCGCCGCCCGTGCCTCGGCAATCAGATGCGCCACCGGCGGCATGTAGCGATATTCCATCGCCACCCAGATCGGCGCCGGATAGGCGGCGCGCAGCGCGGCCAGACGCGGCGCATCGGCAGGGTCGGTGAACAGCGGCTTTTCGCACAGGATCGGCAGCGGGCGGATCGCCGCGATCTCCTCGAGCTGCGCCAGATGCATGTAATTGGGCGAGACGATCAGCAGGCAATTCACCGCCGGATGCGCCACCACGTCTGCAAGGCTGTCCATCATGACCGCCTCCGGCGCCAGCTCCGCCGCAAGCGCGCGCATCCCCGCATCCGGCTCGAAGATCGCGGCCACGCTTGCATCCGCGATCAGGGCGATGTTGCGCAAATGCTCTTGCCCCATCATGCCGCAGCCGATGACGCCATATCTCAGTTCCATGACAGCCTCATTTCAGACGCGCGACATAGGCGACGCGCTCGGGGTCGTACCAGGTGAAAGAGGCTTCGACCGACTGGCCGCTCTGCCCCCAGGTGATGCGCGTGATCTTCGGCAGCGCCGTGCCGGGCGCGTGCGGAAACTGCGGCGGTGCCCAATCGGGCAGGGGGCCAAGGCCCACGCGGTCCTCGGCCCGTGCAATCCACAGCTTCAGCCGCTGACGATAGAAAAGGTAGAGCGACTCCGACAGGTCGTCGGCGGTGATTTCGGGCGCAAGCGCGCCGTCCAGCCAGATTTCCTCGACCGCCGCCACCACACCCGACAGGAACCGCAAGCGGCGTATCCGGTGTCCTTCGGCGCTGGTGCCGAAGCCGGGCAAGGACGGGTCCTTGGCGCAGCGCTCCACCGACAGCACCCGCGCGGTGGGCAGGCCGCCCCCCGCCAGCAACTCCAGCCGGAACAGCGCATAGACCGATGCCGGATCGGGCTTGGCACGAATGTAATTCCCCGATCCCTGCACACGCTCCACCAACCCCTTGTCGCTCAGGGCCTGCAACGCCTGCCGCAAGGTGCCGACCGCAATCCCCAGCTCTGCCGCCATCTCGCGTTCCGGCGGCAGGCGCTGGCCGTCCAGCAACCGGCCCGCCGCGATGTCGCGGATCAGAAGCTCGGTGATCTGCTGGTAGAGGGGCAGGGCGCCAGAGAGGGTCATCAGGGCAGGGTCACGGGGGCTGCATGAATTGATATAGGATTGATCTATAGCAATCCGGATGCTACGCAAGGGCAAAGATGCATCCCCGCCACGGGATTTTCACGGAGACCCATGTCATGACAGTTGTGCCCGTCACTTCGGCCGATCTCGGGGCAAGCGAGGTCAGCTGGTTCGCCGCCCTCTGCTCGGATGATTACGCCTATCTCGGCGTGCCCGACCCTGCGCTGCGGTCAAGCTGGGCGCACTGTTCCGGCATCGTGAAACGGGCCGAGGCGCATGGCTTTCGCAACATCCTCTGCCCCTCGTCCTATCAGGTGGGGCAGGACACGCTGTCTTTCGTCGCGGGCTGTGCGCCGATCACCGACCGCATCAACTTTCTGGCCGCCATCCGCTGCGGCGAGATGCAGCCCGTGATGCTCGCCCGCACCGTCGCCACGCTCGACCATATGCTGCAAGGGCGGCTGACGCTGAACGTCATCAGTTCCGATTTCCCGGGTGAGGTCGCGCCAAGCGCCTATCGCTACAAGCGCAGCCACGAGGTGGTGGAGATTTTGCGGCAGGCATGGACGCAGGACCACATCGAATACTCGGGCGAGGTCTACCAGATTTCCAGGGTCAGCGCCGATCCCGCGCGGCCCTACCAGCAGAACGGCGGCCCCCTGCTCTATTTCGGGGGCTATTCCCCCGATGCGCTGGAACTGTGCGGCGCGCAATGCGACGTCTACCTGATGTGGCCCGAAACCAAGGACATGCTGGCGCAGCGCATGCGCGATGTGCATACCCGCGCCGAGGCGCATGGCCGCACGCTCGACTATGGCCTGCGCGTCCACATGATCGTGCGCGACACCGAGGCAGAGGCGCGGGACTATGCCGAACACATCGCCAGCAAGCTGGATGACGAATACGGCAAGCTGATCCGCGACCGCGCGCATGACAGCATCTCGCTCGGCGTCGCGCATCAGGCCCGCGCGCGCGAACTGGCCGATCAATACGGCTATACCGAACCGCATCTGTGGACGGGGATCGGCCGCGCGCGGTCTGGCTGCGGGGCGGCACTGGTCGGATCGACCGATCAGGTGCTGACCCAGATCGAGGAATATCGCAAGATGGGCATCCGCGCCTTCATCTTCTCGGGCTATCCCCATATGGATGAATGTGACCATTTCGGCACCAAGGTGTTGCCGCAGTTGAAAACCTGTTCTTTGCCCCATGAATATGGCCGCGTGCCTTCCGGCACGCCCGCCACCCCCCTAGGAAACGGACCCCGCCGCTGATGGAAAAGATTGCCCTTTCGCCCGAAGTCTCGCTCTCTCGCCTCGTCTACGGCATGTGGCGGCTGGGCGATGATGAAAACACCAGCCCCGCTCATGTGCAGGCCAAGATAGAATCCTGCCTTGCCCAGGGCATCACCACGATGGATCAGGCCGACATCTATGGCGGCTACACCGCCGAGGCGATCCTCGGGGCGGCCCTGCGCGCGGCCCCTGCCTTGCGCGACCGGATCGAGATCGTCACCAAATGCGATATCGTGGCCCCCGCCGGCCGCCATGCCGCCGCGCGGGTGAAGTATTACGACACAGGCGCCGCACATATCAACGCCAGCGTCGAGGCGTCCTTGCGCGACATGGCGACCGACCGGATCGACCTTCTGCTCATCCACCGCCCCGACCCGCTGATGGACCATCACGAAACCGGCGCGGCGCTGGATGCTCTGGTGGCCAGCGGCAAGGTGCGCGCGGTGGGGGTGTCGAACTTCCGGCCCTGGGATGTGGAATTGCTGCAATCGGCGATGACCGCCCCGCTGGTCACCAACCAGATCGAACTGAGCCTGAGCGCCCATGCCGGATTCACCAATGGCGATGTGGCCTATCACCAGCGCAAGGGCCAGCCGCTGATGGCGTGGAGCCCGCTTGCAGGCGGCAGCCTTCTGTCGGGGGCCGATCTGCGCCTGCGCGACGCGCTGCACCGCATCGGGGCCGAGCAGGGCACCGACTGGTCGGCGGTGGCGGTGGCATGGCTCTTGCGCCACCCCGCGCGGATCCTGCCCGTGATGGGGACCAACAGCCTCGAGCGGATCGGCAGACTTTCTGACGCCTGCCGTGTAGAAATGGATCGCCAGACGTGGTTCGAGCTCTACACCCATGCGATGGGACACGAGGTTCCGTGACAGCGGAGAGCGCAATGGCGGATGGAGCGATGATGACCGATGTGCAGTTCACCCCCGAGGGCAACCCGCGCGCCTTCCGCGACGCGCTGGGCCGTTTTGCCACCGGAGTCACATTGGTGACCTGCGCCACGCCGGGCGGGCCGATGGGCTTTCTGGCCAACAGCTTTGCCGCGGTGTCGCTTGACCCGCCTCTGGTGCTGTGGTCGCCCGCGAAATCCTCCAGCCGCTTTGCCCATTTCGCCGAAGCACGCCACTATGCGATCCATGTGCTGGAGGCCGCCCATGCCGATTGGCTGCCCCGCTTTGCGCGCGGCGGCGCGGGATTTGATGGCCTGCCCCATGCGGTCGGCGCCGAGGGCGTGCCGCTGATCGACAGCGCGCTGGCCCGCTTCGACTGTGTGCAACACGCCGCGCATGACGGCGGCGATCACCTCATCATCGTGGGCCGCGTGCTGAGCGCCGCCTACCGCGACGGCGCGCCGCTGGTGTTTTCGCAAGGCGCTTACGGGCGGTTCAGCGGCGGTCTCTAGGCGTTGCGTATTGTGCCGATGTCGACTGGGGCTCCGCCCCCAGCCCATTGGTTCCTCGAACCAATGGCGAAACCAATGAGCAACCCGGGATATTTAAGGACAGAAAATGAGGCGAGGGAGTCCCGCCCTTTTCAGACCGGAATATTGTCGATGAGGCGCACGCCGTCGAGCCAAGCGGCGGCGAGCATGCGGCGGGGGCTTGCGGGGTCATCCGAGGGCATCAGCGTGGCCGCATCGCGCAGTTCGATGTATTCCACCCGTTCAAAACCGGCGGCGCGGATCGCCTCTGCGGCTTCGCGGATCGCCATGCGGTCGGATTGTCCGGCGCGGATGTCCTCGGCGGCGGCGGTGATCGCGGCATAGAGAACACCAGCCTTGGCACGGCCCGCCTCGGTCAGTCGCAGATTGCGCGAGGACATCGCCAGCCCGTCAGCCTCGCGGATCGTCTCGCAGCCGATGATCTGCACCGGAATGTTCAGATCGCGCACCAGACGTTGCACCACCTGCAACTGCTGCCAGTCTTTCTGGCCGAAATAGCCACGGTCGGCCATGGTCATGCCGAAAAGCTTGGTCACCACCGTGGCGACCCCGTCAAAATGGCCGGGGCGCATCCGGCCTTCGAGGGGTTCGGAAACACCGCCCACCGTCACCACGGTCTTGAAACCGTCGGGATAGACCTCTTCGCGGGCGGGGGCGAAGATCAGGTCCACCGGCACCGTGGCCAGCAGGGCGGCATCTGCCTCTTCGCTGTGCGGGTATTTCAGCAGATCCTCGGGGTTGTTGAACTGCATCGGGTTCACGAAGATCGTGGTGATCACGCGCGCGCAATCGCGGCGGGCGGCGCGCGCAAGGCTCAGGTGTCCGTCATGCAGCGCGCCCATCGTGGGGACCACGCCGATGCTCTCTCCTGCGGCGCGCCAGGCGCGGGTGTGGGCGCGCAGCGCCTCGACGGTGCGGACGATTACGGGCGTGCTCACGATCTGGCCTTCGCGGGCAGCACATCGGCAAAGGCATGTTCGGGGCCGGGGAAAGCGCGCGCGCGCACCTCGGCGGCATAGTCGGCGATGGCGGCATCGGCCAGCTTGCCCAGTTCGGCATAGCGCTTCACGAATTTGGGGCGGAAATCGGTGAACAGGCCCAGCATGTCGTCGATCACCAGCACCTGACCGTCGCAATCCACGCCGGCCCCGATGCCGATGGTGGGGATGGACAGCGCCGCGGTGATACGCCCCGTCAGGCCCTGCGGCACCTTTTCCAGCACGATGGCAAAGGCCCCCGCCGCCTCGCACGCCTTGGCATCGGCCATCACCTTGTCCGCCTCGGCATCGCGGCCCACCACCTTGTATCCGCCCAGCGTGTTCACCGCCTGCGGCGTCAGCCCGATATGCGCCATCACCGGCACCCCGCGCGCGGTCAGGAAGGCGATGGTTTCCGCCATGTGCTGCCCGCCCTCCAGCTTGACGCTGGGCGCGCCGGTTTCGGCCATCAGGCGCGCGGCGTTGCGATAGGCCTGCGCCGGGCTTTCCTCATAGCTGCCGAAGGGCATGTCGATCACCGCCATCGCGCGTGACAGCCCCCGCACCACCGCGCGGCCATGCAGGATCATCATCTCCATCGTGACCCCCACGGTGGACGGCATCCCGTGCAGCACCATGCCAAGCGAATCGCCCACCAGCGCCACGTCGCAATGCGGATCGACCAGACGCGCCATCGGGGTGGTATAGGCAGTCAGCACCACCAGCGGCTGCCCCCCCTTGCGGGCCTTGATATCAGGCGGCAGCACCGGGCGAACGGGGGAATTGGCGCTCATGATCGTCTCCTGCCTGTGAAGCCCCGAAGCAGGGGCATCCATAAACTGCCCGTCATCAGTGCATCAGCCCGCGAAGATGCGCAAGAATATTGCGCCGCACTGCGGCACATCTGCCGGGCTTGACGTTGCGACGGCCATTGTGCCCCATGCCACAAGCCAGTCAACGGAGCCTGCCATGACCCTGATCGAACGCGTCACCCGCGATGCTGTCACGCCCGAAGAAGAGCGGCCCGACCCTGCCAAGGTGGTGTCGGGCGATCCGGTGCACACCACATGGAACCTTGAGGAGGCAGACGGGCTTTACTGCGGCCTGTGGCAGTCTACCCCCGGGGCGTGGCGGGTGTCCTATGCCGAATGGGAATACATCCGCATCCTGTCGGGCCATTCCATCCTGCGCGGCGAGGACGGGTCCGAAACACATCTGCGGGCAGGGGACAGCTATATCATCCGCCCCGGATTCACCGGCGTGTGGGAAGTGGTGGAAACCACGCTGAAGGATTACGTCATCCGGCTTTAGGTTTCGGCTTGCGGCTCACCATCGCCACCCCCGCACCCGCCAGCGCAAGTCCCGCCCATGCCAGCGGTGGCATCGCCTCGCCCAAGAGGGGCCATGCGAACAGCGCCGACATGGCCGGCACAAGGTAGAACAGCGCCGAAACCCGGCTTACCTCGCCCGCGCGGATCATGGCCAGCAGCAGCGACATCGCCAGAAGGGAATTGCCCACCACCAGATAGGCCATCACCGCGATGAATTCCGCGTCCCAGCTGATGGCAAGGCTTTCCGTCATCAGCGCCAGCGGCAGGGTAAATCCGGCCCCCACCGCATACTGGATCATGTTCGAGGTGACGGGATGCTGGCTGATGCCAAAGCGCTTTTCATAGAGCGTGCCCGCCGTGATGCCGATCAGACCACCCACCGCAGCCAGCAGGCCCCACGGATTTTCCGCCTGTATCTGCGCGCGGGCAAGGATCACCACCAGCGCCCCCGCCAGCCCGAGGCCCAGCCCCGCCCATGCGCGGCGGCTCACGATCTCGCCCACGAAACGCGGGGCGATCAGCGCCACCAGAATGGGTTGCAGGCAGACCACGATCGCCACCCCCGCTGCCGAAACGCCGGATTTGAACGCCAGATAGCACAGGCCGAAATAGCCCACCTGAATGAGGAAACCGACCACCGCCACATCCACCCAAGCCCGCAGGCTGGCAGGCATCGGCGGGCGCAGGATCAGGACAAAGGGCAGCAAGACCGCCAGCACAAGGCAATAGCGCAGGGCCAGCAGGGTCATCGGTTCGGCGTGGGTCAGGCCCAGCTTGGCCACGGCAAAGCCTGCCGACCACAAGACCAGAAAAACGGCGGGGGCGGCGATCAGCCAAAGGGGGCGCTGGGATGTCATGGCGCGACTATTGCTGGCGCCGCGGCGAAAGGAAAGGGGGCGCGCGCGGCCTTGGCCCGAAGGGCAGCGGCCACGCGCAAGATCACAGCATCACAGCGTCACGAAATCGCCGCCGGTCACCGGCGCGCCGTCGCGCGGGTCGTCGAACACCGGCGCTTGCGTGTTCGCATTCGGGCCATAGATCAGCTCGGGGTCCACGGTGCGCGAGGGCAGATCGACGCCGCGGCCAAAGTTCTCGGGGTCCACCCGCAGCGATTCCGCCTCGGTGCGCACATGCACCCGCGTGCCGATCGGCACCATGTCATACAGGTCGATGATGTCCTGGTTGAACATGCGGATACATCCCGCCGAACCGGAATTGCCGATGGACTCCACATCGCTGGTGCCGTGGATGCGGAAATAGGTGTCCCGCCCGCCACGGAACAGATACAGCGCACGCGCGCCCAGGGGGCTGCGCAGACCGCCCGGAATCCCGCGGGCAAAGGGGCCGTAAACCTCGGGCTCGCGGCGCAGCATGTTCTGCGTCGGCGTCCAGCCCGGCCATTTGCGCTTGAGCTGGATGGTGCCATTGCCCGCAAAGGCCAGACCGGCACGGCCCACGCCCACCGGATAGCGCACGGAATTCGCCCCTTCGCGGACGAAGTAGAGGAATTTGGCATAGGGATCGACATCGATGGTGCCAATCGGCTGCTCGCCCAGATACTGACCGGTGATCCGGCGGTTCACGCCTTGGGTGTATTGCGGATCGATCCCCGGCAACGCGTAACCGCTGTCAAAGATCGGGCCATAGCCCGGCAGAAAGCCCGCAAAGGGAGAGGGTTGTTCCGGTCCGGGCGCTGCCGGAGCACAGGCCGACAATGCGGCAAATCCTGACATGGCAAGAAAGCCACGGCGGCTGATGGGAGAAAATGACATTGGCAGCCTTATAATACGAGTCGAATGTTACCTACCACGCGAGACTGCCAAACGAAAAGGCCCGGCAACGGGTTCCGCTCCGGCTCCGCGATTTTGCACAAATACCGGGCGACCGGCCGCAGATCTGCATGACCGCACCCTTTGCCTGCTCGCCTCTGTGGTCTTGCGCCGCGCACCGCCGGACCCGCGCCGGACGGCGGTTTCACCCGTTTCCGCAATCGGCAGGAAGTTGCCGGGAACCATCAGCGCCCATCAAGAGTTTGTGAGCATATCCCCGCTGCACGCGCGGGGCCTCAGAGAAAAAGGGACCATCATGGCTATTGAAGCACTTCTCATCATCTTGCTGATCGGCGCAATCGCGGGCTGGCTGGCCGGACAAATCGTAAAAGGTTACGGCTTCGGCCTGCTGGGCAATATCGTTGTCGGGATCGTCGGCGCGCTGGTCGCGGGCTTCCTGTTTCCGGCCATCGGCCTCGGCTTCGGCGGCGGCATCCTCGGCTCCATCATCGCGGCGACGCTGGGCGCGGTGATCCTGCTCTTCCTCATCCGTCTGGTCAAACGCGTCTGACCTCGGGCTGCGAAGACAAAAGGCAAGGCCGGGGCGTTTCCCCGGCCTTTCTCGTTCCACCCGCCCTGCCGAGGGCAGGGGCGGGGGTCTGGCGTTCCGGCGTCAGCCCACCACGTTGAAGGCAGGTCCATAGGGGTAATGGGTGATATCCTCGGGCGCATCCTCGGTCACGACAAAGATGTCATGCTCGCGGTAGCCCCCCGCCCCCGGCGCGCCTTCGGGAATGGTCAGCATCGGCTCCATGCTGATGACCATGCCCGGCTCCAGCACGGTGTCGATATCCTCGCGCAATTCCAGCGCCGCCTCGCGCCCGTAGTAATGCGACAGGATGCCAAAGCTGTGGCCATAGCCGAAAGTGCGGTATTGCAGCATGTCACGCTCGGCCAGAAACGCATTGATCTTGGCCGTGATCTCGGCGCAGGACGCCCCGGGCCGCAGCAGGGTCATGCCATATTCATGCGCGTCGATATTGTGCTGCCAGATCTTCATCGAGGCATCGTCCACCTCGCCCACGAACAAGGTGCGCTCCAGCGCGGTGTAATAGCCCGAAATCATCGGAAAGCAGTTGAGTGACAGGATGTCGCCATGCTTCAGCTTGCGGTTGGTCACCGGGTTATGCGCGCCATCGGTGTTGATCCCCGACTGGAACCAGACCCATGTGTCGCGATATTCCGCATCGGGAAAGCGCTTGGCAATCTCGCGCTCCATCGCGTCGCGGCCTGCGATGCTGATCTCGAGTTCCGTCGCGCCCACCTTTATCGCCTCGCGGATGGCATAGCCGCCCACATCGGCCACATTGGCCCCGTGCTTGATCAGCGCGATCTCGGCGGGTGACTTCATCATGCGCTGCTGCATCGTGGCGGGCGCAATGTCCATGCCGCGCTTGGGCTGCAGGAAGGTGTTCAGCTTCTCCGCCCGCTCCATCGTCAGATGGTCGGCCTCGCAGCCGATCGCCTTGCCGGTGCCGGTGATCCCCGCCACCACGCGCCAGAAATTGTCGCGCGTCCAGTCGGTGTAGGTGATGTTGTCGCCGATCGACCGCCGCCACGGCTGGCCCGCATCGATGCCCGCGCTGACGGTGATGCAATCGGTCTTCGTGACCACACAGGCATAGGGGCGGCCAAAGCTGCAATAGAGAAAGCCCGAGTAATAGGCGACGTTGTGCATGCTGGTCAGCACCACGGCATCCAGACTGTGCAACTCCATGATGTCGCGCAGACCGGCAAGGCGCTCGTGGTATTCGCTCTCTGCAAAGGGCAGGGCGTCTTTGCCGGCGCCGTTGTGAAAGCGGTAGTGTTCCGGGCGGATCAGATTCATGTCAGACCTCGTGAATGGGGCCGGACACCTTGCCCGGAACCCCGAAAGGTCCCGGCGTGCAGGACGAAAGCGGCAGGACCGCAAGCGGCGGGATTTATCCCTTGTGGCGACGCCATCGCCACGGCTCGCCAGCATCATGCCCGCTGCCCTTCGGCCCCGCAAGGGAAAGGTGCGTGCAAGCACGCACCCTACGCACAAAGTCCCGACCGGCGGGCGCCGCGTGTAGGGTGCGTGCTTGCACGCACCCTTCCCGGACTCAGCCTGCGCTGAAATCCGCCGCCGAATGGCGTTCGGGCAACTGCTCCGACGCCTCGCCCCAGTTGCGGTTCACCTTGCGGCCCCGCACCACGGCCGGCCGCGCATCGATCTTCTCGGCCCAGGCCATCACATGCCTGTAAGAGGTCACATCCAGAAACTCGGCCGCATTATAGGCGCGCCCCAGCACCAGACCGCCATACCACGGCCAGATCGCCATGTCGGCGATGGTATAGTCGTCGCCCGCCACATAGGCACGCTCGGCCAGTTGCCGATCCAGCACATCCAGCTGCCGCTTCGTCTCCATCGCATAGCGGTTGATGGGGTATTCGTATTTCTCGGGCGCATAGGCATAGAAATGCCCGAAGCCCCCGCCGACAAAGGGGGCCGATCCCATCTGCCACATCAGCCAGTTCAGCACCTCGGTCCGCGCCGGGCCGGCGGCGGGCAGGAAGGCCCCGAACTTCTCGGCCAGATGCAGCAGGATGGACCCCGATTCGAACACCCGCAGCGGCTCTGCTCCGGAATAATCCATCAGCGCGGGGATCTTGGAATTGGGGTTCACCCCGACGAAGCCGGACCCGAACTGCTCCCCCTCGCCGATCTTGATCAGCCAGGCGTCATATTCCGCCGCATGTCCCGCCTCCAGCAGCTCTTCGAACATCACCGTCACCTTCACCCCGTTGGGTGTGGCAAGTGAATAAAGCTGGAACGGATGCACACCGCGCGGCAGCGGCTTGTCATGCGTGGCACCCGCAATCGGGCGGTTGGTGCTGGCAAACTGCCCGCCATTCGCCTTGTCCCAGGTCCAGACCTTCGGCGGCACATAAGGGGTATCGGTCATCTTGCATCCCATCTGACTGCTGTCCATCAGCGCAAAACCTAAGCTGCGCCCCGCCCCTCGGCAATGGGCGCAGATGGCGGGGCCTCTGTGCGCCCACGCGCCCCTGCACCCGCGCCGCGCTGCAAAACCCGGCCCCAACTCCCCCTCGCCGGGGGAAAACCCCTTGCCAAACCCTGCCATTTGCGGCCCCCTGACCGCATGCGCCCCGGACCCCGAAACCTCGTCACCGATGTCTCCGGCCTGCTGGTCGGGCAGGCCCATGACGCGGCCCTGCGCTCCGGCGTCACCGTGCTCACCGCCGCACGGCCCTTCACGGCGGCGGTGCACGTCATGGGCGGCGCCCCCGGCACGCGCGAGACAGAACTGCTCGCCCCCGACCGCCTCGTGCAGGAGGTCGACGCGCTGGTGCTGTCAGGCGGCTCCGCCTTCGGCCTCGATGCCTGCTCGGGCGTGGCCGATGCGCTGCGCGGGCAGGGGCGCGGCTTCGCGGTCGGGGACCAGCGCATTCCCATCGTGCCGGGCGCGATCCTGTTCGATCTGCTCAACGGCGGTGACAAGACATGGGCGCGCAACCCCTACGCCGCCCTCGGCGCGCAGGCCCTGCACACCGCGGCGGAGCAGTTTGCGCTGGGCAGCGCAGGCGCGGGCTATGGCGCGGCAACGCTGAACTGGAAGGGTGGTCTCGGCTCGGCCTCGGCGGTGCTGCCCTCCGGCCTGACCGTGGGGGCGCTGGTCGCGGTGAACGCGCTGGGCTCGGTCACCGCGGGCGACAGCCGCCACTTCTGGGCCGCCCCGTGGGAAGAGGGGGACGAGTTCGGCGGCCTCGGCCCCGCCCCGCGCATGGCCCCGCCCGACGCCCCCCTGCCGCGCAAACGCATGGGGGAATCCACCACCATCGCCATCGTCGCCACCGATGCCGCGCTGACGCAGGCACAGGCGCAGCGCATGGCCATCGCCGCACATGACGGCATGGCCCGCGCCATCGTGCCGTCACATACCCCGCTCGACGGCGATCTCGTCTTCGCCGCCGCCACCGGCGCCCGCGTGCTGACAGACCCGCTCACCGACAGCTTCCAGCTCGGCCACGCCGCCGCCACCTGCCTTGCCCGCGCCATCGCCCGCGCCGTGTTCAGCGCCACCGCGCGGCCGGGCGATCTGCAACCCGTCTGGTCGTCTCGCGCCTGAATTGCTGCTTTCCAAATACTCCCGCCGGAGGCATCCGGCGGTTGCCCTCAGCGCAGCGCCTCCAGAACCTCGAGACTCGCATAGCCATCCGGCACCCGCCCGTTCGCGCGCTGGAACGCCTTGACCGCCGCAATCGTGTTCGGCCCGATCCTGCCATCCACCCCCTGCGGATCGAAGCCCGCAGCCCCCAGCCTTTCCTGCAACTCCATCCGCTCTGCCAGCGTCAGCGCGCGCAATTCGCGCGGCCAAACCGCCTGTATCGCAGGCCCGCCGCGCAAACGGTCGGCCAGATGCCCCACCGCGATCACATAGGCATCGGCGGTGTTGTAGCGCTCGATCACCTGGAAGTTGGAGAAGATCAGAAACGCCGCCCCCCGCGCGCCCCCGGGCAGCAGCACCGAGGCCAGCCCGTGATCGGGCAGCGCGCCGCCCGCCACCGGCGCCACCCCCAGCGCCGCCCACTCCGCCACCGGCTTTTTCACCCGCTCGGTGGTCTGGTCATAGTCGAACCCCTCGGGCAGACGGATCTCCAGCCCCCAGAGCGCGCCGGGTGTCCAGCCCCAATGCCGCAGATAGGCGGCGGCAGAGGCGAGCGCATCGGCCGGATCATCCGACCAGACATCGCGCCGCCCGTCGCCGGTGAAATCCACCGCATGCGCCCACCAGCTTGTCGGCATGAACTGCGTGTGCCCCATCGCACCGGCCCAGCTGCCGCGCATCGCCTCCGGCGTCACATCGCCGCTCTCGAGGATCTTCAGCGCCGCGATCAGCTCTTTCTCGAAAAACGCCGCCCGCCGCGCATCATAGGCCAGCGTGGCCAGCGCCTCGATGGTCGGGATATCGCCGCGAAAGCTGCCATAGGCCGATTCCAGCCCCCAGATCGCCGCCACGATGTGCCGGTCGACGCCATATTCCGCTTCGATCCGCGCCAGCATCGCGCCATGCTGCGCAAGCGCGCGCTTGCCATGCGCGATACGGTCTTCGGATACGGCGGTATCAAGGTAATCCCAGATGGTCTTGGTAAACTCGTTCTGGTTGCGGTCGCGCTCGATGATCTTCGCGTTGAACCGCGCCAAGGGCAGCGCGCGCTCCAGCACCGCAGGCGCGATGCCCGCCTCCAGCGCGCGCGGGCGAAACCCGTCCAGCCAGTCTGCAAATCCCTGTTCGGTTCCCACCGCCACACTCTCCACCTGCGCCGCCACCGGGCCGGGCTCGCTCGTGTTGGGCGACTGCGCCACCCCCGGCGTCGCCATCGCCAACATCACAAAGATCAAGCCTGCCCGCATCTGCCATGCCCCGTTTTGCCCGAGCCTAGCTGCCCCCGGCGCAAAGGGCAAACCCGCGCGTCCAAGCCCGGCGGCTCGGCGCTCCCTTGCGGGCGCTTCTCGCAGGCCCTCCATGTCGCGCCCCGCGCGCAGAGGGACGGATACGGACCGATAAGCGCCTCCTTGTCCGATCCGCGACCGCAAATGTCGCAACAGGGGCTGATCTTCGCCCCGCAATGGCCTAGCTGACAGCCATATCACAAGGAACGGCAGGCGATGGGTTACTTTCTGGGCGTGGATACGGGCGGCACCTATACCGACGCGGTCATCGTGGACGAGGCCGCGACCCGCGTCATCGGCAAGGCCAAGTCGCTGACCACCCGTAACGATCTGGCCCTCGGCATCGGCGGCGCGGTCGATGCCGCGCTGGCACAGGCGGGGGTCGTCCCGCAAGACATCTCGCTGGTGTCCCTGTCCACCACCCTTGCCACCAATGCCCTTGTCGAAGGGCAGGGCGGCCGCGTCGCCCTCGTCTTCATCGGCTTCGACGCGGGCGACGAGGCCCGCGCGGGGCTGGACGAGGCGCTCAGGGGCGACCCGATCCTGCGCATCGGCGGCGGTCATGGCCATGCGGGGCAGGAACTTGCCCCGCTGGACACCGCAACGCTGGAACAGCACCTGCGCGAGAGGGGCGATCAGGTGATGGGCTTTGCCGTCGCCGCCCGCTTTGCCACCCGCAACCCCGCGCATGAAATCGCCGCGCGCGACCTGATCCGCCGCGTCACCGGGCGGCCCGTCACCTGCAGCCACGAGCTTTCGGCCAATCTCAACGGCCCCAAGCGCGCGCTGACGGCGGTGCTCAACGCCCGTCTGATCGGCATGATCGACCGTCTGGTCGCCGCTTGCGAGCGGCACCTGACCGCCATCGGCATCACCGCGCCGCTCATGGTGGTGCGCGGCGATGGCGCGCTGATCTCGGCTGCGATGGTGCGCGAGCGCCCGATCGAAACCATCCTCTCCGGCCCCGCCGCCAGCATCGTCGGCGCGCGCTGGCTCACCGGCGCGTCCGATGCGCTGGTCTCCGACATCGGCGGCACCACGACCGATGTCGCGCTATTGCGCAACGGCCTGCCCGAGATCGATCCGCAGGGCGCACGCGTCGGCGGCTTCCGCACGATGGTCGAGGCGGTGGCGATGCGCACCACCGGCCTTGGCGGCGATTCCGAGGTGCATCTGCAGACCGAGGGCCTCACCGGCGGCCTGCGCCTCGGCCCGCGCCGCCTGATTCCCGTCTCGCTGCTGGCAGATACCCACGGCGACATGGTGCATGCCGCGCTTGACCGTGCCCTGTCCACCGAGGTGTCCGGCGAATATGACGGGCGCTTCGTCATCCCGATGCAGGGGGCGCAGGGCGGGCTTTCGCCCCGCGAAGCCACGCTCCTTGCCCGTATCACCGCGCCGATGCCGCTGGCGCAGGCGCTCACCTCGCGGCTCGAGGCGGCGGCGCTCGACCGCCTCGTCGCCCGCGGTCTGGTGATGATCGCCGGCGTCACCCCCTCCGATGCCAGCCACGCCCTTGGCCGTCTGGCGGTCTGGGATGCGCAGGCCGCCGAAAAGGCGCTGCGCCTGCTCGGTCGCCGCCGCAACGGCGCGGGCGAGCGTTTCGCCGCCGATCCGCTGGCCTTGGCACAGGCCATCATCGACCAGTTGACCCGCCAGACCGTCGATTGCCTGCTCGAAGCCGCCTTCGCCGAAGACCCTGCCTTTGCCGAAGATGCGCCCGAAATCCTCGCGCGCCACAGACTCACCCGCGCGGCTCTGCAGGGGCATCGCGGCGTCGTGCAGCTTACCGCTCGCCTTGCCGTTCCGGTCATCGGCCTTGGCGCCTCGGCCCCGGCCTATTACGGCGCGGTGGGCGAGGTTCTGGGCTGCCAGATGATCCTCCCCGAACATGCCGGTGTGGCCAATGCCATCGGCGCGGTGGTGGGGCAGGTCAGCCAGCGTGCCACGGGCACACTCACCAGCCCGTCGGAAGGGCGCTTTGCAGCGCATCTGCCCGGCGGAATACAGGTCTTTGCCGATCAGGATGCCGCACTTGATGCCCTGACCGATGCGCTGACCCGAGAGGCCACCGACCGCGCCCTGCGCGCCGGCGCGGTCGATCTGCACCTGACCACCACCCGCGACATCCGCGAGGCCGAGGTCGAAGGCCGCCGCATGTTCATCGAAGCCGTGGTCAGCGTCACCGCCGCGGGCCGCCCCCGCGTTGCCCATGCGCGCGATGTGCAAATCTGACGAATGGGGCTTGACGCGCGATGGCGGGCGCAATACGACCCGCGCCAGTGGCTAGGTAGCTCAGCTGGTTAGAGCACGTGACTCATAATCACGGGGTCGGGGGTTCGAGTCCCCCCCTCGCCACCACTTTTCTCCCTTTACATGCGTAACGTCCGCAGCAGCCTCGTTCAGGCGCGCGCCGCCAGCCTAGGCCGGTCATTCCCCTTGGGTCAGCGCAAGCGCGGCGATGCTGCCAAGATAGGCGATGTTCGCCAGAATCATCAGCCCGACCGCGAGCGATCCAAGGTCCTTGGCCTGCTTTGCCGCCTCGGACCAGCCGGGCGAGACATGGTCGGCCAGCACCTCGATGGCCGTATTCAGTGCCTCCACCGCCAGCAGCGCGCAGAACAGCACAACAAAGCCGAGCCATTGCCACAGGCCCGCCCCCAGCCATAGCAGACCCGCTGCCGCCACAAGACCGCCCGCCACCTCTTGCCGCGCCGCCGTTTCGCGCAGCAGGCGGCGCAGACCGTCGCGGGAATAGCGGGTGGCATCCACCATGTGCCAAAGCCCCTTGCGCGGTGGTTCCACGGCCATGCTGCCCCCGATGTCCTTGCCTGCCCTGCCGTCCCAGCCTTGCGCCCGCGCCGCCCGATGTCCATCCACATCGCACCGGCCCCCCTTCGCGCCCCCGTCGCGCGTGGGCAGGGGCCGGAACAGCCCCGAGCCCGCGCATATGCGCGGCAAAAGCGGGCAAAGCGCGCGCCCCCCCGCCCTCGGGCTTCAAAAATCAGTCAGCGCACTTTCTCTTTGTGGCGCAAGCCCTATGCTCTGGCCCGAGATGCCGCAACCTTGCCGTGTCAAAGCGCCGCCCCTTGGCGGGCACGCCGCTCTGCCGGCGCATCCGACCGCCGAAGCCATAAGGACCAAATCCGCATGAAAGAGGCCAGATGAGACTTGTGCCCCAAGTGTTCACCGCTGCGCTGATCGTGGCGCTCGCGATCCCGCTGGCCGCCCGCTTCGTTCCCGGCACCCATCCGTGGCTGCAAAGCGCGGGCATGCTGGCCCCGCTGACCGCACTCGGCGTCGTGCCCGCCAGCGCCGGGGCCGCTGCCCCCGCAGGCGGACCGCGCGGCAGCGGCGGACCGGGGGCACAGGGCGGTGGCGGCGGCATTCAGGTCATCGCCGCCGAACCCGACCGCCAGATGCAGCGCAATGTGGTCGATGCCATCGGCTCGTCCCGCGGCGCTCAGGCGGTGGACCTGTCCTTCGGCGTCACCGGACGCATCACCGCGCTGCACGTCGCCGCAGGCAGCCGCGTCGAGGCGGGCGCGGTGCTCGCAGAACTCGACGCCGCCAGCGCCCGCCTTGCCCTCGAACGCGCCCGCCTCATGCGCGCCGACGCCCAGCAAACCCTTGACCGCCTGTCGCAGCTCGCCGGATCGGGCACCACCACCAGCCTGCAACGCCAGGATGCCGACCTTGCCCTGCGTACCGCCGAACTGGGCCTGCAGGCCGCGCAGGCCGATCTCGACGATCACACCCTCACCGCCCCCATCTCGGGCTATGTCGGGCTGATCGAGCCGCAGGTCGGTGATCTGGTCACCCCGACCACCACCATCACCCGCATCGAAGACCGCTCCAGCCTGATCGTCGATTTCCGCGTCCCCGAACGCATCGCCGCCCGGATCGCCCCCGGCGCGCCGGTGCAGGTTAGCCCCGTCGCCACCCCCGGCCACAGCGTGACCGGCCAGATCGTCGCGGTCGACAACCGTGTGGACGAGGCAAGCCGCACCCTGCGCGT
Organism: Pseudotabrizicola algicola; assembly: GCF_010915705.1. Classification (GTDB taxonomy): domain Bacteria; phylum Pseudomonadota; class Alphaproteobacteria; order Rhodobacterales; family Rhodobacteraceae; genus Pseudotabrizicola; species Pseudotabrizicola algicola. Next base: position 411,748 of record NZ_JAAIKE010000003.1, read on the forward strand.
GCAGGCCAGCATCGCCAACACCGATGACAGTCTGCGCGCCGGCATGGCCTTCCGCGTCTCGATGGAGTTCACCGGAGCCGAGGTGCCAGCCGTCAGCCCGCTCGCCATCCAGTGGGGGGCGGACGGGGCCTTCATCTGGCTGATCCGCGCGGGCAAGGCCAGCCGCCTGCCCATCCGCATCCTGCAACGCAATGCCGATGCGGTGCTGATCGACGCCGCCCTCGAACCCGGCGATCTGGTCGTCACCGAAGGCGTGCAGGCCCTCCGCCCCGGTGCCGAGGTCTCGCTCGCCCCGCCACGGAGCTGACACGCATGGAAAACCGCGCCAAGACCGCCGCCGCAATGGGGCAGAGCACCGCCCTTTTCGTGCGCCGCCCCATCCTCGCCTTCGTGCTCAATGCGCTCATCGTCATCGCGGGCTTTGCGGGCTTTCTCGGCGCGGATGTGCGCGAATTGCCCGCCGTAGACCGCCCCGTCGTCTCTGTCACCACCAGCTATTCCGGCGCCGCCCCCGAAACCATCGACCGCGAGGTGACCGCCGTCATCGAAGGCGCGGCGGGCCGCGTGGCCGGGGTCAAATCCATTTCCTCCTCCTCGCGCTTCGGCTCCAGCCGCGTCACGGTGGAATTCAATGACAGCGTCGATCTCGATGTCGCCGCCACCGATCTGCGCGACGCGGTGGCGCGGCAGGCAGGCAACCTGCCTTCGGGCGCGGATGCGCCGCGCGTCGTCAAATCCGATGCCGATGCCGAAGCCATCCTGCGCGTCGCCGTCACCTCCAACCGCCGCAGCGCGGACGAGCTGACAACACTCGTCACCGATCTGGCCGAATCGCGCCTGCTGGCCGCCCCCGGTGTCGCAGATCTGCAAATCTTCGGCGCGCGCGAGCTGTCGTTCCGCGTCGATGTCGACCTGATGCAACTCGCCGCGCGCGGCCTCACCCTGGCCGATCTGCGCGGCGTTCTGGGCAACGCGGCATTTGATTCCCCGTCGGGCGCGCTCAGTTCCGAAAGCCAGAGCCTTCTGGTGCGCACCACCGCTGCCATCCGCACCGCCGAACAGATCGAGGCGCTGACCATTGCGGGCAACGTCCGGCTTGGCGATGTGGCACAGGTCACGCTCGGCCCCGATCCGGGCGCATCCATCCTGCGTGCCAACGGGCAGACGGGCATCGGCATCGGCATCATCCGGCAGGCCAACGGCAATTCGCTCGCCATCTCCGAGGCGGTCCGTCAGGTGGTGGCCGATCTGCAACCGCTTCTGCCCGATGACGTGCAGATGTTCGTCACCTCCGACAGCGCCGATTTCATCCAGGGCGCCATCAACGAGGTGCAACTGGCCCTTGTCCTCTCCGTCCTGATCGTGACGGCGGTGATCTTCCTCTTCCTGCGCGATCCGCGCGCCACGCTCATTCCCATCATCGCCATGCCGGTGGCGCTGATCGGCACCTTGGCCGCCATCTGGATCGTGGGTTTCTCCGTCAACATCATCACGCTTCTGGCGCTGGTGCTGGCCACGGGGCTGGTGGTCGACGATGCCATCGTGGTCCTGGAAAACATCGTGCGCCGCCGCTCCGAAGGCATGGGCGCGCGCGCTGCCGCCGTCTTGGGAACCCAGCAGGTGTTCTTCGCGGTGCTGGCCACCACCACCACGCTCGCCGCCGTGTTCATCCCGCTGTCCTTCCTTCCCGGCCAGACGGGCGGGCTGTTCCGCGAATTCGGCTTCACGCTTGCGATTGCGGTGCTGTTGTCCTCGGCCACTGCGCTGACCCTCTGTCCGGTGCTGGCCGCGCGGCTTCTGCGTCCCGCCGGACCGCCCTCGGGCCTGCTCACGGCGCTGGGCGACCGGCTGGCGCGGCTTTACGGCGCGGCCCTGCGGCTCTGCCTTGCCGCGCCGCTGGTCACCGTCACCGTGGCGGTGCTGTTCGCCGCCCTTGCGGTGGCCATCTTCCCGACCCTGCGCCAAGAACTCACCCCGCCCGAAGACCGCGCGGTGGTGCTTTTGTCGGTTCAGGCCCCGCAGGGCGTCTCGCTCGATTACACCGATGCGCGGATGCGCGAGATCGAGGCTCTGGTCGAACCCTTGCGCGAAAGCGGCGAGGTCACCAGCCTTTTCGCCATCGCGGGCATGGGCGGGCAGGACAACCGCGGCTTCATCGTCATCACATTGGCAAGCTGGGCGGACCGCGAGCGCAGCCAGCAAGAGATTGCCGCCGAGATCAGCGGCAAGCTGCGCGGCATCATCGGGGTGCGCGCCTTTGCCATTCAGGGCAATTCGCTCGGCATCCGCGGTGCGGGGCAGGGGCTGTCCTTCGCGCTGGTGGGGGACAATTACGACGATCTGGCCGAAAGCGCCCGTGCGCTTGTCGAGCAGATGGAGGATGACCCGCGCTTCGGTCAGGTGCGTCTGGGCTACGACACCACGCAGCCGCAACTCTTTGTCGAAATCGACCGCGCCCGCGCCGAAGATCTTGGCGTCCAGATCGCGGGCATGGCCGAGGCCCTGCAAGCCGTGCTCGATGGCCGCACGGTCGGCACTCTGTTCCTCGATGACAACAGCTTAGATATCCGCCTCGTCTCCAACGCTGATCCGGTGAATGACCCCGGCGATCTCGAACGCATCTTCGTGCCAAGTCGCGGCGGGCAGATGGTGCCGATCTCAAGCTTCGTGACGCTGACCGAACGCGCCATCGCACCGCAACTCGAACGGGAATCGCAGCAGCGTGCGGTGCCGATCACCGCAGGGCTGACGCCCGATCTGGCGCTGGGCGATGCGCTCGCGCAGGTGCAGACCCTTGCCGCCGATGTCCTGCCCGAAGGCAGCCGCGTCGTCCCCTTGGCCGAGGCCGCCACCTTGGGCGAAACCTCCTCGGGCCTCGCCATCACCTTCGGCATCGCGCTCATCGTGGTGTTTCTGGTGCTTTCGGCGCAGTTCGAAAGTTTCGTCTCCGCCATCATCGTCATGGCCACGGTTCCCCTCGGCCTTGCCTGCGCGGTCTTTGCGCTGTTGCTGACGGGGGGCAGCCTGAATGTCTATTCGCAGATCGGGCTGGTGCTTCTGGTCGGGATCATGGCCAAGAACGGGATTCTCATCGTCGAATTCGCCGACCAGCTGCGCGAGAAAGGTGCCTCGGTCCGCGCGGCGATCGAGGGTGCCGCCACCGCCCGCCTGCGTCCGGTGATGATGACGATGGTTGCCACCGTGCTCGGCGGCCTGCCGCTCCTCCTTGCGAGCGGCGCGGGGGCCGAGGCGCGGGCGGTTCTGGGCGCGATCATCGTGGGTGGGCTCGGGCTTGCCACCCTCGCCACGCTCTTCATCACCCCGGTTGCCTATCTCCTGCTCGCGGGCCTGTCGCGTTCCCGCGCCGCCGAGGGCACCCTGCTCGCCGCCGAACTGGATCAGGCCACCGCCAAACCGGCCCCCCACCCCGCCGAATAGGGGCCGGCCGCGTGGCCGGTCCGGACCGCTCCACCCGCCACACCCAAGGGCTCAAGGCACCGCCGCGCATTGGCCAGGTGCCTGCCCCTCCGCCCTATCCCGCAATCGCCCGCGCAAACAGCCGCGCCAGCTGGCGCTGGCCCTGCCGATAGCCCTCCAGCGTCTGGCCCGGAAACTTCAGCCCCATCGCCGAGACCATGATCGTCCGCGCCACCGCCTCGGGCGCACCGATTCCCTCGGCCATCGGCAGTCCCGCAAGCCAGCGCGCCAGTATCGCCACCTTGCGCGCCGATGCCGCATCGGCCAGATCGCGCGTCACATTCATTCCGGCGTCCAGCAGCTCTGCCCCGTGCGGCGCGCTCAGCACCACATCCATGAACTTGCCATCCTTGGCCAGAAAAGCCGCAGCCAGCGCCTCCTCGGGGCTTTGCCCCGGCACGGCCAGCGCCGCCTCCAGTGCGGCCACCGCCTCGGAGAAATACCGCTCGGCAAGGCTGCGGAACACATCCTCCTTGTTGCGGTAGTGCAAATACAACGCCGAGCGTGACATCCCCGCCCCGCGCGCGATGTCATCCATCGTGGTGCGGCGATAGCCATAGCTCGCAAAGGCATGAAAGGCCGCGTCAAGGATCATGTCCTGACGGTCAGCCACACGGCCCGTCCCCGCAGGGGACAGCTTGTCATCCTCGATGCTCATGCCCAAGCTCTGTCGAAACCGCTCTCCGATGTCAATTGACATTATGACATTTCGCGCTCATTTTGTCAGAAGCCACAAGGAGGCCCCCATGCCCACAACCCTCACCGTGAACGGCACCCGCGCCACCGTCGATCTGCCCGATGACACGCCGCTCCTCTGGGCGCTGCGCGACGGGCTGAACCTCACCGGCACCAAATACGGCTGCGGCGTCGCCGCCTGCGGGGCCTGCACCGTGCTGGTCGACGGCGTGGCGCAACGCTCCTGCCAGACCGCACTGGCCGATGTGGCGGGGGCAACCGTCACCACCATCGAAGGTCTTGGCACCCCCGCCGCGCTCCATGCGGTGCAGGCGGCATGGATCGACCATCAGGTCGCGCAATGCGGCTACTGCCAGTCGGGCCAGATCATGCAGGCCGCCAGCCTGCTGGCCGAAAACCCCAACCCCTCCGCGCAAGAGATCGACGACGCGATGGATGGCAACCTCTGCCGCTGCGGCACCTATCCCCGCATCCGCGCCGCCGTGCAGGATGCCGCCAGCCGCCTGAAGGAGGTGTGACATGGGCCGCCTGCGCACCATCGCCCGCCGCACCTTCCTCATCGGCTCGGCCGCCATCGTCGGCGGGGTGGCCTTCGGCACCTATGCCTATCGCAAACCCCATGCCAACCCCATCGCGGGCGCGGGCATCGGGGCCATCACGCCCTATGTGCTGATCGACCCCGAAGGCGTCACCATCATCACCCCCCGCGCCGAAATGGGGCAGGGCATCCACTCCACCCTCGCCGCGCTGGTGGCCGAGGAACTTGACCTGCCGTGGGATCAGGTCCGCGTCATGCACGGCCCCCCCGCCGCCGCCTATTACAACGCCGCCATGCTGGAAGAGGGCGTGCCCTTCGCCCCCACCGACGAAAGCTGGCTTGCCGAAACCGCACGCGGGGCGATGGCGATTCCGGCCAAGTTCCTTGCGCTGCAAATCACCGGCGGCTCCACCTCCACGCCAGACGCCTATGAAAAGATGCGCGCGGCAGGGGCCGTGGCCCGCGCCGCGCTGGTGCAGGCCGCCGCCCGCCGCCTTGGCGTGGGGGCCGACACGCTCACCACGCAAGACGGCGCGGTGATCGCCGCCGACGGCACCCGCATCCCGTATACCGACCTCGCGGTCGAGGCTGCGGCCAGCGACCTGCCCGCCGTTCCACCGCTCAAGCCGCGCGAAAACTGGAGGCTGCTCGGCACCTCCCTGCCGCGCATCGACATGGTGGAAAAATCCACCGGCACCGCGCAATTCGCGGGCGACATCCGCTTGCCCGGCATGCGCTTTGCCACCGTGCGCATGAATCCGGCCATCGGGGCCGCAATGAACGGCTTTGACGCCACCGCCGCCCTCGCGCTGCCGGGGGTGGAGCAGGTGATCGACCTTGGCCGTGGTGTCGCCGTGGTCGCCAACACCACTTGGGCCGCGATGCAGGGCGCAAACGCCATCACCTTCGATTGGGCCGCCGCCAGCTACCCCGCCACCAGCGAAGACATGCGCGCCCAGATCGCCGCCGCCTTCGCCGCTGAAACGGTCGATGCCACCCCCCGCAATGATGGCGATGTAACGCAGGCCAAGGGCCAGACCCTGCAGGCCGAATATCACGTCCCCCCGCTCGCCCATGCCACGATGGAGCCGCAGCAGGCCACCGCCCATCTGCAAGACGGGCGGCTGGAGCTTTGGGTCGGAACTCAGGCCCCCGGCTTTGCCCGCAAGGCCGCCGCCAAGGCGGCAGGCTTGGCCGAAGAAAACGTCACCCTGCACACCACCCTGATGGGCGGCGGCTTCGGCAGGCGCAGCGAGCTTGACGCTTCGGTCTATGCCGCGCAGGTGGCCGCCGCGATGCCGGGCACTCCGGTTCTGGTCACGTGGTCGCGCGAGGAAGACATGGCGCAAGGCCCCTTCCGCCCGATGGCCAGCGCCCGCTTTGCGGGCAGCGTCGCCGATGGCCGGATCGAGACCTTCGATCTTGCCATCGCTGCGCCCTCGATCATGGAAACCTTTGGCGAGCGGTTCGGCGTGCCGATGGCAGGCCCCGACAGCACCCTGTCACAGGGCGCGTGGGAACAGCCCTACACATTCCCCAACTACCGCGTCACCGCCCACCGCGCGCCGCGCACGGTGCCCTTAGGCTTCTGGCGCTCGGTCGGGGCGTCGCACAACGGCTTCTTCCACGAAGGTGCGGTCGATGAACTGGCGCATCTGGCGGGGGTGGACCCGCTCGAATTCCGCTTGCAGCACATCACCCACGCGCCCTCGCGCCGCGTGCTGGAAGCGGTGGCCGACATGTCGGGCTGGGGCGCACCGCGCCCGAACCGCGCGCTGGGGGTGGCGTTCGTGCTGTCCTTCGGCGTCCCCACCGCCGAGGTGATTGAGGTGGAAGACACGCCGCAAGGCATCCGCCTCACCGGCGCTTGGGCGGCGGTCGATGTCGGCACCGCGCTCGATCCGCGCAACATCGAATCGCAGGTTTCCGGCGCGATGGTCTTTGGCCTTTCTGCCGCGATCAACGGGCAGATCACCTTTGCCGGCGGGCATGTGGAACAGCAGAACTATTGGGATTACGAACCCCTGCGCCTCCACCAATGCCCCGAGATTGGGGTGCGGATACTGGAAACCGGCAGCAAGATCCGTGGCATCGGCGAGCCCGGCACCCCGCCCGCCGCGCCCGCCCTCGCCAACGCGCTCTTCGCCCTCACCGGCACCCGCGCGCGCGAACTGCCCCTGTCGAAAACCTTCAGCTTCGCCTGACCCTGCATCCCCGCCGCCTCTCTGGTGGCGGGGTGAGACGCGAGCCGCCCGCCCGTTGCCGCCCGTGCCCAAGCCTCGGGCGGGGAAATGCACTTGGCGGTAACGGCCCATCTCTGCGCCAGCTCCCCTCACGTGGCCCTGCGCGGGAAAGTCTGAACAACTCGTTAACGCGCTAACTTAACCCATTGATTTAACAGGGGCAGAGGCTGTGTAACACAGCGGTCCGCCAAACCCCCGTTGACAGCGCCCCCCACATGCCCCACCCAAAAGGGGGGCAAAAAGGGGGCGATCATGGCGGCGGCGTGGGAATTCTGGATCGACCGGGGCGGCACCTTCACAGACGTCGTGGCCCGCCGCCCCGACGGCAGGCTGGAGACCCGCAAGCTCCTGTCCGAGAACCCCGAACGCTACCCCGATGCCGCCGTGCAGGGCATCCGCGAGTGCCTCGGCCTGACCGCCTCCGAACCGATCCCCGAGGGGACCATCGCGGCGGTCAAGATGGGCACGACCGTGGCCACCAACGCCCTGCTGGAGCGCAAGGGAGAGCGGGTCCTCCTCCTCATCACCCAAGGCTTCGCAGACCTGCTGCGGATCGGCACGCAGGCAAGGCCCGATCTCTTCGCCCTCCACATCCGGCGGCCTGACCTCCTCCACGAACAGGTGGCCGAGGTGCCGGGGCGGCTCGATGCCGAAGGGGTGGAGATCACCCCGCTCGACGAGGCCGCCACCCGAACCGCCCTCCGCGCCGCCTACAGTCAGGGCATCCGCGCGGTCGCGGTGGCCCTGATGCACGGCTACCTCAACCCCGCGCACGAGGCCCGCGTGGGCGAGATCGCGGCCGAGGAAGGCTTCACCCAGATCAGCCTGTCCCATCAGGTCAGCCGCCTGTCCAAGCTGGTGGCGCGGGGCGCTACCACGGTGGTCGATGCCTACCTCTCGCCGATCCTGCGCCGCTACGTGGCACAGGTGGAGGGCGCGCTGGACATGGGGCGCGCGACCGGACGGCTGCTGTTCATGCAGTCCTCGGGCGGGCTGACCGAGGCACACAGGTTCATGGGCAAGGATGCGATCCTATCCGGCCCTGCCGGCGGGATCGTCGGCATGGTGCAGACGGCCAAAGCTGCGGGGTTTGACCGGCTGATCGGCTTTGACATGGGCGGCACCTCGACAGACGTGAGCCATTACGCCGGGGCCTATGAGCGCAGTTTCGAAACCGAGGTGGCGGGCGTGCGGATGCGCGCCCCCATGATGGATATCCATACCGTCGCGGCAGGGGGCGGCTCGGTCTGCACCTTCCGCGACGGGCGCTTGCAGGTGGGGCCGGAAAGCGCGGGTGCCAACCCCGGACCCGCCGCCTACGGGCGCGGCGGACCGCTGACGATCACCGATTGCAACGTGGTGCTGGGCCGCCTGTCGCCCGCGCATTTTCCGGCGGTCTTTGGCCCGGACGGCACCGCACCGCTGGACGCCGCCGCCGCCCTTGCGCGCTGTGCCGCGATCAGTGCCGAGATCGCCGCCAGCACCGGCCAGCCGCAGATGAGCCCGCAAGACCTTGCCACGGGGTTCCTCCGGATCGCCATCGACAACATGGCCAACGCGATCAAGAAAATCTCGGTCCAGCGCGGGCATGATGTCACCGGCTACACCTTGCAGTGCTTTGGCGGGGCAGGGGGGCAGCATGCCTGCGGCGTCGCGGATGCGCTCGGGATGACGCGGGTGTTCATCCACCCCTTTGCGGGGGTGCTGTCGGCTTTTGGCATGGGGCTGGCCGAGATCCGCGCCCTGCACGAGGTGCAGTTCGACGCGCCCATCGAGGCGATGCGCGAGGCCGAGGCGAAACTGGCCGAGATCAAGGAACAGGTGCGCGCCGAGGTGGCGGCCCAAGGCGCATCTGCGCCGCGCCTGCTCGCCCGCGCGCACCTGCGGTATGAGGGCTCGCACCAACCGCTGGAGGTGGCGTTTGCCGATGTCGACAGCATGCGCGCCGCATTCGAAGAGGCGCATCGGGCACGTTTTGGTTTTGTCTCGCCCGAACGGGCGCTGCTCTTCGAGATGCTGGCGGTGGAAGCGATCGGGGACGGCGCCGCCCTGCCGCCCGCCTTCGCTCCTGACGGGCCGGCCAGTCCCCTGACTCAGCAGGCTGTGTGGTTCGACAAATGGGCCGAGGTGCCGCTGTATGACAGGGCGCATCTGCCCAAGGATACGCGGATCGAGGGACCCGCCATTCTGCGCGAGGCGACGGGAACGGTGGTGCTGGCGCCGGGCTGGGATGCACGGGTGGACGCGGCGGCCAATCTGGTCTTGGAGCGCAGGGTTCCGATCACCCGCGCGCCTGCGGTCGGCACCCATGCAGATCCGGTGCTGCTCGAGGTGTTCAACAACCTGTTCATGTCGGTGGCCGATCAGATGGGGGCCACGCTTGCCAATACGGCATGGTCTGTCAACATCAAGGAGCGTCTCGATTTTTCCTGTGCCATCTTCGACGCGCAGGGTGATCTGGTGGCCAATGCGCCGCATGTTCCGGTGCATCTGGGCAGCATGTCGCATGCGGTGAAAACCGTGATCGCCGCCACCAAGGGCCACGCGCGGGACGGGGATGGCTGGATGCTCAACAGTCCCTACAACGGCGGTACCCATCTGCCCGATGTGACCGTGATTACGCCGGTCTTTGTCGATGGCACCCCTGCGTTCTGGCTGGGATCACGCGGGCACCATGCCGATATCGGCGGGCGCACGCCTGGATCATCGCCGCCGGACAGTCGCCATATCGACGAGGAAGGCGTTCTGATCGATCTGTTTCCGCTGGTGGATCAGGGACGGCTACGCGAGGCGGAGACGCGCGTGCTTCTGTCCTCGGCGCGCTATCCTGCGCGGTCGGTGGAACAGAACATGGCCGACCTGAAGGCGCAGATTGCCGCCAATGAAACCGGACGACGCGAGTTGTTGCGGGTGGTTGCGGCTTATGGGGCCGAGGTGGTTTCGGCCTATATGGGCCATGTGCAGAACAATGCCGAGGAATCTGTGCGCGCGGTCATCGCGGGGCTGGAGGACGGCACCTTTGCCTATCCGATGGATATCGGCACCACGATCAAGGTTATGGTGCGGGTGGACCGCGCCAAGCGCGAGGCGGTGGTGGATTTCACCGGCACCAGCGCCCAGCATGCCGGGAATTACAACGCTCCGGCAGCGGTGGCGCGGGCCGTTGTGCTCTATGTCTTCCGCACCCTTGTGGGCAAGGCCATTCCGCTGAACGAGGGCTGCCTGCGGCCGCTGACGATTGTGCTGCCGGAAGGGACGATGCTGAACCCGCGTCCCCCTGCGGCGGTGATTGCCGGCAATACAGAGGTGTCGCAGGCGGCCTGCAACGCACTTTACGGTGCCTTGGGGGTCATGGCCTGTTCGCAGGGCACCATGAACAATTTTGTCTGGGGCAACGCGCAGTTCCAGAATTACGAAACCATCGCCGGTGGCACCGGGGCCGGGCCGGATTTCAACGGCTGCGCTGCGGTGCAGAGCCATATGACCAACACGCGGATGACCGATCCGGAAATCCTTGAAAAGCGCTTTCCGGTGCGGCTGGAGTCCTTTGGCATCCGGTACGGATCGGGCGGCGGGGGAGAATGGGCCGGAGGCGATGGCGCGGTCCGCCGTCTGAGGTTTCTGGAGCCTGTCACAGTGACCACGCTTTGCGGCAGCCGCGAGGTTGCGCCCTTTGGCATGGCGGGCGGCAGGGCGGGTGCCTTGGGCCGCAACCGCGTGATCTGGCCGGATGGACGGCAAGAGGATTTGGGCGGCAATGCGGAATGCAGCCTGCCCGCCGATGCGGTGTTCGAAATGCTGACTCCGGGGGGCGGCGGCTGGGGCCCCGCGTGAAGGGGCGCAAATCGGCGTGGCCGGGCGTTGCGAAACCACCAGGCTGACCCCATCTGAAACCCGATGTGGGTCTTACAGGAGTGTCATGATGTTCAACGCCAAGTCTTTGCTCGATTCCGTGATCGGTCAGCTCTCGCAGGCCGGCGGCGGCCAGCCGGGGGCGAAAGGCGCCGGTGATCTGGGCCAGAAGGCGAAAGAGATCTGGGGCAATCAGTCGACGCTTGGCAAAGGCGCGATTGCGGGCGGGTTGCTGGGCATTCTGATGACCAAGGGCGGGCGCAAGATGCTTGGCTCGGGGGCCAAGGTGGGCGGGGCGGCGCTGATTGGCGGCCTTGCCTACAAGGCCTATCAGGACTGGCAGGCGGGCAAGGCGGTGACGGCGGAACCCGGTCCGGTCGCCCTGCCTGCGCCCGAGGGAACCCGGTTCTTGCCCACGGATCCGGCGCAGGCCAATGACCTGTCGGCGCGCCTGTTGCAGGCGATGGTGGCCGCAGCAAAGGCCGATGGTCATGTGACCCCGGAAGAGCGCGCGCGGATTGACGCACAACTCGCGGCGCTGGGGCTGGAGGCAGAGGCGGCGGCGCTGGTCGCGGCAGAACTCGATGCTCCGTTGGACGCGGGGCGCATCGCGGCGCTGGCGCGCAACGAAGAGGAAGCGGCGGAAATCTATGCCGCGTCGCTTTTGACGGTGGACAGCACGGGCGCGGCAGAGCGCGGCTATCTCGCTCTCCTTGCCGCACGCCTCAATCTGGACCCGGGGCTGGTGGCGCATCTGCATGCCAAGGCGGAGGCGTTGTCGTAAGGCGCGCCCGGTCGGGAGGCGGCCCCTTGGCCCGGTCCCCGGGGGCGCTGCCCCCGGACCCCCGGAGTATTTGGAAAAGCAGCAAGCCTAAGGTGGGAAGGGCCAGATCAGGCGGGCGTGACGCCGAGCCAGACCCCGCCTTGCGGGCGCAGGGTCAGGATCATCACCGGCTGTGGAAGCTTGCCCGGCACAAGATCGAAACGGAAGCGGGCAAGCAGGGTGGCAAGGATGATCACCGCCTCTTGCAGCGCGAAATTGGCACCGATGCAGATGCGCGGGCCATCGCCAAAGGGCAGATAGGCATAGCGGTCGGCCGGACGGGAGTCGAGGAAGCGGTCGGGATCGAAGCTGTCGGGCCGGTCCCAGAGGACGTGGTGCCTGTGCAGGGCATAGATCGGCAAGATCACCGTATCGCCCGGCTGCACTTCCCGCCCGCAGAGCCGGTCTGCCGCTTGGGCTGTGCGCGACAGGAAAGCCGCCGGAGGATAGAGGCGGAGGGTTTCGTCGACGATCCGGCGGATCAGCGGCAAGGCCGCGACATCCCCCGCCGTCGCGGCACGATCCCCCAGCACCGCTTGCGCCTCGGCGCGGGCGGCAGACTGGACCTCTGGCGCAAAGGCGCAAAGATAGAGCGCCCATGACAGGGTGAGCGCCGTCGTTTCATGGCCGGCAACGATGAAGGTGAGCAGGTTGTCGCGCAACTCCGGTGTGGTCATCTTGCGTCCGGTCTTGGGGTCTTCCCCGGCGAGCAGAAGATCGAGCAGATCGGGCACGCCCGGATTGCCTTCGCTGCGGCGACGCTGGATGGAGCCATCGGCGACGCGCTTCATCTGCCGCATGGCCGCGCCCGACAGCAGGCGGCCCGGACGCGGCACCCAGGCGGGGGCGCCTATGATGTCGAGCAGAGAGACGCGGGCGGTCTGCGCCATGTAATCCTCGATGGCGCGATGGACCGAGGCACGGTCAAACCCCTCGCCATCCGAGAAGGTCACATCCGAGATGACCTCGAAGGTTGCGGTCACCATTTCGTCATAACAGTTGACCGCCCGGCCCGCGCCCTTGGCAATGCGCGAGGCGGCCCGTTCCGCCGCCGCTGTCATCACAGGGGCGAGCGCCGCCACATTCCGATGGCTGAACACCGGCGCGGCGGTGCGACGCTGCCAAAGCCAGTCCTGACCTTCGGCGACAAACAGGCTGTCGCCGATCGCGGGTTCCAGTATCAGTTTGGTTACCACGGATTTGGGGTAGTTTGTTACGTTATCCCGCAAGATATGGCGCAAAGCCTCTGGCTCCATCACCATATGCCAGCGTTTTCCCGTTCGCCCGGACAGGATCGGGGCGTGGGTGGCGATCTCGGGAATCAGTTCGAGGATGTTGCGGCGGCCCGCAGAGAGCGAGCCGAAAACCCCCAGAGGGCGCGTTGCCAGCGGGACTTTCACCGGTTCGGCTTGCGGTGTTTCGCGGGTTATGGGGCGTTGTTCGGTCATGATCTTCTCCGCCTGCTGCACAGGATATAGGCGGATTTGCGCCTCTGTCATCCATAGCCCCCCGCTTGCGCGACCTTGCGCCACGGGCTATCCCGAGACTGACCCCTGCAAGGAAACCGATCATGACCCGTTCGCGCCTGTTCAGCCCGCCTCTGCTTGGCCTTGGCCTGTGCCTCTCGTTATTGCTGGGATGCGCGAAGAATGACCTTGCCGATCCGCCGGTGCCGCTGGGGGATTTCGCGCTTGGGCTGAACATCGTGGTGACCGACAAGACGCAGAAGGTGCCAATCTCGCGCGAGGCATCGGGCGAGGAATGGGAAGCCGCGATGAAGAAGGCGGTCGATGACCGCTTTGGCCGTTACGAGGGAACCAAGCTGTATAACATCGGCATTTCGGTCGATGGCTATGCGCTTGCGCCTCCGGGCATTCCGGTGGTGGCGGCCCCGAAGTCCATTCTGGTGATCACCGCGAATGTCTGGGATGATGCTGCGCAGAAAAAGCTGAATGAAGAGGGTAAGCAGATTACTGTCTTTGAAAGCTTGTCGGGCGATACGGTGATCGGGACCGGGATCACCAGGACAAAGCAGCAGCAGATGGATGCCTTGGCCTTCAATGCGGTGAAGCGGGTCGAGGAGTGGTTTTTGCAAAACCCCGAATGGTTTGGCCTGCCGCCGCGTACGGGGCCTAGCCCTGCGGATGAGCCGACGCTCGTCTCGGCACCCTGAGCGGGCGGTTATGGCAAGTCAGGCTTGATTTCCCCCCGTTTACAGCTTACTTCGCCGCCCGTGTAGCATGGAGCTTGCGCCGGATCGGTGCAGGCCCCCCGAATCCAAAGGCGCTGGCGAATGGCAAAGGCAAAGTTTGAACGGACCAAACCGCACGTCAACATTGGCACGATTGGCCACGTTGACCACGGCAAGACGACGCTGACGGCGGCGATCACGAAGTACTACGGCGAATTCCGCGCCTATGACCAGATCGACGGTGCGCCGGAAGAGCGCGCCCGCGGGATCACGATCTCGACCGCACACGTGGAATACGAGACCGCGAACCGCCACTACGCCCACGTCGACTGCCCCGGCCACGCTGACTATGTGAAGAACATGATCACCGGCGCCGCGCAGATGGACGGCGCGATCCTGGTGTGCGCCGCGTCGGACGGCCCGATGCCGCAGACGCGCGAGCACATCCTGCTCGGCCGTCAGGTCGGCATTCCCTACATGGTCTGCTACATGAACAAGGTTGACCTTGTTGATGACGAAGAGCTGATCGAACTGGTGGAAATGGAAATCCGCGAGCTGTTCTCGTCCTACGAATACCCGGGCGATGACATTCCGATCGTCAAGGGCTCGGCCCACCAGGCGATGATCGGCGAGCGCAAGGACATCGGCGAAGATTCGATCCACGCCCTGATGAAGGCCGTCGACGAATACATCCCGACCCCGGCACGCGCTGTTGACCAGCCGTTCCTGATGCCGATCGAAGACGTGTTCTCGATCTCGGGCCGCGGCACCGTTGTCACGGGGCGTGTGGAGCGTGGCGTGATCAACGTCGGCGACGAAGTCGAGATCGTCGGCATCCGCGACACCAAGAAGTCGGTCTGCACCGGCGTCGAGATGTTCCGCAAGCTGCTGGACCGTGGTGAGGCTGGCGACAACGTCGGCGTGCTGCTGCGCGGCATCGACCGTGAAGGCGTGGAGCGTGGTCAGGTGCTGTCGAAGCCGAAGTCGGTGACGCCGCACACCAAGTTCGAAGCTGAAGCCTACATCCTGACCAAGGAAGAAGGCGGCCGTCACACGCCGTTCTTTGCGAACTACCGTCCGCAATTCTACTTCCGCACCACCGACGTGACCGGGATGGTCCAGCTGCCGGAAGGCACCGAGATGGTGATGCCGGGCGACAACCTGAAGTTCAACGTCGAACTGATCGCCCCGATCGCGATGGAAGAAAAACTGCGCTTCGCCATCCGCGAAGGCGGCCGCACCGTCGGCGCAGGCGTGGTGTCGAAAATCATCGCCTGAGCCACTTTAGGCTTAGTGATCGAAGGGCGCGCGGGGTTCTGCGCGCCCTTTTTCTTTGGTGGCTGCGGGGGGCGAAGGCGCTGCCTGCCTGCCGGCACAGCCTGCGGGGCGCTGCCTTGCGCGTGGACGGGCCAAAGCGGCCTTGGGGCGGCGGCTTGTCGGCGCGGTCCCGTTGCGCTACCCTGCCGGAAAGCCAATGGAGGATGACATGGACCTGACTGCCTGAGCCGTTCTTTCGACGTTCAGACCGACAGGAGAATTCATGCCATTTCTTGACCCGAGCGCGCGGCATCCGCTGGTGTTTCCCGATGGGCGCGCACACCGCCAGATGGTGCATCTGAACCGGGTGATCGATCACCCGAACATGGTCATCGGCGATCACAGCTATGCCAATGACTTTGACCCGCCGCAGGACTGGGCAGCGCATCTGGCCCCCTATCTCTATCCCGGCGCCCCCGAGCGGCTGGTCATCGGGCGGTTCTGCCAGATCGCGCATGGTGTGCGGTTCATAACGGCCTCCGCCAATCACGCCATGGACGGCTTCACCACCTATCCGTTCGGTGTCTTTGATCCCGGGACGCTGGCGGCTTATCGCGGCAGCTTCGCCGGTTTGCCGGACACTGTCATCGGTCATGATGTCTGGATCGGGCATGGCGCGCTGATTCTGCCGGGGGTGACCTTGGGCAATGGTGTGATCGTCGGGGCAGGGGCGGTGGTGGCGCGCGATGTGCCCGATTACGCCATTGTGGCCGGAAATCCTGCCCGCGTGCTTCGCCTGCGCTTTGCGCCCGAGGTGATCGCGCGCCTTCTGGCACTGTCGTGGTGGGACAAGCCGCTGGCGCTGATCGAGGCGGCGCTCCCTGCGCTTGTCGGGGCCGATATCGACGCGCTGGAATTGGCGTTTGCCCCTTGACGGGCGCACTGTCCTGCCGTAACCCACCGCCCAAGGATAGGGGTATAGCTCAGTTGGTAGAGCGACGGTCTCCAAAACCGTAGGTCGCGGGTTCAAGCCCTGCTGCCCCTGCCATCCTCCCGCACAATGCGTTTGTCTTCTGCCGGTGCCGTGATGCGGTTCCGGCTTGAATTCGCCGGTGCAAGCGCGTATCTGACCCCGTGAAATCAGGATGACCGGACAGCTCATGGCAAAGACCAACCCCCTTCAGTTTGTTCAGCAGGTGCGCGGCGAAGTGGCCAAGGTGGTCTGGCCGACCCGGCGTGAGGTGGTGCTGACCACGATCATGGTGTTCATCATGGCCGCCCTGACCGCGACCTTCTTCAGCCTTGTCGATCTGGGCATCCGCACGGCACTCTCGGCGGTGCTGACCGCATTCTGATCGGCGCTTCACGCGTTAGCCCTTGAATTCCAAGGCCGGCGGGGGTATTCCGCCCCCTGTTCAAGGGCGATCCGGCGCGCAATGATTCGTGTTGCGCGCTGTTTTTTGTTCCTTCGAGACGATAAGCGGTTTTCGTAAGTCGTTGGAAATACATGAATTTCGGGCGTCGCGGCGTTCGGGCAGACAGGGTGAAGCAGGCATGGCCAAGCGTTGGTATTCGGTGAGCGTTCTCTCGAATTTCGAGAAGAAAGTTGCCGAACAAATCAGGACGGCCGTGGCAGAGGCCAATCTGGGCGAAGAAATCGACGAGGTTCTGGTCCCCACCGAAGAGGTGATCGAGGTTCGTCGCGGCAAGAAGGTGACGTCAGAACGCCGCTTCATGCCCGGCTATGTGCTGGTGCGGATGGAGATGACGAACCGGGGCTATCACCTGATTTCGTCGATCAACCGCGTCACCGGGTTTCTTGGCCCGCAGGGCAAGCCGATGCCGATGCGGGATTCGGAAGTGAACCAGATCCTGAACCGTGTCGAAGAGGGTGAAGCCGCGCCGCGCAACCTGATCCGCTTCGACGTGGGCGAAAAGGTCAAGGTGACCGACGGGCCGTTCGAAGGCTTTGACGGGATGGTCGAGGATGTCGATGAAGAGCACAGCCGCCTGAAGGTGTCGGTGTCGATCTTCGGCCGCGCCACCCCGGTTGAACTGGAATTCACTCAGGTCACCAAAGGGGTCTGAGTGCAGCGTGTGGGAGGCGAGCGCCGCGTGCTAGCGCGGTGACGGACCGGACCACTAAACCGCATCTTAGGATGCAGTGACAAAGGAGAGGCCAGATGGCCAAGAAGATTATCGGCAGCCTCAAGCTGCAAGTCAAAGCGGGCCAAGCAAACCCGTCCCCGCCGGTCGGTCCGGCACTGGGTCAGCGCGGCCTGAACATCATGGCGTTCGTGAAGGAATTCAACGCCAAGACCGCGGACATCCAGCCCGGCACCCCGACGCCGGTCATCATCACCTACTACCAGGACAAGTCGTTCAGCCTCGAGCTGAAGACGGCTCCAGCATCCTTCCTGCTCAAGCAGGCTGCCGGTCTGCCTCCGGTTGGCAAGCGTAACCGCGCCAAGGGTTCGGTCAAGCCGGGCCATCAGGTGGCTGGCAAGGTGACCGTGGCGCAGATCCGCCAGATCGCCGAAACCAAGATGAAAGACCTGAACGCCAATTCGATCGAAGCGGCAATGCAGATCATCCTTGGCTCTGCCAAGTCCTGCGGCATCGAAGTGAAGGGCTGATCATCATGGCAAAAGTTGCAAAACGCACCGCTGCTGCGCGCGCCCTTTTCGACGGCAAAAACATGGTTTCCGTCGAGGATGCCGTTGCGCTGATCAAGAAGGCCGCTTCGGCCAAGTTTGACGAGACGCTGGAAATCGCGATGAACCTCGGCGTTGACCCGCGCCACGCCGACCAGATGGTCCGCGGTGTGGTCCAGCTGCCGAACGGCACTGGCAAGACCGTGCGCGTCGCCGTGTTCGCCCGTGGCGCCAAGGCTGACGAAGCCAAGGCCGCCGGTGCAGACATCGTTGGCGCCGAAGACCTGATGGAAACCATCCAGCAGGGCAAGATCGAGTTCGACCGTTGCATCGCGACGCCGGACATGATGCCGATCGTTGGCCGTCTGGGCAAGATCCTTGGCCCGCGCAACCTGATGCCGAACCCGAAGGTCGGCACGGTGACGATGGACGTGAAAACCGCTGTCGAAGCTGCCAAGGGCGGCGAAGTGCAGTTCAAGGTCGAAAAGGCCGGCGTGATCCATGCCGGAATCGGCAAGATCTCGTTCGACGATGCAAAGCTGGCTGAAAACGTCCGCGCTTTCGTCGATGCCGTGACCAAGGCCCGCCCGACTGGCGCAAAGGGCACCTATGTGAAGAAAGTGTCGCTTTCTTCGACGATGGGTCCGGGCGTTGCGGTCGACCTGACCTCGGCTTCGGCCTGAGGTTTTTGAATTCCCGACCCTTCGGGGAAGGGATGGCCGGGCGCACGCCGCCCGGTCCTGTCCGAGACGGTGGGTGGCCATCCGGCCTTAATTTCCTGCCTGAGATGGGGAACGAGACGATTTTCACCTTCGGGTGATCTTGGCCTACGGAACCCTTCGCGGACCCGAATGCCCCAGACCATCGGGGCCAACTTGAGCCGGGGGGAGACCCCCATACTTGGAGTGAAACTGTGGATAGAGCCCAGAAAGAGAAAGTGGTCGAGGAACTCGGCCAAATCTTCGAAAGCTCTGGCGTTGTGGTGATTGCTCACTACGCGGGAATGACGGTTGCACAGATGCAGGACCTGCGCGCGAAAATGCGCGAAGTAGGTGGGTCCGTTCGCGTTGCCAAGAACAAGCTCGCCAAGATCGCCCTTGAAGGCAAACCCGGCGCTAAAATGGGTGACCTTCTGACGGGCATGACTGTGTTTGCCTATTCGGAAGATCCTGTCGCTGCTGCGAAGGTGACCGAAGCCTATGCCAAGGGGAACGACAAGTTCGTGATCCTCGGCGGCGCAATGGGTGACACGGTTCTGGACCAGGCTGGTGTCAAAGCTGTTGCCTCCATGCCGTCGCGTGAAGAGCTTATCGCTCAGATCGTGTCGTGCATCGGTGCTCCTGCTTCGAACATCGCTGGTGCGATTGGCGCGCCTGCTTCGAACATCGCAAGCATCCTGTCGACCATCGAGGAAAAGGCTGCGGCCTGATCTTCGCGTCTCGCGTGGGTTGATCTCACGTCGTTGGAACCCCATCTTTATTAACGGAATGAAAAAATGGCTGATCTGAACAAACTCGCCGAAGACATCGTTGGCCTGACCCTGCTGCAGGCTCAGGAATTGAAAACCATCCTGAAAGACAAGTATGGCATCGAGCCCGCAGCTGGCGGCGCTGTCATGGTTGCTGGCCCGGCAGCTGGTGCTGCTGCTGCCCCGGCAGAAGAGCAGACCGAATTCGACGTCGTTCTGACCGACGCTGGCGCAAACAAGATCAACGTGATCAAGGAAGTGCGCGCGATCACCGGTCTGGGCCTGAAAGAAGCCAAGGATCTGGTCGAAGCTGGCGGCAAGGTGAAAGAGCAAGTCTCGAAAGCCGACGCAGAAGGCTTCAAGAAGAAGCTCGAAGAGGCTGGCGCCAAGGTCGAGCTGAAGTAATCGCGTTTGCGGAGCAATTCGCAACGATGACTTCCGGCTGGGGATGGAGGAATCCGTCCCCAGCCAAACGCGTCTTGAAAGGTGTTTCCGCGGAAACCCCTCTCCAGGTGCGGCGAGGCTCGGGAGCGGTCCTGCGGGACGGATCGCATGAATAGAGCCAACCCTCCTTCGCCAGCGGCGACTGAACGTGGCCCGACGTTCAATCGCCCGCGACACGACAGACAAAGGTGACGACGAGCATGGCGCAAGCTTACGTAGGCCAGAAACGCATCCGCCGCTATTATGGCAAGATCCGTGAAGTTCTGGAGATGCCGAACCTGATCGAGGTTCAGAAATCTTCTTATGATTTGTTCCTGAACTCGGGTGATGGCCCGAAGCCCGCCGATGGCGAGGGGATTCAGGGAACCTTCCAATCGGTGTTTCCGATCAAGGACTTCAACGAAACGGCCGTTCTTGAATTCGTGAAATACGAGCTGGAAAAGCCCAAGTATGACGTTGACGAATGCCAGCAGCGCGACATGACCTATGCCGCGCCGCTGAAGGTCACCTTGCGCCTGATCGTGTTCGATGTCGACGAAACCACCGGCGCCCGGTCGGTCAAGGACATCAAGGAACAGGACGTCTACATGGGCGACATGCCCCTGATGACCTCGAACGGGACGTTCATCGTGAACGGCACCGAGCGTGTGATCGTCAGCCAGATGCACCGGTCGCCCGGTGTGTTCTTCGACCATGACAAGGGCAAGACCCATTCCTCGGGCAAACTGCTGTTCGCCTGCCGCATCATCCCGTATCGCGGCTCGTGGCTGGACTTCGAGTTTGACGCGAAAGACATCGTGTTCGCCCGTATCGACCGCCGCCGGAAACTGCCGGTGACGACCC
The DNA here is from genome assembly GCF_010915705.1 of Pseudotabrizicola algicola. Lineage (GTDB taxonomy): Bacteria > Pseudomonadota > Alphaproteobacteria > Rhodobacterales > Rhodobacteraceae > Pseudotabrizicola > Pseudotabrizicola algicola. The sequence goes on from NZ_JAAIKE010000003.1 coordinate 432,234, forward strand.
TGCTCTATGCCCTTGGCATGGATCAGGAAGCGATCATGGACGCTTACTACAACACCGTGAATTACCGCTATGTGAAGAACAAGGGCTGGGTCACCAAGTTCTTTCCCGACCGCGTGCGCGGCACCCGTCCGACGTTCGATCTGGTCGATGCCTCGACCGGCGAAGTCATCCTCAAGGCCGGCGAGAAAGCCACGCCGCGCATGGTCAAGAAGTGGATCGACGAGGGCGAGATCACCGAACTGCTGGTGCCCTTCGATCATATCCTTGGCCGCTATGTCGCCAAGGACATCATCAACGAAGAAACCGGCGAGATCTGGGTCGAAGCGGGTGACGAGCTGACTTGGGAACTGGACCGTGACGGCGAGGTCAAGGGCGGCAGCGTCAAGGTGCTGCTGGATCAGGGCATCACCGATATTCCGGTTCTCGACATCGATAACGTCAACGTCGGCCCCTACATCCGCAACACGATGGCTGCCGACAAGAACATGGGCCGCGACACCGCGCTGATGGACATCTACCGCGTCATGCGTCCGGGCGAGCCGCCGACCGTGGAAGCGGCAAGCCAGCTGTTCGACACGCTGTTCTTCGACAAGGACCGCTATGACCTGTCCGCCGTTGGCCGGGTCAAGATGAACATGCGCCTCGATCTGGGCAAGCCTGACACCCAGCGCACGCTGGACCGCGACGACATCATCGCCTGCATCAAGGCACTGACCGAACTTCGCGACGGCAAGGGCGAGATCGACGACATCGACCACCTCGGCAACCGCCGGGTCCGCTCGGTCGGCGAATTGATGGAGAACCAGTATCGCGTCGGCCTTCTGCGGATGGAGCGGGCGATCAAGGAACGCATGTCTTCGGTCGAAATCGATACGATCATGCCGCAAGACCTGATCAACGCCAAACCGGCTGCGGCTGCGGTGCGTGAATTCTTCGGCTCCTCGCAGCTGTCGCAGTTCATGGACCAGACCAACCCGCTGTCGGAAGTGACGCACAAGCGCCGCCTGTCGGCGCTCGGGCCGGGCGGTCTGACCCGCGAACGCGCAGGCTTCGAAGTCCGCGACGTCCACCCGACCCACTACGGCCGGATGTGCCCGATCGAAACGCCCGAAGGTCAGAACATCGGTCTGATCAACTCGCTGGCCACCTTTGCCCGCGTGAACAAATACGGCTTCATCGAAACCCCGTACCGCAAGGTGATCGACAACAAGGTGACCGACGAGGTTGTCTATATGTCGGCGACCGAAGAGATGCGCCACACGGTTGCTCAGGCAAACGCTGCGCAGGATGCCGAGGGCCGCTTCACGGATGACCTGATTTCCAGCCGGAAAGCGGGCGAATTCATGCTGAACCCGCCAGATGCGATCGACCTGATCGACGTCTCGCCCAAGCAGCTTGTTTCGGTCGCGGCCTCGCTGATCCCCTTCCTTGAAAATGACGACGCCAACCGCGCACTCATGGGTTCGAACATGCAGCGTCAGGCGGTTCCGCTGTTGCAGGCCGACGCACCCTTCGTGGGCACCGGCATCGAAGCCGTGGTGGCTCGCGACTCTGGTGCTGCCATCATGGCGCGCCGTGCCGGCATCATCGATCAGGTGGACGCGACCCGTATCGTCGTGCGCGCCACCGAGATGCTGGAACCCGGCGAGCCGGGTGTCGACATCTACCGTCTGCGCAAGTTCAAGCGCTCGAACCAGTCGTCCTGCATCAACCAGCGCCCGCTGGTTAAGGTCGGTGACACGGTGGAACGGGCACAGGTCATCGCCGATGGCCCTTGCACCGATTTCGGCGAACTGGCCCTTGGCCGGAACGTGATCGTCGCCTTCATGCCGTGGAACGGCTACAACTATGAAGACTCGATCCTGATTTCGGAACGCATCCTGCGCGACGACGTGTTCACCTCGATCCACATCGAGGAATACGAAGTCGCCGCCCGTGACACCAAGCTTGGGCCCGAGGAAATCACCCGCGACATTCCGAACGTGGGTGAAGAAGCGCTGCGCAACCTCGACGAGGCGGGCATCGTCTACATCGGGGCCGAAGTGCAGCCGGGCGACATTCTGGTCGGCAAGATCACCCCCAAAGGTGAATCGCCGATGACGCCGGAAGAAAAGCTGCTGCGCGCCATCTTCGGTGAAAAGGCGTCTGACGTGCGCGACACGTCGCTGCGCCTGCCGCCGGGGGCTTATGGCACCATCGTTGAGGTGCGTGTGTTCAACCGCCACGGTGTGGACAAGGACGAACGCGCGCTCCAGATCGAGCGTGAGGAAGTCGAACGCCTCGCCCGCGACCGTGACGACGAATTGGCCATCCTCGAGCGTAACATCTATGCGCGCCTCAAGACGCTGATCATGGGCAAGACTGCCGTGAAGGGTCCGAAGGGCATCAAGGCCGGCTCGACCATTGACGAGGAACTGCTGGGCACGCTGTCGCGCGGCCAGTGGTGGCAGCTTGCCCTTGGCGAAGAAGCAGAGGCCAAGGATGTCGAGGCCCTGCATGACCAGTTCGAAGCCCAGAAGCGCGCGCTCGAGCACCGCTTCGAGGACAAGGTCGAAAAGGTCCGTCGCGGCGACGATCTGCCTCCGGGCGTGATGAAGATGGTCAAGGTCTTTGTGGCGGTGAAGCGCAAGCTGCAGCCGGGCGACAAGATGGCCGGACGTCACGGCAACAAGGGCGTTATCTCCAAGGTCGTTCCGATCGAGGATATGCCGTTCCTCGCCGATGGCACCGCAGTCGACCTCGTGCTCAACCCGCTCGGCGTGCCGTCGCGGATGAACGTGGGGCAGATCCTTGAAACCCATATGGGGTGGGCCGCACGCGGTCTGGGCCTCCAGATCGACGAGGCTCTGAAAGAGTATCGCCGCAAGGGAGATCTGACGCCTGTCAAGGAAGCCATGCGGATCGCTTACGGTGAAGACACCTATGCCGAGGCTTTCGCGGATCGTGACGACGACGATCTGCTGGAACTGGCGGGCAACGTGACCAAGGGCGTGCCGATTGCGACCCCGGTCTTCGACGGCGCCAAAGAGGCTGACGTGAACGACGCGCTGACACGCGCAGGTTTCGACACCTCGGGCCAGTCGGTGGTGTTCGATGGCCGCACGGGTGAGCAGTTCCAGCGCAAGGTGACGGTGGGCGTGAAATACATGCTCAAGCTGCACCACCTTGTCGACGACAAGCTGCACGCCCGCTCGACCGGGCCTTACTCGCTGGTCACCCAGCAGCCCTTGGGCGGTAAGGCACAGTTCGGTGGTCAGCGTCTGGGGGAGATGGAGGTCTGGGCCCTGGAAGCCTACGGCGCCGCCTACACCCTGCAGGAAATGCTGACGGTGAAGTCGGACGATGTGGCAGGCCGGACCAAGGTTTACGAGTCGATCGTCAAGGGCGAGGACAACTTCGAGGCCGGCGTGCCGGAATCGTTCAACGTTCTCGTCAAGGAGGTCCGCGGTTTGGGCCTCAACATGGAACTCCTGGATGCGGAGGAAGAGTGACGTCGTTTCAGGAGGGTGCGTGCAAGCACGCACCCTACCCAGAGACCGTAGGGTGCGTGCTTGCACGCACCACACCTTCCCCCGCCGCCCCCATTCATAAGGTATGAAATGAACCAGGAACTCAGCACCAACCCGTTCAACCCGGTTGCGCCGCTCAAGACCTTTGACGAAATCAAGATCTCTCTGGCCTCGCCAGAGCGCATCCTGTCGTGGTCCTTCGGCGAGATCAAGAAGCCGGAAACCATCAATTACCGGACCTTCAAGCCCGAGCGTGACGGCCTGTTCTGCGCCCGTATCTTCGGGCCGATCAAGGATTACGAATGCCTCTGCGGCAAATACAAACGCATGAAGTATCGCGGCGTCGTCTGCGAAAAGTGCGGCGTTGAAGTCACGCTCCAGAAGGTGCGTCGCGAGCGGATGGGCCATATCGAGCTCGCCGCCCCCGTCGCGCACATCTGGTTCCTGAAGTCGCTGCCGTCCCGGATCGGCCTCATGCTGGACATGACGCTGCGCGATCTGGAACGCATCCTCTACTTCGAAAACTATGTCGTCATCGAGCCGGGTCTGACCGACCTGACCTACGGCCAGCTGATGACCGAGGAAGAATTCCTCGACGCGCAGGACCAGTATGGCGCCGACGCCTTCACCGCCAACATCGGCGCTGAAGCGATCCGCGAAATGCTGGCAGCCATCGATCTGGAACAGACTGCCGACACGCTCCGCGAGGAACTCAAGGAAGCAACGGGCGAGCTGAAGCCGAAGAAGATCATCAAGCGCTTGAAGATCGTGGAGTCCTTCCTCGAGTCGGGCAACCGCCCCGAGTGGATGGTGCTGACCGTGCTTCCGGTGATCCCGCCGGAACTGCGCCCGCTGGTCCCGCTGGACGGCGGCCGCTTTGCCACGTCTGACCTCAACGACCTCTACCGCCGCGTCATCAACCGCAACAACCGCCTGAAGCGGCTGATCGAACTGCGCGCGCCGGACATCATCGTCCGGAACGAAAAGCGGATGCTGCAGGAAGCGGTCGACGCGCTCTTCGACAACGGCCGTCGCGGCCGCGTCATCACGGGCACCAACAAGCGCCCGCTGAAGTCGCTGTCGGACATGCTGAAAGGCAAGCAGGGCCGGTTCCGTCAGAACCTGCTCGGCAAGCGCGTCGACTTCTCGGGCCGTTCGGTCATCGTCACGGGGCCGGAACTCAAGCTGCACCAGTGCGGCCTGCCGAAGAAGATGGCGCTCGAACTGTTCAAGCCCTTCATCTACTCGCGTCTGGAGGCCAAGGGCCTGTCCAGCACCGTGAAGCAGGCGAAGAAGCTGGTCGAGAAGGAACGCCCCGAGGTCTGGGATATCCTGGATGAAGTCATCCGCGAACATCCCGTGCTTCTGAACCGCGCGCCGACGCTGCACCGTCTGGGTATCCAGGCCTTCGAGCCGATCCTGATCGAAGGCAAGGCGATCCAGCTGCACCCGCTCGTCTGCTCGGCCTTCAACGCCGACTTCGACGGTGACCAGATGGCAGTCCACGTCCCGCTGAGCCTTGAGGCCCAGCTGGAAGCGCGCGTCCTGATGATGTCGACCAACAACGTGCTGTCGCCCGCCAACGGCGCGCCGATCATCGTGCCGTCGCAGGATATGGTTCTTGGCCTGTATTACACGACCATGGAACGCAAAGGCATGGTCGGCGAAGGCATGGTCTTCACCAATGTGGACGAGGTGGAACACGCCCTGTCCGCCGGTGCCGTGCATCTTCATGCCAAGATCAAGGCGCGCATCAAGCAGATTGACGAGCATGGCAACGAAGTGTGGAAGCGCTTTGACACCACGCCGGGCCGTCTGCGTCTGGGCAACCTTTTGCCTCTGAACGCCAAGGCTCCGTTCGATCTGGTCAACCGCCTGCTGCGGAAAAAAGACGTGCAGAACGTCATCGACACCGTCTACCGCTACTGCGGCCAGAAAGAGTCGGTGATCTTCTGTGACCAGATCATGACGATGGGCTTCCGTGAGGCGTTCAAGGCTGGCATCTCGTTCGGCAAGGACGATATGCTGATCCCCGAGAACAAGTGGGACATCGTCGGCGAAGTCCGCGATCAGGTGAAGGAATTCGAACAGCAGTATATGGACGGCCTGATCACCCAGGGCGAGAAGTATAACAAGGTTGTCGATGCCTGGTCGAAGTGCAACGACAAGCTGACCGAAGCCATGATGTCGACCATCTCGGCCCCCCGTTTCAACGCCGAAGGCGCGGAACAGGAACCGAACTCGGTCTATATGATGGCCCACTCCGGTGCGCGGGGTTCGGTCAGCCAGATGAAACAGCTGGGCGGGATGCGCGGCCTGATGTCGAAGCCGAACGGCGCGATCATCGAAACGCCGATCATCTCGAACTTCAAGGAAGGTCTGACCGTTCTTGAATACTTCAACTCGACCCACGGTGCCCGTAAGGGTCTGTCGGACACGGCGTTGAAGACGGCAAACTCGGGTTATCTGACCCGTCGTCTGGTGGACGTGGCGCAGGATTGCATCGTTCGCGCCCATGATTGCGGCACCGACCGGGCGATCACCGCGCAAGCGGCTGTCAATGATGGCGAAGTGATCCAGACGCTGGCAGACCGCGTTCTGGGCCGCGTCTCGGCCGATGACGTGCTGGTTCCCGGCACCGACGAAGTGCTGGTGGCCGCCGGTGAGCTGATCGACGAGCGTCGTGCCGACCTGATCGAACAGGCCGGCATCGCGGTCATGCGCATCCGCTCGCCGCTGACCTGTGAGGCGGAAGAGGGCGTCTGCGCCATGTGCTACGGGCGTGACCTTGCCCGCGGCACCTTGGTCAACTCGGGCGAGGCTGTCGGCATCATCGCCGCCCAGTCCATCGGGGAACCGGGGACCCAGCTTACGATGCGGACCTTCCACATCGGGGGTATTGCGCAGGGTGGTCAGCAGTCGTTCCTCGAGGCCAGCCAAGAGGGCAAGATCGAGTTCCGGAACGCCAACCTGCTGGAAAACGCCAATGGCGAGCAGATCGTGATGGGCCGGAACATGTCGATCGCGATTGTCGATGATGCCGGTCAGGAACGGGCGGTGCACAAGATCACCTATGGCTCCAAGATCCACGTCAAGGACGGGGCCGAGGTGAAGCGCGGCGCCAAGCTGTTCGAATGGGACCCCTACACCCTGCCGATCATCGCCGAAAAAGGCGGTGTGGCGAAGTTCGTCGATCTGGTTTCGGGGATCTCGGTCCGCGAAGATACCGACGATGCCACCGGCATGACGCAGAAGATCGTGGCCGACTGGCGCTCCGCGCCGAAGGGCAATGATCTCAAGCCAGAGGTCATCATCATGGACCCGTCCACCGGAGAGCCGGTGCGCGGCGAGAATGGCAATCCGATCAGCTACCCGATGTCGGTGGATGCGATCCTGTCGGTCGAAGACCAGCAGGATATCAAGCCCGGCGACGTGGTGGCCCGTATCCCGCGCGAAGGCGCCAAGACCAAGGACATCACCGGGGGTCTTCCCCGCGTGGCGGAATTGTTCGAAGCCCGCCGTCCGAAGGACCACGCGATCATCGCCGAGATGGACGGCTATGTCCGCTTCGGCAAGGACTACAAGAACAAGCGCCGCATCACGGTCGAGCCGGTCGATGAGACCATGCAGGCCGTGGAATACATGATCCCCAAGGGCAAGCACATTCCCGTTCAGGAAGGCGACTTCGTCCAGAAGGGTGACTACATCATGGACGGCAACCCGGCTCCGCATGACATCCTGCGGATCATGGGGGTCGAGGCGCTTGCGAACTATATGATCGACGAGGTGCAGGACGTTTACCGGCTGCAGGGCGTGAAGATCAACGACAAGCATATCGAGGTCATCGTCCGGCAGATGCTGGTGAAGCTCGAGGTGCTTGACGGGGGCGACACCACGCTGCTGAAGGGCGAGCAGGTCGAGAAGATCGAGCTGGAGGAAGAGAACCAGAAGGCCCGCAATCGTGGCGGGCGCGAGGCGAAGGCCGAGCCGGTGCTGCTGGGGATCACCAAGGCGTCGCTTCAGACCCGGTCGTTCATCTCGGCGGCCTCCTTCCAGGAGACCACGCGGGTGCTCACCGAGGCTTCGGTGCAGGGCAAGCGGGACAAGCTGGTCGGCCTGAAAGAGAACGTCATCGTCGGCCGGTTGATCCCGGCAGGCACGGGCGGGGCGACCAGCAAGGTCAAGAAGATCGCCGCGGATCGGGACACAAACGTGATCGAGGCGCGTCGGGGTGAGGCCGAGCAGGCCGCTGCCCTTGCTGCTCCGATGGAGGACGTGATCGATCTGGAGAAGGAAGTCGGTCTGGCCGACCCCTTTGACAGCCGCGACTGAGACCCTGCCGGTCTGATCTGAAGATGACCCCCGCCTGCAGCGATGCAGGCGGGGGTTTTTCTTTGTCCCCTGTGTTACAAGGCTACGGATGTAATGAAATCAACTACTTAACCCTCGCGTGTTAATGATTTGGCAAGGAATGGCCGGTTCTGGCGCGGGGGAGCAGACCGAAACCGATTTTCCCGCATTCGTCTCTGGCTATCAGTTATGTTATACTATAACAACATCCCACATCTGACAAAGGAGGTGGGGATGACCCGCATTTCATCTGCGGCCAGCAATGTGCTGGCCTTGGCCACGCTGACGGCGCTGGCTGGAACGGCAGTCTGGGCCGAAGGCACGACAGAGAGCCAGTACCGGCTGTTCATCGGGGATCACGCGCAGGGTGTCGTGCGGGCCTTTGATGCCGAAACCGGCGACGCCCTGGCCGAGTTCGCCATCGACATGACGCCTGCGCTGACCGCGAGCGCAAGTGGCCGCACGGTTTTTGCGGTGCAGGGCGATGCGGGCAAGGTGGCGGTGATCGACACCGGCCTTGCGGTGGAGGACCACGGCGACCATGCCGATCTGAAGGTCAGCGATGCGGCACTACTGGACCTGACACTGACCGGCACCAAACCGGCGCATGTGGTGGACGGATCGGGCCGGATCGCGCTGTTTGATGATGGCACGGGCGCTGTGACGGTCTTTGACGAAAGCGCGCTGCATGAGGGCAGCTTTGTGCCGCAAGTGCTGGAGCCGGGGGCGGCCCATCACGGCCTTGCCGCGCCGATGGGTGCCTATCTGGTGGTGTCGATGCCGGGAGAAACGCCGGAGGAGCCACGGCGCGGGCTGAAGCTGTTGGACCAGTCCGGCGCGCAAGTGGGCGAGGGCGTGGACTGCCCCGGTGTTCACGGGCAAGCGCAATCGGCACGGGTCTTTGCCTTTGGCTGCAAGGATGGTGTGGTGCTGGCGACGCCGGGGCCATCGGGCGGCGCACCGCAGTTCCAGCACCTGCCGACGGCAGATCTGGGAGAGGGGAATGTCTCGACCCTCAAGGGTGGCACCGCCTTGCAGGTGTTTCTGGGCAATTACGGGGCCGATGCCGTGGTGCTGATCGAACCGGGCAGCGATACCCCGTTCCGCAAGGTTGACCTGCCGACCCGGCGGGTGGATTTCGCGCTGGACCCTGTGAAGGCGCGCAATGCCTATATCCTGACGGAAGACGGGCAGTTGCACCTGCTGGACATTCTGTCGGGCGAGATCACGCAGAGCGTGAAGGTGACGGAGCCCTATTCGATGGACGGTCACTGGCGGGACCCGCGCCCGCGTCTGGCGGTGGCGGGCGACCATATTGCCATCACCGATCCGTTGCAGGGGCTGGTGCGGATGATCGCGACCGACACCTTTGCCGAAGTGCGCAAGATTCCGGTGGCGGGTGTGCCCTATACCATCGTCGCGGCCGGCGGGTCGGGCGCGTCGCATTAGCGCAGGGCAAAGGGCGGGCTGAAAGGCCCGCCCATTTCACGCGGTGCGCCATGACAGGGCGGGCCGTTTCCTAACCCCAGATTGTAACCCACACATCTCTGCCCCTTTCCGGCAGGGCCTGCCCGGCCTAAGCAGGGACCGAGGGCAGGAGACGGCGATGCAGCTTTCCGATAACGCGCGCGGCGCGGTCTATATGATGGTGGCGATGGCGGCCTTTACGCTGAACGACACCGCGATGAAGGCGCTGACGCAGGATGTGCCGCTGTTTCAAGCCATTACGCTGCGTGGAGGGCTGATGCTGGCAGGGCTGATCGTGCTTGCCAAGCTGATGGGCCAGTGGAAACCGCTGCTGACGCGGCGGGATGGCAAGATCATCGGGCTGCGCTGCATTGCCGAGATTGTTTCAACGGTGCTGTTTCTGGCCGCGCTGATGCATATGCCGCTGGCCAACCTGTCGGCGATCATGCAGGCGCTGCCGCTGGCGGTGACGCTGGCGGCGGCGCTGGTGTTCAAGGAACGGATCGGCTGGCGGCGGATGACCGCCATCCTGATCGGTTTTGTCGGGGTGCTGATCGTCATTCGCCCCGGACCCGAGGGCTTTGATATCTGGTCGCTGATGGGGCTGCTTTCGGTGCTGTTCGTGGTGGTGCGCGATCTGAGCACCCGCAGCGTCAGCCGCGAGGTGCCGTCGGTGATGGTGGCGGTCTGGTCTGCGGTGGCGGTGACGGGTGCGGCGGCCCTGACCAGTCTGGCCGAAGGCTGGCAACCGCTGACGGCGGGGCAGGGGGTGCTGGTGGTCGCGGCCTCGGCGGCGCTGGTGGTGGGCTATCTGTTCGCGGTGATGGTGATGCGGGTGGGGGACATCGGCTTTGTGGCCCCGTTCCGGTATACGGCGCTGATCTGGGCGATCCTGCTGGGCTGGCTGGTATTCGGCGCGCTGCCCGACCCGCTCACGCTGATGGGGGCGGCCCTGGTGGTGGCGACGGGCATCTTCACCCTGTGGCGCGAGCGCAAGGTCAAGGCCCGCCCGGCCTGATGCCGTCAAGGCAGCAAGGGGGGCTGCTGTTGACATCGGACGCGACTCCCCCTATACGCCCGCCTATCTGACATGCGGAGAGATCGGCATTTCGGAGCCAGAATGCTTGATGTGGTCAAGATCCGGGCTGAAAATGCCCCGATCCTCTGGAAGTCCACCGCGTCATCCCTGCGCTGGGGATGGATGCGGTTTTGTGCTTTGCGATTCGCGCTTGGCACACGTCGAGAAGCAGTGTCCCGAGGTTCGGGGCGAGTATTGACAGCAACACGAGGAACGTGAATGCCGACTATTCAGCAGCTCATCCGCAAACCGCGGGAGCCTAACGTGCGCAAGACCAAGTCGCAGCACTTGGAAGCTTGCCCCCAGAAGCGCGGCGTTTGCACCCGCGTCTACACCACCACCCCGAAGAAGCCGAACTCGGCTATGCGGAAAGTCGCCAAGGTGCGTCTGACCAATGGCTTTGAGGTCATCAGCTACATTCCCGGTGAAAAGCACAACCTTCAGGAACACTCCGTGGTTCTGATCCGTGGCGGCCGTGTGAAAGACCTTCCGGGTGTGCGTTACCACATCCTGCGCGGTGTTCTGGATACCCAGGGCGTGAAGGAACGTCGTCAGCGTCGTTCGAAGTATGGCGCGAAGCGTCCGAAGTGAGGGTTTGAAACATGTCTCGTCGTCACGCCGCTGAAAAACGCGAAATCCTGCCCGATGCCAAGTATGGTGACCGGGTTCTGACCAAGTTCATGAACAACCTGATGCTGGACGGAAAGAAATCCGTTGCAGAATCCATCGTCTATGGCGCGCTGTCCCGTGTGGAGACCCGCCTGAAGCGCGAACCGATCCAGGCTTTCCATGAGGCGCTGGAAAACGTGAAACCTTCCGTCGAAGTGCGTTCGCGCCGCGTCGGTGGTGCAACGTATCAGGTTCCCGTCGAAGTGCGCTCCGAGCGCCGCGAAGCTCTGGCCATCCGCTGGCTGATCATCGCTGCCCGCAAGCGCAACGAGAACACCATGGAAGAACGTCTGGCTGCCGAACTCTCGGACGCGGTGAACAACCGTGGCACCGCCGTGAAGAAGCGCGAAGACACCCACAAGATGGCCGACGCGAACAAAGCGTTCAGCCACTACCGCTGGTAAGGGGTTTACATGGCACGCGACTATCCGCTGGATCGCTACCGGAACTTCGGCATCATTGCGCACATTGATGCCGGCAAGACCACCACGTCCGAGCGCATCCTGTATTACACAGGCAAGTCCCACAAGATCGGCGAGGTGCATGACGGCGCCGCGACGATGGACTGGATGGAGCAAGAGCAGGAGCGTGGGATCACCATCACCTCTGCTGCGACCACCACCTTCTGGAACCGCCAGATCGATCCCGGCACCGACGGGTCCGACAAGTCCAAGAAGTACCGCTTCAACATCATCGACACCCCCGGCCACGTCGACTTCACCATCGAGGTGGAGCGTTCGCTCGCCGTTCTCGACGGTGCTGTCGTTCTGCTGGATGGCAACGCAGGTGTGGAGCCGCAGACCGAAACCGTGTGGCGTCAGGCTGACCGCTACAAGGTTCCGCGGATCGTGTTCGTCAACAAGATGGACAAGACCGGCGCCGACTTCATGAAATGCGTGCGCATGATCAAGGACCGGACCGGCGCGAATGCTGTTCCGATCGTCCTGCCGATCGGTGCCGAAGACAAGCTGGAAGGCATCATCGACCTCGTGACCATGGAAGAATGGGTCTATGAGGGCGAAGACCTTGGCGCATCCTGGAAGCGCCAGCCGATCCGTGCCGAGCTCAAGGACGAAGCCGACGAATGGCGCCTGAACCTGCTGGAAACGGCAGTCGGTCAGGACGACGAGGCGATGGAAGCCTATCTGGAGGGCAACGAGCCCACTCCGGAAAAGCTGCGCGAGCTGATCCGCAAGGGCACGCTGGCCATCGAGTTCATCCCCGTGATGGCCGGTTCCTCGTTCAAGAACAAGGGCGTGCAGCCTCTCCTGAACGCCGTGATCGACTATCTGCCCAGCCCGCTCGACGTGCCGCCCTACATGGGCTTTGCGCCGGGTGACGAGACGGAAACCCGTAACATCGCCCGTTCGGCCGATGACGAGCAGCCCTTCTCGGCGCTGGCGTTCAAGATCATGAACGACCCCTTCGTGGGTTCCTTGACCTTTACCCGCATCTATTCGGGCAAGCTGGCCAAGGGCGACGCGATGATGAACGCGACCAAGCAGCGCAAAGAGCGCGTTGGCCGCATGATGATGATGCACGCCATCGAGCGTGAGGAAATCACCGAAGCCTTCGCAGGCGACATCATCGCGCTTGGCGGTCTGAAAGAGACCACCACCGGCGACACCCTGTGCGACCCGGCAAACCCCGTCGTTCTGGAAACCATGACCTTCCCGGTCCCGGTGATCGAGATCGCGGTGGAACCGAAGACCAAGGCCGACCAGGAAAAGATGGGCATCGCCTTGGCCCGTCTGGCTGCCGAAGACCCGTCCTTCCGTGTGGAAACCGACCTCGAATCGGGCCAGACGATCATGAAGGGCATGGGCGAACTTCACCTCGACATCCTCGTCGACCGTATGCGTCGCGAGTTCAAGGTCGAGGCGAACATCGGTGCGCCGCAGGTGGCTTACCGCGAAACGATCTCGCGCGAGCATGAAATCGACTACACGCACAAGAAGCAGACCGGTGGTACCGGCCAGTTCGCGCGCGTGAAGCTGGTGATCTCGCCGACCGAACCGGGCGAAGGCTATTCGTTCGAGTCGAAGATCGTGGGTGGTGCTGTTCCGAAGGAATACATCCCCGGCGTCGAAAAGGGCATCAAGTCGGTCATGGACTCCGGTCCGCTGGCAGGCTTCCCGGTGATCGACTTCAAGGTCGCGCTGATCGACGGCGCGTTCCACGATGTCGACTCCTCGGTGCTCGCGTTCGAAATCGCCTCGCGTGCAGCCATGCGTGAAGGTCTGAAGAAGGCCGGCGCGAAACTGCTGGAACCGATCATGAAAGTCGAAGTCGTCACCCCGGAAGAATACACCGGCGGCGTCATCGGCGACCTGACCTCGCGTCGGGGCATGGTCACGGGTCAGGACAGCCGTGGCAACGCCAACGTGATTTCGGCGATGGTTCCGCTGGCCAACATGTTCGGCTACATCAACACGCTGCGCTCGATGACCTCGGGCCGTGCCGTGTTCTCGATGGAGTTCGACCATTACGACGCGGTTCCGCAGAACATCTCGGACGAGATCCAGAAGAAATACGCTTAATCCGGTGTGGCGGGGAGAACCCCGCCCTACCACCCCTGTAGGGCGGGGCAACCCGCCGCATCCGATCCCTGAATGAGGAGTTGCCCAGATGGCAAAGGCAAAGTTTGAACGGACCAAACCGCACGTCAACATTGGCACGATTGGCCACGTTGACCACGGCAAGACGACGCTGACGGCGGCGATCACGAAGTACTACGGCGAATTCCGCGCCTATGACCAGATCGACGGTGCGCCGGAAGAGCGCGCCCGCGGGATCACGATCTCGACCGCACACGTGGAATACGAGACCGCGAACCGCCACTACGCCCACGTCGACTGCCCCGGCCACGCTGACTATGTGAAGAACATGATCACCGGCGCCGCGCAGATGGACGGCGCGATCCTGGTGTGCGCCGCCTCGGACGGCCCGATGCCGCAGACGCGCGAGCACATCCTGCTCGGCCGTCAGGTCGGCATTCCCTACATGGTCTGCTACATGAACAAGGTTGACCTTGTTGATGACGAAGAGCTGATCGAACTGGTGGAAATGGAAATCCGCGAGCTGTTCTCGTCCTACGAATACCCGGGCGATGACATTCCGATCGTCAAGGGCTCGGCCCACCAGGCGATGATCGGCGAGCGCAAGGACATCGGCGAAGACTCGATCCACGCCCTGATGAAGGCCGTCGACGAATACATCCCGACCCCGGCCCGCGCTGTTGACCAGCCGTTCCTGATGCCGATCGAAGACGTGTTCTCGATCTCGGGCCGCGGCACCGTTGTCACGGGGCGTGTGGAGCGCGGCGTGATCAACGTCGGCGACGAAGTCGAGATCGTCGGCATCCGCGACACCAAGAAGTCGGTCTGCACCGGCGTCGAGATGTTCCGCAAGCTGCTGGATCGTGGTGAGGCTGGCGACAACGTCGGCGTTCTGCTGCGCGGCATCGACCGTGAAGGCGTGGAGCGTGGGCAGGTTCTGTCGAAGCCGAAGTCGGTGACGCCGCACACCAAGTTCGAAGCTGAAGCCTATATCCTGACCAAGGAAGAAGGCGGCCGTCACACGCCGTTCTTTGCGAACTACCGTCCGCAATTCTACTTCCGCACCACCGACGTGACCGGGATGGTCCAGCTGCCGGAAGGCACCGAGATGGTGATGCCGGGCGACAACCTGAAGTTCAACGTCGAACTGATCGCCCCGATCGC
>NZ_JAAIKE010000003.1:447128-694770 GCF_010915705.1 Pseudotabrizicola algicola
CCGTCCGCAATTCTACTTCCGCACCACCGACGTGACCGGGATGGTCCAGCTGCCGGAAGGCACCGAGATGGTGATGCCGGGCGACAACCTGAAGTTCAACGTCGAACTGATCGCCCCGATCGCAATGGAAGAAAAACTGCGCTTCGCCATCCGCGAAGGCGGCCGCACCGTCGGCGCAGGCGTGGTGTCGAAAATCATCGCCTGAGGCGGATGAAAATCATCGCCTAGGCTGACGAATCGCCTTTCCAAAGGCGGTATGACAGTATAACGACGCGCGGCGCGCCCGGACTCCGGGCGCGCCGCAGACCATCCACAAATGTGAACCTATGGGCCGGGCATGTTGCCCCGTCTACGTTCCGAAGGAACAAGAAATGCAAGGTCAGACCATTCGCATTCGCCTGAAGGCCTTCGATTACCGCGTGCTGGACGCCAGCACCCAGGAAATCGTGAACACGGCCAAACGCACGGGCGCACAGGTTCGCGGGCCGATCCCGCTGCCGAACAAGATCGAGAAATTCACGGTTCTCCGTGGT
The DNA here is from genome assembly GCF_010915705.1 of Pseudotabrizicola algicola. Taxonomy (GTDB): domain Bacteria; phylum Pseudomonadota; class Alphaproteobacteria; order Rhodobacterales; family Rhodobacteraceae; genus Pseudotabrizicola; species Pseudotabrizicola algicola. Next base: position 447,662 of record NZ_JAAIKE010000003.1, read on the forward strand.
CCGCACATCGACAAGAAGTCGCGCGACCAGTGGGAAATCCGCACGCACAAGCGCCTGCTCGATATCGTCGATCCGACCCCGCAAACCGTGGACGCGCTGATGAAGCTCGACCTCGCTGCCGGCGTCGACGTCGAAATCAAAGTGTAAGGGGGCATGAAAGAGATGCGCTCTGGTATTATCGCCAAGAAGCTGGGCATGACCCGGCTGTTCCTCGAGGACGGCAAGCAGGTTCCGGTGACGGTTCTGCACCTCGACAAAGTGCAGGTCGTGGCACAACGCACCGCTGACAAGGATGGCTACACCGCCGTCCAGCTCGGCGCTGGATCTGCCAAGGCCAAGCGGACCTCGGCTGCGATGCGCGGCCACTTCGCCAAGGCGAATGTGGAGCCCAAGCGCAAGGTCGCCGAATTCCGCGTGACCCCGGATTGCCTGATCGACGTGGGTGCCGAAATCACCGCCGATCACTATCTGGCAGGTCAGTTCGTCGACATCGCCGGAACCTCGATCGGTAAGGGTTTCGCCGGTGCGATGAAGCGCCACAACTTCGGTGGTCTGCGTGCGTCGCACGGTGTGTCGGTCTCGCACCGTTCGCACGGGTCGACCGGCCAGTGTCAGGACCCCGGCAAGGTGTTCAAGGGCAAGAAGATGGCGGGCCATCTGGGTGCCGTTCGCGTCACCACGCAGAACCTGCAAGTGGTGCGCACCGATGCCGACCGTGGTCTGATCATGGTCAAGGGCGCGGTTCCCGGTTCCAAAGGTGGTTGGGTGACGATCAAGGACGCGGTCAAGAAAGCGGCTCCGGCCGATCTGCCGCTGCCCGCAGCCATCCGTTCCGCTGCTGCTCCGGCTGCCGAAGTGGCCGTCGAAGGGGGTGAAGCATGAAACTTGATGTTCTGAAACTCGACGGCGGCAAGGCCGGTTCGGTTGACCTGAACGACGACCTGTTCGGTCTGGAGCCGCGCGCAGACATTCTGCACCGCGTGGTGCGCTGGCAGCGTGCGAAAGCACAGGCTGGCACCCATTCGACGCTGACCCGCGCCGAAGTGTCTTACTCGACCAAGAAGATCTACCGCCAAAAAGGCACCGGTGGCGCTCGCCACGGGTCGCGCAAGGCGCCGATCTTCCGCAAGGGTGGTGTGGTCAAGGGCCCGCTGCCGCGCAGCCACGCCCATGACCTGCCGAAGAAGGTGCGCGCCCTCGGGCTGCGTCACGCGCTTTCGGCCAAGGCCAAGGCGGGCGAGTTGGTGATCGTCGACACGCTGGCGATGGCGGAAGCCAAGACCGCGATCCTGGCCAAGCAGGCCAAGGAACTCGGCTGGAAGCGCGTGCTGATCATCGACGGTGCGGCTGTGGATCAGGGCTTTGCCCTGGCTGCGCGCAACATCGAAGGGATCGACGTTCTGCCGACGATGGGCGCCAACGTCTATGACATCCTGAAGCGTGACACCCTCGTGATCACCAAAGCAGGGCTCGAAGCATTGGAGGCTCGTCTGAAATGAGCGCGAAACCCCAGCACTACGACCTGATCAAGAAGCCGATCATCACCGAAAAGGCCACTCTGGCTTCGGAAAATGGCGCGGTTGTGTTTCAGGTTGCCATGGATGCGACCAAGCCGATGATCAAGGAAGCCGTCGAGGCTGTCTTTGGCGTGAAGGTGAAGGCGGTCAACACCACCATCACCAAGGGCAAGGTCAAGCGCTTCAAGGGTCGCCCCGGCGAGCGTTCCGACAAGAAAAAGGCCTATGTTACGCTCGAAGAGGGTAACACTATCGACGTCTCGACCGGCCTCTGAGGACTTACAATGCTAATGGAAGGGCCCTGTGAAAGCGGGGCCCTTTTTATTTGATTGCTTGGAAGAAGACCTGCTTTAATAGCGAAGGCAACTTAGCATTTAAACAGTCACCTGCAGAAAGTTTTCATAGCAATGGAAAGTGGTTCTATCGCTTTTGAGTTGATGGCTCTGGAGCTACAGACTGCGGTCGAAGAGCTGAACTCCGAAGGCGCTCGCTTGTTCCAGGCGTCGAGATACCCTGAGGCCAAGGAGTTGTCCGACAGGGGAGCTGCCCTGCAGGGGTTCTGTGCAAAGGTCAGAGCACTGTCTGAGGAATGGGGAACGACCTTTGCTGCAGAAGTTAAAGCGGCACCCGCCTCGTCTGTGGCACTCGATACCACTCGGAAAATCCTGTCTGCATCGAAGTCATCCAAAACTGGCCTTCTGGTTCGGTTTCCTGATGGCACAGTCATAGCCGAAGCGAAAGCAGCCGAAACTCTGGCAAAAGCAGTTGAGAAAATCGGCTTCGGTGAGGTCGAGAAATTAGGGGTCTTGGTGAATGGCGAAAATCTTGTCTCCCGTAAGCCATCCCAACGATACAGTGACACGAAGCGGGGAGCTTTCTACATCAAGACCCATAGTAGCACCGAGCAGAAGAAAAAGAATCTCGATCGTATCTCTGATGCGCTTCAACTGGGGCTTTCTGTCTCAATTGTCTCCTGAAAGTGTTAGCAGACTTAACTCATTGGCTTTGTTTCTTGGCACTCGCCCTGCCACGCTGCATTGGTCTTGACGCCACATGTTACCTCGCTTACACGAGCCCATCGGTCTAGCCCCGGGATTCGTTCCGGGGCTTAGCCTTTGTTATACCGATACTGGTATTTCTCCAATCGGGGACCTTCGGGGCCCTATAAGCCGGGGACCTTCGGGGCCCTATAATTCGGGTCTGACCCATCAGACCCTCTAGCTGACGGAAGACAGAGAGCATGGCACTCAAGTCGTATAAACCGACGACGCCTGGCCAACGCGGGTTGGTTCTGATCGACCGTTCGGAGCTGTGGAAAGGACGCCCGGTCAAGGGCCTTGTAGAAGGCTTGACCAAGACGGGTGGACGGAACAACACCGGACGTGTCACGATGTGGCACAAGGGCGGCGGCGCAAAGCGCCTGTACCGCATTGTGGATTTCAAGCGTCGTAAATTCGACATCGCAGCGGTCGTCGAGCGGATCGAATACGATCCGAACCGCACCGCCTTCATCGCCCTTGTGAAATACGCAGATGGCGAACTTTCCTACATCCTCGCTCCGCAGCGCCTCGCTGTTGGCGACAGCGTGATCGCTGGTGCCAAGACCGACGTGAAGCCGGGCAACGCCATGCCGTTCTCGGGCATGCCGATCGGGACCATTGTTCACAACGTCGAGATGAAGCCCGGCAAGGGCGGTCAGATCGCACGTGCGGCTGGCACCTATGCCCAGTTCGTCGGTCGTGACGGTGGCTATGCGCAGATCCGCCTGTCCTCGGGCGAACTGCGTCTGGTGCGTCAGGAATGCATGGCCACCATCGGTGCCGTGTCGAACGCTGACCATTCCAACCAGAACCTCGGCAAGGCAGGCCGCAAGCGCCACATGGGCGTGCGTCCGACCGTTCGCGGCGTCGCGATGAACCCGATCGACCACCCGCACGGTGGTGGTGAAGGCCGGACCTCTGGTGGCCGTCACCCGGTTACCCCGTGGGGCAAGGGCACCAAGGGCAACCGCACCCGGTCGAACAAAGAGACGGACAAGTACATTCTCCGCTCGCGTCACGCCAAGAAAAAGGGCCGCTAATCCATGTCACGTTCCATTTGGAAAGGCCCGTTCGTCGATGGCTATGTCCTGAAAAAGGCAGAAGCCTCGCGCGCCTCGGGCAAAAGCGAAGTGATCAAGATCTGGTCGCGCCGCTCCACCATCCTGCCGCAGTTCGTCGGTCTGACTTTTGGCGTCTATAACGGCCACAAGCACATTCCGGTTGCGGTTACCGAAGAAATGATCGGCCAGAAGTTCGGTGAATATTCGCCGACGCGGACCTATTACGGTCACGCCGCCGACAAAAAAGCCAAGAGGAAGTAAGCCATGGGTAAGGAAAAGAATCCGCGCCGCGTGGCGGACAACGAAGCTATGGCGATCAGCCGTATGCTGCGCACCTCGCCGCAGAAGCTCAACCTGGTTGCCGGCCTGATCCGCGGCAAGAAGGTTGAGAAGGCGCTGGCCGACCTGACCTTCTCGAAGCGCCGCATCGCCGGCGACGTCAAGAAGTGCCTGCAGTCCGCGATTGCCAATGCCGAGAACAACCACGGCCTCGACGTCGACAGCCTGGTGGTTGCCGAAGCCTGGTGTGGCAAGAACCTTGTGATGAAGCGTGGCCGTCCGCGGGCGCGTGGCCGGTTCGGCAAGATCATGAAGCCGTTCTCTGAAATCACCATCAAGGTTCGTCAGTCCGGGGAGTCGGCATAATGGGACAGAAGGTTAACCCGATCGGGATGCGCCTCCAGGTCAACCGCACCTGGGACAGCCGCTGGTTCGCCGAGTCGAAAGACTATGGCAACCTGCTGCTGGAAGACCTGCGCATGCGTGAATTCATTCACGAGGAAGCCAAGCAGGCCGGCATCAGCAAGGTGATCATCGAGCGTCCCCACAAGAAGTGCCGTGTGACCATTCACGCTGCACGTCCGGGCGTGATCATCGGCAAGAAAGGCGCAGACATCGAAACCCTGCGCAAGAAGCTGTCGGCCTTCACCAAGTCGGAACTGCACCTGAACATCGTCGAAGTCCGCAAGCCCGAGCTTGACGCCCAGCTGGTGGCCGAGTCGATCGCCCAGCAGATGGAACGCCGGGTGTCTTTCCGCCGTGCCATGAAGCGCGGCGTGCAGAACGCCATGCGTATCGGCGCCCTCGGGATCCGGGTGAACGTTGCCGGCCGTCTGGGTGGCGCGGAAATCGCACGGACCGAATGGTACCGCGAAGGCCGCGTGCCGCTGCACACGCTGCGCGCCGACATTGACTATGCCCTGTCCGAAGCTTCGACCCCTTACGGGATCATCGGGGTGAAGGTCTGGATCTTCAAAGGCGAAATCCTTGAGCATGATCCGCAAGCGCATGACCGCCGTCACGCAGAAGCACAGGAAGGCGCGGCTCCGCGTCAACCTCGTCGCGACCGCGAACGCGCGTAAGGGAGTATTGAAAGATGCTGCAACCGAAACGGACTAAGTTCCGCAAACAGCACAAGGGCCGTATCCACGGCGAGGCCAAGGGCGGCTTTTTGCTGAACTTCGGCTCCTTCGCGCTGAAGGCGACGGAACCGGAGCGTGTGACCGCGCGCCAGATCGAAGCGGCCCGCCGCGCGATCACCCGCCACATGAAGCGTCAGGGTCGTGTCTGGATCCGCATTTTCCCGGATGTGCCGGTGTCGTCGAAGCCGACCGAAGTGCGTATGGGTAAAGGTAAGGGTTCGGTCGATTACTGGGCAGCCAAGGTGAAACCTGGCCGCATCATGTTCGAGATCGACGGCGTGTCGGAAGTCATCGCCCGCGAGGCCCTGCGCCTTGGCGCGATGAAGCTTCCGGTGCTGACCCGCGTGGTCGCCCGCGAAGACTGGTAAAGACAGGTGTAGGGTGCGTGCGAGCACGCACCCTACGCGGCACTGGCCCCTGCCGGAAACGGCGGGGGCTTTTCTGTTCCGGCGTGATTGTGCTTGCCATCCGCCTCCCCCCCCTGTAATGGGACGCATCCTGCGGTTCCGGGGCGACTCGGAATCGACGGTTTATCATTGATCCACCGGGTTCAAGGTTACCCTGCATGTGCCGGGGCCTTCTGGTGATTGAGAAAAGGAACACGGCATGAAAGCCGAAGAACTCCGGGGCAAGACCCCCGATCAGCTGCGCGACCAGCTCGTCGCCCTGAAAAAGGAAGCCTTCAACCTGCGCTTCCAGGCCGCCACGAACCAGCTTGAGAACACCGCGCGCATGCGCGCTGTCCGTCGGGATGCAGCACGCGTGCTGACCGTTCTCAACCAAAAAGCCGCCGAAGCGGCGAAGTAAGAGGTTTATCATGCCCAAGCGTATCCTTTCAGGCGTCGTGACCTCGGACAAGAACGAACAGACCATCACGGTTCTGGTCGAGCGTCGCTTCAAGCACCCGCTGCTGCAAAAGACCGTGCGTAAGTCCAAGAAATACCGGGCTCACGACGAGAACAACCAGTTCAAGGTTGGTGACACCGTCCGCATCGAGGAATGTGCACCGATTTCGAAAACCAAGCGTTGGACGGTTGTTGTTTCGGCCTGAGGCCGTCAGCACGCGTTCTGCGATAATCGAAACCCTGGGGCATCACCTGCATGATCGTCCCCAAAGGTCGGGAGAAACCAAATGATCCAGATGCAGACCAATCTGGATGTAGCTGACAACTCCGGCGCTCGCCGAGTTCAGTGCATCAAGGTTCTGGGCGGTTCGCACCGCCGCTATGCATCCGTGGGCGACATCATCGTGGTGTCGGTCAAGGAAGCTATTCCGAAAGGCCGTGTGAAGAAGGGCGACGTGCGTAAAGCCGTTGTCGTGCGCACCGCCAAGGAAGTTCGCCGCGAAGACGGCACCGCCATCCGCTTTGACCGCAATGCCGCTGTCATCCTGAACAACCAGGGTGAACCCGTCGGCACGCGTATCTTCGGGCCGGTCGTGCGTGAACTGCGCGCCAAGAACTTCATGAAGATCATCTCGCTGGCTCCGGAGGTGCTCTGATGGCTGCGAAACTCAAAAAGGGTGACACCGTCATCGTTCTGACCGGCAAGGACAAGGGCAAGAAGGGCGAGATCTCGTCCGTCAACCCGACCGCCAACAAAGCCGTGGTCGAGGGCCTGAACGTCGCCATCCGTCACACCAAGCAATCTGCTGGCTCGCAAGGCGGCCGCGTGGCCAAGTCCATGCCGATCGACCTGTCGAACCTGGCAATCGTGGACAAGAACGGCAAACCCACCCGCGTCGGCTTCCGTATGGACGGTGACAAGAAGGTGCGTTTCGCCAAGACCACAGGGGATGCGATCTGATGCTGGACGCTGCTCAATACACCCCGCGCCTCAAGGCGGAATACGTCTCCAAGGTGCGCGCGGCTCTGAAAGAAGAGTTCGCCTACAAGAACGACATGCAGATCCCCAAGCTTGAGAAGATCGTTCTCAACATGGGCGTCGGCGAAGCGGTCAAGGACACCAAGAAGGTGAAGCAGGCCGCCGAGGAACTGTCGCAGATTGCCGGTCAGAAGGCTGTCATCACCCATGCCAAGAAGTCGATTGCCGGCTTCCGCGTGCGGGAACTGATGCCGCTGGGTTGCAAGGTCACGCTGCGCGGCGACAAGATGTATGAATTCTTGGACCGTCTGATCAACGTCGCTCTGCCCCGCGTCCGCGACTTCCGCGGCGTGAAAGGCACCTCGTTCGACGGCCGTGGCAACTATGCCATGGGCTTGAAAGAGCACATCGTGTTCCCGGAAATCAACTTCGACAAGGTCGATGAAGTTCTGGGTATGGACATCATCATCTGCACGACCGCGAAATCCGATGCGGAAGCCAAGGCGCTGTTGAAGCATTTCAACATGCCCTTCACGTCGTAAGCGCGAGGAACCAGAGTTATGGCAAAAAAATCCATGGTGAACCGCGAAGTGAAGCGCGCCAAGCTGGTGAAGCAGTATGCTTCCAAGCGCGCGTCGCTCAAGGCGGTGATCGAAGACCAAACCAAGCCGATGGACGAGCGTTTCGGCGCGACCCTGAAGCTGGCACAACTGCCCCGCAACTCGTCGGCAACGCGGCTTCACAACCGCTGCCAGCTGACGGGCCGTCCGCATGCTTACTACCGTAAGCTGAAACTGTCGCGGATCATGCTGCGTGAACTGGCCTCGTTCGGCCAGATCCCGGGCATGGTCAAGTCCAGCTGGTAAGGGAGAGCAGACATGCCTGTGAATGATCCTATCGGCGATATGCTGACCCGTATCCGCAACTCTCAGATGCGCGGCAAATCCACTGTCTCGACCCCGGCGTCCACGCTGCGCGGCCGTGTTCTAGATGTGCTTCTGTCCGAGGGCTATATCCGCGGTTACGAAAAGAACCCGACCGCCAACGGTCAGGGCGAATTCGTGATCTCGCTCAAGTACTACGAAGGCACCCCCGTGATCCGCGAAATCAAGCGCGTGTCGAAGCCGGGCCGCCGTGTGTACATGGGCGTCAAGGACATCCCGTCGGTCCGCAATGGCCTGGGTGTCTCGATTGTGTCGACGCCCAAGGGCGTCATGTCCGATGCAGCTGCACGCTCCGCCAATGTTGGCGGCGAAGTGCTCTGCACCGTATTCTGAGGAGGGTGCAATGTCTCGTATCGGCAAGAAGCCCGTCTCTCTGGTCAAAGGCGTCTCGGCGTCCGTGTCCGGCCAGACCATCGAAGTGAAGGGGCCGAAAGGCACCCGCAGCTTTACCGCAACCGACGATGTGACCATCACCGTTGACGGCGAAGAGATCAAGGTGACGCCGCGCGGCACCTCGAAGCGCGCCCGTCAGCAGTGGGGCATGGCCCGTTCGATGGTCGAGAACCTGGTGACGGGTGTTTCGACCGGGTTCAAGAAAGAGCTCGAGATTCAGGGCGTTGGTTACCGTGCTGCGGTTGCCGGCAATGTTCTGAAGCTGTCGCTCGGCTATAGCCACGAAGTCAACTTCGCCGTTCCGGCGGGCGTCACCGTGACGTCTCCGAAGCAAACCGAAATCGTTGTGGAAGGCATCGACCAGCAGCTTGTTGGTCAGGTGGCAGCAAACATCCGCGAATGGCGCAAGCCCGAGCCCTACAAGGGCAAGGGCATCCGCTACAAGGATGAATACATCTTCCGCAAAGAAGGTAAGAAGAAGTAAGGGTGGCAAAATGGCTTTGAACAAAAGAGAGCTGTTCCTCAAGCGCCGCCTGCGCGTCCGGAACAAAATCAAGGCGATGGCAAACGGGCGCATGCGTCTGTCGGTTCATCGTTCGTCCAAGAACATCAGTGTCCAGCTGATCGACGACGTGAAGGGCGTGACCGTTGCGTCCGCTTCCACGCTCGAGAAGGATCTGGGCCTGATCGGCAAGAACAACGTCGAGGCTGCGGCCAAAATCGGCGCCACGATTGCCGAGCGGGCGAAGAAGGCCGGGGTCGAAGACGTCTACTTCGATCGTGGTGGTTTCCTCTTTCACGGGAAGATCAAGGCTTTGGCCGATGCTGCCCGTGAAGGCGGCCTGAAGTTCTGAGGAGTTTGGATATGGCAGAACGTGAAAACCGGGGCCGTCGCGACGATCGTCGTCAGGAAACCCGTGAGGAAACGCCCGAGTTCGCAGACCGTCTGGTCGCGATCAACCGTGTTTCGAAAACCGTGAAGGGCGGCAAGCGCTTTGGCTTTGCAGCACTCGTCGTGGTCGGCGACCAGCGTGGTCGTGTCGGCTTCGGCAAGGGCAAGGCCAAGGAAGTGCCGGAGGCGATCCGCAAGGCAACGGAACAGGCCAAGCGCCAGATGATCCGCGTGCCGCTGAAGGACAGCCGCACCCTGCACCACGACATGGAAGGCCGCCACGGCGCCGGAAAAGTCGTGATGCGGACGGCCGTTGCGGGGACCGGGATCATCGCCGGTGGTCCGATGCGCGCCGTGTTCGAGATGCTGGGGATCCAGGACGTTGTTGCGAAGTCGATCGGCTCGCAGAACCCCTACAACATGATCCGCGCCACCATCGACGGCCTGAAAGCAGAGACCTCGCCCCGCCAGGTGGCCGCACGTCGCGGCAAGAAGGTGGCCGAGATCCTGAAGAAGCCCGAAGCTGAAGTGCAGGAGGCTTGATCATGGCTGACAAGAAAACCATCGTTGTGCAGCAGGTGGCTTCCGCCGCCCGCCGCCCGGCCGTCCAGACCGCGACCCTGAAGGGTCTGGGCCTGAACAAGATGAACCGCACCCGCGAACTGGAAGACACGCCTTCCGTGCGCGGCATGGTCAACAAGATCCCGCATCTTGTGAAGATCATCGAAGAGCGCGGCTGACCGCTTGTGTAAGGTGCGTGCGAGCACGCACCCTACGCTTTATCCTGCGCCCCGGGGGAAACCTCGGGGCGTTTGCTTTTGCGCGCGGCGCGTTTACCACGCTCTAAGTGCCGGTCACGAGTATATTCCGCAGTTTTTCGCCTGTGGGGTTTACAGATGCGCGGTTACAGCCTGACGTCCGACGATGTGGTGGCGGCGACGATGGGACGGTGGGATGACTTTGCCGCCGAGAATGACGGGGCGGGCGCCATGGCTCATGCGGTCATCGGGCGGCCCTTGTTCGAGATGGTGGCGGGGCCGGCAACGGTCCGGTTTCTTGAACAGACCTTCTACAACAGCCGCCGCGGGCAAACCGTGACCGGCTTGCTCTACCGGTGCGACAGCCCCGTGCAGGAGCGCCTGTTCGTGATGCAGGTTGTCCCGCTGGAGCGCGGAGGGCTGCAGGTGCTGCACCGCCAGATCCGCTGCCGCCCCTTGCGTCCGTTGCCGCTCTGCGCGCTCGGGCATCTGCGCTATCTGCGGTGCAGCCAGTGCCTGAGCTGCAATTTCGGCGGGCCTTGGGTCGAAGGGCGGCGCTTTCAGTTGCCAAGCGGGGCGATGGCCGAAGATGCGGTGTGTCCGGCCTGCCGTGCCGCTGCCTTTGTGGCCGAGCCGGAGGGGCAGGGGCTGCGTCCGCAGCACTGCGGTTAGGCCTGTGGACCCGGGGCGGCTGGCGTGGCCTCTTGCGTAACGGGGGCGCAGGCCCTATACGCCCCCGGTGGCCCTCTGCGGGTCATGGAATCAACAAGAAATGCCGTGTTGTCCCTTCCCGTCGCAGGCGGGGACGTTCCGGCGATGGAGAGTGCGACATGAAACTGAATGAACTTCGTGACAATGACGGTGCAGCCCGCAAGCAGAAGCGTGTGGCGCGCGGTCCCGGTTCGGGCAAGGGCAAGACCGCCGGCCGTGGTATCAAGGGCCAGAAATCGCGTTCCGGCGTGGCGCTCGGTGGCTATGAAGGCGGCCAGATGCCGCTCTATCGCCGCCTGCCCAAGCGCGGCTTCAACAAGCCGAACCGCAAGGAATTCGCGGTCATCAACCTTGGCCTGATCGAGAAATTCATCGCCGCGGGCAAGCTGGACATCAAGGCAGAGCTGAACGAAGACGCTCTGGTTGCTGCCGGCCTGACCAACCACAAGCGTGATGGCATCCGCATCCTGAACAAGGGCGAGATCAAATCCGCTGTGAAACTGGTCGTGTCGGGCGCCTCGGCTGCGGCGGTCGAAGCCGTGAAAGCTGCGGGCGGGTCGATCACCCTTCCGGCGGCAGTGGCTGAGTAAGCCAAATAGGAGTTGTGAGCGGGCGTCAGACCGCTTACATCACCTTTAGTTTTCCCGCGCCGCCGACCGGAGAACGGTTTGGCGGCGCTGTCTTTGAAAGAGACCGGATATGGCATCTGCTGCAGAGCAAATGGCGGCGAACCTCAGCTGGGGCGCCCTGGGCAAGGCAACCGACTTGCGCCAACGCATCTTCTTTACCATCGGCTTGCTGATCGTCTATCGGCTTGGCACCTATATTCCGGTGCCGGGCATTGATGGCGTCCAGCTGCGGGCCTTCATGGAGGAGGCGGGGGCAGGCATCGGCGGTATCCTGAACATGTTCACCGGCGGCGCGATCAGCCGTATGGGCATCTTCGCGCTCGGCATCATGCCCTATATCTCGGCCTCGATCATCGTGCAGCTGATGACGGCGATGGTCCCAGCGATGGAGCAGCTCAAGAAAGAGGGCGAGCAGGGCCGCAAGAAGATCAACCAGTATACCCGCTACGGCACGGTGTTTCTGGCGACTTTCCAGGCCTGGGGCATTGCCGCCAGCCTCGAGGCGGGCGGGCTTGCCCATGATCCGGGCCTGTTCTTCAAGGCGGCCTGCATGATCACGCTGGTCGGCGGCACCATGTTCCTGATGTGGCTGGGCGAGCAGATCACCGCGCGCGGCATCGGCAACGGCATCTCGCTCATCATCTTCGTCGGCATCGTCGCCGAACTTCCCGCCGCCATCGCGCAATTCCTGTCGCAGGGCCGGTCGGGCGCGATCTCGCCTGCGGTGATCATCGGGGTGATCATCATGGTGATCGCGGTCATCGCCTTTGTGGTGTTCATGGAGCGCGCGCTGCGCAAGATCCACATCCAGTATCCCCGCCGCCAGGTCGGCATGAAGGTCTATGACGGCGGCTCGTCGCACCTGCCGGTCAAGGTGAACCCGGCGGGCGTGATCCCCGCGATCTTCGCCTCGTCGCTGCTGCTGCTGCCTGTGACCATCTCGACCTTCTCTGGCGCGCAGACCGGCCCGGTGATGTCGACCATCCTTGCCTATTTCGGCCCCGGACAGCCGCTTTACCTGCTGTTCTTCACGGGCATGATCGTGTTCTTCAGCTTCTTCTACACCTATAACGTCGCCTTCAAGGTCGAGGATGTGGCAGAGAACCTGAAGAACCAGAACGGGTTCATCCCCGGCATCCGTCCGGGCAAGAAAACCGAGGAATACCTTGACTATGTGGTCACGCGTATTCTGGTGCTCGGCTCTGCCTATCTTGCCGCCGTGTGCTTGCTGCCGGAAATCCTGCGTAACCAGTTCGGCTTTACCTTCTATTTCGGCGGCACCTCGGTGCTGATCGTGGTGTCGGTCACGATGGATACGATCAATCAGGTGCAGTCGCATCTCTTGGCGCATCAATACGAAGGCCTGATCGAGAAATCGCAACTGCGTGGGCGCAAGAAGACGACGCCCAAGGCCCCTGCACGGCGCTGACCTATGGCAAACATCATTCTTCTGGGGCCTCCGGGGGCCGGCAAGGGCACGCAGGCAAAGCGTCTGGTTGACGAGCGTGGCATGGTTCAACTGTCAACCGGCGACATGCTGCGCGAGGCCAAGACCAGCGGCACCGAAATGGGCCGCAAGGTTGCCGAGGTGATGGAACGCGGCGCGCTGGTGACCGACGAGATCGTCATCGGCCTGATCGCGGAAAAGCTGGAGCAGGGCGCAGCAGGGGGCTTCATCTTCGACGGCTTCCCGCGCACCTTGCCGCAGGCCGATGCCCTTGGCGCGCTTCTGGCGCAAAAGGGGCTCAAGCTCGATGCGGCCATCGAACTGGTGGTGGATGATGCGGCGCTGGTGGGCCGGATCGTCAAGCGCGCCGAAGAGGCCCGCGCCGCCGGGCAACCCGTGCGCGCCGATGACACGCCAGAGGTGTTCGAGGTGCGGCTGCGCGCCTATTACAAGAACACCGCGCCGCTTACCGGATACTATTATGCCAAGGGCGATCTGGCGACGGTGGACGGGCTGGCCGAGATGGATGCCGTGGCCGCCGCCATCGCGAAAATTCTTGACAAACCGTAAAATCATCGCCGTCTCCCTTGACGGGCGCGGCGAATGACCATAAAGCACAGCGTCCCGGCATGGAATCGTGCCGGGGTTTCCCATTTTCGGGAAGAGCGTCATCGGGCATAGGAACCGGTGGAGTTGTGAAAAAAGGTTCTGGCACGACGGAACCGCAACCAAGAAAAGGACTCACGTTTGGCACGTATTGCTGGCGTTAACATCCCGACCCAGAAACGGGTTCCGATCGCCCTGACCTACATCACCGGAATTGGCCCCGCAAACGCCGAAGCCGTTTGCGCTGCTCTGAACATCGACCGCGCCCGCCGCGTCAACGAACTCTCGGATGCCGAAGTGCTGGCGATCCGCGAATTCATCGACGCGAACTTCACCGTCGAAGGTGACCTGCGCCGCGAAGTCTCGATGAACATCAAGCGCCTGATGGACCTTGGCTGCTATCGCGGCCTGCGTCACCGCAAGGGCCTGCCGGTCCGCGGTCAGCGCACCCATACCAATGCTCGCACCCGCAAGGGCCCCGCAAAAGCCATCGCTGGCAAGAAGAAGTAAGGGGAGCAGACCGATATGGCACGCGATACCAAAACCGCCCGCACCAAGAGAAAAGAGCGCAAGAACATCGCCGCTGGCGTGGTTCATGTGAACTCCTCGTTCAACAACACCAAGATCCTGATCTCCGACGTTCAGGGCAATGCGATCTCGTGGTCGTCCTCGGGCACCATGGGCTTCAAGGGGTCGCGCAAGTCGACGCCCTATGCCGCACAGATGGCTGCCGAAGACGCCGCCCGCAAGGCCCAGGAACATGGCATGAAGACCGTTGAGGTCGAAGTGCAGGGTCCGGGTTCGGGCCGTGAATCGGCGCTGCGCGCGCTGGCGGCTGTTGGCCTGAACATCACCTCGATCCGCGACGTGACCCCGCTGGCGCACAACGGCTGCCGCCCGCCCAAGCGTCGTCGCGTCTGATCTTCACTCATATTGTCGGGCCGTGCGGTATCGCACGGCCCGATTTCGGCATTTTCGGACCCTCGGGCGTCCCACCGCTTGCTGGACATGGGCAATGGGACAAGAATGGAGGCGACAGCATGATCCATAAGAACTGGCAAGAACTGATCAAACCGACGCAACTGGTTGTGAAACCGGGCGCAGATGCGGGCCGTGTGGCCACGGTCATCGCCGAACCGCTGGAGCGCGGTTTTGGTCTGACGCTGGGCAACGCCCTGCGCCGCGTGCTGATGTCGTCGCTGCAAGGCGCGGCGATCACCTCGGTGCAGATCGACAACGTGCTGCACGAATTCTCCAGCGTGGCTGGCGTGCGCGAAGACGTGACCGACATCGTGCTGAACCTGAAAGGCGTGTCCATCAAGATGGACGTCGAGGGGCCGAAGCGCCTGTCGATCTCGGCCAAGGGGCCGGGCGTTGTCACGGCGGCAGACATCTCGGAATCGAACGGGATCGAGATCCTGAACCGCGAACATGTGATCTGCCACCTCGACGATGGCGCCGACGTGTTCATGGAACTGACCGTGAACACCGGCAAGGGCTATGTCTCGGCCGACAAGAACCGTCCGGAAGATGCGCCCATCGGGCTGATCCCGATCGATGCGATCTATTCGCCGGTCAAGAAGGTCAGCTACGAAGTGCAGCCGACCCGCGAAGGTCAGGTGCTGGACTATGACAAGCTGACGATGAAGGTGGAAACCGACGGCAGCCTGACGCCGGATGATGCCGTGGCCTATGCCGCGCGGATTCTGCAGGACCAGCTGTCGATCTTCGTCAACTTCGACGAGCCGGAATCGGCGAAACTGGGCGAAGTCGACGCAGGGCTGGAGTTCAACCCGCTGCTTCTCAAGAAGGTGGACGAGCTGGAGCTTTCGGTGCGTTCGGCCAACTGCCTGAAGAACGACAACATCGTCTACATCGGCGATCTGATCCAGAAAACCGAAGCCGAGATGCTGCGCACCCCGAACTTCGGCCGCAAGTCCCTGAACGAGATCAAGGAAGTGCTGTCGGGCATGGGTCTGCATCTGGGCATGGAAGTCGAAGACTGGCCGCCAGAGAACATCGAGGATCTGGCCAAGCGCTTCGAAGACCAGTTCTGAGATCAAGGGGGGCTGCCCCCGCAAGGCTTTCGTAGGGTGCGTGCAAGCACGCACCCTACACCAGATGCCCGGACCGCCGGGGAAAACACGGGCAACACGCCCCAAGGTGAGTGCGGCGGCACGTAGGCCGCACCGGACAAAGCAAAACACGCGAGACGGAGATTCCCATGCGTCACTCTAACGGCTACCGCAAACTGAACCGCACCCATGAACACCGCAAGGCGATGTTCGCAAACATGGCCGGTTCGCTGATCGAGCACGAGCAGATCAAGACCACCTTGCCGAAGGCAAAGGAACTGCGCCCGATCATCGAAAAGCTGATCACGCTGGCCAAGCGCGGCGACCTGCACGCCCGTCGTCAGGCCCATGCCCAGCTCAAGCAAGACATCCACACCGCGCGCCTGTTCGAGATCCTCGGGCCGCGCTACAAGGACCGCGCCGGCGGCTATGTGCGCGTGCTGAAGGCAGGCTTCCGCTATGGCGACATGGCTCCGATGGCGATCATCGAGTTCGTCGATCGTGACCCGAACGCCAAGGGCGCCGCAGACCACGCCCGCACCGAGGCTGCCGAGGCGGAATAAGCCTTTCGGCCACCGGCCCGTTACCGCAAAGCCCGCCCTTGGCAACAGGGGCGGGCTTTGTCATCTCTGCCCGCCGCCAAACGACTGCCGCCAAACCCCCGCCTTCCGATAGGCCGGCCTTGCGGGGGCAAGGGCGCCGGGCGGGTGGTTGAATCCCCCGCGCGGCTTGCCATATGCCAAGGCAAACCATCCTTGCGAGGTGCCATGCTCCGTCTCGTCACCCTGATCCTGCTTTGCGCCACCCCTCTGGCCGCGCAGACCGATGCCCGCGTTCCCGCATCGCAGGCCGAAATCAGCCTCAGCTTTGCCCCCGTGGTCAAGGCCACCGCACCCGCCGTGGTGAACATCTATGCCAGCCGCGTGGTGGAAGAGCGCCTGTCGCCCTTTGCGGGGGACCCGTTCTTTGACCAGTTCTTCAACGGCTTCGGCCAAAGCCAGCCGCGTGTGCAGAACTCGCTCGGCTCGGGCGTGATCGTGTCCTCCGAAGGCATCGTGGTATCAAACTACCATGTGGTCGGGCAGGCCACAGAAATCCGCGTCGTGCTGAACGACCGCCGCGAATATGCGGCCGAGTTGATCCTTGGCGACGAGGAAAGCGATCTGGCGATCCTGCGGCTGCAGGATGCGGCGGACCTGCCCGCGCTCGAATTCCGCAACTCGGACGAGGTGGAGGTGGGCGATCTGGTGCTGGCCATCGGCAACCCGTTCGGGGTGGGGCAGACCGTGTCTTCGGGCATCGTCTCGGGCCTTGCGCGCAGTTCGGTGGAACTGGGGCGCGGCTATTTCATCCAGACCGATGCCGCGATCAACCCCGGCAACTCGGGCGGCGCGCTGGTGGATATGCAGGGGCGTCTGGTGGGGATCAACACGGCGATCCTCACCCGCTCGGGCGGGTCGAACGGCATCGGCTTTGCGATTCCGGCCAATCTGGTGCAGACCGTGGTGGCGCAGGCCGAGGCCGGTGGCGCGCGGTTCGAACGGCCTTGGGCGGGTGTGCAGGGGCAGGCGATGGATGCGGGGCTGGCGGCGGCCATGAACCTTGCCCGCCCCGATGGCGTGCTTCTTGTCGATCTGCACCCCGAAAGCCCCTTTGCCGCAGCGGGGCTGCGCGCAGGCGATGTGGTGCTCTCGGTGGCAGGCGCGCCGACCAATACCCCGCAGGAAATGATGTTCCGGCTGGCTGCGCTGGGTGTCGGGGCGACGGTGCCGGTCACCTATCTGGATGAAGAGGGCACGCAAACGGTCGAGGTCACGCTGATCGCTGCCCCCGAGACGCCCGCGCGCGATCCGCTGACCATCACCGAGAACGTCGCCCTGCGCGGGCTGAGCGTGGCGCGCATCAATCCGGCGCTGATTGCCGAGCTTGGTCTTGCGATGGAATCCTCCGGCGTTGCGGTCACGCAGGTGCGGGATCTGGCGGCGCAGGTGGGCCTGCGCCCCGGCGATGTGCTGCTTGCGATCAACGAACGCCCCGTCACCCTGCCGCAGGATGTAGCCGAGGCCGCGCGCGAGCCGACGCGCCGCTGGGCCATCGACGTGAACCGTGGCGGCCAGATCGTGCGGCTGCGCTTCCGCCTCTAGCGGAGGCGGGCCGCTGCGCTTAGGTTGGGGGCATGGCAGACCTGTTCGACACCGCCCCCGCCACCCCCAAAGCCGAAGGCCCTCGGCCCTTGGCCGACCGTCTGCGCCCGCAAAGCCTGTCGCAGGTGATCGGGCAGGCGCATGTGCTGGGGCCGGAGGGTCCGCTGGGTGCGATGCTGGCCTCGGGCAGCCTGTCCTCGCTGATCCTCTGGGGGCCGCCCGGTGTGGGCAAGACCACCATCGCGCGGCTGCTGGCGGATGAGACCGATCTGGCCTTCGTGCAGATTTCGGCAATCTTCACCGGCGTGCCGGAGTTGCGCAAGGTGTTCGAGGCGGCCCGCATCCGGCGGCAGAACGGGCAGGGGACGCTGCTGTTCGTCGACGAAATCCACCGCTTCAACAAGGCGCAGCAGGACGGCTTCCTGCCGCATATGGAGGATGGCACCATCCTTCTGGTCGGGGCCACCACGGAAAACCCCAGTTTCGAGTTGAACGCTGCCTTGCTCAGCCGCGCGCAGGTGATCGTGCTGGAACGGCTCGGCCTTGCCGATCTGGAACGCATGATGCAGCGGGCCGAGATGGAACTGGCGCGCAATCTGCCCTTGACCGGCGAAGCGCGCGAGGCGCTGCTGGAAATGGCCGATGGCGACGGGCGGGCGCTCCTGAACCTGATCGAGCAGGTCGCGGCATGGCGGCTGGCGCGTCCGATCGACAAGGCGCAACTGGCTACCCGCCTGATGCGCCGCGCCGCGAAATACGACAAGTCGGGCGAGGAACATTACAACCTGATCTCGGCGCTGCACAAATCGGTGCGGGGCTCCGATCCCGATGCCGCACTCTATTGGTTCGCCCGCATGCTGGAGGGCGGCGAGGACCCGCGCTTTCTGGCCCGCCGCCTGACGCGGATGGCGGTGGAAGATGTCTGCCTTGCCGACCCGCAGGCGCAAAGCGTCTGTCTGGACGCGTGGAACACCTATGAACGCCTCGGCAGCCCCGAGGGGGAACTCGCGCTGGCCAATGCGGTGGTCTACCTCGCGCTCGCGCCCAAATCCAACGCGGTCTATGTCGCCTACAAGGCCGCGCGGGCAAGCGCGCGCGAGACAGGCAGCCAGATGCCGCCGCGCCACATCCTGAACGCGCCGACCAAGATGATGAAAGAGATCGGCTATGGTGCGGGTTATGCCTATGACCACGAGGCCGAGGATGGCTTTTCGGGGCAGGATTACTTCCCCGAAGGCATGAAGCGCCCGGTGTTCTACCTGCCGCCCGAACGCGGGTTCGAGCGGGAGTTGAAAAAGCGGGTGGAGTATTTCGCCAAGCTGCGCGCCAAGCGGCAGGGCAGCTGATCGCGCGCTCTTCCGTCCTGATGGACGTCATCGCTTTGGCACCGCAGCCGCCGCGAAGAGCGCAGGGCTTTGCCCGAGCGATGAGCGCACGTTGACAATTCCGCGCCGGACCCGCAAAGAAACGCTTTGCTTTCCTGCTTGCCGCACATCTGGCGGGCCTCCCATCTGCAAGGTCTTTGACATGAGTGGCGTGAAACTTCTGACAGTCTCTGAAGACGAGGGCGCGCAGCGGCTCGACAAATGGTTCAAGCGCCGCTTTCCGCAACTGACCCAGGGCCATGTCGAAAAGATGTGCCGCACCGGCCAGATCCGCGTCGATGGCGCCCGCGCCAAGGCGGCCGACCGTGTGGCGCCCGGCCAGACCATCCGCGTCCCGCCCTTGCCCGACACCGAGGCACCCAGCCGCCCCGCCGAAGGCCGCATCAGCGCCGCCGATGCCAAGATGATCCAGAACGCGGTGCTGTGGAAGGATGAGCACATCATCATCCTGAACAAGCCGCCGGGTCTGCCCTCGCAAGGCGGCTCGGGGCAGGGGGAGCGGCATGTCGATGGCTTGGCCGAGGCGCTGAAGTTCGGCTACAAGGAAAAGCCCAAGCTGGTGCACCGGCTTGATAAAGACACCTCGGGCCTGCTGATGCTGGCGCGCACCGACCGCGTGGCGCGCGCCCTGTCCGAGGCTTTGCGCCACCGCAACACCCGCAAGATCTATTGGGCGCTGGTCGCCGGGGTGCCGCACCCCCGGCAGGGCAGCATCAAATACGGGCTGATGAAGGCCCCCGGCGGCGGGCGCGGCGAAGGCGAGAAGATGGTCTGCGTCCACCCCGCCAAGATGGCCGACTTCCCCGATGCCAAGCGCGCCCATACCGATTTCTTCACGCTCTGGTTCCTTGGCACCCGCATGTCGTGGATGGCGCTGGAGCCGGTGACGGGCCGCACCCACCAGTTGCGTGCGCATCTGGCCGAACTTGGCCATCCGATCATCGGCGACGGCAAATACGGCGGCTCGACGCAGGAAAACATGGGCGACGGCTGGGGCGCGCAAGCGGGCGGCGAGATGTCCAAGAAGATGCACCTGCATGCCCGCAGCCTGTCGGTGCAGCACCCGATCACCAAGGAAATGATGACCTTCACCGCCCCCTTGCCCGAACACATGGCCCGCACCTGGAAACTGCTCGACTGGAACGAAACCGACGTTCCCGCCGACCCGTTCGAGGCGATGCGATGAGCGGCTGGTCGGCCAAACGCTTCTGGCAGACCGCCACCGCCGAGGCCTGCGACACCGGCTTTACCGTCCGGCTCGACGCGCGCCCGGTCAAGACCCCGGCCAAGCGTCCGCTGCTGCTGCCCACACTGGCTATGGCGCAGGCCATCGCGGCGGAATGGGATGCACAGCAGGGGCTGGTGCGCCCCGAGACCATGCCCTTTACCCGCGCTGCCAATTCCGCCATCGACAAGGTGGACCCCCTGCGGGATGCCGTGGTGGATGAGATCGCCAATTACGGCGGGACCGACCTGCTGTGCTATCGCGCCACCGACCCGCAGGCGCTCATCGACCGGCAGGCGGCGGCATGGACCCCGCTGCTCGACTGGGCGCAAGGCGTGCTGGGTGCGCCGCTGCGGGTGACATCAGGGGTGATCCCTGTGGCGCAGCCCGCCGAAAGCCTTGCCGCCCTCCGCGCACATGTGGCGGCGCACAGCGCCTTCCAGCTGGCCGCGCTGCACGACCTGACCGCCATCTCGGGCTCGCTGATTCTGGGCTTGGCGGTGGCGCGGGGGCGCCTGACGGGCGCTGCCGCCTTCGATCTGAGCCGAATCGATGAATCGTGGCAGGCGGAACTCTGGGGCGTCGACGACACCGCCGCCGAACAAGAGCGCCAGCGCCGCGAGGCATTTCTGACCGCAGAGCGATTCTTTGCATTGTGCGGGTAACAATCCTGCCCAAATTGCGGGCGGAGCGACGCCTTCTTGCCAAAGCCTGCCGCCAAAGCGAGTGGATGCAAAGATTTTAGGCAAAACACCGCGACCCGCTTGACCTTTCAAACCGCTTCGGACGAAACTGTGCGGACTGGGAGAGGCTCACCTCCATCAGTTTCGCCCCCGTGCGCCCATCAAAGGGCTGCGGGGCATAAAAAAACGTCGGCACAAGGCCGGCAACTCAGGATGAGGTAAGAATGAAACAATCCGTATTCCTCGGCACCCTCGCCGCCACCACCCTGTTTGCAGGCGTGGCACTGGCGCAGGGCACCTCGACGCTCGAAACCGTCAAGGCCCGTGGCGAACTCAACTGCGGCGTCAACACCGGTCTGGTCGGCTTTGCCGCACCGGACGCAAGCGGCAACTGGCAGGGCTTTGACGTTGCCCTGTGCAAGGCCGTCGCCGGCGCGATTTTCGGCGACGCCTCGAAAGTGGTCTATATCCCGACCACCTCGTCCGACCGCTTCGAACAGCTGACCTCGGGCAAGATCGACTTCCTGATCCGCAACACCACCTGGACCTTCTCGCGCGACACCGACCTGAAAATGGATTTCGTCGGCGTGAACTACTATGACGGACAGGGCTTCATGGTCCGCAAGGATCTGGGCGTCTCCTCGGCCAAAGAGCTGAACGGCGCGACGATCTGCATCCAGACCGGCACCACCACCGAACTGAACCTGGCCGATTACTTCAAGGCCAACAACATGACCTACACGGCGGTTCCGATCGAAACCAACGCCGAGGGTGAACAGCAGTATCTGGCTGGCGCCTGCGATGCCTACACCACCGACGCATCGGGCCTTGCCGCAACCCGCGCGGCTTTCGCCGATCCGGAAAACCACATCATCCTGCCGGAAATCATCTCGAAAGAACCGCTCGGGCCGGCCGTGCGCCACGGCGACAGCGCCTGGGGTGACGTGATCCGCTGGACGATGAACGCGCTGATCGCTGCCGAAGAATTCGGCATCACCTCGGCCAACATCGACGAGCTGGCAACCTCCTCGCAGAACCCCGAAGTGCAGCGTTTGCTGGGCACCTCGGGCGAGCTTGGCAAGATGATCGGGCTGGAGGCTGACTGGGCCAAGAACGCGATCAAGGCCAGCGGCAACTACGGCGAGATCTTCGCAGCCACCATCGGGGAATCGACCCCGATCGGTCTGGCGCGCGGTCTGAACGCCCAGTGGACCCAGGGCGGTCTGCTCTACACCCCGCCGTTCCGTTGATCGGCTGAAAAGACAGGGGCGCGCCCGCAAGGCGCGCCCCTTCCAAAAGTAAGAACAGGGTAATTCGCTGCGCCGGGGAGATTCCCCACCAACAAGGGCAAAGCCCGAAAGCGCGCGGACTTCAGGGGAAAATAAATGGCCGTAGTCACGGAAGAACCGAAAGCTGGCTTTCGGCTCGGGATGCTCATCTATGACACCCGCTATCGTTCCATCACCATTCAGATCGTCGTTTTGTTCTTGGTCATGCTGGGCGCTGCCTGGCTGATCGACAACCTTTTGCGCAACCTCGCCGCCTTGGGCCGGGGCATCGATTTCGGATTTCTGTGGAACCGTGCCGGGTATGATATCAACCAGACGCTGGTGGAATACACCAACGACAGCACACATGCCCGTGCCACGCTTGTCGGTCTTCTGAACACGCTGCTGATCGCCTTTCTGGGCTGCGTCGCGGCGACGGTTCTGGGGGTGATCGCGGGGGTTCTGCGCCTGTCGAAGAACTGGGTGGTTGCCCGGTTGATGACGGTCTACGTCGAGATTTTCCGCAACATCCCCCTGCTGCTGTGGATCCTGATGATCTACACCGTGTTCACCGAGGCGCTGCCCGCGCCCAACGCCTTTCGCGGTGAAAACCCGGCCGCGTCGATGGCGCTGTTCGACACGGTGGCCTTTACCAACCGCTACACCGCGATTCCGTGGCTGGTGTTCGACCGCTCGCTGGGCTGGCTGCAACTGGGGCCGATCTGGCTGAACCTCGATTTCACCGCGATCATCGTGGCGCTGGTGGGCGGCTTCCTGATCAACCGCGCGATCCTGAAGCGTGCGACGCGTATCCAGGAAGCAACGGGCGTGCGTCCGACCACATGGTGGCAGTCGCTGCTGGCGCTGTTCGGCCCGATCATCGTGCTGAAATTCGCGCTGGGCACCCATTTCGATTACCCCAGCCTGCAAGGCTTCAACTTCACCGGCGGTCTGCAGGTGTCAAACTCGCTGGTGGCGCTGTGGCTGGCGCTGACGCTCTATACCGCCGCCTTCATCGCGGAAATCGTGCGCGCCGGCATCAACGCCATCTCGCGCGGGCAGTCCGAGGCGGCCTTTGCCCTCGGCCTGCGTCCGGGCCGCACCATGAGCCTGATCATCCTGCCGCAGGCGATGCGCGTCATCATCCCGCCGCTGATCTCGCAATACCTGAACCTGACGAAGAACTCCTCGCTTGCCATCGCGGTGGGCTACATGGACCTGCGCGGCACGCTGGGCGGCATCACGCTGAACCAGACCGGCCGCGGGCTGGAGGCGATGCTGCTCCTCATGCTGATCTACCTGATCATCAGCCTGACCATCTCGTCGGCGATGAACGTCTACAACCAATCCGTCAAGCTGAAGGAGCGCTGAGATGAACACCAGCACAAGCACCTTCGTGCGCACCGAAATGCTGCCGCAGCAAGCCCCGCCGATCACCGAGGCCGGGGCCGTCAAATGGCTGCGCGAGAACCTGTTCTCCTCGGTGCTCAACACCATCCTGACCATCCTCGGCGTCGCCGCCGTGGCCTATCTGGTCATGCACATCGCGCCGTGGCTCTCCCGCTCGGTCTGGAACGCGAACACCCTGTCGGAATGCCGCCAGATCATCACCGAGCGCTATGGCGAAGGCGCGACCGGCGCCTGCTGGGCGGTGATCCGCGAACGCTGGCCGCAATACCTTTTCGGCTTCTACCCGTCGCACCTCTACTGGCGTCCGGTGCTGGCCTTCGTGCTGCTCTGCGTCGCCGTCGCTCCGGTGCTGTTCGACAAACTGCCGCGCAAGATGCTGTGGTTCTCGCTGGTCTACCCGGCCGTCGGCTTCTGGCTCCTCTGGGGCGGGTCGGTCTGGGTGCCGGTGATGGCGCTGGCGGGCTTTGCCATCGGCTACGCCGCTGCCAGAATCGTCAAACCGCTGGCTGGCACCATCATTGCCACCATCGCCGCCGTGCTGGCGCCTGTGCTGTGGTGGCTGTTCCTCGCGGGGCCTGCCGCCGATGCGATGCAATCCATCCTGCCGGTCGCCCTGCAAGCGGTGCGCTCGCGTGAATTCGGCGGCTTCGTGCTGGCCTTCACCATCGGCTTCACCGGCATCGCCTTCTCGCTGCCCTTGGGCATCATGCTCGCCCTTGGCCGCCAGTCGGACATGTTCATCGTGAACAAGCTCTCGGTCGGCTTCATCGAGTTCATCCGCGGCGTGCCGCTCATCACGCTGCTGTTCACGGCCTCGCTCCTGCTCAACTACTTCCTGCCGCCGGGCACCGATTTCGACATCATCCTGCGCGTCATCATCATGGTGGTGCTGTTCGCCGCCGCCTACATTGCCGAAGTGGTGCGTGGCGGCCTCGCCGCCCTGCCGCGAGGGCAGTATGAAGCCGCCGACGCGCTGGGGCTCGATTACTGGAAGGCGCAGCGGCTCATCATCATGCCGCAGGCGCTGAAAATCTCGATCCCCGGCATCGTGTCCACCTTCATCGGCCTGTTCAAGGATACCACGCTGGTGGTCTTCGTGGGCCTGCTCGATCCGCTCAAGGGCATCACCGATGCCGTGCGCGCCTCCACCGACTGGAAGGGCATCTACTGGGAACCCTACATCTTTGTCGGCACCATCTTCTTTGTCTTCTGCTTCGCCATGTCGCGATACTCGATGTATCTCGAAGGCAAGCTGAAAACCGATCATCGCTAAGGGAGCCGGAACATGTCCGAAGCCACAGCCCTCGACCTCGATACGCGCAAGATTGACCGCAGCCAGATGCAGGTCAGCAACGAAGTCGCCATCCAGATTTCCCAGATGAACAAATGGTATGGCACCTTCCACGTCCTGCGTGACATCAACATGACCGTGAACCGGGGCGAACGTATCGTCATCTGCGGCCCCTCCGGTTCGGGCAAATCCACCCTGATCCGCTGCATCAACCGGCTGGAAGAACACCAGCAGGGCCAGATCATCGTGGACGGCACCGAACTGACGTCAGACCTGAAGAACATCGACAAGGTGCGCTCCGAAGTCGGCATGGTGTTCCAGCACTTCAACCTCTTCCCGCATCTGACCATTCTGGAAAACTGCACGCTCGCCCCGATCTGGGTCCGCAAGACCCCGAAGAAAGAGGCCGAGGAAATCGCCATGCACTTCCTGCGCAAGGTGAAGATCCCCGAACAGGCGAACAAGTATCCGGGCCAGTTGTCGGGCGGCCAGCAGCAGCGGGTGGCCATCGCGCGTTCGCTCTGCATGAAGCCGCGCATCATGCTGTTCGACGAACCCACTTCCGCGCTCGACCCCGAGATGATCAAGGAAGTGCTCGACACCATGATCCAGCTTGCCGAAGAGGGCATGACCATGCTCTGCGTCACCCATGAAATGGGCTTTGCGCAGGCTGTGGCCAACCGGGTGATCTTCATGGACCAGGGCCAGATCGTCGAACAGAACTCGCCCAAAGAGTTCTTCAACAACCCGCAATCGGACCGGACCAAACTGTTCCTGTCGCAGATTCTGGGGCACTGACGCAAAAGGCGCCTGCTTGCCTGAACGATAGATGCGCCGCCGCCTGCTTGCTCTGGTTCTCACGCTCTGCCTCGGGGCAATCGTGGTGTTCTGGGCAAGCGGGCGCGCGGCGCCTTTCTATTTCGCTTGGGTCACCGCGCAGGATGCTGGCGTGCCGCATGTGCTGGCGGCAAACCGCATCGCCGATATAGATGGCAAGGCGGTCGAGGGGCTGACGAGCAACCTCTCGGGGCTGACCTATTCAAGCCGCACCGATACGCTGTTTGCGGTCATCAACAGGCCGCCACAGGTGGCCGAACTGAGCACGGATGGCAGGCTTTTGCGCCTTATGCCGGTGCTGGGCAGCATCGACCCCGAGGGCATTTCGCATATCGAGGGCGATACCTTCGTTCTGTCGGACGAAGGCGACCAGTCGCTGCACTGGGTGTCGATCCGGCCCGAAAGCACCTCGGTTCAACTGGGGCAGGGGCACCGGATGACCCTTGGCATCGACTACAGCCGCAACATGGGCTTTGAAGGCGTGTCATGGGATTCCGTGACGCGCAGCCTCTATCTGGTTCAGGAAATGCGCCCGATGCGGGTGATCCGCGTCACCGGACTGGACAGCGCCATGCGCGGCGGCAGGCTGGCACTCGACATCCGGCAATGGTCCTTGCCCTCGCTAAAGGGCTTTCTGATGCTCGATCTGTCCTCGGTGTCCTTCAACGAATCCAGCGAAACCCTGCTTCTGCTCAGCCATATGTCGGCCTTTCTGGCCGAGTTCGACGCCGACGGGCAGCCCTTGGGGTTCCTGTCGCTGCGCGCGGGCGAAAACGGGCTTGCGGATACCATCCAGCAGGCCGAAGGGCTGGCCCTGGACGCGGATGGCAGGCTCTACATCGTGTCAGAGCCGAACCTGTTCTACCGCTTCACCGCGCCTCAGGGGGCCGTTCGAAACGCCGCGCGCTGACGGGGCCTCGCCGTGGCGGCGCTTGCCGCTGTGCGTGGGGGCCTTCGCTTGGCCCGCCGCTCAGTCCTCTGCCTTCTTGCCCGCCGCCTTGGCCTTCAGCCGCTCCAGCAGTTCTTCCTTGCTCGGGCGCCTGTTCGGAATCTTGGTCGGAGCCTTGGCCTTCAATTCCTTGCCCGGCTTGGCGCTGGGGTCTTTCTGACGGCCCTGATCCTTGCTCAGTTTCGGGTTGCCCGATTTTCCGTAATCCATGCGCTGTCGCCTTGTCCTGACCTCTGATCCTGCGTCATGCCTGAAACCCGCCCCCGCCGCAAGCATGGCCCACGCCGGGATCAGGTTGACAAAAGGTTAACGCCGCAGGGTCAAGGGGTTGATTCCAAACGAGTCTTTCCTTTGTAACACAGGGAGGGTCAGGCCATGATCTCTCGCGGCACGATGAAATCATCCACCGCCCCCAGCCCGAACCCCACCTCGGCCCAGGTCGGGACCACAAAATCCACCACCAGCGTCGCCCCCGTCGGAAAGCGGGAAAACTCGGGGTTCAGCGGGGTCTGCGCGACGATCCGGGCCGCAAATTCCGCGATGCCGGGATTATGCCCGATCATCATCACCGTATCGGCCGAGGCATGCCGCAGCACCGCCAGCATCACCTCGGGTCCGGCATGATAGAGCGCGGGCTTCAGCTCCAGCACCGGCGTCGCCGGCAGGGCAGGGGCAATCCCCGACCAGGTCTTGCGGGTCCGCAAGCTGTCCGAGCACAGCACCTGCCCCGGCACATAGCCCCGGCTCGCCAGCCATTGCCCCAGATCCGCCGCCGCCGCCTTCCCCCGCTCGTTCAGCGGCCGCTCGTGGTCGGGCGTAAGAGGGTCATCCCAGCTCGATTTCGTGTGCCGCGTCAGAATAAGGCGCTTCATTCCCACTCCCCCCGAATACGGGCGGTTACCCCGCCCTGTGGAATCGCCCCATGTGATAGGCCGACTGTTCGGCAAGTCTTGCATAGCCTTGCGACACCGGGCAAGCGCGCCGCACAAGACAGCCCCCCGTCAGGCAGGCGGCCCCCTCCGCCATGTCAAGATAGGCGTGACAGGCCGGCACATCATAGCCCGCCGCCCCAAGCGCCCCCGCCGGACAGGCGGTCAGACAGGGCCGCTCCACACAGGTCAGACAGGGCTTTTCCCCCGCCGTGAAATCCAGCGCCTCGCGCAGGACCAGTGCGCCCCGGATGCTCACCATCAACCCTTGGGCCCCATGCACCAGAAGCCGCACCGGACTGTCCCAGATCCGCCCGCTGCGCAGCGCCCAGGCGTAGAACGGGTCATAGGGCGGCCCGCCGAAGGGAAAGCGCGCCTTGCCGCCCAGATCGCAAGCCAGCCGCCCGATGACCCGCCGCGACCAGCGATCCACCGGGTCCGGCCCGCCCCATTCCGGCTGCGCCTTCAGATGCGGCCAGAACCCCGGCTCGCGCGGGCCAAGCAGCACAAGGCTGCGCGCCCAGTCCGGAAAGGCCGGGTCCCCCGCGCAGCCGAACCCGCCCAGAACTTCCAGATAATGCGGCTCCAAGAGCACGGACAGACGGTCAAGGCTCAGCTCTGCCATTTGCACCTTTTCCAAATACTCCCGCCGGAGGCACCCCCGGTCCGGTCAGCGGCGCACCCTCGGCTTCACCCGCGGCTCGGTCGACCGGATCTGGCTGCCCGCGCCGTGGTCGGTGAACAGTTCCAGAAGGCAGGCATTCGGGATGCGGCCATCCAGAATGGTGACCGCACGGGTGCCCTGTTCGATCGCCATCAGCGCGGTCTCGGTCTTGGGAATCATTCCGCCCGAAATCACGCCCTCGGCTGTCATCTGGCGGATCTCGTCGGGGGTGATCTGGGTCATCACCTCTCCGGCGGCGTTCTTGACGCCGGCGACGTCGGTCAACAGCAGCAGGCGGTCGGCTTGCAGCGCACCCGCAATCGCGCCGGCGGCGGTGTCGCCATTCACATTGAAGGTCTCGTTATCCGCCATGCCGGTGCCGACGGGCGCGATCACCGGGATGATCCCCGCCTTGTAAAGATCGCGCAGCACCTGCACGTTCATCTCTACCGGGCGGCCGACAAAGCCGAGTTCCGGGTCATCTGCCTCGCAGACCATCAGGTCATCGTCCTTGCCCGAGATGCCGACCGCGCGGCCACCGGCATCCATGATCGCCTGCACGATGCGCTTGTTCACAAGGCCCGACAGGATCATCTCGACCACCTGCACCGTCGCCTTGTCCGTCACCCGTTTGCCGCGCACGAATTCGGATTTGATGCCGAGCTTGGTCAGCATGTCATTGATCATCGGCCCGCCGCCATGCACCACCACCGGGTTCACCCCGACCTGTCGCATCAGCACGATATCACGGGCGAATTCCGCCATGGCAGCGTCGTCTCCCATGGCGTTGCCGCCGAACTTCACCACCACGACCGAGTCGGCATAGCGTTGCAGGTAGGGCAGGGCTTCGGACAGCATCTTTGCGGTGTTCAGGGCATCTTGCATGGTCAGGGTCTGCTGTTTCATGGGGCCTCCGGGGTTCGCAGGTTGGTAACGCCTTTGCCGCGGCCTGCCAAGCGCCCAGTCCCGCCTTGCCTTTCCTTAGCATAAGCGTAGGGTTCGCCCAAAGCAGGGGGCCGCCATGTCCGATCAGAAAACCATTGTGCTCACGGGGGCTTCGCGTGGAATCGGCCATGCCACCGTCAAGCGGTTTTCAGCCGAGGGTTGGCGCGTGCTCACCTGCTCGCGCCAGCCGTTCGATCCGCGCTGCCCCTGGCCGGGCGGCGAGGACAACCACATCCAGCTCGATCTGGCCGATCCCAACAAGACCATCGCCGCGATCGAGACGATCAAGCAAAAGGTGAACGGGCGGCTCGATGCGCTGGTGAACAACGCCGGGATCAGCCCCAAGGGGCCGGATGGCGCCCGGCTGAACACGCTGGATACCGACCTGCGCACATGGGGGCAGGTGTTCCATGTCAATTTCTTCTCCTCCGTCATCATGGCGCGCGGGCTGAAGGAGGAACTGGCGGCTGCCAAGGGCTCTGTTGTCAATGTCACCTCGATAGCGGGCGTCAGGGTGCATCCGTTTGCCGGCGCGGCTTATGCGACATCGAAGGCGGCGCTGGCGGCGCTGACGCGTGAGATGGCGCATGATTTCGGCCCCTTGGGGGTGAGGGTGAATGCGATTGCGCCCGGAGAGGTGGAAACCGCGATCCTGTCGCCCGGGACCGACAAGATCGTGGAAAAGCTGCCGATGCAGCGGCTTGGCCAGCCCAAGGAAGTGGCGGATGTGATCTGGTTTCTGTGTTCGGACCAGTCGAGCTATATCTCGGGGGCCGAGATCGAAGTGAACGGCGCGCAGCATGTCTGACGGCGCGCTCCGCGCTCCCTTGCGGGCGCTTGTCGCTTGCGGTGCCAGCGAGGAAAGCGGGAACGCTTGACGAGCGCCCGCATGGGCCGCATACCCCGCCCATCCTGCGGAGGCCATGATGCTTGACGATGCCGACGACATCCACCCGTTGTTCCATGGCGCGCCCAAGGGGCTCGAGTTCCGCAAACTGCGCAAACGGCTGGTGCAGCAGGCACGCGAGGCGATCGAAACCTACGGTATGGCCCGCGCGGGCGACCGTTGGCTGGTCTGCCTGTCGGGGGGCAAGGACAGCTATACCCTGCTTGCGGTGCTGCACGAGTTGAAGTGGCGCGGCCTGTTGCCCGTCGATCTGCTGGCCTGCAACCTCGATCAGGGCCAACCCGGCTTTCCCGCCACCGTGCTTCCCGATTTCCTCACGCGGATGGGAGTGCCGCACCGGATCGAGTATCAGGACACCTATTCGGTGGTAATCGACAAGATCAAGCCGGGCGGAACCATGTGCAGCCTGTGCTCCCGCCTGCGGCGCGGCAACCTGTATCGCATCGCGCGCGAAGAGGGCTGTTCCACGGTGATTCTGGGCCATCACCGGGACGATATTCTCGAGACGTTCTTCATGAACCTGTTTCACGGGGGCAGGCTTGCGTCGATGCCGCCGCGCCTGCTCAATGAGGACGGCGATCTTTTCGTCGCGCGGCCGCTGGCCTTCGTCGCCGAGGCCGATTGCGACCGTTTCGCGCGGGCGATGGGCTATCCGATCATCCCTTGCGATCTGTGCGGCAGCCAGGAAGGGCTGCAGCGGGCCCAGGTCAAGAAACTGCTCGATGAATGGGAGGCGCGGGTGCCGGGACGGCGTCAGGTGATGTTCCGCGCGCTGATGAATGTGCGCCCCTCGCATCTGGCAGACCCCGGCCTGTTCGATTTTGCCGGGCTGATGCAGCAGATGGCCCCGGATACCGACAATCCTCCGCAACTTCGCGATGCGGATTAAGGTTTCGCATACCCGCACGCCCTAGCCTTGGCGGGCATGGGCGGCTGGCCCGTGGCATATCGGGGGCGCCATGCGCGGCAAATTTTTCACCCAGACCGCAGCTTTGGGCGTCTTGCGCCGGTTCGCGGGTGTTGACGGGCTTGTCCTTATGCCGGCCTTTTCGGTCGCGGCCTATTGGCTGGGGGGGGAAGGGGGGCTGCTGACGCTGGCGGTTGCGGTCCCGCTGGTCTTTGCCGTCTTCGCGCGCGGCAGGGTGGCAGCGGGCAGCGCGCCCGATAACGCCGGGGCCGATGGTTTTGCGACAGAGCCGCGGTTTCTTGCCCATCTGGACAGGGTTCTTGACGGGCTGGCGCATGACGGGCGCTCGACTGCCTGCTTCGTGCTTGTCTTTGATGATGCCGATGTGATGGCCGCCCGGCATGGAAGGCTGGCTTGCGATCAGATGGTGCAGCGCATTGCCGAACGGCTCAGCCTCTCGTTGCGCCCCGGTGATGTGGTCGCACGGCTGCAGGGGGGCGGCTTTGCCATCAGCCTTGCGCCGGTTCGGCGGCTTGATCTGGAAAATGCGGTGCAAATCGCGGTGCGCCTGCAGGCCGCGGCGACCGCGCCGCTGGTCCTTGGCGACATGACGGTGCATCCGTCGCTTTCCGTCGGGTTCTGTCTGTCCGTGCGCGCCCCCGCGCTGCATGCGGCCCCGCTGCTGGGGGCTGCGCGCACCGCCGCGGAAGAGGCGGCATGGAACGGACCGGGCGCCATCCGCGCCTATCAGCCCGAAATGACGGGCCGTCGCGCCGATCGTGCCGCCCTGCGCGCAGGGCTGGAAACCGCGCTGGACGAGGGGCAGATCCGCCCGTGGTTCCAGCCGCAGCTTTCGACCGATACCGGAGAGATCAGCGGGTTCGAGGCTTTGGCCCGCTGGCACCACCCCGACCGAGGGATCATCGCCCCGGCCGAGTTCTTGCCGCTGATCCATGAGGCGGGTCTGTCTGAACGTCTGGGAGAGGTGATTCTCTACGGTGCCCTTTCGGCGATGACGCGCTGGGACAAGGCGGGACACCGTGTTCCGCGCGTTTCCGTCAATTTCTCTGCCGCCGAACTGGGCAACCCCCGTCTGCCCGACCAGCTGAAATGGGAGCTTGACCGCTTTTCGCTCGCCCCGCAGCGGCTGACGGTCGAAGTGCTGGAAACGGTGGCGTCGCGTCCTGACGATGATGTGATTGTCACCAATCTGGCGCGGCTGGCGGCGCTGGGCTGCGGCATTGATCTGGACGATTTCGGCACGGGTCACGCCTCGATTGCCAATATCCGCCGCTTTGCGGTGCGGCGGATCAAGGTCGACCGCTGCTTTGTGCAGCGCTGCGACACCGACGCCGACCAAAAGCGGATGGTGGCGGCGATCCTTTCGATGTGTGAACAGCTCGGGCTAGAAACCTTGGCCGAAGGCGTGGAAACCCCCGGTGAACATGCGACGGTGGCGCAACTGGGCTGTGGTCATGTGCAGGGCTTCGGCATCTCGCGCCCGATGGCGCTGGAGGAAACCTTTGGCTGGATCGCGCGCCACGAAAGAGAGCGGGTGAAAACCCGCCGGTTCGGTCGTCAGCGTTAGCGGGGGCGCTGTCGCCTCGGGGGCGTCGCTTGTGGGCGCAGGGGCCGCCAGAGGCGCTTTGCCACATCAATACTGGCCCCGCCTTCGGAAAACCGCTTGACCTTTGCCGCCCCCTTCTGTTGAACGACCGCTGACCTGAACAATGGTGGCGGAAGTCCCGATGGACGATCAGAACAAGAACCTTATCCTCGCAACCGTGCTGTCCTTCGTGGTCATCATGGTCTGGTTTGTGCTGTTTCCGCCGCCCGAGCCGGTGGTTGACCCCAACGCACCCGCGGTGACGGTGACAGACGCCACCACGCCCCCGGCCGCGACGCAGCCCGGTGCAACCGTGGCAGCCGATGGCGCCGCCCCCACGGCAGAGGCGCCGCGTCTGACCATCGACACGCCGGAACTGACGGGCTCCATCTCGCTGCTCGGCGGCCGGATCGATGATCTGGAACTCAAGACCTACCAGCAAACGATCGATGACGATTCCGGCATTGTCCGGCTGCTCGCGCCCGTGGGCCAGCCGAATGCCTATTACGCCCTGTTTGGCTGGGGCCCTGCCGGAACGCTCGGCTTTGATGACGTTCCGGGTGCCAATACCGAATGGATGCCTGCAGGCGGCGGCACCCTGTCGCCCGGCCAGCCGGTCACCCTGCGGTGGGACAATGGAAGCGGGCTTGTCTTTACCCGCCAGATCGCGGTTGACGAACGCTTCATGTTCACCGTGACGGAAAGCGTGCAGAACACCGGCGCTGCCGAGGCGCGTCTTTTCCCCTATGGCATCGTCGCCCGTCACGGCAAACCGACCAATCTCGAGAACTTCTTTGTCAGCCACGAAGGCGTGGTCGCCCGCGCCGATGGCAAGCTGACCGAAACGAAATATGACAAGGTCGCCGATCTGCCGCTGGTCGAGCGTGAGGGCGCGCAGGCCGCTGTGGTCGAGGCGACCACCGACGGCTGGATCGGCTTTACCGACAAATACTGGATGACGGTGCTGGTGCCGGAACAGGGCAAGCCGTTTACCTCGGTCACCAAGTTCGTGCCGCAGGCCAACATCTACCAGACCGAGACGCGCCATCCGGTGCTGACGGTCGCCCCCGGCGAGACGGCTACCACCACGCAGCGCCTGTTTGCCGGTGCCAAGGAATGGGAAACCATCCGCGCCTATCAGAACAACGGGGCCATCACCGGCACGGGCCAGCCGATCCCCGGTTTCATCGATGCGATCGACTGGGGCTGGTTCTTCTTCCTGACCAAGCCGATCTTTGCGCTGCTGCACTGGCTGAACGCCACCATCGGCAACATGGGTCTGGCGATCATCGCGCTGACCTTCATCCTCAAGCTGCTGGTGCTGCCACTGGCCTACAAATCCTATGTCAGCATGGCGCGGATGAAGGAATTGCAGCCCGAGATGGAGGCCATCAAGGAGCGTGCGGGCGAAGACAAGCAGATGATGCAGCGCGAGATGATGAAGCTGTACAAGGACAAGAAGGTGAACCCCGCCGCGGGCTGCCTTCCGATCCTGATCCAGATTCCGATCTTCTTCGCGCTCTACAAGGTGATCTTCGTCACCATAGAATTGCGCCACGCGCCCTTCTTCGGCTGGCTGAATGACCTGTCGGCCCCCGATAGCTCGTCGATCTTCAACCTCTTCGGCCTTCTGCCTTGGGCGGCACCAGAGCCGACCAGCATCATGGCGCTGATCTTCATCGGTATCCTGCCGATCCTGCTCGGCGTCAGCATGTGGCTGCAGCAAAAGCTGAACCCCGCGCCCACCGACCCGACCCAGCAGATGATCTTTGCCTGGATGCCCTGGGTGTTCATGTTCATGCTCGGCGGATTTGCCAGCGGCCTTGTGGTCTACTGGATCACCAACAACGTGATCACCTTCGTCCAGCAATACGCCATCATGCGCAGCCACGGTCACAAGCCGGACCTGTTCGGCAACATCAAGTCGGGCTTCAAGCGCAAGCAGCCCGTGCCGGTGGCTGACAAGAGTGTGAAGTCGAAGAAGAAATGATCCGGCTGGCCCAGATCTGCCGCCATCCGATCAAATCCATCGGCTTTGAGGAACTGGCAAGCGCGTCCCTGACAGAGGGGCGCGCTTTGCCCTTTGATCGGGAATGGGCGCTGCTGCACGAGGCGGCAAAGGTGGCGGCACCCACCGGCTGGCAGCCCAAGATGAACTTTCTGCGCGGCGTCGCGGGGCCGGAGTTGATGGCCATCCGCGCGCGGCTGGAGGAGGGGACCCGGCGGCTTACGCTGACCCATCCCGCAGCGGGGGAGATCACCCTCGCGCCCGACACCGATAGCGCCGCGCTGCTGGCCTGGGTGCGTCCGCTCTGGCCGCAGGACCGTCCGGCTCCGGCGCGGCTGTGCCATGTGCCGGGGCAGGCGATGACAGATGTGCCAGAGCCGTATCTGGCGGTCCTCAACCTTGCGTCCAACGCCGATCTGGGCGCGCGCATGGGGCGCGATCTGTCGGTCCATCGCTGGCGCGGCAATCTCTGGCTTGACGGGCTCGCGCCTTGGGCCGAGTGGGACCTGCTTGGCCGCAGCCTGCGCATCGGCGGGGCCGAGGTGCGGCTGCAAGAGCGCATCACGCGCTGCAAGGCCACCACGGTAAACCCCGAAACGGGGGTGGCCGATGCCGATACGCTGTCTGCCTTGCAGACTGCTTTCGGCCATCAGGACTTCGGCCTTTACGCCGTGGTCACGAAATCCGGTCCCATCGCCTGTGGTGACCCAGTGGAGGTGCTATGAGCGCTGCACGTTTTCCCTTGGCCGACCTGCCCGACGAGCAGCCGCGCGAACTGGGCCGCCTGTTGTTCGCCGGACCGGTGGATTTTGTAAAAGGCGTGGTCGCCATGCCCGGACTGCCCCCTGCCGACCGGATCGAGGTCTGCTTTGCCGGACGCTCGAATGTGGGGAAATCGAGCCTCATCAACGCTTTGACTGGGCGCAAGACGCTGGCGCGGGCGTCGAACACGCCGGGGCGGACGCAAGAGGTCAACTATTTCGCGCTGGGAGATCGGCGCTACATGGTCGACCTTCCCGGCTATGGCTACGCCGAGGCGCCGGTGGCGATCGTGGAAAAGTGGCAGGCGCTGCTGCGCTCCTACCTGCAAGGGCGGCAGACGCTGCGCAGGGCCTTCGTGCTGATCGACATGCGCCACGGGGTCAAGGCAGTGGACAAAGAGATTTTGACCCTGCTCGACAAGTCGGCGGTGACCTTTCAGGTGGTGCTGACCAAGGCCGACAAGGTGAATGCCGCAACCCGCGCCGAGACGATCGCGCAGGTTCAGGCCGCACTGACCAAGCATCCGGCGGCCTTCCCGCAGATCGTGGTGACGAGTTCCGAAAAGGGTGAGGGGATCGAGACCCTACGCGCGATCATCGCCACGCTGGAGTGAGGCGTCATGGTCGGGGTCTGACCCCGGCACCGGATCATAGCCATGTCCGCCCCAGGGGTGGCAGCGGCACAGGCGATGCACGGTCAGATAGCCGCCCTTGAGGCCGCCATGCCGCTGGAGTGCCTCGAGCGCGTAAACCGAACAGGTGGGCTGGAACCGGCAGCCATGCCCGACCCAAGGGCTGAGCAGCAGGCGATAGGCGCGCACCGGCAAGGCGATCAGATGCGCGAGCGGCGTCATCCCGCGCCCCGGCCCTGTCATCGGGAGCGCGGCGCGTGGACGGCGCGCAGCGCGGCCTCCAGATCCGCCAGAAGCAGGGCAAAGGGGCGGTCCACCGTCGCGCCGGGGCGTGCGACCAGCACATAATCCCAACCGGGTTGCGCGAGACCGGGCAGCACCGCGCGCGCCACCTCGCGCAGGCGGCGCTTGGCGCGGTTCCGAAACACCGCATTGCCGATCTTTTTGGAGGCGGTGAAACCCACCTGCACATGCGGCGCGTCATCCTTGCGGTCACGCGCCTGCAACAAAAAGCCACCCGTCCCCTGCCGGCGGGCCGAAGCGGCGCGCAGGAATTCGGGGCGGTGGCGCATGGTTTGCAGGCAAAGCGAAACCGCCGGAGGCGCAACGGGCGCTTCGGCGGTAATGCCTTGGCCCGTTTCCTCCGGCGGCGTCATGTCTTGCCTATCCATCTGCGGCCCGGACAGGGCCGAAAGACTTATGCGGACAGCTTGTGACGGCCCTTGGCGCGGCGGGCGGCCAGCACCAGACGGCCACCTTTGGTGGCCATGCGGGCGCGGAAACCATGGCGGCGCTTGCGGACCAGGTTAGACGGTTGGTATGTGCGCTTCATCGCGGCTCTCCATCAGACGGCTTGCCCGAACCCCAAAGGATTCGAGGGCAGGGAACTTGAAGCCCGTCCTTTACGCAGGCTTGGCGGCCAAGTCAACGCAGGCTGCGCCGAATTCTGCCAACAAAACACAGAACTTCGCCTGACATAGCGCACGGGGTCTGCGATCAAGGCCGCGTGAAGCCGCTGTTGCAAACCGCTTTTGCTGAAACACATTCCGCCCGTCATGCGTAATGCAAACAATCCGCCGCAAAGAGAGCCCCATGACCGCAACGCAAAGCCCCGTCCTGAAACGCCTGCCGATTCTGGTGATCGCGCTTGTCGCGCTCGGGGGGGCCTTCCTTTTGCGCGACCAGATCAGTTTCGAAACGCTGGCCCGTCACCGCGACTCGCTGCTGGCCTTCCGTGACGCCAATTTCGCGCTCGCCAGCCTCACCTTTGTGGCGGCCTATGTGGCGATTGTGGGCTTCAGCCTGCCGGGGGGCACCATCGCCACCCTGACGGGGGGCTTCCTGTTCGGCCTGTTTCCCGGCGGGCTTTACAATGTGGGGGCTGCAACGCTCGGGGCGGTCGTGGTGTTCCTTGCGGCGCGGGCCGGGTTCGGGGCCGATGTTGCGGCCCGTATCGAAGGCAAGGGCGGCGCGGCGGCGCGCCTGCAGCAGAACCTGCGCGAGAACGAATGGTCGGCTCTGCTCATCATGCGTCTGGTGCCCGCCGTGCCTTTCTTCATCGCCAATCTGCTGCCTGCCTTCGTCGGCACTTCGGTCTGGCGCTTTGCCGTCACCACTTTCGCAGGGATCATTCCGGGCACTTTGGTGTTTACCTCGGTGGGCGCCGGTCTGGGCGAGGTTTTCGCGCGCGGGGAAACGCCTGATCTGTCGATTCTCTTTGCGCCGCATATCCTTGGCCCCATTCTGGGGCTGGCCGCGCTCTCGGCACTGCCGATCCTTCTCAAGCGTTTCAAGAAAGAGGCCTGACATGCGCCAGATCGAGACAGACATCTGCATCATCGGTGCAGGATCGGGCGGTTTGTCCATCGCAGCGGGCGCGGTGCAGATGGGCGCGCGTGTGGTGCTGATCGAGGGCGGCGAGATGGGGGGCGATTGCCTGAATGCGGGCTGCGTTCCGTCCAAGGCACTGATCGCGGCGGCCAAGGCGGCGCAGGCCATGCGCGATGGGGCGCAATTCGGCATCACGCCGGTCGAGCCACAGGTCGATTTTGCCGCCGTCAAGGATCATGTGGCCCGCGTGATCGAAACCATTGCCCCCGTCGACAGCCAAGAGCGGTTCGAAGGGCTGGGCGTGCAGGTAATCCGCGCTTGGGCGCGGTTCACCGGACCCGATACGGTCGAGGCGGGGGGGCAGAGCATCAAGGCCCGCCGTTTTGTGATCGCCACGGGAAGCCGCCCGATGGTGCCGCCGATTCCGGGGGCCGCTACGGTCCCGGTTCTGACGAATGAAACCATCTTTGACCTGCGCGATCGCCCCGACCATCTGCTGATCATCGGCGGCGGTCCGATCGGGCTGGAAATGGCGCAGGCGCACCGGCGCCTCGGTTGCCAAGTGACAGTCATCGAAGGCGCCTCGGCGCTTGGCCGCGATGATCCGGAACTTGCCGCCGTGGTCCTGTCGAACCTGCGGGCCGAGGGGGTGGAGATACTCGAGAATGCCAAGGTCGGCGCGCTGGCGGGGCAAGAGGGCGATATCACCGTCACGCTTGAGGACGGGCGCAAGCTGAACGGCTCGCATCTGCTGATGGCGGCGGGGCGCAAGGTGCATCTCGACGGGCTGAACCTCGAGGCCGCGGGGGTGCGCCACGACCGCAAGGGCGTGACGGTGGGGCCGGATCTGCGCAGCTCCAACCGCCGTGTCTATGCGGTGGGGGATGCGGCGGGCGGTCTGCAGTTCACCCATGTGGCGGGCTATCACGCGGGGGTGGTGATCCGGCAGATCGTGCTGGGCCTGCCCGCAAAGGCCACGACGCGGCACATCCCTTGGGTCACCTATACCGACCCCGAACTGGCGCAGGTCGGCCTGACCGAGGCCGAGGCGCGCAAGGCGCATGGTGACGCGCTCACGGTGCTGCGCCAAGAGTTCCTCCACAATGACAGGGCGCAGACCGAGGGCAAGACCAAGGGGCTGCTCAAGGTGATGGTGGCGGGGGGGCGTCCGGTCGGGGTGTCCATCGTCGGCCCGCAGGCGGGAGAGTTGATCGGGCTTTGGGCCTTTGCCATCGCTTCCCGCGCCAAGATCAGTGCCATCGCAGGCATGGTGGCCCCCTATCCGACCTTGGGCGAAATCTCGAAACGTGCGGCAGGAGCCTATTTTTCCCCCAAACTCTTTGATAATCCTATGCTCAAGCGGTTTGTGCGTCTGGTGCAGCGGGTGATGCCCTGACGCAGGACGACAGGAGGGTGGGGCAGGGTGAAGGCGGGGAACGGCGGGTTTTTCAAGACGCTCTCGGGGCGGTTCCTGCTTTTGACAATCGCCTTTGTCATGCTGGCCGAGGTGCTTATTCTGGTGCCGTCCATCGCCCGCTTCCGTGCCGATTACCTGCTGTTGCGGCTGGAAAAGGCACAGATCGCATCGCTGGCCCTGCTCACCACCGACGAGGTGATCGCCCCCGATCTCGAAGCAGAATTGCTGGTGAATGCCGGCGTGTTCAACGTCGTCTTGCGGCGCGACGAGGTGAGGCAGCTGGTCTTGTCCTCACCCATTCCGGCCGCGATCTACGACACCTATGACCTGCGCGCCTCTGGCCCGTGGGAGCTGATCCGCGATGCCTTCGTGGTGCTGCGCGACCCGATGAACCGCGTGATCCGGGTCATCGGCAATCCGGTGCAGCAGGCGGGTTTGCTGATCGAGGTCACGATGGAAACCGGGCCGCTGCGCCGCGCCATGCTCGATTACGGGCTGCGCATCCTTGTGCTGTCGGTGCTGATCTCGGCGGTCACGGCGGTGCTTTTGTTCATCTCCGTGCAGCGGATGATCGTGGCCCCGATTCGCCGCGTGGTGAACCACATGCAGGCCTATGCCGAGGCTCCGGAAGACGCCCGCCGCGTCATCGCGCCCACTTCGCCGGTGGTGGAACTGCGCGCCGCCGAGGATGCGCTGGAAAGCATGCAAAAGCAGCTGACAGGCGCGCTGCGGCAAAAGGAACGGCTGGCACAACTGGGCGGGGCCGTCGCCAAGATCAGCCATGACCTGCGCAATATCCTGACCACCGCGCAGCTTTTCGCGGACCGGATCGAAGGCAGCGCCGATCCGATGGTCGCCCGCGCGGCGCCCAAGCTGGTGGGGTCGATCAGCCGCGCGGTCAATCTGTGCGAGGCGACACTGGCCTTCGGCAAGGCAGAAGAACCGCCGCCGCGCCTGCAATGGTTCGCCTTGCGTCCCTTGGCGGAAGAGGTGGCAGAGGCCGAGGGGCTGTCGGGCGAAAGCCCCGTCACCGCCCTGATCGACATTCCCGCAGGGCTGTCCCTGCGGGCCGACAGCGAACAGCTCTACCGTGTCCTGTCCAATCTGGTGCGCAATGCGAGGCAGGCGATGGAGGCGACCGGACGGGGCGGCACCGTCGAGATTTCCGCCGGAGAGGGCGACAGCGCATGGTGGCTGCGGGTGGGCGACACCGGGCCGGGCCTGCCGCCCAAAGCGCGCGAGCATCTCTTTGCCGCCTTCCAGGGCGGCACGCGCAAGGGCGGCACGGGGCTGGGTTTGGCGATTTCGGCCGAACTGATCCGCGGGCATGGCGGGCGGCTCGAACTGGCGCGCAGCGATTCCGAAGGCAGCGAATTCGTGATTCACCTGCCCAAGCAGATTTCTGAAAACAGTCTGCACAGTCTGTGACTTTTGCCCTTGCAAACCCCGGCAGGGGCCGTTACATCCGCCCCCATAGCGGACCCGTAGCTCAGCTGGATAGAGCATCAGACTACGAATCTGAGGGTCGGGCGTTCGAATCGCTCCGGGTCCGCCATTTACCCAAAATGCTAAACTGTTGATGGCCGTGGATTTTGTCTGCGGGCTCTTCGTTGTGGCGTGCGGTTCAGCGGGGCGCGCGGCCGCGTGGCGCTGGCGGGCGAAGGCGTGGATCTGCGGCGCAATGCAAAAGACCTCCGCCCCGGTCAGGGCGAAGGTCTGTGCGGCGACAGGGCGCCGGTGGCCCTCAGGGCCGTGGTGTCGTGATCAGAAAACGCCGATCAGGTAGAGAAGAATGATGATGGGGATCGGAATGCCGATCAGCCATGCAAGTCCGCCTTTCATAGGATGTCCTTTCCTGGGTGCTTGCCTGTCAACGCCCGATCCCCGCTTTGGTTCCCGCAAGGGGCCGGGCATCACAGACCTGCCGGCGGGCGCTTCGCAGCGCGATGTCCGGCGGGGGCCGCGTCCCTCGCGCCCGTCTTGACGCCCCCCACCGCGCGCGCAAAAAACAAAGGCGGGGCAAGCCCCGCCTTCGCACCAAGGGTATGTCCCCGATTCAGCGGCTGAAGCGCTTGTATTTCACCCGCTTGGGTTCGAGCGCATCCGGCCCCAGACGGCGGATCTTGTCCTGTTCATAGGCTTCGAAGTTGCCCTCGAACCATTCCACATGGGCATCCCCTTCGAAGGCGAGGATATGGGTGCAAAGCCGGTCAAGGAAAAAGCGGTCGTGGCTGATGATGATCGCGCAGCCCGCAAAATCCTCGATCGCCGATTCCAGCGCCTGCAGGGTTTCCACATCCAGATCGTTGGTCGGTTCGTCAAGCAGCAGCACGTTGCCGCCCGATTTCAGCAGCTTTGCCATGTGAACGCGGTTGCGTTCCCCGCCCGACAGCAGGCCGACCTTCTTCTGCTGGTCGGTGCCCTTGAAGTTGAACGCCCCCGTGTAGACACGGCTGTTCATCTGCATGTCGCCCAGCTGGATGATCTCGGACCCGCCCGAGATTTCCTCCCAGACGTTCTTTTCCGGATCGAGTGCATCGCGCGACTGGTCGACGTAGGAAAGTTTCACCGTCTCGCCCAGCGTGATGGTGCCTTCGTCGGGCTTTTCCTGTCCGGTGATCATGCGGAACAGGGTCGATTTGCCCGCACCATTCGGGCCGATCACGCCGACGATGGCCCCCGGCGGGATGGTGAAGCTGAGATCTTCGATCAACAGCTTGTCGCCCATCGCCTTTTTCAGGTTCGTGACCTCGATCACCTTGTTGCCCAGCCGCTCGCCGTTGGGAATGATGATCTGCGCCGTGCTGGCGCGTTCGGTGACGGTCTGGCTGGCCATCTCGTTATAGCGCGACAGACGCGCCTTGCCCTTGGCCTGACGTGCCTTGGCACCGGAGCGGATCCACTCCAGTTCCTTTTCCAGCGCCTTCTGCTTGGATTTGTCCTCGCGCGCCTCTTGCTGCATGCGCTTGGCCTTCTGGTCGAGCCATGCCGAATAATTGCCCTCATAGGGAATCCCGCGGCCACGGTCGAGTTCGAGGATCCAGGACGTGATGTCGTCAAGGAAGTAACGGTCGTGGGTGACGATCAGGATCGTGCCCTTGTAGGCGATCAGGTGCTTTTGCAGCCATGCGATCGATTCGGCGTCAAGGTGGTTGGTCGGTTCGTCCAGAAGCAGCATGTCGGGCGCTTCCAAGAGCAGTTTGCACAGCGCGACGCGGCGGCGTTCCCCGCCCGACAGGTCCTCGACATTGGCATCATCGGGCGGGCAGCGCAGGGCATCCATCGCGACGCCGACGGTGGCTTCCAGTTCCCACAGGTTGCCCGCGTCGATCTGGTCCTGCAACTGCGCCATCTCGTCCGCGGTCTCGTCGGAATAGTTCATCGCAAGTTCGTTGTATCGTTCCAGAATCGCGGTCTGCTTGGCGACGCCCAGCATTACGTTTTCCTTCACGGTCAGCGCCGGATCGAGATAGGGTTCTTGCGCCAGATAGCCGACCTTGGCCCCTTTGGCGGCCCAAGCCTCACCCTTGAAGTCCTTGTCCATGCCCGCCATGATCTTGAGCAGGGTGGACTTGCCCGCGCCGTTGACGCCGACGACGCCGATCTTGACCCCGGGCAGGAAGTTCAGGTGGATGTTCTCGAAGCATTTCTTGCCACCCGGATAGGTCTTTGAGACGCCTTCCATGTGGTAGACATATTGATAGCTGGCCATGGCCCTGGATCCCGTGCTGAATGCGTTGCTGTTCAGATAGGCGAAAGCGGGCGCGGGGGCAATGGAAGGTCGTGTTTTGCGCTGCGGTGGCAGTGCAGGGGCGGTTCCGCCGGTCCAGCCGGTGAAGGGGCGCGGCGCGTGCAGGGGGCGGGCATTGACTTTGCGCGGCAACCCTTTGAAACGGGGGCATGTGCAGAGGAGGGCGAGTGTGCGGCAGGGATTTCCGCTGGCGGCGCGGGGGATGGTCATCGGGCTTTTGGGCGGCTCTTTCGATCCGGCGCATGAAGGCCATGCGCATATCACGCGTGAGGCGATGAAGCGGCTCGGCCTCGATCAGGTGTGGTGGCTGGTCAGCCCCGGCAACCCGCTCAAGGCAAGGCAACCCGCCCCGATGGCGGACCGGATCGCGCGGGCGCAGGCGGTGATGCGGCATCCGCGGGTGCGGATCACCGATCTGGAGGCGCGGCTGCAAACGCGCTTCACCCATGCGACGCTGGACCGGTTGCAGGCAATCTATCCGGGGGTGCGGTTTGTCTGGCTGATGGGGGCGGACAATCTGGTGCAGTTCCACCGCTGGGACCGCTGGCAGGATATTCTGGCGCAGGTGCCGGTGGCGGTGCTGGCGCGGCCCGGATCGGGCGTCAAGGCGCGGCTGAGCCGTGCGGCGCAGGCCTTTCGCGGCAAACAGCTTGACCGGGGCGAATGGCTGGGGGGGCGGCAGCCTCCGGTCTGGGCCTTCATCAACCTGCCGATGAACGGCGCCAGCAGCTCGGCCATCCGCGCGCGGGGCGCCTGGCACGGCGGGGCGGGAGGCAGAACGCAGGAACGTGATGCCCCGCCGGTTGATCGGGCCGGCACGTCGCGCATAGACTGACCGGCGCTTTGAGGTGGGATGCGGCATGACGGCAAGACGGATATCGCGGCGGCAGCTTGTGGGCGGCCTGCTTTCAGGGGTGGCCTTGGCGGCGGCGATGCCCGCCTTTGCCGAGGCTCCGGCCCGCTCGCCCCGCCCGCAGCCGCGCGGCGGGGTGTCGCCCGCACTGGCCGCAACCTCGGCCGAGGTGCTGATCGCGCAGGCCAAGCTGGGGGAGGCGGCGACCGCGAGCTATGTCGTGATGGACGCGGCCAGCGGCACCGTGCTCGAAGAGCGCGAGGCACAGCGCCCCATGCCGCCCGCCAGTGTGGCCAAGGCGGTGACCGCGCTCTACGCGCTGGAACGGCTGGGGCCAGAGTTCCGCTTCCGCACCCGTATTCTGGCGACAGGGCCGATTGCCGCAGGCATCGTCCAGGGCGATCTGCTGCTGGTCGGATCTGGCGACCCCACGTTGCAGACCGACCAACTTGGCGATCTGGCCGCAGCACTGGCCGCGCGCGGCGTCAAAGGGGTCACGGGCCGCTTTCTGACATGGGACCGCGCCCTGCCACCGATCTCCCGCATCAGTGAC
Organism: Pseudotabrizicola algicola; assembly: GCF_010915705.1. Classification (GTDB taxonomy): domain Bacteria; phylum Pseudomonadota; class Alphaproteobacteria; order Rhodobacterales; family Rhodobacteraceae; genus Pseudotabrizicola; species Pseudotabrizicola algicola. The sequence continues at coordinate 491,935 of NZ_JAAIKE010000003.1, forward strand.
GAGCAGCCGGTGCAGGTGGGCTACAACCCCTCGATCAGCGGCTTGAACCTGAACTTCAACCGCGTGCATTTCGAATGGAAGCGCGCCAGCAACGGCTGGTCGACCGCGATGGATGCGCGGGGACAGCGCTTTGTGCCGCAGGTGCGCATGGCCAAGATGCGGGTCGTCGCGCGGGAAACCCCGGTGTTCACCTATGAAACCCGCGACGTGACCGATGACTGGACCGTCGCCGCCAGCGCGCTCGGCCAAGGTGGCAGCCGCTGGTTGCCGGTCCGCCATCCGGCGGCCTATACCGGCGATGTGTTCCAGACGCTGGCCCGCGCGCAGGGCATCACCCTGCCCGAGCCGCAGGCGCTGGCGGCAGAGCCGACGGGGCAAGAGCTTGCGTCGGTGCAAAGCGATCCTTTGCCGGTTCTCCTGCGCGATATGCTGCGCTTTTCCACCAACATCACCGCCGAGGCGCTGGGCCTGCGCGCCTCGGGCGCGGCGACGCTGGCCGCCTCGGGGGCGGCCATGTCGGATTGGGCGCAGGCGCGCTACGGGGTAGCCTGCCGCTTTGTCGATCATTCGGGGCTTGGCTCTGCCTCGCGGGTGACTGCCACCGATATGGCGCAGATCATCCGGCAGGCGCATCTGGCGGGGGCGGGGGTGCAACCCCTCCTGCGCGATCTGGGCCTGCGCGATGCCAAGGGCAAAGAGATTGCCAATTCCCCCGTGCGCGTCACCGCGAAAAGCGGAACGCTCAACTTCGTGTCGGGCCTGTCGGGGCATCTGCGCCCGCCGCAGGGCCGCGAGCTGATCTTTGCGATCTTCATCGGCGATGTGGCCCGCCGCGACGCGCTGGCCGAGGCCGAGCGGGAATCGCCGCCGGGCGGGCAGGCGTGGCTGACGCGCGCGCGCAACCTGCAATGGCAATTGCTGGCGCGCTGGGCGCAGGTCTATACCTGAAGGCGCGGCGGCCTCAGGGCCGCAGGTGCCGCACCCGCGCGCCCCATTCGATGGCGGCAGCGTGCAGCCGGTCGATCGCCAGTTCCTCGCGCACCTCTTCCAGCATCCGCAATTCCATATCGCGCAGCTTGCCATCGGCGGCCACCACATCACAGGCCAGCGCATAGGCGGTTTCGCGCAGCCGTTCGGGCAGCGCGTCGCGGATCAGGCCGAACAGGGCGTCCAGCCCGTCCTCTTCCTCGAACAGGTCAAACACCGTCTGGCTGACGGTGCGGATGCGGTCGGAATCATAGGCGTTGAACACCGGCATATGGTTGACCATGCGCTGGATAGCCACCAGTTCCGACGTGCGCATCTGCTCATCCGAGGCCGACACCGCCACCATGACGGCGACCAGCGCATCTTGCGGCGACAGGGATGGGGGGGTATCGGGCATGGTGCATTCCTTTTGCGTTCGCAGCGCCAGAATATTGACGCGACAGGGTTCCGGCAATAGACGACGCGAGGTTTCCTCTGCATGGGGCAGGGGGGCGGTTCAAGGATGAAAGCAATGTCTGCTTTGCGCGATGCGGCGATGAAATCGAAGGCCTGGCCCTTTGAAGAGGCGCGCGCCATTCTGAAACGCTATGAAAAGAAGGCACCTGAAAAGGGGTATGTGCTGTTCGAAACCGGCTATGGCCCCTCGGGCCTGCCGCATATCGGCACCTTCGGCGAGGTGGCGCGCACCACCATGATCCGCCGTGCCTTCGAGGTGATCAGCGACATCCCGACGCGCCTGATCTGCTTTTCCGACGATGTGGACGGCATGCGCAAGGTGCCCGAGAATGTGCCGCAGCAGGATATGCTGCGCCAGCACATGCAAAAGCCGCTGACGAGCGTTCCCGACCCCTATGGCGAGTTCGACAGCTTCGGCGCGCATAACAACGCCATGCTGCGCCGCTTCCTCGATACCTTCGGCTTCGAATATGAATTCATCTCGGCCACCGAATTCTACAAATCGGGCCGCTTTGACCAAACGCTGTTGCGCTGCGCCGAACGCTATGACGCGATCATGGCGATCATGCTGAAATCCCTGCGCGAAGAACGCCAGCAGACCTATTCGGCCTTCCTGCCGATCCACCCCGAAACGGGCCGCGTGCTCTATGTGCCGATGAAGAACGTCGATGCGGCGCGCGGCGAGATCACCTTCGATGACGAGGACGGGCGCGAATGGACGCTGCCGGTGACGGGCGGCCATGTGAAGCTGCAATGGAAGCCCGATTTCGGCGCCCGTTGGGCCGCGCTGGGGGTGGATTTCGAGATGTATGGCAAGGACCATTCCACCAACACCCCGATCTATGACGGCATCTGCGAGGTGCTGGGCGGGCGCAAGCCCAACCACATGACCTATGAGCTGTTCCTCGACGACCAAGGCCAGAAGATCTCGAAGTCGAAAGGCAATGGCTTGACCATCGACGAATGGCTGACCTATGCCGCGACCGAGTCCCTGTCCTATTTCATGTATCAGAAGCCCAAGACGGCCAAGCGGATGCATTTCGACGTGATCCCGCGCGCGGTGGACGAATACCACCAGCAACTCCGCGCCTACCCCGATCAGGATGTCGAGGCGCAGGTCAACAACCCTGTCTGGCACATCCACGGGGGCCAGCCGCCCGAGTCGCGCATGGTGGTGCCCTTCTCGATGCTCCTGAACCTCGCCTCGGTGGCGGGGGCCAAGGATGCACGCGGCCTCTGGGGCTATATCCGCGCCTATGCGCCCGGGGCCTCGCCCGAAACCCACCCCGATCTCGATGCGGCGGCGGGCTATGCCGTGCGCTATTTTGCCGACAAGATCGCGCCGCACCGTGTGTTCCGCCTGCCCACCGATCAGGAACGCGCGGCGATGGAAGACCTGCGCGCAAGGCTTGCCGTCTGGGACGGCGGCAATGATGCCGACGCCTTGCAGACCATGGTCTTCGCCGTCGGCAAGGAGCACGGCTTCGAGCCGCTGCGCGACTGGTTCAAGGCGCTCTACGAGGTGCTTCTCGGCGCCTCCGAAGGCCCGCGCTTTGGCGGCTTCGTGGCGCTCTACGGCGTGCCCGAAACCATCGCCCTGATCGACAAGGGGCTGGCGGGCGATTTCGTCAAGGCCTGACCGGCGGCACGGTCAAGACAGCGGCGTCAAGACAGCACCGTCACGACCATTGACCGGGCGCCCGCCCGGTCTAGCTTCCATCGCGGGGACGTCTTTGCGAAAGGAATTGGGCCATGCGCCTTTTTGCCGGACTGCTGACCGCTGCTTTCCTTGCCTCTGCCGCAATGGCACAGGAAGACCCGATCCAGCAAACCATCCAGAACCAGCTGAACGCGCTGAAAGCGGATGATTTCGCCACTGCCTTCAGCTTCGCCAGCCCGACCATAAAAGGCATCTTCGGCACCCCCGACAGATTTGGCATGATGGTGCGGCAGGGCTATCCCATGGTGCATCGCCCCGGGACGGTCAAAATGCTCGAGTTGCGCGAGGTTGCGGGCAATCTCTGGCAACGGGTGATGATCACCGACGAACAGGGCCGGACCCATCTGCTTGATTATCAGATGATCGAAACGGCCGATGGTTGGCAGATCAACGGCGTGCAGTTGCTGCCATCAGTGGGTGTGGGCGCCTGAAGCATGGGGGCTCTGCCCCCAAACCCCCGGGATATTTATGAACAGATGAAATCCGTAGTCACCTGTTCCTAAATATCCCCGCCGGAGGCTCCTGCCTTCGCCGCCCGTGCGCGGACGAAAATTGCGGCGTGGCAACGCCGTCCAAGGGGGCTCGATGCCCCCGCGGACGGCCCCTGTGCTCAGGTCAGGCCGCGGATCACGCGGTTGACGTGGCCCATCTTGCGTCCCTGCTTGACCTCGGACTTGCCGTACAGATGGATCTGGCAGTTGCGCTCGCGGGAGAGGCCGGGCACGCGGTCGACGTCACTGCCGATCAGGTTCTCCATCACCACATCCGCATAGCGCGATCCGTCGCCAAGCGGCCAGCCCGCGATGGCGCGGATGTGCTGCTCGAACTGGTCCACGGCGCAGCCGGCCTGCGTCCAGTGGCCGGAGTTGTGCACGCGGGGGGCGATCTCGTTGACGATCAGCCCCTGCGGGGTCACGAAAAGCTCTACCCCCATCACGCCGACATAGTCGAGCGCGTTCAGGATGCGGGCGGCGATCAGCACCGCATCGGTGCGCTGCCCGGGCGACAGGCGGGCGGGAAGGGTGGTGGTGTGCAGGATGCCCGCACGGTGCACGTTTTCGCCCGGATCATAGCAGGCGACCGAGCCATCCAGCCCGCGCGCGGCGATGACCGAGACTTCGTGGCTGAAGTCGATGAAGCCTTCCAGCACCGCCTCGGCCCCGGCCATCGCCTCCCATGCGGCGGGCGCATCCTCGGACGTCATGATCCGCGCCTGACCCTTGCCATCATAGCCGAGACGGGTGGTCTTCAGGATGGCGGGTGTGCCGATCCGCTCCAGCGCCTGCTCCAGCGCGGCCAGATCCGTTACCCGCGCATAGGGCGCGGTCTGCAGGCCGAGGCCGGTCAGGAAGTCTTTTTCCGCCACCCGTTCCTGGCTGACGGCAAGGGCGCGGCGGTTCGGGCGGATCGGGCGCAGCGCCTCCAGCGCGTCTAGCGAGGCGGTCGGGACGTTCTCGAATTCATAGGTGATGACATCGACGCTTTGGGCAAAGGCGCGCAGCGCGGCAAGGTCCTCATAGGGGGCCGTGGTCACCTGTGCCGCGACATGCCCCGCCGGAGGGGCCGCCCCCGGCTCGTAGATATGGCACTGAAAGCCGAGGCGGCTGGCCGCGACCGAGAGCATGCGGCCGAGCTGGCCGCCGCCGAGAATGCCGATCGTGGCACCGGGGCGCAGCGGTTCAGTCATCCTTCGGCTCCTCGGGAATGCTGGCCGACAGGGCCGCGCGCCATGCGTCCAGCCGTTCGGCAAGGGCAGGGTCCATCAGCGCAAGGATGCCCGCCGCCATCAGCCCCGCATTGGCCGCGCCCGCCGCGCCGATGGCCATGGTCGCCACCGGATAGCCCTTGGGCATCTGTACGATGGAATAGAGGCTGTCGACCCCCGACAGCGCCTTGGTCTGCACCGGCACGCCGATCACCGGCACCCGCGTCTTGCTGGCCATCATGCCCGGCAGATGCGCAGCGCCGCCCGCCCCTGCGATGATGACCTTCAGCCCGCGGCCCGCCGCCTCGCGCCCGTAGGACCACAGCCGGTCGGGCGTGCGATGGGCGCTGACGATCTTGGCCTCATAGGAAATGCCAAGCGCATCAAGGATCAGCGCGGCCTCCTTCATGGTCGGCCAGTCGCTTTGCGACCCCATGATGATTCCGACGTCAGTGGTCATGCGCGCCTCCATATGATGGGGCGCGCTTACGACAGGTCAGGCTCTGGCGCAAGGGTTTGGCGGGTCAGGCGATGATGTCGGGGATCAACTGATCTTCGATCTTCACGATCTGGTCCTTCAGCGACAGCTTTTGCTTTTTCAACCGCCGCAGGGTCAACTGGTCGGGGCGGCCGGTTTCTTCCAGCGCATGAATCGCGGCATCAAGATCGCGATGCTCGCGCCGGAGCACTTCCAGCCGGATCTTGAGCATATCTTCGAAGTTGAGTTCGCTGGGCGCGTTCATGGTGTTCGCTTGCTGGCTAGGGAAGGCAGGGGCTGAGTCGTCAGGGACGCTTCCTTTTGAATATAGTGATTCTTTGACCATGCGGCAAAGATTTTGCGCCCTTTTGCTGCGCATTCGCTGGATTCGCCTCTGGCTGGCGGCGCAGGCCCCGCCACAGCGCCCGCGGCGGGGCCATGCCCTTGCAGGCTGCGTCAATGCGCCCCATATTTCAGATATGGCGGGTCGCCTGTGAAAGGGGCCTGCCGCAGATCATGTCGCTTTTTGAAAAGGGCATCTCACAGATGACGAAACTGAGCTTTGGGGCGCACCCGTTCCTTTTGGGGTTTGAACAACTGGAACGGCTGGTCGAGCGCACGGCGAAATCCGCCGGTGAGGGCTACCCCCCGTTCAACATCGAAGCCACGGCCGACAACGCCTACCGCATCACGCTCGCCGTGGCGGGGTTCCGCGAGGATGATCTGGCGATCACCGTCGAGGACCGCCAGCTTGTGGTGCGCGGGCGCCAGCCCGATGACACACAAGACCGTGTGTTCCTGCATCGGGGGATTGCCGCGCGGGCCTTTCAACGCAGCTTTGTCTTGGCGGATGGTGTGGAGGTGGCCGGGGCCAGCATGGATCACGGGCTGCTGCACATTGATCTGAAGCGATCGGTGCCGGATGCGGTGGTGCAGACCATCCGCATCGGGCGAGGATAACCGGATAAGGAGTCGTCTTTCATGAACAGTCCCTTCAAGGCCATTGCTGCCCCGCAAAGCCCGATCGTTTATGTGCGCCCTGTCACCGTGGCAGACCTGCCCGAAGACCTGCGCGAGCAGATCGGCGATGTCGAAACGGTCTATTCGGTGCATCGGCCCGATGGCGCGCGTCTGGCGCTCGTGCGTGACCGCAATCTGGCGTTTTCGCTGGCGCGGCAGAACGATCTGGCCCCCGTCAGCGCCCATTAGCGCCCATTAGCCCCCCTTCAGCGCCCATTCGGCCGCAGCGTGCGCGCTTCGCGGGCGCGCAGGCTAGGGCGGGCGCTGGGGCCATAACTGTCAGGATGCCGGGCCAGTTCGGGGAACAGGCCCAGCACCTCGTCCCGCGTGGCCTGCCCCAGAACGGTCAGGCTGTAGGCGCCGGGATGGAAACTCTCCGTGGCGATGCCTTCTGAAAACACCAGTTCGTGCTGGTCGAACAGCAAATGCACATACTCCACCTCGGCGCAGGGGTGGAGCCGTATGGTGCCGCCGTTCACCAGATGCGCGGCCGCCACCAGCACCTCGGACGCGCCGAACATCAGTTCCGCGCGCCAGTCCGCCAGCATGATGCGGTGCTGTTGCGACAGCAGCAGATCACGGCTGTTGCCAAGCGCCCCCGCGCTGATCAGCACGGGGGCCGCCGCCCCGTGACCGGCCACACGGCGGTGCGCGATCCAGCGCAGCGGGCGAAAGCCGTGATCGACGGTCAGCACCAGATCTCCGGGCAGCAGGGTTTCCACCGCGACCAGCCCCTCCTTGGTGTGGATCAGCGTTCCGGCGACAAAGCACAAGAACGCCTCGTCGCGGGTCGAGACAAAGCTGTGGCTGTAGTCGACATTGTCGAACTGTCCCAGACGCAGGGACGTGACCTTCTTGTAATGCAGGTCGGGCGGAATCTGGTCGTCACGGATGCGCACCATATAGGTGCCATCCTCCAGCAGCCAGACGGCGAAATCGACCTGATAGGTGATGCCGTTCGCCACCATCGTGCCGCCGCGATAGGCGGCAAGTTCCCGCACACTATAGATCCTCTCGTTGATGATGACCCGGTCATTCGACGTGGTCGAGCCGTCATCCGTATCGGTATCGGCGATGCGGTCATCGCCTTCGGGGTCGCGCCAGGTGATCAGGGTGATCGTGCGCGGATCGATCGACAAACCGTTGCCGCGCGCATCAAGATTGTTCTGGCTGGTCGCGTTATACCCGGGCCACAGCGATGTGACATGCCAAGCCCAGCTGTTTGTGTCTGTCATCGCCTGCCGTTCTGTCCTTTCCCTCGGGTCTCCCTGTCCGAAATCTGGCAGGTCCGCGTTTCGAACCGGTTAAGGACACCTCGCCTGCACCAGCGGGCAGGAACCTTTGCAGCCTATGTGCGTTGATTTGCTGACTTCAGATTGCGCAACGGGAGATTGAGCATGACCGCACAGAACAGCAGCCCCACCTTCACCGCCGACGATCTGCGCCTGCTCGATCAGGACGAAGCAAAGCTGGTCGAAGTGGCACGGCGCGGCGGGCTGGACCGTCTGGGCCAGTCCGAACTGACCGAAACGGTCCAGCGTCTGCGGGACCGCCGTGACCGCGCGCGTGACATTGCCAACCGCCAGCGCCGCGAAGCGCGGGGCAAGGCCGACCCGTCGGGCGTCGCGCCCGCGCAGCGCAATGACGGCACCGAAGGCAAGGCGCGGGTGCTGGGCATGGCGCTTGACCTCCTCACTCAGGAGCGTGACCGCAGGGCCAAGGGCGATGAGACCGCCGCGCAGTCCCCCACTCAGCAAGAGCTTGCCCAGAAGGCTCTCGCGCTCAAGCAGTCGGGCCAGTCCGGCGCGGAAGCGCAGGACAAGGGCGGCCCCCTCCACCCGCAAGACCCCGAGGCCGATCCGGGCAAGGGCGCGCTGGCCGATCAGGCCCGCAACATCGCGCCGTCAGGGGCCTTGGACCACGGCGGCGAACTGCCCTCGCGCGAACGCTCGCGCACCCGCTACTGATCTTGCGCCTTGGTCGCGGCTTCGGCCGCGTCCAGCGCATGCAGGTTTGCCTGACGGATTTTCGCGGCTGCATCGTCGTAGAGGAACGGCAGAAACGCATAGCGCCGCCCGCGCGTCACCGTCGACACGCGGTGCAGCAGCGAGCAGGAAAACACCACCGCCCCGCCCGGAGGGGCCTTGAAACTGCGCGGCCCGTATTCCGGAAAGCTGACCTCGCCGCCTTCGAAATCCTCGTTCAGATTGATCGACACGGCAAAGCGGCGATGCGCGGTGCCTGTTGTGGTATTGTCGCGGTGCGGGGCGAAATGCCCGCCCTCGGCGGCGTCATAGCAAGAGACGATATAGCGTTCCATCCGCGTGACATGGAACTGGTGGGCCTTGGCGATCTGCGGCACCACCCGCCGCACGAACCGCGCCTGCAGGGCAGCAATCAGATCGGGGTCGTTCAGCGTGATGTCGCGGCGGCTCTTGTGGCTGCGGTCTTTCATGCCGATGGTCTTGCCATCCACCTCGCGCATGAAGCCCGATTCCTCGCCCCCCTGCGCGTCGTAAAGGCCGATCAGGTGGCGGCACAGGTCCGGCTCGAACACATTCGGCAGATAGAGGATCGGGGCCTGCAATTCCGGTCCGGCAAAGCGGGCAGGGGGTGGCAGGCTGGCGACATAACCGATCACCTCGGCGGCTTGGCTTCCCTCTTTCTGGAACGGCACCACCTTCAGCACCCGCATCGTCGGGTCGGTCACCACCCAGAGCGGGCTGCGCCGATCGCCCTGCGCCGCGCCGTAAAGGCGGCTGGCGGTCAGGTCACTGTCCCAGATGAAGCGGCGGCCGGGGATCTGGTTTGACAAGCGCGCTTCATCCTGCGGGTCTGACGAGATGCCGAAAAAGCTGGCGTGGGTGTCGTCGAACACATCGGGCCGCGACAGGGCTGCGGCAACCGCCTCTTGCGCCTGCGGCACGTCAAGGCTGTGAAAGAAGCACAGGACCAGATAGCGCCCTGCTGCCGTGTCGATCGCATAGCGCGGATTTGTGGCCGAGCGTTGGGTGAAGGACGGCGCCGGATCACCCGGCGTGAGGATGACGGGGGGTGGCAGGGTGGCTTGGGTCATTGCACCTGTTCAGACAAAGGGACGGGGGCGCAAGACTGAAAGCCACCGCCCGGCGGGTCAACCGGGCGGCGGGCTGTTTTTCCCCGGCCTGTGCGATTGTGCAACGCCCTCGCGGGACGGGCGCCGTGCTTATTCGGCGGCCTTCAGTTCCGCATCCTGCGCAGCGAGGAACCGCTCGGCATCCAGCGCCGCCATGCAGCCCATACCGGCGCTGGTCACCGCCTGACGGTAGACATGGTCGGTCAGATCGCCTGCGGCAAAGACGCCCGGAATGGTGGTGCGGGTCGTGCCCGGCTCGACCGTCACATAGCCGCCCGAATGCAGTTCCAGCTGGTCCTTGACCAGTTCCGAGGCGGGCGCATGGCCGATGGCCACGAAAAAGCCGTGGCAGGGCACGTCCTTGACCTCGCCGGTCAGCAGGTTGCGGGTGCGCACGGCGGTGACGGAAAGCGGGGCCTCGTCGCCCAGAATCTCGGTCACTTCCGAATTCCACAGCATCTCGATCTTGGGGTGCTTGAACAGCCGGTCCTGCATGATCTTTTCCGCGCGCAGGGTGTCGCGGCGATGGATCAGCGTCACCTTGGTGGCAAAATTGGTCAGGAACAGCGCCTCTTCCACCGCCGTATTGCCGCCGCCGATCACCACGACTTCCTTGCCGCGATAGAAGAAGCCGTCACAGGTGGCGCAGGCCGACACGCCAAAGCCCTTGAACTTCTCCTCGCTCGGCAGGCCCAGCCATTTGGCCTGCGCGCCGGTGGCAAGGATCACCGCATCGGCGGTGAAGGTGGTGCCGGAATCGGCCTTGGCGACGAAGGGGCGCTGCGACAGGTCCAGCGACGAGATGTAATCGCTGATGATCTCGGCCCCCATCGCCTGCGCATGCTCCTGCATCCGCACCATCAGGTCGGGGCCTTGCACATGGGTGTCGCCCGGCCAGTTTTCCACCTCGGTCGTGATCGTCAACTGCCCGCCGGGTTGCAGACCCTGCACCAGAATGGGGTTCAGCATGGCGCGGGCCGAATAGACCGCCGCCGTATACCCGGCCGGACCGGAGCCGATGATCAGAACGCGCGTGTGCCGGGTGTTGGTCATGATATCCCCAAGTTTTCTGTGCGGCTTTCATATAGGCCGTCAAAGCCAGAGCGAAAAGCCCAGAGTTCGCCGCGCTTTCCGGCAGGCATCGGGCCAAATGGGTCGCACAACAGTTGATTTGCGAAATATTCCTGCGCAATGTTGAAACATTGTTGCGTGAGACGGGGGCCATCCCTAGATAGGCGCAAAAGGAGTTCCCTATGGCCGTTTCCAAGCTTGATCCGATCGACCGTCAGATTCTGGCCGAGTTGCAGGCCGATGGCCGGATGACCAATGTGGAACTGGCCAAGCGCGTGGGCATTTCCGCGCCCCCCTGCCTGCGCCGCGTGCGCACGCTGGAAGAGGCGGGCTACATCAAGGGCTATCACGCCGACATCGATGCGCGCGAGCTGGGGTTCGAGGTGCAGGTCTTCGCGATGGTGCGCCTGCAAAGTCAGGCCGAGGCGGATCTGGCCGCCTTCGAATCGCGCTGCCGCGCCTGGCCGCTTGTGCGCGAATGCCACATGCTGAACGGCGAGATCGACTTCATCCTCAAATGCGTGGCCCCCGATCTCTCCTCGTTCCAGAGCTTTCTGACAGGCGACCTGCTCAAGGCCGAGAATGTGGCGAATGTGAAAACCTCGCTGGTGATCCGCTGCGCCAAGGATGAACCGGGTGTTCCGTTTGACGTGCTGGAGGCGCGGCTGGCCAAAACGGCCTGACTGCGCCCGACCGCCCCGCGCCCGAAATCCCGCCAAAGCGCGGCAGCGCACAGCACCCCGCACATGCAAAAAGCGGCCCCGTTATCGTGCCAGAGGAGCACCGGGACCGCTTTTGCCAAAGCATCAGTCCGACTGTCCAACGCTGCCCAAGGGTTTAATCCGGGGTCTTACACCGCTGGCCAGACCACCATGCAGGTGGGAGACCGTGATGCAGAGATAATGGCGAGAATCTGGCGCTTGGTCAAAGGATTTCCGCAATTGGCCGCAGTTTGTGATCCAATTGGCCAAATCGCAGATATTGTTCGCCTTTTGGTGACGATGGCGGGTCAAATGTGGCCAAAACAAGGTGGGGCCAAACAAATGAAAACGCGCCGCGCGGGGGCGCGGCACGTTTTTCAGATCATGTGATTCGGCTTTACCGCGAGTTGCGGCGCGCTGTTACCGCGCAGCGAGCGCGCGCGGCTGCACCGGGGCAGGCTTCAGGGCAGCGGGCTTGCGCCGTGCGCCACGCGTCCAGGGCAGGGCGATCTGCGGCTCCTGGCTGGCAGCGATGACGGATTTCAACCAGCGGCGTTCTTTCTTCATGGTCCCCGTTCCCTTGTCTGATGTGTCTGTCGACCTCGGGTTCATGTTTGACCCGCATTTGGGGCGCGCTCTGGGCGGCAAATGTGAAAGATTGTGGTCGCGCTTCGCAGTGGCGGGAGAGAATGTGGCACCCTCCGCGCGGCCCATATCCCCCCGAAAACAAGGGAAATCGGAAACAACGTCTCGAAATTCCCCTGATTGTTTCCGGTATGCGTGACAGGTTTTGCCGCAATTTTGCCGCAGGCTAAAGCCGGATCACCGAAATCAGGCGCCCATAATCGGCCTCGCCCGCGTGGGTGGTGCGGCGGAACGAGAAAAACCGCTCCGCATCATGATAGGTGCAGTGCCGCGTCCATTCGGCATGGCCCACCCCTGCGCTGCGCAAACGGTGCAGGCCGAAACCGGGCAGGTCGAACAGCATCCTGTCCCCGGTGCCGTTGATGAAAAAGCGGCTGTTGGCAGGGTCTTCGGCGGTGAAGGTCTCAAAGAACTCCGGCCCGACCTCATAGGCACGCTGGCTGATGCAGGGGCCGATGACGGCGGCGATATTGGCGCGGTCAGCCCCCAGCGCCTCCATCGCGTCAACCGTCGCCTCCAGCACCCCGTCCACCGCGCCCCGCCATCCGGCATGGGCCGCGCCGATGACCCCTGCCTCCGCATCGGCGAACAGAACCGGCTGGCAATCCGCCGACAGCACCGAAAGCGCCACTCCGGGCGTTGCCGTGACCAGCGCATCGGCATGCGGGCGCACCGGCAGCGGGCCGGTCGCGGCCACCACATCGGCGGAATGCACCTGATGCACCCCGATCAGATGGTCCAGCGGTACCTCCATCGCGGCGGCCACCCGCGCGCGGTTGATCGCCACCGCCTCCGACTGGTCCGACGATCCCGCCCCGCAGTTGAGCCCGGCAAAGATGCCCGACGAGGCCCCGCCCTTGCGGGTGAAAAATCCGTGGCGCACAGGCAGGGCGTCCGAGGTGATGATTTCCAACGTCATGATGTCAGGCCAATCCGGGCGGCGGTTGCGTGCCGGGCCGATGCAGCCCCAGCACTTTGAACAACGAACCCATTTCATCGGGGTGGGTCAAGCGCCGATGCGCGGCAAGATGCGATTGCAAGGCGTCTCCGGTCAAGGATTGGGCAAGACGGGCCGCGCGCGACTCGATGCCAAGCCGGGTCAGGAACGCGCCCTGTTCGCAATAGCCATAGGGCAGGGCGCAAAGGGCAGCGAGCGCTTCGAAATCGACATGGGCGGTCAGATCGGCCTCGCCCGGCGCGGCCAGCGGATCGGCAAAGGCATGGCGGCGCAGGGCCTGAAACGTATCGCCCGAAGACCGCCAGCCGCCGTAATCCACAATCAGCGCCGCCCCGCCATGCCTTGCGATACGGTCGCGGATCACCACCGCATAGGGGCGTGCGGCGGGGCAAACCTCTGCCACGCGGCCCGCCACGGGGTCTTGAAACACCGGCAGCGACAGATCGGGTTGCACAGGGTCAGACAGGCCAAAGACCAAGGCACCGTCCTTGAGCCCCACCAGACGCTCGCGCCACGCGCGGCCATCGTATTGGAACTGGTGGATGGGCAGGGCGTCAAAGAATTCATTGGCCAGAAGAAACAGCGGCTGGTCTGGCAGCGCGTCGATCTGCGCGGCATGGGCCAGCGGATGCGGGGCCAGCCGCGCCGCCTGCTGCGCGCGCAGGGCAGGCGAGGCTTCGACCAGCACCACCTGCGCTGCGGCATGAAAGCCCGCAACGCCGCGCGTCGCGCGCAGCACATCGGCCATCAGGGTGCCGCGTCCGGGGCCAAGCTCGGCCAGCGTGAAGGGCGCGGGCGCGCCCTGATCCAGCCACGCCTGCGCGAGGCACAGGCCCAGAAGCTCGCCGAACATCTGGCTGATCTCGGGCGCGGTGATGAAATCGCCCTCGGCGCCAAAGGGAGGGCGCGTGGTGTAATAGCCATGCGCGGGGTGCAGCAGGCATTCGGCCATATAGTCGGCCAGCGTCATCGGCCCCGTGGCCGCGATCCGCGCGGCGATGATCCGCGCCAGTTCCGTCATGCGGGGCGCGCGCGCAGCAGCAGCCACAGACCGGCGGCGATCATCGGCAGCGACAGGATCTGCCCCATCGTCAGCCCGTAGCCGCCGATATGCAGCGCAAGGCCAAGCGGGTTGCCTTCGGTGATAAACTGCGCATCGGGCTGGCGCACGAATTCCACCACAAAGCGCGCCGCGCCATATCCGGCCAGAAAAACCCCTGTCAGCGCGCCCGGCCATTTCAGCCAGCCACGCCGATAGGCCAGCCAGATCAGCGCAAGCCCCAGCAGCAAGCCTTCCAGCAGCGCCTCGTAAAGCTGGCTGGGGTGGCGCGCGCAGATGCCGACGACACCGGGGCAGTTCTGCGCCGCATCGCCGGGGAATGCCACGCCCCAGGGCAGGCTCGTCGGGCGGCCCCAGAGCTCGGCATTGATGAAATTGGCGACGCGCCCCAGAAACAGCCCGAGCGGGGCTGCCAGCGCCATGATGTCGGCGGCCTTGAGCATCGCGATGCCCTCGCGGCGGCAGAACAGGATGCCCGCCACCACCACACCCAGAAAGCCGCCGTGAAACGACATGCCGCCTTCCCAGACCCGCAAGATCGCGGCGGGGTTCTGCAGGTAGAACCCCGGCTGGTAGAACAGCACAAAGCCGAAGCGCCCGCCAAGGATGACGCCCACGATCACCCATGTCAGCAGCCGCTCCACCTGATCGGCGCTCATCGGCGGGGCGCCGTGCCACAGGGCGGGGCGGCGCAGCGTATCCAGCGCCAGCCGCCAGCCGCCGATCAGCCCGACGATATAGGCCAGCGCATACCAGCGCAGGGCCAGCGTCATGCCAAAGATCTCGATGGCGAAAATCTCGGGCGAGATCTGCGGGAACGGAATGTAGGACATGGCACCTCGGCTGTCGGGTCCCCTGCCTTGTCGGCAGGTGCGGGCCGGTTGTCAATGTGCCGCGCCGTCTTGCGGCGCGGCGGCGCAGGGCCATATAAAGGGAGCAGATCAACAAGGACCAGCCCCATGCAAAGCCGCAACAAGATCTTCGACGACCTCAGCCAGCTCATGACCAATGCGATGGGTGTGGCGCAGGGGGCCAAGACCGAGGCCGAGACGGCAATGAAGGGGCTGATGGACCGTTGGCTTGCCGATCGCGACTTCGTGACGCGCGAGGAATTCGACGCCGTGCGCACGATGGCGCTCAAGGCGCGCGAGCAGAATGACGCGCTCGAAGCGCGCATCGCCGCACTGGAAGCGGCCGCCAACGGCAAGCCCGCCGCCTGAGAGGCGGGGCCGACGCTTGGCGCCGGCTTGCTGCGTTCTCCCCTGCGGGCTCGCGGAAATCTGACGAAAACTTGTGCAGCCGCGTTGCAGCCTATGGCCGCAAAGGCTTGATCCGGCTTGCCACCACCGTAGACTGGCGCAAACCGATTACCCGGAGAGTGTCGTATGTCTGCGCTGAAGTCCCTGACCCTTGCCACCGCCCTGATCTGTGCCGCCTCGGCCTCGCAGGCCGCCTTCTGTTCCGATACCGGCGGCCGCTACGAGGCGTGGAAGTCCGAGATGGCCGCCGAGGCCCGCGCCGCCGGTGTGGGAGAGCGGGGCATCGCCGCGCTGATGGCCAGCAGCTATTCGCAGGCCACCATCGGGGCCGACCGCAACCAGCGCAGCTTTCGCTACACGCTCGACAAGTTCATGCAGGTCCGCGGGGCCGAGACGATCATCCGTCAGGGCAAGCAGCGCAAGGCCAAGAACGCCAATCTCTATGCCGCGCTGGAACAGCGCTACGGCGTGCCCGCCGGGGTGCTTCTGGCCATCCACGGCATGGAAACCGCCTTTGGCGGCTTCATGGGCGACACCAACATCGTCTCGGCCATCGCCACGCTGACCTATGACTGCCGCCGCAGCGATTTCTTCCGCCCGCATCTGATCGGCGCGCTGCGTCTGGTGGACCAAGGCTCGATCACCTCGAACTCGGTGGGGGCCAAGCATGGCGAATGGGGTCACACCCAGTTCCTGCCCGGCAATGCGCTGACCTATGGCGTGGATGGCAATGGCGATGGCAAGGTCGACCTGAACAACCTGACCGATGCAATGGCCTCGACCGCCAATTTCCTGCGGCAGAAGGGCTGGCAGCCGGGCCTCGGCTATCAGGAGGGCGAACCCAACTTCGCCGTCATCAAGCAATGGAACGCGGCGACCGTCTACCAGCAGGCCATCGCGATCATGGGCAAGCGGATCGACGGCTGAACCGTCACTTTTCCTCTTGCGCCCGGACGGCGGCTGCCTTAATCAGCCCGCCAGTGGCCCGTTCGTCTATCGGTTAGGACACCAGGTTTTCAACCTGGGAAGAGGGGTTCGACTCCCCTACGGGCTGCCACTTCCTCCGCTAAGATATTGGAACGCATGGGGTTTTTCCTCTTGTTTGCTAACCTCTCAGAGGGGGTTAGCAGGTTTCGGGTTGTTGGCAGTGTCTTGCAGCTTCTCGAACGCGCTGTGAGCGAGCCGAACTTGATCGGCTTTCGCCGTGTAGCGATGCACTTCTGCGTCGGTCTTGTGGCCGGTGATCGCCTTGATTTGGTGAATGGTGCAACCCGCCTCGGCCAGACGCCGGGCACAAGCCTTGCGCAGACCATGCGATGCGCAGTTGGGCAGCCCCGCCTCGTCGCACCGATCCCGCATCCAGTTTCCGAAGCCAGCCACCGAGTAGGGGCGACCATACTCCGTCCGCAAGAAGGTAGGCGCGTCCTTGGGTTGGTCGGCCAACGCTGCTTTCAGCTCCGGGAGGATTGGGATCATCAGCGGGGTTCCGGTCTTCTGCTGACGAATCCGGATCATCCCGTTGGCAACATCGCCCCACCCCATCCTGACAGCATCAGACTTGCGCTGCCCGGTGCAGAGCATCAGCATCAGGGCCAGATGCGCCTTGGTTCCCAGCGGGTGACGAGCCATGAACTGCGCGATCTCTTCCTCGGTCCAAGTGTGGTAGCCGTCCTCATTGGCGGCATAGCTTTCCATTTTGGTCATGGGGTTCGCGGCGATCATGCCAATCTGCACCGCAAACCCCAAAAGGAGGCGCAACCGCTTCATCAGCGTGTTCGCCGCTTCCGGCGTGTCGCTGAGCTTGCCCAAGATGGCCGAAGCGTGTTTCCGCGAGAACTGCGACATGGGTAAGTTTCCGTATTTGGCGCAGAACTTTTCAAGGATGATCCGGTAGTTGCGCTTCGAACTTGGGCTGAGCTTCATGTAGAGGGGCGACCCGAGGTAGAGCCGCAGCAAGTCCCGGAAAGTGTCTTTGCAGGTCGGCATTTTGGCTCTGGCGCGCTCCAGTTTCTCGCCCTCCACGGCCTTTGCATAGGCCAGCAGGAACTCGGGGCTTCCGACCGGCAAAGGCAGGGCAATGCCCTTGCCCCCCTGCGGCTTGT
Source organism: Pseudotabrizicola algicola (assembly GCF_010915705.1). Classification (GTDB taxonomy): domain Bacteria; phylum Pseudomonadota; class Alphaproteobacteria; order Rhodobacterales; family Rhodobacteraceae; genus Pseudotabrizicola; species Pseudotabrizicola algicola. The sequence continues at coordinate 509,212 of NZ_JAAIKE010000003.1, forward strand.
AATAGGCGCGGGTCTTGCCGTGCCGATCATTGTAAACGTGCAGATGCACGAATGAGACTTCACGCTTGCCCATGTCACAGCACCTTGTCCCAAGGGTTTTCGGTGGGTGCAGCAGCGGGCTTGCCCACCTGCACCAATTCGATGGCAAAGCTGCCATCCGGAGCGACCTTGAATGCGGCAGGTTCCTTTCCCTGCCCCGTCACGAGTTGCATCGCCCGCTTCGCGGCCGTGACAGAGAAGCCTTTTGGTTTTTTCGCTTCGCTGATGAGCTTCTTAGCCCATGTGAAGCTGGCTTTCTGGGGTTTGGCAGCCGATGACGCCTGCGGAGCCGAATTCGTCTTTTCCTCTGTCATCACCGCACCCCGTGCCCAGATGCCATGCTGTTCTTCAACAATTGCCGAAGTTCGGCGTTCATGGACCTGCCGTTCTCGGCAGCCCTGCGTTCGAGCCAACCCTTCTCGTCTTCTGTCAGTCGCAGCCTCAAGGTTTTCATGTAGAACCCTCCATTTGCCCCACGGTGGGGCTTCCGTGAGGCTAGATGGATTTTGCTTGATGTCAACCCCACAGTGGGGCAATGGTGGGTCATGACGCGAGATGACCCCCCTGTTCGCATCCGACTTGGCCAAGAGTTGAAAGACCTCGTCCAAGAGGCGGCGAAGAACAATCGTCGTTCGATGAACGCTGAAATCAACGCACGTCTGGAGGAGAGCTTTGGGATTGTGCCCGAAGACACGCCCCTCCCACGCAGTGCTCCCGGCACAGGCTGGATCAAGGCTGCAAAGCGAGCGGCCGCGGGTGGATCACCAGACGAACGGCTGTCTAAGCTGGAAGCTGAGGTCCGGGAACTGAAGGCGGGGCTGCTGGAACTGCGACAGGCACGACAGGACGGCCCAGAAACGGCCTGATCGGTATGCGGGGGTGAAGGGATACCGTGAGCGCAGGCCCGCTCTGTGAACCACTCCCGACGCTCAGCCTTCCACAGACTAGGTTCGGACCTGACGCGCCTGCTCGATCTTCTCAGCCAAGACCTCAGCATCTGGGACGCGCAGCAGCAGGGTATTCAGGATCGACCCGGTGCGCACCGTCACGAGACCCGGCGCGACAGTCACTTGGTTGATCTGTTCCAGCGGGATCGCCCGCACCGTCTTGCTCAGGCCCGCAACGAACAGAACGTTGCGCGTCGTCACTACCGCCAGCCGCCGCTGCCATGACAGATAGGCCAAGGCATAGGTGATCGCGGCCAACACTCCGAAGACGATCCCGACCCCCAGAACCTCCCCACCTTTTGCGATCAGCAGCAGGGATAGCCCAGCGAGGGGGAGAGCAAGGAGCAGGAGTTGCGCGAACATGCCACCTTTAGACCACGGCGAGACATGGACAACTTCCTCACCCTGGGCGAGGGTCACATGGGCGCGGATGGAAGGGTCTGGGGTCATGGATACACCGGATAAGAACAATTCGTTCCGTATCGTATGCCCATAACATTCATGGCGGTAAGGTTTTTTCCGGAACAGAACGTTCCGGATGGATATTTTTGCAAAACGACTGAAGGAGCGGGCCGCTGACCTAGGCATTTCCAACGCGCAGGCCGCCCGGCTATGCGAGTTGGACGAGCGCCGCTATGCCAACTACGCCAACGATCAGCGTGAGCCGGACCTCATGACACTGGCCAAGATCGCCCGCGTTCTGAACACCTCCGCCGATCACCTGCTCGGACTGACAGACCCGACGCCGCAGACCGCACGGGCGCGGCTTCTGGATCGCCTGAACGTCGCCGCTGCCTCGCTGACGGACGAGGAACTGCGAACCATCGTTACCCAGACCGAGGCACTTGCAATTCCGCGCCCAAAGAAAACCGGCAAGAAAATCCCTCCAATTTCAGGCGTCTAGGCGTTCCGTTCCGAAGGCCAAACCGTCACCGCGCCGAAATTCATGGGGTGCTCAGGCGTTCGACAGGTCGCGCATCACCATGGCAATCGCCGACTGGACCATGACCGGATCGACCCCGCCTAGTATCTCACCGTTACTGGCGAGTTGGTGCTTGGCAAAGCGGTTCAGCACGGCTTGCTCGACCTCCCGAGCGACATCTTCGCTGGACGTGGGCTGCTGAAACTCGGCCCGCCACCGAAGGCCCGTCACCTCGAAAGCCATCGGCCCATTATGCGCAGCTTCCCGAGCGTCGGGCGCGTTGGAATATCCGACCTTCACCGCCAGCGGCTTCTTGCGCTCGTCGCGCAGCACGAGGGCGTAGACATACCAGACTTCGTGATCCCCGAACGCCCCGGTGAAACTGCCCTGATGCTTCGGGGCTAGTTTGCTGTTTTTCTTCATCACCAGCCCCTTGCCGAACTCGGTCATCGGCATGGCTGGCGGCACCTCGCGTCGCTCAAGCACCAACAACGGCTCGGCGGTGATCGTGTCGAGTTCCACGATCTTCGATTGGGCTTGCAGGTGATGGTTCGGCGTCAACGGCCCCACCAGTTCCGCGAACATGTTGTTCGGGTCGGTGATCTCCCAGACGGTGATCGGGTGCAGGGCGAACGGGAAGCGGGTTACGCTGTCGTATTCTGGATTGTCCCGCTTGCGGGGCAGGTCGTAGTCCTGCGTGTTCACTTCCAGATCGGACACGCGAAACGCGCCGACGACGCGCCCCTTGTGTGCCTCTTCGGTCGGCTCCCCTCTGGTGCCCACGGCGAACACCAGATCGCCCTCGGTCAGAACCTTCCGCGCATGGCTCCGTGCGGCCTTCGTCGCAAAGGTCAGCGGCCAAGCCGGGTTTCCGGGCGGCCCCCAGACGTATGTGAAGAAGACTTTGTTCATCGCGGCTGCCTTGGGTTTTCGAGTTCATCAAGGCGAGCGGCTGCACTGAAAACGCCGCTTCGGACATTCGCGTTGCCGTCTGCATCCCGATAGATGTCTCGCAATAGGTCGAAAAGCGGATCGGCAGGCTCAAGCCCGTCAGGCAGGCCACGAATGCCGCGCACGATCTGCAGGTCGTTGAACCTCTGACGGAGTTCGTCGAACTGGCCAGCCTGCAAAGCTGCCACCACTTCAAGGATGGCTCCGCCGGGTCGTTCGAAGGCGGATCGCTGTCCCCTCAGTCGTTCAAGAGCGTTTTGCTTTGAGACGCGGTAGACCGCATTCGTTGCATCTAGCGCCTCAATCGCGGCGTCGATGTCGCCGCCAGCAAGCCGAACAAAGTAGAAGACGGGGAGCCATTGCCTCTGCACCTTTGCGGACAAGCAGATGTATTCGAGCGGTTCGCGAACAACGTCATGGCCGAGGTAAGCAAGCAAAACGGCATCGGCGTCCAGTGCTCGCCCCTCGATCCGTTCGACCACCTGACCCTCAGGGTCAACTGCATGAACATCGCCGATAAGGCGCAAAGCTCGTGCCCCTGCGCGCTCTTCAAACTCGCCTTCGCGAATGAAATCGAGCTGATCGGCTAAGGCGCGGTCGATCACAATTCGCTTTGATCCTGCATCCAACTCGCCCTTTTCTGTGTCTACGATCAATGCCCGGTCCGCGCCGATTTCGCTGAGGCGGGTGGCGCTTGCCAACAAGGTCTGCGTTGCAGCCCTGTCCCGTTCGCGCAGCATGGCCAGCAAGTCACCGAACTTGATTTTTCCAGACTGCCCGGCATAGCGGAACAGGATCGTTCCGTCTTCAAGGCCGTTTGCATCACGGCACACGATCACGGGTGGGGTTGGATACTTCTCGACATGGATGAAGCCGACTGCTTGATCGCCGACCTCGATAACATCCTTGGAAAAGGCTGGCGTAGGCGTCAGAAGGTTTTTCACCCTGTCTGTGATGCGGACGATGTCGGTATCTTGGAAGGCGGTGTCGGGCATCCCGGTAACACGGCACTCTGCGTCTTGGACGCCGATGAAAACAAAACCACCCCGATTGTTCGCCAGTGCAGCAATCGCACGAACAATTGGCTCCATGCGGCGAGGGTCGAACTGCGCCTTGCACTCTTGATCCGAGGTCTCCCCGTCCGCGAGAAACCAGCCGCCGTCACGTTGCACGAAGCGGGCGAACGCCCTTTCAGCCAACGTAGGTTCCCGCGGAGCGCCAGCCTCGATTGCCACCCCCACCAAGGCAGGCGCGAAGCCAGCAAGGAATGCGTCCAAAGCTGCTTCGGTGGCCGCTGGCACCTCTGGCCCATAATCCCCGGCATTGATCCCAGTTATCCTGCCCGAGTTTACAGGGCGATCTTGCCGGTTGAAGTAGAACTGGATGTCTCGATTGCGCATCCCCCGGCGCAGCATAGCCTTGATCAGGCCAATCTCTTCGTCCGTGATGCTTCTACGCGGCACGCGTCTGGGTCTCTCAGGTTGCGCTGGTGTGGCGATGAGCGGGCAGATGATCAATCACCGTCTGCTGCAAATCAGGCTCCCAAAAGTAGTAAATTCGCAAGCAACGCTTCGGATCGCGGGCGTTGCCACCGTTCTTTACATGTTGGTCCACCTCATAGCGGCGACCCTGCCAGACGGTTTCGTAAGTGTCTCCGCCGCAGTAGGCGTTCAATATGCCCGGTTCGATAACCTCATCCCTTGTGCTTCCGCCACCATTCAAACGACGCAAATGCTGATCGGTGGCCAGCCAGGTAATCGCTCGCGCAATTAGGCCCACATCCTCAAACTCTGGACTTCTAACCATGCGCCGCGCAGCTGGAGTGAGCACAATGCGGTCGGGAAAGGTTTGATCGAGCCAGTCGGGGAATTCAGCCCAATCTTGCGGCAAAGGCGGTTCGGCAGTCGGGGTGTCCCCTCCTCTTGCCAAGGCGTCCTGCAACTGCCTGATCTTGAAGAGCAGAGAACGGTTCTCTTGTTCGGCAGCCTTTGCACGTTCTTCGGCTACCACGGCCTCGCCGCTAAAATACTCGATCTCTTTGTCTTTGCTTGTCAGTTGTCGCTCAAGACTGTCGATCAGTTCTTGCGCGATACCCAATAGCTCGGCGTCGGGAGCCTGCTGCTCGGTGAGGCTGCTCGCCTTAAGTCGCCTACTGGCGGTTCGAACAGCAGCAAAGTCAACGACATCCTTGCCGAGGCGGGTTGTTGAAGTGCTGAGATCAGCGGCGAGGCGACGCAACCAGACTGCACAAGACTTGGCATTCTCAGGTTCCCGCAAAGGGGCTGCAAGAAAGAGGCGGTGCCGATACGGGTCATCTGAATTCGAAAAACCGGGCAGATAGACGCGCACAGCCCCGTCGAATACCGATCTGAACTTACCGAAGCGTTTGGTGAGAACCCATGTCAAATCGGCTGGCAGCCGGACAACTCGGGCAAGTCCAGCCGTGGCTTTTGCAACTTCTCTATCATTGATGAGTGGTTGCGCGGCTTCTCCCTCGGGCAGCGTGACCACGACCACAGGAAGCCGCCGCTCCGGGTCTTCCAGATGATCGCAGAGGTCTTCGGCATCGTTCTCAGTGCGCGGAGTTGCCGGTGTATCGCGCAATGGACGTCCTGCGCGGACAAGCCCCGGCGACGAGACCATTTGCAGCACGGTTCCAGGAACGTGGGGTTCGATGCTGACCTCAGCCTCCGCCGTGCTGACGATCAACCGGAGGCTCAACTGGGGGCGTTTGCCCACTTCGCCGCCGATCACAATTTCTGTTGTCCAGATGCGCCCAGCTACATCTTTGTCAGGGTCTTCTGCTCTCAACGCCCAGAGATCAGCCGTTTCCGTCTTGAAACGAACTGCCGAACTATTGCGACCTCCTGCTAGGAATTCAAAGTCGAGGTGATCCCACGCATCCTTTGGAAGATTGCCGCCAGCCCGCTTCTTGGCCCACGCCAAAGCAGCCATTCGTGCACGATCTGCTGCCGCAGCGAAATCGTCACCGTCAAGTTGAGCCGCGACGCGGAGTATCTCAATGTCCCGGACTGGACGCGGCATCCGTCGGGCGAGAGGTGTGAGGGCTTCGCTGAACGTGGTGGACATTGGAAACCTCGCTGGCATCAGGACTTCATCGCTACATCGCAGAGAAAGCGGCAAGCACCGCTTTCATCATTCAATCAGAAATTGCGCTTCGCCAAGCCGTGTTGCCTCACTCTCTCGGCAGAAAGGCTGGTCTTCGCGGGCAAACCGACCAAGGCGTCCGCCATCAACGCACGCACCCTAGAAATGTCAGGAGTATCCGATATGCAGGTTCATAGGCGGCGAAGGCTTGGGGGGAGGGCTGCAATTCGCCGTGCAGCAAGGTGTTGCGCAGCCCATAGATCACCTCGATCAGCCCTTCGAACAGTTGTTGGTCGCTGCATCGGAAGGTGATGTCGCTCGCCACGATCCCGGCACCGCCGCCCGCGAACAGGTCGGTGAACGGGCGCGGATTACAGCGATTGAAAACCTCTAGCAGGGTTGCCCTTTGTGCAACTGACAGCGCGGCAAACTGCTCGTGAGCTTGCAAAGCATCGACGTCAAATCCAACAGTCGGAATGGTCGCCCGTACATTTGCCGGGTTGGCGATGGACTTCACTGTGCATTGCCAGCCTCCATTTGCCTTCTCGACCCGATACCGCAGCCCGTAGCTGTCCGAACTCTGCGGAAGTGCTGCACCATTACTGATGCAGACCGACCGAAACGAGATACGTTCCACCACATCTTCATCCCGCGTCACTTCGATGTGGAAGCCATCGAGGCAGACATGCAGGTCGCGGATCAGCAGTTTCAGCTTTTGCGCAGGTTCACCGTCAGGGATGATGTTCCCGTGGCCGTCGCGCTGCATCGGACGCAAGAGAGGCATGATCCCGCTACGAACTGGGTTCGGTTGTGTTTTGACGAACCGAAGCCCATCGCGGTCTTTGCGTGATCCCGACGCATGACGATACCACGCATTGAACGCGGCCCAGGCTTTGACGAAGGGGCCGATGTAGTCGATTTCGGCGCGGTTCATCCAGTCGGCGGCGTGGGGAGGCAGGGCCATCAGATTGCCCCCTCTGCTTGGTCAAGGTAGGCCATGGCGGCGGGTTCCCCGTCCTCAATCGCAATCTCGACGGCGCGTTTGGCCGCCTCCAACATGCTGGCCGCACGGGCCTTTGCCGCCTTCGCGGCAATCACGTTCTGCGTCACCTGATCGGCCACAGCGTCCGGGATATGGGGCAGCGGCAGGTTGAAGATGTCGGCATCGGTGATCGCCGGATACATACTGGCGCTGGCGAACAGGTCCAGCAGTTCACAGATCACCGGCAGGCGCAGGTAGGTGAGCAGAACCTCGGGCGCGATGTCGCGGGGCGTCACCACGACGAACCCCGAAGAGCAGACAAACCCCTCTTGCTCGGGCGTGATCTGGGCCGACAGGCGGCGGATCGGGCGCACGGTGGACGTGATAATGTCCCCCGCCCGCACATGCCATGTGGCGCGGCTGGGCGCGTCTTCCGAGGCAAGGCGGGTGCTGGTGGCCGCCCCTGCCCCGTCGATGTCGCTGATCTCGATATAGTCGAAGGCAGCGCAGGCATTGGGGCGGAATTTTTCGCGCCGTGGGTTGGCCAAGTCCGCAATGGTGCGCCCATCCACGGCCAGCAGGTCAAGCAGGGCCTGAATGCGCGGGGCGAAAAATCGGGCATCGAACCGGCCCGAGGCGAAGACATCCGCCGCACGGGCGGTGTAGGCGAGCGGTTCGGGCGGGGTCCAGTTGGCAAGGCCGAGGGCGGCAAGTAATGCATCCTCTGCGCGCTGAAAGTCGGTGTTTACCGCCTCATGCTTGGAGTAAGCGCGCTGGGACAGTTCAGCAACTCTGCCTTCCAAAACCGAAGAGAACCTTGGGATTTGGATGCGCTCGATCATCCAAAGGAAAACATGTTGCTGAACGCTTCCGACCGGGAGGCGGTCAATCTGGATTTGGCCGTATCGACATGCCAGATATGCCGCCATGAAGAACGGCGACACACCAACGGGCAATATCTTTGCAATGTCTTGGTTTGAGTTGATCGGGTAATTCCAGCTTTCAAGCGCTACTGCGACGCTTCCGACACTGCCGGACATGGAAAGCAAGACCATTCCGGGCTGGACTTCTGACTTGTGCAGCAAAGCATGGGCCTCTTCCGATACCCTTAGGACGCTTGAAAAGTTGATGAAATCGCCGGAATAGTCAGTTCCTCTAATGAACGGTATCCCATCGTCCTGATACTCGAACTCATTGGTCAGAGCGTAAGCGCCAAAACTCCTGACTTCTGATGCGACCTCAGAGATTTTCTCGGGGCTATGTTGTGCGATCAGTTGATCAGCAGCCAAAGCCGCACGCCGGAAATACTGACTGTCGAGCCGCTTATCGCGGTTTTCAGCAAAGACATGATGCGTGGCTAGGATCGAAACCTCAAGCCCCTCCAACAGACCGCTTAGGCGGCCTTGGTCGAAGGGGCGGCCGGAAAAAAACTGAAGCCCTCCTTGCGGGCGAATTCCTCGAAGGCCTCCGCGATCCCGTCCTCGGTCAGGCCATCGTGGTTGAACAGGTCATGCGACACGACGAAATGGCCGTGCGTGTCGCGCATGAACGTGCCGTCCGCGTTCTTGCGATAGACCTTGCGGCCCGAGTTATCGACGCTTTCCACCTGCTGCGTGGCAAAGAAGATGTCGTAATCCTCGACTTTCGGGCACAGCGGCCCCTTGGCCGGATCGTCATTCCACTTCTGCACCAACAAGACGCTGGTCTTGGTTCCGGTGTGCGGCTTGAAGGTGTTCGGGTGCAGCCCCACCACAGCAAGGATGCGGCAACGTTCCATGATGAACTCGCGGAGGCGCTGATCCGACGAGTTGTTGAACCGCCCCTGCGGCAGGACTACCGCCATCCGACCACCGGGCTTGAGGAAGTCCAGATTGCGTTCGATGAACAGCAGGTCGCGGGCGACTGCCTTCTCCAGTTTGCCGTCCTTCTTCTTGCCCAGATCATAGACCGCCAGCATGTCAGACTGCTTGATGTCACCGGCGAAGGGCGGGTTTGCCATCAGCACGTCGAAGCCGAAGCTGCGGTAATCGGTCTGGCGCTGGTTCTCGCGCAGCTTGCGCAGCCGCCGCCAGCCGTCGCCATAGGTATCTTGCCAATCGTCCTGCTTGACCGTCTCGTCCCACTTCGTCCAGTCGAGCGTGTTCAGGTGCAGGACGTTGGTTTCGCCATCCCCCGCAATCAGGTTCAGGCAGCGCGAGACGCGGACGCTTTTCTCGTCAAAGTCGATGGCGAACACGTTGTCGCGCACATAGTCGATGCAGCGGGGCGGCTTGGCCTCCATGGTGAAGAGGTGGCTTTCCTCGCGCCCCATGGCACGCATGATCTGCCGCCAGACGTGGAACATGCTGTGCACGGTGAACCCCGCCGAGCCGCAGGCTGTATCAACCACCGTCTCGCCCTCTTTCGGGTTCATCATCTTGACGCACATGTCGATCACCCATCGGGGGGTGAAATACTGGCCCTTTTCGCCCTTTGACGACTTCGAGACCAGGTATTCAAAGGCGTCGTCGATCACGTCGAGGTTGGAGTTGAACAGCTTCCATTCTTCCAGCGAGCCGACGCAGACTTGCAGGTGGTCGGGCGACAGGCGGATGCGTTCATCGTCAAGGAAGACGCCGGGCCATTTCTTCTTGGCCTCGTCGAACAGGTTCTGGATCGCCACCTTTAGCTGCGCCGCCGTGTTCTGGTTGCGGAAACGCAGGGCGTTGCCCAGCCGGTGCGAGTTCATCTCGTCATAAAGCTTCGTGAAGATCAGCTTGAAGACTTCCTCGAACACATCGACCCCGGCATTTGCCAGAACCTCGTCCTCCATGTCTTCGATCAGGTCGCGCAGGGAGCGGGCGAATTTGCCCTCCTTCACCCGCTCTTCCTCAAGGTCGATCAGGGTCTGGATGGTCCAGGGCTGATCCACGACCTGTTCGATGGTCTGATCTGCGCGGGGCAGCTCGTGGATCGGCATGAAGTAGTTGGGGTTCTTGCGGTGCCAGACCTCGGCCAGAATGCCGTCGCTCCAAACGGCAAGCGGTGCGCCGGTCGCATGGGCGTAGGACCGGAGTTGCTCCTTGCCGTCCTTATACTTGGCCTGCTTCACCTCGACGATGATGTAGGGGACGGTCGGGCGGTCAGCGTCGAAGACCACGATGTCGGCCCGCTTGGAACTGTCGCGCCCGAAGGTGATCGGGTATTCGATGGCGATGCGCGACCGGGCGTAGCCCAGCTTGTCAATCAGGCGTGCCAGCCAAAGCTGGCGGGTGCGTTCCTCGGGCTTGAGTTGCACTTCCTTGTCGCGGACGAGGCAGGTCACATAGGGCACCTGCTTGCCCCGGTTCTCACGCATGACCACGCGGGCATCGAGTGCGCGGGCCTCTTCTTCGGAGAACAAAACGAATTCGCTGAACTCAGCCGCGATCTTATTCATTGGATACAACCCACCCTTCCTTGCGCCACGATCCCCCGCGCTTGGGCGTCCGGCTTGGTTTTGCTTCGTTTCTAGCCTTTGGGTTGCACATGTCACAAGGCCAGATGTGCGATTTGCCCGGTTTTCCGGGCATTTGGGGGGCATCGCCGGGCAGGTGCTACAACAGCGCACCCGCCGCGTTGCCGGTGAACAGTTCCCCCTCGCGGACGTAGCGGGCCAGCATGGCATCGGAGGCGTGGCCGGTCTGGGCGCGGATTTTCAGTGTGGAGACCCCCGCCTGTGCTGCGCTGGTGGCAAAGCCCGCCCGCAGGCTGTGGCCGGAGTAGCCCTCGGGGTCGATCCCCGCCGCTGCAAGCCGTTCCCGCAGCAGGACCGAAACGGCGTCCCCGGTCAGCGGGTTTGTGGCAACATGACCGTGCCGGGTGATCGGGCGGAACAGGGGGCCGGTGTCGATGGCAGATGCAGACAGCCACGCCTCGACAGCCGCGACGGGGCAATGGCGGGTGCGACCGTGAGGGATGCCGATGCGGCGGCCTGCCGCCTCCTGATCGGTCTTGCTGCGCTTGATCGTCACGATCAGACCTTGCCGGACGGTTTCGATGTCGGCCCGTTCCAGCGCCACCAGTTCGGAGCGGCGGAAGCCCCCGGCGAAGCCCAGAAGCAACAGCGCCCGGTCGCGCTGGTCGCGCAGGGTTTCCCCCAGGCTGTCCAGCACCAGCAGCAGGTCGTCGCGCATCAGGGGCTTGGCCTGCCGCTGGGCGGTGCCGTGCTTACGGCGCAGGCCGCGCAGCGTGGCTTTGACAACCTCAGCGCGGCAGGGGTTCGGCAGGCCAGCCATTTCGTGCGCCTTGCTGATCGAGGCCACCCGGCGCTGGATGGTCGCCACGGCATGGTAGCCCGCGTGATCGCCGACATAGGCGCAGACGGTGGCCGGGGTTGCAGGCAGCGACCCGCCCCAATCTTGGAAGTGCATCAGATCACCCCGCAAGGCCCGTTCGGTGGCCGGGGCGAGGCTGTGCCGCAGCAGGTCGGTTGCTTCATCGGTCAGGGTTTCACGCTCCTTATGTAGGAACGTATTGGCGTTGCAATTAACTGCAAAACGCTCGTCCATCTGCCCCTCCTGACCGCCCTTGTTGACCCGTGATAATGGGTGAGTATCCGAGGTGAGAACCGCGTCACGCATCCCGAACCTCCCTCATCACGCCCGCCCGAATGCGGTTCAGCAGCGGCAAATCCTGCCGCATCAGGTCAAGCGACTGCACCGCAGCCTCTGGGTCCACCCCCAGCGTTTCAAACATCAGTTGCGCGTGGAGGCGGTCGGATAGATCGCCCCCGACACGGCGGGTCAGCAAGCCGCCCTCGACCCGGAACAGCACCTGACCGAGGAACCCGACACGCTGGCCGGGGGGCAGCATTGCGCGGGCAAACTCCGCCACGCCTGCTTGCGTCGCGGCCAACCGGGACAGGGCCAGCTTGCCCTCGCGGGTGAACATGTCGAGCGCCCAGCCCTGAACCCCGCCGATCATCACCTCGGGCGGCAGGGGGTCATCGGTCGTGCCTGCCCGCAGGCCGTTTTCCAGCGCCAGAAGGGCCAGCAAGGGCGGCAGGGCCTCGCCCGTCTTGCGATAGCCTTCGCGGCAGATCGCCAGCGTCGTGGGCGCGGTGCCGAGTTCATCCAGCAGGTCGAAGGCCAAGGCGACCTCGCCACGCCGAACCGGCAGCTTGCCACCGGGCCGGTCAGTGCCCAGCAAGAACAGGGTGGCAAGGGAGCGGCAGTGCAGGTTCGGGGTGGTCAGCGCGATCAGCCGCAGGCGGGGATTGGTCTCGGCGGCAAGGGCGCGACGGCTGTCGGCAAGGCCGGGCAGCGTTTCCAGGGCCATGAAAAGGTCATCGGTCGCCCGGCTCTTCGGAGCGTCTGCCAGAGCTTTGACCACGACAGACGCCACGGCCCAATCGCCCCCGATGGCAGCCCGGAACCGCTTGCCGGTCAGGGCGGCGACGGTCAGGCCCACGGTCGGCAGGCTGCCCAGCCCGACATCCTCAAAGGCGATGCCGCCCAGCCTGCGCCAGAGGCGGTCGGGGGCATCCCTCAGCAAGGTGGCGGCGGCGTTCAGCGCCAGATCGGAACGGCCCCGGCGCACGGCCTTTTGCAGCAGGCTCATGGCCAGCCAAGGGGAGATCGGCAGGGGCTGTCCCTGTGGGACACGCTCTTGCGCGGCGATCCGCTGGATCAGGTCAGTTCGGAAACGGGAAATCAGGTCGGGGTCAGTCATCCATCGCTCCTTCGATTTTGGAAGGGGGATCAATGACTTGCGACCCTCATTAAGCGTATGAGATTGGCCACCTAAGGAAAGGAAAGAACACCTGACGATGCCGATTTCCGCGTCTCAACCGGGTTGGCGGAGGGGGGGTGGCAGCGACACATGGAATGTCGCCGCCGGGAACGTTCCCTTGTCTTTCCACCACACCCGCCGCCGAAACCGCGCAGGATCAGCGGGTTACAGCGCGCCTGACAGTTCCGATTTCTGTCCCTGCGAGGGGTCGATCCTCAGAACCCATGCCTGCTGATGGGGTTGCAGCGCGTGAAAGCGGATATGGGGGCCATACTGCTTCCACCACTGCGGCAGCTTCTTGTTCAGGAAGTTTTCCTCACAGGAACGAAGCCATTCTGGGCCTCGGCAGTGCGAGAAGTCGTCGGCAACTTCGGCCTGCAACTCTGCGGGTGTGCAGATGAAGTATTCACAGCCTTCCGTCTGTCGGATGAACTCGCAGTATTCACGGTTCCGCTCGAAGAGCACTTGAGCCAAGGTCAGCGGGGGTGCAGCCGACCTCGCGGGGGCAGAGACCCTTTTGCGAGGGACCACGGCAACCAAAGCTGCACGCTCCCCGGCGATGATCTCACCATCCGTCCACCCCTGTTTTCGCCGCTTCCTGATCGCCGTAGGGCTGACCCCCTGCTTTGCGGCAAGCTGGGAGGCGGTGTAGCTGCGCCCGGTGTTCGGGCAGGTGAAGATCAGGCTGTCACCCTTGTTGCGGTTCTGGGTTGTCTTGTCGGCCCATCGCACCTTGCCGGGGGCGTATTCGGGATCGTGATTGTCGATCCGGTCGAGGGTCGCCCTCGATGTCGGCTTCGGCCCAACCAACCGAAGAAATTCCGCGAAGCTTCGGAACGCGGGATGCACCACTGCCCCAGAGGTCTTGACCCGTTGCAGCATGTTCCGATGGGTGTTCGCCTCGCCCGCATACTTGGCCCGCAACGCCATGGTGGACAGGGTGCCGAGGTCATGCAGCAACGCGATCCACGCCGGGTCATCGGGCATTTGCTTTGCTGCGAAACCATCTGACTGATGTTTGCTTATGACCGGAACCGGAATGTAAGACGCGACGCCTGCATCCCCCGGATTGTGCGCGGTTTTCTTCGCGGGTTTCTGCCACTTCGTCGGTTTCGAGGTCGGAGCAACCGGCGATGCAGCAACCGCTCCGTCCGATCCTGTCACCATGGCTTTGGTCTGCTTGCTCATCGCCAGTCCCCCGATTTCAGGCCCAGAAGGCGGTTAGCAGGGGCGGGCAAATTGACTTTGTTGCCCAAGGGGTGGCTCTCAGCAGTTAGCAAGCCTAAGCAATTGAAACGGTGAGGGAAAAAGTGAACCCTACGGGCTGCCACTTTCCCCCCCGACACACCTGCGCCAAGCCATCCGCAAGATGGCAAAATCCTTGCGCGCGCCGGTCCAGCGCGGCACAGGACGGCGCGCATCGGCCTCGGCCCCGCTCAACTGCCCCGGACCCGCCCCGCACTCTTGACACTGCCCGTCTTTCGCAACACCTTGCCCGCGCGACAGGGGCGTCCGGGCAACCGGGCTGAGAAGCACCCTTTGAACCTGAACCAGATCATGCTGGCGTAGGGAGTCCGCGGCGGGTGTTTCCTGTGCCGGCAATCGGCCCTTGCTCCCCGCCACCGGTCTCTTCTGCGCGCGGAGGAGACCATGACAGACACCGGCCATTTCCTGAACCAGATGCGGGCCACGGCCCCGCTTGTCCACAACATCACCAATTACGTCGCCATGAACATCATGGCCAATGTGCTCTTGGCGGCAGGGGCCTCGCCGGCGATGGTCCATGCGCTGCCCGAGGTGGAAGAGTTTGCCGGTCTGGCCCAGGCCCTGAGCGTGAACATCGGCACGCTCGACCCCGATTGGGCCACCGCGATGGAGCACGCGGCGCAGGTCATGGTGGCCGCGCAAAAGCCCTGGGTGCTCGATCCGGTGGGCGTCGGCGCAACCCGTTTCCGGCAACAGGTCTGCACCCGCCTTCTGGCGCTGCGGCCTGCCGTGATCCGCGGCAACGCCTCTGAAATCATCGCACTGGCAAGCCTTGGCGCGGGCAGCGGCGGGGCCACCGGCAAAGGGGCCGACAGCGCCGATCCGGTCGAGGCCGCCGAGGCCGCCGCGCGCCAGCTTGCCGCAAGCTGCGGGGCGGTCGTCGCCGTCTCCGGTCCGGTGGATTACATAACCGACGGCGTGGACGCATGGCGCGTCGCCAATGGCCACCCGCTGATGCCCCGTATCACCGCCTTGGGATGCGCGCTCAACGGCGTGATCGCGGCCTTCCTCGTCGGCCAACCCGCCTTGCCCGCAACGGTCGCCGCGCTCGCCTATTACGGGCTGGCCGGAGAGCGGGCGGCACAGGCGGCGCAGGCTCCGGGCGGGTTTCAGGCGGCCTTCCTTGACGCGCTCTACACGCTCACCCCGCAAGACCTGAGTGCGGGCGCCAAGGTGGCCCGCGCATGATGGGGCCGATCTATGTCATCACCGACCCCGACGCGCCCCTGCCCGTGGCGCAGCAGGCGCTGGCTGCGGCACGCGGCGGGGCCGACCTGATCCAGATACGCGACAAACAGGCCAGCGATGCCGAGTTTGCGGCGCTGGTGGCGCGGCTCTTGCCGCAGATCACGGCGCTGGGCGCGCGGCTCGTCGTCAATGACCGTGTGGCGGTGGCCCTGTCCTGCGGGGCGCATGGCCTGCACATCGGGCAGGGCGATGGTGACCCTCTCCGCATCCGCGCGCAGATGCCAGAGGGGATGCTGCTCGGCCTCTCGGTCGAAACAGAGGCACAGGCCCGCGCCATTCCGGCAGGAATAGATTACATCGGCGCGGGCCCCGTGCGGGCAACTGCCAGCAAACCAGACCACGCCCCGCCCATCGGTCTGGACGGGCTGGCGCGCATCGTGTCGGCGGCGCGCTACCCTGCCTATGCCATCGGCGGGGTCAAATCCGCCGATGCGGCGGCGGTCAGGGCGGCGGGCTGCATCGGCATGGCGGTGGTCAGCGCCGTGGTGCGCGCCGCCGATCCCGAGGCCGCCACCAGAGCGCTTTGCGCGGAATGGGGGCAGGCATGATCGCGAACATCCTTGCCATCGCCGGGTCCGATCCTTCGGGCGGGGCCGGAATACAGGCCGACATAAAGGCAATCTCGGCCAACGGGGCCTATGCCATGGCCGCGATCACCGCGCTGACGGCGCAGAACACCCAAGGCGTGTCGGGCGTCCATATGGTGCCGCCCGAGTTTGTGGCGGCCCAGATCCGCGCGTTGCGCGCGGACATCCGTATTGATGCCGTCAAGATCGGGATGCTGGGAACCGCGCCCGTCATCACTGCCGTGACCGACGCGCTGACGGGGTTGGCGGCGCCCGTGGTGCTCGATCCGGTCATGGTCGCCAAAAGCGGCGACCGTCTGCTGGATGCCGCCGCCATCGACGCGCTGCGCGGTCTTTTGCCGCGCGCAGCCCTGCTGACCCCGAACCTGCCCGAAGCCGCCGATCTTCTGGGCGCAGACGAGGCCCGCACGCCCGACGCGATGCTGGAACAGGCGCAGGCGCTGCTCGCGCTCGGCCCGCAGGCGGTGCTGCTCAAGGGCGGGCATCTGCCGGGGGGCGATTGCCGCGACCTGCTGATGCAGGACAGCGGCGCGCTCTGGCTTCCGGGGCTGCGCCATCCGACGCGCAACACCCACGGCACCGGCTGCACGCTGTCCTCGACGCTCGCCGCCCTGATCGGCCAAGGCCATGCGCTGCCCGAGGCGGCGGCGCGCGCCAAGGCCTATGTCGCCGGGGCCATCGCTGCCGCCGATGCGCTCTGCGTCGGGCAGGGGCATGGCCCGACCCACCACTTCCACCGCCTTTTCCAAGGAGCTCCCGCATGACCCGCCCTCTGTCCGATCTCACCGTTCTTGTCACCGGCGGGGGGCGGGGGCTTGGCGCCTCCATCGCCCGTGCCTTCCACCGCGAAGGCGCGCGCGTTGCCGTGAACTTCCGCCGCAGCCGCGAAGCCGCCGAGGCGCTGGTGGCCGACCTCGGCCCGCGCGCCGCCGCCTTTCAGGCCGATGTGACCGATCCCGCGCAGGTCGCCGCGATGCTCGACGCGATCCGCGCCCGGTTTGGCCTGCCCGATGTGCTGGTCCACAACGCGCTGGCGGATTTTGCCTTCAATGGCGACGCGCGCGCGCATCTGGACCGGCTGACATGGGCCGAGATGGCGCGGCAGCTTGAAACGGCGGTGGGCGGCGCGCTCACCTGCATGCAAGCCCTGCAGCCGCATTTCGCGCAGCAGGGCTTTGGCCGCGTTATCACCGTCGGCACCAACCTGATGCAGAACCCCGTGGTGCCCTACCACGACTACACCGCCGCCAAGGGCGCGCTTCTGGCCTTTACCCGCACCGCGGCCAAGGAACTCGGCCCGCTCGGCGTGACGGTGAACATGGTGTCGGGCGGGCTCTTGCGCACCACCGATGCCAGCGCCGCAACCCCCGAGGCGGTGTTCGACATCATCGCCGCGCAAACCCCGCTTGGCCGCGTGACCACACCCGCCGACATGGCCGATGCGGTGCTGTTCTTCGCCGCGCCCTGGTCCCGCGCGGTGACAGGGCAGAACCTGATCGTCGATGGCGGGCTGGTCTTCGGCTGATGCCTCCCGCGGCGTGCGCCCTGACCCGAGCGCGCGCCCTGGCGGGGCCTTGCCCCGTCACCGCCGGCCGTGCCAGAATGGCCCCATGAACCCCCGCTCCGACATCCACCTGCGCCTTGCCGCCTCGCTCAAGGAGGCGCGCACCGCCAAGGGCCTCAGCCTCGATGCCGTGGCCAAGCTCTCCGGCGTCAGCCGCTCGATGGTCAGCCAGATCGAGCGCGGCGAATCCAGCCCCACCGTCGCCACGCTCTGGAACCTGACCCAGGCGCTCCAGGTCGATTTCGCGGGCCTCCTCGAGCCCCGCGCCACCCCGCGGATCGAAGTGATCCGCGCCGAAGCCGCCCCCGTCATAGCGGGGCGCGGGCAGGGGGTCAGCATCCGCATCCTCTCGCCCGCCGAGGCGGTCGGCGTGCACGAAGTCTATGACCTGACCTTCAGCAGCGGCGGCACGCTCGCCAGCGACCCGCACGGCCCCGGCTGCCGCGAGCATCTGACCATCCTCGACGGGAAAATCCGCGTCACCTCGGGCGAGGAAACCCAGCACCTCGGCAAGGGCGACACCGCCCGCTATTTCGCCGACCGCCCCCACCGGATCGAGGCCGAAGGCGGCCCCGCCCGCGCCATCCTGATCGTGCAGAACAGCTAGGCCCCGTCAGCCCCAGTCCAGCACCACCTTGCCGCTGGACCCGGCCCGCATCACCTCGAACCCCTCGCGGAACTGCGCAACATCAAAGCGGTGCGTGATGACCCGCCGCACGTCCAGCCCGTTTTCCAGCATGGCAATCATCTTGTACCATGTCTCGAAGATCTCGCGCCCGTATACCCCCTTCAGGGTGATCGCCTTGAACACGATCCGGCTCCAGTCCACCGGCGATTTTCCGGGCGGAATCCCCAGCATGGCAATCCGCCCGCCCATCACCAGATGCTCGATCATCTGGTCCAGCGCCGCCTGATTGCCCGACATTTCCATGCCCACGTCAAAGCCCTGCTTCATCTTCAGGCCCGCCACCACGTCGCGCAGATCTTGCGTCGCCACATTCACCGGCACCACATCGGTGACCTCGGCCGCCAAGGCCAGCCGGTCGGGGTTCACATCGGTGATCACCACATGCCGCGCGCCCACATGCCGCGCCACCGCCGCCGCCATGATGCCGATCGGCCCCGCACCGGTAATCAGCACATCCTCGCCCACCAGATCGAAGGACAGCGCCGTATGCACCGCATTGCCCAACGGGTCGAGGATCGCGCCGATCTCGTCGTCGATCTCGTCGGGCAACGGCACCACGTTGAACGCGGGCAGGCACAGGTATTGCGCGAATGCCCCTTGCTCGTTCACGCCAATGCCGCGCGTTGCGGGGTCAAGATGGAACTTGCCCGCACGGCTCTGCCGCGACTGGTTGGAAATCAGATGCCCCTCGCCCGAACAGCGCTGCCCGACCGACAGGCCGGTGACATTGCGGCCCAATTCCACGATCTCGCCCGCGAACTCATGCCCCGTGACCAGCCCCAACGGCACGGTGCGCGCGGCCCAGTCATCCCAGTTCCAGATGTGAATGTCGGTGCCGCAAATGCCGGTCTTGCGGATGCGGATCAGCACGTCATCGGGGCCGATCTCGGGCACGGGGCGGCGCTCCATCCACAGCCCCGGTTCCGGTCTGGTCTTGGCCAGCGCCTGCATGTCATTGCGCATCAGATCACCCCCACCGCCTTGCCCGCCGCGCGGAACTGCTCCAGCGCGAAATCCAGATCCCCTCGCGTCAGCCGCGCATTCATCTGCGTGCGGATGCGCGCCTGTCCCTTCGGCACCACCGGAAAGAAAAAGCCCGAAACATAGACCCCGCGCGCGAACAGATCGCGCGCCATCGCCTGCGCCAGCGGCGCCTCATGCGTCATCACCGGAATGATCGGATGCGCGCCGTCCAGCAGGGTAAAGCCCGCCTCGGTCAGCCCTGCGCGCCAATAGGCCGCGTTTTCAAACAGTTGCGCGCGCAGATCATCCGCCGCCTCGATAATATCCAGCGCGGCCAGCCCTGCCGCCACAATGGCGGGGGGCAGGGCGTTGGAAAACAGGTAAGGCCGCGCGCGTTGGCGCAAAAGGTCGATCACCGGCTGCGGCCCCGCTATATAGCCGCCCAAGGCCCCGCCAAGCGCCTTGCCCAGCGTTCCGGTCAGGATATCCACCGTCACCCCCGCATGGGCAGGCGTGCCGCGCCCCTGCGGCCCCATGAATCCTGTGGCGTGGCAATCATCCACCATCGTCAGCGCGCCGTATTTCTCCGCCAGCGCCGTGATCTCGGGCAGCTTGGCCAGCGTGCCATCCATCGAAAACACGCCGTCGGTGGCAATCAGGATATGCCGCGCGCCCGCCGCCCGCGCAGCCTGCAGTTGCGCCTCCAGATCGGCCATGTCCGACGTGGCATAACGATAACGCCGTGCCTTGCACAGCCGGATGCCGTCGATGATCGACGCATGGTTCAGCGCGTCCGAAATCACCGCATCTTCCGGCCCGAGCAGCGGCTCGAACAGCCCGCCATTGGCATCGAAACAGGCGGCGAACAGGATGCTGTCCTCCATCCCCAGAAACTGCGCGATCCGCGCCTCGAGGCGGCGGTGCAAATCCTGCGTCCCGCAGATGAACCGCACCGAGGCCATGCCGAACCCGTGCTCGTCCAGTGCCTTGTGCGCCGCCGCGATCAGGGCAGGGTCATCCGCCAGCCCGAGGTAATTGTTGGCGCAGAGGTTCAGCAGGGGCCGGCCATCTACCGACACATGCGCCGATTGCGGCGAGGTGATCTGCCGCTCGCGCTTGAACAGGCCCGCCGCTTCAATCTCGGCCAGAGTGCGGGAAAGCTCCTGAAGAAATTCGTTCCGCGCCATGACACCTCCGCTGCTATGCGATCATGCTCGGGCCAAAGCGGCTCTTTGTCAATATAGGGGATAAGATTCCGTCATGACGGAAATGGCGGCGGTGCAGGTGTCGGGCAGGGCAGAAAGGGGCCAAGCTTCCACCTCAGAACTCCAGTTGCGTGGTCCAGCGCCGCAAAGCGGCCACCTGCGGCAAGTCCAGCGCAAGGCCGGTCAGGTCCGCCGTGCCGTCGCCCGCTAGAACGCAAGACACGCGCCCCGCGTCACCCACCCGCAAAGACCGCAGCTCCAGCCCCGCCCGCCCCAAGGCCAGACACAGCGCGCCAAGCCCCGTCAGCCCCGCACAAACCAGCTCCAGATGAAAAGACATCCGCGCCGCCGGAAAATCCGCGCGGCTGCGGGCAATGTCGGCAAGCGGAATTTGCGCGCCGGTTTCCTCCAGCGCAGGCAGGGTGTCACGCATCGTCCTCTCCTTCCGGCCACGCCTGTCGTGACCACAAAACATCGAAGAAGACCGCAGGACCCCTTCGCTTTAGCTGCATTTGTTGCGCGCCCGCAAGCTGGTGCTCAAATCGGCGCGTCGGTAGGTGGCGCTATAGCGCCCATCTATCCGCTATACAAGAAATTTCGGGCCTCACTTGTTGCCGTCGATCCATTTGGCCATCAGCCCCTTGTCGCGGAAACAGGCCTCCGGCACCGCGCGCCGCTTGATCCGCGCCAACCGCTCGGCAAAGGCCACCTGCTTCGAACTCGGCAACCCGTCCAGCGCCGCCGCAGGGGCCAGTTGCGCCTGCGCCTCGATCCATGCGCTCAGGCTGCGGCGGTCCTGCTGCACCTCCCACGGCAACAGCGTCTGGTTACGCAGGGCAAGCGAGCGGGCATAGGCAATCTGTCGCGGAGTGGCGGGCAGGGTAAAGGTGCTGGACGACATGGCGAGCATTCCTTGTTCTACAGACTCGGAATATAGAACATAACAGGAACAAATTCAACACGCCCCCCCGCCACAACGCGAAACGGCAGCCAGCGCCCCCGCTGACTGCCGTTCCAGACGTCGCGATTCCGTCCAGCCTCAGCCGCTGAACAGGAAGTGCAGCACATCCCCGTCCTTGACCTCATAGGTCTTGCCTTCCACCCGGAACTTGCCCGCCTCTTTCGCGCCCGCCTCGCCCTTGCCGGCGATGTAATCGTCATAGGCCACGGTTTCCGCGCGGATGAAGCCCTTCTCGAAATCGCCGTGGATGACGCCTGCCGCCTGCGGGGCCAGCGTGCCCTTCAGGATCGTCCAGGCCCGCGCCTCCTTCGGCCCGACGGTGAAATAGGTCTGCAAGCCCAAAAGCTCGTAGCCCGCGCGGATCAGCCGGTCGAGGCCCGCTTCCTCCAGCCCCATCTCGCCAAGGAACATCTCTGCCTCGTCCTGCGGCAACTGGCTGATCTCTTCCTCGATCCGGGCCGAGATCACCACGGTTCCGGCCCCTTGCGCCTTTGCCATCTCGGCCACCCGCGCCGACTGGCTGTTGCCGCTCGCCGCCGAGGATTCCTCCACATTGCAGACATAGAGAACCGGCTTCGACGTCAGCAACTGCAGCAACCGCCATGCGCGCAGGTCATCCGCCGCCACCTCGACCGTGCGGGCGGGCTTGCCATCCTCCAGCGCCTTCTGCGCCAAGAGCAGCAGGCGGTCCTGATCCGCCGCCTCCTTGTCGCCGCCCTTGATCTTGCGCGCAAGGTTCGCCCGCCGCCGCTCGATGCTTTCCAGATCGGCCAGCATCAACTCGGTTTCAATCGTCTCGGCATCCGCCACAGGGTCGATCCGCCCCTCCACATGGGTGATGTCGCCATCCTCGAAACAGCGCAGCACATGGGCAATCGCATCGCATTCGCGGATATTGGCCAGAAACTGGTTGCCCAGTCCCTCGCCCTTCGATGCGCCGCGCACCAGACCCGCAATATCGACAAAGGTCATCCGCGTCGGGATGATCTGCTTTGATCCGGCAATCGCCGCCAGCTTGTCCAGCCGCGCATCCGGCACCGCCACCTCGCCCACATTCGGCTCGATGGTGCAGAACGGAAAGTTCGCCGCCTGCGCCGCCGCCGTCCGGGTCAGCGCGTTGAACAGGGTCGATTTGCCCACATTCGGCAGACCCACGATACCCATCTTGAAACCCATGATCTTCTCCATCCGGCGGTTGACAGGCTCTTAAGCGTGATAAGGCACGGGATCAATCCCGCCAGCCCCGCCGCGCCCCATTGATTTTCCCGCCCCGCCCGTGCAAACCGCATGGCAGACAAACGGGATGGGGCCAGACATGACCAGAATCGACGCGACCTTCGCACGCCTGCGCCAGCAGGGGAAAAAAGGCTTCGTCGCCTATATCATGGCAGGCGACCCCGATATCGCCACATCTCTGGAAGTGATGAAGGGTCTGCCGGGGGCGGGGGTCGACATCATCGAACTCGGCATGCCCTTCACCGACCCGATGGCCGATGGCCCCACCATCCAGCTGGCAGGGCAGCGCGCGCTCGACCATCACATGAAGATGGATCAGGTGCTTGATATGGTGCGCGACTTCCGCGCGGGCGACGCGACCACGCCCATCGTGCTGATGGGTTACTATAACCCTATCTATGCGCGCGGCGTCGATCGCTTTCTGGCCCAGGCGAAAGAGGCTGGCATCGACGGCCTGATCGTCGTCGACCTGCCACCCGAAGAAGACAGCGAGCTGTGCATCCCCGCCCAAGCCGCGGGCCTGAACTTCATCCGCCTCGCCACGCCCACGACAGACGCCAAGCGCCTGCCCGCCGTGCTGAAAAACACCTCGGGCTTTGTCTATTACGTCTCGGTCACCGGCATCACCGGCGCCGCCGCCGCCCAAGCCGCCGATGTGGGGCCAGAGGTGGCGCGCATCAAACAATCCACCGACCTGCCGGTGATCGTGGGCTTCGGCATCAACACGCCTGACGCGGCAAAGGCCATCGCCAGCGTGGCCGACGGCTGCGTCGTCGGCTCCGCCATCGTCAAGGATATCGGCGCAGGCAAGCCGGTGTCCGAAGTGCTGGCCAACGTCGCCGCCCTCGCCGCAGGCGCCCACGCGGCCTGACCCTGTGGCCTTGCCCGCCAAGGCCACGGCTTACGCCTTTGCCACCATCGGCAGGATCAACCCCCACGGCGTCTGCCGGGGTGGGCCCAGTTGCGTGAACCCAAGGGTGCTGTAGACCCGGATCGCACGGGCATTGTCGGGGTGCGGATCTGTGGCAATCACAGGTGCCCCGGCCTCAAACAAGGCCTGCATCCGCGCCCGGATAAAGCGCGGTCCATGCCCGATGCCCAGCATGTCGGGCGCACCGATGTACTGGTCGATCCCCCGCGACCCCTCGGGAAGGCTGGCAAAATGATGATCCTCCCAGCCATGCACCGTATAATCCTGCATGAAGGCAAAGGGGCGGCCCTCACAGGTCACGATCTGGCGCAGCACGCGGCGATCCGCCAGTTCTTCTGCGCTATAGGGGCCGCGTGGCTCCCACCACGCGCGGACATGCGGGTTTGATTGCCAGCGCATCAGCAGGTCGGCGTCATCCGCCGTCACCCTGCGGAAGCTGTAGCGATGGTCTGTCATGCCGCCTTGCGTCCCTGTTGTCGGCAGAGGCCCCACCCTCAATACATGGACTGGCGGTAAGCCTCCTCAAGATCGCTGTCCAACTTTGCCAGCGCCGACGGGTCCTCGGGCGCGCCGCCGGTCTGGTCAAGGATCATATGCACCAGCGATGGCATCTCGCGCCGGTTCTGCCGCCGCTCGGGGTTCCACAGGTCAGACCGGCGGAAGGCCTTGGCGCAGTGCAGGAAGACCTCCGTCACGCTGACCACGATGGCGACGCCGGGCAGCCGACCGTTCACCGCCAGCCGCGCCAGAACGTCAGGGTCGCGTGTCACCTGTGCCCGCCCGTTGATCCGCAGCGTGTCGTCGAACCCCGGCACCATGAACAAAAGCCCGATGGCAGGGTTGGCAATCAGGTTGCTCAGGGTGTCCAGCCGGTTGTTGCCGGGCCGGTCGGGGATCAGCAGCGTCCGGTCATCCAGCACCTGCACAAAGCCGCAAGGGTCGCCACGCGGGCTCACATCGGCGCGGCCATCGGGGGTCTGCGTGCCGATGCAGACAAAAGGCGAGCGCGCCACGAAGTCGCGCGCATGCCGGTCCAGACGGGGCTGGCACTTGCGCAGGGCCAGGTCATGCGTGGCAGGGAACAGCGCCCGCAGGCCCTGTTCGGTTGCAATCAGGAAGTCGGGGTTGAGCGGGGCGTCTGTCATGGGCGTCGGATCTCGCGCGCAAAGGGAATGGGGCAGGCTAGGCGCCGCTCCCCGCCGCCGTCAACCCCCGTATCCGCTGCACCGTGCTACCCCGCGCCCGACTGCGGGAGCAGGTTAACAAAAGATGAAGGGCCGCAGGTCAACCCATTGATATAAAACGACAGTCAACCCTGTAACACAGGGGGAACCCCGTGTTACAGCCCGGCCCCTTCCTCCATGCCCAGCATCAGGTTCAGGTTCTGCACCGCCGCGCCAGAGGCCCCTTTTCCAAGGTTGTCCAGCGTGGCCAGCAGCACCACCCGGTCCCCCTCCGGCCCGGCATGGACGGACAGTTCCATCACATTGGTCCCGTTCAGCCGCTCGGGGTTGATGCGGGGCAGCAGGCTGTCCCCCTCCACCACCCGCACGAACCGGGCCCCTTCATAATGGGCCGCCAGCGCCGCATGATACTCCCCCGCCGTCTGCCCCTTGGGCAGGTGCAGCGGGACCTGCACGACCATCCCCTGGGCAAAGTTGCCCACCGAAGGCACAAAGATCGGCCGCCGCGTCAGCCCCGAATGTGCCATGATCTCGGGGATATGCTTGTGCTTGTGCTCCAGCCCGTAAACAAAATGCGCCCCCGCGGTCCCCTCTTCGAACTCCGAGATGAGCGCCTTGCCCCCGCCCGAATACCCCGAGACCGCGTTGATCGAGAGCGCCGCATCCGCCGCGATCAGCCCCGCCGCGACCAAGGGTGCCAGCAGCGCGATCGACCCCGTCGAATAGCAGCCCGGATTGGAAACCCGCGCCGCCCCCGCGATCCGCGCCCGGTTGGCGGCGGACAGCTCGGCAAATCCGAATGCCCAGTCCGGGTTGACCCGATAGGCCGTGCTGGCGTCGATGATGCGGGTCGGCAACCCTTCGCAGAGCGCGACCGCCTCGATCGCCGCCGCATCGGGCAGGCACAGGATCGCCACATCGGCGGCGGCAAACGCCTCCCGCCGCGCCGCCGGATCCTTGCGCCGGGCCGGGTCCACCTGAACCAGCCGGATATCGCCGCGTTTCAGCAAACGATCACGGATCTGCAGACCCGTCGTTCCCGCTTCACCGTCAATGAATACCGCTGCCGTCATGCTGGTCTCCTGTCTTTGTGGCGCGTGCTAGCGCATCTTGGCCACAGGGGAAACAGCTTTTGCCCTGCAGCCCTTTGCAATTGCGCGCGACTTCGCCGATTGGTAAGGATGTTTGACCACATCAAGGGGGCGCGCCATGCCGGTGATTACTTGTATCGAAGACCTCAAGCGCATGCACAAACGCCGCACGCCCAAGATGTTTTACGATTATGCGGAATCCGGCAGCTATACCGAACAGACTTTCCGCGAGAACACGTCCGATTTTGCCGAGTTGCGGTTGCGCCAGAAGGTTGCCGTCGACATGTTGGGCCGCAATGTGGCCAGCACGATGGCAGGGTTTCCGGTGACAATGCCGGTGGCCCTTGCCCCCGTGGGGTTGACGGGGATGCAGGCCGCTGACGGAGAGATCAAGGCGGCCCGCGCGGCTGCAAAGTTCGGGGTGCCGTTCACGCTGTCGACCATGTCGATCTGCTCTATCGAGGATGTGGCTGCCAACAGCCCGGCCCCGTTCTGGTTTCAGCTTTATGTCATGCAGGACGAGGATTTCGTCGACCGCATCATCCAGCGGGCCAAGGATGCCAAATGCAGCGCCTTGGTGCTGACGCTTGATCTGCAAATTCTGGGGCAGCGGCACAAGGATTTGAAAAACGGCCTGTCGGCTCCGCCCAAACTGACTTTGCCCGTGCTTCTGGACCTTGCCACCAAATGGGGGTGGGGGCTGGAAATGCTTGGCACCAAGCGGCGGCAATTCGGCAATATCGTGGGCCATGTCAAAGGCGTCGGCGACACGTCGAGCCTGATGAGCTGGATTTCCGACCAGTTCGACCCGCAGCTTGACTGGAGCAAGATCGCCCGTATCCGCGACCAATGGGGCGGCAAGTTCATCTTGAAGGGTATCCTTGACGAAGAGGATGCCCGCAAGGCCGCCGATTTCGGGGCCGATGCCATCGTCGTGTCGAACCACGGCGGGCGTCAGCTGGACGGGGCGGTGTCTTCGATCCGCATGTTGCCGCGGATTGTCGATGCGGTGGGAGACAGGGTTGAAGTCTGGATGGATTCCGGCATCCGCTCTGGGCAGGATGTGCTCAAGGCCTTGGCGATGGGGGCCAAGGGCACCATGATCGGGCGCAGCTACATCTATGGGCTGGGCGCGATGGGAGAGGCCGGAGTGACGCGTGCACTCGAGGTCATCCGCAAAGAGCTCGATACCACGATGGCCCTGTGCGGAGAGCGTGACGTGCATGACCTCGGCCGCCACAACCTTCTGATTCCGAAGGGATTTTCTGACAGCTGGCAGTAATCAGCGCGTCGTGCGTGCCATCAGGGGCGACAGCACGAGCACGGCCAGCAGCAGGCAGGCGGCAAAGACAAAGGCAAAGCGCAGCCCGAAGCCGCCCGCGATAAAGCCGAGCATCGGCGGGCCGAAAAAGTAGCCGAAATAGCCATAGAGGGTGGCGCGCGCGACCGCGCGTGCCCGCGCCTCGGGCTTTGCGAGGCGGCCGACCAGAGAAAATGCAGTCGGCGCGATGACAGAGGCCCCCAGCCCCATCACGATGAACCCGGCATAGGCCATCGCGGGCGTTTGCGCCGCTGCCGCACCCAAGGCCCCCAGTGCCGCGATCAGCGCACCGCCTGTCAACAGGCGGTAAGGGTCAACGCGCTGCGCCAGACCTTGCCCCGCGAGGCGGGCAAATCCCATTGTCAGCGCCAGGGCTGCCGGTCCGAGTGCGCCCTGTTCGGGGCTGCCGCCCAGGGTCTTTTCGATATGCAGCGCTGACCATGCTTCGGCCGCGTTCTCTGTCATGAAGGCGATCAGCACCACCGCCCCCCCCAGCAATGGCAGCAGGCCAAGGGCCGCAGCCCCCGGCCCCTTGGGCTTGCGCAATCCGCTGATCTGGCCGTCCGGCTCCCACGTGGTCAGTGCAAGCGCGCCGGCGGCAAGCGCCATGCTGCCCAGCACCCAATCCGGCCCCCAGCCTGCGCCCCGCATCACGCCTGTGCCGATGGCCGCACCGGCATAGCCGAAACTGTAGGCGGCATGACACAGGTTCATCAGGTGAATTTTGCGGGTGTTTTCCAACTCGGCCACGCGGGCATTCATCAAAACATCTGTCAGTCCGGTGCCCGCCCCGCAGATCATCATCGCCAGTGGAAACAGCACCAGACTGGCGGTTTGCCCCGGCAAGGCGACGCCCAGCCCCATGACGAGCGCCGCGAGCGGCAGCGCAAGCCGACCCATCGCCGCCCCGAACGCGGGCGCCAGCAGCATGGCCGTTACCGCCGCGAGCGGTGTGAACAGCAACAAAAGGCCCAACTGCGCCTCATCGACCGCCAGCATCGCCTTTATGTCGGGCAGGGCGGCGGCAAAACTGCCCCAGACCACGCCCATGCCAGCAAATGCGGCCAGCGGCGCACGCGCGACTGTCACGAGATTGGCCATAGGGGGGACTCCGTTCTTACCAGCCGGACCTAGCAGAGGCAGCGTGCCGCCGCCATCCCCAAGGCGACGGAGCGCCCATGCGGGGCGACGCGCGCGGGCTCCGGCGCCCTCTGGTGTCGGGGAACAACCGGGCTGGCTGGGCGGCGGTTCCGGTCCTTGCGCCATCAGTGGCGGCAAACAGCGCGTCGGCCTTCCGCTCCCTCACCCTTGCCGCGCTTGCGCGAGGCTTGCAGCAATAGGGAAAGAAAGGGGCAATTTCCGCTTTCCCCCGCGCTGATTCCCCGCTATAGCCCCCCGGTCGCGCCGCGCACCCTTGGAGGGCGGTGGACTTATTTATATGGAGAACTGCAATGGCTGGTGAGATCCCTGATCTGATCGCCGAGGCACGTACGGGGACAGGCAAGGGGGCCGCCCGTCAAGCTCGTCGTGAGCAACTCGTGCCCGGTATTGTTTACGGTGGCGGTGTGGACCCGCAACCGATCAACATCAAATACAACTATCTGCTGACCAAACTGCGCAAGGGCCGGTTCCTTTCGACGCTGTTCAACCTCAAGGTTGAAGGTCAGGAAGATGTCCGCGTGATCTGCCGCGGTGTGCAGCGTGATGTGGTGAAGGACCTTCCGACCCACGTCGACCTGATGCGCCTGCGTCGCACCTCGCGTATCAATCTGTTCATTCACGTGAACTTCGAAAACCATGACAAGGCCCCCGGCCTGAAGCGTGGCGGCACGCTCACCGTGGTGCGTCCCGAAGTCGAACTGGAAGTGACCGCCGGTGACATTCCGGATCACATCACGGTTGACCTGACCGGCAAGAACATCGGCGATGTCATCCACATCGGCGACGTCACCCTGCCCGAAGGCGTGAAGCCGACCATCGCGCGGAACTTCGTGATCGCCAACATCGCTGCGCCCTCGGGCCTGCGTTCGGACGACAACGCCGAAAGCGCTGAATAACTCTTGCGCCGATAAGGCAAGCAAGGGCGCGGCGGGGAGACCTGCCGCGCCTTTTGTTACTGGGCGTTCTGTGGCAGGCCATCGGCGATTTCATAATAGTCGCCCTTGTCAGCCACAAAGATATGCAGATGGAGCGCTGTCTGCGTCGGCCCGTCAAAAGCCCCCATCGCCACCGCGATCCAGTCACGCTGCGGCGGGTCCCAGAACAGCGAAGATCCGCACCGCGCGCAAAATCCGCGCCTGACCTTGGGCGATGACGCATACCATGTGACATGCTCGGCCCCGGTCACAGCGAGATCGGCTTTCTTCACTTCGGTCGAAGCGAAGACATGCCCGGATTGCTTGCGACACATGGTGCAATGGCAGGCATTAGGGGGCGGCAAGGCCCCCTTTACGCGAAAGCGCACCGCGCCGCACTGGCAAGACCCTTCGTGCATGTGCACCCCCCCGTTCTAGCCACCCGCCAAGCCAAGATGATGGGCGTGGCGCGGGTCGTCCTTTACGTTTGTTCCGGCTTTGGCCGCCAGCCTCGCGACATAATCGGCGCAGCACAGATGATGCAGCCGCGCCACGTCGGGCAGGGCCATCAGCCTTGCATGAACCCGGTCGAACTCTGCCCTATGACGCAGCGCGCTGTCATCCACAGCTTCGTTTCGGTTGTAGCGGTCAAAGTAACCGTCGGTGTAACGATCCTTGCCCGCAACCGGAGACAGGCTGCCGCGCTTCAACTCGAAGCTCTCGGCCGCGCGCACCATGTAGTGGTTCATCTGCGCGGTCGCATGGCTGACCCTCTCCAGCGGAACGCGGCGCAGGTAATCGCCGCCCGGGGTCCATTCGGGAATGTCGGCACCATCGGCATTGACCCAGCGCATGCCCGGTTCACCCCAGCGCAGGGCATGGCGGCGCTTCAGCCGCTTTGGCCCATGTTCACCCAACTTGCGGAACCAGTCGGGTCTGGCGTGCAACGTCTTGACCCAAGTCGACGAAAAATCGTGGGATTTCGCGCAACTGCGGAACTGGAGGTGCGTGAGCCCGTCTGACCATAGGCCAAGACCCGAGGTGCCGAACACCCGCCAATTGATCGCCATACCCAGAAAATCGGCAGTGTCGGGGATCAGATCGGTGATCTGGCCTTGCCCGTTATGGATCACCAGAAATTCGTCCACGTCACAGACCAGAACCCAATCGGCCTTTGAAACCTGCGGTAGTGCCTTGGCCGCTTCCAGTTTGCGGGCGCAAATGTCGACCCCGTCGGGGACGTCATGGCGCAGGTGTGTCACCCCCTCGGGGTGCAGCGCGTCGAGCAAGGCGGGCGAATGGTCGGTGCAATCATTGGTGACAACGACAATGTCGGTGAAGCCGAGCCGCTTGTACCACGCCACCCATTCCACCAGAAACGGCCCTTCGTTGCGGACAGAACAGACGACGGCAAAGCGCATGCAGGCTCCCATTTGCTGAGCCGATGCTTGACGGGCGGGGCGGGCTTCGTCAAGGAGGAGGGCGAAGGAGAGCATGATGAAACTCTTTGTCGGCCTTGGAAATCCCGGTGCGAAATATGCGGGCAACCGCCATAACATCGGCTTCATGGCAATGGACAGGATCGCCGCCGATCATGGCTTTGGTCCGTGGAAATCGGCCTTCAAGGGAGAGGTGGCCGAGGGCCGTCTGGGTTCTGAAAAGGTGCTGCTGGTCAAGCCGGGCACTTTCATGAACCTGTCGGGCCAATCGGTTCAGGCGGCAATGGCCTTCTACAAGCTGACCCTTGCCGAAATCACGGTCTTTCATGACGAGCTTGATCTTGCCCCCGGCAAATGCAGGATCAAGGAAGGCGGCGGCCATGCCGGGCATAACGGCCTGCGCTCGATCAGCGGGATGGTGGGCGAAGGGTATCGCCGCGTTCGCCTTGGCATCGGGCATCCGGGTCACAAGGATGCGGTGGCCGCTTACGTGCTGCATGATTTTGCCAAGTCCGATCAGGACTGGCTGGACGATTTGCTTCGCGGCCTGTCTGACGGGGCACCACATCTGGCGGCAGGTGATGGCCAGAAATTCATGAACGCGGTCGCCCTGCGGGTGGCGCCGCCGCGCTCTTCCGAAAAGGCACGGCCTGCGCCCCCGGCTGCCCAGCCAGCGGCCCCTGCCGCTCGGACAGAGACAGAGCCGCAAGAGGACAGCCGCAGCCCGATGCAAAGGCTGTTGGACCGCTTTCGCTAGCGGCAAGGCGCGGATGCGCTTCGTCGGGGAGTCTCTCAAACAGGCGCAACGCTGCGGGGTGTGGACCTTTGCCCTGCGCATGCCTAGCTTTGCAGGCAAAGGAGAGCCCGATGACCATATTCGCACACGACTGGACCACACCTTTCGGATTGCCGCCCTTTGACGAGATCCGCGACGAGGATTTCGGCCCTGCCTTTGATGCGGCCCTTGCCGCGGCGCGGGCCAATATCAACGCCATCGCCCAGAATGAAGAGGCGCCCACTTTTGCCAATGTGATCGAGGCGCTCGAGTTGGCCGAGGGCGCGCTCGACCGGGTGGCGGGGGTGTTCTACAATCTTTCCGGCGCAGATGCGAATGACACGCGCGAGGCGCTCATGCGCGAACTGGCCCCGAAGATGAGCGCCTTTTCCTCGGAGGTATCGAATAACAAGCCGTTGTTCGCGCGGATCGAGGCCCTGTGGCAAGGACGGGAGACGCTGGACCTGACGCCGGAACAGCTGCGGGTGCTCACCCTATACCGGCAGATGTTCGTGCGTTCCGGGGCGCTTCTGGAGGGCGAGGCGGCTGCGCGCCTGACCGAGGTGAAATCGCGCCTTGCGGTTTTGGGGACGCAGTTCAGCCAGAACCTTCTGGCCGAGGAGCGCGACTGGTTCATGCCGCTGGCCGAGGCGGATGTGGAAGGGCTGCCCGAGTTTGTCGTGGCTGCTGCTCGGGCGGCGGGCGAGGAACGCGGCGCGGGTGGGCCGATCGTCACGCTCAACCGCTCGCTCATCGTGCCGTTCCTGCAATTCTCTCCCCGCCGCGCCTTGCGCGAGCGCGCCTTCGAGGCATGGGGTGCGCGGGGGGCGAATGGCAACGCGCAGGACAATCGCGCGATCGCGGCGGAAATCCTTGCCTTGCGGGCCGAGCGGGCGGCGCTGCTGGGCTATGCAAGCTTTGCCGAGTACAAGCTGGAACCCGAGATGGCCAAGACTCCAGCGGCGGTGCGTGACCTGTTGATGCGGGTCTGGCAGCCCGCCAAGCGCAAGGCCGAGGCGGATGCGGCGGTGCTCGAGGCGATGCTGCATGAGGATGGGATCTCGGGGCCGCTGGAGCCTTGGGACTGGCGGTATTACAGCGAGAAACGGCGGCGGTTGGAGCGTGATCTCGATGAGGCCGCGCTCAAGCCCTATCTGTCGCTGGAGGCGATGCTTGCCGCGCAGTTTGATTGTGCGGCGCGTCTGTTCGGGCTGGAGTTCCGCGAACTTGAGGGGCCGTTCTACCACCCTGATGTGCGCGGATGGGAAGTGACGCGGAACGGGGCTCATGTTGCAGTTTTCCTAGGGGATTACTTCGCGCGCGCCTCGAAGCGGTCGGGGGCGTGGTGTTCGGCCATGCGATCGCAGCGCAAGCTGGGCGGAGAGGTGCGGCCGATCGTCGTCAATGTCTGCAACTTCGCCAAGGGGAATCCGGCGCTGTTGTCCTATGATGACGCGCGCACGCTGTTCCATGAGTTCGGCCATGCGCTGCACCAGATGCTGTCCGATGTGACCTACGGTTTCATCTCGGGCACCTCGGTTGCGCGGGATTTTGTCGAACTGCCCAGTCAGCTTTACGAGCATTGGCTGGAGGTGCCTGCGGTGCTGGAGCAGCATGCGCGGCACTGGCAGACAGGCGCGCCGATGCCTGCGGACATGCTGGAGCGGTTGCTGGCGGCGGGCACCTATGACCAGGGCTTTGCCACGGTGGAGTTCATCGCCTCGGCCATGGTCGATCTGGCCTTCCATGACGGCGCGGCCCCCGCCGATCCCATGCAGAAGCAGGCCGAGGTGCTGGAGGCGCTGGGGATGCCGCGGGCGATCCGGATGCGGCACGCGACGCCCCATTTTGCCCATGTGTTTTCCGGTGACGGGTATTCGTCGGGCTACTACTCCTACATGTGGTCCGAGGTGATGGATGCCGACGCCTTCGCGGCCTTCGAGGAGGCGGGGGACCCGTTTGATCCGGCCACGGCGGGGCGGCTGGAGCGGTTCATTCTGGCGGCGGGCGGGTCCGAGGAGGCGGAGAGCCTCTACACCCGCTTCAGGGGGCGGATGCCGGGGGTGGAGGCCTTGCTCAAGGGGCGCGGGCTTTTGGAGGAGGTGTGAGCGCCCCCTGTGTTACAGGCGGACGAGTCATTTTAAATCAAGGGCTTGACCTGCGGGGTTAAGACTTTCTTCATCTTCTGGGGAAAGGGGGCGCTGCCCCCTTGGGCCTTTGGCCCATCCCCCGGAGTATTCGGTAAGCAGCAATTCAGGGGGGCGCAACAGGCCTTGCATTGCTGCTTTGAAAATACTCCGGGGGGGCCGCAGGCGGGGGGCAGCGCCCCCCTAATCCCGCTGCCGCCGGAGCGAGGCCGGGGCGCAGGCGAAGGCGCGGCGGAAGGCGCGGGACAGGGTGGCGGGGCTGGAAAACCCGCAGCGCAGGGCGATTTCGGACAGGGGGTGTGCGGTATCGGTCAGCATGCGCCGTGCCGCGGCGAGGCGCAGCGAGAGGGCATGCGCCCCCGGCGTGGTGCCCAGATTGTCGCGAAAGAGGCTTTCCAGCCTGCGGGCCGAAAGGCCGACGCGGGCGGCGAGGGCGCTGACAGGTTCGGGGCTGTCAAGGGTTGCCTCCATCCGGGCCAGCACGCGGGCGACGCGCGGATCATAGCCCGGTTCGGGAGGGGAGGGGCCTGCGGTTGCGGTGATCTGGGCGGTATGGCCGGGGCGGGGCGGTTGCAGGAAGCTTTGCGCCACCTGACGCGCCAGCCCTGCGCCGTGGCGGGCGCGGATCAGGTGCAGCATCAGATCATAGGCCGGGGCTGCGCCTGCGGCGGTCAGACGGTTGCGGTCGATCACGAAGCGGTCGGGGCTGACGGTGACATGCGGATGGGCATGGGCAAGGTCTTCGAGGTCCTCCCAATGCACGGTGGCGCGGTGGCCGTCCAGCAGCCCTGCGCGGGCCAGCACCCAAGGCGCGGCATCGACCCCGCCGATGGCGGCGCAGAGCGGGGCCATGCGGCGCAGATCGCGGATCAGCGGGCGGGTTGCCACCTCGGCCAGACGGTAGCCTGCGATCACCATCAGAAGGTCGGCCCCCTTGGCGGCGGCGAGCGCGCCGGAGGACGGCAGTTCGATGCCGCAGGTCAGCGGCGCGGGCTGGCCATCCGGCGTGACGATGCGGAAGCGGAAGGCGTCGCGCCCCAGATGGCGGTTGGCGGCGCGCAGGGGGTCGAGCACGCTGGCCACCTCGAGGATGGAGCAATGCGGCAGCACCAGAACGACGAGATCGAGCGGTCGGGTCGCGGCGCTGAACAGGGCATTTTCCGTCATCGTGATTTCGTAAAACGCAAAGCGCGGGCTGGCAAGGGCGTTAAGCTGGCCTCAAGCAGAAGGGGAGGGCGCGATGCCACTGACCATGAACCGCGAGGTTTTCATCACCTGTGCCGTGACCGGATCGGGCGGCACGCAGGATCGCAGCCCGCATGTGCCGCGCAGCCCGAAGCAGATTGCCGATTCGGCGATTGATGCCGCCAAGGCGGGGGCCGCCGTGGTGCATTGCCATGTGCGCGACCCCGAGACGGGAAAGCCGTCACGCGCGCTGGCGCTGTATCGCGAGGTCACCGAACGTATCCGCGATGCGGGCGAGGATGTGGTGTTGAACCTGACCGCAGGCATGGGCGGCGACATCTATTTCGAGGGCACCGAGGATATGGGCCGCATCGGCCCGCGCTCGGACATGGCGGGCGCGGCCGAGCGGGTGGCGCATGTGGTCGATTGCCGCCCCGAGATCTGCACGCTGGATTGCGGCACGATGAACTTCAACGAGGCCGATTATGTGATGGTGAACACCCCCGGCATGTTGCGTGACATGGCGCGGCGGATGACGGCGGCGGGTGTGCGCATCGAGATCGAGGCCTTTGACACCGGCCATCTGTGGCTGGCAAAGGAATTGGTGCGCGAAGGCGTGATCCCCGACCCGGTGCTGGTGCAGCTGTGCATGGGCGTGCCGTGGGGCGCGCCGGATGATCTGAACACATTCATGGCGATGGTGAACAACGTGCCATCGGGGTGGCACTGGAGCGCCTTTGCGCTGGGTCGGCACCAGATGCCCTATGTGGCGGCGGCGGTGCTGGGCGGCGGCAATGTGCGGGTGGGGCTGGAGGATAACCTCTGGCTCGACAAAGGGGTGCTGGCGACCAATGCGCAACTGGTGGAGCGCGCGGCCACCATCATCGAGAACCTCGGCGCGCGGGTGATTACCCCCGCCGAGGTGCGGGCGCGGCTGAAGCTGGAGAAGAGGGCGCCGCTATGAAACGGCTTCTTCTGCTGTCTGTGCTGGCTTTGGCGGGGTGTGATTTTCATACGCCCTCGCCGCGCTATGCCTTTGCGCCGATGTATGTGGTCGATGTCGCGCCCGAGCGGCTGGTCGGCACCTGGTATGAGGTGGCCAGTTTTCCCGCGCCGTTTCAGGACGGATGCAGCCACACCACGGCAACCTATGGTGTGATCGACGGGGGGCTGAGCGTGGTGAACCGCTGTCGGCGGGACGGGCAGGTGGTGCAGATCAGCGGCACGGCGGTTCCGGTCGGGCCGGGGCAGTTGAAGGTGAAGCTGGGCGGTGTGCCCTTTGCCGGAGACTATTGGGTGATCGGGCAGAGCCGCGACGGGCGCACGCTGCTTGTGGGCACGCCGACGCGGCTCGCGGGCTGGATGCTGCACCGTGACCCTGTGGTGACGGAGGCGGAGCGGCGCTGGGCCGCCGAGGTATTTGGCAAGAATGGCTATGACGTGGCGGCTTTGCAGCGCACGGATCAGCGGTAGCGGTAGCGGTTGCGTTGCCCGAGGTGGTGGCGACGGCGGGGGATGGGGAGCGACAGATGGCACGCAAGGCGGCAATCATTGGCGGCGGGGTGATCGGGGGCGGCTGGGCTGCGCGGTTCCTGCTGAACGGTTGGGATGTGGCGGTGTTCGACCCCGACCCGGAGGCGCCGCGCAAACTGGGCGAGGTGCTGGCCAATGCGCGGGCGGCCTTGCCCGCGCTGTCGGACGGGCCGATGCCCGCCGAGGGGCGGCTGGTGTTTTGCCAGACGCTGACCGAGGCGGTGGAGGGCGCGGATTACATCCAGGAAAGCGTGTCCGAGCGGCTGGATCTGAAGCACCGCGTTTTTGCACAAATCCAGCAGGTCGCGCCGGATGTGCCGATCGGGAGTTCCACTTCGGGCTTCAAACCTTCCCAATTGCAACAAAATGCCGCCAATCCGGCGGTGATCTTCGTCGCCCATCCGTTCAACCCGGTCTACCTGTTGCCGCTGGCCGAGGTGGTGCCTTCGGCGGCGTCCGATCCGGCGCTGATCGAGCGGGTGAAGGAGGTGTTGCGCGAGATCGGGATGTTTCCCCTGCATGTGCGCAAGGAGATCGACGCCCATATCGCCGACCGCTTCCTCGAGGCGGTGTGGCGCGAGGCGCTGTGGCTGGTCAAGGACGGGGTGGCGACCACCGAAGAGATCGACGAGGCGATCCGCATGGGCTTTGGCCTGCGCTGGGGGCAGATGGGCCTGTTCGAGACCTATCGCGTGGCGGGCGGCGAGGCGGGCATGAAGCATTTCATGGCGCAGTTCGGCCCCTGTCTGCAATGGCCCTGGACACGGCTGACGGATGTGCCCGAGTTCAACGATGACCTGGTCGACCTGATCGCCGGCCAGTCGGATGCGCAATCGGGGATGCACACGATCCGCGAGCTGGAGCGGATCCGCGACCAGAACCTGATCGGCTTTCTGCGGGTGCTTAAAGAGCGCAACTGGGGGGCGGGGAAGGTGCTGCTCGCCCATGACGCCCGCCGCCGCGCCGCCGCGCCCGCTCCGGTGGCGGGGGACGGGCCGATGGAGATGGCGCGGCTGACGGTGCTGCCCGGCTGGATCGACTACAACGGCCACATGACGG
The DNA here is from genome assembly GCF_010915705.1 of Pseudotabrizicola algicola. Classification (GTDB taxonomy): domain Bacteria; phylum Pseudomonadota; class Alphaproteobacteria; order Rhodobacterales; family Rhodobacteraceae; genus Pseudotabrizicola; species Pseudotabrizicola algicola. The sequence continues at coordinate 546,370 of NZ_JAAIKE010000003.1, forward strand.
AAAGCCGCTATCTGTTTGCGGCCTCCGAAACCTCGGACGCGTTCCTGCGCCATATCGGGGCGGATGTGGCCTATGTCGGCACCGGCTTCAGCTATTACACGGCCGAGACGCATATCCTGCATCTGGGCGAGGCGAAACTGGGCGACGCGCTGACGGGCACGGTGCAGGTGCTGGCGGCGGATGAAAAGCGGCTGCACATCTTCATCCGCATCCTGAAGGACGGTACGCCTGTCGCCACGCTGGAGCAGATGCTGCTGCATGTCGACATGGGGCGCGGCAAGACCTGCGCCGCACCCGCCGCCATTCTGGACCGCCTGCGCCCCATCGCCGCCGCCCATGCCACCCTGCCGCGCCCCGAAGGAGCCGGACGCCACGTCGGCCAGCGGGTCTCGTGATGCAGTTCGGCCTGACCGATGAACAGCGGATGATCGTCGAGACCACCCGCAGCTTTGTGGAAACCGAGCTTTACCCGCATGAACTTGCGGTCGAACGCACCAACCACCTGCCGCTGGACCTGATCCGCGAGATCCAGAAAAAGGCCATCGCTGCGGGGCTCTATGCCGCCAACATGCCTGCCGAGGTGGGGGGCGCCGGGCTCGATACGCTGTCCTGGCTGCTCTATGAGCGCGAGCTTGGCCGGGCCAACTACGCCCTGCACTGGACATGCGTGGCCCGCCCGTCGAACATCCTGCTGGCGGGGCACCCCCGAACAGCGCGAACGCTACCTGATGCCCTGCATCCGGGGCGAGACCTGGGATTGCCTTGCGATGACCGAACCCGGCGCCGGGTCCGACCTGCGCGGCATGAAGGCGAGCGCGCGGCAGGAGGGCAGCGACTGGGTGCTGAACGGCACCAAGCACTTCATCAGCCATGCCGATCTCGCAGGGTTCACCATCGCCTTCATGGCGACGGGCGAGGAGGCCACGTCCAAGGGGCCGAAAAAGAAGATCACGGCCTTCTTCGTGGACAAGGGCACCAAGGGCTTCACCGTCCGCGAAGGCTATCGCAACGTGAGCCACCGGGGCTATACCAATGCCGTGCTGGAGTTCGATGACTGCAGGGTTCCGGCCGAAAACGTGCTGGGCGAGCCGCACCGGGGCTTTGAGGTGGCCAACACCTGGCTCGGGGCCACGCGCCTGCAAGTCGCCAGCACCTGCCTCGGCCGCGCGGGCCGCGCCCTGCAGCTTGCCATCGCCTATGCCGCCGAACGCCGCCAGTTCGGCCAGAGCATCGGCAAGTTCCAGGGCGTCAGCTTCAAGCTGGCCGACATGGCAATGGAACTCAAGGCCGCCGAATTGCTGACATGGGAGGCCGCGTGGAAGTTCGATCAGGGCGCGGTGACCGAGGCCGACATGAGCATGGCCAAGCTGAAGGCCACCGAAGTGCTGGCCATGATCGCGGATGAGGCCATCCAGATCCACGGCGGCATGGGCCTGATGGACGACCTGCCGCTGGAACGCATCTGGCGCGACGCGCGGGTGGAGCGGATCTGGGAAGGCACCTCCGAGATCCAGCGCCACATCATCAGCAGGGAGCTGCTGCGCGCCGTCGGAGGATGACGATTTTTCTGCGAAAAATCAGGGGGCTGTCTGCCCCCTCGGCCTGCGGCCTCACCCCCGAGGATATTTCTCAACAGATGAAACGGAATTTTAACCATGCTCGGTGATTCTGATCCGGCCGAACAGGGGGGGACCCCGATGACGGTAACAGGTGAAGTTTCCCTGCCCCGTTGGTTCGGGGCAGGGCGACTCTGTCTGCCATTCATCTGTTCAAAAATATCCTGGGGGTCCGGGGGCAAAGCCCCCGGGGGGTGGCGCAGGCGCGAGGTCGGAAGATGACCCGCCTTTCGCGTCTTTTACGCCCGCGCTCGGTTGCCGTGCTGGGTTCGGTCTGGGCCGAGAATGTCATCACGCAATGTCAGAAGATGGGTTTTGACGGGCCGGTCTGGCCCGTGCATCCGACCCGCGAGACTGTGGGGGGCGTGCGCGCTTTTCAGTCGCTGGCGGACCTGCCCGGCGTTCCCGATGCCACCTTCATCGGGGTCAATCGCTTTGCCACGCTGGATGTCGTGCGCGATCTGGCTGCGATGGGGGCCGGCGGGGCGATCTGTTTTGCCTCCGGTTGGGAGGAGGCCGGCGAGACCGGATTGCAGGCAGAGCTGGTGGCGGCGGCGGGGGCGATGCCGGTGCTGGGCCCCAATTGCTATGGCGTGATCAATTACCTCGACGGCGCCTTGCTGTGGCCGGACCAGCATGGCGGGGAACGGGTGGAGCGGGGGGTGGCGCTTCTGTCGCAATCCTCCAACATCGTCATCAACATGACCATGCAGGCGCGGGGTTTGCCGGTGGCCTATGTCGCCTGTCTGGGCAATGCGGCGCAGGTGGGGCTGGCCGAGCTTGCGGGCGCGCTTCTGGCGGATGAGCGGGTCACCGCGCTGGGCATGTATGTGGAGGGCATTGACGATGCACCTGCTCTGGCGCGGCTGGCGGCGGAGGCGGCGCGGGCGGGCAAGGGGATTGTCTGTCTGAAATCCGGCAAGACCGAGCTGAGCAGGGTGGCGGCGGCGTCGCATACGGCCTCGCTTGCCGGAGAGGCGGCGGTGTCTTCGGCATTCTTCCGCAAGGCGGGCATTGCCGAGGTGTCGACCCTGCCCGAACTGCTGGAGACGCTGAAGATCTTCCACGCGCATGGCCGGGGTCTGGGGCCGCGCCTGTGCTCGCTGTCCTGTTCCGGGGGCGAGGCGGGTCTCGTGGCCGATCTGGGGGCTGCGGCGGGGGTGGAGTTTCAGCCCCCTTCCGAGGCGCAGCGGGCGCGGTTGGGGGAGATCCTCGGGCCGATCGTCGCCATCGCCAATCCGCTGGATTACCACACCTTCATCTGGGGGGACGGGCCGCGCACCACCGATGTGTTTGCCACCATGCTGGCGGGGTATGATGCGGGGGTGTTCATCATCGATCCGCCCCGGCCGGACCGCTGCGATCCGTCGTCCTTCCGGCCTGCTCTGGAGGCGATCGTGGCGGCGGCGCGGCAGACGGGGAAGCCGGCCTTTGCGGTGTCCTCCCTGCCGGAGAATTTCGACGAGGCTCTGGCAGGGCAGATGATGGCCGAGGGCGTGGTGCCGCTGATGGGGCTGGAGGCGGCGCTGGGCGCGATCTGCGCGGCGCAGAGCCTGTGGGATGTGGTGCCCGAGAGTCCGCTGCCGGCCCGGCCCCTGCGGGAAGCGCTGCTGCTGGATGAGGCGGCGGCGAAGGCGGTGTTGCGCGGGGCGGGGGTGCCGGTTCCCGTGGGGGTGACGGCGCGGTCGCTGGACGAGGCGGCGCGGCTGGCGGCGGGATTGCGCGCGCCCCTGGTGCTCAAGGGCCTCGGTTTTGCCCACAAGACCGAGGCGGGGGCGGTGCGGCTGGGGCTGACTTCGCTGGAAGGTGCGGCAGAGATGCCGGGGGCCACGGGTTATCTGGTGGAGGAGATGGCCACGGGTGCCGTCGCCGAGGTGCTGGTGGGGCTGCGGCGCGATCCGGTCTATGGGGTATCGCTGACGCTGGGCATGGGCGGGGTGACGGCAGAGCTTCTGGCCGATACGGTGACGCTGGTGTTGCCGGTGACGGGGGCGCAGGTGCGGGATGCGCTGGGGCGGCTCCGGTTGTTTCCGCTGCTCGATGGCTATCGCGGGCGGCCTCGGGGGGATGTGGCGGCGCTGGTCGGGCTGGTGCTGCGGCTGTGCGATCTGATGGCGGATGACGGGTTGGAAGAGATCGAGCTGAACCCCGTGCTGGTGTTCGAGCAGGGTGTGATGGCGGTTGATGCCTTGATGCGGAAAGGATGAGCGATGCCGATGGAGATGCTGACCGAGGGGCCGATCCGCACGCGGGTGGAAGGCGCGGTGCTGGAGGTGACGCTGGACCGGCCCAAGGCCAATGCCATCGATCTGGTGACGAGCCGGATCATGGGGCAGGTGTTCCGCGCCTTTCGCGATGATGATGCCTTGCGCGTCGCGATCCTGCGGGCCGAGGGGGAGAAGTTCTTTTGCCCCGGCTGGGACCTGAAGGCGGCGGCGGCGGGGGATGCGGTGGATGGCGATTACGGGGTGGGGGGCTTTGGCGGCTTGCAGGAGTTGCCGAACCTCAACAAGCCGGTCATCGCGGCGGTGAACGGCATCTGCTGCGGGGGCGGGCTGGAGCTGGCGCTGTCTTGCGACCTGATCCTTGCAAGCGCCAATGCCACCTTTGCGCTGCCCGAAATCCGGTCTGGCACGGTGGCGGATGCCGCGAGCATCAAGCTGCCCAAGCGCATTCCCTATCATGTCGCGATGGACCTGCTGCTGACGGGGCGGTGGTTCGATGCCGAGGAGGCGCTGCGCTGGGGGTTGCTCAGGGAAATCTGCGCGCCGGAGGCTTTGCTGGGCAAGGCGTGGGACCTGGCGCGGCTGCTCGAATCCGGGCCGCCGCTGGTCTATGCGGCGATCAAGGAAGTGGTGCGCGAGGCCGAGGACATGCGGTTTCAGGATGCGCTGAACCGGATCACCAAGCGGCAGTTGCCCACGGTCGACAGGCTCTATTCCAGCGAGGACCAGCTGGAGGGGGCGCGGGCCTTTGCCGAAAAGCGCGATCCGGTGTGGAAAGGGCGTTAGGCGCGCCGTCAGATCATTTCGGGTTCTCACGATCATTTGTGCCCCTCGCGCTTTTGCCATTTGTGCCTTGCGGCATAGTTCGCTCTAATGGGACCGCAACAACCCCAAGGAGGCGACGACATGGCCGCAACCCCCCCCGAAGCCGATCTTGTCGAGGCGATCGAAAGGCTGGGTGACAAGCTGGGGCAGGCCAAGGCCTCGATCAACCGGCGCTTCATCGGACAGGAAAAGGTGGTCGATCTGGTGCTGGCGTCCATGCTTTGCGGCGGTCATGCGCTGCTGGTGGGTCTGCCGGGGCTGGGCAAGACGCGGCTGGTCGATACGCTGGGCACGGTGATGGGGCTGTCGGCCAACCGCATCCAGTTTACCCCCGACCTGATGCCCGCCGATATTCTGGGGTCGGAAGTTCTGGAAACCGGCGAAGGCGGGGCGCGCGCCTTCCGCTTTATCGAAGGGCCGATCTTTTGCCAGTTGTTGATGGCGGACGAGATCAACCGCGCCAGCCCGCGCACGCAATCGGCGCTGCTTCAGGCCATGCAGGAAAAGGAAGTGACCATTGCGGGCCAGCATCGCAAGCTGGGCAAGCCGTTTCACGTGCTGGCGACGCAGAACCCGATTGAACAGGAAGGCACCTATCCGCTGCCCGAAGCGCAGCTTGACCGCTTTCTGGTGCAGGTCGATGTGGAATATCCCACCCGCGCGACCGAGCGGGACATCCTGATCGCCACCACGGGGGCCGAGGATGCGCAATCCACCCAAGTGTTCACCGCCGAGGAACTGATCGCGGCGCAATCGGTGATCCGCCGGATGCCGGTGGGCGAGGCGGTGGTGGAGGCGATCCTCGATCTGGTGCGCGCCTGCCGCCCCGGCGAGGCCGAGGGCCGTGCGCTGGAGGGCAGTCTGAGCTGGGGGCCGGGGCCGCGTGCGGCGCAGGCGCTGATGCTGACGGTGCGGGCGCGGGCGCTGCTGGACGGGCGGCTTGCGCCATCGGTCTCGGACGTGGCGGCGATGGCCCGTGCGGTGCTGACGCACCGGATGGCGCTGTCCTTTGCCGCGCGGGCGCGGGGCGAGACGCTGTCGGGCATCATCGATCAGGTTACCACGCGCACCCTGCGGCTTGAGGCTGCGGCGTGAGCCTTGATCTCCAGTCCCGCGCCGAGACGCTTGGCCAGTCGCTTCCGCCGCTGATGGCAGAGGCGGAGTTGCTGGCCGCCACCGTCATGATGGGCGAGCATGGCCGCAAGCGCGCGGGGCAGGGGGATGAATTCTGGCAGTACCGGCCCGTCAACGCAGGCGATTCCGCGCGGCTGATCGACTGGCGGCGGTCGGCGCGGGGGGATGCGCATTTCGTGCGCGAGCGCGAGTGGCAATCGGCGCAGTCTGTGACGCTCTGGGTCGATCCGGCCAAGTCGATGGCGTTTTCGGGCGATAAATCGCGCGCGCCCAAGGCCGACCGCGCACAGGTGCTGGCGCTGGCAACGGCGGTTTTGCTGTTGCGCGCGGGGGAGCGGGTGGGGCTGGCGGGCGATGGCGCGCCGCCGCGTCCCGGCAGGGCGCAGATCGTGAAGCTGGCGGCGGTGCTTTCGGGTGCGGAAGAAGCGGGCGAATATGGCGCGCCAACCGCAACCGGCATGGTCAGCCACGGGCGCGCGCTGTTCCTGTCGGATTTCCTTGGCGATCTGGCCCCCGTCGAGGCGGCGCTGACGGCGGCGGCCGATCGCGGCGTGCGCGGCGCGCTGGTGCAGGTGCTGGACCCTGCCGAGGAGGAGTTTCCGTTTTCCGGCCGCACCATCTTTGAATCGATGGGGGGCGGGATGCGCCATGAAACCCAGCAGGCGGGCGATCTGCGCGCGCGGTATCTGGCGCGGCTGGCCGAGCGCAAGGACCGGCTGGCGCAGCTTGGCCGCGCGGTGGGCTGGCATGTGAGCACGCATCATACGGGGCAGCCTGCGCAATCGGCCTTGCTGTGGATTTACCGCGCCTTGCAGGGGGGCCGTTGATGTTCATGCTCGGCCCCATCGGCTTTGCCACGCCCATGCTTTTGCTGGGGCTGATCGCTTTGCCGCTGTTGTGGCTGTTGTTGCGGGCGGTGCCGCCTGCGCCGGTCCGTCGGCGCTTTCCGGGTGTGGCGCTGCTGCTGGGTCTGCGCGATGAGGAGGCCGAGGCCGACAAAACGCCGTGGTGGTTGCTCTTGCTGCGGATGGCGGCGATTGCGGCGGCGATCATCGCCTTTGCGGGGCCGGTGCTGAATCCGGTGGAGCGGCAGGTCGGTAACGGGCCGCTGCTGATCGCGCTGGATGCGACATGGGCCGATGCGCGCGACTGGCCGCGCCGGATCGACCGCGCGGCGGCGCTGATCGACGAGGCGGGGCGCGATGGCCGGCCCGTGGCAGTGATCCGGTTGACCGATGCGCCGGGGCAGGTGGCGTTTCAGGCGGCGGATGCGGTGGCGGCGCGGCTGGGCGGGGTCACCCCGCAGGCGTGGGGGCCGCGCGATCTGGCGGCTTGGGTGCCTGCGCTGCCCGAGGGCGGGTTTGATACGTTCTGGCTGTCGGATGGCCTGGATCATCCGGGGCGTGCGGCGCTGATGGCGGCATTCGAGGCCAGGGGCGGGGTGACGGTGTTCGAAAGCCCGCGCCCTGTCTTTGCCTTGCACCCTGCGCGTTACGAGGATGGGGCGATCCAGCTTGCGGCGTCGCGTCTGCCCGTCGAGGGTGCGGCGGCGGTCGAGGTTTCGGCGCGCGGTCCCGATCCGGCGGGGGTGGAGCGTGAGCTTGCGCGGATCGCGCTGGAGTTTGGCGGCGGTGACGCGCGGGCCGAGGCGGCGCTGTCGCTGCCGCCCGAATTGCGCAACCGGATCACCCGCTTCGAGATTGCGGGCCTGCGCAGCGCGGGTGCTGTGAGCCTGACGGATGACAGCCTGAAGCGGCGCAAGGTGGCGCTGATCGGCGGTGGCGCGGACCGCGAGGGGCTGCAACTGCTGTCTCCGCTGCACTATCTGCGGCAGGCGCTGGAGCCTGTGGCCGACCTGATGGAGGGGGGGCTGCGCGACATGCTGCTGGCCTCGCCCGATGTGGTGATCATGGCCGATGTGGCGCGGCTGTCGCAATCCGACACCGATGCGCTGCTGGATTGGCTGGATACGGGGGGGCTGTTGCTGCGCTTTGCCGGTCCGCAACTGGCGGCGAGCGATGTCAGCCGGATGAGTGAAGACCCGCTGATGCCGGTGCGCTTGCGCGAAGGGGGGCGCAGCGTGGGCGGCGCGATGAGTTGGGGCGAGCCGAAGGCGCTGGCGCCTTTCCCCGAAGAGTCGCCGTTTCATGGCCTGCCCTTGCCTGCCGATGTGGCGGTGACCGCGCAGGTGTTGGCCCAGCCCGACCCGACGCTGGCCGAGCGCACGATTGCGGCGCTGGCCGACGGCACGCCCTTGGTCACGCGCAAGGTGGTGGGGCAGGGGCAGGTCGTGCTGGTGCATGTGACCGCCAATGCGGAATGGTCGACGCTGCCGCTGTCAGGGCTGTTCATGTCGATGCTGGAGCGGCTGGCGGTGTCGACCCGCCCCGCAGCACCCGAAGCCGCCGATCTGGCGGGGCAGACATGGGTGCCCGAGGTGGTGCTGGACGCCTATGGCCAGCTGCGCGATGCAGGCGATCTGCCGGGGCAGGCGGGCGAGGTGCTGGCGCAGGCGATGGCCGCAGGACCGGGGCCGGAGCAGCCGCCGGGTCTTTATGCCGGGGCCGACCGGCGGGTGGCGCTGAACGTGATCGGCGCCGAGACGACGCTGGTGGCCGCCGCATGGCCGCAGGGCACGGTGATCGAAGGGCTGGAGACGCCGCCGGAACAGGCGCTGAAGGGCGCGTTCCTGTCGGGCGCACTGGCGCTGTTGATGCTGGACATTCTGGCGGCGCTGTTTGTTTCGGGCCGCTTGGGCGGCTTTGCGCGCGGGGCGGCGGTGCTGGCGGCGTTGCTGCTGGTTACGCCGGACGCGCAGGCGCAGGCACAGGCGCCCGCCGATGATGCCTTTGCCCTGCAGGCGACGACGGGGCTGGTGCTGGCGCATGTGTTGACGGGCGATGCGCGGCTGGATGACACGGCGGCGCGCGGGCTGACCGGGCTGGGCGAGATTTTGTGGGCGCGCACCTCTATCGAGCCGGACCCGCCGATCGGGGTGAACATCGAAACCGATGAACTGGCCTTCTTCCCCTTTCTCTACTGGCCGGTGTCGACCGCGCAGCCGCTGCCCTCGGCGGAGGCCTATTCCAAGCTGAACGATTACCTGCGCACTGGCGGGATGATCCTGTTTGATACCCGAGACGCCGATCTTGCGGGCGGATCGTCGCCCGAGGCGCAGCATCTGCAGCGGTTGGCCGCGGGCTTGAACATTCCGCCGCTGGAGCAGATGCCGGTGGATCATGTGCTGACGCGCACCTTCTATCTGCTTCAGGACTTCCCCGGACGTCATGCGCGCGGGGCGGTCTGGGTGGAAGCCGCGCCGCCGGATGCCGAGCAGGTGGAGGGGATGCCGTTTCGCAACCTCAATGACGGGGTGACGCCGGTGGTGATCGGCGGCAATGACTGGGCCTCGGCCTGGGCGGTGACCGACAGCGGCGCGCCGCTGTTGCCGGTGGGGCGCGGCTTTGCCGGAGAGCGGCAGCGCGAGATGGCTTACCGCTTTGGCGTCAACCTGATCATGCATGTGCTGACAGGCAACTACAAATCCGATCAGGTCCATGTGCCTGCGCTGCTGGACAGGTTGGGACAATGACACAAAGCCTTATCTTCGCCCCGCTGATCCCGTGGCCGATGCTGTGGGGGGCCTTGGCCTTTGCCGTGGTGCTGCTGGCGCTGGCCGTGCTGCGCGGCCTGTCGGGCTGGTGGTTGCGGGCGGTGGCGGCGGGCGTGGTGCTGCTGGCGCTGGCCAATCCGGCCTTGCAGGAAGAGGACCGCGCGCCGCAATCCGATATCGTGATCGCGGTGGTCGATGACAGCGCCAGCCAGCAGCTTGCAGGCCGCCCCGAGCAGACCGCGAGGGCGCTGGCCGCCTTGCAGGCAGAGGTGGCGGCGCTGGAGAATACCGAATTGCGCGTCACCCGCGTGGGCGACGGGCCGGAGGATGCCGGCACGCTGGCGATGACCGCGCTGGCCGAGGCGCTGGCCGAGGAGCCGCGCGCGCGTGTGGCTGGGGCGGTGATCATCAGCGACGGGCAGGTGCATGATCTGGAGCTTGCGCCGAACGTGCCCGCGCCGCTGCACCTGCTGCTGACCGGAGAGCCCGAGGATTGGGACCGCCGCCTGATCATCAAGAACGCGCCCGCCTTTGCCATCCTGGGCGAAGAGGTGATGCTGACCCTGCGTATCGAGGATCAGGGCGCGGTGCCTGCCGACATCAGCCCGCTGGCGGAACTGACCATCGCGGTTGATGCCGACGAACCGCAAACCTACCGTGTGCCGGTGGGGGAGGATCTGGAACTGCCGGTCACGCTGCCGCATGGCGGGATGAACGTGCTGCAATTCACCGTGGCCACCGCGACGGGCGAGTTGACCGACCGCAACAATGCCGCCGTTGTGCAGATCAACGGCGTGCGCGACCGTTTGCGGGTGCTGCTGGTGAGCGGCGAGCCGCATGCGGGTGAACGCGTCTGGCGCAACCTGCTGAAATCGGATGCGAGTGTGGACCTCGTGCATTTCACCATCCTGCGCCCGCCGGAAAAGCAGGATGGCATTCCGGTTTCCGAACTGTCCCTGATCGCCTTTCCCACGCGGGAATTGTTTGTCGAGAAGATCGAGGAATTCGATCTGATCGTCTTCGACCGCTATTCCATGCGGGGCATCCTGCCGATGTCCTACATGGAAAACATCGTGAACTATGTGCGCGGTGGCGGCACGGTGCTGGTGGCGGCGGGGCCGGAATATGGCGCGGTCGACAGCCTGTGGCGGTCGCCGCTGGCGCAGATCTTGCCCGCCGATCCGACGGCGCGGGTGATCGAAGGCGGCTTCCAGCCTGCGCTGACCGACCTTGGCCGCCGCCATCCGGTGACCGAGGGGCTGGAGGCGCTGGCCCCCGAGGGCGGCTGGGGCCGCTGGTTCCGCATGGTCGATGTGGTGCCGCGCGCAGGGCAGGTGGTGATGGAAGGGCCTGAAGGGCGGCCCTTGCTGATCCTTGACCGCGTGGATGCGGGGCGGGTGGCGATTCTTGCCTCGGATCATGCCTGGCTGTGGGGGCGCGGGTATGAAGGCGGCGGGCCGCAGCTGGAGCTGTTGCGGCGGCTGGCGCATTGGATGCTGAAAGAGCCGGAGCTGGAGGAAGAAACCCTGTCGGCCACCGTGTCGGGCCAGAGCCTGACGGTGACGCGGCGCAGCATTGAGGAAACCCCGCCCGGAGATGTGACCATCACCGGACCGGACGGCACGGAAACGGCGCTGGCGCTGACCGAGGTTTCTCCCGGTCGGCACGAGGGCGTGTTCGAGGCGCCCACGGTCGGGCTATACCGGATGGAGCAGGGCGATCTGAGCCGGGTGGTGGCGATCGGGCCATCCTCGCCGCGTGAATTCGTGCAGACCATTGCCTCGGGCGAGGTGCTGGCAGAGGCGGTGGGGGCGACGAATGGCGGGGTGCTGCGGCTGTCGGACGGGCTGCCGGACGTGCGGACCGTGCGCGAGGGGCGTCCGGCCTCGGGGCGCGGCTGGATCGGGATCACCCCGCGCGGGGCCTATGTGACACAGGATGTGCGGGTGGCGGCGCTGCTGCCGGGTTGGGTCTGGCTGCTGCTGGTGGCGGTGGCGGCGATTGCCGCTTGGCTGATCGAGGGGCGGCGGGGCGCGCGCAAGCTGGCGTAGTCAGCGCGAGAGCATCACCATCCGCGACAGCGACGCGAATTCGCGGCGCAGGAGCACGAAGGAGGTGATGGCGGTGGCGGCCAGCAAGGCCACGGGCCCCAGCAGCCATGTGATCGCGGCCAGTGCGAAGTAGATGGATTGCAGGCCGCGGTTGAAGCTTTTGGCGGCGGTGATGTTGATTTCCGCCGCCTGTCCGGCCCGCGCATAGGCCAGCGGATCATCGCTGTCATTGGGCACCGCCGCCATCAGGATGGCGCAATAGCCGAAGAGCCGGTGCGCCCAGACGAACTTGAGCAGCGCGTTGGCCAGAAACAGCAGCACGAGGATGATCTTGAGTTCGACCCGCACGCCTGCGGCCTCGATCGTCAGGTCATGCGCCAGACCTTCGAGCTTGGTCACATTGCCGATCAGCGCGACGCCGCCGCCGATGGCGATCATCGAGGCCGAGGCAAAGAAGGCGGTGCTTTGCCGCAGCGAGTCGATGATGTTGGCATCGAAGATGCGCGGGGTGCGGGTGACGAACTGGCGCATCCAGTCGCGCCGGTAACCCGCCATCAGCGCCGAAACCGAAGGGCGGGAATTGGGCGGATGCTCGACCAGCCAGCCGGTGAGGAGCCATGTCAGGATGAGCGCGGCGAGCGCGATAGCATCGGGACGGTCAAGCGAAAGGCTGGAAAGCATCGGTGTCATGCGCCAAGCTTACCCCGCCGCCGCGTGCTTTCCCATGACAATTTGTGCTTTTGCCTGGGATCGGGGCGGGCTGAAAATTGGTTATTTCACTTTACCAATTTATGCGCTAGAGTGCGCGGGAGGAATGCAAGATCAGGGAACGCTCATGGAAATGCCCCCCCCCGATACGATGGTGCTGTCGGCGAAGGCGCGGATTGTGGCCGCGCTGCACGGTCTCTTGCCTGCCGATGCCGTGATCTCGGACGAGGCCGAGACGCGGGCCTATGAATGTGATGCGCTGACCGCCTATCGCTGCCCGCCGCTGGCGGTGGTTCTGCCGCGCACGACCGCCGAGGTGGCGTCGGTGCTGCGGCTGTGCCATGCCGAAGGGGTTCCGGTGGTGCCGCGCGGGTCGGGCACGTCGCTGGCGGGCGGGGCCTTGCCGACCGCCGATTGCGTGGTGCTGGGCGTCGCGAGGATGAACGCGGTGCTGGAGACCGATTACGACAACCGTTTCGTGCGGGTGCAGACGGGGCGCACCAACCTGTCGGTGACCGGCGCGGTGGAAGCCGACGGGTTTTTCTACGCGCCAGACCCGTCAAGCCAGCTTGCCTGCGCGATTGCGGGCAATATCGCGATGAACTCGGGCGGGGCGCATTGCCTGAAATACGGGGTGACGACCAACAACCTGCTGGGGGTGACGCTGGTGCAGATGGATGGCACCGTGGTGGAGATCGGCGGGCCATATATGGATGCGGGCGGGCTGGACCTGCTGGGCGTGATCTGCGGGTCGGAGGGGCAGCTTGGCGTGGTGACAGAGGCGACCTTGCGCATCCTGCCCAAGCCCGAAGGCGCGCGGCCCGTGCTGGTGGGCTTTGACAGCAACGAGGTGGCGGGGGAATGCGTTTCCGACATCATCAAGGCGGGCGTGCTGCCGGTGGCCATCGAATTCATGGACCGCCCCTGCATCGAGGCCACCGAGGCCTTTGCCAAGGCGGGCTATCCGATGTGCGAGGCGCTGCTGATCATCGAGGTCGAGGGCAGCCCCGCCGAGATTGACGAACAACTGGCGCTGATCAAGACCATCGCGCTGCGCCACAATCCGGTGGAGTTCCGCGAGGCGGCAGACGAGGACCAGGCCAAGCGCATCTGGCTGGGCCGCAAATCGGCCTTTGGCGCGATGGGGCAGATCAATGATTACATGTGCCTTGATGGCACGATTCCGGTATCGAGCCTGCCTTACGTGCTGCGCCGGATCGGCGAGATGTCGAAAGAGATCGGGCTGGATGTGGCGAATGTGTTCCATGCCGGCGACGGCAACATGCACCCGTTGATCCTGTTCGATGCCAACAAGCCCGGCGATCTGGAGCGCTGCGAGGCGCTGGGGGCCGATATCCTGCGGCTCTGCGTCGAGGTGGGCGGTTGCCTGACCGGCGAGCATGGCGTGGGGATCGAAAAGCGCGATCTGATGTCGGTGCAGTTCGCGCCCGACGATCTGGAGGCGCAGTTGAAGGTCAAGGATGTGTTTGACCCCAGATGGCTGCTAAACCCCGCCAAGGTGTTCCCGCTGGACGCCACCGCCAGCCGCCGCGCGGCCTGACCGACCGTGGTTTTGCCTGAACCGCCGGGGGGCTGTCTGCCCCCCGGACCCCCCGAGAGTATTTTGAAAGCAGCAATCCATGCAGCCCAGCTCTGAGGCCGAACTGGCCGAGATCATCCGCGCGGCCAAGGGGCCGCTTTGTGTGAAGGGCGGTGGCACCCGCAGCCTTGGCACCTGTGCGGGGGAGGTGCTGGAAACCTCGGGGCTTTCCGGGGTGGTGCTGTACGAACCCGGCGCGCTGACGCTGGTCGCAGGCGCGGGGACGCCGGTGGCAGAGGTCGAGGCGCTGCTGGCGGCAGAGGGGCAGCGGTTGCCGTTCGAGGTGCCGGACCTGCGCGGCCTGCTGGGGCGGACGGGCGAGAGCACGCTGGGCGGGGTGGTGGCCGCCAATGCCAGCGGGCCGCGACGGGTGCAGGTGGGGGCCTGCCGGGACAGCCTGATCGGGGTGCGTTTTGTGGATGGGGCCGGCACCATCATCAAGAACGGCGGGCGGGTGATGAAGAATGTCACCGGCTATGATCTGGTCAAGCTGCTGGCCGGATCATGGGGCACGCTGGGCGTGCTGAGCGAGGTGAGCTTCAAGCTGCTGCCGGTGCCGGAGGCGGGGGCGACGCTGATCTTGCCGGGCTTGAGCGACCGGCAGGCGGTGCAGGCGATGGCGGCGGCGCTCGGCTCCCCCTTCGAGGTGAACGGGGCGGCGCATTGGCCGGGGCAGGGGACGTATCTGCGGATCGAGGGTTTTGCCGCCTCGGTCGCCTATCGGGCGGAGGCGTTGCGGCGGCATCTGGCGGCGTTCGGCGCGGTGGAGGTGGAGGATGGCACCGACCGCTGGGCCGCGATCCGCGATGTGGCGCCGTTTCAGGGCCGCGCGGGCGATGTCTGGCGGCTGTCGGTCAAGCCGTCGGATGCGCCGGAGATCGTGGCGCGGATGGAGGTGGAGGCGGTGCTGTATGACTGGGGCGGCGGCCTGATCTGGGCGCTGTGCGTTGAAGGCGACGACCTGCGCGCGCGGCTGGGGGCCTTTCAGGGCCATGCGACGCGGGTGCGCGGCGCGGGGCCGGGCGCGTTCCACCCCGAGGCACCCGGCGTGGCGGCGCTGACGCACGGCCTGCGGGCCAAGTTTGACCCGCGCGGCCTTTTGAACCCTGGCTTGATGGACGCCTGACATGCAGACAACCTTTACCCCCGAGCAATTGCGCGACCCCGGCATCGCCCGCGCCAACGAGGTGTTGCGCACCTGCGTGCATTGCGGGTTCTGCACGGCGACCTGCCCGACCTATCAGGTTCTGGGCGATGAACTCGACAGCCCGCGCGGGCGGATCTACCTGATCAAGGACATGCTGGAGCAGGGTCGCCCCGCCGATGCGCAGACGGTCAAGCATATCGACCGCTGCCTGTCCTGTCTGGCCTGCATGACCACCTGCCCGAGCGGCGTGCATTACATGCATCTGGTGGACCACGCGCGCGAGTATATCGAGACGACCTACAAGCGCCCGATGATGGACCGGATGTTGCGCGCGGTGCTGGCTTGGATCATCCCGCATCCGATGCGGTTCCGCGTGGCGATGCTGGGGGCCAAGGTGGCGCGGCCCTTCCGGCGGCTGGTGCCGGATGCGCGGCTGCGGGCGATGCTGGACATGGCGGGAGCGAAGATCCCGCCGGTCAGCCGCAATGACGACCCGCAGGTGTTTGCCGCCGTAGCGCCGAAACGGATGCGGGTGGCCTTGCTGACGGGCTGTGCGCAGCGGGCGCTGAACACCGATATCAACGATGCCACCATCCGCCTGCTGCGGCGGCTGGGGGCCGAGGTTGTGGTGGCCAAAGGCGCGGGCTGCTGCGGGGCGCTGACGCATCACATGGGCAAGGCCGACCAGTCGCATGCCTCGGCGGCGGCCAATATCCGGGCGTGGATGGCGGAAAAGGCGGCGGGCGGCCTTGATGCCATTGTCATCAACACCTCGGGCTGCGGCACCACGGTGAAGGATTACGGGCATATGTTCCGCGATGACCCGCTGGCCGGGGATGCCGCCACCATTGCGGGGCTGGCGATGGATGTCTCGCAGGTGCTGACCAAGCTGGGCCTGCCCGAAGGCGCGCCCAAGGGGATCAAGGTGGCCTATCATGCGGCTTGCAGCCTGCAGCACGGCCAGCAGATCAAGACGCTGCCCAAGGATCTGCTCAAGCGGGCGGGGTTCACAGTGGTGGAACCGGCGGACAGCCATCTGTGCTGCGGCTCGGCGGGGACCTACAACCTGCTCCAGCCCGAGATCAGCCAGCAACTGAAGGCGCGCAAGGTGCAGACGCTGGAGGCACGCTCGCCCGATGTGATTGCCGCCGGAAACATCGGCTGCATGATGCAGATCGGGTCGGGCACCGGAGTGCCGGTGGTGCACACGGTGGAACTGCTGGACTGGGCCACCGGCGGGCCGAAGCCCCGCGCGCTGCAGGCTCAGGGCTGAGCGGAGGCGCCGGTTACTCCGCGGCAGGGGCGGCGGTGACAACCGGCGAAGGCTCGGTGACTGGCTCGACGAAGGAGGGCGGCGGGGTGACTGGCGCGGCGGCGGGGGCGGCTTTCTTGCGGGTGTTGGCCAGCCCGAGCCCGACGCCGACATCCACACCTTCGCCGCCGAACCCAAAGCCGATGTCCATCCCGACGTAGCTTTTCGATGCCAGATAGGCGACGCCCAGATTCGGGCGGAGGCGCTGCGAGCGCAGCAGGTAATCGGCGCCGATCGCCCCCGCGAACTTGCCGCGTTCGTCATTGGAGAACACCCGCAGGCCGATACCGGTGTCGCCCCGCTGGCCGCCGCCCCAAGTGAAGGTTACACCTAGCCCAACGGCGGGATCAGCCGCGACCGGTGCCGCAAGGGCGAGCGCAAGCGGAAGGGCTGTGAGGAGTGATCTTCGCATAAGCATTTCCTGACTGAAAATTGTTACGCCGCGCAGGAACCGTAGCTTCCATGCCGCGCTTGGGCAAGCTCGGCTGCGGGTTGTAAAACGGCACTGGTCATTCGGCCCACACTTGGCCACAAATCCGCCAAACTGGGCTGTCACCGCTCTTGCATCGGTTACGGAGGGGATATGCAGATCATTCGCGCTTTGGCCTTCGCTCTGTTCGGGCTGGTGCTGACGGGGGCTGCCGAGGCACAGGATATGGGCCTGCGCAGCCTGCAGACCGGCGATGACTCGCGCGGGTGGGAGGCGGTGGGGCGGATCAATCTGGGGGACCGGGGCTTTTGCACGGGAGCGCTGATTGCCGAAGATCTGGTGCTGACGGCGGCGCATTGCCTGTTTGACAAGACGAGCGGGGTCAGCATCAACGCAAGCGACATGCAGTTTCTGGCGGGCTGGCGCAACGGGCGGGCGGTGGCCTATCGCGGGGTGCGGCAGGCGCTGGCGCATCCGGAATATGTCTATGGCGGGCGCGAAAGTGCGGATCGTGTGCCCTTCGATCTGGCGCTTTTGCAGCTTGACCAACCGATCCGCCTGACTTCGGTGCGCCCCTATGCCACCGATGCACGGCCCCAGACCGGGGATGAGGTGGGCGTGGTCTCTTACGCGCAGGACAGGGCCGAGGCCCCGTCGCTGCAACAGGTTTGCCGCGTGCTGGGGCGGCAGTCGGTCCTGCGGGCCGGCGTGGTCGTCAAGCCGGGGGGGACGCTGTTTGACACGCTGGTGCTGTCTTGCGATGTGGATTTCGGATCGTCCGGCGCGCCTGTGTTTTCTTTTCGGGACGGGACGTTGCGCATCGTCTCGGTGATTTCGGCCAAGGCCGAGGTGGATGGCGAGAAGGTGTCGCTGGGCACGCCCCTCGCCGATCATGTGGAGTTTCTGCGCGGCAAGCTGGCGGCTTCGGGTTCGTCGCTGCGACCGGGGAATGTGCGCGTGCTGTCCGGCGGATCGGGCGGCAAGTTCGTGCAGCCATGAGCCGCGCGCTCTGTCTGTGTCTTGTGCTGGCGCTGTTCGCAGCACCGGGCGCGGGCGCGGCGCAGGCGCAGAACAGCGGGCTGGAGCGGCTGACGCGGGCCGAGCAGATTGCAAGCTGGAAGGCGGTGGGGCGGGTCGATGTCGCGGGGGCGCACAGTTGCACCGGCACGCTGATTGCCGCCGATCTGGTGCTGACGGCGGCGCATTGCCTGTTTGGTCCCGATGGGGCACCCGTCGCCATAGGGCAGATCACCTTTCGCGCGGGGCTGGCTGACGGGCTGTCGGTGGCCGAGGCGCGGGTGGCGCGGGCCACTGCCCATGCCCGCTATCGGCCCGGAGCCGATGGCCGCGCCGATGCCGCGCAGGTGCGCCATGACGTGGCCCTGCTGGAACTGTCCGATGCGATTCCCACCGCGCTTGCGCCGCCCTTTGCCGTCGACAGTCCCGGTGCAGGGGCCGAGGTGAGCGTGGTTTCCTATGCCGAGGGCCGCACAGAGGCTTTGTCTTGGCAGCGCGCCTGCCGCGTGCTGGGGCGGCAAGAGGGGTTGATCGCGGTGGATTGCGATGTGTCTGTCGGCTCGTCCGGCGCGCCTGTGTTTGACCGCAGCCGGGGGCGGGCGCGCATTGTCTCGATCATCTCGGGCGGTGTGCGGGACGGGCAGGGAACCGTGGCCTATGGCATGGAACTGCCCGCGCTGGTGGCCGATCTCAAGGCGCAGTTGCGGGCCGGACGTGCGGTCATCGGCGTGGCAGCCGCGCCGCCCGCCGCCCGTCGCATCGGTCCGGCCGCATCCGTGCGCAGTGCGGGCGGCGCGCGCTTCCTGCGCCCGCCGGGAAACTGACCCTCTTGCGGGCGTCGGGATTGGCCTCCGGCCCCTCTTGAAACGCGGTTTTGGCCTTCCTAACTTTGCTGTGTCCGGGTGCCACAACGGGCCCGGATGACCCATCGGCCCGCCCTCACCGGGGGCCATCATCACGCATCGCTTTTGAAAAGGATGACCCATGCGTAGCTTTGACCTTGCCCCGCTGTATCGCGCCACCGTTGGCTTTGACCGCATTGCCGACCTGATGGACCGCGCGCTTTCCGCGGATGTGGCCCAGCCCACCTATCCCCCCTATAACATCGAAAAAACGGCTGAAGATGCCTACCGCATCTCGGTTGCCGTGGCAGGCTTCACGCCCGACGAATTGTCTGTCGAAGTGAAGGACGGCGCGCTGCATGTGACCGCCCGCAAGGCCCCCGAGGCCGAGGGCAAGACCTACCTGCATCGCGGCATTGCCACCCGCGCCTTCGAGCGCCGCTTTGCACTTGCCGATCATGTGCGCGTCACCGGAGCGACCCATGAACACGGGATGCTGCACATCGACCTGATCCGCGAGACGCCCGAGGCGCTGAAGCCCCGCCGCATCGAGATCGCCCGTCCTGCCGATCTGCAGGCCAAGGCGCTGGAAGCCACCACGGTCTGATACCGCGCCACTTCCGTTGAAACTGGCCCGCCGGATTATGTCCGGCGGGCCTTTGCATAGGCCGGTCAGCGTTCGGTCGCGCCCTTTCCGGCAAGGATATGGCTGCGGAACCGTGCGATCCGCGCCTGCCGGGTGGCGGTGGCCTTGGCGCCCGACAGGTTGATCACATAGCTGCGCTGGCGCCCCGGGGTCAGGCGGTGAAAGGCCTCGGCCAGTTCCGCGTCGCTGTCCAGCGCGCTGACAAGCTCGGGCGGCAGGTCGAGCGGCTTCTCTGTCTTTTCGGGGCGGCGGCCCGCCTCGGCATGATCCATCGCTTCGCGCAGATAGGCGAGGATCACCCCTTCCAGAGCGGCAACGCGCCCTGCATCGGCAAAGCGGATCATGTCGGCGTGCTGTGTCATCGGCCCCTGCTTTTCCAGCACGCCTTGGGGATCGCGCAGAAGGGCGGCGTCAAAGAAGGACAGCCGGAAATCATCCCGGAATGCGCCGATGATCGCTATGTTGCGCCCCGCATGGCGATAGCAGGGGTGGCCCCAGCGCACCGCTTCCTCAAGTCCCGCCGCGCGGCAGATGCGGCGCAGGGCCGCCAGTCCGTCACGCCACAGGCGGGCCGAACATGCGTCTGTGCCAAAGCGGTTGCAGCGCCCGCATCCGTCGGTGAAAAAGGCCGCGGGCTCTGTGATCACCGTGCCACCCTCCCCGTTGTCAGCGCGCCAGCGATTGCGCCAGCCGCATGAGGTTGACCGCCTCGACCCGGTAGCCAAAGCGGTCTTCGCCACGGTTCGCCTCGGCGAGGGCGATCGCCTGTTCCCAGCCCCAGTCGCCCAGATAGACCGACCCGCGCAGCAACTGGCCAAAGCCTGCGATGGCGGCGGCAAAGCGCACCTCGGGCAGGAGGGCCTCGTCGATCTCTCCGGCGAGGATCGGGCGCTCGACCAATGCGCTGACGGTTTCGCGCGGGGCCTTGTAGCGCAGGCGCAAGACGCCCAGTTCGGCCGCGCCAGCCTCGGACGGGGCTGCTTCGGTGCCTTCGGCCATCGCATCGGCGACGGCGGTGCCGTAGCGCAAGGGATCATGCAGCAGCGCGGGGCTTCCCGGTGCGGTCACTTCATAGAGCGCGGTCACCGCATGGCCTGCGCCGATGTCGCCCGCATCCACCGCGTCATTGTTGAAATCCTCGCGCCGCAGGGCGCGCGTTTCATAGCCGATCAGCCGATATTCCGCGACCTCGGCGGGGTTCCATTCGATCTGGATCTTCACGTCATCGGCAATCGGGAACAGCGCCCCCGTAAGCTGGTCCACCAGCACCTTGCGCGCCTCTTGCAGCGTGTCGATATAGGCTGCCGTGCCGTTTCCGGCCTGTGCAAGGGCCTGCATCGTGGCATCATCCAGATTGCCGCGGCCAAAGCCCAGAACCGACAGGTACACACCGCTGCCGCGCTTGCGGGCGACATAGGCGGCCAGCCCTTCGGGATCATCGACGCCGACGTTGAAGTCGCCGTCGGTAGCCAAGAGAACGCGGCTGACCTCGCCCGCTGCGGTCATGCTTTCGGCCAGACGATAGGCGAGCGCCAGCCCCTCGGCTCCGGCAGTCGCGCCGCCTGCCTGCAGACGGTTCAGCGCATCGAGGATCGCGCCGCGTTCGCTGGCGGGGGTGGGGGGCAGCACCTCGCCCGCCGATCCGGCATAGGCAACGATGGCCACCTGATCTTCGGGGCGCAACTCGGCCAGCGTCAGCGCGAGCGACTGGCGCAGCAGGGGCAGTTTGGCCGGATCATCCATCGAGCCGGAGGTGTCGATCAGGAACACAAGGTTCAGCGCAGGCCGTGCCGCCACATCGGGCAAGCGTCCCTGCAAGGCGATATGCACCAGCCGCGTGCCTGCGTTCCAAGGGGTCGGCACCACCGTCACCGTGGGCAGAAAGGGCGGCTCTCCGACTTCCGGGGCGGGATAGGCATAGGGGAAGTAGTTCACCATCTCCTCGACCCGCACCGCCTCGGGGTCGGGCAAGGCTCCGGCCAGAAGGCTGTTTCGCACCACCGCATAAGAGGCGGTGTCGACATCGACCGAGAAGGTCGAAACGGGGGCTTCGCGCACCACCTGCACCGGATTTGGCGGGGCATTGGCGAAAGCCTCGGTGTTGTCCCCGCTTTGGCCGATGGTCTCGGAAACGGCGCCCTCTGCCATCGGCGCGGCGAGCATCGGGGTGGGAGGGGCAAGCTCGGCCACGGCGGAGTCGGGCGCGGCCTTGCGGGCCATTGGCGCGGCAGAGGCGGGTGCGGCTTCGGCCACGGGTTCGGTGACGGGTGCTGCTGCGGCGTCTGCCGCACGATTTGCCGCCGGCTCTGCCTCTGGCGCAGCGGCGGTGACGGGCGCGGGATTTTGCGTGGGGGGCAAGCCATCTGTCTGCGGCAAGACCACGATCAATCCGACCGCCACCGCCGCAACCGATGTGGTCGCAGCCAGAACAGGTTTCAGCTTCAGGGCATCCAGCATCTTGCGCACTCCATTTGCAAGCCCCGCCCGCGCGGGGCGGCCGGGGTTGGAACGCAGAGGCGGGGCTGATCCTTGGCGCGCAAGGGCCGAATTTTCGAATGACTCCAGCGCACGCGCCAGCGCGGCGGCCTTGGCCTCGGGATCGCTTGCAGGGGCGGCGGCAAGCGCGGCCTTCAGACGGTCAAGCTCGGGGTCGCGGGTCATGCCTTTGCCTCCTCGGCGGCCATGCTGCGCAGCCGTTTCTTCACCTCGGACATCCGCCATGCGATGGTGCCTTCGGACAGGCCAAGCACCGCCCCGGCCTCGGCCTGTGTCATCTCTTCGCCAAGGACGAGGGCGACCGTGTCGCGCAATTCCGCCGGAAGGCGGCTCATGGCCTCGGCCAGCCAGTCCTGCGCGGCGCGGTCCTCGGCGATTGCGTCTTGCCGCGCGAGTTCCCAGTTGCCCCAGCCATCGGCGGCACGGCTGCGCGCGGCGGCGCGGCGGCGGGCGTCATGGGCCGCGTTCACGACCACGCGGTAGAGCCATGTGGTAAAGCGCGCCTCGGCCCGCCAGCCGCGCAGGCGGTGCGGCAGGGCGGCGCAAATCTCTTGGGCCAGATCCTCGGCTTCGGCGCGGCTGCCGGTCAGTCGCCATGCCAAGGCGAAGATGCGGTCATAATGGCGTGTCACCAAGGCCGCAAAGGCGGCACGGTCCCCGCCAGCGGCGGCCAGAGCAAGGGTTTCATCCAGCGTTTCCATCAGCATCACGATAGGTCAGACGCAGGCCGGGGGGCAATCCTTGGCAGCAGGTCGGGCAAAAAATCGGGCAACTGGAAAAACTCCGTCCTACGCATCTGCTCTGGTCTGGAAAACCGGCGCTCCGGTCCGAGAGAGACCGGAGCGCCGTGCCTGCCTGCCGCTGCTTGCAAGGCTGGGGGCTCAGGCAGCGGTCAGGTCAGAACCCCGATCTGGTGCAGGGGATGTGCGCCCCGGCCGGGGACGGGCCGGGGCGCGGGAAGCGTCCGGTCACGGGGGACAGAGTGACCGGACGCTATGGCGGTTGTCCCGATCAGTAGATCAGGCTGTCATAGACCCCGAAGGCGCCGGCGCGGCTTTCCAGCTGCCGCTCGCCGCCGGTGTCGCGGGCATAGGCCACGACCGCCCGATAGGTGGCGGGGCCAAAGGCCGCGTCAACCGCGCCGGTGTAATAGCCAAAGGCACGCAGGCGGCTCTGGATCGCGCGGCGCTCGGCGGCGGAATAGCTGTTGAAGGATTGTGCCGCCACCGTCGCATGGACCGAGGTGTTGGAGCCGATCACACGGCCACTGGTGCTTTGGTAGTGGTTATTGTGCGGGCGGGTGTAGACCGGCGGCTGCTGCGGTGCGGGTCGATAGACCGGCTGCGGCTGCGGCGCGGGGCGATAGACGGGCTGCGGCTGCGGGGCGCGGGCCTGCGCCTCGTTGATCAGCGCGCCGACGATGACGGCAGCGGCCACGCCCTTGATGAAGTTGCGCTCGTTCTTGCCAAGCGCATGCGCAGGCGCGGCTGCGGTCAGCGCGATCGACAGGGCGGTGACAGCACCAATCGCCGTGGTCTTTGCAGTTCTGAACATCGGGTTTCCTTTCCCAGAGATCGCGGGGCTGAGCAGAGCGCCGCTGTGATGGGACAACAGATGCGCCTTCCCCCCGCGTTAGGCAAAAACGCGGCGATGTTATGGGATAGCATCAATGTTTTCAGTGGCTTGGCGGGGCTGCTGTCTTGCTTTGCCCGCAGATGGCCTGACTTGCGGCGGGGGCAGGGCCGTGGTTCCGCGGGGGTCTGGCAGGCCAAATGCCGGGCGCAGGGCGGTGCGGCGGGTGCAGGCGCCGCCGTCTATCCCGCCGCTTGCGCGAATCGGGCGATGCGTGCGGCTGCCTCCTCCAGCACCGCATCGGGCTGTGTCAGGCTGATCCGCAGCCAGCCCGCCAGACCGTTGCCGAAACTCTCTCCCGGCATGCAGGCGACGCCCTCTGCCTCCAGCAGCGCCAGTGCGAAAGCCTCGCCTGACAGCCCGCTGGCGCGCACATCGAGCAGGGCGAACATGCCTGCATCGGGCCGGTGCACCCGCAGGCCCGCCACCCCGTCGAGCGCCCCGGCCAGCCGCGCGGCCCGTGCCGCATAGCGCGCGGCCATTCCGCGTGCGACGGGGGAGGGCGAGACGATGGCATCAGCCGTGGCATCGGCCAGAAAGGGCTGGTTTCCGAACAGCATGGTTTCCGCCAGTGGCAGCGCGCGGGCGATGAACTCGGCAGGCCCCGCGCACCAGCCCGAGCGGAAGCCCGGCGCAGCATGGGACTTCGAGATCGACGAGGCCGCGATCACCCGCCCGGCCAGATCGGGGTCTGACAGCGGCGAGTGGAATGTGGTGCCGTCGAAGACCAGTTCTTCGTAAACCTCGTCCGACAGCACCCACAGATCATGCGCGCGTGCCACTTCGCCGAGGGCGGCGATGTCTTCGGGGCGCAGCACCGCGCCCGTCGGATTGTGCGGTGTGTTCAGGAACAGGACGCGGCTGCGGGGCGTGATGCGCGCCGCCACATCCGCCGCCTGCATGCGGAAGCCGTGTTCGGCCCGCAACGGCACCGGCACCATGCTGGCACCGCTGGCGCGGATCACGCCTTCATAGGTGGCATACATCGGATCTCCCACCAGCACCTCGTCGCCACTGGCCGCCAGGGCGCGCAGCACCAGATAGAGAACGGTCTGCGTGCCGGGCAGGCAGAGGAACTGATCGGTGCCAAAAGGACGCCCGCACCTTGTGCTGTAGCGGGTTGCAAGGGCGTCCAGCAGCCCCGGCTCGCCCCGCCCGTTGGAATAGCCGGTGCGCCCCGCCGCAAGGGCGGCCTGTGCCACCCTCATCAGATCGGCGGGGGGCGGCGTGTCCGGCTCGCCGATGGTCAGCTCCAGCACCTGCCGCCCCTCGGCCTTGAGCGCGCGGGCGCGCAGGTGCACGCGCCATTTCGCGCCGCCCAAACCGGCCAGATCATCGAGAACAGCAGCGTATTTCATGAAACCCCATCGGTGTTGAACGGGCACCTTTGCGCCGATCCGCGCGCGCCGGTTCAGGTCTGGTCATGTGCCTGCGGTGAAGGCTGGGTCACATCCTTGTGGACGATCACATCGGCCTGCGGATAGGCCTGCAGAATGGCGCGCCGCAGCCCCGCGCCGATATCATGCGCGCGGCGCAGCGGCAGATCGCCATCAAGTTCGATGTGAATCTGCACGAAGATGCGGCTGCCTGCCATGCGGGTCTTGATGTCGTGATAGCCCTGCACACCGGGCCAGTCGCGGGCGATGGCCTCGATCCCGGCGATAACGACCGGATCGGCGCGGCGATCCATCAGCGCATGGAAGGCATCGCGCCCGATGCGCGCCGCCCCGAGCGCGAGCATCCCCGCCGCCGCAAGGGCCACCACGGAGTCAATCGCCGTCAGCCCGAAGGCGCGCGAGGCCCAGAGCGAGACAATCGCCCCGATATTGGGCAACAGGTCGCCCAGATAGTGCAGGCGGTCGGCCGCCACCACCTTGTTGCCCGTGCGCCGCGCCACGCGACCCTGCCACAGCACCAGACCGAGCGTCAGCAAGATGGACACCGCCATCACTCCCATCCCCACAGCTTCGCGCGAGAGGGTGTCCGGCACCGGCGCCAGCAGGCGCTGCACCGCGGCCACCGCGATCACCCCCGCAGAAACCAGAATGAAGATCGACTGGCCGAGCGAGGCCAGATCCTCGGCCGAGGTGTGGCCAAAGGCGTGATCCTCGTCGGCTGGCTTTGCCGCATAGAAGATCGCGGCCATCGCCATCAGGCTGACCATCAGGTCCATGGCGCTGTCGGCCAGAGAGGCGGCCACAGACAAGGCCCCTGTCTGCCCCAAAGCCCAGAGCTTGAGCGCGACCAGCACCGAGGCCACCGTGACCGAGGCCAGTCCCGCCGACAGGTTCAGCCGTGTCTGTTCGGTTGCCATCTGCGCCCCCATGCTGTGCCAAAGGCGGCATGCGCTACCCCGAGACGCAGGTCAAGCGCAAGAGCCCCGCGCCACGGGGCGCCGGCCATGCGCGGGCGCGGTCAGTCGATCACCTCGTCGGCGCCCACACCCCAGAGGCTGCTGACCGGCGCCCAGCCGCGCTGGTTGTCGACCGAAACGCGGCACCAGCCGTCCTTGCAACTGATGATGCGCGCGACCACGCCGCGCTCGGCCTGAAAGGCCGCGAGCGACGCGGTGTCGGGCCGGCTGTAGAAGGTTGCCATGTCATCGGCCACCATCACCGACCGCACGCCGGACAGCAGCGCATAATGCACCCAGCCGCCCAGACCCTCGGCATCCTCGACGCGGCGCCAATGGCCATGCTCGGCAGTGATCTTGAGCGGCATGCCCACCCGCGTGAACACCCAGTCGATCCGGTGCGACAGGCCGGGGCCGCGGCGCGCATTGCCCTCGCCCGATTTGAGCGAGACAAAACGCGGCAAGGGAAGGTTCGTCACGGCCCCCTTGTTGGGATCGCGCGGCGGAGGCGCGGCGGCAGCCGTGCGTGGCGCTGGCGGACCCGCCGGCAAAGAGGCTGGCGGCGCTCCGGTTGCCTCGGTCGCGGTCAGCGGCAGATCAGTGGCCTCCGGGGTTTCTTCCGTCTCGGCGGTCTCTGCTCTTTCCGAAGGCACCGGCGCCAGCGTCGCCGCGACCGGCACCGGACGCGGCTTTGGCCGCACTGTCTGCGCCCATGCCCCGGAGGCCAGCCCGATCAGGGCCACGCCCAGAACCATCGCCTTCAGCATGCTGTTCACCATCCGCCTGTGGCCGGGTGCGTCCCGGTCTCTTGGTTCTGCCATCGCACAGCCCGCCGGGGGCTGCAAACGCTCAACGGTCCGGAGTTGTTTGCATAGGGTCTTGTGCCCCGCACCGGTTCCCGTCACTTTGCCCTCAGGCAGGCGCCAAGATCAAGTCCAGGGAGGCCCATGATGCCCGCACAAAGGCTGAGTGTTGTAGTCACGCGACGGTTGCCCGAACCGGTCGAGACGCGGATGAAAGAACTGTTCGACGTCGAATTGCGCGACCCTGACACCCGCATGTCGCGCGAGGAACTGGCCCAGGCCATGCGGCGCGCCGATGTGCTGGTGCCCTGTATCACCGACCAGATCGACGCCGCCCTGATCGGGCAGGCGGGCGACAAGCTGAAACTGATCGCGAATTACGGCGCGGGGGTCGACCATATCGACGTCGCCACCGCCCGCCAGCGCGGCATCCTGGTGTCGAACACGCCCGGGGTGGTGACGGAAGACACCGCCGACATGGCGCTTGCGCTGATCATGGCCGTCACCCGCCGCATCCCCGAAGGACTGGCCGTGATGCAATCAGGCGACTGGCAGGGCTGGGCGCCTACCGCCTATATGGGCGCGCGGCTGGGGGGAAAGCGGCTGGGTATCCTCGGCATGGGCCGCATCGGTCAGGCGGTGGCGCGGCGGGCGCGGGCCTTTGGCATGCAGGTGCATTACAACAACCGCAAACGCCTGCGTCCTGACGTCGAGGCCGAACTTGACGCGACTTGGTGGGAAAGCCTCGACCAGATGGTCAGCCGCATGGACATCCTGTCGATCAACTGCCCGCATACGCCCTCGACCTACCACCTGATGAACGCGCGGCGGCTGAAGCTGATGAAGCCGACCGCCGTGATCGTGAACACCTCGCGCGGGGAGGTGATCGACGAGAACGCCCTGACCCGCGGCCTGCGCGCGGGCGAACTGGCGGGTGCGGGCCTTGATGTGTTCGAGCATGGCCACGAGGTGAACCCGCGCCTGCGTGAATTGCCCAATGTGGTGCTGCTGCCGCATATGGGCAGCGCCACGCTGGAAGGCCGCATCGAGATGGGCGAGAAGGTGATCATCAACATCAAGACCTTCGCCGACGGCCACCGCCCGCCCGATCAGGTGGTGCCGGGCCAACTCTAGCGGAGCGGCTGCGCCGCGCTGTCCCTGTCTCGGCTCTGGCCTGCGGCCAACCGCCTCGGGCAAAGGGGCTTTGCCCCTCGCCGCCCGAAGGGGGCGGCTCACCCCAGAGTATTTGGAAAGCAGCAAATCAGGGCGGGCTTGCTGCTTTTCCAAATACTCCCGCGCGGAGCGCATCTTCCGAGGCGGTTGGCCGCAGGCCAGAGCCGAGACAAAAACAATGCGGCGCAGCCGCTCTATTGGATTCAGCCGGTTGCCGTTGGCTCAATAGCCCGAGGCACGGTCGACGCGGTGGAGCAGCGGTTCTGCGGCTTCGGCGCGGCGGATGTTTTCGGCGATGACGGTGGCAGCGGAGGGCGCGCGGGTGTCGGCGGCGATGTGCGGGGTGACCGTGATCCTTGGATGGGCCCAGAAGGCATGGTCGCGCGGCAGCGGTTCCACCCGGAAGACATCGAGCGTGGCATGGCCGATCTGGCCCTCGTCCAGCGCGGCGAGCAGGGCGGCATCGTCGATGAGCGGGCCGCGGCCGGGGTTCAGGATCACCGCGCCGCGCGCCGGCAGAGCAAGGGTTTCGGCGTTGAGCGTATTATCCGTCTCGGGCGTGCGGGGCAGCAGGGTCACCACGATCTCTGCGCCGGTCAGCGCCGCGCGCAGGCCGTCGGCCCCCGAAAGGCAGCGCAGGCCGGGCAGGGATTTGGGCCTGCGGCTCCACCCCGTGACGGGGAAGTTCAGCGCCGCCAGCGCCTGTGCGCAGGCTGTGCCGAGTGCGCCGAGTCCCAGCACGGTGACGGGGCGGTTGCGGGCCAGCGGCGGTGGCACCGGGTTCCAGCGCCGGTCGGGGTTCACGATATGGGCGTCCATCCCCAGATGGTGGCGCAGGGTGTGGCCCACCACCCATTCCACCATGCTTTCGGTCAGCGACGGGTCCACCATCCGGCAGAGGGGTTGGGTCAGCGTGGGATTGCCGACGATCCGTTCCACCCCGGCCCAGAGCGACAGCACCGCCTTGGTGCGGGTGAAGGGGGTGAAGTCCTGCAGCGGCGCGCCGGGGGCGTAGACGATGTAATCCACCGTCTCGGGTGCAGCCTCGAGCACCACCTGTGCCGTCACGCCCGCGCGGGCAATCGCCTCGGGCAGCACGTCACGGTATTCGCCCCAGAGGTCAGGGGCGGCGAAGAGGACAATGATCATGCGTTACCTCGGTCTGTGGACATGCGCGCTCTGGATCAGGCCGAAGGCCACCAGAAGCACCAGCATCGCCGAGCCGCCATAGGACAGGAAGGGCAGCGGGATGCCGACGACGGGGGCCAGCCCCATCACCATGGCCAGATTGATCGCCAGATAAAAGAAGAAGTTGGCGGCGATCCCGAGGATCAGCAGCAACGAGAAGCGGTCCTTGTTCTGCATGGCCGAGACATAGCAGAACACAAGGATCAGCGCGTAGAGCACCAAGAGGCTGAACACACCGACAAAGCCGAATTCCTCGCCCAGCGTGGTGAAGATGAAGTCGGTGTGCTTTTCGGGCAGGAAGTTCAGCCGGCTCTGGGTGCCTTGCATAAATCCCTTGCCGTTCCAGCCGCCCGACCCCAGCGCGATCTGCGCCTGGATGATGTTGTAGCCTGCGCCCAGCGGGTCCGATGTCGGGTCCAGGAAGGTGTCGATGCGGCGGAACTGGTAGTCGTGCAGCAATTGCCAGTCGGTGCCCCGGCTGGCCATCACCGCCCAGATCACGCTGACGAGGCCGGTGGCGACCACCGCGAAATACCACCAGCTGACCCCTGCCAGCAGCATGACCGCGCCGCCGATCATCAACAGGATCAGCGCCGTGCCGAGGTTGGGCTGCATCAGCACCAGAACGGTGGGAATCGCGGTCAGCACCACCGGGATCAGCACCCAGAACAGGCGCGAGGTCTTTTTCACATCGAGCCAGTCGTAATAGGCAGCCAGCATCATCACCAGCGTGACCTTCATCAGCTCGGAGGGTTGCAGGCGCATGCCGCCCACCTCGATCCAGCGCTGTGCGCCCATCCCGACCGAGCCGAAGAATTCCACCACCAGCAGCAGCACGACCGAGACACCGTAGGCCAGAAGCGACATGTTGCGCCAGAACCAGATCGGCACGAAGGCGATGAAGAACATCACCACCATGCCGAGCGCGAAGACCTGCATCTGCCGCCCCGCCCAAGGCTCGAATCGCCCGCCCGCGATGGAGTAGAGCGCAAGCCACCCCACCGCAGACACCGCGGTGACCAGCACGATCAGCGGCCAGTTCAGGTGCAGCACCTTGCGCAGGCCCGTGGGCACGAATTTGACGCGGTATTCCAGAAAGCTCATGTGCGGCCCCTATGCGCGCGAGGTGTCGGGGGCGCGGCCCTCGGCATCGCGCAGGGGCAGCTTTTCCAGCATCGAGGCGATGCGGTTGCGCTGGCTGGACGGATAGGCGGACAGCGGCGGCAGCCCGTCGCTCAGCGCGCGCAGGATGGCGTCGCGCGCGATGGGGGCTGCCGCGGTGGAGCCGCCGCCGCCGTGTTCCACCACCACCGAGACCGCGTAGCGCGGGTTGGTATAGGGCGCATAGCCGACAAACAGCGCATGGTCGCGCCGGTTCCACGGCAGCTGGTCGTTGGAAATCACCCCGCGCGCCCGTTCGGCGGCAGTGATGTTGCGCACCTGGCTGGTGCCGGTCTTGCCTGCCCAGACCAGTGCCTCGTCCACGATGCGCGAGGAGGTGGCGGTGCCGCGCTCGCCGTTCATCACCGCATACATGCCGGACCTGATCTTGCGCATGATCTCTTCCGAGATCCCGATCTCGGGCGCGGGTTCCACCGGCACTTCCTTGCCGTCGATCGAGCGCACAAGGCGCGGCACCACCGCGCGGCCCGTGGCGATGCGCGCGGTCATCACCGCAAGCTGCAAGGGAGAGGTCAGCACGTAGCCCTGGCCGATGCTGGCGTTGATGGTGTCGCCGATGCGCCAGTCCTGCTTGTGGCGTTCCTGTTTCCACGCTCGGTTTGGCATGATGCCATCGGCAATCGCCGACATCGGCAGATCATGGCGGATGCCAAGGCCAAAGCGCCGGCCCATCTCGGCGATCTTTTCGATGCCGACCCGTTGGGCGATGTCGTAGTAATAGACGTCGCAGCTTTCGGCGAGCGACTTTTCAAGGTTCACCGCCCCGTGGCCCGCCCGCTTCCAGCAGTGGAAGCGCCGGCCGCCAAACTCCAGATGGCCCGGGCAGCGCACGGTGGTGTTGACGTTGATCAGCCCCGCCTCGAGCGCCGCAAGGGCGGTGATCATTTTGAAGGTGGACCCCGGAGGATAGACGCCCTGCACGGTCTTGTTGGCCAGCGGGCGGTGGTCATTCTCCATCAGGGTGTTGTAATCGGTGTGGCTGATCCCGCGCACGAACAGGTTCGGGTCGAACGAGGGCGACGAGACAATGGCGATCAGATCGCCGTTGTTCACATCCATCACCACGGCAGCGGCAGATTCGTCGCCCAGACGCGCCTGAATGAAGTTCTGGACGTCGGCGTCGATGGTCAGCCGCACGTCGGAGCCCGGATCCCCCTCGACCCGCTCCAGTTCGCGCATGACGCGGCCCACGGCGTTCACCTCGATCCGGCGGGTGCCGGCGCGGCCGCGCAAGACATCCTCCATCCAGCGTTCCACCCCGATCTTGCCGATCTGGAACTTGGGGATACGCAGCAACGGATCGGGGCTTTCCAGCTCTGCCAGATCGCGTTCCGACACCGGGCCGACATAGCCCAGCACATGCGCGAAATCCGTGTCGCGCGGATATTGGCGGCTCAAGCCCACCTCGGGCGAGACGCCGGGCAGGGCAGGGGCGTTCAGCGCGATCTTGGACAGGTCTTCCCATGTCAGCCGGTCCGCCACGGTGATCGGCGCGAAGGAACTGGTGCGGCGCATTTCCTTGGTGGTGCGGTCCAGATCATCGGCGGTCAGCGGGATGATATGCGCCAGCTTGGCCAGCACCTCGTCGACATTGCCCGCATCCTCGCGCGTGATCACCACACGGTAATTCTGTTCGTTGCCCGCCAGAACCTTGCCGTTGCGGTCAAGGATCAGCCCGCGCGCGGGCGGGATCAGCCGGATCGAGATGCGGTTTTCCTCGGCCAGCAGCTTGAACTGGTCGGCCTGATCGACCGACAGATAGCGCATGCGCGCGCCCAGCACGGCAAACATCGCCGTCATCGCGCCGCCCATCAGCAACGCGCGCCGATGGGTGACACTGGCGCTTTCTTCGGTTTCCTTCGGGCTGCGTCTCACGTCCTGCCCCTCACAACCTACGTCCGTAATTGTCGACTTCGCCCGTGGCGGGCTTGCGCAGATCAAAGGCCAGACGGCTGGCCCCCACCACCACAGGGTAACACAGGATCGACCACAAAACCTGCATCATGGCAAAGCCGAATGCCGGTTGCGGCAGGAACGATAGCGTGAACGCCAGCCGGTACGCCAGAAGACAGGCGATCATCAGCCCCGCCACCATGAACCATTCCGCCACCAGCGTCAGTTCCCGCGTCAGCGCCACCCGGTTGCGCACGAATTCCACCGCGACCACCACCAGCGCCGTCCACAGTCCGGGCGGGCGCAGCAGGATCATGTCCTCCAGCAGCAGCACGCCCGCCAGCAGCCAGACCGGCAGGTAATCGGGCCGCCGCGTTGCCCATGCGAAAATCAGGCACAGCAAGAGGTCGGGGCCGGGCCAATCCCCCGCCTCTGACCCCAGCGGCAAGAGCCGCAGATACAAAAGCAGAAGCGCGATCGCCACGAACAGCCCGCGATAGAACCAGACGCTGGAGCGAAGCGCATCACCCACCATTGCCATCCGTTTCGGTGCTTGCATCGGCGGCGGGTTCTGCCTCGGGCTGGGTGCCGCGTGCGGGCATCGCTTCGGTGTTCAGCGCGCCACTGGTGTCGGGCCCGTCGGGCAGCAAGGGCGGCGCGACCAAGGCCCCCGCGTCGGTGATGGGGGCAAGCTGATGGCTGCGCAGCACGCGCAGGAATTCCAGCCGCTGGTAATCGGCGCTCAGGCTGACTCGCAGGCGGCGGTCATTGCCCATCACGACCTGCCCCACCAGCAGCCCCGCCGGAAACATGCCGCCATCGCCGGAACTGACCACGCGGTCACCGGGGCGCACCTCGTCGGTCTTTTCCAGAAACTCCAGCGGGGGCAGGGCGGTGTTGTCGCCCGACAGCAGGCCCTTCTGCCCCGAAGGCTGCACCGTGACCGGAATCCGGCTGTTGGTGTCGGTCAGCAGGATCACCCGCGCGGTGCGCTCGCCCACGCCGGAGATGCGCCCCACCAGACCGATCCCGTCCATCGTGGCCCAGCCATCGAGAATGCCATCACGCGCCCCCACGTTGATCAGCACCGATTGCCGGAACGGGCTGCCGCTGTCGGCCAGCACCTGCCCCGTCACATGGGTCAGCTTCGGGTCCAGCCGCACCTGATTGAGGTCGAGAAGCCGCGCGTTCTGCTGTTCGAGCTGCAGGGCCGCCTCGCGCCACGCCTTCATCTGCTGCAATTCGCGGCGCAGGTCCTGATTTTGCGCATGCAGGCTGGCATAGCTCTGGAACTGCTCGATCATGCCGGCGGCAGAGGTGACAGGGGCCATCGCCCATTCGAACGAGGGCACCACGCGGTCGATCAGCGCGGCGCGGAACCGCTCCACCCTCGGGCTGTCGATGCGCCAGAGCAGGAACAGCCCGAGCAGCGCCAGCACCAGAATTCCCACCAGCACCCGCCGCAGCGGGCGGGAAAACTCTTCAGGGTCTGTCCGCGTCTTTGCCATGCCGGTCTGCTATGCCCAATTCATACGCCCGGCCCCGCTGGGCCGCGTCCACCCGTCCGGTCACCAGAGCCGGATCAGCTGTCGTAATCAATCACATGCCGCAGCTGCTTTTCGTATTCCAGCGCCTTGCCGGTGCCGAGCGCCACACAATTGAGTGACTCGTTGGCCACCGAAATCGACAGCCCGGTCTGCTCGCGCAAGCTCAGGTCCAGATCGCCGAGCAGCGCGCCCCCGCCTGTCAGCATCACGCCACGGTCGACGATATCGGCGGCCAGATCGGGCGGGGTGGCTTCCAGCGCCTGCATCACCGCATCGCAGATCTGCTGCACGGGTTCGGCGAGGGCTTCGGCCACCTGTGCCTGATTGATCTCGGTCTCCTTCGGCACCCCGTTCAGCAGGTCGCGCCCGCGGATGGTCATGCTCGCCCCGCGCCCGTCATCGGGCATGCGCGCGGTGCCGATGCTGGTCTTGATCCGCTCGGCCGTGGATTCCCCGATCAGCAGGTTCTGATGGCGGCGCAGGTAGTTGATGATCGCCTCATCCATCCGGTCACCGCCCACCCGCACCGAGCGGGCGTAAACGATATCGCCCAGCGACAGCACGGCAACTTCGGTGGTGCCGCCGCCGATATCGACCACCATGTTGCCGGTGGGGTCGGTGATCGGCATGCCCGCACCGATGGCTGCCGCAATCGGTTCCGCAATCAGCCCCGCCCGCCGCGCCCCTGCCGACAGCACCGACTGCCGGATCGCGCGCTTTTCAACCGGCGTCGCGCCATGCGGCACGCAGACGATGATCTTGGGCTTCGAGAATGTCGTGCGCTTGTGAACCTTGCGGATGAAATGCTTGATCATCTCTTCCGCTGCCTCGAAGTCGGCAATCACCCCGTCGCGCATCGGGCGGATCGCCTCGATGCTGCCCGGCGTGCGGCCCAGCATCAGCTTGGCATCCTCGCCCACCGCCAGCACCTGCTTCTTGCCGTCCTTGCTGTGATAGGCCACCACCGAAGGCTCGTTCAGCACGATCCCTTTGCCACGGATATAGACCAGCGTATTCGCCGTGCCGAGGTCGATCGCCATATCCGAGGAAAACAGACCCGAGAGTATCGACATGCCTTTGGTGTCCTTTTGCAACGTCACAAGCCCCGCGACTCGCAAAGCAAGGGGGGGCGCGTCCATATAAGGCTCAGGGTCAATGGACGAAAGGGCAAAGGCTCGCGCGGGCGTCAATCCGCTGTGACCCGCAGGCGCTTGTCATTTTGCAATCACCGCGTTGCCTAGGCCGCGCGCAGCACCGCGGCGGAT
Organism: Pseudotabrizicola algicola; assembly: GCF_010915705.1. Lineage (GTDB taxonomy): Bacteria > Pseudomonadota > Alphaproteobacteria > Rhodobacterales > Rhodobacteraceae > Pseudotabrizicola > Pseudotabrizicola algicola. Next base: position 581,068 of record NZ_JAAIKE010000003.1, read on the forward strand.
TGCAACTTTGCAACGCGGGCGGGCCGGCTGCCGTGACGACATCACGCGGTTGCGCAGGGCGCATGCGGCCCGCCGATGCGCCAAGGCGACGAATCAGCGGCGCGACCGGCGCTTGGTCTCCGGTCGGTCCTTCGATTTCATCACCGCCGCCAGCCGCGCACCGATGCCCTGACTGCCCTTCACCGAGGGGTGAATCCGGTCCGGTCCGTGATAGCTAGTGTCACGATAGGGCACCAGATCGGCCATCGGCACGAAGGTTACTCCGGCGTCGAACCCCGCCATCAGCGCCAGACGGCGGTCAAGTTCGTTCCCTGCCGGACCGCAATGCTTGATCGGCGTTCCCATGCCCGGATTGCGCAGATAGCCCGCATAGACCACCCGCGCCCCGCTCGCGCGGATGCGCGCCACATGCGCCGGAATGGTGCCGGACCGCCCGTCCGCCGAAACCAGCCGGTTGAGCACGCCCTGACACAGGCTGCAGCCGCAGCCCAGAAGCAGGTCATTGCCGCCCCCGTTCATCACCACCCAGTCCCAGTCGCCCTCGCGGTATTGCGATTCAAGCCGCATCCCGGCAGCGCCCGTCAGGGGCAAGGGGTGGAAATAGCGCGCGCCGAACACAGACCTGTCCAGCACCTCCTGCCCAAGCTCGGCCTCCAGCACATCGGCCACCGCCCGGTTGCTGGCGCGATTGGTCGCGAACATCGAATCGCCCAGCAGCAGGATGCGCGCCGCGCTGCCCTGCGCGACAGGTTCGCCGCAGCCAAACAGCGCCGCCAGCGCCACCAGCATCAATGTGATCCGAATCATGCTCTGCTCGTTCCCGTCGTCCGAAGGGCAGACTGATCACGCAACAAGGGCGAGACGGTGGCGAGCCTTGGTCATCCCTATGGCCTGCACCTTGTTCAAACACTCCTCTTTGCGCCGCCCGCTGCGCGCGCCGGCCCCGCAGGCATACAGGGCCGACACTCGGGGGCCAGCCGCTGCGTCTCACTTGCCGTGATAGCTCACCGTCTTGGTGTCGGTGCCCGGCGCGGTCTTCTGCCGCCGCACGATCAGCTTGTTCAGCGCGTTGATATAGGCGCGCGTCGAGGCTACGATGGTATCGGTATCGGCCGAGGCGCCGGTGACGATCCGGCCCTCCTCTTGCAGGCGCACCGAAACCGTGGCCTGTGCATCGGTGCCTTCGGTCACGGCATGCACCTGATAGACCTCGAGCCGCGCCTTGTGCGGGAACAGCATCTTCACGCAGTTGAAGGCGGCATCCACCGGACCGTCGCCGGTGGCGTCGATATGGTGCTCCACCCCGTCGATCGACAGCACCATATCGGCCTCTTGCGGGCCTTCGGTGCCGCAGATCACCCGCAGCTTCTTCAATTGCAGGTATTCATGCGCGTCATTGGTCTGCTCGTCCGCGACCAATGCGATCAGGTCGTCGTCATAGACCTCCTTCTTGCGGTCGGCGAGCGCCTTGAACCGCACGAAGACGTCGTTCAACTGGTTGTCGGCCAGCTCCACGCCCAGCTCTTTCAGCTTGGCGCGCAGGGCCGCGCGGCCCGAATGCTTGCCCATCGCGATGTTCTTCTGCACCAGCCCGATATCCTCGGGGCGCATGATCTCGAAGGTCTCGACATTCTTCAGCACGCCATCCTGATGGATGCCGCTTTCGTGCAGGAAGGCGTTCTTGCCCACGATGGCCTTGTTGAACTGCACCTGAAAGCCGGAAACGCTGGCGACGCGGCGCGACAGGTTCATGATCTTGGTGGTGTCGATGCCGGTGCGGAAGGGCATGATGTCATTGCGGACCTTCATCGCCATCACGACTTCTTCGAGCGCGGTGTTGCCCGCGCGCTCGCCCAGACCGTTGATCGTGCATTCGATCTGCCGCGCGCCCGCCTCGACCGCCGCGAGGGAGTTCGCCGTCGCCATGCCCAGGTCATTGTGGCAATGGGTGGCAAAGATGATGCTGTCTGCCCCCGGCACCCGCTCGAGCAGCATGCGGATCAGATCGGCACTTTCGCGCGGCGCGGTATAGCCCACGGTGTCGGGAATGTTGATGGTGGTCGCGCCCGCCTTGATGGCGATCTCCACCACGCGGCAGAGGTAATCATGTTCGGTCCGCGTCGCATCCATCGGCGACCATTGCACGTTGTCGCACAGGTTGCGCGCATGGGTCACCGTATCGTGGATGCGCTCGGCCATCTGGTCCATGTCGAGGTTCGGAATGGCGCGGTGCAGCGGGGAAGTGCCGATGAAGGTGTGGATGCGGGGGCTGGCCGCATGCTTCACCGCCTCCCAGCAGCGGTCGATATCCTTGTAATTGGCGCGGGCCAATCCGCAGATGGTGGAGTTTTTCGAGCGCTTCGCGATTTCGGTCACGGCGGCGAAGTCGCCTTCGGAGGCGATGGGAAAGCCCGCCTCGATGATATCCACCCCCATCTCGTCCAGGAGGCTGGCGATCTCCAGCTTTTCCTCATGGGTCATGGTGGCGCCGGGGCTTTGTTCGCCATCGCGCAAGGTGGTGTCGAAGATGAAAACGCGGTCCTGCGATGGGGTGGCAGCGGTCATGGGTCTGTATCCTTGATGTTCTGTGCTTGTCCTTGGCGGGCGCTGTTCACCTCCGAGCGGTCGCGCCCAAGGGCACGCTCAGAGGCAGCTAAGGAGAAGCAGACCACGGGAGGACGACAGGGCGGCGGCGGCCCCGTTGCAACATGCGATATGTGTGTCCCGTGTCATGCGCGCGACGATTATCCACGGCGGGACGAATGTAAAGGGGGAAATCTCGCCCCGGCTGCAGGCAAGGACAGGCTGGCCGTGCCGGAGGCGGGGGGCCGTCGCGGGCGGCATCGAGCCACCCGCGACGGCGTTGCCACGGCATGCCCCGCCCGGCGCGCGGGGTCTTGCGGGCGCAGCGCCGGAGGCAAGGGGCGGATGCCTCCGGCGGGAGTATTTGGCAAAGCAGCAAGGGCTGCGTGGCGGCCTGGAAGGCCGGGCGGCGGCCTGCGCCTTGTGGCAAGCGGTTGATTGTGCAGCGCGCGGGCGCGGGTGGCGGACGGCGGCCGGGGTTGATTGCGTTCGGGGTCGCCCTAGCTGGCCCGCGGCGGGACAGATGGGCAGTCAAGCAGGCAGGGGGGTGGCGATGCGGGCTTTGGTGGTGGGCGCGTCCGGCGGGATCGGGCAGGCGCTGGCAGCGCGGCTGGAGGCGCAGGGCGCGCAGGTCACCCGTCTGTCGCGCCGTGCCGACGGGCTCGACCTGACCGATGAGGCCAGCCTTCTGCGTGTTCTTGGCGGGCTCGAGGGCAGCTTCGAGCGCATTGTGGTTGCCACGGGGGCGCTGGAGCTGAACGGGGTTGCGCCCGAAAAGGCGCTGCGCAGCCTTGATCCGGCTGCGATGGCGGCGCAGTTCGCGCTGAACGCGACGGGGCCGGCGCTTGTGCTCAAGCATGCCGTGCGGTTGCTGCCGCGTGACCGCCCGTCGGTGTTTGCGGCGCTGTCGGCGCGGGTCGGCAGCATCGGCGACAACCGTCTGGGCGGCTGGCACAGCTATCGTGCGGCGAAGGCGGCGCTGAACCAGTTCATCCACACCGGCGCGATCGAGGTGGCGCGCAGCCACAGGCAGGCGGTGGTCGTTTGCCTGCATCCCGGCACGGTGGATACGCCCTTGACCCGCGCCTATGCGGGCGGGCATCCGGTGGTCAGCCCCGATCAGGCGGCGGGCAACCTTCTGGCGGTGATGGAGGTCCTGCGGCCCGAGCAGACGGGGGGCTTTTTCGATTGGCAGGGTAAGGAGATACCGTGGTGAGGCGGCTTGTCCTGATCCTTGGCGACCAGTTGAGCGCGGGGCTGAGCGCCTTGCGTGCCGCCGATCCCGCGCGCGATGTGGTGGTGATGGCCGAAGTCGAGGCCGAGGGGCGCTATGTGCCGCACCATCCGCAAAAGATCGCGCTGATCCTTTCTGCCATGCGCCACTTTGCCGAAGCGTTGCGCGCGGCGGGCTGGACGGTGGCCTACAGCCGGCTGGACGATGCGGACAACAGCCAGAGCATCACCGGAGAGCTTTTGCGCCGGGCCGAAGCCCTCGGCGCGGCGCAGGTGCTGGCGACCCGCCCGGGAGAGTGGCGCCTGATCACTGCGCTGGAAGATCTGCCCCTGCCGGTCACCCTGTTGCCGGATGACCGGTTTCTCTGCGCAGAGGCGGAGTTCGCCGCCTGGGCCGAGGGGCGCAAGCAGCTGCGGATGGAATGGTTCTACCGCGAGATGCGGCGCAAGACCGGTCTTTTGATGGAGGACGGGCAGCCTGCCGGCGGGCAGTGGAACTATGACCACGACAACCGCAAACCGGCAAAGCCGGATCTGTTCCGCCCGCGCCCGCCGCGCTTTGCCCCCGATGCCATCACGGAGGAGGTGCTGGCCCTGGTCGAGGCGCGCTTCTCCGGCCATTTTGGCCGACTGCACCCGTTCGGCTGGGCGGTGACGCGGGCGGATGCCCTGCGCGCGCTGGAATGGTTTATCGACTCTGCCCTGCCGCGCTTTGGCGACGAGCAGGATGCGATGCTGGCCGATGACCCGACGCTGAGCCATTCCCTGCTGTCGCCCTATCTCAACATCGGGCTGTTGTCGCCGCTGGAGGTCTGCACCGCAGCCGAGGCGGCCTATGCGGCGGGCAAGGCGCCTCTGAATGCGGTGGAAGGGTTCATCCGGCAGATCATCGGCTGGCGCGAGTTTGTCAGGGGCATCTACATGCTGCACGGGCCGGATTACGCGGGGCAGAATGCGCTGGGGGCCAGCCGCGCCTTGCCGCCGCTCTACTGGGGGGAAAAGACCGATATGGCATGCCTCGCCCATGCGGTCGGGCAGACCCGCGATCTGGCCTATGCCCATCATATCCAGCGGCTGATGGTGACAGGCAATTTCGCGCTTTTGGCGGGGATCAGCCCGCAGGCTTTGCACGAATGGTATCTGTCGGTCTATGTCGATGCCTTCGAATGGGTCGAGGCCCCGAACACCATCGGGATGAGCCAGTTTGCCGATGGCGGCGTGCTGGGGTCGAAGCCCTATGCCGCCTCGGGGGCCTATATCGACAGGCAATCCGATTATTGCGGGGGATGCCGTTACAAGGTCGCGCAGAAAACCGGGCCGGGGGCCTGCCCGTTCAATCTGCTCTACTGGGATTTCCTGCTGCGCCACCGTGCGCGCTTTGCCGGTAATCCGCGCATGGCCCAGATGTATCGCACCTGGGACAAGATGGATGAGGCGCGCAAGGCCGACACGTTGTCCGAGGCCGCCGTCTTTCTCCGGCGCCTCGATGCCGGAGAAAGGGTCTGACCCGGAGCGGGGGGCCGCTGCAGCGGGCATCGAGCCCCCTGCAGCGGCGTTGCCACGGAAGGTTCTGGCCGGCGGCCTGACGGGGCAGGCGTCGGGAAAGTCCCTTCGGCCGCCGTCATGCGCCGGTCACAGCGCACCGCGATAAGGGGGGGCGCGCCTTTTCCGGATACTCTCTTGCTTGCGCGGTCAGGGGCGTGTTTGCTTGCGCGGTCACGGGCGTGTCGTGTCCGGTTCCGAAGCGCCCTCTGCGGAGCCAAGGCGGCGGCACGCCGACGCAGGCGACCTGAAAGGCGTGCGCGCGCAGCGCGCTCCGCTTGTTTCGCTCAGGGCGTCGCGGGTGCCGGGCTGGCAGGCGTATCATCCTCGCCATCATCTGCCGGCTCTGGCTCCGGAGCGGGGGCAGGGCCCATCAGGATGCCGTTCTCCCAGATCCCCTCGGCGAACTGCCCGCTGGCATAGCGCAGCGTGCCCAGGCCCGCGCGGCGTCCCTTCACGAAGGCGCCCTCATAGACATCGCCATTGGGATAGGTCGCGATGCCGTTGCCTTCGATCTCTCCGCCAGCCCAGTCGCCGGTGTAGCGAAAGCCGTCCGGCCCCACGATCTCGCCCTTGCCGTGGCGCAGGCCGGCGAGGAAATCGCCCGTATAGACCGACCCGTCGGGATAGGTCGCCACGCCCTTTCCCTGCCGCTGGCCGCTGGCAAAGCTGCCCTCGTAGCTGTAGCCGTCCGCGAGCACCAGTTTGCCCTCGCCATCGGGCTGTGCGGCGCGGAAGCCGCCGGTATAGACCGCACCATTGGCATAGGTGGCGGTGCCGCTGCCTTCGATCACGCCTGCGGCCCATGTCCCCTCATAGCTGGACCCGTCGGCATAGGTGATCTTGCCCGTGCCATGCGCCTGGTCGTCGCGCACCTCGCCTTCATAGAGCGCGCCATCGGGAAAGCGGATGGACCCGGTGCCGGTCAGGCGGCCATCCACCCAGTCACCGTCGAGCACGGTGCCGTCCTTGGCGCGAAAGGTGCCTTTGCCGTTGCGCTTGTCGGCCATAAACTGGCCCTCGAAGACATCGCCGCCGGGATAGGTGGTCTTGCCCTGGCCCTGTCGCTGGCCCTCGGCAAAACCGCCCTCATAGGTATCGCCATTGGGCTGGGTCAATTTGCCGGTGCCGGTGATCTGCCCGTTCATCCAGTCACCCACATAGGTCAGACCGTCGGGCATGGTCAGCGTGCCCTTGCCCTGACGCTCGCCCGCGACAAGCCCGCCTTCATAGATCGCGCCATCGGCATAGGTGATCTTGCCGTTGCCTTCCTTCAGCCCCTCGGCCCAGCCGCCTTCGTAGCGGTAGCCGCCGGGGCCTTCCTGCACGCCTTGCCCGTGATGTTTGCCATCGACAAAGGCGCCGGTATAGACCGAGCCGTCAGGATAGCGCGCGACGCCCATCCCGGTCATCTTGCCATCGGTCCAGTCGCCCTCATAGCTGCCGCCATTGGCATAGGAGATCTTGCCACGCCCCTCGGGCTTTCCGGCGGCGAACTGGCCTTCGTAGACCGAGCCGTTGGGATAGCGCGCCACGCCCTGGCCAAGGATTTCGCCCTGCACCCAGTCGCCCGTATAGCTGTAGCCATTGGGCAGGGTGTAGGTGCCGGTGCCGTGCTGGCGCCCGTTCAGGAAGGTGCCTTCATAGAAAGAGCCGTCGTCATATTGCTTGGTGACGATCTCTCCTTGCTGCGCACGCACGCCCAAGGGCAGGGCAAGGCCCAGAACCACCACCCCCAGCATCACCTTCATCCCGTGCCGCATCTCGGTCCCCCTGCCGCAATCGCTGCCAGAGCCTAGCGGGGCGGTTCCCGACTGACAAGCATCGCCGCCGGAAGGCCGCAATCACTTTCCCTTGGCGGACAACCTGCTAGAACCACATCACCCTGCTCGCGAAAGGTGCCGCCATGGCCGATCTGTTCCGTCTCACTCTTGCCCAGTTGAACCCGACGGTCGGCGATCTGGCGGGCAATGCCGCCAAGGCGCGCACCGCATGGGAGGCGGGTCGCGCGGCGGGGGCGGACCTTGTGGCGCTGACCGAGATGTTCATCACCGGCTATCAGACGCAGGACCTGATCCTCAAGCCCGCGTTCCAAGACGCGGCCATCGCCGCGATCCATGACCTTGCCACCGCCTGCGCCGATGGCCCCGCGCTGGCCATCGGGGGGCCAGCGCTGCAGGAAGGGCGGCTGTTCAACGCCTATTACATCCTGCAGGGCGGACGGATCACGGCGACCGTGCTCAAGCACCATCTGCCCAATGACAGCCTGTTTGACGAAAAGCGCCTGTTCACCCCCGCCGATGTGCATGGCCCCTATACCATCAATGGCGTGCGCATCGGCTCGCCCATCTGCGAAGATGCATGGCACCCCGATGTGGTCGAGACGCTGGCCGAAACCGGGGCCGAGATACTGCTGGTGCCGAACGGCAGCCCCTATCACCGCGGCAAGCCCAACCTGCGGCTGAACCTGATGATCTCGCGCGTGGTCGAAAGCGGCCTGCCGCTGGTGTATCTGAACATGGTGGGCGGGCAGGACGATCAGGTGTTTGACGGCTCCAGCATGGTCTTGAACCCCGGCGGGCATCTGGCGGCGCAACTGCCGCAGTTTGACGAGCATGTGACGCAGATCACCTTTCGCCGCACGCCCGAGGGCTGGCGCGCCGATGCGGGCGAGATCGCGCCGATCCCGCCGATCGGCGAGGCGGATTACCGCGCCTGCGTGCTGTCGGTGGCCGATTACTTCGCCAAGACCGGTTTCAAGAAGGCCGTTCTGGGCCTGTCGGGGGGCATCGATTCGGCCATTGTGGCGGCGATCGCCGCCGATGCGCTGGGGCCGCAGAATGTGCGCTGCGTGATGCTGCCCTCGGAATTCACCTCGGCCCATTCGCTCGAGGATGCCGAGAAATGCGCCCGCGCGCTGGGCTGCCGTCTGGATACGGTGCCGATCAGCGCGGCGCAGGGCGCGGTGCTGGATACCCTCGCGCCGCTGTTTGCCGGAACCGAGGAAGGCATCACCGAGGAAAACATCCAGTCGCGCCTGCGCGGCGTGATGTTGATGGCGATTTCCAACAAGTTTGGCGAGATGCTGCTGACCACCGGCAACAAGTCGGAAATGGCGGTGGGCTATTGCACCATCTACGGCGACATGAACGGCGGCTATAACCCCGTGAAGGACATGTACAAAACCCGCATGTTCCTGACCGCCCGCTGGCGCAACGAGAATCACCGCCCCTGGATGAAGGGCCCGGCGGGAGAGGTGATCCCCGAGCGGATCATCACCAAACCCCCGTCAGCCGAATTGCGCGCCAACCAGACCGATCAGGACAGCCTGCCGCCCTATGAGGTGCTCGATGCCATCCTCGAAGGGCTGGTGGAGCGCGAGGCTTCGGTGGCGGAACTGGTGGGCGAAGGCTTCGACCGCGACACGGTGAAAAAGGTCGAACACCTGCTTTACATCGCGGAATACAAACGCTTCCAGTCGGCCCCCGGCACGCGGCTGACGCAAAAGGCGTTCTGGCTGGACCGCCGCTATCCCATAGCCAACCGCTTCCGCGACCAGAGCCGCTAGCGTCAGACCTCCCGCGCGCTGGCTTCGGGCATCAGGCGCATCACATCCTCGGCGCGGCACAGCATGGTGGCATCTGTCATCACCGCCGCCGCCGCTGCGGCTGATGCCATCGCCAGCGCCTGCGCGCTGTCCTGCCCGCGGGCAAGGCCCAGCACAAAGGCCGCAACAAAACTGTCGCCTGCGCCCACGGTCGATTTCACCTTGACCTTGGGCGCGGGTGAAAACAGCCGCCGGCCCGCCTCGGCCAGCACATTGCCTTCGGCCCCCCGCGCCACGATCACCCGCTGCGCGACGCCGCGCGCCACCAGTCCGGCGGCGAAATCAGCCGTCTGCGCAACTGTCTCCAGCTTGCGCCCTGCAAGCTCCTCGCCTTCCTCGCCATCCATCCGCAGCACCTGCAGGCCGGGAATCGGGGTCTTCACCGCCTCGAACAGGGCCGCCCCCGAGGTATCGAGCACCACGAGCGAGCCCTCCATGCTCGCCGCCAGCTGCGCGGGAAAATCGGCGGGCACACCCGGCGGCTGGCTGCCCGATATCACACTGTAGCCGCCGGGCCGCGCGGTGGCCGACAACAGCGTGAACACCCGCGCGCGCTCTGCCGCGCCCCAGACCGGGCCGGGCAGCATGAAGCGGAATTGCTTGCCCGAGGACTCTTCCGTCACCGTCAGGCTCTGCCGCGTCTCGCCGGGGCCAAGGATGGACAGGAAGGTGACACCTTCCGCCCGGATCAGCCCCGCCAGACGGTCGCCGGTCAGCCCGCCCAGCGCCACCAGCGCGAGCGAATCGCCGCCCAGCGCCTTGATCGCACGGCTGACATTCAGCCCGCCGCCGCCGGGGTCCAGATGCGGATCGGTGCAGCGCAGCTTGTGTCCGGGCAGGATATCGGGCACGGCGGTTGCCATATCCAGCGCGGGGTTCAGCGTCAGGGTCAGGATGGGGGCTTGCATGGCGGGGTCCTCTGGCTGTCGACCCCCATGTTAGCGCCCAAACTCCCGCAGGCAAAGCGCCCGCGTCACCCTGCGGCGGCGCAGGGGCATCGGTGCGTTTTCGCACGAAACCTGCGCATTATCTTGGAATTTCCCCAAGCTATGCGCAGCTCTAGCTTCCATCATGTCATTCACACCCCGGAGGGTTTCCATGTCTGTCAAAGTCGCGATCCTGTTCTACTCCACCTATGGCACCAACCATCAGATGGCCGAAATCGCCGCCGAGGCCGCCCGCGCTGCCGGCGCCGAGGTCAAGCTGCTGCGCATCGCCGAAACCGCCCCCGCCGAGGTGGTGAACGGCCAGGATGCGTGGAAAGCGCAGGTCGAAAAGGCCGCCGCCATTCCCGCCGCCACCCCGGAAGACATGGAATGGGCCGATGCCTATATCTTCTCGGCCCCCACCCGCTTCGGCGGCGCGCCAAGCCAGCTGCGCGCCTTCATCGACACGCTGGGCGGCCAGTGGTTCACGGGCAAGCTCGCCAACAAGGCCGTCAGCGCGATGACCTCGGCGCAGAACGCGCATGGCGGGCAAGAGGCGACGATTCTGGGCCTCTACACCACCTTCATGCATTGGGGCTCGGTCATCGTTGCCCCCGGCTACACCGATCAGGCGCTGTTCGCGACGGGCGGCAACCCCTATGGCTACAGCCATACCCAAGGGGCAGAGTTCGACGACAAGGCGAAGGCCTCGATCGGCCATCAGGCCCGCCGCACGGTGGAAATCGCCGCCAAGCTCAAGGGCTGATGTGCAAAAGGGGCGGGTGATCCCGCCCCCGACTGCACGCGCCCCGCTCTGGCACCCGAATCCGTCCGGTGCCGCGTTGTAGGGTGCGTGACCAAGGGTCACGCACCCTACGCAGGCTCAGCCGTTCAGCATCATCTGATAGCTCGTCGGCACATAGCGGAAACCGTCATCCATCGCCTCGACATAGCCGACGCCGGGGAAGGGCATGTGATAGCCGACAAAGGGCACGCGGTCAGCGGCCAGCATGCCGAACAGCGCGCGGCGGGTTGCGGCGGCGGCGGCCTTGTCCATGTCAAAGCGCACCTCCCAATCGGGCTTTTGCAGCGACCAGACGTAATGGTTGGCAGCGTCCGCCGTGATTGCCAGCCGCTGGCCCTCGCTTTCCAGCATATAGGCCATATGGCCGGGGCTGTGGCCGAAGGCGGCCATCGCGGTGATGCCGGACACCACCGCGCCGCCATCGTCCAGCATCGTGGTCTGCTCTGCCAGCGGGGCCACCTTGGTATCAAATCCTTCGTTGCCGGCTGTCATCCAGTGATTGTGCTCGACCGCGCCCGTCACATAGCGCGCATTGGGGAAGGTCACCCCGGCATCGCCCGCGATACCGCCGATATGGTCGCCATGCATATGCGTCAGCACCACCACATCCACCTGATCGGGCGTGTAGCCCGCAGCGGCCAGCGCGGCGACGATGCCCTCGGCGGCCAGCCCCGTGTCAAACAGCACGAGTTCGGAGCCGGTGTTCACCACGGTCGGGGTGAAGAAGTTCTGGCTGCGGTCGGCAGGGATGAAATTGGCCTCGGACAGCGCGGCAAATTCTTCGGGGCTGGCGTTCATGCCGAAGGTTTCCTGCGGATTGTCCATCGCGCGGCTGCCCCCGAGCAGGGTCGTCACCTCGAACCCGCCCAGCTTGAAGCGGTTGAAGCCGGGGGTCGCGGCACCCATCATCTCGGCGCTGGCATGGGCCATGCGCGGCATGAGTGCAGGCGCAAGGGGCAGGGCGGCGGCGGCAAACAGCGCCGAACGGCGGGTCAGTGCGGGCATCGTCATCGGTGTCCTCCTGTGGTTGAATGACGCAAGGGTAGCCCCGTCGCCTGCCGCCTCCAGTCACGGACCCGTCATCTGCTGTGCATTCGCGCGCAAAGATCTGTGCGCAAACCGTCGCCCGCTATTCCCACCACGGATCGACGCGGGCGATGTCCTCATCGCTCCAGCCGAAATGATGCGCCAGTTCATGCACCAGAACATGGGTCACCATGTCCTGCAAGGACACATCCCCCCGGTCCAGCCATTCATCCAGCATGGGGCGGCGGAACAGCCAGATGACATCGGGTTGCACCGGCTGGTCGCTGAAGGATTTCTCGGTGAGCGGAATCCCTTCGTAAAGCCCCGTCAGTTCGAACGGATCGTCGATGTCGAGCGATTGCAGGATCTCGTCCGGGGCAAAATCCTCGACCCGCAGGCGCACCTGCGTGGCGGCTGCGCGATAGGGGCCAGGCAGGCCCGCGATGGCGTCCTGCGCAAGCTGCTCGATCAGGGCAAGGTCGGGGGCGATGGCGCCGGGCGGGGTCTGGGTCATTGCCGCAATATAGGGGGCGGCGCAGGCTGGAAAAAGAGCCCCGCCGACACCGCCGTGCAAAGCCGCGCGGCGCAGGGGCCACCTTGCGCAAACTGGACAATCCACGGGCGCTGTGACAGGGAGAAGCGGTTGCAGGAGATGCCCGATGACCCGCCCCACCATTACCCGCTTTGCCCCGTCGCCGACCGGCTATATCCATGTCGGCAATCTGCGCACCGCGCTGATGAACTACATGATCGCCCGCAAGTCCGGCGGCCAGTTCATCTTGCGGCTGGATGACACCGATCAGGAACGGTCCAAGCAGGAATATGCCGATGCCATCATGGCCGATCTGGAATGGCTGGGCCTGCACTGGGACCGGGTGGAAAAGCAGTCGCTGCGGATGGACCGCTACCGCGAGGCCGCCGAAGACCTCAAGGCCAAGGGCCGGTTCTACGAGGTGTTCGAGTCGCCGGTCGAACTCGACCTCAAGCGCAAGAAACAGCTGAACATGGGCAAGCCGCCGGTCTATGACCGCGCGGGGCTGACCCTCTCCGACGAGGAAAAGGCGAGGCTGCGGGCCGAGGGGCGCGACGGCTACTGGCGCTTTTTGCTCAACCAGAACCGCATCGAATGGACCGATGGCATCCTCGGCCCGGTGTCGATCGATGCGGCCTCGGTGTCCGATCCGGTGCTGATCCGCGCCGACGGGCAGGTGCTCTATACCTTCGCCTCCTCGGTCGATGACATCGACATGGGCGTCAGCTTCATCGTGCGCGGGGCCGACCATGTGACCAACACCGCGACGCAGATCCAGATCATGGAAGCGATGGGCGGCACCCCGCCCAGCTTTGCCCACCATTCGCTGCTGACGGGTGCGAAGGGCGAGGAACTGTCCAAGCGCCTCGGCACCCTGTCCTTGCGCGATCTGCGCGCGCGCGGCGTGGAGCCGCTGGCGCTGCTGAGCCTGATGGCGCGGCTGGGGGCGTCGAAGCCGGTGGAACTGGTCGGTTCGATGGACGAGCTGATCGAGGGCTTCGATGTCGGCAGCTTCGGCTCGGCCCCGACCAAATTCGACGCCGAAGACCTGTTCCCGCTGACCCGCCATTATGTGCAGGGCCTGCCCTTTGCCGCGGTGCAGGACCGCATCGCCGCGCTGGGCGTGCCGGCGGAAAAGGCCGAAGGCTTCTGGTCGGTCGCGCGCGGCAACATCACCGTGCTCGCCGATCTGGAAGGCTGGTGGACGCTGTTCCGCGACGGCGCGACGCCGCTGGTGGCCGACGAGGACCGCGATTTCGTGGCACAGGCGCTGGACCTGCTGCCGCCGCAGCCCTGGACCCGCGAGACCTGGGGCCAGTGGACGGCGGCGGTGAAAGAGGCGACGGGCCGCAAGGGCAAGGGCCTGTTCATGCCGCTGCGCAAGGCGCTGACCGGGCAAGAGCATGGGCCGGAAATGGCCGATGTGCTGCCCCTGCTGGAAAAGCGCCCCAGCCTGTGATCGGCTGATGCCGGGGGGGCGATGGTCCGCCGGTCCGCCCGCTGAACCCGCCGGGGGGCTGTCTGCCCCCCGGACCCCCCGAGGATATTTGTGAACAGATGAAAGCGGCGGGTGTCGGAAGCATGAGCAGCGCGACAGAAGCACCGGCAGAGGCGGTGCGTGGACCGGCCCCGCGCTTTGTGACCGGCAGCCTGATGCGCCATGTCGTGGTGATGTCGCTGACATCCTCGGTCGGGCTGATGGCGATCTTCAGTGTCGATCTGATCAACATTCTCTACATTTCATGGCTGCAGGACCCCGTGGCCACGGCGGCGGTGGGCTATGCCGGGGCGGTCCTGTTCTTCACCACCAGTTTCGGGATCGGTCTGTCGATCGCGGTCTCGGCCGTGGTGGCGCGGGCGCTGGGGCAGCGCGAGGCGGCGCTGGCGCGGCGGCGGGCGACCAACGGGCTGCTGCTGGCGCTGGCGCTGGGGATCGTGTTCACCGCCGCGGTCTGGGCGGTGCTGGGGCCGATCGTCGATCTGCTGGGCGCGCGGGGGGCCACGGCAGAGGCGACGGTGCATTACCTGAGCCTGTCGATGCTGGGCCAGCCCCTGCTGATGCTGGGCATCACCGGCGCGGGCGTGCTGCGCAGCCACGGCGATGCGCGGCGGTCGATGATGGTGACGGTCTGGGGGGCGGTGGCGCTGGCGATTGCCGATCCGATCCTGATCTTCGGGCTTGGCTGGGGGCTGAGCGGGGCAGCCTGGGCGGCCAACCTGTCGCGCCTTGTGGTGGCGGCGATGGCGATCTGGCCCCTGTGGCGGCATTGCGGCGGCTTTGCCCGTGTGACCGGGGCCGAACTTGCCATTGACGGGCGCGCGATGGCGGGCATCGCGGGGCCTGCGGTGCTGACGCAGGTGGCAACTCCGGTCGGGCAGGCCTTCGTCACGCGGCTGATCGCGCCCTATGGCGAGGCGGCGGTGGCGGGCATGGCGATCACCGGGCGGCTGACGCCGGTGGCGCTGGGGGTGATCTTTGCACTGGCCGGGGCCATCGGCCCCATCGTCGGGCAGAACGCCGGGGCGGGGCGACTGGACCGGGTGCGCCGCGCGATCTGGGATGCGGTGATCTTCACCGCCGTGGTGATCAGCCTTGTGACGCTGGTGCTGTTCGTCTTGCGCGGGCCGATTGCCGATCTGTTCCATGCCGAAGGGCTGACCCGCGATCTGGTGTTCCTGTTCTGCGGGCCGCTGTGCCTGCTCTTCTTCTTCAACGGGCTGCTGTTCATTTCCAACGCGGCCTGCAACAACCTTGGCCGGCCCTTCCTGTCGACCCTGCTCAACTGGGGGCGGCATACGCTTGGCACGGTGCCTTTCGCGCTGTGGTTTTCCGGCATCTGGGGGGCCGAGGGCGTGCTGATCGGGCAGGGCGTCGGCGGGGTGATCTTCGGGATCGTGTCGCTGTGGCTGGTCTTCCGCGTGGTGGACCGGCAGGCGGCGGCGCCCCTGCCGGCCCGCAGGGGATAAGCCTCGGCACCCGCCGCGCCGGTCCGGTCAGGGCGCGGGGAACAGATGCGCGCGGGTCGGGTCGAAATCGAGGGCGACCGGCGCGCCGAGCGGCAGCACCGCATCATAGGAGAGGGCGGCGATCAGCGGGCTTGCGTCTTTGAGCGTGACCTCCACCACCGTCTCGGCCCCCAGCCGCTCGGTGAGCGCGACCTGACCGTGCAACCGGCCCGGCCCCTCTGACACCCCGAGGTATTGCGGGCGCAGCCCCAGAAGCGCCGTATCGCCGACCGCAAAGTGCCTGCCGCCGGTCGGCACCTCCACCCTGTCCAGCGCGGTGTTGGCCACGAGTGCCGTGGGGCCATTCACCCCCTGCACCGTCACCTTCAGGAAGTTCATCGACGGCGCACCGAGAAAGCCCGCGACGAAGAGGTTGGCCGGATTGTGATAGAGGTCCATCGGCGAGCCGATCTGCATCACCTGCCCGTCCTTGAGCACCACGATCTTGTCGGCGAGCGTCATGGCCTCGACCTGATCATGGGTGACATAGATCATCGTGGCGCCTAGCTGCTGGTGCAGCTTGCCGATCTCCATCCGCATGTCCATGCGCAGCGCGGCATCAAGGTTCGACAGCGGCTCGTCGAACAGGAACACCTTGGGCTTGCGCACGATGGCGCGGCCGATGGCGACGCGCTGGCGCTGCCCGCCGGAAAGCTGGCTCGGGCGGCGGTCCAGCAGATGCTCCATCTGCAGGATGCGCGCGGCCTCGGCCACCTTGGCCTCCTTTTCGGCCTTGGACGCGCCCGCGATGGTCAGCCCGAAGGCCACATTCTCGCGCACCGTCATATGCGGGAAGATGGCGTAGGACTGGAAGACCATCGCCACGCCCCGCTCGGCGGGGGGCAGGTCGTTGACCTCGCGCCCGCCGATGGACAGGCTGCCCGCGGTGATATCCTCCAGCCCCGCGATCATGCGCAGCAGGGTGGATTTTCCGCAGCCCGACGGGCCGACGAAGACGCAGAATTCGCCATCCTCGATCTCGATGTCGACACCCTTGATGACATGCGCGGTGCCGTAGCTTTTCCTGACATCCTTGAGCGATATCCGCGCCATGACCTACTCCGCCGCCTGCGCCATCGGTGCCACCTGCAGCAGCCCGTCTGCCCCCACCGTCACCGGCTCGGGGTCCATCACATAGCCGCCGAACACCTCCTTGCCGCCATCGGAAAAGCCGAGGATCACAAGACCCTGCGGCCCGTCGACGATGCGGGCCGCATAGCGGCGGCAGGGTTCCGCGCCATCAAGGAAGCCGCCCGGCGCAATGCGCCACGGCCCGCGCGGATGGTCGGCGATCAGGTAATGCGAGCCGGTCACGGGCGGCTCGGGGTTGTCGCGGCGGTATTGCTCGGACCAGTGGAAGGACGAGGTGCAGAACAGGCAATACCAGTGCCTGCCCGCCTGAAACACCTGCGGCACCTCGAGCTGGCCGAAGCCGCCGTGGAACACGGGCGGTTGCAGCGTCCATGTCATCAGGTCGGGCGAGGTGGCAAAGCCGACCGCGCCACCGGCATTCGGTTCCTGCACCCCCGGCACGCGGGCGGTGAAGTACATCAGCCAGCCCGCGCCACCCGGGTCGCGCATGACCCAAGGGTCGCGCATCGCGCGGTCATGCCAGTGGCCGATGGCATGGTCCTTTTCATAGCAGTCCGCATTCGGCCCGGTCAGGTCCAGCGCAAGGCCATTGCCCACCCGCGTCCAGTTGTGCAGGTCGGTCGATGTCGCATGGCCGATGCGCTGATAGAGCGAGGCTTCGGATTTTTGGGTGCCGGTGTAGAACAGGTGCCACAGCCCCGCATCATCCTGCACGACCGAGCCTGTCCATGTGGTGCTGTCATCCCATGCCGCGCCGTTCCGCTGCGGCTCGAAGGTGGTGCCAAGGTCGGTCCAGTTCACCAGATCTTTCGACACCGCATGCCGCTGCGTTGCGTTCAGGTGGCGCGCGTCAGGGTCGACCAGCGATTTCGGCGCTTGCAGGAAATAGCCGTGCCATGTGTCGCCGTCCTTGGCATACCAGCTGTCCCAGAACCAGAGTTCGGAATGTTTGAAGGGCATGTCTGTCTCCTCTAGCCCTTGACACCGGTCGAGGCGATCGACGCGATGAAGG
Source organism: Pseudotabrizicola algicola (assembly GCF_010915705.1). Classification (GTDB taxonomy): domain Bacteria; phylum Pseudomonadota; class Alphaproteobacteria; order Rhodobacterales; family Rhodobacteraceae; genus Pseudotabrizicola; species Pseudotabrizicola algicola. The sequence continues at coordinate 598,432 of NZ_JAAIKE010000003.1, forward strand.
CTCTTTGCAGGTAAAGGTAAAAGGCAAGCACGGGCACGGTGATCAGGCTCAGGTAGGCCATCACTTCGCCCCATGCGACGTTGAGCTGGAAGAAGTATTGCAGGCCCACCATGACAGGGCGGTAGCCTTCTTCCTGCGTGACCATGAGCGGCCAGAGATATTGGTTATACATCACAAGGAACTTCAGGATCGCCGCCGTCGCAAGGATCGGGCCGGAGAGCGGCATCACGATCTTGCGGTAGATCTGGCCCCAGCTTGCGCCTTCCACCCGCGCCGCCTCGATCAACTCGCCGGGCAGGTCCTTGAAATACTGCACGAACAGGAACACCGTCAGCCCGTCCGCGATGAAGGGGATGATCTGCACGCGGTAGCTGTTCAGCCAGCCCCATGTCAGCCCGTCGACCCCCAGCCACGGCAGATGCGCGACCATCAGCAGCATCGGGATGGCGATGGTCTCGAAGGGCAGGATCAGCGTGGCCAGCAGGATGGCCAGCAGCGTCTCGCGCCCCTTCCACTTCACGAACACAAAGGCGAAGCCGGCGGCGGAACAGACCAGCAGCGAAAACAGCACCGTGACCCCTGTCACCAGCACCGAGTTGAACACGAAGGTCGCCACCGGTGCGCGCTGGAAGGCGGCGAAGTAATTGTTCAGCGAGATATCCCCGACCGGCAGGAAGGCGCGCAGGTTGGCGCTGTCCTGCAGCAGTTGCTGGCTCGGCTTCAGGCTGGACATCACCATGAACACCAGCGGAAAGACAAAGATCAGCGCGATCAGGATCAGCACGGCATAGCGCACGGCCAGCCGCAGCCCGCGATTGTCGGATGAAATGACGGCCATCAGGGTTTCTCCCGTGTAAGCCAGCGTTGGGTGAGTGAAATCGACAGCACGATCACGAAGAGGATCACCGAAATCGCCGAGCCGCCGGAAATGTCCTGCTTGCCATAGCCGCGTTCGATGGCCTGAAAGACGATGGTCTGGGTGCTGTCCAGGGGGCCGCCATTCGTCATCACGTCGATCTGCGCGAACAGCCCGAAAGCCTGCATGGTGATGACGATCAGGACCAGAACGGCGGTGTTGCGCAGCCCCGGCCATGTGACATAGCGAAAGACCTGCCATTTGGACGCGCCCTCGATGGCAGCGGCCTCGTAAAGCGTGGGGCTGATGGTCTGCAGGCCCGACAGCCAGATCACCATGTGAAAGCCCACCGCCTGCCAGATCGACATCGCCATGATCGCGCCCAGCGCAGTCGAGGGGTTGCCCAGCCAGTTGACGGGGGGGATCATGCCAAAGCTGATCGCATCCAGAAGGTTGTTCAAAAGCCCCGACTGCCCGTCATAGATCAGCCGCCACAGCAGCGAGACGACCACGATCGAAACCACGACCGGCATGAAATAGATGGCGCGAAAGATGTTGATGCCGCGCAGGCGCTGGTTGATGAGCAGCGCAAGGCACAGCGCCAGTCCGGCCTGCACGGGGGCGACCACGATCACGAAGATGAAAGTGTTCACGATGGCCTTCATGAACACCACGTCCCGCGCCAGAACCACCGTCCTGCTCTCGCCGCCGGTCGAGAAACTGAACCATTCGCGCATCCCCGCAAGGTCGGGGCGGTCGGGGTTGTTGCGGGTCAGACTGCGCACCGCTGGATATTGCGGCCCGCCATCGGCCATCACCACTTGCCCCGCCTCGTCCCGCAACGGCTCCAGCCGCAGCGTCGCCAGATCCAGAAGTTGCCGGTAATTGCTCAGCCCGACGAACTCGGTCGGGTTGGGCGAGACAAGCCGCTGGTTTGAAAATGACAATCCGATGGCCAGAAAGAACGGCAGGATCACGAAACCCGCGATCAGCAGGATTGCGGGGCCTGCCATCAGCCAGCCCGTCCGATTGGAGACAGTGAACTTCGATGCCATGAAAGCCTCGCCTTGGGCGCTGTTCGGGAAGGCACGGGCGGGTCAGGACCCGCCCGCCCGGGTTCCGGGAGGAACCACCGGCCCCCGCAGGGGCCGAAGCCGTCGTCAGTGGCCGTAGCCGCCGTTCTTTTCGATATCGGCGGTGATCTCGTCCGCCGCGGCGTCAAGCGTGTCGGCCACATCGGCCCCGTTGGCGATATCGGCCAGCGCCTTTTCAAAGACCTTCGCCTGCACCACATAGCCCGGCGTCACAGGCCGCACGAGCGCCTGCTGCGCCGACAACTCGAAGAAGCCCGCCATCGCACCGCCCGGCTTGTAATGCTCGGTCATCGCCGCGGCGGTCGGGGTCGGCGGGATCAGGCCGATCCCGTTCGAGAAGTCGGCCAGATACTGATCCTGCAACGCGAATTCGATAAAGGCCGCTGCGCCTTCGGGGTGCTGGGACCGCGCCGAAACCCCGAACTGCCACGAGGCGGCACCGATCTTGGGGCCATTGCCGAAATCGGGCGCAGGCAGGAACACGGTGTCGGGGAACTGTTGCAGCGTGTTCAGCGCCGCCCAGTTGCCGTTCCACGAAAACGCGTATTTGCCAGCCGCAAAGCCGCCATCACGATCGGCCGGGTCTTGCGTCGCGGGTGCGTAGCCATTGGTGAATAGACCCTGCCACCATTCCCCGAACGCCATCGCGGCATCGCCGTTCAGCGCGCCTTCGGCGGTCTTGTAGGTGGAGCGGTCCACGATATCGCCGCCGAAGGATTGCAGGAAGGGCGAGAAGGCATAGGGATACCATTCCCCCGTCCAGGCCATGCCCGGATCGAAGGCATATTCGAACTTGCCCGAGGCCTTGGCCGCATCGAGCGCCGCCATGAACTCATCCTTCGTCCACGGCTGCTCCAGCGTGGGGGTGCGCAGGCCCAGCTCGTCCAGATAAGACTGGCGCGTCACCAGCGCGACCGCCGCATCCCACAGCCCGATGGAGTAAAGCTGACCGTTCCACACGCCCTTGGTGCCGGGCAGGAAATCGGCAATCTTCGATTCGTCGATGGTCAGGGGCTGCATGTAACCCGCCCAGGCCCAGTTCGGCATCACAGGGCCGTCGACGTCCAGAATGTCGGGCAGGTTGCCCGCCAGCGCGCCCGCCACGACCGAGTCGTTGTAGGCTGCCTGCGGAAAGCTCTGCAATTCGACCTTCCATTCGCTCTGGCTTGCGTTGAAATCGGCGATGATCTGGTTGATGATCTTGCTTTCGACCTCATTCCCCGCGCCGTGATACCACATCGTCAGGGTGGTCTGCGCCTGTGCGGCCGAAGCCCAGGCCAGTATGGCGGCAGAGGCCGCGAACGTGAATACCTTCATTCCTTTTCCTCCCTCAGGTTTCTGAAAGTAAAGACATTTTCCGGCTGCACCTCGTTGACCGACCCGCGCCAGTGCACAGGCCCCGCCACAAGCACAGGGTTCGGCTCGCTGCGTCCCTTGCCGGAAATCAGGTCCAGCAGTCGCTGCCCCGCCCGCGCGCCGAGCGCGTTATAGGGCAGGTCCACCGTCGTCAGCGGCGGGTAGAGCGTCTCGGCAATGGCACGGTAATTGTCGAACCCCGCCACCCCCAATTCGTCCGGCACCTTGCGGCCCATCGAACGCAGGATGCCGTAGACCGCCATCGCCATCTGGTCATTGCCGCAGCACAGCACCGTGGGCGGCGCGGCAAGGCGCAACATGCGGTCGATCGTATCCCACAAGAGTTCCGGCCCGATGCCGGGCTGGTCGAAATCGACATGGTCCAGCAGATCGGGGTCAAACGGCAGCCCCGCCTCGGCCAGCGCATCCCGATAGCCCAAGGGGCGCAACTGGCCTGCGGGCATGTCGGGGCGCAGGGACAGGAAGGCAATCCGCCGATGCCCCGCCGCGATCAGGCGGCGCACCAGATCGGCCTGAAGGCGACGATCATCGGGCAGCACCGCCGCCGTTCCGTGCGCATCGAAACAGTTGGCCAGAACGAGGGGCGTGTCGTCGGGCAGGGCGGGAAGGTTCACCTCCTGATGGTATTCGGCCACATAGATCAACCCCTCGACGCGGTGCGACAGGAAGGTATCGATCAGATGCGGCACGCGGTCCTTGCGCCCCGTGGTGTCGGCGATCATCACCGTCATGCCCGAAGGCTCCAGCGCCCGCTGGATGCCCTGCACGATGAACAGATCGGGCAGGCCCTGCTGGGTGCTGGGCTGGTTCTTGGTCGAGATCGCTCCGGTGATCAGCCCGATGATTCCCGATTTCTGCGCCCGCATCATCCGCGCGGCGTTGGACCGCACATATCCCAGTTCGCGCATCGCCTTCTCGACGGCTTCCTTGGTCTTGTCCCCGACAGGGCCGTCGCCGTTCAGTACCCGGCTGACGGTTTTCGGCGAAACCCCCGCACGCCGCGCGACATCATAGATCGTCGACATCTTTCCCCCTCCAGGCCCGCCATCCCTGCCGATTCCGGCTATGACATCGGTGTCATGACATCGGTGTCATAAGTCGCGCCACCTGTCAATCCTTCTGTCGCGGGGCAGGGCGTCTGCGGGTTTTGCGGGCAGATATCGTCGCTTTTGCATGGCGATGGGTCGCTTTCGCTTTTCCCCCTTGCCAGCGGATACGGGGGCGGGCTAGACCCGTCTTGTCAGGTTCGGGAGAATCCGGATCGGCGCTCGCGCCGCACCGGTGCCGAAGGAGCAACCGCCCCGGTAAACTCTCAGGCACAAGGGACCGTTCTTGACACCGGAACTCTGGAGAGTGGCCACCCCCGTTCGGGTGCGGCCCGCCGAAGGGATAACGATCTCAGGCGCCCCGCTGCCGCAAGGCAGGGGCAAGGACAGAGGGGGCATCGCAGGGCAGGGATCAGTCTGTCCGAACGGTGCCGGAATCTGCTGTCCGGCGGAAGATGAGGGGGCGGAATGACCGACCAGAACACTGTTGGCCTGAAGAAACTGGCCCTGCACGATCTGCATGTCGCGCTCGGCGGCAAGATGGTGCCATTCGCGGGCTATGAAATGCCGGTGCAATATCCGGCGGGCGTGATGGCCGAACATCAGCACACCCGCCGCGCCGCCGGCCTGTTCGATGTCTCGCACATGGGGCAGGTGATCCTGCGGCCCAAGGGCGACATGGCGGCACTGGTGGCAGCCTTTGAATCGCTGATGCCGGTCGACGTGGCAGGGCTGGCCGAAGGGCGGCAGCGCTATGGCCTGTTCACCAACGAAACCGGCGGCATTCTCGATGACCTGATGTTCGCCAATCGCGGCGACCATCTCTTCGTGGTGGTCAACGCCGCCTGCAAAGAGGCGGATGTCGCCCATATGCAAAAGCACCTGTCGGCGGTGGCCGAGGTGCGGCACATCACCGACCGCGCGCTGCTGGCGCTGCAAGGGCCGGGGGCCGAAGAGGCGCTGGCCGCATGGGTGCCGGGCGTGGCCGAAATGCGCTTCATGGATGTGCGGGTGTTCGACACCCTGTTCGGGCCGATGTGGGTCAGCCGCTCGGGCTATACCGGCGAGGACGGGTTCGAAATCTCGGTCCCCGAGGCGGGGGCCGCCGATTTTGCCCGCACGCTTCTGGGCAGCCCCGGCGTCATGCCCATCGGGCTTGGCGCGCGCGATTCCCTGCGGCTCGAGGCGGGGCTGTGCCTTTACGGCCATGACATCGACACCGGAACCACCCCGGTCGAGGCCGGTCTGACATGGGCGATCCAGAAATCGCGCCGTGCGGGCGGGGTGCGCGCGGGCGGCTTTCCGGGGGCCGAGCGGATACTGCACGAACTGGCCGAGGGGCCGGAACGGCTGCGCGTGGGCCTCTTGCCGCAAACCCGCGCCCCCATGCGCGAAGGCACGCCCCTCTTTGCCCCCGATGGCACCCCGCTCGGAGAGGTCACCTCGGGCGGCTTCGGCCCCTCGGTGCAGGCCCCCGTCGCGATGGGCTATGTCGCGGCCAGCCACGCCGCCCCCGGCACCGCGCTTGAAGGCGAGGTGCGCGGCAAACGCCTGCCCGTCACCGTCACGCCCCTACCTTTCCAACCCACCACCTACAAACGCTGAGGCAAAGCGATGAAATACACCAAGGAACACGAATGGTTGCGCGTCGAGGGCGATCTGGTCGTCGTCGGCATCACCGAACATGCGGCCACGCAACTCGGCGATGTGGTGTTTGTGGAACTGCCCGAGACCGAAACGATGGTGGCCGAGGGCGACGAGGTCTGCGTGATCGAAAGCGTCAAGGCCGCATCGGATATTCTGGCCCCGCTGGATGGCGAGATTGTCGAGGTGAACACCAAGCTGGTCGACAAGCCCGCGCTTGTGAACGAGGACCCGATGGGCGATGCGTGGTTCTTCAAGATGAAGATCGACGATCTGGCCGCGCTGGACGACTACATGGACGAAGACGAATACGCCGACTTCATCGGCTGATCCGCTTCCCGATTTGAGGACAGACGGTGGGCGCTATCCCGCGCCCGCCCGCACGCTGATATTCGCAGGCATGCCATGACCTATACCCCTGTCGCCTATAATCCCTACGATTTTGCCAATCGCCGCCACATCGGCCCCTCGCCCGCCGAGATGGAGGCGATGCTCAAGGCCGTGGGCGTGCCGTCGCTCGACGCGCTGATCGACGAAACCGTGCCGAAGTCGATCCGCCAGAACACGCCCCTGTCATGGGCGCCCTTGGCCGAGCATGAACTGCTGGCCAAGATGCGCGAGGTCGGCAGCAAGAACAAGGTGATGACCAGCCTCATCGGGCAGGGGTATTACGGCACCGTCACCCCGCCCGCGATCCAGCGCAACATTCTCGAAAACCCCGCGTGGTATACCGCCTACACCCCCTATCAGCCCGAAATCGCCCAAGGCCGGCTCGAGGCGCTGCTGAACTACCAGACGATGGTCGCCGACCTGACCGGCCTTCCCGTCGCCAATGCCTCCCTGCTGGACGAGGCGACGGCTGCGGCGGAAGCCATGACGATGGCCGAGCGCAGCGCCAAATCCAAGGCCAGAGCCTTCTTCGTCGACCGCTTCTGCCATCCGCAGACAATCGCCGTCATCCGCACCCGCGCCGAGCCTCTGGGGATCGAGATCATCGAGGACAAGATCGAAAACCTTGACGCCACCAAGGTCTTCGGCGCGATCTTCCAGTATCCGGGCAGCTATGGCCATGTGCGCGACTTCACCGACCAGATCGCCGCACTGCACGACGCCAAGGCCCTTGCCATCGTGGCAACAGACCTTCTGGCCCTGTGCATGCTCAAGGAACCCGGTGCGATGGGGGCCGATATCGCCATCGGCTCGGCGCAGCGCTTTGGCGTTCCGATGGGCTACGGTGGCCCCCATGCCGCCTTCATGTCCTGCCGCGATGACCTGAAGCGCGCAATGCCGGGGCGCATCGTGGGCGTGTCCATCGATTCCCGCGGCAACAAGGCCTATCGCCTGTCGCTGCAAACGCGCGAGCAGCACATCCGCCGCGAGAAAGCCACCTCCAACGTCTGCACCGCGCAGGCGCTGCTGGCGGTGATGGCGTCGATGTATGCGGTGTTCCACGGCCCACAGGGCCTGCGCGCCATTGCCGAGCGGGTGCATTTCGGGACCAACCGCCTTGCCCGCGCGCTGAAAGCCGCCGGGGCCAAGGTCTCTCCCGCGGCCTTCTTCGATACCATCACGGTCGAGGTGGGCGTGGGGCAGGCCGGCATCCTCGCCGCCGCGCGGCAGGAAGGGCTGAACTTCCGCAAGATCGGCAACGACCGCGTGGGCATCTCTCTGGATGAAACCACGGATGAACAGGTGCTGACCCGCATCCTGCGTGCCTTCGGCATCGAAGGCGTGCCGCCCCACCGCGCACAACTGGGCTTCCCCGAAACGATGGTGCGCACCTCCGACTACCTCACGCACCCCGTTTTCCACATGAACCGGGCGGAATCGGAAATGATGCGCTATATGCGTCGCCTGTCCGACCGCGATCTGGCACTCGACCGCGCCATGATCCCGCTCGGCTCCTGCACGATGAAGCTGAACGCGGCGGCCGAGATGATGCCGATCACATGGCCCGAATTCGGCAGCCTGCACCCCTTTGCCCCCGCTGATCAGGCGCTGGGGTATAAGGAGGCCATCGACGATCTGGCCGCGAAACTCTGCGAGATCACCGGCTATGACGCGATGTCGATGCAGCCCAACTCGGGCGCGCAGGGCGAATATGCGGGGCTTCTGACCATTCAGGCCTATCACAAGGCGCGGGGCGACACCCAGCGCACCATCTGCCTGATCCCCACATCGGCGCATGGCACCAACCCCGCCAGCGCCCAGATGGTCGGCATGCAGGTGGTGGTGGTCAAAACCGCACCGAATGGCGACATCGACGTGGAAGATTTCCGCGCCAAGGCCGCCGCGGCGGGCGACCGTCTGGCCGCCTGCATGATCACCTATCCCAGCACGCATGGCGTGTTTGAGGAAACCGTGCGCGAGGTCTGCCAGATCACCCATGACCACGGCGGGCAGGTCTATATCGACGGCGCCAACATGAACGCGCTGGTCGGGCTGGTGAAACCGGGCAAGATCGGCGGCGATGTCAGCCACCTCAACCTGCACAAGACCTTTGCCATCCCGCATGGCGGCGGCGGCCCGGGCATGGGGCCGATCGGGGTGGGCGCGCATCTGGCGCCCTATCTGCCCGGCGATCCGCGCGAAACCGAAGGCGGGGCGGTCAGTGCGGCCCCTTACGGCTCTGCCTCCATCCTGCTGATCTCATGGGCCTATTGCCTGATGATGGGCGGCGAGGGGCTGACGCAGGCCACCCGCGTCGCCATCCTGAATGCCAATTACATCGCGGCGCGGCTGGCGGGCAGCTACCCGATCCTGTTCATGGGCAACAAGGGCCGCGTCGCGCATGAATGCATCCTCGATACCCGCCCCTTCGCCGAAGCGGGGGTGACGGTGGATGACATCGCCAAGCGTCTGATCGACAACGGCTTCCATGCGCCGACCATGTCCTGGCCGGTGTCCGGCACGCTGATGGTGGAACCCACGGAAAGCGAAACCAAGGCCGAGATCGACCGCTTCATCACCGCGCTTCTGGCGATCCGCGAGGAAATCCGCGCGGTCGAGGCGGGCGAAATCAGCGCCGAAGACAGCCCCCTGCGCCACGCGCCCCACACGGTCAACGACCTTGTCGCCGAGTGGGACCGCAAATACTCGCGCGAGGCAGGCTGCTTCCCCCCCGGTGCCTTCCGGGTCGACAAATACTGGCCACCCGTGGGCCGCGTCGACAACGTCTATGGCGACCGCAACCTGATCTGCACCTGCCCGCCGGTGGAAAGCTACGCCGAAGCGGCGGAATGATCGGGGGCCAAGGGCACGCCCGTAAATAATCACAACCTTGCCCCGCGCCGCGAATTGACAGGCGCGGGGCAAGGTCCTAGCCAAACGGCATGACGCAGCCCCCCGCCACCTTCCGCTCTGGTCTGATCTCGGCCTTGCCGATTGCGATGGGCTATCTGCCGATTGCCTTTTCCTTCGGCATCGCCGCCACCCGCGCGGGCCTGACCGAGGCCGAGGCTGTGATGCTGTCTGTGGTGATCTTCGCAGGGGCGGCGCAGTTTCTGGCGCTGGCGCTGATCACCTCGGGCGCGCCGCTGATCCTGTCGGCCTTCACGCTCGTCGCGATGAACCTGCGCCATCTGCTCTACGGCCCTGCGCTGCTCAAGGCGGCGGGGCAGGCGGCCAGCACCCGCCGCGCCTGGGCCTGGGCCTTTGCCCTGACCGACGAGGTTTTCGGCGCATCCCTGGGGGCCATCGCGCGCGGCAGGCGGTTTTCCGAACCCTTCATGCTGGGCCTTGGTTTCGGGGCCTATGGGTCATGGGTGCTGGGCACCGCACTGGGGGCCTTGGCGGGGGGCGGCGCGCTTCAGGACTGGCCCGCGCTGGATGCGGGGCTCGGCTTCATGCTGCCCGCGCTGTTCCTGTCGCTTCTCCTGTCCATCCTCACCCGCGCGCAACTGCCCCCGATCGCGGTGGCCGCCGCGGTCTGTGTCGCGGCGTCGCTCTGGTGGTCCTCGACCGCAGGCATCCTTCTGGGGATGCTGGCAGGGGCGCTGACGGGGCTGGTCGGCCGGGTGCGCGCATGAGCCTCGATCTGCTCCTGATGGCACTCGTGGTCGGGGCCTTTACCTATGGCTTCCGCTTCGGCCCCACCAAGCTCTCGCTGCACGACCTGCCGCCGCAGTCGCTGCGTGCGCGCTTTCTCGCTGCCACCGGCCCCGCTGCGATTGCGACCCTGTTTGTCGCCTCTGTCCTGCCGGTGCTGCGGTCCGGCGGGCAGAACGCCTTGCCGCTGATCGCGGGCACCCTTGCGGTGCTGGCGGTGTTCTTCTGGCGGCGCTCGGTGGTGGCGGCGACGCTGTCGGGGGCGGCGGCCTATGGCTTCGCTTTCTGGCTGACCCTGCCGGCTTGACCTTGCGCCCGCCCGCCCGAGGGCGCAGCATGGGGCCCAGAAAAAGGGGGAAGCCATGCTGGAAATCAGCCCGTCCAAAGTCGTCCAGATCATCTTCCAGCACCGCGAAGGCCCGATTGCCGCGGCCGAGTTGCACGCGTTCATCGACGGCCTGAATGTCGATGAAAAGGCGCATCTGACCGCCCTTGCATGGGTCGGGCGCGGCGCGTTCGAGCCCGAGGATTTCGCCGAAGCCCTCGTCACCGCCCATACCCAGGCCACCACCCCCACCGCCGATTACCTGATCGGCATGCCGCATCTGGCCGAGAACCTCGAGGCCGGGCTGGAGGCGATGGGGATCGACGTGACCGGCGAGGAAGAAGACCTGCTCTAGCCCCTTGCAGATCCGCCCCTGCGTCCAAATATATTCACCGCATTGAATATGAGGCCCCCGATGACCACCACCACCCAAGCCAGCCTGAAGCTGACCTGCACCACCTGCGGCCAGATCAACCGCATCCCCGCCACCCGCGCAGGCGACCGCCCCAAATGCGGCAGTTGCGGCGAGGTTCTGGTGTCGGACAAGGTGGCCGAGCTGGATGCCGCCGCGCATGACAAGGCCACCCGCACCGACGACCTGCCGCTTCTGGTCGACTACTGGGCGCCGTGGTGCGGCCCCTGCCGGATGATGGCCCCCGAATTCGCCAAGGCCGCCAAGGCCCTGACGCCGCAGGCCCGCCTTGCCAAGATCAACACCGAAGACCACCCCGCCGTCTCGCAGCGCGCGGGCATCCGGGGCATCCCCGCGCTGATCCTCTATCACCGGGGGCGCGAGATTGCGCGGCTGGCAGGGGCAAGACCGGCGGCAGAGATCGTGGCCTTCGTCCAAAGCCATGCGAAGGGCAGGGCAGGCTGACCCCGCGCGCTAATCCATCCCCTGCCAGCCCGCGGCGTCGTCTGCCTGCCGGTAGCGCGTCACACTGCCCTGCGCAAAGGCCAAGGCCTCGCCCTGTGTGCGCCAGCGCGTCACCGTGACAAGCCCCTGATCGAAGTCGACCACGTTCAGGTCATTGTCCTCGCCCCTCAGGCGTGACGACAGCGTGGTGCCCGCCTGCACGCAAAGCATCGACCGCGCCCCCTTGCGCAGCGCGAAGGGTGCGGCGGCCCACAGGTGCAGGTGCCCGCTCAGCACCACATCCGCCCCCGCCCGCGCCAAGGCTTCGGCCCCCGCTCCGGCCCCGCGCATCGGGGTCTTGCCGGTGGCGGCGGGCGTCGTCAGCGGATGGTGCAGCGCAACCACCCGCAACTGCCCCGCCCGCGCCCCGCGAAACACCTGCGCCACCTGCGCCAGCGCGCGGGGCCGCAGCACCCCGCGCTGCCATGCGAAAGGGTCGGCGGTGTTCACCCCCGCCACCAGCATGTCGCCCGCCTCCACCACCGGCTCCAGTGCAGGCCCCACCGCCGCGCGAAAGCCGCGCCACGGCCACAGCAGCCGCGCCAGCGGGTTATACAGAGGCACATCATGGTTGCCCGGCACGCACAGCACCGCCCCCGGCAACGCCGCGACCAGATCGGCCGCCGCCGCCCATTCGCGCGGCCGCGCCCTTTGCGTCAGATCGCCCGAGATCACCACCACATCGGGCCGCAACCGCTGCGCCAGCGCGATCAGCGGCGCCACCAGCCCCGCGCGCTCGGTGCCGAAATGCAGGTCCGACAGGTGCAGCAGCCGTGTCATGCTATCCCGCCTCTGGCACGATGACGGTCAGCGCATCGGGCAGATAGCGAAAGCAGAATGGAGAGGCCATCTTCTCGCGCTCGCCGTCGCGGGCAATCGTGCGGCGGCGCGCCCGCGTCTCGATCTCCACGCGGCTCGCGCCCAGCAGCGCGAAATCGCGGTAGGGCCGCGCCATCCGCGCCGCCATCCGCAAGGCAAATCCCAGTAGTTGCCAGCGCCGCAACGGCGGGGCAATATACACCGCCAGCTTGCCCGAGCGGATCAGATCCACCCCCTCCTGCATCCCGTATTCTTCCAGTTGATAGGCATTCTGGGCGATGAACACCATCGGCGAATGGCGCACCTCTTCGACCCCGTCCACCACCAGAGTCATCCGGCTGGGGCGGTTATAGGTCGCCAGCACCCGCAGCCCCGACCAATAGGCCGTCAGGCGCGAGCGCCCCCATTTGGCATAGGCCGCCTCGCGCCGCTCCAGCAAGGCCGGATAAAGCCCCAGACTGGCATTGTTGAGAAACAGCTTGCCATTCACCTCGCCCGCCGCAACCTGCCGCTCGCGCCCTGTCAAAAGCTGCGCCATCGCCGCCTCGGGGTCGGTGTCCAGCCCCAGACTGCGGGCGAAAAAGTTGAAGGTGCCCAAGGGTAAAATCCCGATCGCGATCCCCGATCCGGCCAGTTCCGTGGCGACCGCGCAGAGCGTTCCATCGCCCCCCGCCGCAATCACCGTGGCAAAGCCTTCGGCCCGCGCCTTCTGCGCCTCGGCAGCGATCAGGGCCCCATGCCGGATCAGCCGCACCTCATGGCGCAGGCCCGCATCGCGCAAGGGCGCGGTCAGGTCCCTGATCTGCCGCGCCGCCTTTCGTCCTGCGCCGTCATTGGCCAGCACACAAATGGGTTCACGCATGGGACCAACACTCCTGTCGGCACCATGCCGCCCGGTCAAACGGGCTGGCGCGCGCTTGGTTCCCGTCCGCGCGACGTCTGATGCACGATATCATGCACGAACCGCAGTTTGGCCTGCACGTCAGGCGGCAGCGAGAACGGATAGAGGTCTTGCTGCCCCATCGAGCGGTTCAGGCTGTTCAACGCGAGCGTCAGCGGCACCCAGGTGTCGATCAGGGTGGCGGCATCGCGGCTTTGATAGGGGTCAATGTGCACCTGCGCCGTCAGATCGGCTCCGGCGTCCACCCGCAAGCCAAGCGCCGCCGCCGTTTCCAGCGTATCGACCATATGCAGGTAATGCGCCCAAGTCTCGGCCCAGTCTTCCCAAGGGTGCATGGTGGCATAGGCCGAGACAAAGCGGTTTTCCCAGCCATCCGGCGCCCCCGTCTCGTAATGCCGCTGCAAGGCTGCGGCGTAATCGGCCCGCTCGTCACCGAACAGCGCGCGGCAGGCCTCCAGCGCGGCGGGGTCGTCGCGCACCAGAATATCCCAGTAATAATGGCCGACCTCGTGGCGGAAATGGCCGAGCAGGGTGCGATAGGCCTCGCCCATCTGGCTGCGCCGCTCCTCGCGTGCGGCATCATCCGCCTCGATCAGGGCAATGGTGATCACCCCGTCCGCATGGCCGGTCATCACTGGCTCGGCGCTGCCCGGATCATCGGCCAGAAAGGCGAAAGACAAAGGCTGCGGGTGGCCGCTCTCGGGCAGGGGGCGCGGCAGGTTCAGGCGCAGCAGCGAATAGACCAGCCGCCGCTTGGCCGCCTCGATCTTGATCCACAGCGCCACATGCTCGGGCGTCGACAGATCGGGAACCGTCCGGTTGTGCTGGCAGGCCAGACAATAGCCCGCTTCGCCCGCCGCATCCCCCTCGGGGCAGGGCAGCATCCAGTTGCAGGCGCTGCGCTCCCAGTTGCGGCAAAACCGCAAGGGGCCGGGGTCCGCATCTTGCGTCTGCGCTCCGGCATCCGGCAGGGCGCGCCACACCGGTCCATCGGGGGCCACGGCCAGCATCCTGTCCGCTTCGGGCAGATATCCCAGCGTGCTGCCACAGTTCAGGCAGACCGTGTTTTCAAAATACAGGGTTTGGCCGCAACATTGGCACCGAAACAGCTTCATGGCAGCAAAGTCCTTGGGATGCGAGGATCAGACCACGCCTGCCCCCGCCGCTCAAGCATCCGGTCGGCAAGTGTCAGGTGCGCGGGGCGGCACCCGCCAGACAACCCGCCGCCCTTGCCGCGGTTCCGAACAATCTGCCTGCAAAAGCAACTTTGGCTTGATCCGTGTCAACTCGCAAAGCCGCGCGGGCGGCTAGGCTCTGGTTGAACCACATGACAGGAGCGAGCGATGTCCCGGCTGATGGCAGTTCTCTTTTCGATCATCTCCACCTCGCTGATGGGGGTCGGCGTCATCGTGGCCCTGACCACGGGCCATGATACCGTGCAACCCATCGTGATCGGCGCGGCGACCGGTTTTGTCGCCGCCATCCCGGTCAGCTGGCTCGTGGCGCGGCAACTCGCCTGACGGCACCGGTTGCCCGACAGGGTCAGGCGCTCAGGAACACCCGCACGGTTTCTTCGAACTCGCGCGGCTTTTCCGCGTGCAGCCAATGCCCGGTGCCGGGAATCTTCGCAAAGCGCGTCGCCGGAAACAGCGCGCGGATCGTCTCGCGGTGCTCGGGCCGGACATAATGGCTGTCTGCGCCGGTCAGGAACAGCGCCGGCCCGTCAAACACGCCCTGGGTGCCGGGCCAGCCGACAATCTTGGGCATCTCGGCCTCCAGCACATCGAGGTTCAGCCGCCAGCGCGGCCCGCCCTCGGCCTTCAGGTCCAGCGATTGCAGGAAGAATGCCCGCAGGCTCGGCTCGTCCACCGTCTGGGCCAGACGCCGGTCCGCCTCGCCCCGCGCGGTCAAGCCCGTCAGGTCCAGCCCGCGCATGGCACGGGCGTGCTGCGACTGGTCGTGGCCATAGGCCACCGGCGCGATATCGGCCACCACCAGCCGCCGGACCAGCGCGCCCTGCGTCAGGGCAAGCTGCATCGCCGCCTTGCCGCCCATCGAATGGCCCAGCAGATCCACCCGCCCGCCAAGCTGCGCAATCACCTCGGCCAGATCCGCCGCCATCTCGGGATAGCCATGCACCGCCGCGCGCGGGCTCTCGCCGTGGTTGCGCATGTCCACCGCCACCACATCGCGCACATCGGCCAGCCGCCGCGCGATCACGCCCCAGTTCCGCGCGCTGCCGTAAAGCCCATGCGCGATGACCAGCGGCAGGGCATCGGTGGGCGTGGCGGCGGGGTGGCGGATCGTGGCAAGCATGCCACCTCTTTACCGCCAGTTACCGCGCCGTGCCAGACCTGTTGAGCATTGCCCCGCGCCAGCCTAGAGTCGGAAAAAAAGGTGCAGGGGCATGAGCGCAGTCACAATCCAGCAGATGGCCGACCGGATCGCCGGGCTGATGGAAGAACGCCTCCGCATCCGGGGGCAGGGCCTGTCGGAAAAACTGCGCCGGGGCGGGCGGCTCCTGCCGCGCTCGGTGCGCGCCCATGCGCGCGAACTGGCCGATTTCGCCGAAAAGGCAAAAAATCCCAAACTTCTGGTGCAGATAGATCAGGCGCGGGTCGCCGCCTGCTATGACGTCTGCCTGCGCTATCTCTCGGCGCGGCGGGCCGGCTCTGTCCTTGCCAACGCCCTGCTGCGGGTCGCAGCCACTGTCGGGCTTGGCCTTGTCGTTCTGGGGGGGCTTGTCGTCTTGGTGCAGAAACTGCAGGGCCGCATCTGACCCCTGCACCGTGATGCCGCCTTGCAGGCGGCGCTCATCGGTCCCTGACGGTCCCTTTTCGCACGAAACCCGGCGAAGAGGGACCGTCAGGGACCGATGAGCGCTCCGGTCTCAAAAGAGGCCGATCACAGCTCCGGATAGATCGGGAACCGCTTGCACAGCGCCTCGACCTCGGCGCGCACCTTGGCCTCTACGGCTGCATTGCCATCCTCGCCATTGGCGGCCAGACCATCCACCACTTCGGTGATCCAGCGCCCGATCTGGCGGAACTCTTCTTCGGCAAAGCCGCGCGTCGTGCCCGCCGGTGTGCCAAGACGCACGCCGCTGGTGATCGTCGGCTTTTCCGTGTCGAACGGAATCCCGTTCTTGTTGCAGGTGATATGCGCGCGTCCCAGCGCCTTCTCGGTCGCATTCCCCTTCACACCCTTGGGCCGCAGGTCCACCAGCATCAGGTGGCTGTCGGTGCCGCCGGTCACGATGTCGAGGCCCCCCTGCATCAGCTGGTCGGCCAGTGCCTGCGCGTTCTTGATGACCTGTGCCTGATAGGTCTTGAACTCGGGGCGCAGCGCCTCGCCAAAGGCCACCGCCTTCGCCGCGATCACATGCATCAGCGGCCCGCCCTGGATTCCCGGGAAAATCGCCGAGTTGATCTTCTTCGACAGCGCTTCGTCATTGGTCAGGATCATGCCGCCGCGCGGCCCGCGCAGCGTCTTGTGCGTGGTGGTCGTCGCCACATGCGCATGCGGGAAGGGCGAGGGATACAGCCCTGCCGCGACCAGACCGGCGAAATGCGCCATGTCGACCAGCAGATAGGCCCCGACGCTGTCGGCAATCTCGCGCATCCGGGCAAAGTCGATGACGCGCGGAATGGCCGAGCCGCCCGCGATGATCATCTTGGGCTTATGCTCGGCGGCCAGTTCGGCAACCTGATCGTAATCCAGCAGCAGGTCCTGCTTGCGCACGCCGTATTGCACGGCCTTGAACCACTTGCCCGACTGGTTGGGCGCGGCGCCATGAGTCAGGTGGCCGCCGGCATCCAGCGACATGCCCAGAATGGTGTCGCCCGGTTGCAGCAGCGCCTGGAACACACCCTGGTTGGCCTGGCTGCCCGAATTGGGCTGCACATTGGCAAACTCGCAACCAAACAGCTTGCAGGCCCGCTCGATGGCCAGGTTTTCCGCCACGTCCACAAACTGGCAGCCGCCGTAATAGCGCTTGCCCGGATAGCCTTCGGCATATTTGTTCGTCATCACCGAACCCTGCGCCTCCATCACGGCGCGGCTGACGATGTTTTCCGAAGCGATCAGCTCGATCTCATGCCGCTGGCGGCCCAGTTCCTCGGTGATCGAGCCGAACAGCTCTGGATCGCGCGAGGCAAGGGTTTCAGTGAAAAAGCCGTTGTCACGGTGCGGGGCGTTCATGGGCGTCTCCTGCGGGGTCCGGGGGTTCGGGATAGCGCCCATTTAGACCAAGCTCCGCCCTCGGGAAAGGGAGGAAAACGACGCATCCCCCGATGCGGGCGAAATTTGCCATCTCAAACCGGCGTTGCGTCAGGGTCAGGCCGGACGGCAGCGCGCAAATATGGCAGGGCCGGTTGCACGGCCCAACCGCCGCGATGACGCTGGCACTGTCTGCAAAGGCTTGAGTTCCCGCCCGCGCCCCGTCAAGACTGTGCGCAAGGGAGAAGCGTCTTGCCCATATCGAACATCGCCTTTCGCGCCAGTTCCGCCCCGATCGCTCAGGCGGCGCTTGCCGATCTGACCGCGCGGCATGGCCAGACCCCGCTTGGCCGCGCACAGGTCGTCGTGGCGCTCGGGGGCGACGGGTTCATGTTGCAGACGCTGCACGATACGCAAAGCGCCGGACTGCCGGTATATGGCATGAATTGCGGCACCGTGGGCTTTCTGATGAACGCCTATGATGCCGAGGGCCTGCCCGAGCGGGTGGCGCAGGCCGAGGAAACTGTCATCAATCCGCTGCACATGCGCGCGACCACCGTCGCGGGCCGTGTGGTCGAGGCGCTGGCCATCAACGAGGTGTCCTTGCTGCGTGCGGGGCCTCAGGCGGCGAAACTGGCGATCCATGTCGATGACAAGCTGCGGCTGGCCGAACTGGTCTGTGACGGCGCGTTGCTCTGCACGCCCGCAGGGTCTACCGCCTACAACTATTCGGCGCATGGTCCGATCCTGCCCATCGGCTCTGATGTGCTGGCGCTGACCGCCGTTGCCGCCTTCCGCCCCCGCCGCTGGCGCGGGGCGCTGCTGCCGAAAACCGCCGTGGTCCGTTTCGGGGTCCTTGATGCCGAAAAGCGTCCGGTGATGGCCGATGCCGATGGCCGCTCGGTGCGCGATGTGGTGTCGGTCGAAATCCGCTCGGTCCCGTCGATCTGCCACCGCATCCTGTTCGATCCCGGTCACGGGCTGGAAGAACGCCTGCTGGTCGAGCAATTCGCCTAAGGCTTGATGCCCCAGCTTTCCAGCTTGCGGTAAAGGGTCGAGGGAGAGAGATCCAGCACCCGCGCTGCCTTGGGCACCGACCCGTCATGGCGGGCCAGCGTGGCCTCGATCACCATGCGCTCGATCTCCGCCATGCTCCGCCCCACCAGCCCCTCCAGCGGGTCCGCGCCGGCCTCCGGCACGGTTCGCGCCGCCGCGGGTTCCAGCGAGGCAGGCAGCATGTCCAGCGTCACCCGCCCGCCCGGATGCAGCACCACGATGTTGCGGATCACGTTCAGCACCTGCCGCACATTCCCCGGCCAGCCCAGCCTGCAGAACAGGTCCAGCACCTCGGGCGCAAAGCCGTCAAACCGTCGCCCTTCCTCCCGCGCGAACCGCTCCAGCGCGGCCTCGGCGATCTCCACCACATCGCGGCCCCGCTCGCGCAGGGGGGGCATGTGGATCGGCACCACGAACAGCCGGTAATACAGGTCCTCGCGGAACTCGCCGCGCCGCACCGCCTCGTAGGGGTCGCGGTTGGTGGCGCAGACGATGCGCACATTCACCTTGCGCGGCCGCACCGCCCCCACCGGTTGCACGGTCGAGGTCTGCAGGAACCTGAGCAGCTTGGTCTGCAACGCCGGTGCCATCTCGCAGATCTCGTCCAGAAACAGCGTGCCGCCATCCGCCGCCGCCGCCGCCCCCGGCTTGTCGGAGATCGCGCCGGTGAAGCTGCCCTTCATATGGCCGAACACCTCCGACTCCAGCAGATCCTGCGGAATCGCCCCGCAGTTCAGCGCGATGAACGGCCCGTTCGCCCGCGGACTGCCCGCATGGATGGCCAGCGCGCACAATTCCTTGCCGGTGCCGCTTTCGCCCGTGATGAACACCGTCGCCATCGACCCCGCGACCGAGCGGATCATCTCCTGCACCCGCCGCATCGCGGGCGATGATCCGATGAACACCTCCGTGGCCGCCTCGGGCTCTGTCGCCACCAGCCGCTTGGCCGGTTTCGGGGCCACCGGCACCGCCCCCGCCGCATTCGCGACCGCGCCCAGAAAGCGCCCCTCGTCAAAGGGCTTCACCAGAAAATCATGCGCGCCCGCCCGCATCGCCTCGACCGCGCGGTTGATGCTCGCATTCGCGGTGATCACGATCACCCGCGTCTCGGGCCGCAGCGCCAGCATCTCGCGCATGACCACAAGCCCGTCACGGTCGGGCAGCATCAGGTCCAGCAGCACCGTCACCGCCCCGCTGTCCTGAAACTCGCGCATCCCCTCGGCCGCGGTCGAGGCCACGCGCACCACATGGCCCGCCGTCTGCAGGACCGAGCGGTAGACCATCTGCAACGACGGCGTATCCTCGATCAGCAAGAGCGGGCTGGCCCCCGGACGCGGCGCCGGCCCCGCCACCGGCGCGGCTCTCGCATCTGGCGCGGCGGCGGGCGTCGCGCCGGGAGGGGACGAGTCGTTCATGCCTTGGCCGCCAGACCGGCGCGCGCGGTCTCGACAAAGCCGATCAGCTGGTCCAGCCCCGCCAGAAGGCCCGGTGCCAGCGCCCGCGCGCGGGCGGCATCCGTCTCATGCGCCGCCATGTTCAGCGCCTGCGCCGCCTGCTCCAGCCGCTGCGCCCCCGCCGATCCGGCCAGCGCCACCAGAACATGCGTCTGTCCGCGGATCTCGGCCCAGTCGAGCGCGGCCAGCCCCCGCGTCAGCCCCGTCGCCACCATGTGCAGATCGGTCGCCATCTGCGCCACCAGTTCGGGCGCGACCTCGGGCCCCGCCATCGCCAGCAGCGCCTCGAACACGCCGCGATCCACCGCGCCCGCCTGCGCGCTTTCCAGCCCTGCCAGCGCCATTTCCGCCTCGGCCAGCGCGGCGCGTGCCGGACCGGTCAGCGGCGTCGCCGCCAGACGCGCCAGCGCCGCACGCAAAACCCGAAGGTGCGGGGTCAAATCCGGTGGCGGGGCGGAAATCGGGTCGGCCATGCGCGCAGTCTATCGCATGGCCCGCGCCTGTCCATCGGCTTTCCCGTGCCGCGCTCAGCCCTTGGCCAGCCCCAGCCCCTGCAGGGCCGCCGTGATCTCGTCCAGAATGGCCGGATCGTCGATCGTCGCGGGCATCTTCCACGGCTTGCTGTCGGCGATGTTCACCATCGTCGCACGCAAGATCTTGCCCGAGCGTGTCTTGGGCAAACGGTCCACCACCACGGCGCGCTTGAAATCGGCCACAGGGCCGATCTTCTCGCGCATCAGCGCCACACATTCGGCCACCACATCGGCATGGGCGCGCGTCACGCCCTTGTTCAGGCACAAAAAGCCCAGGGGCGACTGCCCCTTCAGCGCATCGGCCACCCCGATCACCGCACATTCCG
Source organism: Pseudotabrizicola algicola (assembly GCF_010915705.1). Classification (GTDB taxonomy): domain Bacteria; phylum Pseudomonadota; class Alphaproteobacteria; order Rhodobacterales; family Rhodobacteraceae; genus Pseudotabrizicola; species Pseudotabrizicola algicola. The sequence goes on from NZ_JAAIKE010000003.1 coordinate 619,044, forward strand.
CCACGTCCCGATGGCTGGCCAGAACCTCCTCCATCGCGCCGGTGCTCAGCCGGTGGCCGGCGACGTTGATCACGTCATCGGTGCGCGCCATGATGTAAAGGTAGCCATCGGCATCGACATAGCCCGCATCTCCGGTTTCGTAATAGCCCGGAAAATGGGTGAGGTAGGATTTCACGAACCGCTCTTCGGCGTTCCACAGGGTCGGCAGGGTGCCGGGGGGCAGGGGCAGCTTGATCGCGATGGCCCCCAGGGTGCCGGGCGAAACCTCGTGCCCGCCCTCGTCTAGCACCCGCACATCAAAACCGGGCATCGCCACCGAAGGGCTGCCCACCTTGATCGGCAACAGCCCGAGACCCAGAGGGTTGGCGGCAATCGCATAGCCGGTTTCGGTCTGCCACCAATGGTCGATCACCGGCACCTTCACATGGCGTCCCGCCCAGTCCACCGTGTCGGGGTCTGCGCGCTCTCCGGCCAGAAACAGCGCTTGCAGGCCCGATGTGTCGTAATCTTTCAGCAGCGCGCCCTCGGGATCATCGCGCTTGATCGCGCGCAGGGCGGTCGGCGCGGTGAAAAAGGTCTTGACCTTGTGCTCGGCGATCACCCGCCAGAACGTCCCCGCATCGGGGGTGCCAACTGGTTTGCCCTCGAAGACAATGGTGGTGCAACCCGCGATCAGCGGCGCATAGCAGATGTAGCTGTGCCCGACGACCCAGCCCACATCGGATGCCGCCCAGAACACATCGCCCACGCCGCAATTGTAGATCGCGCGCATCGTCCAGTTCAGCGCCACCAGATGTCCGGCGGTCGGGCGCACGACACCCTTGGGCGCGCCCGTGGTGCCGGAGGTATAGAGGATATAGGCCGGATGGTTGCCCTCGACCGGCACGCATTCGGCAGGCTCCACCCCGTACTGGAAGCTGTGCCACGCCACATCGCGCCCGTCGATCAGCTTGGCAACCTCCTGTTCCCGCTGCAAGATCACGCAGAATTCGGGCTTGTGGCCGGCCATCTCGATGGCCCCGTCCAACAGGGGCTTGTAATGCACCACGCGGCTCGGCTCTACGCCGCAGCTTGCCGCGATGATCGCGCGGGGCTTGCAGTCATCGATGCGCACCGCAAGCTCGGCAGCGGCAAAGCCGCCAAAGACCACCGAGTGGATGGCCCCCAGCCGCGCGCAGGCCAGCATCGCCTCCAGCGCTTCGGGCACCATCGGCATGTAGATGATCACACGGTCGCCCTTGGTCACGCCTTTGGCCTTCAGCGCACCGGCCAGACGCGATACGCGCTCCAGCAATTCGCCATAGGTGATCACATGCTTGGTGCGGGTCACCGGGCTGTCATGGATGATGGCGGGCTGGTCTCCACGTCCGGCCAGAACGTGCCGGTCCACCGCGTTCCAGCAGGTGTTCACGGTGGCGTCGGTGAACCATTCATACAGGGGCGCGCGGTCGTCGTTCAGGGCGCGGCTCGGCTTGCGCACCCAGTCGATGGCCCCGGCTGCGTTCATCCAGAACCCCTCGGGGTCGGCTTTCCACTTTGCATAAATGTCGGAATATCCCATCACCCGCGCCTCCTCCCAACGCTTGTGCGTTTGTTACGGCATCGCTGGCGCTGCGCGCAACGATGTTACCGCCTGACAGGCGCGGGGTGCGACAAAATATTTGCAGAATCTGGTGGCAGGCGGGTGCAAATTTTTGCAAAGCACGCAGAAAAGCGAAATAAAACGCTAAGGCAACGCGCCTTTGCAAATTTGCCCGCGAATCTCTGCCGCACCGCTCCTCGCGCGTGACCGCGCTCCTCGCTGGGCGCCGCGCTGCACAGCGAAGAGGGCAGTAAAGCCCGATGAGCGGCCCGCCAAAGGTTAACAAAACCTGAACGTCGAGAGTTCAAGCCATTGATTTCAACGAACTCCCCATGCTGTAACACAGGGAGCTTCTCTCATCCGTAATGCGCGACCGGGGTCCCCGCGATGGCCGAGACGTTCAAAAGGCCCCGCGCCGTGATCGAAGGGGTCACGATATGGGCCTTGTTGCCCATCCCCATCAGAATCGGCCCCACTTCCAGCCCGCCGGCCTTCATCTTGAGGATGTTCCGGACCCCCGAGGCCGCATCGGCCGAGGCAAAGACCAGCACATTCGCCGCCCCCTCGAAGCGGCTGCCCGGCAGCAGCCTGTCCCGCAAGGACTGGTCCAGCGCCGAGTCCACGTTCATCTCGCCCTCATAGGCAAAGTCCGGCTCTCGCTGGTCCAGAAGTTCCAGCGCCGCCCGCATCCGCTGCGCCTTCTCGTTCTCCATGTTCCCGAACTGGCTCTGGGTGCAAAGAGCCACCTTGGGCGTCAGCCCGAAGCGCCGCACATGCCGCGCCGCGCCCAGCACCGTCTGCATGATCTGCTGCGGTGTGGGCTCTGCATGGACATGGGTGTCCGCAATGAACAGCGGCCCGTCCTCGAGGATCATCATCGAGAGCGCGCCCACAGGCTGCAACCCGCCCCGCGCCAGCACCTGCCGCACATAGCCCAGATGCCACAGATACTGCCCGAAGGTCCCGCAGATCATGCTGTCCGCCTCGCCACGATGCACCATCACGGCGGCAATCGCGGTGGTATTGGTCCGCATGATCGCGCGGGCAATGTCAGGGCTGACCCCGCGCCGCGCCATCAGTTCGGCATAGGTGCCCCAGTAGTCGCGGTAGCGCGGGTCGTTTTCCGGGTTCACCAGATGGAAGTCCTTGCCCGGACGGATCGGCAGCCCCGCGCGTTCGCAGCGCGCCTCGACCACATCGGGGCGGCCGATCAGGATCGGAAGATCGGTGGTCTCTTCCAGCATCGCATTGGCGGTGCGCAGAACCCGCTCATCCTCGCCCTCGGCGAAAACGATGGTCCGTTCCGCCTGCCGCGCGGCCTCGAAGACGGGGCGCATCAGCATGGCGGACTTGAAGACCGAGCCGTCCAGCTTGGTCTTGTAGGCCTCGATGTCATCAAGCGGGCGGGTGGCCACCCCTGTTTCCATCGCAGCGCGGGCGACCGCACTTGCGACCACCCCCATGAGGCGGGGATCGAAAGGCTTGGGGATCAGATAGTCGCAGCCGAAGGACAGCTTCTCGCCACTATAGGCCGCCGCCGCCTCGGCACTGGTGGTCGCGCGGGCAAGGGCGGCGATGCCTTCGATGCAGGCAATCTTCATCTCGTCGTTGATGGTGGTCGCGCCGACATCGAGCGCGCCCCGGAAGATGAAGGGGAAGCACAGCACATTGTTGACCTGATTGGGGAAATCAGACCGACCCGTTGCGATGATCGCGCCGGGAGCGACTTCCCGTGCCAGATCGGGCTGGATTTCCGGATTCGGGTTGGCAAGCGCAAATATGATCGGGTTCGGGGCCATGCGGGCCACCATGTCTTGCGTCAGCACGCCTGGCCCGGACAGGCCGAGGAACAGGTCTGCACCGGCAATCACGTCGCCCAGCGTGGCGGGCGTCGTGCCTTGGGCAAAGGCCTCTTTCTGGGGGGTCATCTGGGCGGTGCGGCCTTTGTAGACCAGCCCCTCCAGATCGCACAGCCAGATATTCTCGCGCCGCACCCCGAGTTTGACGAGCATCTCGAGGCAGGCGATTCCCGCCGCCCCACCGCCGGTGGAGACGATCTTGATCTGGTCGAAGCGCTTGCCGGCGATGATCATCGCATTGGTGGCGGCAGCGCCGACCACGATGGCTGTGCCGTGCTGGTCGTCGTGAAAGACGGGGATGTTCATGCGCTCGCGGCAAAGTCGTTCAACGATGAAACAATCTGGCGCCTTGATGTCTTCAAGGTTGATCGCGCCAAAGGTCGGCTCCAGCGCGCAGACAATATCGGCCAGTTTCTCGGGGTCGGCCTCATTCAGTTCGATGTCGAAACAGTCGATGTTGGCAAACTTTTTGAAGAGCACAGCCTTGCCCTCCATCACCGGCTTGGATGCCAAAGCGCCAATATTTCCAAGGCCGAGAACTGCTGTGCCGTTCGAGACCACCGCAACAAGGTTGCCGCGCGACGTGTAGCGCGATGCCGTTGACGGGTCGGCCTTGATTTCAAGACAGGCCTCGGCGACACCCGGGGAATAGGCGCGGCTCAGGTCGCGTCCGTTGGCAAGCGGCTTGGTTGCGCGGATTTCCAGCTTTCCCGGTTTGGGGAATTCGTGATAATCCAGCGCCGCCTGACGGGTATTGTCCTGACGCACTTCTTCCATTTCTGCCTCCCGCGAAATTTGGTTTAGCCTTAAACCATTTCTTGTCATCCGCCAACCGGGTGATAGCGCCATCAGCGCCGCAGCGGCTTGCAAATTTTGCATCCCCGGATCAGCATGTCCGCAAATTCAGGGGAAATCCATGACAGAGACGCGTGCCGAGATCCGGCTTCCCACGCAGGAGTTGCGCAATGACCTGCCGTTCTACACCAAGACGCTGGGGATGCGGCTGGATATGATATACCCTGCCGATGATCCCGAGGTGGCGGTCCTTTCCGGGCATGGCTTGCGCTTGCGCATCCAGAAGGGGGCGACCGAGGCCCCCGGCACGCTGCGGATACTGACCGAAAACCCTGATGCTTTTGCCGGCGGGCAGCGCTGCCTGACCGCGCCCAACGGCACAAGGGTGGAGATTGACGAGTTGAACCCGCCGCTGGTCTTGCCCAAGACCGAGCACGCCTTTGTGGTGCGCCGTCTGGCGGATCAGGCGCCCTGGGTGATCGGGCGGGCAGGCATGCACTACCGTGATCTGGTGCCGAGCCGTTTGGGCGGTGCGATGATTGCCAGCCATATCCGAATTCCCGATGGCGGCCCCGTGCCTGACATGGTGCATTTTCACAAGGTCGGCTTTCAGCTGATCTTTTGCATCAAGGGTTGGGTGGACGTCGTTTATGAAGATCAGGGCGGGCCAATCCGGTTGCAGGCGGGCGATTGCTTTATCCAGCCGCCGGAGATCCGCCACCGCGTGCTGGAGGCAAGTGACGGCATCGAGGTGATCGAGATCGGTGTGCCTGCCGAGCATGTGACCGAGATAGATCATCAGATGACTCTGCCGACGCCGCATCTGCGCCCCGATCGTGAATGGCAAGGCCAGCGATTTGTGTTCAACCAAGCCAGCATGGGGGCCTTTGCGCCGTTTCGCCTGCCGGGCTTTGTGGCGCGCGACACCACGATCAACGACAACACCAAGGGGGTGGCAAGCGTCAAGGTGTTGCGGCCCGATGGCACCGCAGCCCCTTGGGCGCGACATGCGGGCGACATTCTGTTCACCTTCGTGATGGCAGGTGAAATGACGTTGGAGGGCGAAGGCAAAGATCCGTTCCGCCTGTCGCCCGGCGATGCCTTTGTGATCCCGCCGGGGATGGCCACACGCTACGCCAATCCGAGTGCCGATCTGGAACTGCTGGAAGTGTCGCTGCCGGGCAATCCTGCCACCACCTTCTTGTGACACTTGCGCTTTGGGCGGCGTGCGCTCACAATTCCCGACCAATTGGTCAAGAACCGAGGTTGAAATGTCCCTTTTGCAAGCTGCCACCGATGTTCGGCTGCGCGCCTATGCGCCTTATTCGCGGTTCCTGGTGGGGGCGGCCCTGCGCAGCACCACGGGGGCGGTGTATGTGGGCTGCAATGTGGAGAATGTGGCCTATCCTGAAGGCACCTGCGCCGAGGCGGGGGCGATTGCCGCGATGGTCGCCGGTGGCGATACACGGATTGCAGAGCTTTTCGTGATTGCGGATAGCCCCGATCCGGTTCCCCCTTGCGGGGGCTGCCGCCAGAAGATCGCAGAGTTTGCCGATGCGGGTGTCAAGGTTACCCTCTGCACCACCGATGGCGCGCAACGCACCCTGACGGTCGGAGAGTTGCTGCCGGGCGTGTTCACCGCCGCGCATATGGACCGCGCCTGATGGATGCGCGCAGCATCATCGCGCAAGTGCGTGATGGCGAGACCCCATCTGCTGAAGCATTGTCTTGGTTTGCTGCCGGACTGGCCTCGGGCGGGGTGACGGATGCGCAGGGCGGGGCCTTTGCCATGGCGGTGCTGCTGCGGGGCCTGTCGGATGAGGGGCGCGTGGCGCTGACCCGTGCGATGCGCGATTCTGGCAGGGTGATGGCGTGGGACTTGCCCGGCCCCGTTCTGGACAAGCACTCGACGGGCGGGATCGGCGATTGCGTGTCCTTGCTGCTGGCTCCGGCCTTGGCGGTCTGCGGGGCCTATGTCCCGATGATATCGGGGCGGGGGCTGGGCCATACGGGTGGCACGCTGGACAAGCTGGAAGCGATCCCGGGGTTCCGCACCGGGCTGAGCGAGGACCAGTTCCGCGCCCAGATGGAGCGTGTGAAATGCGCGATCGTGGCGGCCAGTGCCGATCTTGCGCCCGCAGACAAGCGGCTTTACGCGATCCGTGATATCAGCGGCACAGTGGAAAGCATCGACCTTATCACCGCTTCGATCCTTTCGAAGAAGCTGGCGGCGGGTCTGGAAGGGCTGGTGCTCGATGTCAAATGCGGCTCGGGCGCCTTCATGAAAACGCCAGAGAGGGCCGAGGCGCTTGCCCGCGCCTTGGTCAGCACGGCGCAAGGCGCGGGCTGTATGACGACCGCACTGATCACCGACATGTCACAGCCGCTTGCAACGGCGGCGGGCAATGCGCTTGAAGTGATCGAGGTGATGGAGACGCTGACAGGCACTTCGGTGAATGCCGCGCTTTGGGACCTGACATGCGCCTTGGGGGGCGAGGCGCTTGCGCTTGGCGGTTTGGTGGCCGACGCCGATGACGGGGCAGGACGCATCGCGCAGGCCCTCGAAAGCGGCGCCGCTGCCGAAGTGTTCGGCCGGATGGTGGCTGCGCAGGGCGGGCCGACCGATTTTGTCGAACGCTGGCCCGACCGTCTGCCTGCCGCCCCTGTGGTGCGCGAGGTGCCTGCGCTGGACGACGGGTTCATCGCGCGCATCGACGGCCAGGCGTTGGGTCACGCCGTGGTGCATCTGGGGGGCGGACGACTGCGCGAGGGGGACAAGATTCATCCCGCAGTCGGTCTGTCCGACATGATCGGTCTGGGCGAAGAGATCGGGGCGGGGGTGCCCTTGGCGATGGTGCATGCTGCAAGCGAGGAGGCCGCCGAGGCCGCCGTCCGGGCGGTCCAGGCCGCGTATGTCGTCGGAACATCGGTGCTCGATGAAGGTCCGCTTGTGCTGAAAAGGATTTCCTGATGGCGCGCGCGTTTCTTGTTGTGCTCGATTCTGTCGGCTGCGGGGGTGCGCCCGATGCCGATGCTTTTGACGATGCGGGGGCCAACACCCTTGCCCATATCGCCCAGGCCTGCGCGGAAGGGCGGGCCGAGCAAGGGCGGAGCGGCCCGCTGCGCCTTCCCCATCTGGACGGTCTGGGGCTGGGGGCGGCGATCCGGCTCGCCTCTGGCGCGCAGACGCCGGGGCTGACAGCCGAGCCTGCGGGCCTGTGGGGCGCGGCGAGCGAGGTCTCGCGCGGCAAGGACACGCCGTCTGGCCATTGGGAACTTGCGGGGGTGCCGGTGCCTTGGGACTGGACCTACTTTCCCAAGACGGACCCCGCCTTTCCACCCGATCTGGTGGCGCAGGTCTGCCGTCTGGCAGGAACCGAGGGTATTTTGGGCAATTGCCACGCCTCGGGCGTTCCGATCATCGCGGCCCATTGCGAGGCGCATCTGCAGACGGGCTGGCCGATCTGCTACACTTCGGCTGACTCCGTGTTCCAGATCGCCGCCCATGAGGAAGCCTTCGGCCTCGAAAGACTCCTCAAGCTATGTGAAGACCTTGCCCCGGTCCTGCATGCAATGAAGGTGGGGCGGGTCATCGCTCGGCCTTTTACGGGGGAATGCGGGAATTTCCGGCGCACCGCCAATCGGCGCGATTATGCCATTGCCCCGCCTGCGCCGACCCTGCTTGACTGGGTGAGCGGACAGGGCGGCATGACCCATGCGGTCGGCAAGATCGGTGACATCTTTTCGATGCGGGGCATCGGCAAGTTGCACAAGGGCAGATCCGATGCTGACCTATTCGAACATCTTGTGCGGCTAGGAGCAGAGGCAGAGCCCGGTTCCTTGACCTTTGCCAATTTTGTCGAGTTTGACAGCCTCTATGGACACCCGCGCGACGTGTCTGGCTATGCGCGCGCGCTGGAAGCCTTCGATGCCGCGCTGCCGCGTTTTCTGGCGACTTTGGGGCCGGGAGATCTGGCGATCTTTACGGCGGACCACGGCAATGACCCGACCTTTCGAGGCACGGAACACACGCGTGAGCGTGTGCCGGTGATTGGCGCAGGGCTGGGACTGCGCCCCATCGGATTGCGGGCTTTTGCCGATGTGGGGGCAAGCGTGGCCGAACATCTGGGCCTGCGCGCACCGTTGCCGGGACAGAGTTTTCTGTGATCCGTCGCCCCGCTACAGTGTTGAACAGTTGAACGAGAGGCCAGAACCATGATGCCGAAGATCGAATTGCACCTCCATCTGGAGGGAGCCGCGCCGCCTGCCTTTATCCGGGGCTTGGCGAAGGAAAAGCACATGGACATCGACGGCATTTTCGATGCGCGGGGCCATTATCGCTACAAGGACTTCTGGGATTTTCTCAAGGTGTATGAAGCGGCGACCAGCACGCTCAAGTCGCCGGAGGATTATGCCCGCCTGACACGGGCCGTGCTCGAGGAAAGCGCGGCGAGCGGTGTTGTATATTCCGAGACCTTTCTCAGCCCCGATTTTTGCGGCAACCGGGACATTGGCGCGTGGCGCGAATACCTGCAGGCGATCAGGGAGGCGGCGGATCAGGCCGAGCGGGAGATGGGCATCGTCCTGCGGGGGATTGTCACCTCTATCCGGCATTTCGGCCCTGAAAAGGCACGGGAAACCGCACTCTGCGCTGCGGACACGGCGGGGGACTGGATTGTGGGATTTGGTCTGGCGGGCGATGAGGCTGTGCTGGCGCCCAAGGATTTTGCATGGTCCTTCGACTGCGCGCGCGAGGCAGGGCTGCGGTTGACCGCCCATGCCGGAGAATGGGGCGGCCCGCAATCGGTGCGCGATGCGGTGAATGATCTTGGGGTCGAGCGGATCGGGCACGGGGTGCGCGCCATCGAGGATCTGGCGCTGGTGGACGAATTGGCAGAGCGCGGCATCGTTCTGGAGGTTTGCCCCGGGTCCAACGTCGCCCTGGGCCTCTATCCCGACTGGCGCAGCCATCCGATCGGGCAGCTTTACGACCGCGGTGTGAAGGTGACCGTCAGCACCGACGACCCGCCGTTTTTCCACACCACGATGGCGCGCGAGTTCGAAGAACTGCACCGGACCTTCGATTGGGATGACGGGGTTTTTTCAGCGCTCAACCGCACTGCGCTTGACGCGGCTTTCTGTGATGCCGATACACGCGCACGTATCGCCAAAGCGCTGGAGGCCTGACCATGCTGGACCATCTGACCGTCGTCACCCATCCGCTGGTTCAGCACAAGTTGACCCTGATGCGCGAGAAAGACACCTCTACCGCGTCGTTCCGCCAGCTTTTGCGGGAAATCTCGCTGCTTTTGGCCTATGAGGTCACGCGCGAGTTGCCGATGACAACCCAGCGGATCGAAACGCCGTTGGAGCCTATGGACGCTCCGGTGATCGAGGGCAAGAAACTGGCGCTGATCTCGATCTTGCGGGCGGGCAATGGTCTGCTGGACGGCATTCTGGAATTGATCCCTGCGGCACGCGTCGGGTTTGTCGGGCTTTACCGCGACCCCGAGACGCTTCAGCCGGTGGAATATTACTTCAAGGTGCCGACGCAATTGGAGGACCGGATCTGCATCGTGGTCGATCCGATGCTGGCGACAGGCAATTCTTCGGTGGCGGCGGTGCAGATGCTCAAGGACAAGGGGGCAAAGAACTTGCGCTTCCTGTGCCTGCTTGCAGCCCCCGAAGGCATCAAGCGGATGAAGGAAGCGCACCCCGACGTGCCGATCGTGACAGCTTCGGTTGATAGCCACTTGAATGATCACGGTTATATCGTGCCCGGCCTAGGGGATGCGGGTGACCGGATGTTTGGCACAAAATAACGGGTTAATCCCTTTACTCAGAAACAATATTATTCCAGTATCCCCAATACGCTACTTGGGGGTAGTCATGGTGTTGAAGTTGGTTTCGGCCGCCGTTCTGGCGGTCGTGGCCGGGTTGGGTGTTGCGAACGCCCAGTCGGCCAATGATTTCGGTGGTCCGCGTGAATTGCCGCCGGCTTCCTTTACGGGGCAGCAATATGTGGACAGCCGGGGCTGCGTGTTTTTGCGTGCCGGTCTGGGGGGGCGGACGAACTGGGTTCCGCGCGTGACCGCCAGCCGTGCGCCGCTGTGTGGTTATCCGCCGACCTTCGGCAACAATCAGGTGGTCATCGTTGAACCGCCCCGGGCCGCACCCGCTCCGGCCGCGCCCGAGCCGGTTCCGGCGGGGCGTCGCCCGATGGATACCGTGGCCAGCATCACCACTCCTCCGCGCATTCGTGCGACGCAGCCGCCGCGCACTGTCGCGCCTTCCAGCTATGTTCCGCCTGCCGTTGTCATGGCCCCCGCTGTGCGCGCCCCCGTTCCGGTGGCGCCCGGCGCTCCTCCGCAGCCTGCGGCCTCTGCCGCCAAGCCGGTTGCGCCGCCGCCGCAAACTGCCGAGCGTGTCGGGACGACCGCGGGCGGCGGGAAGATCGGCTGTTACAAGAATGCGCCGGTGGCCGAACGGTTCCGGCTGCAGAACGGCGGGTCCATTGTGCTGTGCACGCGCGGTGACGGGGACCTGACCCATGCCCGCGCGCCGCGCCTGCTGGAAGGCGCGGCAGCGGTCGCGCCCTCTGGTTATGTGGTGGGGCCTGATCCGGCGGCAGGTGTTGGCATGCGCGAGCAGGGTCGCGTCGCTCTGTCTTCGCAAGACCGCCCCGCGGTGCCAAAGGGTTTCAAGCCGGCGTTTGACGATGATCGACTGAACCCAGACCGCGCGAAAGGCACCCGTGAGGGTTGGGCGCAGCAAGACCAGATCTGGACACGCGAGGTTCCTGCGCGGCTGATTGCGGATGTCGAGAAGGAAAAGGGCAAGCGCGTGGTGGTGCGCAAGGTCTATACCTCGTCGAAATCGGAGGCTGCAGCGCCGCAGCGGGCGGCTTCAGGGGCCTATGTGCAGGTTGGCACGTTCGGGCAGGCATCGAACGCCGATGGCGCGTCGAGCAGGCTTGCGCGGCTTGGCCTGCCGGTCGCGCGGGCGAAAACGACAAAGAACGGCAAAGCCTTGCAGATTGTGATGGCGGGACCGTTCGGCTCTTCGGGCGAGGCGCAGGCAGCACTGTCTGCGGCGCGGCGCGCCGGATTTGCGGATGCTTTCATCCGCTGAGGTTACTGCCGATGACAAACAAAACCCCCGGTCCCATGGTCCGGGGGTTTTTTAATTGGTGCTGCAGATGTCCTGAAGGCTCACCCAGTCGCCATCTGGCATCAGGGGCTCCGGAACCAGTCCGGCCAAGGGGTCGGCCTCGATCAAGGCGATGGTGGACTCGCCACTCGGATCGACCGCATAGGCATAAGGCGTGCTGGAAAGGCCCGCCGCCTTGAAGCGGGCCAAAGCGGCAGCATCCGGCACAGCGGGGCCCCGATCTTGCAGCAAGACCTCGCCATAGCCCGCAACGGCGGAGTCGGGCAGCACGCCAGATGTCAGCAGGCGGAAGGTCGCTGTCAGGCCCGCATGTTCCAGAACGGGCAAGATCGGATCGCGGGCCTCTGCGCGCAGACGTTCCACCAAGGCAAACCCTGCAAGCACCTCAGGGCCGGCCTCGTCTTCGACGATGCGGCGACCGATCAGTATCGTGCCACCCGGAAGGTGGCGGGCGCTGGTGACGCCTTCACGCAGCACAAGGATCTGCGCCCGATGCGGGCCGAACAGCTTGTCCCCGAGCGCGGTGAGGGCGTAGCTGCCCAAGGGGCTGGCGCAGGGCGATCCTGTCAGGCGCTGCACATCGGCCAAGGCCGCTTGACCGATTGCGGCGCGGGTGGCAGCAGGCAATACCGAGGCGGTGTGCTTGATCAGGGCATCCGGCAACCAAAAGGTTGCGAGGGCCAGAACGAAGACCGTGCCGCCGCCAAGCAACGCGCCGCGCAACCGGCCGGGTTTCGGCCGCTGTCCGGCCAAAGCGCTGCGCACGGTTTCCAGTGCGGCGATCATGTCGCGGTCATCCAGTTCCAGCGTTTCAATCGCATCTTCGCCGGGCGCGAACAGGGCTGGAGCTTCTCCCGGATTCAGCCGCTCGATTGCGGGCAGCGACCAGTGGCTGAGCGCGGATTCGCTTTTCGGATCAGAGAGAACGAGCGTCGCCTCCCCAAAGGCGACGATCACCTCACGGCGCTGCGAGTTTGGCGTATCGCGCCAAAGTCCCCGGCTTTCCAGCCGGGCGTATTGTTTCAAAGCCGTTATGGCGCGCGGTGCCTTGCCTGTCATGAGGTGACACTAGACCAAGGCTGATCGGGCCACAATCACCCGCCTCGGCCTCTGACGGCCTGTCAAGCCAATTCGACAGGCTTTGGGCGGATTCGGGCGCGCTGCTCCGGTCCGAACAGACCCGAGGTGTCGCTTTCCGACGCGCAGGCCTGCAGCCGGCAGAGTTCAACTGGGGCCAAGAGAAGGACGACTTTATGACTGCCAAGCCTGACCGCACCCTCGCCGCTGCCGGACTGATCTGCGGCTATGCCCTTTTGATCGGGTTTACCGACAATTACGTTCGCGTGATCGCGCAGGATCATGGTCTGTGGCAATTCCACTTCACCCGCACGATGATGGCCTTTGCATTGTTGGGTCTTGCGGTGCCGCTGTTGGGCTTGCGCTTGCGTCCGGTCAACCCGCGCGCGGTGCTGGCCCGCAGTGTGATCCACGGGCTTGCGATGGTGATCTACTTTGGCGCGCTCGCCTTCTTGCCGGTGGCCATCGTGGCGGCTGGCCTGTTCACGGCACCGATTTTTGTTCTGCTGATCTCGCGCTTTGCCTATGGCCATGCCATTGGCCCGGTGCGGATTCTGGCGGTCGGGATCGGCTTTGTGGGTGTGTTGCTGGTGCTGGGGCCTGAGGCTATTTCGGGGGCGTCGGCGGCGGCGATATTGCCGGTGGTGGCGGGGGCGCTTTATGCGCTTGGCAACGTCGCCACGCGCGAATGGTGCCCGGATGAGAGCGCCGAGACGCTGGTAGCAGGTTTCTTCGGCATGCTGGGCCTTTTGGGCCTGTTGGGCATGATCGTTCTGGCAGTCGCGCCCCTCGCGGCACCTTTGGGGCCAGATGGATTCTTGCTGCGCGGTTGGGTCGCTCCGAACTGGCCCTTCCTGTTCTGGACCTTCGTGCAGGCGGCGGGTTCCTTGCTGGGCGTCGGCATGATGATCCGCGCCTACCAGATCACCGACGCGGGTCGGGCCTCGGTGATTGAATACGTCATCCTTCCCGCCTCGGCCTTTTGGTCGTGGCTTTTGTGGCGCGAGGTGCTCGCGCCGATGGCGGTGGGGGGGATGGTGCTGATCGTGGTTGCGGGCTGCATGATCGCGCTGCGCGCGCGATCGGTGGAGCCCGCCTCGACAAGCGCCTGACCGTCAGGCGCCGACCGCCTCGCGCCAATGGCGGCGGCACAGGCTGACATAGGTTTCATTGCCGCCGATGACGACCTGATCTCCGTCGCGAAGCGCCTGACCGTCAGGGCCTTTGCGCACCACCATTGTCGCCTTCTTGCCGCAATGGCAGATCGTGCGCACCTCGCGCATCTCGTCTGCCCAAGCCAGCAGGGCGGCCGAGCCGGGGAAGAGCTGGCCCTGAAAGTCCACCCGCAGCCCGTAGCACATCACCGGAACGGCAAGATCATCCACCGCGCGGGCCAGTTGCCAAACCTGCTCTTTCGACAGGAATTGCGCTTCGTCGATGAAAACGCAGGACACCGGCCCGAGGCTTAGCCGCTGCCGGAGCTTTTCATACATGTCCTCGCCCGGGGCGAAGGTATCGGCCGGGTCGGCAATGCCGATACGGCTGGCGATGCGTCCCTCTCCGGCGCGGGTGTCGAATTGCGCCGTAATAAGGTAGGTTTCCATGCCACGCTCGCCATAGTTATGGGCGGCCTGTAGCAGCAAGGTCGACTTGCCGGCGTTCATGGTGGAATAGTTGAAGTAGAGTTTTGCCATGCCGCGCACCTAGCCGATTTTCGCGGCGGCCTGCAAGCACAGTGCATGGGCCAAGGGCCGCAGGCGCGCCTTGCACAAGGGGGCCGGGCGGTTGGCCGGGTCCACCGCGTGGCCCAGAGACCCCCCCAAACGTGGAGTTAAGCGCGGCGGACCCTCAACAAAGCCGACGCTGGGGGCATCGGCCACTCACTACAGTTCCGGCAAACACCCGGAACACCTTTATCTATTACAACCAGTTGCCGTATCATGAATGGGAAAAGGTTGATTGATTTCCCCGTCGTGCGGGGCATGAGGGAGTGAGTGGAATGTCGGTGGAAACCTATCTGAAAAAGCACAGCGAAGCTTTGGTCAAGGATGTCGGCATAGAGGCCGCCTGTCAGTTGACGGGAAAATCCAAGGCGACGCTTGGCCGCTATTATTCGGATCAGGAAGAGCATGATGACCGGTTCATGCCCATCGACGTTGTCGCCCAGCTGGAATCGGCTGCGCGCTTTCCGCATGTGACGGCGGCGCTCGCCGATCTGCGCGGCATCACGCTTTCCTATGATGCGGATAAGCGCAATGCGACATCGAAGGGCGTCAACCAAGACGTGGTGATGCTCGCGCAGCGCTTTGCCATGTTGATGAGCGAATACAACTCCGCCATTGGAGACGGAGTCATTTCGATCAACGAAGCAAAGCGGATGCTGCGCGAAACGCTTGCGATTCAACAGGTTCTGCTTGAGATGAAGCTGAACCTCGAGACGGGTGTCAGCTAGTCCGCCGGTTGCCCGCGGGCTTGCCGCCTTCGGCGCGGCGAGGAGCTCCGCCGCCGCCCATCGGTTTTGCCTTGGCCGCCGGACGTCCTTGCTGGGGCTTTGCGCCGGCAGGCTTGCTGCCCTGAGGGCGGCCGCCTTGCGGACGGGCCGGACGCTGGCCCCGGTTCTGTCCGGGCTTTGGCGTTGCTGCCACGATATCGGCGGCCCACGGTGCTCCGCCAAGGATCGGAAGCGGCTTTTTGAGCAGCTTTTCAATCGCTTGCAACTCGCCCATCTCGGCTGGCGCGCAGAAGCTGACAGAGGTGCCCTCGGCCCCGGCGCGGGCGGTGCGGCCGATGCGGTGGACGTAATTCTCAGGCACGTTGGGCATGTCGAAGTTATACACGTGGCGCACCGTGGGAATGTCGATGCCGCGCGCGGCCACGTCGGTGGCCACCAGCACGTCAAGCTCGCCGTTGCGGAACTCGGTCAGGGTGCGGTCGCGCTGTGACTGCGATTTGTTGCCGTGGATGGAGCCTGCCTTGAACCCCCAGCTTGCCAGCAATTTCATCAGCTTTTCAGAGCCATGCTTGGTGCGGCCAAAGACCAGCGCCTGTTCTCCCGGGTGCTTTTTCAGGTAATCCTCCAGCACGCGGGCCTTGTCGCCGTTGGGCAGGAAGTGCACGCCCTGAGTCACCTTGTCGGCGGTTTTGCCGGGGGTGGCGACCTGGACGCGCACGGGGTCGCGCAGATAAGTGTCTGCAATTTCAGAGATATCTTTCGGCATCGTCGCCGAGAAGAGCAGGGTCTGGCGCTTGAGCGGGATGTGCTTGGCGATTTTGCGCAAGGAATGGATGAAGCCCATGTCGAGCATGTGGTCGGCCTCGTCCAGCACAAGGTAGCCGCACTGGTCCAGTTTGACGTCGCCGCGCTCCAAGAGGTCGATCAGGCGGCCGGGGGTGGCGACCAGAACATCGGTGCCTTTTGACAGGGCTTGTGCCTGCCGGAACAGCGAGGCGCCGCCCACGACCATGGTCACCTTGACAGCGGTTCCCTTGGTGAAGACTTCAAGGTTGTCCTTGATTTGCAACGTTAATTCCCGCGTCGGCGCAAGGATCAGGGCGCGCACGTTCTTGGGGCCCGGCGGGTGGCCGATGTCGAGCAGGCGGTGCAGAAGCGGCAGGCCGAAGGCGGCGGTCTTGCCGGTGCCGGTCTGTGCCAGACCCATCAGGTCACGGCCCTGCATGATATGCGGGATGGCCTGCGCCTGAATGGGCGTAGGCGTTTGAAGTTTGGTTTTCTCAAGCGCTTTCAAAAGCTTGGCGCTTAGGCCGAGATCGGCGAAGGTTGTCATTTGGTCGTTCCATCAAACAAAGGCAGGCGGCCCTCGTCCCCCGAGGTTTCGGGTGACCGTGCGCGCCGTCGGCGCCCCTGCGTGATGGTGGGAACCTATGTCCGGGCCTTTCGGTGCTCACGCGGCACGGGCTTCGGACTTGGGGGAGATGGGGGTTTTCCTCTGGTCTGTCAAGGGTGTGTCGCAGGTCTGGTTCGCGTATGGCTTGCGTATGGCCCGCGTCATGCTGCTGGCGCGCGGCGCATTTAACGCCCGGGCAGGCGTTTCGGGCAAGGTGGCGGCGGAGGTGCGCCATGACAACACGCAAGGACCAGCAGAATGCGAGCTATCACCGGATGGCCGAGAGCCTGCGCGATCTGGAGCGCGCCCTGCACGGCGGGCGGCGCGCCAATGGCGCGGTGCCGGAGGAATGGCACGCAATTGCGCAGGGGGTGGGTGCGGGGCGCAAGGTGAAGCTGACGCTGTGGGTCGAGGCAGATGTGCTGCGCTTTTTCCGCACCTTGGGGAAGGGCCACACGACGCGGATGGCAGAGGTGCTGTCGACCTTCATGCATGCGCGGCTTGCGGGCGTGGTGAAGGGACCGGAGGATGTGAATTACAGCGCGCCCTATTACACGCCCGAGGAACAGCAGGCGATTGACGAGCGGATGCGGCGCAACCGCGAGGAACTGGCCGAGGAGTTGCGGCGCGCGCGGCGCTATTGACCGGAGTAGGGCGGGGTGAACCCCGCCCTGCCGTTTCCTAGCCTTGCAGCGTTCTGACCCCGTAGCCTTCGCTGCGCGCCTTCATGGCCGCGACGGCGGCGATAGAGGCGGCGGCGGTGGTGAAGTAGGGGATCTTGTCCATAAGCGCCACGCGGCGGATGTCGCGGCTGTCGGAGATGGCCTGGCTGCCTTCGGTCGTGTTCATCACCAGCGCGATGTCGTTGTTCTTCAGCCTGTCCACGATGTTCGGGCGGCCTTCATAGACCTTGGCGACGGGGGTGGTGGCGACGCCGACGCCTGCCAGCCATGACGCGGTGCCTTTGGTGGCCACCACTTCAAAGCCCATCGACACGAGGTCGCGGGCGGCGGCGGCGAGGCTTTCGGTCTTGTCCATGTCCTTGACCGAGAGGAACACTCGGCCCGACTCTGGCAGGATGGTGCCTGCGCCCATCTGCGCCTTGAGGAAGGCGAGCGCGAAGGTGCGGTCCCAGCCCATCACCTCGCCCGTCGAGCGCATTTCCGGCCCGAGCATCGGATCGACACCGGGGAAGCGGGCGAAGGGCAGCACCGCCTCTTTCACGCTGAACCAGGGGGTGATCGGATCGGCCAGCGTGAAGGGGTCGGCCAGCGGCAGGTCTGTGTCGGGACCGACGCCTGCCTCATACGGGGCGCGCAGCGGGAAGTTTGCCATCGGTTCCCCCGCCATCAGGCGGGCGGCGATGGCGGCGATGGCGCTGTCGGTGGCCTTGGCGACGAAAGGCACCGTGCGCGAGGCGCGCGGGTTCACCTCGAGCACATAGATGGTGCCGTCCTTGATCGCGAATTGCACGTTCATCAGGCCGACCACGTTGAGCGCGCGGGCCATTGCGATGGTTTGGGTCTTCAGTTCGGCAATCGTTTCAGCGGAGAGCGAGTGCGGCGGCAGGCAGCAGGCGGAGTCGCCCGAGTGCACGCCCGCCTCTTCGATATGTTCCATGATGCCTGCGACATGGACGTTCTGGCCGTCCGAGAGGGCATCGACATCGACCTCGATGGCACCGGCAAGGTAGCTGTCGAGCAGAACGGGGTTGTTGCCCGAAACCTGCACCGCCTCGCGGATGTAGCGTTCAAGCTGCG
This sequence comes from Pseudotabrizicola algicola, assembly GCF_010915705.1. Lineage (GTDB taxonomy): Bacteria > Pseudomonadota > Alphaproteobacteria > Rhodobacterales > Rhodobacteraceae > Pseudotabrizicola > Pseudotabrizicola algicola. Next base: position 637,132 of record NZ_JAAIKE010000003.1, read on the forward strand.
CGTCGTCGCGGATGATCTCCATCGCGCGGCCGCCCAGCACGAAGGAGGGGCGGATCACCAGCGGGTAGCCCACCTGCGCTGCAACGGCAAAGGCTTCGTCCCGGCTGCGGGCGGTGCCGTTGACGGGCTGCTTGAGGTCGAGCGTGTTCAGGAGTTTCTGGAAGCGCTCGCGGTCTTCGGCAAGGTCGATGGCGTCGGGCGTGGTGCCAAGGATCGGAATCCCCTCGGCATGCAGCGCATTGGCGAGTTTGAGCGGGGTTTGCCCGCCGAACTGCACGATGACGCCGTGAAGGGTGCCGTTTTCCTGTTCCACCCGCAGGATTTCGAGGACGTGTTCCAGCGTGAGCGGTTCGAAATAGAGGCGGTCGGAGGTGTCGTAATCGGTCGACACGGTTTCGGGGTTGCAGTTGACCATGATGGTTTCATAGCCCGCAGCGGTCAGCGCGTAGCAGGCATGGCAGCAGCAATAGTCGAACTCGATCCCCTGGCCGATGCGGTTGGGGCCGCCGCCGAGGATGACGACCTTTTTGGCGTTCGAGGGCCGCGCCTCGCATTCCACATCGCCCATGACGGGGCTTTCGTAGGTGGAATACATGTAGGGGGTCTGCGCCTCGAATTCGGCGGCGCATGTGTCGATCCGCTTGAACACGGCGGTGACGCCGAGGTTGCGGCGCGCGCGGCGGATTTGCGCCTCGTCCCGGCCGGTCAGCTTGGCGAGGCGGGCATCGGTGAAGCCCATCATCTTGAGCTTGCGCAGCCCTGCGGCATCGAGCGGCAGGCCGGCTTTGCGGACCTGTGCCTCGGCGTCGATGATTTCGCGGATGCGGGCGAGGAACCACGGATCGAAGGAGGTGATGGCCTGGATTTCGTCATTGCTGAAGCCCTCTCGCATGGCCTGCGCGATGACGCGCAGGCGGTCGGGGGTTTGCAGGGACAGCGCCTTGGAGATGGCGGCGCGGTCGGGGCCGCCGGGGATGGCGATCTCGTCAAAGCCGGTGAGGCCGGTCTCCAGGCTGGCGAGGGCCTTCTGCATCGATTCGTGGATGGTGCGGCCGATCGCCATCGCCTCGCCCACCGATTTCATGGCGGTGGTGAGGTTGGGCTCGGAGCCGGGGAACTTCTCGAAGGCAAAGCGCGGGATCTTGGTCACGACATAGTCGATGGACGGCTCGAAGCTGGCCGGAGTGACCTTGGTGATGTCGTTGTCGAGTTCATCCAGCGTGTAGCCGACGGCGAGTTTCGCGGCGATCTTGGCGATGGGGAAGCCGGTGGCCTTGGAGGCAAGTGCCGAGGAGCGCGAGACGCGCGGGTTCATCTCGATGACGACCATGCGGCCATCGGCGGGGTTGATCGCCCATTGCACGTTCGATCCGCCGGTCTCCACCCCGATCTCGCGCAGCACGGCGATGGAGCCGTTGCGCATGATCTGGTATTCCTTGTCGGTCAGCGTCAGAGCGGGGGCCACGGTGATCGAATCACCGGTGTGCACGCCCATCGGGTCGACGTTCTCGATGGAGCAGACGATGATGGCATTGTCCGCCGTGTCGCGGACGACTTCCATCTCGTATTCCTTCCAGCCCAGAAGGGATTCATCGACCAGAACCTGTGCGACGGGGCTGGCCTCGAGACCCGAGCGGATGATCGCCTCATAATCGTCACGGTTGTAGGCGACGCCGCCGCCGGTGCCGCCGAGGGTGAAGGCGGGACGGATGATCGCGGGTAGGCCGACGTAATCGAGCGCGGCCATCGCCTCCTTGATGCCGGCGGCGATGTCATACTTGCCGCTGGCCAGTTTGGGCGCGGCGATGATGGTGGCCTTGGGGTTTTCCAGCCCGATGCGGTCCATCGCTTCGCGGAAGAGCTTGCGATCTTCTGCCATTTCGATGGCTTCGCGCTTGGCGCCGATGAGTTCGACGTTGAACTTTTCCAACACCCCGAGGTCGGCGAGCGCGAGGGCGGTGTTCAGGCCGGTCTGTCCGCCCATCGTCGGCAGCAGAGCGTCGGGGCGTTCTTTCTCGATGATCTTGGCGACCACTTCGGGGGTGATGGGTTCGATATAGGTGGCATCGGCCAGCCCCGGATCGGTCATGATCGTGGCGGGGTTCGAGTTCACCAGAATGACGCGGTAGCCTTCCTCGCGCAGGGCCTTGCAGGCCTGAGCGCCGGAATAGTCGAACTCGCACGCCTGCCCGATGACGATGGGGCCTGCACCGATGATCATGATGGATGTGATGTCGGTTCTTTTCGGCATGGTCTTGGCCCCTGTCCATGGCGGAACCCGCGCCACGGTGGCCGGGCTCGCGGATTCGTGCGGTCTGCGCAAATTGACGGGGGTTTAGGGGGTTGCGCGGCAAGGCGCAACCCTTTGCGAAGGGGTCGCTTGCGACCTGTTCCGGCAGGGGGGCGCGTGCTAGATCACGCGGCAGGGAAACGGGCGGATTTCGGGGGAGTGGGCGGGTTTGCAGCGAGGCCAGAGGATGTCTGATGCTGATTGTCATTGAACACGGGCCGGGCGGGCGCGCGGCGGCTTTCAGCCAGCCGCAACAGGTCTTTGTGGCGCAGGCTGCCGAGGAGGTGGCCGCCTCTCTTGCCGCCGCGGAGGAGGCCCGCAAGACGGGGGCCTGGATCGCGGGCTACATCGCCTATGAGGCGGGCTATGCGCTGGAGCCGCGTCTGCAGGCCCGCATGCCCGAGGCGCGGCGCGGCCCGCTGGTCTGTCTTGCGGCCTTTGCTGCGCCGCAAGAGGCGGGCGCGGTGCTGGAGCGTGCCGCCGACGAGGGGCGGGGCCTGCGGCTGGCCCCGCTGGAGCCTTGCGTGACGCCCGACGGCTACCGCGCCGCCTTTGCGCAGGTGCAGGCCTATATTGCGGCGGGGGACTGCTACCAGATCAACCTGACCTTTCCGATTGCCTCGCGGCTGCTGAGTGGCACGTCGCTTGGGCTTTATGGCGCGCTGCGCGCAGGGCAGCCGGTGGGCTACGGGGCCTTTGTCGATGCGGGCGCGGGGCCGGTGGTGGTGTCGCGCAGCCCCGAATTGTTCTTCCGCGTCTCGGGCGGGGTGATCGAGAGCCGCCCGATGAAGGGCACCGCGCCACGCAGCGATGATCCGGCGGAAGACGCATGGCTGGCGGCGGAATTGCAGGCGAGCGAGAAGGACCGCGCCGAGAACCTGATGATCGTGGACCTTTTGCGCAACGATATCGCGCGGATGGCCGAGGTCGGATCGGTCAAGGTGCCGGAGCTATACGCGGTGGAGAGCTTTGCGACTGTGCATCAGATGAGTTCACGCGTGCAGGGGCGGCTGCTGCCGGGGGCGGGCCTGCCGGGGCTGATGGCGGCGCTGTTTCCCTGCGGGTCGGTGACGGGTGCGCCGAAAATCCGCGCGATGGAGATCATCGCCGAGGTCGAGGCCGAACCCCGCGGGGTTTATTGCGGGGCGGTGGGCTGGGCCGCGCCGGAGGGGGATCAGTGCTGGTCGGTGGCGATCCGCACGGCTCGGGTCTGGCCCGATGGCGAGGTCCGGCTGAATGTGGGCGGCGGGGTGGTGTTCGATTCCACCGCCGAGGGCGAATGGGAGGAGGCGCTGTGGAAGGCACGTTACGCGGCGGGTCTGGCGCGCCGGGGCTGAAGCTGATCGAGACGATGCTGTGGGACGGCGGCAGCGTGCCGCGCGGGCCGCTGCATCTGGCGCGGCTGCGGGCAGGGGCGTCGGCCCTCGGCTGGGCGGTGCCGGAACTGCGGCTGGCGGGGCCGGAGGGGCAGGCCGCGCGGCTGCGGCTGACGCTGGATGCGGCGGGCGATGTGGCGCTCGAGGTGGGCGCGGTGCCTGCTCCCATTGCGTGCTGGCGGCTGGGGCTGGCGGCAGAGCGGCTGCATTCGGGCGATCCGTGGCTGCGGGTGAAGTCCACCCGCCGCCCAGCCTATGACCGCGCGCGGGCGGCCTTGCCCGCAGGGCTGGACGAGGTGGTGTTCGTCAACGAGCGCGGCGAGGTTTGCGATGGCAGCATCACCACGCTGTTCTTTGATCGCGGCGCGGGGCTGCGCACGCCGCCGCTGTCGTCGGGGCTGTTGCCGGGGGTGCTGCGGGCCGAGGTCTGCTGCCCCGAGGAGGTGCTGCTGGCCGAGGACCTGCCGCGCGTGCGGCTGTGGGTGGGCAATGCGCTGCGCGGGATGGCCGAGGCGGTGTGGCTTGGCTGAGCGCGCCGGGGGCGGGTGGCTTTGGCGCTGCACTTTGCCGTCGTGGCGCGGGGGAACAGATGCCTGCGCGAGTATTTCAGAAAGGTGCAAGCCATGAGCGGGCTGCGGTTACTGGGCTGGACGGCGCTGGCGATGCTGGCCTTTGCGGCCAATTCGGTTCTGAACCGGCTGGCGGTTGCCGAGGGCGGCATGGACGCCTTGGCCTTTGCCGCCGTGCGGGTTCTGGCGGGGGCGGTGATGCTGGCCGGACTGGTGGCCGCGCGGGGTGGCGTGGTCTGGCCGGGCTGGCAGGGGCGCGTGCCGGGGGTGTTCGGGCTTGTGGTCTATCTGGTGGGGTTCTCGCTGGCCTATCTGGCCTTGGGGGCCGGTGTGGGGGCGCTGATCCTGTTCGGCACGGTGCAGGTGACGATGTTCGGGGGTGCCGTGCTGGCGCGCGAGCCGGTGCCGGCGCGGCGCTGGCTGGGGGCGGGCCTTGCCTTTGCGGGGCTGGTTGCGCTGGTGGCCCCGGGCGGCGCGGCGGTGCCGGTGGCGGGGGCGCTGGCGATGGCCTGCGCGGGCTTCGGCTGGGGGGTTTATTCGCTGGCCGGGCGCGGGGCGACGGATGCGCTGGCGGCGACGGCGTGGAACTTCGTGCTGTCGGTGCCGGTGGTCGCGGGGATTGCGCTGGTCTGGGGCGGGGTGGAGGTGACGGCGGCGGGGCTTGGGCTTGCGGTGGTGTCGGGTGCGGTGACCTCGGGCCTTGGCTATGCGCTGTGGTATGCGGTGGTGCCGCGTCTGGGCGCGGCGCGGGCGGGGGTGGCGCAGTTGACGGTGCCGATGCTGGCGGCGCTGGGCGGCGCGCTTGTGCTGGGCGAGGGCGTGGGCTGGCGGTTCTGGGGGGCCTCGGCGCTTATTCTGGGGGGCGTGGCCCTCGCCAGCCTTCAGAGCGGTTTGACGAGGCGGTGAAGGGTGTGGCCTGTCCCGGTGTCATGGCGCGACAGGCCCGTGGGGGCAAAGCCCCTGCGCGCCCAGAACGCCGCGCCGCGTGCGTTGGCTTCGAGCACGGCGAGGTAGAGATGGCGGGCCTTTGCCGCGCGGGCGAGGGATTCCACATGCGCGAGGAAGGTTGCGCCTTGGCCTTGGGAGCGGGCTTCGGGCGCGAGGATCATCAGGCCGAGGTAGGCATCGGGCGGGGCGGGGAAGCCGAAGGAGAGTTCGGCTACGCCCGCGAGTGTGTCGCCGTGCCAGAGCCCGAGGCGGTGGGATGCGGCAGGGTCGCAGCCGGGCGGGCCGGCGGTGAACACATCCTCGACCTGCGCAGGGCCGGGCGGGTGGCCGAGCCAGAGGTGGTAGTAGTCCTGCGCGCGCGTCAGCAGATCCGCAACCGCCGCGCGGTCGCGCAGCGGATCAAGCGGGTGGATCATGGGACCGAGGAGACGGGGGGCATGCGGCCCATCCAGTCGAAATCGCGCACGGTGATGACGCCCGAAGTGATGATGGTGGCGAGGATGCCCCAGACGATGATGGCAAAGAGCGTGGTGATCTTGGCCTTGCGGCCCACCATTTCGTCCCGTGGCGCGCTGGCAGGCGTGCCGGGCACGACCGAGCCTGCATCGCCTTGGGTGGTCAGGCGCAGGGGCAGCACGATGAAGAATACCATGAACCACGTCACGGCGAAGAGGACGGCGGCGGCGGTGATGGTCATACTTGCTCCAACTCGATCAGGCAGCCGTTGAAATCCTTGGGATGCAGGAACAGCACCGGCTTGCCATGCGCGCCGATTTTCGGCTCGCCCGTGCCAAGCACCCGCGCGCCCGAGGCTTTCAGCGTATCGCGCGCGGCGAGGATATCTTCCACCTCATAGCAGATGTGGTGGATGCCGCCTGCGGGGTTCTTGTCGAGAAAGCCCTGAATGGGGGAGTTTTCGCCCAAGGGATAGAGCAGTTCGATCTTGGTGTTCGGCAGGTCGATGAAGACCACGGTGACGCCGTGATCGGGTTCGTCCTGCGGCGGGCGCACCGAGGCCCCGAGGGTGCCGGCATATTGCGCGCTGGCGGCGGCGAGGTCGGGAACCGCGATGGCGACATGGTTGAGGCGGCCGATCATGGGCAACTCCTTGTGGCGGTTTTTGCGGTTATGGTCGGGGCCGCGCGATCAGGCAAGGGGCCGAACCGCCGCAGGGGCGATTTCCGCTGCGGCGGTGCGCTGTCTTTACCGGTTCTTAGCCGGTTTGCAGGTTTCATGGACCTTGCCCCGCCCTGACCGCAAGAAGGTTGCCATGCCCGCGCCAGACCGTCCCGATGCTGCGCTGCTGTCCGGTTTCGCTCCGCCCGGCCTGCGGATGCCGCAGTCGGGGCTTGGCGCGGCGCCGTCTTCGGGGGCTTTGCCCTTGGCGGGGGTGACGGTGCTCTTGGTCGAGGACAGCCGCTTTGCCTCGGACGCGCTGCGGTTGATGTGCCAGCGGTCGGGCGCGCGGCTGCGGCGGGCCGAGTCGATGGCGAAGGCGCGGCTGCATCTGCGCACCTATTGCCCGGATGTCGTCATCATCGATCTGGGTCTTCCCGATGGCTGCGGGGACCGGCTTATCCGCGAGCTTGCGGCCGCGCGTTCGGGCGGGGTGGTGCTGGGTTTGTCGGGTGATCCGGACGGGCGCAGGCTGGCGCTGGCGGCGGGGGCGGCAGGGTTTCTTGAAAAGCCGATCCTCGCTCTGGGTGATTTTCAGCGGGCGATCTTGCGTCATGTGCCCGGCCGCTTTGCCCCCACCGCGCGTGACGAGCCGGCACCGATGGGCGATCTGGCCGATCCTCTGGCGCTGCGCGATGATCTGGCCCATGCGGCACAGTTACTGGCGGCGGGGCCGGACGCTGGCGCGCGCCGCTATCTGGCGCGATTCATCGCGGGGGTGGCGCACAGCAGCGGCGATGCCGATCTGGCGGCGGCGGCGGTTGCGGCGGCGCAGGATGCGGCAGGCCTGCCCCTGCTGCACGGGCTGGTGCAGAACCGTTTGAGCGGCGGCACCGTGATTTGAGGCGTGCCGCGCGGGACGGCGGCGCTTTTGTGCGGCGCGCGCCGCATGCGGGCCGACGGTGTGGGCGCGCTGCCCGAGGGCGCGAAATGGCGAAGCTCTGGCGGGTCAGAGGCCGGGGTCCGATCCGGCGCGGACGAGGCGGGAGAGGTCGGACAGACGCTCTTTCTGGCGGCCCGAGGCGTCGAAATTCGCGGGGGAAAGCCAAGCCGCAAACGCCTCGCGCAGGGCGGGCCATTCGCTGTCGATCACCGAAAACCATGCGGTGTCGCGGTTGCGGCCCTTTATCACCATGTGATTGCGGAAAACGCCTTCGAAGCTGAAGCCAAGCCGCTGCGCCGCGCGGCGCGAGGGTAAGTTGAGGGCGTTGCACTTCCATTCATAGCGCCGGTATCCGGCGCGAAAGGCCCAGTCCATCATCAGGAACATCGCCTCGGTTGCGGCGGGGGTGCGTTGCAGCGCGGGCGACAGGCAGATGTTGCCCACCTCGATGCTGCCCTGTTCGGGGGTGATGCGCAGATAGGAGGCCACGCCGAGGGCATGGCCATTGGCCGGATCGCGGAAGGCGAAATAGAACGGATCGCTGCGTCCTTGCTGATCCTTGACCCAGCGGTGATAGGCAGAGGCCGAGGAAAACGGGCCGTAGGGCATGTAATCCCACAAGGCATCATGGCCGGAGAAGGCCGCGAAAAGCCCGGCGGCATGGTCATCGGCTTCGAGCGGTTCCAGCCGGATGCGCTGCCCTTGCAGCGACAGGCCGGCGGGCGGATGCGGCGGCGGTGCCCAAGTGTCCAAGCGTTGCCCCTGTGCTGCCTGTCTGTGCATAGCCTTGCGCCCCTGTCATCCTGTGGCGGTTATGTCCTGCGCGCGGGGCGGGGCGCAATGGGCATTTTGCGCGGGCAGATCAGGCCAGCAGGCCCGGATCATCGCCCATGCCAAGACCCGGAAAAACCGAGCTTTCCAGCAGGCTGCGGTCAAGGCCGTAGAGGCCGCGCAGCCCCCATGCCGCCCAGGCGCGCACGTCGGTGGTGGGCATCAGGTCGCGGCGTTGGTAGAGCGCGGCCTCGTCCAGCCCCGGCCATGCGCCCATCACCCGCCCGCCCTTGAGCGCGCCGCCCGCCATCAGCATCGCGCCGCCGGTGCCGTGGTCGGTGCCCTTGCTGCCGTTCTCGGCGACGGTGCGGCCAAATTCCGTCATGGCAAGGAGCAGCGTCTTGCCCCAGATCTCGGGGCCAAGGCGTTCGGAAAGGCGCAGCACCACCCGTTCAAGCCGCCGCAGCGGCGGGGTGATGCCGCCCGTCTGGTTGCGGTGGGTGTCCCAGCCATTGAGCGAAAAGGCCGCGATGCGGGTGTCTTCGCGCAGGCGGTCGGCGGCAAAATCGGTCAGCCGGTCGACATTGGCCAAGAGATTGCCGCTGCGCGCCGGGGACATCGGGTTCATCTGCGCGGCGTCGATCGCTTCGGACAGGGATACCGCCTCTGTCGCGGCTTCGCGGAAGAGCGCGTCATCGTGGTAGATGTGGTCAAGCAGGAGGCGGCTTTGCGCCGAGAGGTCGAGCCGCAGATCGGGTTGCCAGTTGCTGACGGGGGCCGCCCCCTGCAGCACGGGGGCGGAATCGGTGCCGATGGCAAAGGCGGTTTGTGCGCGCAGGCCCGGCACGGCTTGCAGCATCCGGTTCAGCCAGCCATCGCGCACCGAGGCGTCGGGCAGGTCGAGCCCGGTGCCCGCCTCGAGGATATCTTGCCCGTCAAAGTGGCTGCGCTGGTCGCGGTAGGGGGTGGAGGTGGCCTGCACAAAACCGAGTTGCCCCGCCTGCCACAGCGGCATCAGCCCCTCAAGCGTGGGGTTCAGGCTGAAATACCCTGTCAGGTCAGGGCCTTGGCTGGCCGCGAGCGTGGGGCGATAGGCCGCGAGCAGCGGATCGCCCGAGGGGCGCACGAGATCGAGCCCGTCCATGCCGCCGCGCAGGATCACGACCACGAGGCGGTGATCGCCCAAGGGCGCGCTGCCGTCGGAGCCTGCCAGCGTGACGGTCGTCATCATCGGGTGGGCGGCAAGGGAGCAGGCGGTTCCCGTCAGGAACTTGAGGAAGAAGCGGCGGTCCATGAGGCTACCTTCGGTTGAATTCGGCGCTGGCGAGCACAAGGCCCACGGCTTCACGCTGGCTTTCGGCGCGCGGCACCGCCCAGGCCAGCCGCTCGCCCAGATGCGTGCCGAGGGCGCGGGTCATCAGGGTGGCGGCGTCGGGCAGCGGGCTGACGAGTTGCGCGGGCATTTCCATTGCCCATGTGATGCGCACGGCCATGCCCTCGGGCGTGATCCAAGCGTCGGGCATTTCGGGCCAGCCGTCGGGGCCGGGCGGCTTTTGCCACGGCTGGCCCATGGCGGCCATGGGTTGCAGCAGGGTCTGGCGGAACACCTCGTCGGACATGCGCATGACATCTGCCCCGTCCAGACCGAGCGCGCGCAGGGCGGCGACGAGGAAATCGAAGGGTTGACGGGCCTTTTCCTGCATCTTGTTCCACGCGGCGGGCTGGGTCAGCAGGGCCTCGGCCACCGCGAGCAGATCGCCGCCCGAATTGCGCCACGCCTCGGCGAGCGCCTGCACCAGATCGGGGCTTGGCTGGTCAGAGACGAAATGCACCGCCAGCTTGCGCGCCAGATGGGCGGCGGTGTCGGGGTGTTCGGCCAGATCGTCGAGCGCCTTGAGCACGGTGTCGAGCGAATCGCCGTGGTAGGTGGTGCCGAGCACGGTTTCCGGCCCCGGTTCGGCGCGGCGCGGGTCAAAGGTGGCCCCGTGTTTGCCGATGACCAGACCGGTCAGCAGTTCGGCCATCTGGGTGACGTCCTCTTGCGCATAGCCCGAACCCACGGTGTGCAGTTCCAGCAGTTCCCGCGCGAGGTTTTCGTTCAGCCCCTTGGCGCGGCGTTTGCCGATGCGCGAGTTGGGGCCAAAGCTGCGCGACTGGTCGAGATAGCCCAGCATGGCCGGATGCTGCATCACCGCGCGAAGCATATCGGCAAAACGGTCGGTCACGTGGGGGCGGATCGCCTCTTCCACCAGCGTGGCGGGCAGGGGGCTGTCGCGGCGCGAACGGGGGGCGGTGGTGAAATGATCGGCCCAGAACTGCACCAGACGCTCGCGGAAGCCATCGGGCGCATCGAGGGCGCGGGCGATGGCGGTTTTCGCTGACTGGAGCGCGACACCCTCAAGCTGGCGGATCGCTTGCCTGTAATCGTCACGGGCGATGCTTGCCTCGGGTTCGGCGGCGCGGCGCGAGGTGCGCAACATGCTGTCGGCGCGGGCCAGCGTATCGGTCAGGTCGGACAGGCGCGGGCCGGGGTAGGTGTTTGCCATGACATCGGGGCCGCGCAGGATGGCAAGCATCGAGGCGGGTTCGGTCGGGGCCTGCGCGGGAAGCGGCAGGCCATAGCCAAAGCGAAAGGCGGCGGTGGTGCTGTCTTGGGTCATCTGGCGTGGGGGATCGGGCCTTGGGATGGGTCGGCTGATGATACACACAAAGCGGGGCGCTTTGCATCGGCTGTCATCGGCAGGGCGGCGTCAATCGAAGCGAAAATCGGCCGGATAGCTGTGAAACCCGTCGAAATCACCTTTGCCCAAGGGCAGGCCTGCGGCGCGAAGTGAGGCGTAACCCATTGTTACATGAAAGAAAAAGTTGGGAAGCCCGTAGAGGAACAGGAAATCCGGCGCGGATTGTTCCAGATCGGTAAATCCTGCGCGATGGGAGATGGTGCGGCTCTCTGCCCCATCGAATTCGGCGGGTTTCATCGCCCCGAGCGTTGCCCGCGCGACTGCCATGCGCGGGGCGAGCGCCGTGGGCAGATCAGGCACAGGCCGCCCTGCCAGCGGGCAGGCAATGCGCAGGGTGAAACCTGCGGCGGTGGCAAAATGCTGGCTTGCGCTGAAACTGTCGCCGATCTGCGCCGTCATCGCCGCCCGTCCCGCTTTCTCCACGATGGCGGCCATCTGGCCGAGATAGTGGCGAAAGACGGGGACGGTGGCGGTATACATCACGCGTCTTTCGGCAGGACGCGCAGACGCAGTTCGCGCAACTGCTCGTTGGTGGGTTCCGAAGGCGCGTTCATCAGCAGGTCTTCGGCGCGCTGGTTCATCGGGAACATGATGACCTCGCGGATGTTGGTGGTATCGGCCAAGAGCATCACGATGCGGTCGATCCCCGCCGCGCAGCCGCCGTGCGGGGGGGCGCCGTATTTGAACGCCTTGACCATGCCGCCGAATCGTTTCTCGACCTCGCTGTTCGGATAGCCCGCCAGTTCAAACGCGCGGAACATGATTTCCGGCTTGTGGTTGCGGATGCCGCCCGAGATCAGTTCATAACCGTTGCAGGCAAGGTCATACTGGTAGGCGTAGACATCCAGCGGGTCGCCGTTCAGCGCCTCCATCCCGCCTTGCGGCATGGAGAAGGGGTTGTGGCTGAAGTCGATCTTGCCGTCGTCGGTCTTCTCATACATCGGGAAATCGACGATCCACGCAAAGCGGAAGGTGTCTTTTTCCGTCAGGCCCAGTTCTTCGCCGATCACGTTGCGCGCGCGGCCTGCAACGGCCTCGAACGCCTCGGGCTTGCCGCCAAGGAAGAAGGCGGCGTCGCCCATGCCAAGGCCAAGCTGCTGGCGGATCGCTTCGGTGCGCTCGGGGCCGATGTTCTTGGCCAAGGGGCCTGCGGCTTCCGTGCCCGAGCCATCTTCGGCCTCGCGCCAGAAGATGTAGCCCATGCCGGGCAGGCCCTGTTGCTGGGCGAAGGCGTTCATGCGGTCACAGAACTTGCGGCTGCCGCCCTTTGGCGCGGGAATGGCGCGGATCTGGGTGCCGTCTTGCTCCAGCAGTTTGGCAAAGACCGCAAAGCCGGAGCCGCGGAAATGCTCGCTGACCACCTGCATCTTGATCGGGTTGCGCAGGTCGGGCTTGTCGGAGCCATACCACAGGAGCGAGTCGCGATAGGCGATGCGCGGCCAGTCCTTCGACACGGTCTTGTGCGGGGCGAATTCCTCGAACAGGCCGGTGATGACCGGCTGGACCACGGCGAAGACGTCTTCCTGCTCGACAAAGCTCATCTCGATGTCGAGCTGGTAGAAGTCGGTGGGCGAGCGGTCGGCGCGGGGGTCTTCGTCGCGGAAGCAGGGCGCGATCTGGAAATAGCGGTCAAAGCCCGCCACCATGATCAGCTGTTTGAACTGCTGCGGGGCCTGCGGCAGGGCGTAGAACTTGCCCGGATGCAGGCGCGAGGGCACGAGGAAATCGCGCGCGCCTTCGGGGCTGCTGGCGGTGATGATCGGGGTCTGGAATTCGTTGAAGCCCATGTCCCACATGCGGTTGCGCAAGGACCGCACGACGTTTGACCGCAGCATCATGTTGCGGTGCATGCCGTCGCGGCGCAGGTCGAGGAAGCGGTAGGTGAGGCGGGTTTCCTCGGGGTATTCGGTTTCGCCGAAGACCGGCATCGGCAGTTCTGCCGCCTCGCCCAGAACGGTGAGGCCGGTGGCATAGACCTCGATCTCGCCGGTGGGCAGTTTGGGGTTCACCAGAGCGGCGTCGCGGGCCTTGACGCGGCCATCAATCTGGATGACCCATTCGGCGCGCACCTTTTCGATGGCGGCAAAGGCCGGGCTGTCGCTGTCGGCCAGAACCTGCGTGATGCCGTAATGGTCGCGCAGGTCGATGAACAGCACGCCGCCATGATCGCGCACCCGATGCACCCAGCCCGACAGGCGGATGGTTTCACCCACATTGCTTTTGTTCAGGGCGGCGCAGGTATGGCTGCGATAGGCGTGCATCGGTATTCCCCTTTCAAGGGTTCAGGCGTCATCGCGCCGATACACCCCTTGGCGCGGGCGAAGTCAAGCTAGTCCTGCAGGATAAGCGCCTCGACGGCCTGTGCATAGGTAAGGCTGGCGTCAAAGCGGCCCTCGCGCAGGAAGAGGATGGTCTGGCGCATGGCAAGCGGGTTCATCATCAGGAAGGTGTGGGTGGCGGGCAGGGTCAGGTGGGCGGTCATGCCGTCGACCATGGTGGAGGCGACGCTGACCTTGCCGTCATCGGGGCCGGGGATCAGGCTGGAATAGACGGGGTTGAGCGACTGGTTTCCGGCGATGATGCCCAAGGGGTAATCCGGATGCGGCAGGGCGCGGGGCACCGAAGCCTCGCCGGTGCCAAGCTGCTGCCCCGCGGGGCCGTTGACCCAGTCGAATACCGGGATGGTGCCGAGGGCATCCACCAGTTCCGAGCCCTGGTTTGGCGGGGCCAGCATGACCACGCGGCCAAGGTCGGCGGGGCGGTGATCGGCCAGCAGGACGCGGACGAGGATGCCGCCCATCGAATGGGTGACGAAATGCACCTTTTCGCCGGGGGCGAGGGCACATTCGGCGATGCCTTCGTCGACAAAACCCGCCAGATCGGGGATCGGGGCGGAGGTCGAGGGGTAGGGCTGGTTCACCGTGCGAAAGCCCGCGCCTTCAAGCGCCTGCGCCATCGGCATCAGCGACGCCTCGCTGCGCGCCAGCCCGTGCAGCAGCACGACGCAATCGGCGCTGGCGGGGGTCGCCAGCAGGAAAAGGGCAAGGGAGAGGGCGCGCATCATGGGGTGGAAAATGACGCTGCGCCGCAGCTTTGCCAAGGGGGAGTGGACAAATGGCGCGCAACGTCACAGGGTGGGGCCATGTCGAACCGCTCGCCCCGCCTTGCCACCCGTGCGCTGATCCTCGAGGATGACCGGCTTTTGCTGGTGAACGCGTTCCGCGGCGGCGTGTCGGACCTGTGGTGCGCTCCGGGGGGCGGCGCGGTGGTGGGGCAATCCTTGCATGACAACCTGATCCGCGAGGTCTGGGAGGAGACAGGCCTGAGCATTGCGGTGGGCGCGCCCTGCCTTGTGAACGAGTTTCACGACCCGCGGCGCGGCTTTCACCAGGTTGATCTCTATTTCCGCTGCACGGTCGTGGCGGGCCGGATCAGCGACAGCTGGCGCGACCCCGAGGGCGTGGTGACCGAGCGGCGGTTCTTTTCCCGCACGGAGATGGCGGCGATCCGGTTCAAGCCCGACACTTTGCCCGAGGCGGCGTGGGGGGTGGGCGAGAGCCTTTATGACCCGCTGGAGCTATTGGTGCGCTGAGAGGCATGGTTCTGAAAGGCCTGGCAGGCTGCGGCCCCGGGGGCTTTGCCCCCGGACCCCCAGAGTATTTGGACAAGCAGCAAATATGCAGGGTCAGAGGTCTATCCAGATGGTGACCGGACCGTCATTGACGAGGCTGACCGCCATATCTGCGCCAAAGAGACCGTTGGCAGTGGGGATGCCAAGGGCGGCGAGGCTGCGGGTGACATGTTCGTAGAGCCGCTTGCCCGTCTCGGGCGGGGCGGCGGTTGAAAAGCCGGGGCGGTTGCCGCGCAGGTCGGCGGCAAGGGTGAATTGCGACACGACCAGCGCCGCGCCGCCGGTGTCGAGAATCGAGCGGTTCATCTTGCCCTGGTCATCCTTGAAGATGCGCAGCTTGGCGATCTTGGCGGCCATCGCTTCGGCCTGCGCCTCGCTGTCGTCCTGCATGGCGCAGACGAGGATCAGGAGGCCGGCGCCGATCTCTCCGACCAGCGCGCCATCGACGCGGACCGAGGCGCTGCTGACGCGTTGGACGAGCGCTCTCACAGTTCGTGCGCCCAGGGCGGATTGGCTCCGGCGCGGCTGACGGTGATGGCGGCGGCGCGGGTGCCAAGCGAGAGGGCGGCATCGAGCGTGGCATCGGGCAGGGCCGCAAGGGCGGTTTTGGTAAGCGCCCCGGCGCCGGAGAGGGCGGCGAGCGCACCTGCGTTGAAGGTATCGCCCGCGCCCACGGTATCGGCCACGGTGACGGCGGTGGCGGCCACGAAACGGTCTTGCGTGGCGGTGACGGCACGCGCTCCGGCAGCGCCTTCGGTGATGAACACGAGCTTCGGCCCGCTGGCGATGATGCGCCGTGCGAGCGCTGTGATGTCGCCCGGCCCCATCAGCCAGTGCAGGTCTTCGTCGGACAGTTTGACGATATCGGCGCGGGCGATCATCCGCTCGATCCGGGCGCGATACGGGGCTTCCTGGCCGGCGATGAAGCCGGGGCGGATGTTGGGATCGATCATTGTGACGCGGCCCGGGGCTTCGCGCGCCTGCAGCGCCTCATAGGTGCTGGCGGCAGGATCGTTCACCAGCGAGATGCCGCCGAAGAACAGGGTGCCGATCTCGGCGGGAAGGTCCGGCAACTGGTCGGGCGAGAGCATGCGACCGGCGGTGGCCTCGTCATAGAAGGCATAGGTGGCCTGACCGTTCACCAGCTTGACGAAGGCCACCGTGGTGGGGCGGTCGGAGCGGGCAAGGAAGCGGATATCCACCTGCGAGGCTTGCAGCGTTTCGGCCAGAATTTCGCCCAGCATGTCGGTCGAGACGCCGGAAAAGAAGGCTGATGGCGCGCCAAGACGGCCAAGCGCGATGGCGGTGTTGAACACGGCCCCGCCCGCATAGGGGGCAAAGCAGGCCTCTCCTTCGGTGGAGCGGCGCGGCAGCATGTCAATCAGGGCTTCGCCACAGCTGAGAATCATCGGGGCCTCCGGCACGGGTCAGGGAAATGGTGGTGCGCCAGTATATCCGGCCTTTGGCTGTTAGCGCAAACAGTCGTTTTTGCCGGGCGTGAAATCGAGCGTGGCTGTGAGATGGCCTGCCGCGAAATGCCAGTCAAGCTGCCCGTCGAGCGTGGCGGCATAGGTCTGGCAGATGGTGGTGCCGAGGCCCTGCCGCCCGGTTTGCACAGTCGGGCGCGGGCCGGAGGCCGCGTTGACCACCGAAAGGCGGGCGGTGGCAGGGCTGGTCCGGGACAGGCGCACGATGACCGGACCGGTGCCGGTGCCGTGACGCACCGCATTCGCCACCAACTCGCCAAGGATGATGCTGAGCGCCGAGGCACGTTCGGATGGCATCACCATCCGCTCGGTGCCTTCCTCTGGCGCGAGCGTGATCACGCGGTCGAGCGAGAGCGCGAACTCGGCGCAAAGCCGCTCCAGCAGCGGAAGGACCGGAATGCTGCGCAGATCATCGCTGGATTGCAATTGCTCGTGCACGCGGGCGATCGCGGCGACGCGCTGCGCCGCCTCTTCCAGCGCCCGGCGCACGTCGGGCGGTGCACGGCGGGCCTGAAGGCGCAGGATGGCAGAGACCTGCGCAAGGCTGTTCTTCACGCGGTGATCGACCTCGCGCATCAGGAAATCGCGTTGTGCCAGCAGATCGGATTTTTCGGCAAGCGCCTGTTCCAGCGATGCCGCATGCTCTTGTTGCGCCTGTTCCCGCAGGACGCGCTCGGTGATATCGCGGGAGGCGGCAAGGATCTTGTGCAGCGCGCCGCTTGCCGAGCGGATCGGAATGACCGACACATGCCACCATCTGGGGGCTCCCCTCGCGGTCGGGCAGGCCGCCTCGAAGCTGGATTTCTGGCCGGCCCGCGCACGGGACAGTGCCTCTTGCAGCCTGCCATGTGCGGCTGCAGGCCACAGGACTGGCCAGGGGCGACCCGCGATGCTGTCAAAGCTGTCGACCTCCATCGCGCGCATGCCATTGACGCTCATGAAGGCAAGCGTGCCGTCAGGCTCCAGCAGCTTTACGCAATCCTGAGAGGCAGCGAGCAGGGAAAGCAGCAGGTCGGTCTCGCCCCCGCCCGCAAGCGATACGGCGAGGTGATCTTCCGGATCGCCCATCCATGCCCCCATCACCCGCTCCTCCTGCTCTGGCCAAGGGTATCCAGCGTGGGGCGCTTGTCAAGCGAGCGGCGGCTCGAACCAAGGCGAGAGGTTGGCGCGGATGCGGTCGAGCGGTGTGGGGCCCGAGGTATCGGGAAGGAACCGCTGGCCGGTGATCATCTCGAAGGCTTCGATATAGACATGGGCGGTCTGGGAGATGATCTCGGCGGGGATTTCGGGGATCGGGTCGGTGTAGGGATCGCAGCGGGCGGCAACCCAGGCGCGGACCACATCCTTGTCAAAGCTGGGCGGGCGGCTTCCGGCCTCGAAGGCGGCGACATAGCCGTCGGCGCGCCAGTAGCGGCTTGAATCGGGTGTGTGGATTTCATCGGCGAGCAGGATGCGGCCCGCCTCGTCGACGCCGAATTCATATTTGGTGTCGGCCAGGATCAGGCCACGGGCAGCCGCCATCTGTTGGCCGCGGTCGAACAGGGCAAGGGCATGGGCCGAAATCTCCTCCCACTGGGCTGCGGTGAGCAGGCCCTGGGCAAGAATGTCATCGGGGGTGAGCGGGAGGTCATGGCCGCCATCAAAGGCTTTGGACGTGGGGGTGATGATCGGCTGCGGCAAAACCTGATTGTCCCGAAGCCCTTCAGGAAGCTGGTGGCCATACATCCGGCGGTGTCCGGCGCGATACTGCGTGAGCACCGAGGTAGAGGTGGTGCCCGCCAGATAGCCGCGCACGACGATTTCCACAGGCAGGATGGTGACATGCCGGCCGATCACCACATTCGGATCAGGATATCCCAGCACGTGGTTGGGGCAGATGTCGGCGGTGGTGTCGAACCAGTAGCGCGCGGTCTGGGTCAGCACCTGACCCTTGTAGGGGATCGCGGCGAGGATGCGGTCAAAGGCGCTGATGCGGTCCGAAGAGATCAGAATACGCCGGCGGTCGGGATATGTGTCACCGGGGGGCAGGTCATAGCAATCGCGCACCTTGCCGAAATAGGGATTGGGCAGTTCGGGGATGCGGGCATGCGGCAGAACGCGGGACAGATCGAGCATCAAAGCCTCCGGTCGGGATATACTGCGCTATTGCGCGGGCCGGGCGGGGAGTCAACGGCCCAGCGTTGCGCGCAGGTCGCCGGGCGTGATCTGAAGGAGCGGCTGCGCCGCATTGTTTTTGTCTCGTCGCGCGCGTGCCGCGCGTCTCCTCGGTCGGTGCGCTCCGCGCGGGGAGTATATTGAAAGCTGCAAAAGCAGGGCGTTCTTATGCTTTGCTGCTTTCCAAATACTCTCGGGGGGTGCGGGGGGCAGACAGCCCCCCGTCCGCAGGGTCAGCCGCGCAGCATTTGCAGAAGGGCGAGTGACGGCTCGCCTGTGGCGGGCAGGCCGCGCGCGCGCTGGAAGCCTTCGATGGCGGCGCGGGTTTTTGCGCCGATCACGCCGTCGCTGCCTTCGGTGTCAAAGCCGGCGGCGGTCAGGCGGCGTTGCAGGTCTTGCCGGTCGGCCATCGTCAACCCGGCAGAATCGGGCGGGAAGCTGGCGCGCAAGGGGCCTGCGCCGCGCAGCCGGTCGGACAGGTGGCCGACACCGATCACATAGTTCACCGCGTTGTTGTAGCGGGCGATGGCGTTGAAATTGTTGAAGATCAGGAAGGCCGGGCCGTTGGCGCCCTGCGGCAGGAGGATCGAGCCGGAGCCGTGGTTGGGCAGGCGGCCGCCGTCGGCGGTGGCGACGCCGAGCGCCGACCAGTCCGCCGGGTTGCGGCCCTTGCCGCGTCCGGTGATCGCGGTGTTGAAGCCCGCGGGCAGGCGCACCTCGATGCCCCAGGGCTGGCCCTTGCGCCAGCCCGCGCGGGACAGGTAGGCGGCCGTGGAGGCGAGGGAGTCGGTCGGATCCTCCGACCAGATGTCGCGACGGCCATCGCCGGTGAAGTCGACGGCATATTCCAGATAGCTCGTCGGGATGAACTGGGTGTGGCCCATCGCGCCGGCCCAGCTACCGGTCATGTTGGCGGGGGTGGTGTCGCCGTTCTGCAGGATGCGCAGGGCGGCGGTGAGTTGCTGTTCGAAGAACGCGCCGCGCCGTCCGTCATAGGCGAGGGTGGCAAGGGCGGAGATCACGGGAATGCTGCCGCGGCGTTCGCCATACTGGCTTTCGAGGCCCCAGACGGCGGTGACCACCTCTGCCTCGACCCCGTAGCGGGACTCTACGGCGGCCAGCGTCCCGCGGTGGCGGGCGAGGGCGGCGCGGCCCTTGGCGATGCGGTCGGGGCTGGCGGCGATGGCGAGGTAATCTTCCA
This sequence comes from Pseudotabrizicola algicola, assembly GCF_010915705.1. Classification (GTDB taxonomy): domain Bacteria; phylum Pseudomonadota; class Alphaproteobacteria; order Rhodobacterales; family Rhodobacteraceae; genus Pseudotabrizicola; species Pseudotabrizicola algicola. The sequence continues at coordinate 656,359 of NZ_JAAIKE010000003.1, forward strand.
GCGTGCGGGTAAATTCGGTCTGGTTGCGGTCACGCTCGACCACGCCGGGCAGGAAGCCTGCCGAGCGGAAGGCGCTGTCGAGGGTGGATTGGGCGATGCCGCGCCCGGCGGCGCGGGATTTGTAGGCGTTGACCCAGGCATCGAAGCCTGCGTTCGGCACCGGAGACATGCCCGGATCGGCCGCGCGGGAGACGGTGCCGCCCGAGGTGCTGCCGCCGCCGCCCACGCAGGCGGACAGGCCGAAGGCACCCAGACCCAAAATGAACGCGCGCCGCTTTACCTGCATGATCTGCCCCTTCTCGCCTTTTATTGTTGCCGGATGCTAAACGATTGCGGCGGCAACGGAAAGACGCGGTGGCGCTACATCTGGCCCAGATACGCGATGCCGCCGATCACGATGGCGGCAAGGATCACCGCAAAGGCGATCTTCCAGACCGACCACGGGCGCTCGCCCTGCACCTTTCCGGTCTGTCCGTTGACCACGAAGCGGTAGGTCTTGCCATTGTATTTATAGGCCGCCATCCAGATCGGCAGCAGGATATGCTTGAAGGTTTCGGCGGCATAGGCGGTGTCGATCTGGTCGATGCGCTGGTCGTCGCCGCCGATGTCGCGCCGCACATCCTCGGCGATCTGGGCGGCCATGATGTCGCGCGCGATGTCGTGGCCATCGGCGAGGCTGACGGTATAGCCCTCGGCGGTGAAACCGGCGAGGAAATCGGGCGTGTAGGGGACCAGCGCGCCCAGATCCCACGGGGCAAGCGCATCGGTGTAGCGGCGGGGCAGCGAGGCACTGGCCAGCACCAGCACATCATCGAAGCGGCGCGACACCCAGCCTGCGGCGGCGTGCCAGCGGGTCTTGCGCACCTGTTCCTGCCGGCGCTCGTTCTTGCCGTTCACCTGCACGGTGACGGTGCGGGTTTCGTAATAGAATTCGCCGCGTGCGCCGGAATAGCGGCTGCGGGTGGCGGCATCATAGGTCCAGTAGGGAACGTAAAGCCCTGACAGGGTGCGGCCCTTGCGGGCATAGTCCACCAGCCCCGAGGGCGCGAACCACAGGCTGCCGAGCCATGCCGTCATTGCCTCGCGCCCCTGCCGTTCGGTGATGGCGAAGGGCAGCACGGCCTGGGGTTTGATCAGGCGCTGCGTGCCGGTGCCGATGGCGACGGGGCTGGCGCAGAACGGGCATTCGGTGGCGTGTTTTGCCCCCTTGAATTCCACCTGCGCCCCGCAGGAGGGGCAGGGGGTGATCCGCACCTCTTCCATCTCGGCGGGGGGCAGGTCGTTTTGCAGGGCAAGGGCCAGGTCGAGTTCTTCCAGCGCCGTTTCGCGGGCCGGGGGCAGCGCAGGCAGGGCCTGCACATGGCCGCAATGCGCGCATTTCAGCGCGGTGTCGCCGGGAGAGTAACGCAGGTCTGCGCCGCAGCGTTCGCAGGGCCAGCGGTGTTCCTGTTCAGGCATGATCTGCGCCTGTCACGGGGCGGGCGGTGGAGGGGGGACCCCGTCGAACAGGCGGGCAAGGCCGGTGTCTGACGCCATTTTCCAGCCGTCCTGTCCGGCCGTCCAGACCATGCTGCCGCGGGTGATCTGGCCGGAGGCGGCCATTGCGGCAAGGGTGGTTTCGTCAAACGGGCCCTTGGTCGCGCCGTTTTCGGCGATGTGCCAGAGCGGCGCGGCGGCAGGAGGGGGCGGCGGTGGCGGCGGGGCCGCGGCCGCAGGGGCGGCGGGGGGCGCGCCCCAAGGCCCCGCGGCCTGTGCCATCGCGGCGCCCATTCCGGCGGCCATGCCCGCGCCCATCATCGCCCCTGCGCCCGAGGCGGGGTTGGCGATGCCTTCGGCGGCGTTGAACTGCATGTATTTGTTCAGATCGCCTGCGATGCCGATGGACGTGCGTTTGTCGAGCACCTTTTCCACCTCATCCGGCAGGCTGATGTTTTCGATGTAGAATTCCGGCAGCGAAAGGCCGTATTCCGCGACCAGCGGGTTGATCGCTGTGGTGATGATGCGGCCCAGATCGCGGGTATTGGCGGCCATGTCGAGCACGGGAATGCCAGATTTGGCGATGGTCTGGCTGAATTCCTGCACGATGATGTTGCGGATCTGGTTCGACACTTCGTCGGCGGTGAATTCGCCATCGGTGCCGACGATTTCGCGCATGAACAGGGCCGGATCGCTAACGCGCATGGAATAGGTGCCAAAGGCGCGGATGCGCACGGGGCCGAATTCGGGGTCGCGGCAGATGATCGGGTTCTTGGTGCCCCATTTGTGATCGTTGAACCGGGTGGTGTTGATGAAATACACCTCGGATTTGAAGGGGCTGGAGAAGCCGTGATCCCAGTGTTGCAGGGTGGTCATGATCGGCATGTTGTTGGTTTCGAGCATGTAAAGGCCGGGGCCGAAGACATCGGCCAGTTGCCCTTCATGCACGAAAACCGCCGCCTGCCCTTCGCGCACGGTCAGCTTGGCGCCGTATTTGATCGCCTGCCCCCGGCGTTCGAAGCGCCAGACCATCGTGTCGCGGGTGTCGTCGAGCCATGAGATGACATCGATGAACTCGCCCCTGAGGAAATCAAAAACCATTGCCAGCTCTCCTTTTGCCCGCCCTTCCCGTGGCGGGGCAGATCAACTTTCGCCGCCCACAAGGGCGCGCGCAAGGGATTCGATGATGGGCCGCGCTTCGGCCTCGGTCATGCCGGTGCGCAGGGCGGGGTTGTAAAGCATCCGCAGCATCAACTCGTCCTGCGTGGTGAGCAGGGCGAATTCCTCGTCATCGTTGAAGATCGAGGGGCGCGCGCGCGGGCTGTCATTGGCAAGGCCGAGACCTTGGGCGATTTCTTCATGCATGCAGGACAGGCGCAGCAGGTCGGGATGCTCGGAGCGGATCACCGCGAAGGCGCGGCTGTAGCGGCCGGTGCTGCCTTCGGACATCGCATAGACAAGGCAGTAGGTCGACAGCGGCATGTTGGTGATGCCCGCAAGCTCGGCCTGCGACAGGCCGGGCAGGGCGGCGTTGACAACGGGGCCAAGCGCGCGGCGTTCGTCCTCGTTCACGATGTAGATCATGAAGTTGGGCGCGGAGTCATTGAGTGCGATCGGATGCCCCGTCAGCCGGCTGAGACGCGCAAGGTAAGACCGCACCCGCGCCGTATCGGTGGCGCGGCTTTGCGGGCTGACCGAGGCACCAAAACGCAGGCCCACCCGCACCGGCGTTTCCCAGCGGCGCAGGCGGCTGGCGGTCTGGCGCTGGATAGGGCCACCCGCGCCGCGCACATACTCGTCATAGAGCGCGATGCGAATGAAGTTTTCCGCCAGCATCCTGTCGGTGAAGGGCGTATCACGCCCGCCGCCATCGGTGCGCAACAGCCCGTTCGACAGAAGGTCGGCCTGCACCCGCGCGAAATGCAGCCGCACCGCCTCGCTCGCCGCCGAAGAGGGCGTTTGCGGCACCACCACCGCTGCCGGGGCAGGGCGGGCCGGAGCCTTGGGCGCGGTGCGCGGGGCCTGCGGGCTGGCGACGCAGCCTGCGACGGCCAGCCCGCAAAGAGCCGAGAGTGACAGGCGAAGGAAGGCGGAAAGGCGCATGGGGCAGGCTTTATCCTTGGGGCTGGGACGCGGAGGGCCGCGCGGAGGCAGAGGCCAGCGTGTCACGCAACTCGGCCTCCATCTTCTGCAATTCGGCTTCGGCGGCGGCGCGGCGGGCCTTGCCTTCATCGGCGATGGCCAGACTGTCGTTGATGGTGGCGATCAGTTGTTCATTGGCCTGTTTCACCGATGCGATGTCGAACACGCCCCGCTCCATTTCCTCGCGCACGACGCGGTTCGTCTCGCGCAGGTTTTCGGCGTTCTTGGTCAGAAGCTCGTTCGTCAGGTCATTGGCCCCGCGCACCGCCTCTGCCGCCTCGCGCGAGCGCTGGATGGTCACGGCCTGCGCCAGTTGGGTTTCCCACAGCGGCACCGTGTTCATCAGGGTGGAGTTGATCTTGGTCACCAGAGACTTGTCGTTTTCCTGCACCAGACGGATCGAGGGCAGCGACTGCATGGTGACCTGACGGGTCAGCTTCAGATCATGCACACGGCGTTCCAGATCGTCGCGTGCCGCGCGAAGGTCGCGCAATTCCTGCGCCTTCTTCACCTGATCGTCCTCGGACGCGCCCGAGACTTCGGCGATCTTGGCCGGAATGGTGGTTGCGTCCAGATCATCCAGCTTGGCCTGACCTGCCGCAATGTAAAGCGCCAGTTCGTCGTAAAAGTTCAGCGTCTTTTCATAAAGCATATCCAGCGCGCGGATATCCTTGAGCAGCGTATGTTCATGGCGCAGCAGTTCTTCGGTGATCTTGTCGATCTGCTCTTGCACGGTTTCGTAGCGCGCCACGAAATTGGCAAAGGGCGCGGCGCGGCCCGTCAGCTTTTCCCACCAGCTGCGGTCGCGGCGCATGTCCAGTTCGGACGAGCTGAAGCCGCGGATCGTGGTCACGATCCGGCGCAGGGAATCGCCTGCCGGGCCTGCGTCCTTGTTCTTCACATCGGCCAGCATTTCCTGCGAGATGACCTGCAGTTCGGCCTGCGCTTTCGATCCGAAAGAGATGATCGACTGCGTATTGGCCATGTCCAGTTCGGCCATGCGGCTGCGGATCGCATCCTGCCTGTCGCCCGTGGCGGCTTCCAGCGCGACGATCTCGGTGCCGGGTTCGGGCAGCACGACGGCGGTGACTTCCTCGATCTGGGTCAGGGTGCGGGCAGCCTGTTCACGGGTGGTCTGGGTCATTGCATCATTCTCACTGTTTGAACCGTTGTCTGGCACTGGTTGAAATGTAACGTCAGGCTTCGGATTTCAGCCGGTCACGCAGCACGGAAATCTCGACATCCAGATCGCTGCGGTTGTCATTCAGCAGGCTGCGCGAGCGGTCGGCGAAGGTGGTTTCCAGATCATCGAGCAGCGCAAGATAATCGGTGCGCGCCTGTGCATCGCGGCTGCGCGCGTAGACATCGGCGAACTTCACCGTCGCGTCGCGCGCGCCCATCAGATAGACCGACAGATACTTGCGGGCGGCGGTCAGATCGCGCGGGTCATCCTCGACCGTGCGGAACAGGCGGCGGGCGGCGGCGGTGAAACGGTCCACCCGGCCTTCCAGCTGGCGGTCTCCGGCGCGCAGGATGGCATCCCGCATGGCCGAGAGGTGCTTTTCAGCCTCGTCCACCGCGCGGGCGACACGATCTGTCTGAAAGGTATCAACACCTTCCGCGCCCTTGTCGCGCATGGGGTCGGCCCCGAAAGTGTTGAAATGCAGCGCCGCGCCCGCGATGCCGAAAAGCAGCGGATACAGGAGGCCCTCATGGTTCATCAGGCCGCCTGCCACCAGTCCGGCCCCCGTGAGGACCGCGCCGAAGATCTTGCGCGGAAAGGCCGGACGGCGCGCGACTTTCCGCTCATCATAGGCGGCATGGGCCTTGATCCCTTCGCGCGTCAGGAAAGCCGCGGCCAGAAGGAGACCGGTTGCGGCAAGGCCGAACATGAGCGCGCGCGGGTCGCCGGTGAAAGCCGCAGGCAGGAAAAGCAGGGCGGCGATGCCCAGAAAACGGGCGCGGCCCGCCCCTTTCAGCGGCTGCTTGCCGTCGAAGGGATGCGCCGGGGGCAGCGGGCTGCCCTGGCCAGGATTGGCCCCGGGGCTGAATTTTCCGCCAAATCGCTGCGCCATCAGAGTCCCCCACCGAAGGCCACATAGGCAACAAGGCCGATGAGCAGGACAAAGGACAGGGTTTTCAACCCGTTTCCGGACATATCAGCCTCATTCTGGCGGCGGCGCGGCGACGGGCGGGCCTATCTCTTTAGTATAGGCGATGCAGCAAAGCCTTGCCAGAGGTGACACGGGGGAAGTCGTGCAATGCGCATGGCTTTGCGCGCGGGGATGCCGGCTCACTTGCGCCGTGGGGGCGTCTTGGGTCCGTCGGCGCGGGGGGCGTTGCGGGTGCTGGGCTTGGCCGCGGAGGGTTTCCGGCTGCGCGGTTTGGCGGGCGGCGCAGGGGCATCCTCGCGGGTTGTGGCGGGGCTGCGGCCCGCTGGCGCGCCGGGTTTGGCCGAGGTCTTGGTGCCGGGTCTGCTGCCGGGCCGTGTCGTGGCGGCAGCCCAGCTGTCGGCCAGTTGACCCAGAGCCTTGCGCCCGCGCGCGCTGCCCACCGCGCCGGGGGCTTTTGCGGCGGGGGCCTTTGCGGCTGCCGCACGGGCGGGTTTGGCGGGGGACGCGCCTTCGCGCGGGGCGCGCACAGGCTTGTCGCCTGTCGGGGTGCGGGTCGCAGGCGCGCGGGACGAAGGCGCCCGCGTGGGGCGGTCCTCTTCGCCTGCGGTGCGGCCGGTGGTGCGCACGCGGGGTTTGGGCTTGGCGTTCGCGCCGGACACCTCTTCGATCTGGCCCGAGATCAGCGCGCCAAGCTGGTCGCGCAGGATGCGGGGCTTGATCTCTTCGACCTCGCCCGGCTCCATCTCGTTGAGGCGGAAGGGGCCGTAGCTGATGCGGATGAGGCGGTTCACCGTCATGCCGATGGCCAGCATTGCGCGGCGGATCTCGCGGTTCTTGCCTTCGCGCAGCCCGATGGTCAGCCAGGCGTTTGCGCCCTGGTGGCGGTCGATCTTGACCTCCATCGGCTGAAAGCGCTCGCCGTCGATGGTGATGCCCTTGCGCAGGGGTTCGATCTCGGGCTCGGTCGGGTTGCCCTTGACCCGCACCCTGTATTTGCGCAGCCAGCCGGTCGAGGGGAGTTCGAGCTGCCGTTTCAGCGCGCCGTCATTGGTGAGCAGCAGGAGACCTTCGGAATTGAGGTCGAGCCGCCCGACCGACATCACGCGGGGCATGTCCTCGGGCAGGTGGTCGAAGACGGTGTCGCGGCCTTTCTCGTCCGAGGCCGAGGTGACCAGACCTTCGGGCTTGTAGTAGAGCCAGAGGCGCGGCGGTTCGGGGGCGCCGACGGGCTGGCCCGACACGGTGATCTTGTCGGCGGCGGTGACGTTGAGGGCGGCGGAGGTGATGACCTTGCCGTTGACGGTGACCTCGCCCGCCTCGATCAGCCGCTCGGCCTCGCGGCGCGAGGAGATGCCGGCGCGGGAGAGCACCTTGGCGATGCGCTCACCCGATGCGGCCGGTTTCTGGCTTGGCTTTGCCGCGGTCGTGCGGGGTTGCGGCTTTTCATTGGCGGCCATGACTGTCATCCTTGGCGCGGGGTGGCCAGCCCCGGGGGCTGTCTGCCCCCGGACCCCCGAGGATATTTGGGAACAGATGAAAGAGCAACGCGGGTTCGTGTCGTTTATGGAGATCGCGCTGGAGGAGGCGCGGGCGGCGGGTGCGCGGGGGGAGGTGCCGGTGGGGGCGGTGGTGGTGGCCCCCGGCGGCAGGATCGTGGCGCGGGCGGGGAACCGGACGCGGGAGCTGAGCGATCCGACGGCCCATGCCGAGGTGCTGGCGATCCGCGAGGCCTGCCGTCTGGCGGGGTCGGAGCGGCTGGGGGGGCATGATCTTTACGTGACGCTGGAGCCCTGCCCGATGTGTGCCGCGGCCATCGCGGCGGCGCGGGTGGGGCGGCTTTACTACGGGGCGGCCGACCCCAAGAGCGGCGGGGTCGCGGTGGGGGCGCGGGTCTTTGCGCACCCCCAGTGCCACCACGTTCCCGAGGTGTATGACGGGATCGGGGCAGGGGAGGCGGAGGCGCTGTTGAAGGCGTTCTTTGCGGCGCGGCGGGGGTGAGGTCCGCTGTGTTACAGGATGCAAAACCGTTTGTAATCAGGGATTTGGACCGGGGGCATTAAGGTTTCTTCAACCTTTTGGTCTGCCGAGCGCTGTTTTCGGGGGCTCTTGCCGCCGCTCTGCGTCACCCCGGCCCCCGCGCGGTATCGCGGGCGCCGGGGGGCAATAGCGTGACGGCCAAGGACGATTGTGACGCGCGGGGAAAGGCACATGCCACCGGCATTTGCCGGTGCCTTCTGCGCCGTGACGCCGGGCGGTGCAGGCAGATGAGGCCCGCCTTTGCCCAGCGGCCTGTGAGCGCGCGCGGGCCGCATGGCCCGCGCAAGGTGTGCCCGCCTTCCGCTGCCCCGTCCGCCGGTTTTCAGGGGTGCCGGAGGGGCGGGGCGGAGGTCAGAGGCGGATCGGCTCCATCACCTGCGGCTCGATCATCGTCACGCCGGGGGGCAGGCCGGCCTTGAGTTCGGAGGCATCCTGCGCCAGTGCGCCGAAGGTCTTGTAGTGGCAGGGGATCACCGTCTTGAAGTTGAAATAGCGCCGCGCGGCATAGGCGGCGCGGGCCATGTCCATCGTGTAATGCCCGCCGCAGGACAGGATGCCGATGTTGGGTTTGTGGTAATCGGCCATCCATTCCATGTCGGCCATGATGTCGGTATCGCCCGAGACATAGATCACCTGATCTTCGCCCGCGATCATGAAACCCGCCTCGGACCCTGCGACGATGGCATCGCCCCCTGCAAAGTCGACGCTGGAGGAATGGGTGGCGTTGACCATCGTCACTTTGGCGCCGCCCGCGTCGATGGTGCCGCCCTTGCCGAAGCCGATGACCTTTTCCACGCCCTGCCGTTCGAGATAGCCGGCCAGTTCATGGATCGCGGCGAGCGTCGCGCCGGTTTCCTTGGCAATCGCCACCACGCTCGAGGCATGGTCACCATGCGCATGGGTCAGAAAGATATGGGTGACGCCTGCAAGCGCCTCTGCCCGCCGGTCGGCGGGAAACATCGGGTTGCCGTCAAGCCAAGGGTCGATGAGCAGGACTGCGTTTTCGATTTCGATGCGAAAGCCGGAATGGCCGAGCCATGTGATCTGCATGTGAGGGGTCCTTGACGCTGTGAGGCCGCAGGGCTGCAAGGCCGCGCGGCAGGTGCTGCGGGGGAATTGAGCGCGCGCAGCGGATTTGGCAAGGCTTGCGGCGGTTGCGCGGGCTTGCAGGCTTTTGGCGGGGGGGCTAAACGGGGCGGATCATCGCAGGAAAAAGGGGGCTTTCCCATGTCCATCGACATCGACACCGCCCGCAAGGTGGCGAAACTGTCCCGAATCCGGGTGGAGGATGCCGACTTGCCGGCGCTGGCCGAGAAGCTGTCATCGATCCTCGGGTTCATGGAGCAGCTGAAGGATGTGGATGTGGAGGGCGTCGAGCCGATGACCAGCGTCACGCCCATGCGGCTGAAGCGGCGGGCAGATGTGGTGACGGACGGCAACCAGCAGGCCGCCGTGCTGAAGAACGCGCCCGATGCGCGTGAGGGATTCTTTGCGGTGCCGAAGGTGGTGGAATGAGCGCGGACATGACCAAGATGGCTTCGGGGGCGAATGGCTGGACGATTGCGGCGGCGCGCGACAGCCTGCGCAAGGGCGAGGTTTCGGCGGTTGACCTGACGATGGCCTGCCTGACCGCGATGGATGCGGGCGACGGGCTGAATGCCTTTGTGCACAAGACGCCGGAACTGGCGCTGGAGCAGGCGCGCGCGGCGGATGCGCGGATTGCGGCGGGCGATGCGCCTGCCATGTGCGGGATTCCGGTGGGGGTGAAAGACCTGTTCGCCGTCAAGGGCGTGCCGACGCAGGCCGGATCGAACATCCTGCGCGGGTTCAGGCCCGAATATGAATCGACGGTGACCACCAAGCTGTGGGAGGCGGGGGCGGTCTGCCTTGGCAAGCTGAACATGGATGAATTCGCGATGGGATCGTCGAACGAATCATCCTGCTATGGCCCTGCGGTGAACCCGTGGAAGGTGGACGAGCGCAAGCTGACACCGGGCGGGTCTTCGGGCGGCTCGGCGGCGGCGGTGGCGGCCGATCTGTGCCTTGCGGCGCTGGGCACCGATACCGGCGGGTCGATCCGCCAGCCTGCGGCGTTTTGCGGGATCACCGGCATCAAGCCGACCTATGGCCGCGTGAGCCGCTGGGGCGTGGTGGCCTATGCCTCGAGCCTCGATCAGGCGGGGCCGATGGCGAAATCGGTGCGCGATGCGGCGATCATGCTGGGCGCGATCGCGGGGCATGATGCGAAGGATTCCACATCGGCCGAACTGGCCGTGCCGGATTTCGAGGCGGCGCTGACCGGCGATATCCGCGGCAAGCGGATCGGGATTCCGCGCGAATACCGGCTGGAGGGGATGCCCGCCGAGATTGCGGCGCTGTGGGACCGCGGCATGGACATGCTGCGCGACGCGGGCGCCGAGATCGTGGACATCAGCCTGCCGCATGCGAAATATGCGCTGCCGACCTATTACATCATCGCGCCGGCCGAGGCGTCTTCCAACCTCGCCCGTTATGACGGGGTGCGCTATGGCCATCGCGCCAAGCTGGCGCAGGGCGATGGCATTACCGAGATGTATGAAAAGACCCGCGCCGAAGGCTTTGGCCCCGAGGTGCAGCGGCGGATCATGGCGGGGACCTATGTGCTGTCGGCGGGGTTCTATGACGCCTATTACAACCGCGCGCGCAAGGTGCGGGCGCTGATCAAGCGCGACTTCGAGCAGGCCTTCGCGGCGGGGATCGATGCGATTCTGGCGCCCACCACGCCGTCCTCGGCCTTTGGCCTTGGCGAGCAGGGCGGCGCGGACCCGGTGGAGATGTATCTGAACGACGTGTTCACCGTGACGCTGAACCTTGCGGGCCTGCCCGGGGTGGCGGTGCCGGTGGGGCTCGATTCCAAGGGCTTGCCTCTGGGCTTGCAGCTGATCGGGCGGCCGTGGGAAGAGGCCGCCTTGCTCAATCACGCCTATGTGCTGGAGCGGGCGGCGGGTTTTGTGGCCAAACCTGCGAAATGGTGGTAGTTCCTGCCGCTGAATTCTTGAATGGGTCTGTCAGATCATGCGCGTTTCCCTGCTGTTGCTTTTGCCCCTGACCCTTGTGGCCTGCGCCCCTGCCGTGCCGGACAGCGGGGCAGGGATCGGGTTTCAGGACTACAATTCCTACATGCGCGAGCGGGATGCCGCGACGGGGCGCCCGCAACCGATTGTGACGCCGGGGTTCTCGCCCGACCAGATCGGCGCGGCGATTGACCGGGCCGACGGGCGGGGCGGGATCGCGCCGGTGGGCGGGCCTGCTGCGACGGGCGCTGTGATCGGGGCTGCGCCCGGCACGATTATCGGGGCCGACCGCCCGCGCGGCAATGCGCCCGCCGGCATCCGCGAGGAAACGGGGGAGGCGGCGCGGATCGCCAGCCTTGGCGGTGGCAGCGCGCGCATCTCGGACGAGAATGACTTTGATGCCGTGGCCAGCCGCGAGACGATTGAAAGCGACCGCGCCCGCATCGACCGCAACCGCGCGCAATATCAGGTGATCCAGCCCGGCGCGCTGCCGGTGCGCCCCGGCGCGCTGGGGCCGAACATTGTCGATTACGCGCTGGCGACCAACCATCCGCGCGGCACGCAGATGTATCGCCGCTCCAGCTTTGGCAGCAACAACGCGGCGGCGAAATGCGCGGGCTATGCCTCGCCGGATCTGGCGCAGCAGGCGTTCCTCGAGCGGGGCGGGCCGGAGCGGGATCGGCTGGGGCTGGACCCGGATGGCGATGGCTATGCCTGCGCCTGGGACCCGAGCCCCTACCGGCTGCGGTGACGGGGGGCGGCCTGCCCTCGCCGAATTTCGGCGAACGGCGGGGTGGGGTGCTGCCGTCGCTGGTCGTGATCCATTATACGGCGATGGAAAGCTGCGCTGCCGCGCGCGCGCGGCTGTGTGATCCGCAGGCCGAGGTCTCTGCCCATTGGCTGATCTCGCGCCACGGCGAGGCGGAGGCGCTGGTGGACGAGGCCCACCGCGCCTGGCACGCCGGGGCGGGCGCATGGGCGGGGCTGGGCGATGTGAACAGCCACTCCATCGGCATCGAACTCGACAACCGCGGCGCCGAACCCTTTGCCGCGCCCCAGATGCGCGCGCTGGAAGGGCTGCTGGCGGACATCATGGCGCGCTGGTCGATCCCGCCGCATCGGGTGATCGGCCACTCCGACATGGCCCCTGCGCGCAAATCCGACCCCGGCCCGCGCTTTGACTGGCAGGGGCTGGCACGGCAGGGGCTGTCGGTCTGGCCCGAGACCGCGCCCGACCTGAGCGGAGATGTGTCGGCCCCCGACTTTGTCGCCTCTGCCCGCCGCTTCGGCTATCCCGACCATCCGTCGGAGATTCTGCTGCGCGCCTTCCGCCTGCGCTTCCGCCCCGGTGCCAGCGGACCGCTGACGGCGGTGGAGACGGCGATGGCGGCCAACCTCGCGCTGCGCTTTGGCGTTGACGGCCCCTCCGCAGCGGCGTAAGCCCCCTCTCGCGCGGATGGCTGGATGACCGCGGGGGCGCAAGCCTTCGAGGAAAGTCCGGACTCCATGAAGCAAGGGTGCCGGGTAACCCCCGGCGGGGGCAACCCCAGGGAAAGCGCCACAGAGAACAGACTTCCCCGATGTGAGAGAAGGTTCGCCTTCGGCTCGGCGGGGAACAGGTGAAACGGTGGGGTAAAAGCCCACCGCGGGACTGGCAACAGGACCGGCACGGCAAGCCCCACCCGGAGCAATGCCGAATAGGGGCCTCGTGTGGAAAGGTCTGCGCCCGCCGCAAGGCAAGAGCAGAGACCTCCACAGGGACGCTTCAGCCCAGAGGCCCGGGTTGGCAGCTTGACTGCATCTGGCAACAGATGTGGCAGAGGAATGGTCATCCAGAGGTGCCGGTCGCAAGACCGGGGCCTTGGACAGAATCCGGCTTACAGGCCGTCCGCGCATTTTCGGAACCGATGTCAGGGGGCTTTGCCCCCTCGGCTTCGCCTCACCCCCAGGATATTTAAGAACAGATGAATGCGGCATCATCTGTTCTTAAATATCCCCGCCGGAGGCTACGGCCGAGCCGGTTGCGGCGCAGCCGCAGAGGCGAGAAAAAAAGCTTGCGCGCTTTGCGCGCTCAATTAGATCAGGTTGCGCGGCGTTTGGCTGTTGACTCTGACCGGGGCACGGGTAAAAGGCGGGCTTCAAGGATTTCGCGGGGCAACGGTGTTGCCTCGATGCAGGAGAGACGACTATGGCCAAACCGGCGACGATCAAGATCCGTCTGAACTCGACGGCTGGCACCGGGCACTTCTATGTGACCAAGAAGAATGCCCGGACCATGACCGAGAAGATGACGGTCCGCAAATACGATCCCGTGAAGCGGGAGCATGTGGAATACAAGGAAGGCAAGATCAAGTAAGATCCTGCTTCCTTTCTGTCTGAAGGCCGCCCTTGGGCGGCCTTTTGCATTTGCGTTGCGCGGCCCTGTGCAGGGTCAGGTTTCTGTGCGGTAGGGTGTCGTCGCGGGTTCCCCCTCGATGGTGGTATAGCGCCGCGACTCCGGCTTGCGGATGACGTGGGCGATGCGGTCGTGATCGGGGTAGGTGATCACATCCGCAGGTGCGCGGGTGCCGATCACCAGATAGCGCGCCTCGGCCGTGCCGTGGTTTTGCAGGCAGTGGCCTGCGGGCGTGCCGGCCTTGAAGGTGGCGGTGTCACCCGGCCGCAGGGTGGCGGTTGTCTCGCCCTCGAGCAGCGTGACCTCGCCTTCCAGCATGTAGATCATCTCGTCCTCTTGCGCGTGCCAGTGCCTGAGCGAGGAGGCCGAGCCGGGGGGGCAGGATTTCGATGAAGGCGCCGAACTGGGTCAGGCCGCCGGTGTCTGACAGAAGCAGCGCGCGATAGGGACCGCAGGGGTTGCCTGTTCCATCGGAGGTTTCGCTCAGCGCTTCGGACAGGGGGAAATGGGGCATTGCTTTCTTCCCTTTTCGGGCAGGATGCCGGAACGCGGGCCGAAACAAAAGGGCCGCCCGAAGGCGGCCCTGTCGTCAATCACGCGAGGCGTGCGTGTTTATTCGCGGTTGCCCATGAACTGCAGCAGGAACATGAACATGTTGATGAAGTCGAGGTAGAGGCGCAGCGCCCCCATGATGGCCGACTTGCCCAGCCATTCCTGATCCATCGCGGCAGCATGCTCGATATACTCGTTCTTGATGCTTTGCGTGTCATAGGCGGTGAGGCCGGCAAAGATCAGGATGCCGATGACCGAGATCGCGAACTGCAGCGCCGAGGAGGCCATGAAGATGTTGACGATCGACGCCACGATCAGGCCGATCAGACCCATCATCAGGAAGGTACCCATGCCCGACAGGTCGCGCTTGGTGGTGTAGCCGTAGAGCGAGAGGCTGGCGAAGGCGATGGCCGTGGCGAAGAAGGTCTGCGCGATCGACACGCCCGTGTAGACGGCGAAGATGAAGCTGATCGACAGGCCCATCAGTGCGGCGAAGGTGTAGAAGAACAGCTGCGCGGCGGCGGCCGAGAGGCGGTTGATCATGGCGCTGAAGGCGAAGACCATGATGAGCGGCGCGAACATCACCACCCATTTCAGCGGGGTGCCGAAGATGGCGGCGAGCATCGTCTCATTGGTGCCGACGGCCCAGGCGACGCCCCCCGTCAGCACCATGCCGACGGACATCAGCCCGTAAACCTTGTTCATATGGGCGCGAAGGCCCTCGTCGATCTGGGCGGCGCGTACACCTGCGCCGGCTGTACGGATCGTTGTATAGTCAGCCATGTGAAAGCCTCCGATAGTTACCCCGTGCCCCGCGCGGTTCGTCCGCGCAGGATTTATGGGGCTAATATCGGGAAGCATGCCGCTGATTTCAAGGATTTCCGGTCGGTCCCGTCGCGGAAAAAGCCGCCTTTCGGCGCGGTGTTTTGGCGCGGGCGGCGGATCAGCCGAGGCTGCGGCCCGTCCAGTTGGCGGGGATGTCCCACAGGGGGCGGTCGGCTTCGGCAAGGGCCTGAGGGCGGGTGAGGCCGATATCGGCCAGCGTGCGGTCATCGAGGCGGGCGAGGAAGTGGCGCTGGCGCCGCGCGGCGAGGGCCGTGCGCAGGAGCGTCAGCAGGCGCGGAGCGCGTCCAGCCGACTGCACGCGCCGGGTGGCGAGCGTGGCGGTGTGGAGCGAGGCAAACATGGTCTTTCCTTTCAGGGTTCAACGGCGGTGCCGGCGCGGAAGCACCTTGGGCACTTGCCTGAGATAGCCGAATCGGCGACATTAGGAAAGTGAATGGTTTTGAAGTCTCATATCAAGGAACGTGATGTGGCGCGCAATCTGGACCTGACCGCCCTGCGGTCTTTCGTGGCGGTGGCCGATGCGGGCGGGGTGACCCGCGCCTCGGGTTTCCTGAACCTGACGCAATCGGCGGTGTCGATGCAGATCAAGCGGCTGGAAGACATGCTGGGGGTCGAGGTGCTGGACCGCTCGGGCCGGCAGGTGGCGCTGACGGCGGCGGGGGAGCAGCTTTTGGGCTATGCGCGGCGGATGCTGGCCCTGAACGACGAGGTGATGGGGCGGCTGACGCGCGATCCGCATGAGGGCGAGGTGGTGCTGGGGGTGCCGCATGACATCGTCTATCCGGTGATTCCGCAGGTGCTCCAGCATTTTGCCCGCAGTTTCCCGCGGATGAAGGTCTCGCTGATCTCGTCCTTCACACGGGTGCTCAAGGCGCAGTTCGGGCGGGGGGAGTGTGACATCATCCTGACCACGGAGGATGCGGTCGATCCGGGCGGGGTGACGCTGGCGGAATTGCCGCTGGTCTGGGTGGGCGCGCCGGGGGGCGTGGCGTGGAAGTCGCGGCCGCTGAAGCTGGCCTATGAGCATAACTGCATCTTCCGGCAGGGGGTGCAGGCGGCCTTGGACCGCGCGGGGATCGCCTGGCAGATGGCGGTGGAAAGCGACAGCACCCGCACGATCGAGGCGAGTGTGAGTGCGGACCTTGCCGTGCATACGGTGCTGGCGGGGTCAGAGCCGCCCTATGTGGAGCGGATCAGCCACGGCGGGGCCTTGCCGGAGTTGCAGCGGATGAAGGTGAACCTCTATGTCGCGGACCCCGCGCACAGCCCTGCGGTGCTGGAGATGGCGGCAATGATCCAGCGCGCCTATCAGGCGCGCGGCGCGGTGCGGGCGGCGGGGTGAGGCGCTGACTTGCGCGCGAAGCGGTCATTCAGACGGGCGCCCGTCCTCGATCGGCGTTCCATCCAGCCGCGTAAAGCGGCGGCCCGACGGGTCGTGATACATGATCACGTCATGGTCGGGATAATGGACTGCTCCCGACACGGCACGGCTGCCCATCACCAGCATCACCGCATCGGCCGATGATCTGTTCTCGAGGCAGTGGGCAATCGCCGACCCTGCCCGCCAGCCCGCCGCATCGCCCGTGCGCAGGATTGTCTCGGTCTCCTCGATCAAGACAAGTTCGCCGGAGAGTATGTAGACAAACTCGTCTTCCGTTTCGTGCCAGTGTCGATGGGATGACCGTGAGCGAGGCGGCAATCGTTCAAGATGGACGCCAAACTGCTGAAGGCCCACCTGGTCGCCAAGGGGAATCACCGCTGATGGACCGTCGTCCTGCCCCGACAGCGGATTTGGGCCACCCGGGTGTTCTGTCCAGACGCGGTTCTCGATCTTGGGCAAGCTGTTCTCCGTCGTTACCGGCCAAGCGTAGCTTGTGATGAAGCTGTCAACAACGTCTGCTTCGGGCTCGCAGCAACTCTGTTCCCTTACCCGATCTGCACCACCACCTTGCCCGTCGCCTTGCGCTCGCGCAGGAGGGCGAGGCCCTCGGGCAGCGCTTCGAGCGGCAGGTGGTGCGAGATGTGGGGGTGCAGGCCGCCGTTTGCATACCAGCCTATGAGGGTGGCGAGGCTTTGGGTGACCAGATGCGGGGCGAAGTCCATATAGGCGCCCCACCAGAAGCCGATGACCGAGATGTTCTTGACGAGGAGGATGTTGGCGGCGGGTTTTGGCACCTCGCCGCCCGCAAAGCCGATACAGAGGATGCGGCCATCGGGCTTGGTGGCGCGCAGGGCGGCGTCAAAGCCCGCGCCGCCGACCGCATCATAGGTCACGTCCAGGCCGCCGAGGGCCTTGAGCTGGTCCTTGAGATCGGGGCTTTCGCTGTCGATCACGATATCGGCCCCTGCCGCCTTGGCGACGGCAAGCTTGTCGGCCCCGCGCGCGGTGGCGATGACGCGCGCGCCCATGCGCTTTCCCACCTCGACCGCGGTCAGGCCGACCCCGCCTGCGGCGCCGGTGACGAGGAGCGTCTCGCCCTCTTGCAGCCGGGCCTTGTGCCAGAGCGCCAGATGCGAGGTGCCATAGGCGATCAGGAAGGCGGCGGCATGGTCATAGGGCATGGATGGGGGCAGCGGCACCAGCCTGTCGACGGCGAAGGTGCCGTATTCGGCCAGCCCGCCATGTCCCGCATAGCAGGCAACGCGGGTGCCGGGAGCGGGGCCGGAGGTGTCCGGCCCGAGGGCCACCACCTCACCCGCGAGTTCCAGTCCCGGTGTGAAGGGCAGCGGCGGTCTGGATTGATACTTGCCCTCGGCCATCAGGAGATCGGCGAAGTTGAGCGCGCAGGCATGGATGCGCAGCAGCGCCTGACCCTGCGCGGGGACGGGGCGGGGCAGATCGCAAAGGCGCGCGGGAGTGGTCAGGGAATCGATCTTCCAGGCGCGCATTGCATCTCCTCGGGGCGGGGTGATTTGCGCCAGCGTAATCCGGGCGCGGCAGGGGTGCCAGAGGCTGCACGCGGGGCCATGCGGACGTTGCGTTTTGCGGATATGTTGCAAAATGCAAAGCATTTTACAAAACACGCATTGCGGGAATAATGTGGTAACCTATTCTTCCGTAGGTAAGGTGAGACGGATGGTGGTCAGTTGTGTAATTCGGCATGCATAAATCAGGTCAGTCTTGGCGTATTGTGTAAAAATCTTGCCAACGGGTGTCACAGGGCTGCTTTGGCACGAAAGTTGCTTGTCATAGATCAGGGACTTAAAGAGGTCGGAGAGTTTTGATGAAACACCCAGTGGACGCCCATGTTGGGAAACGTATTCGCCACCGTCGTTGGATGGTGGGCATGACGCAGCAGCAGCTTGCGGATAAGGTCGGGATCAAGTTCCAGCAGATCCAGAAGTATGAAACCGGCATGAACCGTGTGAGCGCGTCGCGGCTGTGGGACATCGCGGAAACGCTGGGAGTGCAGATTGCCTTCTTCTTCGAGGGGCTTTCCGGAGAGGGCGCAGAGGCTGTCGCCCCGCCGGCGGGAGATTTCTTTGCCGACAAGGAAGCGCTGGAGCTGGTGCGGTCTTACTACGCCATTCCCGAGGCGCAGCGCCGCCGCCTGTTCGATCTGGCCCGCGTGCTGAGCGAGGCCGCGGCCTGACGTCCCTTGGGCGGGCGGGCTGTCCCGCCTGCCGCCTGCGCGCGCGGCCGCAGTGCCGGAAGACCGCGCCGGAAGACCGCGCCGGAAGATCGCCCTGACAAGCCGCAGGATAAGCGGCAGGCGATACGAGACTTGACCCCGGCATTGGGCGGCGCTAGCGCAGCCCTGTGCCGGGCGGACTGCCCCGCAACAGCAGGGGGACAGTATGGCCGGTATGAGCCTTGACGTGCAGCGTGATCTGATCGCAACCGCCCATGCGCTGGCCGAGGCTGCGCGCGAGGCGACGCTTTTGCATTTCCGCAAGGCCGGATTGTCGGCCGACAGCAAGGAAGCGGCGCGGTTCGACCCTGTCACCGTGGCCGACCGGCTGGCCGAGGAGCGGATGCGGGCGATTCTGGCCGAGCGCCGCCCCGCAGATGGCATTCTGGGCGAGGAATACGGGGCCAAGGCGGGCACGACGGGGCTGACATGGGTGCTGGACCCGATCGACGGCACGCGCGGCTATCTGTCGGGCACCCCGACCTGGGGCGTTCTGATCTCGGTCGCCGATGCGGGCGGGCCGATCTACGGGCTGATCGACCAGCCCTTCATCCGCGAGCGGTTCGAGGGCGGCTTCGGCACCGCGCGGGTGGTGGGGCCATCGGGAGAGTTTCCGCTGGCCTGCCGCGCCGCGCGACCCTTGGCCGAGGCGATCCTGCTGTCGACCTTTCCCGAGGTGGGCACGGCGGCGGAGCATGCGGCGTTCCGGCGGGTTGCGGATAGCGTGCGGCTGGTGCGCTACGGGATGGATTGCTATGGCTACGCGCTTCTGGCGGCGGGGCAGGTGGATCTGGTGATCGAGGCGGGGCTTCAGGCCTATGACGTGCAGGCGCCGATCGCGGTGATCGAGGCAGCGGGCGGCGTGGTGACGAATTGGCAGGGGGGGCCGTGCCATCAGGGCGGGCAGGTGCTGGCGGCGGCCAATGCCGCGATCCATGCCGAGGCGCTGGCGCTGCTGAACGGGTGAAGGGGGGCTGTCTGCCCCCCTCGGCCTGCGGCCTCACCCCCCGAGGATATTTTCGAACAGATGAATGTGGCTTGCCGGGGGCCTTGTGGCCTTGGTAGGCTTCGGGCGTGGTGACCGAGTCCTTTCCCCTTCTGTCGGCCCGCCTCAGGTTCCACCGAAGGGGCGGAGGGACCTGTTTTGCGTGACATTCTGATAAAGCAAGCCGATGTCGTGGTGACGATGGATGCCGGGCGGCGCGAGCTGGCCGGGGCCGATGTGCTGTTGCGCGGCGGCGTGGTGGCCGCCGTGGGCGCCGGGCTGGAGACGCCGGAGGCCGAGGTGGTGCTGGCGCGCGGCTGCGTGGTGACGCCGGGGTTGGTGAACACGCATCACCACCTTTACCAGACGCTGACGCGGGCGGTGCCGGGGGGGCAGGATGCGCTGCTGTTCGGCTGGCTCAAGACGCTGTATCCGATCTGGGCGCGGTTCGGGCCGGAGGAGATGTTCATCTCGGCGCAGGTGGGCCTGGCGGAGCTGGCGCTGACCGGATGCAGCCTGTCGTCGGACCATCTGTATCTGTATCCGGGTGGGGCGCGGCTGGAGGATACCATTGCGGCGGCGGCGGAGGTGGGCTTGCGCTTTCACCCCACGCGCGGGGCGATGAGCATCGGCGAGTCGGAGGGCGGATTGCCGCCGGATGCGCTGGTGGAGCGGGAAGCGGCGATTCTGGAGGATATGATCCGTGTGGTGGATGCCTTCCACGACCCGCGCGAGGGCAGCATGTGCCGCGTGGGGCTGGCGCCCTGCTCGCCGTTTTCGGTGAGCCGCGACCTGATGCGCGAGGCGGCGCTGCTGGCGCGGGACAAGGGGGTGATGCTGCACACCCATCTGGCGGAGAACGCGGAGGATATCGCCTATTCGCTGGCGAAATTCGGGGTGCGGCCGGGGCAATATGCGGAAGATCTGGGCTGGACGGGGCCGGATGTGTGGCATGCGCATTGCGTGAAGCTGGATGCGGGGGAGATCGATCTGTTCGCGCGCACGCGCACGGGCGTGGCGCATTGCCCCTGTTCCAACTGCCGCCTCGGGTCGGGCATTGCGCCGGTGCGGGCGATGCGGGATGCGGGGGTGCCGGTGGGTCTGGGCGTGGACGGGTCGGCCAGCAATGATGCGGGCAATCTGGTGGGCGAGGCGCGGCAGGCGCTGTTGCTGCAGCGCGTCGCGCGGGGGGCCGATGCGATGAGCGCGCGCGAGGCGCTGGAGATCGCGACGCTGGGCGGGGCCGAGGTGCTGGGGCGCGGCGATTGCGGCCAGCTTGCGCCGGGCAAACGGGCGGATGTGGCGATCTGGGACGTTTCGGGGGTCGCGGCGGCGGGAGCGTGGGACCCGGTGGCGGCGCTGGTTCTGTGCGGGCCGGGGCGCGTGCGCGATCTGTTTGTCGAAGGGCGGCGGGTGGTTGCGGCGGGCGAGGTGGTTACGATAGACGTGGGCCGGGTCGTCGAGCGCCAGAACGCTCTGGCGCGCAAGCTGAGGGGCTGACATGGCACATGATTTCGAAGCGCAGCGGCGCGAGACCTTTGACAGTTTCGACGAGATGAGGAAGGGCGGGGCCACCTTGCCGCAGGTGTCGGTGGTGGAGTTCTACCTTTTGGCCGAGAGCGACGAGGCGAACTGGAAGGCCTGCGAGAAAGCCTTGCAGGCCAAGGGCTTTGCCACCGAGCGCGACCGGGAGGGTGACACCCTGATCGTCACCACCAAATCCGCCTTGCGCATTTCCCCCGAGGTGATCTGGGAGGAAGAGCGCAAGGTGAGCGAGATCGGCGTGGCCTATGATTTCCTGCCCGATGGCTGGGAATTCGGCTTTGACTGAGGGCCTCTAGCCGCCGTGGACCAGCGCCCCCGCGACATAGGTCGCGCGGATGGCGCGGTCATCGCCCATCATGATGGTGGGGAACAGCGCCTGCCAGATATCTTCGGCGCGGCGGGTGGCCTGTGCGATGGCGGGCGTCGAGGCGAGGTCGACCACCACGAGGTCGGCCTCCATCCCCGCCGCGATATTGCCGATCTGGTGGTCTGCGTGCAGGGCGCGGGCCGAGCCTGCGGTGGCGAGCCACCAGAGTTCGGAGGGGTGCAGGGCGCGGCCCTTGAGCTGTGCCACCTCATAGGCGGCGGCCATCGTGCGCAGCATGGAAAAGGACGAGCCGCCGCCGGTGTCGGTGGCAAGGCCGATGCGGTGGCCTGCGGCCTTGAGCCCGCCCATGTCAAACAGGCCAGAGCCGATGAAGGTGTTCGAGGTCGGGCAATGGATCAGGCCGGCATCCGTTTCGAGGATGCGGGATCTTTCACGCTCTTCCAGCCAGATGGCGTGGCCGAGGAGCGCCCCTTTGCCCAGAAGGCCGTGGCGTTCGTAGGTGTCGAGGTAGTCGCGCGCGGTGGGGAACAGGGTTTTGACCCAAGCGATTTCGTCGGTCTGTTCGCTGAGGTGGGTCTGCATCAGGCAATCCGGGTGTTCGGCCCAGAGCGCGCCCATCGCGGCGAGTTGCTCTTCGCTGGAGGTGGGGGAAAAGCGCGGCGTGATGACGTAGGAGGCGCGGCCCTGTGCGTGCCATTTGGCAAGGAGGCGCGCGGAGTCGTCATAGGCCGATTGCGCGGTGTCGCGCAGGCCCTCGGGCGCGTTGCGGTCCATGCAGGTCTTGCCGGCCCAGACGCGCTGGTTGCGCGTGGCGGCGGCTGTGAAGAAGGCGTCGACGCTTTCGGGGTGGATGGTGCAGTAGGAGCAGACAGAGGTGGTTCCGTTCGAAACTGTCAGGTCGAAATAGCGATTTGCCACGTCTTGCGCATAGGAAAGGTTCGAAAAGCGCATTTCCTCGGGGAAGGTGTAGCTGTTCAGCCAGTCGATCAGCCGCTTGCCCCATGAGGCGATGATGGCGGTTTGCGGGTAATGCACATGGGCATCGACAAAGCCCGCGCTGATGAGCGCGCTGCCGTAATCGGTGACGCGGGCGCGGGGGTGCTGGCGGCGCAGGGCTTCGGCGGAGCCGACCGCGACGATATGGCCGTTTTCGATGACCAGCGCCTCGTCGAGACGGGCGGCGCCGAGGCCCGCCGTGAACGGATCGGCGGTGAAGTGCAGCACTTGGCCCAAGAGCAGATCGGTGCCCGGCGAAAGATGTGTCATCGTTGTCCCCTTGTGATCTGGCCAGCCTATCGTCTTTTGCGCTTTGGGTAAATTTGGCGGATGCCCCCTGTTTGCTGGAAACAGCTTTCGCTAGTGTTGGGGTAATCAGGAAGGATCTGGCATGGCAAATACGACGCGCTTCGAAGCGAAGGAAGGTCTGGACCCAAGGCAGGTTGCGGTCATTTTGCAGGCCGTGGAAGCCGGAGATACGGCAGAGTTGACACGGCTGCTGGAGCCGATGCACGCCGCCGACGTGGCCGACCTTCTGGAGCAGATCAGCGCCGAGGAACGGCGGCAGCTTCTGGCGATGTGGTCGGGCGAGATCGACGGTGACATCCTGTCGGAAATCTCGGACGCCATCCGCGAAGAGGTGATCGAGGCGCTGCCGCCCGGCGTGGTTGCCGAGGCGATGCGGGAACTGGATACCGATGATGTGGTCGATATCCTCGAGGACCTGGAGGAGCCGGCGCAGGAGGCCATTCTTTCGACGCTGGACAGCGCGGACCGTCTGGCGGTGGAGCAGGCGCTGGCCTATCCGGAGTATTCCGCCGGACGCCTGATGCAGCGCGAGGTGGTGACCGCGCCGGAACATTGGACCGTGGGCGAGATGATTGACCATCTGCGCGCGGCGGAATGGCTGCCGGACCAGTTCTACCATGTGATTCTGGTCGATCCGCGGATGCGGCCCGTGTCTTATGTCACCTTGGGGCGGCTGCTGTCGTCGCGGCGGGATGTGGCGCTGAAGGCGATTGTGGAGGAGAGTTTCCGCACCATCACCGCCACGGACCCCGAGGCGGATGTGGCCTATCTGTTCAACCAGTATCACCTGATTTCCTGTGCCGTGGTGGATGAGCACGGGCGGCTGGTGGGCGTGATCACGATTGATGACGCGATGAACGTGCTGGATGAGGAGCATCAGGAAGACATGCTGCGTCTGGCCGGGGTGGATGACGAATCGAGCGTGCTCGATACGGCGGCGGAGACCGCGCGGCGGCGCCTCCCTTGGCTGATGGTCAATCTGGTGACGGCCTCGTTGTCGGCGGTGGTGATCTCGCGCTTCGAGGCAACGATCGAGGCGATTGTGGTTCTGGCCGCGCTGATGCCGATTGTGGCATCGACGGGGGGGATCGCGGGGACGCAATCGCTTGCCGTGGCGGTGCGGGCGCTGGCGACGCGCGATCTGACCGCGTCGAACGCGCGGCGGGTGGTCTGGCGCGAACTGGGAGCGGGGCTGCTGAACGGGCTGGGGCTTGCGCTTGTGCTGGGTCTGGCAGGGACGCTGCTGTTCGGCGACTGGCGGCTGGGGGTGGTCTTGTCTTCGGCGATGATGGTCAATCAGGTGGTGGCGGCGCTGGGCGGGGTGCTGGTGCCCTTGTCGCTGAACCGGATGGGGCTGGACCCGGCCTTGGCGTCGGGCACCTTCGTGACGACGCTGACCGATGTGATGGGGTTCTTTGCCTTCCTTGGCCTTGCCACGCTGGTGCTGTTGTGAGCGGGGAGGCAGAGCGGAAGGCGGCGACGCGTCAGGCGGCCTTTGCCGCGCGCAAGGCGGCATTCGCGGCAGGGCAGGGGCAGGCGGCGGAGTTGCTGGCGGATGTGCTGGCGGCAGAGCGGGGGCGGGTGCTGGCGGGCTATATGCCGATGCGGACCGAGATCGACCCGCTGCCCGCGATGGCGGCGCATCAGGGGCCGGTGGGGGTTCCGGTGATCATCGGTGCGGCGCAGCCCTTGCGGTTCCGCGAGTGGACGCCGGGATGCGCGCTGGAGACGGGGGCCTTTGGCGCGCAGATACCGGCCGAGGTCGCTTGGGTGGAGCCGGCGGTGCTGATCGTGCCGCTTCTGGCCTTTGACGCGCGCGGCTATCGGCTGGGCTATGGCGGCGGGTTTTATGACCGCACGCTGGAGGGTCTGCGGGCGCGGGGACCGGTGCTTGCCATCGGTTTTGCCTTTGCCGCGCAGGAGGTGGAGGTGGTGCCGATCGATGCCACCGACCAGCGGCTGGATATGATCGTGACCGAGCGCGAGGTGCGGCGGTTCTGATCTGGCGGCCCTGCGCCCTATGGGGCAGAGCTTTGGATCTTTCGCAAGAAATCGTTTACTTGGCGATTTTTTCTTCGCGCACGAACATGTTGCCCCAAGCGCGGTCGATCAGATCGGGGCGCATCTGGTAGGGGATGCCCTCGAACTCGCAGATGGCGATCATCTGGTCGATCAGGAAGGTAGGCTGGTAGTTGGCGAAGTTGTTCTGGATGGTCGGGTATTTGGTCTTGAGCATGTAGATCAGGCTCGCCTCGTCCAGCGGCATCTTCTTCTTGCGGGCGACCATCGCGAAGATTTTCAGGAACATCTCCTGATTGGGGCCATCGACCTTGATCTTGAAGAAGATACGCCGCAGGGCCGCGCCGTCGAAGATCTCGTTCGGGTGGAAGTTGGTGGAGAAGATCACCAGCGTATCGAACGGCACGGTGAACTTTTCGCCCGATTGCAGCGAGAGGATGTCGCGCGCCTCTTCCAAGGGCACGATCCAGCGGTTGACCAGTTTCTGCGGCGGTTCGGTCTGGCGGCCAAGGTCGTCGACGATGAAGATGCCACCCGAGGCCTTGAGTTGCAGCGGGGCCTGATAGGTGCGCGCGACGGGGTTGTATTTGAGGTCGAGCATGTCGAGCGTAAGCTCGCCCCCCGTAATCACGGTGGGGCGTTCGCAATAGACATAGCGGGTGTCGAAGCGGCCCGAGGTGCGGCGCAGCGAATTGGGATCGTCAAAGGATTCCTCGGCGGAGGAATGCACGATGGGGTCATAGACGGTGATGACCTGTCCCGAATATTCGATGGCGCGGGGGATATAGATCTTGTCGCCCATCGCGGCGCGGATGCCGTTCGAGATCGAGGATTTGCCGTTGCCGGGGGGGCCATACAGCAGGACGGAGCGGCCCGAGGTGATGGCGGGGCCAAGGTTGCCCAGAAGGTCGGGCGGCAGGATCAGATGGCCCATCGCGCCGACCAGCTGTTCGCGGGTCAGGCGGATGTTGCGCACCGACTGGCGCTTCATCTGTTCGGCGTAAGAGGCCAGCGGCACCGGCATGGCGCCGTAATATTCCGACTGCGACAGCGCATCGAGCGCGCGGGCCTTGCCACTGTCTGTCAGCTGGTAGCCCATTTCATTGCCCGAAGTGGCGTGCAGGGTGCCGGTCGCCTCGATCAGCTTTTGCGAGCGGGCGATGTCGATGAGTTCCTGCGTAAGCTGCGGCGAGAGCGCGACCACGCGGCTGATGTCGGACACAAGGTCCATGTTCATGCGGAACAGCGTCTTGAGCAGGATATCCCGCATCATCACCAGAGACAGGCCGGTGTCGGCCAGCGTCTTGGGCGTTGGCGGGGCAGTCACGCTGGGGGTGATCGGCATGTTCATGGAAAGGCACACTCGGGGTTAAGGGCGGGA
The DNA here is from genome assembly GCF_010915705.1 of Pseudotabrizicola algicola. Lineage (GTDB taxonomy): Bacteria > Pseudomonadota > Alphaproteobacteria > Rhodobacterales > Rhodobacteraceae > Pseudotabrizicola > Pseudotabrizicola algicola. The sequence goes on from NZ_JAAIKE010000003.1 coordinate 682,169, forward strand.
AGGGGCGGTGCTTGGGTCACCCCCCTTTGGCCGGAAGCCTGCCCTAGAATGCGCCCGAAATTGTGAGCAAAAGATGGAAAATCAGTGTTCCGGCAAGGGCCAGACCCATCGGAAAGTCGTTGCTGGTCCAGCTGACCCAATCGGGCGTGGCGCGGCGGATCGCGCCGATGGAACGCGCGATGCGATGGGCGATGAAGGCCCCGATCAGGCAGGAGGCGGCGATGACAAACACAGTGCGCCAGTCGGCCCCGACGAAGAAGGGGGCCATCGCGGTGGCGAATTTTGCATCGCCGCCGCCGACAAGGCGCAGGGCATTGGCCACGAAGCCCACCACCAGCGTGATGGCGGCAAAGGCCCAGCCCCAGAGCCAGGAGTGGAGGGGCAGGCCGGTCAGGAACACGGCGGCCAGACCCACCACCAGCCAGACCGCCAGAAGGGCGATCATGGTCTTGTTGGGGATCTTCATCAGCTTCATGTCTGACCATGCCACCCAGCCGCCGATGAACAGGGCAAAGGGCAGAAAGGCCGTGGCTGCGCCGGGGGTCAGCGGGGCAAGGGTCGGAAATTCCATGCCTCAGGCCTCGAGTGCGGCCAGCGCGCGGGCGGCGGTTTCGAAGTGCTGCGGATGGGTGTCGACCGCTTCGCGCAAGAGTTGCTTGCCGGTGTTGACGTCGCCCTGCTTGATCGCGGTGAGCGCCATCGTGTAGAGCAGTTCGGCCTTTTCGGACTGGCTCATCTTGACGACGGGCAGTTCGTATTTGCGCTGCGCGCCGCGCGCCAGAACCAGATTGTTCTTGGTGGTGAACATTGTCGGGTCAAAGGTGAGCGCCTGCACGAACAACCGCTCGGCTCCGGCGGCATCGCCGCGCGTCAGCTTGGAAAAGCCCCAGTTGTTGAGCACGCCCGAGGGCTTGGTCGTCAGCCCTGCCGCGATTTCGTAGAAGCTGTCGGCCTTCTTCCAGTTTTTCTTGCTGTCGGCGATCATCGCCTCGAGCCGGTAGCGTTCGAAGGTTTCGTGCGTCGGCGGCACCTTGTTGAGTTCGGCCTCGGCCGCTGTCCATTCATTGGCGCGGATCAGCGCATCGGCTAGCGAGACGCGGTCTTCGTTGGTGACCTGCGGATGCGCGACAACCGAGCGCCAGACCGCAGCCGCCTCGGTGGGGCGGTTGGCCCGCACGAGCGATTTGGCAAGGCCGCGCCGCAGGTCGATGCGGTCGGGATTCTGCTCGGCGGTGCGCTGGAAGTAGGCGACGGCTTCTTCTGGATCGCCGACGGTGAGCATGATGTCGGACAGGTTCGACTCATCGATGACGTTCACGTCTTTCAACGCGCGTTGGACTTCGGCATCGGGGGATTTCTGACAGGCACTCAGGGCGACAGCGCCGGAAAGGCACAGTGCCGCAACGATCGGTCGGCGCATTATGCGTCCTCTTTGACTGCTCCGGCCCTTGGCCCGCGTTACAGTTCGGACAGCAACTCGTATGTACTGTAACCGCGCCGCACGAGGGTGAACCGTGATGTTTCCTCGGGCTCAGCATACACGGCATCCTGACTTTTTGCGATGGCGCGCATCAGGTTTTCGCGGATCATGTCCGTTTGGCCACTATCGGCGGCAAAGGCGCGCTGGAAGAAGATGCGCGCCTCGCCGTAATTGGCACGCTCCATCAGCACGACGCCGAGGTTGTTGAGGGCGGGGACGAAATTGGGGTCTTCCTTGACCGCATCGCGCAGCAGCTTTTCCGACTGGTTCAGGCGGCCAAGGTGCAAGTTGGCCGAGCCGAGGGCCGAGAGCACGTCGACGGTAAAGCCCTGTTCGCCCGCCGCGCGCAGATAGGCCTTGAGCGCCAGATCATATTCGGCGGCGGCCATCAGGCGGTGGCCGACGATGAGGCCGTCGACGGATTGTTCGCGCGGGTTGACGCCGAAGGGGGTTTCGCGCGGGCCGGAGGTGGCACCGAAAAGCCCGCCGCCGCCCGTGCTGTTACAGGCGGCGAGACAGAGTGTCAGGACCGGAAGCAGGCCGGTTTGAAAACGGAAAATCGGTATCTCAGCCTCCACCCCCCATGCCGCTGGCGAACTTCGCCAGCGAGGGCCCGATCAGGATAACCAGAAGCGGCGGCAGGGTGAAGAGCATTGTTCCCAAAGTCAGCTTGGTGGGAATGGTGTTGGCCTTTTCTTCGGCGCGCATGATGCGTTTGTCACGCATTTCGGCGGAATAGACGCGCAGCGCATCGGCGATCGAGGTGCCGAAGCTGGCGGACTGGATCAGCGTGGTCACAAAGGAGGTGATGTCGGGCAGGCCGACCCGTTCGGACAGGTCGCGCAGAACGGTCACGCGTTCCTTGCCGGCCTTGACCTCTTGCGCCACGGTTTCAAACTCCTCGGCCAAGGCGGGATAGCCGTTGCGGGCCTCGTTGCCGACGCGGATGATGGACTGGTCGAGCGATTGACCCGCCTCGACGCAGACCAGCATCATGTCCAGCGCGTCGGGAAAGCCTTCGGTGATCTGCTGCTGGCGTTCGCCGATGCGGCGCGTGACCCAGTAGACCGGGGCGTAATAGCCGATGGCGGCGGGCAGGATGGTATACATGATCATCGTCTGCGTCGTCATCTCGGTCTGGGTGGCCTTGAGCATGGCATAGAGCAGACCCAGCACCAGAATGCCCAAGCCGAGCGCGAATTGCGAGAAGTGGAACATGCGCACCGCGCCCTTGCCACGGTAGCCCGCGCGCAGGAGTTTGAGCTTGGTGGCCGAAAGCTCTTCGGCGCTTTTGGGTTCGAGATAGTTGGCGAAGCGTTCCAGCTTGTCGGCCTTGGACGGACCACCACGGCGCAGCCTTTCAACCGTGTCCACCTTGCCGGTGCGCAGGGCGCGGATGCCTTCCAGCGGGTCCTTCTGCTTTTTCAGCATCGAGGGCAGGGCGGCGGCGATCAGGACGATCCCGACAAAGCCAAGCGCCAGCAGCGGCCCCATCGGGCCGAGCAGATCGGTCAGCATCGTGTTGAATTGGTCAAGGAATTGCATGGCCTGCCTCAGACTTTGATCGTCGTCATGATTTTCATGTAGATGATGTTGATGGTCAGCATCACACCGACGAAGATACCGGCGGGCACGAACATGGGCGTGTCCTTGACCTCGTCATAGTAAAGCGGGTCGATCACGTTGATGGCGACAAGCGCGCCCAGCGGGAAGGCCGACAGGAACATCCCGGACCATTTCGCCTCGGCGGTGATGGCCTTGACGCGGCGGAACAGCTTGTAGCGGGCGCGCACCACCTTGCCCAGACCTTCGAGAATTTCGGCAAGGTTGCCGCCCGACTGCTGCTGGATCGCCACCGCGACCGCGAGAAAGCGCAGATCCTGGTTGTCCATGCGTTCGGCAAAGGCCTTGAGGCTGTCGGCCACGTTGCGGCCATAGGCGGCTTCGTCCGCGATCAGGCCGAATTCGGTGCCGAGCGGATCGGGAACCTCTTTCGCCACGATGCCGATGGCCGAGGCGAAGGGGTGGCCGACGCGCAGCGAGCGCACCATCAGTTCCACCGCTTCGGCCAGCTGGTCCTCCATCAGGCTGACGCGTTTCTTGGCCTTCTTGTTGACCCAGAAATAGACGCCGCCCACACCCATCACGAGGGCGATGGCGATGCGCACCGGAGTGTCGACGCCGGTGCCGACCGTCAGCCCGACGAAAGCGAAGGCGGAAACGAGCGCCATGATCCCGACAAGCTGGCGGGGAGAGAAGGCGATGTTGCCCTTTTGCGCCTTGTCGGCGAGCAGGGAATACAGCGGGATGCCGCGGGAGGCCATGTGCTGGCTCATCTCCTTGCGGAGTTGTTCCAGCACCTGTTCGCGGTTGCCGTTCTTCTGCATCAGCGCGAGGCGGCGGCTGATGCGGCTGTCCATGCTGATGGATTTGCCGAAAACGGTCAGGTAGAGGCCTTCGACCAGCACCACGACCGCGACGAAGATCATGATGTAGATCAGCGGTGCGGCTGAGATTTCCATGAGAGTGCCCCCTTAGACAATCGGCTCGTAGATGGATGCCGGCAGGTCATAGCCCCACTGGCGGAAGCGGTCGGAATAGGCCGAACGGATGCCGGTGGCGTTGAAACGCCCGATGATCTTGCCGTTCGGTTCGGTGCCAAGGCGTTCGTAGCGGAAGATTTCCTGCATCGAGATCACCTCGCCTTCCATGCCGGTGATTTCGGTGATCGAGGTCATCCGGCGCGAGCCGTCCTGCAGGCGGCTGGCCTGCACGATCAGGTTCACAGCCGAGGAGATCTGGCTGCGCATGGCCTTGATGGGCATTTCGATGCCCGACATGGCGATCATGTTTTCCAGACGGCTGATGCCATCGCGGGCCGAGTTGGCGTGGATGGTGGTCATCGACCCGTCATGGCCGGTGTTCATGGCCTGCAGCATGTCGATCACTTCCTCGCCGCGGGTTTCGCCGACGATGATGCGGTCGGGGCGCATCCGCAGCGCGTTGCGCAGGCAGTCGCGCTGGGTGACCGCGCCCTTGCCTTCGACGTTGGGCGGGCGGCTTTCCATGCGGCCCACATGGACCTGCTGCAGCTGGAGTTCGGCGGTGTCTTCGATGGTCAGGATGCGTTCGGAATTGTCGATGAACGAGGACAGCGCGTTGAGCGTGGTGGTTTTCCCCGAACCCGTGCCGCCCGAGACGATGACGTTGAGGCGGGTGGCGACGGCGGCCTGAAGATAGGCGGCCATTTCCTCGGTGAAGGCGCCGAAGCGGACCAGATCGGAGATGCCGAGCTTTTCCTTCTTGAATTTCCGGATCGACACCAGCGAGCCGTCGACGGCGACGGGGGGCACCATGCAGTTGAAGCGCGAGCCGTCGGCAAGGCGGGCGTCGCAATAGGGGTTGGATTCATCGACGCGGCGGCCCACGGCGGACACGATCTTGTCGATGATGCGCAAGAGGTGGCGTTCATCCTTGAAGGTGATGTCGGTCAGCGTCAGCTTGCCCGCGCGTTCGACAAAGATGCGCTTGGGGCCGTTCACCAGAATGTCGTTGACGGTGTCATCTTTCAGCAAGGCTTCGAGCGGGCCGAGGCCCATGACTTCGTCATAGAGTTCCTGATGCAGGATCTGGCGGTCTTGCGCGTTCAGCGCCACGCTCATCTCGTCGAGCGCTTCGGCGGTGATCGAGGCGATTTCCTGTTTCAGGCTGGCTTCGGAGGCCTTTTCCAGCGCGGCAAGATTGAGGTTGTCGAGCAGGCGCTTGTGAAGCTCGACCTTGAGCTCCATCAGCTTGTCCTTGCGCTTCTTCTCCTTGTCCGCCGCCATTGCCTCGGCGGGGGATTTCGGCAGCGGGGTGGTGGGGTTGGGGCGGCTTGTCACCGCCACCGGCTTCGGCGCTGCCGCCGCGAGAGGGGCCACCGGACCGGATGAGGTAACGGGTTTCAGCCCGGACGCTGCCGGGCCTGCTTCGGGTTTCTTGAATCGCGAAAACATCGTGCTTCCCTCTTGGCCAGATCAGGCCTTGCCAGTCTCCACGCCCCGGTTCAGGTCGTGTAGCGATTTTGCGAGTTTCTGGATTTCCTTGCGCAGCGGGTTTTTCGCCGAGGTTTCGGCGAGCGGCAGGCCGTGGTCATTGGCCTGCGTGACCTGACTGCTGCCATCGGGCAGTTGCACTTCGATGGCGATATCAAGGCTTTCGGCCATGCGCTTGACGCGGCTTTTGCCGGACAGATCGGTGAACTTGGGCGCGCGGTTCAGCACATAGCGCAGTTTTTCATGGGGCAGAGCCTCGGCCTTGAGCGCGCGGATCAGGCGCAGGATGTTCTGGGCCGAACGCAGGTCCAGTTCCAGAAGCGCGAAATAGACATGCGCGCGGGTCAGCACGGCTTCGGTCCAGGCCACGATGGTCTTGGGCATGTCGATGATGACGTAATCGAAGTTTGCCGCCGCCATGTCGATGATGCGGCCGATATCCTCGGGGCCGAGGATATCGAGCGGCAGCATGTCGGCGGGCGCAGTGAAGACATGCAGGCGGTCGTTGAAGGTGAGCATGGCCTGAAGGAAGCTGTCACTGTCGATGGTGGCGGTTTCGGACAGCACCTCGAACACGATTTCCTTGCGCGGCAGATCCAGATAGGTGGCCGCCGAGCCATATTGGAAATCGAGGTCGAGCAGGCAGACGCGCGGCGCATCGGTTTTCGAGATGGTCGCCAGTTCCCATGCCAGATTGACGGCGAAGGTCGAGGCACCTGTGCCGCCCGCCAGACCATGCACGGGCAGGACCACGCCTTCACGGTCGCCCTTGGCCTTGAAGGCGGGGGTGGCGGTGGCCTCTTCGGGGATCTGCGGCTGTTGCATCACCACCGGAGCGGGGGCAGGCGCACGCAGCCGTTCGATGGCTTCGTCCAGCGCGCCCTCGGGCAGGGGGTATGGCACGAAATCATCCGCGCCGAGACGCAGCAGCTGATGCAGCACGATGGGGCTGAGGTGATGGGCGATCAGCACCACCTTGATGCCGCTGGCCTTGGCCGCGCGCACGATTTCCGCGATGCGGGCAATGTCGGCCTCATCCTCGGCATCGACGGCGATGGCGACAAACTCGAGCGCGGCGGCCTCGGGCTGCGCCATGAAGACGAGGGCATCGTCAAAGGACAGATCGCCCCAGCTTTCGCCAAGGGCGTTTTCCATGTCGTCGATGAGCAGTTCGAAATTCTGCACATCCCGCGAGATGGTGCAGGCCTTGATCGGTGCAGGATCAGGTTGAAGTGTTGCCACGCTCGTCATCTCGCCCCTTGTCCTTCCAGAAGACGAATCACGAGGCCCAATATTGGCGAAACGCCGACATCATCGAAAAACGTGCCCCGGATTCGTGCGGGACTGCCCCCGCGACTGTTTCCATTGCGGCTAGGAATGCTGGGAAATGGTGGCAGGATTGGGGCTAAAAGATCGTGAATCTTTGGTATTTGGGCGCGCCGTCGATGCCGGGTCAGGGGAATCGCCCCTCGGGCATGGGAAAGGGGGCAGGTTTCCTGCCCCCTTTTTTGAAAACAATCCGCGTCGGCGCGCCTTAGTTGGCCGGGTTGACCTGCGAGGTCGGCGGCGCGCTGGTGGGATGCGGCGGCACGGCGCCCGCCACATATTCACGGAAGATCACTTCGGCATATTTCCCGTTGAGCGGCGCGCCACGGCCCCGGTGGAAGCCCGCCACTTCGGTGACGGTGCGGCGGTTCGCCTCTTCGGGGCCTTGGGTGGCCACCACGGGGCGGGTTTTGCCATAGGACACAAGCGCCTCGAGCCGGCTGGGGCTGATGCCCTGGCTGGCGAAGAAGGCCACCACGGCCTGCGCCCGCCGCTTGCCAAGCGCCTGATTGTAGGCGTTGGAGCCGACCAGATCGGTATGGCCATAGACCGAGAAGCGCAGTTCGGGGAACTGTCTGATCCAGTTGGCCTGCTGGGCGAGGACGCGGCGTGCCTCGGGGGTCAGGGTGGCGCTGTTGAAGGCGAAGGTGACCGTGCTTGGCACCTCGGCGCGGAAGCGGGTGTTGAGCTGATGGGTGGCGTTCAATTCGCCGGACATCAGGCCCGCGTTGTTCTGGGTCGCGCTGCCCGTGATGTTGCCGTCAAGCTCTGCGCCCAAGGGCTGGTCGAAGCCAGACGAAGAGGTACAGGCGGCAAGCCCAACGGCGAGGGCGAGGGTCAGCAAGGCTGTGGATGGTTTGAGCATGGGTCTTACTCCATCACATAGCCGTAGGAGGTGCTGAAATCCTGCCGCGCCACTTCACCCGCAGCCCCGCGCGGCGGGTTGGCGACGATGCCGTTGAGGAAGAATTCACGTTCCGTCGGCAGGCGCACGCGGTCTGTCGGCAGGGCATAGACATCGCCGCGCGTGGGCGTCACGAGATGCGGCGTGATGATGATGACCAGTTCGGACTGGTTGCGCTGATAATCCGACGAGCGGAACAGCGAGCCGAGGATCGGCACATCGCCGATCCACGGCAACTGGTTGTTCAGGTTGCGGAAATCGTCTTGCAAGAGGCCCGCCACCGCAAAACTTTCGCCATCGCGCATCTCGACCGTGGTGGAGGTTTCGCGGCGTTTGAAGGCGTTGATCGAGAAGCCGCCGGATTCGATGGTGATCGTGGTGTCGATCGACGACACGGCGGCGTTGAGTTGCAGGTTGATGATGTCGCCATCCACCACGGTGGGGGTGAAGTTCAGTTCCACGCCGAAGGGTTTGTAGTCGATCACCACGCCATCGGTGGTCAGCACCGGAATGGGGTATTCGCCGCCGCCGAGAAAGCGCGCCTCTTGCCCCGAGAGGGCGGTCAGGTTGGGTTCGGCCAGCGTGCGCACGACGCCCTTGGATTCGAGTGCTTCCAGCAGCACGGCGAATTGCACCGAGCCTGCGGTGAAGCCAAGGCCGAGCGCGCCGCGCGTGCCGGGGGCCGAGGTGATCGGGTTGCCGATCCCGTTGTTGCCCGCAAGCCAGGTGCCGGTTTCGCCGGAAATGCCGATCTTGTTGCCGCCCTGCGCGGCCAGCGAGACGCCAAGGTTCTTGGCGACCGAGCGCTGCATTTCGGCAAAGCGGACCTTGAGCATCACCTGCTGGGTGCCGCCCACGCTCATCAGGTTGGAGACGCGTTCGGGCGCGTAGCGGTTGGCCAGATCCAGCGCGCGGTCGAGTTTGGCGGTAGAGGAGACGACGCCCGACAGAACGATGCCGTCATTGGCGGTGCGCACCTCGATCGGCTCGCCCGGCAGGATCTGTTGCAGGCGTTCCTTGAATTCGGCGATGTCGGGGGTGACATGCACATCGACGTTCGAGATCAGCCGCCCGTCAGGCGCAAGCAGGGTGAGCGTGGTGCGCCCCGGCGTCTTGCCCAAGACATAGATCGAACGGTCGGACAAGGTGGAAATATCGGCGATGCCGGGGTTGGCGATCGAGAGTTCGGCGAAAGGTGTGTCACTTTCGACCACGACAGCGCGGTTCATCGGAACCGCGAGCGGTGCCGAAACAGACCCCCGCATCACCCGCAGCGTTTCTGCGGAAGCGACGCCCGTCAGGCCCGTCGTGGCCAAGGCCGCAGCCATCAGGCCCGCCTTGAGGAAGATGTTCATGCTCATGTGACCTGCCCTTTCGATCACGCCTCTTTCCGGGTCTTGTCGCCCGCAATTGGAACGAAGATGCCTGCAACGGCCTTTTTTTGCAACAATCAAACGCTTATTCGGCAAAGCTGATGTGGATAAGATACAACACCCGCAACAGGTCGCAGAAAGCAAAGGGGCGGCCACCAGATAAGGTGCCGCCCGTGCACGTTTGCCTGCGTCAGTTGGTGCAGGGGATCGGCACCTCGACGCGTTCGCTGCCGTTGCGCTGGATGATGGTGCAGACTTTTTCTGCCTCGACCTGCGCGACTTCCTCTTTCTTGATGTCGAAGAGGACGGTCTTGTCCATTTCGATGGTCGCGGTGACCGTGTCATCGCCCGATCCGACGAGCGAGAGCGCGAGGCGTCCGGTGGTCTGGGCAAGCGCGAGGCGCGCCACCTGTTCGGGGGTTGCGGCCACGGTCACGGTGCGGGCAACCATGGCGCCCGCCATCGCATCGGCCTGCTGGTCCACCGCGATGACGCGGGTCGAGCTTTCGATCAGGCGGGTGACCTCGCCGCCGGTGCCGTCGATGGTGCCGGTCCAGTAGACATCGACCCGGTCGCCCGGCTGCACAAAGCCCGACACGCCCGAGGCGACATCGACCTTGATGGCAAAGGCGCGCATGCCTTTGGCGATCTGGCCGGTCAGGCCCGCGGACTGGCCCGGCTCGGTGACCTTGGAGGCGAGGACGGGCTCGAACTTGTCCATCTGGCGCAGGATGTAGCGGGCGTTCTGGGTTCCGGCGGGGAACAGCACCTTTTCATCGGCGAAAACGCCTTCGGGAAGCGAGTTTTTCGGCCAGTAGACCAGTTGCACATCTTCGGGCTTGAGCTGGTCGCCGTAATTCTTGGTGTTTTTGAGAACGTAGATCTGGACGATGGGGCCGACACGTTCGCGCAGCTGGCGCTCTTGCTCCAGCTGGGATTGCGTCTGGCCGATGTAACCCTTTGCCAAATAAACTGCGGTGCCGGCAAGGGCGATGCCAGCCACGAGCACAAGTCCGAACATACCACGCATCTTGCTACCCTTTTGCCTGAGCCGAGCCGCCTGAGTGCGGCCGGCTCGTTGCCACACCCGTCAGTCGCGGGAGGTGGCTTCCTGAATATCCTGGTTGATCGACACAGCGGCGGCGCGGAAATGCTCTTCGGTGATGACGGTGAAGAGCCAGATCGCCAGTCCGACGGTCGATGCGGTCAGCACGACCCAATCCACGGTGACCGCGCCATCTTCGCAGTCCCGGAAGCGCTTGACGTTGAAGAACGAGCCGAGGGTGCGATTGGACATCGCCGACACTCCGTTGGGTAAAGCGCGCCGGGGCCAAGAGCCGGTCAGGGCGCGAAAGGTTAAGGCACCAAGATCGGCAAGGCGCGTGAAGCGCACTCGCCAGACAAGAAGGGGGCGCGGACCGTGTCCCGGCCCGCGCCCGCCAATCAAGTTGGGCAACGGAAGGTTGCCGGACCTTATCAGTTGCCGTTACGGCCCAGTTCGGTTGCGGCGGCGAGGTCCGAAGCGATGGTGGTGCCGGCGTTGCGGATTTCCGGGGTCACAGCCTGGATAACGATCAGGCCCAGGCCCACAACAGCTGCGGTCAGAACGACCCAGTCAACGGTCACAGCGCCGGATTCGTCGTTCTTGAAGTTCTTGAAGATGTTCAGGAGGGTCATGGTATTTCTCTCTTTCACTGTTGCTTTGGTTTTTCCAACCGCTCGGCGTCTTTTCGGTCTGGCCTCTGTTCCGTTCCGTCTTCCGTTCGGTATGAGCATGTTTTCACCCGACACGGTGGCAACATCTGGGCGCAGATCGGGTGTTTTTCGGACCGATGAAGATTTTCCGAAGAAACTTGCAACCAATTGAAATGTTAAGTTTTTATCTTTCGGATGGGCGCCGGGTCGCACAGGGATGGGGCCGAGGGGCCGCCAATTGCGGCAAATTCGCCAGAATTGGCAGCCGTTTTTCCGCCCGGATGGTCTGAATCGCAGATTCGTGCGAGGATCGGGGGAACAAAAACAACGGACAGGCATCGAGCAGCGATGCGATTCATGGCAGGACTATTGATCGCGGGCCTTGGTCTCGCGCCCGTTGCGGGCGCGGCGCAAGGCCTGTCGGGAGAGCGTGACTTCTCCTTCAAGCGGGTGAAGGTGGGCGAATCGGCGGGCAAACGCCGGATCGTGCAGATCGACCCCGAGGAACAGGCGCGTCTGCTGGCGCTGGCGCCCAAGGTGAAACCGCGCGAGCCGACGCCGGAGCCCGATGCGGTGACGGCTGTGGCCGGTGCGGTGGCACCGCCGGGGGCGCTGACGCAGGTGGCCCCGAAGTCTTCCAGCTATGACTGGTTCTGGCAGACAGTGCCGACCAGCCGCAGCGCGGTGGCAGATCGCTTTCCGCTGGCGATGGCGACCCTGTCGAAAGGGCCGAAGGGCAGCGCGGTGGCCGCGCCGCGCCTGCAGCACATGCAGGGCATCGCGGAGAAATACGGCAAGCATATTCTGGCCGCCACCATCGGCACCGATGTTTCGCCCGCGCTGGTGCTGGCGGTGATCGGGGTGGAAAGCGCCGGACGGGCCGATGCGGTGTCGCATGCGGGGGCGCAGGGGTTGATGCAGCTGATCCCCGCGACCGCGACGCGCTTTGGCGTGGCCGATGCGAAGGATCCGGCGCAGAACATCAAGGGCGGGGTGGCATACCTTGACTGGCTGCTGAAAGAGTTCAACCGCGACCCGCTGATGGTGCTGGCCGCCTATAACGCGGGCGAGGGCGCGGTGCGGGCCAATGACGGGGTGCCGCCCTATGCCGAGACGCGCGACTATGTGCCCAAGGTGCTGGCGGCGTGGCAAGTGTCGCAAGGGCTGTGCCTGACGCCGCCGGAACTGGTGACTGACCCTTGCGTGTTCAAGGTGATTTCGGCGGGCGGCTGAAAAGGCCGGCGGCGGTGCCTGCGGCGGCTGTGGCAAGGGGGGCTGTCTGCCCCCCTCGTCGCGGCGCTCCTCACCCCCCGAGGATATTTTCAGACAGAAAATGGGCGGTCAGGTTGCAAAGACATCGGCCCATTCGGGGTGTTTCTTGCGGATCGCGTTTACGAAAGGGCAGAGCGGCACGATCTTTATGCCGCGCGCGCGGGCGTCGTAGACCATGAAATGCACCAGCGTCACCGCGACCCCGGTGCCGCGCAGGGCCTCGGGGACATGGGTGTGATCGGCGATCATCAGGGTCGGGGTGGTGAACGAGACGGTGAGTTCCGCCTCGTGCCCGTCTTTTGACAGCACATAGCGGCCCTTGCCACCGCTGGTTTCGCTGCGGATGGCGGGGTCAGTTGACAAGGGTCGCCTCTGTGGCGGCGCGGAGTTCGGCCTCGGTGACGCCATCGGCGAGTTCGACGAGTTTGAGGCCGCCCGGGACCACGTCGAGCACGCCGAGGTTGGTGATGATGCGGTCGACCACGCCCTTGCCGGTGAGGGGCAGGGTGCAGGCGCGC
>NZ_JAAIKE010000004.1 GCF_010915705.1 Pseudotabrizicola algicola
CGGCATGATCCCCGCGCCGATGATATTGTTGACCAGCACCGCGACCGCCTTCGCCGCATGCGGGTTGTTACGGACCAGATCACGCATCCGGTCGCGAAGCAGAGCCCCCGCGACGCCGATCTCGGTGTCAGCCGAGGATCCTGGCGCGCGCCAGCCGTCCGTCCGTCGCCCTTTCGCGGCCCCGTCATAGCCGCGCGTCAGGGTCTCGAAGGCCTGACGGGCCAGCACGCGCCTGGCGGCGGCCCGAGGGGCGACGGAGGCAATTGCACTGTCGAACCAGTTTGCCGACATCAGCGATCTCCGCGGCTGAAGCCAGCCAGTCCGGCCACCGGCAGTGGCCGGGTGGTGCCCGCAATGGCGCGCTCGATGGTGCGGATGCGGGCGAGCAGATCCTCGGCCGAGCCGTAATCCACCGACTTGCCGTCATAGCTGACCCGTGTCGTGCCGCTGGCATAGGCCCGGCGCAGCGCCGAGAGTTCGGTTTCTGTCCAGTCTGTCATGTTCAAAACCATCCTTCGCGCCGCGCGAGCCAGTCGGAGCGGCGCTTGCCCTGTGGAGCCTGTCCGGGCCGGTGAATTTGACCGGCGGGATCGGTGTCACCGTAAGGTGCAGACCCGAGCTGATCCTCGAGGTCGCGCCATTTCTCGTCAGGCCAACGGTCCGCGCCCGCGATCCAGGCGGCGGCGCGGGCATAGACTCGGCAATCCAGCGCCTCGTTGCGCTCGCGCAGCTTCTGCCATTCCAGCCGGGCGAAGCCGCGCTTCGTGCGCACCGTCACCAGCTGTTCGGCCACGAACTGCTTCAGCCATTCGTTCTCGACCCAGTGCGGTAGGTGCACCGAGCCGGGCGGGAATGCCGCCCCGTCGGCCATCTCCTCCTCGGTCGGCCGCGCCAGCCGCAGGAAGCGGTAGGTCTCGGCCTTGAAGGTCGAGACCGCCACCGTCCAAAGCCGCGCGCCACGCCGCAGGCGTTTGCCGCCCTCGGTCGCGTCGACGAAGGTCGGGCCCGACACCGGGCTCGAGCGGTTGAACCCCTCGACACCCTTCACCGGCGACACCTGCGCAGCGCCTTGCGCCCGCGACCAGGAATAGACCGCCGGGGCCTCGTAGCCAGTGTCGATGGCGAGCCGCGCGATCCTGAGATGCGCGCCGCGCTCATGCGGCCAGCTTCGGTCGAGCAGCGCGGTCAGCTCCGACCATGCGTCGTGCCGGTCCGGCCCGCCCTCGATCACGACGTGATCGACGAGCCAGCTTTCCAGCCCGCGGCCCCAGGCCCAGACATCGACCTCGATCCGGTCCTTCTGCACGTCAGCCCCAGCGGTCAGGAACAACCCGCCCGCGGGCACGATGCCCGGCTTCCAAGCCTCGCGGCGGTCGTAGAGCCGTTGCCAATCGGGGGCTTCCCCGGTCTCGACCCAAGTCTCACCGAGCGACGTATTGACGAAGGTCTTCATCGTCTCGTCCCCGCCGGAGCGAGCCGAGAGAAAGGCCCGCACCATCGCCTCCAGCCTGACCCATGGCGAGTAGATCTCGTTCAGGTGAAACCCCGCCACGCCCGCGAAGGGCTGCTCCGCCACCCAATGCCCTTTTGAGACCGCCGCCCAACGGGTCTCGTCCCGCCACGCCGCATCGCATTCCGCGCAGTGGTAGCGCGCGGTTTCGGGCCGGTGGTCGCCCTCGGGCCCCTTGCTCCAGCGCACCTGTGTCCAGGTCAGCACCTGTTCCGCCCCGCAATCCGGGCATGGCACCCAGAACCGGCGCTGATCGCTTTCCTCGAAGGCTGCCTCGATCCGGCTGGTGCCCTTGTTCGTGGGTGTCGAGACCAGCACGATCTTGCGGTTCCAGAAGGTCACCGTGCGTTTCCTGGCGAGATTGATCGGATCACCCTCGGCGCCCGCGCTGAACGGATAGCGGTCCACCTCGTCGCACAGCAGCAGGCGGATCGGGCGGCTGGCCAGACCCGAGGGTGCGTTCGCGCCCACGATGGTCAGGTGCCCGCCCGGAAACCGCTTGTGCAGGATCTTGTTGTTGCCGTCGCGCGAGCGCGGATCGGCAATCTTGCCCAACAGACAGGGCGTGTCGCGGGCCATCGGCGAGAAGCGGTCCTTCGACCAGGTTTCCGCGTCGCGCTCGGTCGGCATCACCACCATGATCGGCGCGGGATCCTGATCGATGTGATAGCCGCAGGCGTTGTTCAGCACCTCGGTCTTGCCGACCTGGGCGGAGGACATGATGACCACCGTCTCGGTCGAGGCGTCCGAGATCGCCTCCATGATCCCGCGCTGATATTCGGCCCGGCTCGTGCGCCATTGCCCGGGTTCGGCGCTGGCCTCAGAGCTCAGCCGTCGGTTCTCGTCCGCCCAATCACTGATCGTCAGTTCCGGCGGCGGGCGCAGCACCTTCAGCGCCGTCTCCACCGTCCGCTTCAGGATCGGGGAGCCCGTCAATGTCAGCGCTGGCTTCGAGTTGGACATCTGGCTGCGCGAGATCATCGAGCACCTCGCGGATGGTCATTCGGATCAGATTCCGGGTGTCTCCGACGGTTGATTGTTCAAAAACCTGCGGCGCCAGCCGGTCCGGCAGCGCGAGCAGACGGGTCCGCAAAAGCGCCAGAACGGCGATCCAGGCGGCCTCGATCTGCTCGGCCGCGATCAGCGCGCCGCGCTTTTCTTCGGCCTCCATCTCGGCGAGATCAGCCCGCGCCCGAATGAAGCGCGCCCGCTCGGCCGCATAATCCGGCGCACCGGCCTGCGCCTTCGTGGCCTGATCGCGCAGGTAGCGGACATAGCCGCGCACCGAGCCGATCAGATCGTACTGGCCGCGCTCGGCCTTCGGAATCACACCCTCGCGGCTCAGCTGCTGGACCCGGCGCTCGGATAGATCGAGGAGCCGCGCGATCACGCCGATGGGTTGCGTGGCTGACGACATGAGATGATCCGCGCGCTCCGATTAAAGCCATGTAATTGCTGCGATTATACTGGATGGTGAGCCCCGGCAGAGCGAAGCTGATCCTGCGAAAACGATGCACCCCACGGAGCCTGCCATGACCCTCGCCGAACGCTACAACCTTGAAGCCGCCCGCCTGCTTCCGCACATGGCCGCCGACCTTCAGGTCGATCCCGCCATCACCCGCGCGACCGAGATCGACGAGATCGTCTTCCGGCGCGGCGAGTTTCTGGGCGGCATGGCCTGCGCGATCCTCGCGATGATCGAGCAGAAGAACTGAGGGGGCAGGATGATGACCGACCGCCACCAACTCCGCGCCGAAAAGGCCCGCAGGAACCAAGAAGCCGCGCTGGCGGCTTTCATTGAAAAGAAGGCCGAGATCGACACGATGCTCGTCCGCCTGCAGAGGCTGAGTGATGACCACTTCGACGCCCATCCCGACGAGATCAACTGGGGCCACGTCGGTACCCTCGAACACTACGCGAGCCTGTTGAAGCGCATCACCGACAGCGCGTTCGGCGAAGGCGAATTTGCAGACTGACCTCCGGAATCTCCGGACCTCTGCCGCGCGCGGGCGCGGCTCGGGGTCGTAGAAGGGATCGCGACGGACGCGACCCGAATACGGAGACGCCCCCATGACCCAGCTTTCCGACAACCAAGCCATCATCCTCAGCGCCGCCGCCCAGCGGCCCGAGCACATCGCCCTGCCGCTGCCCGAGAGCCTGCGGGGTGGCGCCGCCGCCAAGGTGGTTGGCACGATGCTCGCGAAGGGCTTGCTCGAAGAGGCCGAGGCGGACATGCGCAAGGGCGAACCCGTCTGGCGCGAGACCGGCGACGGGCACGGCGTCACGCTGGTTGCCACCGACGCAGGCCTTGCCGCCATCGGCATCGAGCCGAACACCTCGGCTGCCCTCGAACCCGCGCCCAAGACGCGCACGCCGCGCGAGGGCACCAAGCAGGCCACTCTGATCGCAATGCTGCGCGCGCCGGACGGCGCGACCATCGAGGAGATCATGGCCGCGACGGGCTGGCAGTCGCACACGGTGCGCGGCGCGATGGCCGGGGCGCTGAAGAAGAAACTCGGTCTCGAGGTGACTTCCGAGAAGGTCGAGGATCGGGGGCGCGTGTACAAACTCCCTGCCGCCTGACGCAACGACCCCGACAAGTCGATGGCCGCCGTCCCGCCGGGGCGGCGGTCAATCATTTGGCGCTCCGCATCCGGATCGCCTCGAACACCCTCCGCAGGGCGAAGGACCGCGCGATGCTGACCACGGTGAAGACCACGCCCATCTTCAGGTTCTGCGCCAGCGTCGTGTGCAGGCCGAAGATCGGGAAGATCAGAATCTGCGTCACGACCGCAACGCCGTAGCCCGTTCACCGGCGTGTTCGCGAGGCTCGTCGCCCCGTCCTTGTGATCCCGCGCCGTCGGCGTCATCCACATCTGGCTGGCATGGGTCAGATCGGCCGTCTTGCGATTGCCGGCACTCGGCTTGTTTCCGTCCGTTGCCATTGGCGTCGGCCAATCCCGCGCCATGCCGTCGAGACACTTCTCGTCGCGCCTGTCGCCACCCCGGCTGCGAAAGCTGTCGGTCTGCGGCGTCGGCCACATTGCAGCCGTCGTCGCCAGATTCATCCCGTGCTGGCCCGCTGCCTGCGAGGGCGTCGGCTTCGTCTGCCGGTTCTCGTTGGCGCTGGCCCTCGGCGTCGGCCACAGGCGCAGCAATTCCGTCCGGTTCCCGCCACTCGACCGGGTGCCAGAGCAGGCGCGCGGGGTCGGCCAGCTCGTCCTCCTCTCGGATGGCGAGGATGAAGAGCCGTTCGCGCTTGTGGGGCGCGCCGACTTCCGCCGCCGTGAAGAGGCCTGCCGCAAGGCGGTAGCCCATGCCGACCAGTCCGCTGGCGACTTCGGGGAAGCCGAGGCGGAGATGATGGGCGACATTCTCGAGGAAGACAAAGGGTGGCTCGACCTCGCTGATGATGCGGGCGACATGCGGCCAGAGGTGGCGCGGGTCGTCCGTGCCCCGGCGCTTGCCCGCGACGGAGAACGGCTGGCACGGATAGCCCGCAGTGACGATGTCCACCGCGCCGCGCCACGGGCGGCCGTTGAAGGTGGCAACGTCGTCCCAGACAGGCGCATGATCCAGGGCCGCGTCTTCCATCCGCGCCACGAGAGTGGCTGCGGCATAGGTTTCCCGTTCGACATGGCCCACAGTTCGATATCCGGGCAAGGCGATGGTGAGCCCGAGATCGATGCCACCGGCGCCGGAGCAGAGCGAGAGGCCGAAGAGGCATGCGTCGCCTGTTCCGTCAGGCAGGCCTGCGGAAGGTAAAGCCAGGTCATCCATTCCTCAGCGGTCTTTGGTCTTGAGGTCGTCGTAGGCCGTTCCATCCCCGTCGAGGACGGCCTGTTTCCCGGTGAATTTCTGCCAGCGCTGGACGGCCACATCGACATACGCCGGGTTCAGCTCGATACCGAGGCAGACGCGGCCCGTGGTCTCGGCCGCGATCAACGTGGTGCCCGATCCCATGAAGGGCTCGTAGATCGCTTGACCCGGGCTCGAGTTGTTGAGGATCGGCCGACGCATGCATTCCACAGGCTTCTGGGTGCCGTGGACGGTCTTTTCGTCCTGATCCTTGCGCGAGATATGCCAGAGCGTTGTCTGCTTGCGGTCGCCCGCCCAATGGCCCTTGCCGGACTTGCGCACCGCGTACCAGGCAGGCTCGTGCTGCCAGTGATAATCGCCCCGGCTCAGCACCAGCCGCTCCTTGGCCCAGATGATCTGGGACCGGATGGCGAAGCCCGCGACCTCGAGGCTTTCCGCCACGGTCGCCGCATGCAGCGCGCCGTGCCAGACATAGGCGACATCGCCGGGGAACAGCGCCCAGGCCTCGCGCCAGTCGGCGCGATCATCGTTCAGCACCTTGCCGGTGCGCTTCGTCTTGGCCGCCCCCGCCTGGTTGCGCCAGCCCGGGTCGTATTCCACGCCGTAGGGCGGATCGGTGACCATCAGCAGCGGCTTCACCGGGCCGAGCAGCCGCTCGACATCTGTGGCGACCGTGCTGTCGCCACAGAGAAGCCGGTGGTGCCCGAGCAGCCAGAGATCGCCGGGACGGCTGATCGGCTCCTCCGGTGTTTCTGGGATCTCGTCTTCGCCCTCCTGCGGACCGGTGCCCGCATCGAGGCTCGACAGCAGCGCGTTCACCTCGTCCTCGGTGAAGCCGGTCAGGCCAAGGTCGAAATCCGCCTCCAGCAGGTCCGCCAGTTCGAGGTTCAAGAGGTCCTTGTCCCATTCGGCATTCTCGCCGGAACGGTTGTCCATGATCCGAAAAGCGCGCGCCTGGGACGCGGTCAGCCCCTTGGCGACATGCACCGGCGCGGTCTTGAAGCCGAGCTTGCGCGCAGCCTCCAGCCTTGTGTGCCCGGCGAGCACGACCATCGCCTCGTCCACCACGATGGGCTGACGCCAGCCGAACTCCTGGATCGAGGCCGCGACCGTGGCGATGGCCTGCTCGTTGCGCCGGGGATTGCGCGCATAGGGAATGATCTGCTCGAGCGGCAGGTCGACGACGTCCATGGGAATGTCCTTGGGGTGCCGGGCGGCGAAATGGGGGCGTGAACCGAAATGCCCCCGCGGAGCCGTTTCGGTTCAGGAATGTGGTTTCCGGCGGTCAGACCCTGTGCTCGTTGCCGCGTGGGACCAGGCGAAACGAAACGGGTGTTTTCAGGGGCGTCACTAGGAAACCCTCGCGCTTCGCCCGCCCGCATAGGGTGGACGCCGGGAAGGACCCGCCGATTTCAAGGAAATGCGCATCGCTGCGGCCCTGCTGTCGCCGGTCCGCGCGAACGGAAACGGGGAGAGCCGTCTTCCGACGCACTCTCCCCATCATATCCTTCAGATAGCACGGATATGTTGCAGCTGTCGAAGACCAAAGTGTTGCAACACTTCATGCTCGCGCAGCATTCAGCCGCGCGGCGATCTTGGTGAGCGCGAGCTTGTGCTGGCGCCATGCGGTGCTGCGGTCGACGCCCAGCTCATGGGTGATCTGCTTCCACGGCCGCCGGGCAGCGCGCCACCAGATCAGGCGGCGCTCGCTCTCGCCGAGCCAGAGCACCCAATCGAAGGTCTGCTCGAGCCGCGAGATCGCGGCGGCCGAGGGCCAGACCCGCATCGGTTCGGGCTCCATGGCGAGGATCTCGCGTTCGGTGCGGATGACTTGCGGCCAGGCGTTGAAATAGCCCTGCACCTTCACCGGCGGCAGCTTGCGCAGGGTGCGGAAGGCCTCCTCGAAATGATCGGCGACGTCCTCGGCGGTCCAGATGTGCTCAGCCATGGCGCAGATCCTCGGCCGGGCGCGGACCATAAAGCCGCGTGCCCAGCTGCTCGACGAGTTCGCGCTCGGGCCAGGTCAGACGCTGGTCATCCACGCTGACGGCTAGCAGGCCCTGTTCGCGCCAGCCGTCGCGCTTCACCTCATCAGGCGACCGGCGCTGGCCGCCATAGCCCTTGGGGTGGAACCTCATGCCGCACCTCCCCGGGCGTCGAGCGCCCAGAACAGGATGGCGATGGCATCGGCCTCGTTGTCGTCTTCGGGGCTGAAGCCTTTCGCGCGGGCCGCATCGATCATGGCTTGCTTGGGCGCGTTGCCCTTGCCAGTGGCATGGCGCTTGATCGTGCCCACCGGCACGCCCTCGTAGGGGATGCCCCGCAACTCGCCCCAGCTGGTGAGCGAGGCCATCAGCCCGCCATAGACATGGGCCGCATCGGTTCCGGCGTGGCGGCGGACCTCCTCGAACCAGATCACGGCGATGGGCCCCGACAGTCGGTCCAGTTCGGTCAGCCAGTTGGTGAAGCGCAGATAGCGCATGCCACCGCCGTCATAGCGCCCAGGCTGAAAACTGGCGGTGCCGCTGGTGATCAGCCCGTCGTGGCTGCGCAAGGCCCAGCCGGTGGTGGTGCCGAGATCAAGCGCCAGGATGCAGCGCGGGTGTTCGTTGGATTGGGTCATGAGAGACCTCCTCTTCGCGTTTGTGAGCGAGGCGAGCGGGCTGGCCGGTGAAGGCTGCGGTCTCGCCAGGCCCCGAAGGGTGGTCTGGTCAGTTCATGGGCTGGGCGGGTGTGCCGCCTGGCAAATCCTTCAGAACCTTCAGAGGGGCGTCTTGAAAGATTTTCGCCCCTAAGTGGTTGTCCTGTATATGTAATATATAATTCTTCAATTATTCAATATTTCAATGGGCATCTCTCTCCCAATATTAGACCACGCGTGCACGCGTATAAGGGAAAGGAGTCCTCTTGAAAGATTGAAGGATTTGAAGGATCCGGTTTTTCCCTTTTGTTTCTGCTGCTTGTCGGTAGTTCGGCTTCATGGGCAGTTTCAGGCGGATTGAAGGATCTCCGGTCACCCGCCCCACCGCGCCATCCGGTAGACCATGGCCTGCTTGGTCGAGGAGCCGCGCATGCCCGTCGTGATGTCGCCGCTCTCGATCAGCGTCAGCAGGATTTCGTCGCGGTCGCGCGATTTCAGCCATTGGGAGGCGCGGGTGATCTCGGATTTGGTGATCCCCTTGGGCCCGGCGGCGCGGACGATCTCCTTCAGGCGCTTCAGATGCGCCTCGGTCTCGGTATCCGCCACATGGCGCTCGACCGCTTCCATGGTGCGCCGCGCGTAATGGCGCACGAAGCCGATGGCCCAGTCCGCTGCGGTAATGTCGATCTCGGGGCGCACCGGGTCGCGCCCGACAGCGACGATCAGCGCCAGCTTCAACGCATTCTCCCCGATGCGGGCGAGAATGGCGGTGAAGGCCGTCCCGGCCGCTGCCCGTAGCTCCTCGGTCAGGGCGTCGCTGAGCTCGGCAAACCTTGCCCTTGCCGCGTCCGACATCGGCACGGTCATCGGGTTCACGGCGGTATTCTGATCGGCGGTCTTGCCGGTCAGGTTGCCCTTCACGGCCCCGCCGCCGTTCGCGACCAGCTGGAGCGCATGGATCAGCGCGAGCGGGGCCTGCCGGATGCCGACCGCGAGGTTCTCGTCCGGATAGTCCTCATCGCTCGGCAGGATCAGAAAGCGCGCGAGCGAGCCGTCGACCACATTCGCGCCCTGCAGCGCGCCCCAGAAATGCAAGGGCGTCGTGGTGCCATAGACGCAAAGGCAGGGCTGGTTGATGTCGCGCCGTTCATTGGTGCCGTCGCGGTTCGCATATTCCGCCCCGAGGAAGATCCCGCCCGCCGCCGTAAACAGCTCGGTCATGTTGTCGAGGATCTCGGTGATGTGGCGCGGGCTGCGCTTGCGGTCGGCGGCGGCCGACAGGAACATCCCGAATTCGTCGATCTGGAACAGGATCGCCGGCTGGCGGTGGAGCGCGGTCAGGAGCCCCGCGCCAGAGGCGATCTTGTTGCCGCCGAGATGGTGGGCGAGACCCGCCTCAAAGAAGACCTCGTTGATGATCTCGCGGGCGTGGTTCTTGCCCGAGCCGCTGTCCGCGATCCCCACGACATAGAGGTTCGAGCGCAGGTTGCTGGTCGTGCGGTACCGCCGCCCCATCAGCGCGCCAATGGCGCAGAGGCTGGCCCCGAGCGACAGAAGCGGCTGTGGCCTGCGCGCGGTGGCCAGCATGTAGCCGGTCAGATCGCCCACGAGGCCATCGGGGATGGTCAGGCTGAAGGTTGGATTTTCCGGGCCGGTGACGGTCGGTGCGCTCCCCTCCAATCGGGCCAGCAGATCGGCGGCCGGATGTGGGCCGTCCTGATCGACGCTGCCATCGAGGCGCAAGGCGGCATCGGGCTGCCAGCCGCGTTCCATGGCGAGGTGATAGATCGTGCCCGCGCCGATCCGGTCGGGCTTGAAGCTCGCCCAAGCGCGGGCCGTGGTCGCGGGCACGTCCTTGGCCGCCTGGGCCGACCAGGTGGCAAAGACCTCGCCGCCTTCATCGCCAAGCGCGCCTTTCAGCGCCATGCCGATGCGCATCCAGCTGTCGTAATCGAGCTCGTCATTCGGCAGCCAGTCGAGCGCCGACCGGATGGCGGGCAAGGTGCCGATCTGCCCGTGGTTGCGCAGCAGTGTGGCCGGTGTTGCCGATCGCAGCCCGCGCTGGCGCAGGGCCTCGGGTAGCATCGCATAGGCTTCATCCAGAAAGGCCGTCGCCGCTTCCGCCGTGATTTCGGGAAGGTCGCTGATATCGAGATCGGCCAGCCCCTCGTCGGGCCAGACATAGGGCGCGCCGGTGTCGGGGTGGTCGGCATAAGCCAGAAACTGCTGCCCGAGGCAGAGCACCTCGAGCGGATGGCGTTTGATGCCCCGAAACGGTGCGGCCGTGCGATAGACCAGCATGCGCTTCGGGGCGCGGCCGATGCGCAGCGCGGGCGTGTCGCCGAGGCGCGCCCGGGCCAATGCCTCGATCTGCAATGCCAGTTCGGCGTCCGCCGCGATGTCGATGTCGACCGCCGCCACCGCACCTCCGACGATGCCGATGCCGCAATCGGGCCAGGCAGCCCAGGTCGCGACCTCGACCTCCGTGGTCGGGCGTTCGGCATGGCGGTTCCATTCCCGGTAATCGGCCCAGCCCCCGCGCTGGAACCGGCCGGGCTTCTTGGTGCCCGGGCCGATCGGCAGGATGGCATAGCCATTGGTGACGAGCCGCGCGCCGAAGCGCGCCATCCAGGACGTGTCGGCCATCAGAACGGCACCTCCGGCGCCATCGCGTCGAGCCGGTTGCGATCCTTCGCCGCCAGCGCGCGCAGGTGGTCGCAATAGCCGGTGACGACGGCATCGAGAAACCGGGCCCATTCCTCCTCGGACAGGGTCGCCAGATCGGACTTGCCGATGGCTTCCAGATATTCGCCGCCCATCTGGCCGCCAAAGGCCATGGCCTCGGTCTCGTTCGGGGTGGGATCGATCATGCCCTTCCTCCCATGGCAGAGGTCCTGGCAGGCACGGCTGCAGAGCCGCTTGCGGCTGGCGTCACGCCGCGGGTCGGTGCGGCGGAACCCCGGTTCGAACCAGCCAAACCCGCGAGGTTCTCGGTGGCAGACGGCGCAGAGGCCGGGGTCGGATGGGCGCATGGGGCGAACCTGTAACCGGAGATCTCAAGATAGCGGCCCGAGGGGCGGACCGAGATGTCGCTGGGGCGCGCAAGGCGGCTCGTCTGCGCGAGGGCCTCGGCCACGCTCAACGGCACGGGGCAGCCGGGCGCGCGCTTGCGCCACCAATCGGCCGCCTTCTGGCGGGCATAGCCCTGATGCTCGAGGCAGACCCATTCGCTGTAGGTGGCAAGGCCGCTACTATAGGTCACCTTGAGCGACGGACGGCCGCCAGCCTTGTCGTGGCGGCTATAGGAAACGCCCGTGACCGGAAGCCATTGCTGCTTCGGCGAAAGCACCGGCAGCGTAGCGGCCGTCGGCGCGATCTTCACCTCGCGCGCCGGGAAGACATAGCCGCAATCCGGGCATTCCGTCGCCGATAGCGCGATGATGCTGTCACAGTCCGGGCAGACCTTGGTCGGGGCCTCACCCCCGCCGCCGTCACCGGGGCGCTTGGGCCGCACCAGATCGATCGGCCCGTGGCGGCGGACATTGCCGGCGAAGTCCAGCACCAGGCAATTCTCCTTGCCCGGCGCGAGGCGGGTGCCGCGCCCGACCATCTGCACATAGAGCCCGGCCGATTGCGTGGGACGCAGCAGCGCGATCAGGTCGACACCGGGCGCGTTGAAGCCGGTGGTCAGCACGCCCATCGAGGCCAGCGCGCGGATTTCGCCGCGCTTGAAGGCGGCAAGGATCGCATCGCGCTCGTCCTTCGGCGTGTCGCCGAATATCGTGCGGCAGCTGATGCCCTGGCGGCCGAATTCCTCGGCCACATGGCGCGCATGCTCGACGCCCGAGCAAAAGGCCAGCCAGGATTTCCGGTCGCGGCCATGCGCGATGATCTCGGTCACGGCCGCGCGGGTGATGGCGTCCTGATCGACTGCCGCCGCCAGATCGCGCGCAATGAAATCGCCCGCGCGGGTGCCCACCTTCGAGACGTCGAGCCGGGTGGCGGGCTGTTTCGAGACCAGAGGGCTCAGATACCCCGCATCGATCAGCTCGCGGACCGGGGCCTCGTAGGCGATGTCGGTGAAGAGCGCATTCTGCCCCTCATGCAGCATCCCGCAGTCGAGCCGGAACGGCGTGGCGGTCAGCCCGATCACCTTGAGCGCCGGGTTGATCGCCTTCAGCGCGTCGAGGAAGCGCCGATACATCGTGCTCGACTTGCCGGGGATCAGATGCGCCTCGTCGATCAGCACCAGATCGGTATGGCCGATCTCGGCTGCGCGGCGGTGGATCGACTGGATACCGGCGAAGAGGATCCGCGCCTGCGCCTCGCGCTTGCCGAGGCCCGCCGAATAGATGCCCGTCGGGGCCTCGGGCCAGAGGCCGATCATCTCCGCATGGTTCTGGGCGATCAGCTCGCGGACATGGGTCACGATCAGGATGCGCTGATCGGGCCAGGCCTTCAGCACGCCCTCGATGAAGGACGCCATGACGAGCGACTTGCCGCCCGCGGTCGGAATGACCACCAGCGGATTGCCGGTGTGGGTCTGGAAATAGCCGTAGATCGCGGTGATCGCGGCCTGTTGATAGGGGCGCAGGGTCAGCATGGCGCGGCCTCCGGGGAACGGGCGTCATTGGTCCAGGTCGAGCCATCGGCCATGCGGTAGGTGACGACATCGTCGCCCGCATCGATGACCTCGCCCGGGATGAGATCGGGGATGAAGAGATGGCGGCCGCAGGCGGCGCGTTGCTCGGCAGGCGCCGGCATCCGGTCGTGTCGCGCGCAGTGCCAACCGCCATCGACCGGCGTCGCATGCAGGCAAGACCGGCAGGTCACCGCGGCACCACCGCCGTCATGGCAGGCGGCATGGTGATCGCAGAATCGGCATTCGAACCAGGCCGGATCCTCGCTGATCCGCGCGGGCGGATGCTGGGCGAAGATGATGCGCCCGGCCTTTTCCAGAAGACGCTCGGCCATGGCGCGGTCCGCCTCGATCCGCTCGACATGCAGCGCGTCGGTGTCTTTGCAGACCGCGACGTAGAGGGCGCGCGTGATGCCCGTCAGGTACATGTAGATCTGCATCTGCGCGGCATGCTGGGGCTTCGCTAGAACGACGCCCTTCGCGACCAACTCATTGAAGCTCTTGACCGAGTGGGTCTTGAACTCCAGCACATGCCAGGACTTCGGCGCCTCCAGGAGACCAAGGGCCACGCCGTCCAGCGAGCCGCCGAAATGGCCGCCATGGGCTTCGACCCGGAACTGACGTCCGGTCTCGGGATCGACCTCGAGCACGGTCGCCCCGGTGGCACGCAGGTTGCGCACGAGCCGGTCCTCTTCCTGTTGACCCGTCTCGAAGAGGCGCAGAAGGCGGCCAGAATGGCGCGCGGGCGTGACCCAGCGGAAATCGTACCAGAGCGCCCGGGCACAGGATTTGCCGATGATCGACGCCCCGAGGTGATCGCGGAAGCCATCGCCCTGGCGGGCTTCGTAATCGGCATAGATCGCCGTCAGCGTCGGCGTGGGGGCTTCGGGAAGTTCTGCCATTACAGACCCTCCCGTTCAGTGCGGGCCTGCGCCTCGGCCAGAATGCCATCCCAGGTCTCGGGGTCATGGCGTTCGCGCAGGATGCCGATCAGGGCGTCCTTGAGCTTTTCGCGACGACGGCGACCGGTGCCTTGGGCGAGCAGTTCAGCGCGCTCGCGGCACAGGTGGCGGAGCGCCGTGCGGGCCCGGTGGAACCAGTCCGGATCTATGGGCTTCTGGCCGCGCTGGCGGGCCAGATCGGCCGTCGCGATCTGCGTGCGGATCTTGGCGATGGCATCGTCGAGCTCGATCAATCGGCGCTGATCATCAGGCAAGCCGGGGCTGTTCACGGCCACGGGGGCCGCGTTGGTCATGTCAGTCATGGGAGTTTCCTTAGATGGGGTTGCGCGCTGCCCCGTCAGTCAGGGCGCAGGGCAGCGCGAAGGCTCAGCCCTTCTTGTTCCAGGGCGCGGAGGCCATTTTCGGCGGCACCGAAGAGCCGGCCGGATCGGGCGCGGGCTTCGCCGGACGGGCGGCCGGGGCCGAACCACGCTCAGGCGGCAGGTAGGCAATCGCGTTGCTCTCGCCGTAGCCGTTCTTCGGCGGCCGGATCTTCACCTGGATCGTCATCGGGATCAGGTGCAGCTCTTCGCTGTCGCTGACATGCATCCGGCCCGTGGCGTGGCAGATCGCCGAGAGCGTGCGCTGCGCGATCTCCACCGTGGTCGGGTTCGGGTTCACCAGGTTCAGCTGGTCGAAGATCTTCCGGCCCTTGTGCTCGCCCTCGAGGATGTCGAGCATCAGCCAGAGAAACTGGCCCATGCCGTTCTTCGTGACGCGCATCTCGCTCTCGACGATCTGGGCGCGGTATTTGCCTGCGGGCAACAGCTCGTAGGCGGTGGTGGGCTCGACGCTGGTGGCGTCGAAGGACGTGTCGAAACGTGCCATGGTCTTGTCCTTGTTCAGTTCATTGGGATTGGGGCATGGCCGCGAGGAACTCCGACCACATCAGCGGCAGTGTGTCCGGCAGGCCGTAACGGTTCTTGGCAAGGAAGGCGGGGCGCTCTTCGGTGTGCATGACGCGCGCACCCGACCCGAGCGCCCGGGTCACCTTCTTGTTGAAGCCGACATCGGATTTCGCGACCGAGATCTGATAGTTGGCGAAGAGCACCACGTCCGAATGCTCCTGCAGCAGCGCCGAGGCGCGGGTCTGCAGCTTGATCACATAGCGGTCGTAGGGCTCGTGCTCGGGGCTGTCGAAGCGCTTGATGTCGGTATGGGCGATCTGGATGACCACCATGCCTTTGCGGTCGCGAAGCGCGTTGAGCCGGTCGAGATATTCACGCCAGATAGTCAGCGCCTCGGCATAGCCCTTGCCGAACCCCGGCGCCTCGATCGAGGCCCAGCCGTTGCGCTTGCAGGCCTCGGTCCAGATCAGCGGCTCCAGCCAGTCGACGCTGTCGACGACGACCGTACCGAAATCGTGGTCTTCGTTCAGCAGCGCATCAAGCGCCTCGGCCACCTCCGCATAGCTGGTGGCGAGCGGGAAATGCGGCACCTGCAGCTTGCCCAGGCCATCCTCGGTCATGAGGAAGACGGGCCGGTCGGCATCGGCTGCGAAGGTGGATTTGCCCACCCCGGCCACGCCGTGGATCAGGATGCGCGGCGGGGTCAGCACCGAGGTCGTGCGCAGGGACGCGAGCGAAATGGCCATCAGCGCATCTCCTCGTTCAGCACGAGGCGGAACTTGGGCTTGCCGGTGCGGACCGTGCGCGCGGGCTCGAAGCCCTTGCGCCAGCTTTCCGGCAATGCGCCATATTTGCGTTCGGAGACCGACAGCTTGGTTTCGATGAATTCCGCCGGGTCCTCGCCCGCCGAGGCGATATTTTCAGCGATCTGCGCCAGCAACGCCTGATCCCAGTCGATGCGCTTGGGCAGTTCGGCGATCACGGTGACGCCGTCATCCTCGAACCGGATCGTGCCGGTGTCCTTGCCCGCCTCCTGGCGGGTGTCCTGGGCGCGGCCGGCGTATTTGAGGGAGATGGCCCCGTCGAGCCAGTCCGCGACCGACTTCGCCTGCGTCAGTTGCTCCTCCGCCGCGCCTTTCAGCAGCGCAAGCTGATCGGCGGGCAGCGCCGCGATCTGGCCCACGGGCATGCGGTGGATATCGGCCAGGGTGATGTGGTTGGAGATCGTCATGTTCCGCCCCCTCACGCCGACATCGGACGATGGGGTTCGTGATCCACGCCGCGGATCTGCTCGGCCTCGAAGGCCTCGACATCCTCGAGCCGGTAGATCACCCGGCCGCCGAGCTTGATGAATTTCGGGCCTTCGCCCGTCCACCGCCAGCGCTCCAGCGTGCGGTGCGAAATGTTCCAGCGAGCCGCCAGCTCGATCTGGGAAAGGTGCCTGGTCGCCATGTGAACCTCCTTGGGATTTCTGCGAACGCTTGCGGGTTCAACATGGCGGAGGGGGTGGTAGGGCTGAGGGAGGGCACCGGTAGGGAAGCCGGTAGGAAAGTCACAAAAGCAAAAGGCCGCCCTGATGGACGGCCTTCAAAATGGCGATGGCTGATCGGATCAGGGCTCGATCCAACAGTTTCCGTCAGCATATTTGATGAACGAGCGCCAGTCGTCGCGACCGCTGAAAACCTTGGAGAACGCGTTCGTGCTGTCCCCGTAGCCCGCCTCGAAAAGCACGACCGCGGTCCGGCACACAGGCGATCCCGACCAGTAGGCGTCGAACAGCAGCCCCAAGAGTTGTCGCTGCTTGTCGCTGCCGAAGGTGAGGGTTTCACCGCGCAGCCGGACGATGCCGTAGTCATCCGAATGATCGATCGGGAAACGACGCTGCACTTGTCCGGGGAACACCCGAGCCCCGAGGACTTGGGGCGAGATCGCGAGCTTCGCCGGATCACCCGCAACATCCGCCACGTTGATGATGTGGTTGCGCTTCTGGGCGGTCGCCGGGATACGCTCGCCGGGTGTGGAGGTCAGGATGATGCGGATTTCCTGAGGCGGCTTGCGCCCGATCAGCGCCTCGAGCTGTGCCCAGACCCCCGGATCGCCAAGCCGCCGGGCAAACCAGACGGGCACCGGGGCCTTCGCTCCGGCGAGCTTGATTGTTCCCACCTCCCAGATCAGATCCGAGACCAAGGGAGTCGGGCGGGAAGGCCCGGCGCGCTCGAACGCCACCAGCATCTTGGCAAGAGCCAGACCGTAGTCGACCCTGCACGCCGCGATGTCCTGATTGGCGACCTTGACCCAACGGCCGGTGCTGTCGTGATAGCCGAACGATTTCAGCTCGGCCGACCAGGTGGCCTCGAGCGGTTCATCCTCATAGTCATCCATCCCGACGACGACCGGGACATGCCCGCTCGGCACCAACAGCTTTGCCGCGATCAAAGCGTCGGTCGCGCTTCGCGAGAACTGGTGCAACGCCGATGTCTGGAGCGACATGCTGCGGGCTTCCATGGCCCGCAGCAGAAGGTCGATCACACGCTTACTCAAGGATGTCGCCTTCGTCGTTGTCGTCTTTCAGGATGCCCCAGAGCCGCAAATACTTCTCGCCGATCAGGCGCTCTTGCGGCGTCATGTCCTTCAGGTTGCAGCCATGCGGCATGGTCACGGTCAGCGACAGCGACTTGCCCCGCCCGCCATCGGGGCCCGGGTGGAACTTGATGGTGAAGCGCGCACGGGTGACAACCCATTCCGCCGCGTCGCCGACGCCACCCAAGATCCGCGCGCCGCCACCGATGTCGAGGCCAATCCGGTGCTCCGCCATCTGCCAGATCGTCCGGTCGGCACCCGACATGGATTCGAGCGTGATGCGCTCCTTCGCATCGCCCAGATCCATCAGGCGCAATTCCTTGACGGTCACGCCGGCAATCCCGTCGGCCGGGTCAGTCGGGAAGTCGAACGGCCGCAGCAGCATGCTGAGATCGTACTCGCGCAGCGGCAGCGACTGCTCTTCATCAAGGGTGATGCCCAGCAGGTCGCGCGCCATGTACCGGGTCAGGTCGATCCGGTCCTCGCGCGTCTTGGCCACGACCTCGATCACCCCGGTCGCAGCCTCATAGGTCAGCGCCGCCTCGAAGACCGGCTTCACGATCCGACGCGACAGGGTGCTGTTGGCGTTGAAGCCCAACGTATCTTCGGGACGCCCCTCCCGGTAGACCGCGACCTGGACTAGTTCGCATTCCTCGCCCTCGAGGATCACCCGATGGCGGTCGAAGATGTCGACATGGACGTTGGGCGTTTCGAACCGCTCACGGATCGCGGTCGTAAATGCCGCGAGCGACATCGGGTCTTTCTTCACCACAAGATTGGCGTCGACGCCGAACCCGCTCCACGACCGCGTCCGGCGATGCTCGTCATTGTAGCGCACCTCCTCGGCTTTGCGGAACCGATCGTATTCGTTCAGGAAAACCCAGAGCGAGCGGTTGTTGGCCCCCTCAAGCGCATCGAACACCGCGCGGTTCACGACGACGTTCTGCAACGCGTTCTGGCCGGGCTCATCCGCCAGCGCCGCCACGCGGGCCGCATCGAGGACGACGCGCTGCTTTTCGTCATCGGACATGGCGTCGACGGCCTTGATCAGCGACTCTACCACCTCGGGCTCGGGCTTCGGCCAGTCGATGGGCGCAAGCGAGGTAAACCCGCCAGCAGTGAAGTAATCCTGCAGACGGATCACGGGGGTCTTGCGGAGAAACGCGGCGATGGCGGTCATGAGAGCCCTTTCTTTGGCCGGGGGGAGGACAGAATCACAAAATTGCGATACAATGTTGTTCGATATATACCGAACAAATCGCCACGTCTACTTGCGCGGCACAAATTTGTTCGGCATAGCGAACAAACGTCCTGCAACCAAGGATACCAAGGATGATACGATGACCACGTCCCTCGGCGCGAAGATCAAGCGCCACCGTCAGGAAAAGGGATACTCCCTCGACAAGCTCGCCGAGCTGACCGACTCCAGCAAGAGCTACCTCTGGGAACTCGAGAACCGCGATACGCGAAAACCTTCGGGCGAGAAGCTGACGAAGATCGCAGGAGCGCTGTCGGTCACTACAGATTACTTGCTCGACGACAACACCGAACCCGAAGAAGAGGTCTTCAAGGAGGCGTTCTACCGAAGCTTCAAAAAGCTCGACTTGGATGACCAAGAGAAAATCAAGCAGATGATCGACATGTGGGGAAAGAAGGATTGAGTCTGCCGACGACGCCTCAGAGCTGGGCCAACCGCCTGACGAAAATCCTGTCCGTGCATCAGGCGGTGCACGGGCTGCCGCGTTTCCCTATCGATGTGGCCGCGCTCGCGCAGGACTTCTCGCGTCAGGTCTTTCCGGACGCGCCAATCACGATGGTGCAAGGGCTGAAACTCTCTAAGGGCGTCGAAGGCATGCTGCTGCCAAATCCGCATTGCGCGGGCGAGTGGGGCATCGTCTACAACGAGACCATCCGGTCGGCGGGGCGGCGCAACTTCACGCTGGCGCATGAGCTCGGGCATTACCTCCTGCACCGGCAGGCCAACCCGCGTGGGCTCCAATGCTCCAGCCGCAACATGGCCGACTGGGATGAGGCCCGGAACAGGATCGAGGCGGAGGCGAACACATTCGCCTCCTACCTGCTGATGCCCCTCGACGATTTCCGCGCGCAGATCAAAGGCCGGATCATCGACATCGACGTGATGACCGAGCTCGCGGATCGCTATGCCGTATCGCTGACCGCCGCGATCCTCAAATGGATGACCATCACCGACAAACGCGCGATGATCGTGGTCGGCAAGGAAGGCTTCATCGATTGGGCCTGGTCCAGCGAACCGCTCTTGAAGTCCGGGGTTTTCTACCGGGCGCGGCAAGAGGTGATCGAATTGCCGCCCGCCTCGCTTGCGGCGCAAGAGGTGGACGGGGATGAAGGGCGCTACGGTTGCCACCATCCCGCTGGCATCTGGCTCGGCTCTGAACCGGTCCACGAGATGACTGTGTTCTCGCCCAGCAATGATCAGATGACGATCTCGCTTCTGCTCTACCCCGACCGCGCCCCATCGCGATGGGAAATGGCCGATCTGGAGGAAGAGCCGGTCCTCGACAGCTTCGACAGGTTCATGGACGGCCGGACGGGTTGATTCGCCACGGCCGTCCGACCTAGAGGAGAGCGCAGGGACATATCAGCTACGCAGGTTTTCGCAACGCTGCGCAGCGACCGCATGAGTCCGTAACAAACTGATTTACTTGATATTTTTATGATTTCGCGACACATTTCGCCTATCACAACAGTCGCGAAAACCCGCCATGTCCATTCCCCCCGAAGACCCGGTTTCCGGGCCCAATCCTCTATGCCCTGAACGCATGTCCCCTGATGCCCGGCTTGCCGAGTTGGGCCGCATCCTCGCCGCAGGCGTCGTTCGCCTGACTGCCGGGAACTCCAGTTCTTTATCGCCCGCCGGCGGAGACAGTTCCGTGGACTACCCGCCCCGAAAGAGCGGTGGTCGTCGCAGGAAACGCATCCGCATCGGAGGAATTGATGAAGCATCACAGTAAGATAACGACGCCCAAGCCCGGGCAGGACGCGCGCCTGGACCAGAGCGTCCTGTCGCGCATCGCCGCGCTCAAGGCCATGTCGGTGAAAGAACTGAAGACCGAATGGGAACGGCTCCTCGGCAGCGCCGCGCCGAACAACAGCCGCACCTTTCTCGAGGCCCGCATCGCCTATCGCCTCCAGGAACTGACCTATGGCGGCCCCGACCACGAGACCCGTCGCATGCTCGACCTGCTTGCCGACGAGGTCGAGGGCGTCTCCCGCCGCAAGAACCAGATCGCGGATCCCCGCAATCCGGTGGCAGGCACGCGGCTTATCCGGGAATGGAACGGGGTCGAGCACATCATCACCGTGCTGAAGGACGGTTTTGAGTGGCAGGGCCGCAAGTACAAATCGCTCTCCGGCATTGCGCGGGAAATCACCGGCGTGCGCTGGAACGGCTATCGCTTCTTCGGGCTGCAGGTCCGACCGCGGGAGGTTTGACCATGGACATGAACGCACGCCCCGGCCGCCGCCTGCGCTGCGCCATCTATACCCGCAAGTCGAGCGAGGAAGGCCTCGACATGGAGTTCAACAGCCTAGACGCCCAGCGGGAGGCCTGCGAAGCCTATATCGCCAGCCAGAAATCCGAGGGCTGGGTCGCCACCCGCGACCGCTATGACGACGGCGGCTTCTCGGGCGGCAATCTGGACCGGCCGGGGCTGAAACAGCTGCTGGCCGACATCGACGACGGGCTGATCGACGTGGTCGTGGTCTACAAGATCGACCGGCTCAGCCGCGCCCTGATGGATTTCTCAAAGCTGGTCGAGGTCTTCGACCGCAACGGCGTCACTTTCGTTTCGGTCACGCAGTCCTTCAACACGACCACGTCGATGGGGCGGCTGACGCTGAACATCCTGCTCAGCTTCGCCCAGTTCGAACGCGAGGTCATCGGCGAACGCATCCGCGACAAGGTGGCCGCCTCGCGCAAGCGCGGGATCTGGATGGGGGGTTATGTGCCGCTCGGCTATGATGTGCAGGACCGCAAGCTGGTGATCAACGAGGCTGAGGGCGCCGCTGTGCGCCGGATCTTCGAGCGCTTCGTCGAACTCGGCTCGGCCACGATGCTGGCGAAGGAACTGCGGCGGGAGGGGTTTCGCAGCAAGCAGGGCACGCTGATCGACAAGGGCTACCTCTATCGGGTGCTCCGCAATCGCGTCTATCGCGGCGAGGCCGTCCACAAGGGTAAGGCCTATCCGGGCGAGCACGAGGCCATCGTCACCGACAAGGTCTGGGATCAGGTCGACGCCATCCTGCAGGGCAACCGCCACGCGCGGTCCAGCAACAGCCGCATGCAGACGCCCGCACCGCTGAAGGGCCTGATCTTCACCGACACCGGCGCGGCGATGACCCCGACCGCAACCAAGAAACGCGGCAAGCTCTACCGCTATTACGTCTCGATGGACGTGATCAAGAATCGCACCACGGAGGACGACAACGGTAGCGATCAAGCACCGGTCCGCCTGCCTGCGGGCATGGTCGAGGACGCCATCGTCACCGAGGTCCGGCGCATTCTGCAGACCCCCGAGGTGGTCACGCAGGTGCTGGCGGCGCTGAAGCGCGATCAGGTATCCGAAGCCGAGGCCATCGCGGCGCTGCATGATTTCGACACGCTCTGGGCGCAGCTGTTTCCGCTCGAACAGGCGCGGATCATCCAGCTGCTGGTCCGGCGCGTCACCGTCACCGCCGCCGGGCTCGAGGTCGACATCCGGCGCGAAGGTGTCGCGGGCGTCATCCGCGAGATGATCGCCCCGCGTGACATGGAGGCCGCCGAATGACCCGTGGCAATGACACGATCCGCGTGCTGATCCCCCTGAAGTTGCGCAGGAAGAACGGGCGGCCCAAGATCATGCCGCCCGCCGACTACAGCCCGAGCGAGGATCAGACGCAGGACCCGCACATCCTGCGCGCCATCGGCCGGGCATGGGGCTGGCGGCGGCGCATGGAGGCAGGCGAGTTCGCCACGATCCAGGAACTGGCCGAGGCCGTTGGTCTGGCCGAGCGCCATGTCAGCCGCCAACTGCGCCTCGCCTATCTGGCGCCGGAGGTGCTGAAGCGCCTGACCTGCAGCCGCGAGGCATCGGCGGTCAGTCTGTACGACCTGTGTTTTCTGGCTGGGGAGACATGGAATGAGCAGGCTGAGCGGGTGTTCGCATAAAAGGTGCAAGGTCATTCACGGTCTAACAACAGAACTTATCCCTCCTGGGATTCCAAGATTCTTATCGGCTCACTCCAGCACCGCTGACAGCGAGCAGCGCAGTGCCCCACATGACGCATGTCCATGAGCTGAGCGGCATAGTTCGGAAAACTTGTACTAGACAAATGGCTGCGATGAGGTTAGAGGGCCGCAAGATTTTCTTGCGATGTGCGCTTTCGCAAGATAGATTCCCTTCGAAAGTGCAGGATGGAGCGGCAGATGTATGGTGATAGATTGAAGCACCTACGCGAACAGCGTGGAATGTCGCAGGCTGATCTCGCCGAGCTGCTGAAGTTTGAGAGCCGTCAGATCGTATCGAACATTGAAAACGGTGTTCGTCGAATGACCGGAGAAGAGCTCGTAGCTTGCACAGAAATCTTTGACGTCAAGCTGGACTATTTCACAAACCCGTACTTGCTTGCCGGCCAAGGGGCTTTTTCGTGGCGCCAGTCAGGAGTGGATACACAGGACCTATATGAGTTCGAAACCACTGCAAGCGAGTGGATCGGTGCATATCGCGTATTGAGGGATAAGCTAAAACAGAGGCCTCGTGCGTTGCTGGCCGAAGTTCGGCTGACGAAGCAATCCTCTTATGAAGATGCAGTTGCCACTGGTGAGGCTGTCGCCGCAGAGCTTGAGCTTGGAGATGTTCCTGCCGCGGCACTTGTTGGTGCCGCCGAAAAAAAGCTTGATGCTATTGTTCTAATGGCAGATCCGAAGAAGGGCATTTCTGGGGCAGCATGCCGACTTCCGGAAATGAATGCCATAATAATCAATCGGCAAGAGCCCCTATCCCGACGCAGCTTCGACCTAGCGCATGAAATTTTTCACATACTAACGTGGGAAGCTATGCCACCAGATTATCTCGACGGGGTGAATAAAGCAAAAACTCGTGTCGAACAGCTTGCTGACAAATTTGCCTCCGGGCTTCTGCTTCCGTCGTTCGTAATGGAAAGGCATTTGGACAAGCTTGATGTACAAAGCGACAATTTTGTCCAGCATGTGAATGAAGTTGCCACTGAACTCATGGTATCTTCCCAAGCGCTGCTTTGGCGCTTGGTCGACCTAGGGAGGCTAAATCGCGGCACATGCAAAGAATTTACGGAAACTGATTGGTTCTCCTACAACGGTGGCCTTTTGAAGAATGAGACGCCGCCGCTTATGAGCAAGAAGTTTCTCGAACTCCTTGCTTGCGCTTTGCAGGAAGGCTTGATTTCTGAGCGGCGATTTGCCTCGCTATTGGATTTGTCCTTTGAGGAACTGACCGATCTATACAGCCAACATGGCCTTGAAAGCCCGCTTGGCCTGTAAATGAAACGTGGCGATTTAATACTTGTCGATGCTTGCGTTATTATCGAGGCGCACCGCACAGGAACGTGGACAGCGTTACACAAAGGATTTGCGCTTGAAACTGTCGAAACCTGCATCGTCGAAGCGCAAACCGGAAAAGCGAACCGGATCAACCAACAAATACTGGATTCCGATCTACGGAAGTGCTTCCAGAATATATATGCTGTGACAGAACTGGAAAGAGCAATGCATGCAGCCAATTTCGATGGTGAGATGCCAGCTCTTGATGCCGGAGAGCTTGATCTCTGGATACACGCTCTACAGCGAAATGATGTTTGGTTTCTTTGCGGCCCTGATCGCGCCAGCATGAAGTTCGGGTGTCAGGCAGGCCAAAAAGACAAACTGGTCTCCTTGGAGCAAGCGCTTTCAAGGCTGAATATCGGCGCCGCCAATCTCAAGGCACACTATCAGGAACGCTGGCTCAGTGATGTTAAGGTAAAGTTCACGCTCGGATTGCACTAATTAGCTGCTGATCGTGGTCGCATCTCAACAAAAACTCGCCTGAAAGGACGTCGCGGTCAGCGAGACATGCGCGCCCAGCGGCGGGTGCAGCTCGAACGCCTTCGGTTCGCGCGCGAAGTTCCAGAGCCGGAACAGGGACCATTCCGAACGCCGTTCCTCGGCCACGGCCAGCTCGTTGCGGCTGATGTGGAAAGGGGTGCGTTCCCAGCCATTCGTCGTCTTCACCTCGATCAGGCGCGGACGGCCGTCGGGTGCAAAGCTCGCGATATCGTAGCCGGCACCATCGCCATCCTCCTCCGAAACCCAGCGGACCTTGCGCGCAAGATCGTCGCGACCCGCTGATTTGAGGGCTGCACGTTCATGCGCCAGGACGCGCTCCTCACCGGCACGGCCGAGGGCCCGGTTTCGTTCGTCTCTCGCCGCGACATCGAATTTGCGGGCGATGTGCAGCATCTGCTCCAGCTCCTGCGGCGGCGGCTGGTTCGACAGCGTGGGCGGCGGCCCGATCCAGATCGGCCGCGCCTCCGCGAGGCCTGTCGGCGCTCCTACACCGGAGTGGCGGTCGAGCCACGCCGGGTTCAGCGCCAGCCAGCGGGCCACGGCATCCACCAGCGTCATCTGGAAATTGAAGGCGGGCTTGTAGCCCGGGATCCAGTCCTCACCCAGCCCCTTCAGTACGGCGCTGATGTTCTGGTGCTTGAACTCGACCGATCCCTCGGACCGATCATTCAACAGCGGCAGAAGCCCGCGCCGGTGCTCGGCCTTGTTGTAGGGGCGACCACAGACGTCGTCGGCCAGCATCGCGAAGTAATCCGCGACGGTCAGGTCGTTCTCTTGATCGGTCCAGGCCCCGTTTGACATCGCGCCAGGCTAAGGGCGGAAACTGCGTTTGTCATCAGGGACTTCGCGCAAGTCTCCCAAGACATACCAACGACCACGCCGCCCGTGTCGCGTCTCCATCTGCATCGAAACAAGCCGAAACCAGCGAAACGCAGGCGCAACGCGATCCCGTCAGTTCACTGAAAGATATGGGGATTTTGAATCCGTCTCGCCGAGAGCGAAGGGCGGGTGGAAAGAGACGGAGGGCGTTCGGAGACCGATCTCGCGCAGGCGGCCAGTCTCCGAAGGGCGGATGGTTCCTGCAAACCCCTTTGGCACATAAAGAAAAAGGCCCCGCGAGGGACCTGTTTTCGGGTTTGCAATGTGCAAGTGGCGGAGTGGAAGGGATTCGAACCCTCGAGACGGTTCCCCGCCTGCACCCTTAGCAGGGGTGTGCCTTCGACCACTCGGCCACCACTCCACTGACCCGTTTAAAGGGGCGGGCGGGCGGGGGCAAGGGGCTTGGGAGGAAATATCTTCATCGGGGATGGCTTTGGCTGGTTGCGCCCTCCGACAAAGTGCCCCGCGCAGCAACTTGTCAAAGGCGGGCCGGTGGACGCGGGGTGCCGAAGGCGGGCTGCCATCAGGCAGACGGGCTGCGGTGACGGGGCGGGAAAGGACAGCGCGGAAAGGGCAGAGCCGGAAGGCGTCGCGGGGGGCGGAATTTGGCACGGGCATCTGTTTGAGCGCTGGCCCGCGCACTGAACGGACGCCGCGCGTGCCAGAGGCGGCAGATGTTGCCCTTCTCCTCTGCGCCTTGGGCAGACACCGCGCATTGGCGCGAGCGGCCTGCATAGGCGCCGCAGGCTGGCCTCGCGCAGTGCAGTCAAAGGGCACCGCACGGCCGTGGACAGACGTGACGCGCGCCTTGCGCCAGCAACCGCGCATAGGCGCCGGCAGACCCGATGCGTGCCCGAGGCAAACACCCCGCTTGCCTCGGACAGGCGATAAGCGCGCCTTGGGCCTACCGCGCGCGCCTCGGGCGGGGCGGCCTGCGGCGGTCAGGGCTGTTCCATCGCGGCGCGCCATTCGGCGAGGAAGCGCTGGCGCGATACCGGGTCCAGATTGGCCAGCAGCCCCGGGTCCAGCCGGATCGGGCGCAGGTGCGGGTTGCGCTCGAAGGCCGCCGCCTCCACCGCCGCCAGACCGCTGCCACGGGCGATCAGGGCCTGCGCCTCCTGTGACAGAAGATAGCGCAGGAAACCAACCGCCGCCTCGGGTTCCGGCGCCATGCGGGGCACAAGGCCCGTGCGCAGCAGCGTCAGCGTGAAATCCTCGAGTTCCACCACCGTCAGCCCCTCGCTGTGCCCCGCCAGCGCATAAAGCCCCAGCACATTGTACCCGACCAGCAATTGCCCCGCGCGCACCGCCTCGATCATGTCGACCGAGCAGCAGTAAAGCCGGGCATCCAGCCGCCCCATCACTTCGGCCAGCCGCCAGAACGTGTCCGACAGCCGCGCATCCTGCGCCGCAAACAGATAGCCCGCGCCCGATTCCGCCGGATCATAGGTGCCGACACGGCCGCGAAACCGCTCGGGGTTGTCGCGCAAAAGGGCGATCAGGTCGCGGCGGGTGCGCGGCACCTCTTCGCCCGCGCGCAGCGCGCTGTCCGACAGGATCAGCACCACCGGCTCTTGCGCGACCGACACCAGAAGATCGCGCCAGCGCGCCCAGACAGGTTGCCCCGCCACCAGATCGGCGGGCAGCGCCAGCGCATGGCCATCATTGGCCAGCTTCATCTGCAAATCCATCGCCGACGAGATCACCAGATCAAAGGCCGCGCCCTCTTCGGCTATGGCGCGATAGACCTCCTGACTGCTCGCCATCACATAGCGCAGGCCAAGGCCGGGGTTTCGCTCCAGCCATGCCGTGATCACCGGCTCCAGAATCGCGGTGTCGGTGGTCGACAACACCGACAGGCGCTGCAAGGGCGCCTCGGGGCCGAAGTCTTGCGTCGCCTCGATATCGAAGGCCAGCGCAGGCAGCGCGCAGAGCATCAGACCAAAGGCAAACAGAATTCCGCGCATGCGCCGCCTCCTTCCCGTGCGCGCAGGCGGAAACTGCCGCCCATCGCGCTGGCTGCCTGTTCCACGATGGTCAGCCCGAGGCCAGACCCGGTGACATCGCCCACATTGTCGCCGCGCCGGAAGCGGCGCAACAGGCGCTCGGGCGCGGCACCGCCAAGGCCCCTGCCCCGGTCGCTGATGCGGACCAGCGCCGTCTCGCCCTCGATCCGCGCCGTGATCTCCACCACCGTATCGGGGGGCGAATACTTGATGGCATTGTCCAGAATGTTGCGCAAGGCCGCCTCGATCAGCACGGCATCACCCTCGCAGGGCAGCGCGGGCGCGATGTCGAGCACAAGGTCGATGTCCTTCATCTCCGATGCAGGGGCCAGCCGGGCGGCCACCGCGCGCACCATCTCGGCAAGGTCCAGCCGCGCCCAATCGGCCTGATCGGCGCGGTAAAGCACCGTCGCATGGTCCAGAAGCTGCCCGGCCGAGCGTGCCGCATCATCGGCCGACCGGATCAGCCCGCGCAGCCGCGCCCGTGTCGCCTCCTCGCCCGACTGGCGCAGGGCAAGTTCCGCCTCGTTGCGCATCACCGCCAGAGGCGTGCGGATGTGATGCGCCGCCTCGGCGATGAAGGTTTCGGTCTGGCTCAGCGTGCCGCGCAAGCGTCCGATGAAACTGTTCAGCGCGGTGACAAAGGGCAGCAGCTCGCGCGGGGCGGGGTCGCGCACGGGGCGCAGATCGCGCGGACCGCGCCGCCCCACCGCCTCGGCCAGCCGGTCGATCGGGGCGGTCAGGCTGCGCGCGACCAGCAGCGCCAGCGGAATCGCCACCAGAAACACCGCCAGCCCCAGCGCCGCTGCCTGCCAGCCAAGCCGAGCGGCAATCGCCCCCTGCCCCTCCCGCGTCTGGCCGAGCAGCACCAGCACCGGCGAGGCCCGCCCCTCCACCCGCAACGACCGCGCCACCGCCGCCACCCGGATACGCGCATCGCGGAACGGCACCGTGTAGAACACCGGCGCCAGCGTCGTGGGCAGGCCCTCGGGCAGCGGCAGATCGCCATAGCCCGTCACCGTCTGCCCGCCGATATCCACGCGGTAAAAGATGCGCTCTTCGCCCATCGCCGCCAGCATCGAAAAGGTGGCGGGCTGCACGTCGATCACCACGCCGCCCTCTTCGGCGCGCATCTCTTCGGCCAAGGCAAGGGCCGCCGAGCCAAGCACCGCGTCCAGCGTCGCCTGCGCCGCACGTTCGGCCCCGATCCGCACCGCCAGCGACAGCACCAGCGCCAGCACCGCCGCCAGAGCCAGCAGCTGCCCCACCAGCCTGCGCCGCAGCGAGAAGGCCACAGGCCGCGCCAAGACTCAGCCGTCCGTCAGGCGGTAGCCAAGGCCCCGCACCGTCTCGATCCGCGCGCGGCTGCCCGCCAGCTTCTTGCGCAAGCGGCCCACATAGACCTCGATCGCATTGTCGGTCACCGGCTCCGAGAACGAGAACAGCCGGTCGCACAGATGCTCTTTCGACAGGATGCGCCCCGGCGCGTTCAGGAACAATTCCAGCAGACGCACCTCGCGGGACCGCAGGTCGCGCGATTCGCCTGCCACACCGATGGTTGCCGACAACGGGTCGAAGGTCAGGTCCGCAAAGCTGCGCTGCGTCTGCACCAAGCCGCCACGGCGGCGCAGCACCGCGCGGCAGCGCGCCTCCAGCTCGGCAAAATCGAACGGCTTGGTGATGTAATCATCCGCGCCGGTATCCAGCGCATCCACCCGGTCACTCACGGCAGACCGCGCCGTCATCACGATCACCGGCGTCGTGCGTTCGGCCCGGCGATGACGCGCCAGAAAATCGCGCCCGTCGCCGTCGGGCAGCATGATATCCAGCAAAATCAGGTCATAAGACGCCGCCAGCAGGAATTCCTCGGCCTCGGCCAGCGTGCCGGCACAGTCCACGCCATGCCCTTCCAGCCCCAGACGTGCGGCCACGCTGGCGGCCAGATCGGCATTGTCCTCCACCAGCAAAAACCGCACGCGCCGCCCCCCGCCCCGTTTTCATCCTGCACAGAAAATTTGCGCATGACAGGTTCGTGTCAGCTTTCCAGCTTTGTGTGATCGCCGCAAGACCCGTGCGTCACGAGGAGAACACGGGCTGCCTGACATCAAAAGTCTGGGAGGACTTACATGCGTCTCACCGTTTCCGCGCTGGCCTTCAGCGCAACCGCCCTCTTGGGCCTGACCACCTCGGCCATGGCAACCGAATGCATCGCGCCCGCCAACCCCGGCGGCGGCTGGGATTTCACCTGCCGCCAGATCGCGAACATCATGCAGGAAACCGGCCTGTCGCCGAACATGGTGCAGGTCACCAACATGGCCGGTGCCGGTGGCGGCGTGGCCTATACCCATGTCGTCGGCCAGCGCGACACCGACCCGAACGTGTTCATCGCCGCCTCGTCGGCCACCACCACCCGCCTCGCGCAAAACGCCTTTGCCGGCATGACGGCAGATCAGGTCCGCTGGGTCGGCACCATCGGCGGTGATCCGGGCGTGATCGTGGTCGCCAAGGACAGCCCCTTCCAGACGCTTGCCGATCTGGTCGAGGCGGTGAAGGCCGACCCGTCGGCGGTGGCCTTCGCAGGCGGCTCGGCCGTGGGCGGCTTTGACCACCTCAAGGTGCTGATGCTGCTCGACCGCGCCGGCTTTGGCGATGCGCGCGCCGTGAAATACATCGGCCTTGACGGCGGTGCCGATGCCATCACCCAGACCGTGGGCGGCTTCACGCAGGCGATGACGGGCGACATCTCCGAGATCCAGGGCTTCATCCGCTCGGGCGACGTCCGCGCGCTGGCCGTGCTGTCCGACGAGCGCGTGACCGGCTTCGACGACATCCCCACCGCCAAGGAACAGGGCATCGATCTGACCGCGATGAACTGGCGCGGCGTCTATGTGCCCAAGGGCATCTCCGACGAAGACTACGCCAAATGGACCGACACCCTGCAAAAGGTGGCCGATTCCGAACAGTGGCAGAAGGTGATGGCCGAAAACGGTCTGGCCCCCTACACCCTGATCGGCGCCGAGTTCGAAACCTTCGTGAATGAAAACATCGCGGAAATCACCGAAATCTCCAAAGAAATCGGGCTTATCCAATGATCCGCGCAGACCGCATCTTTGGTGTGGTCATGGTGATCCTGGCGCTGGGGTATATCCTCAGCGCCATGTCCATCCAGACCTCGTTCCTGTCCGATCCGGTCGGGCCGCGCGTGTTTCCCTATATGGTGGCGGGCGTGGTGCTGATCTGCTCCCTCGTCATGATCCTGCGCCCCGACCCCGAGGTTGATTGGCCCGTCGGTGGCATGTTGCTGCAGATGGCGCTCGCTCTGGCAGTGC
The DNA here is from genome assembly GCF_010915705.1 of Pseudotabrizicola algicola. GTDB lineage: Bacteria > Pseudomonadota > Alphaproteobacteria > Rhodobacterales > Rhodobacteraceae > Pseudotabrizicola > Pseudotabrizicola algicola. Next base: position 30,352 of record NZ_JAAIKE010000004.1, read on the forward strand.
TGTTCGGCTACGCCATGCTGATCCGGCCCCTCGGTTTCGTCATCCCTACCGTGATCGCCGCAGGCATCCTGTCGTGGCAGATCAACCCCCGTCCGGTTCCGGCGGCGCTGGCCGGGCTCGGCCTTGGCATCGGGCTGTTCGTCCTGTTCAAATTCATCCTCGGGCTGGGTCTGCAAGGCCTGCCCCGCGCCCTGATGGGCTGATCCAGAGGACTGTCATCACATGGATACCCTAGCGAATCTGGCGATGGGCTTCGGCATCGCCCTGACCCCCTATACCCTGATGCTCGCGGTGATCGGCTGCTTTGTCGGCACCATCATCGGCGCGCTGCCGGGCCTTGGCCCGTCGAACGGCGTGGCCCTCCTGATCCCGATCTCCTTCTCGATGGGCCTCACCGCCATTCCGGCGCTGGTGCTGCTCACCTCGGTCTATTATGGGGCGATGTATGGCGGGCGGATCAGTTCGATCCTCCTCAACATTCCGGGCGATGAACCCGCGATGATGACCACGCTCGACGGCTATCCGATGGCCAAACAGGGCTTTGCGTCAGATGCGCTGGTGATCTCGGGCTTTGCCTCATTCGTCGGCGCCTTCCTTGCCACCGTCGGCCTGATGTTCCTCTCGCCCATGCTGGCGCAGGTCGCCTTCAAGTTCGGGCCTGCCGAGTATTTCGCGCTCTACATGCTCGCCTTCTGCACGCTGGGCGGCATCGGGTCCAACAACCAGGCCAAGGCCGCGCTGGCCGCCGCCATCGGCCTCGGCATCTCGATGATCGGGCTGGACAAGACCACCGGCATGCCGCGCTTTACCTTCGGCGAGATGCACCTGATGGACGGGGTCGATTTCCTTGTCGCCATCGTGGGCCTGTTCGCCGTGGCCGAGGTGTTCCACTTCATCGAAACCCACGGCAAGGACAGCGCCATCGGCGTCAAGCTGGGCAAGATCACCGTGAACTGGGCGAAACTCTGGTCCACCCGCTATGCCATGCTCCGCGGCTCCGGCATCGGCTTTGTCGCCGGCATCCTGCCGGGGGCTGGTGCCTCGCTCGGCTCCTTCCTTGCCTACATGACCGAAAAATCATCGGCCAAGGACAAATCCACCTTCGGCAAGGGCAATCCCAACGGCGTGGCCGCGCCCGAGGCGGGCAACAACGCCGCCGCCGGTGGCGCGCTGATCCCGATGCTCACGCTCGGCGTTCCGGGCTCCGGCACCACCGCCGTGCTGTTGGCGCTCCTGCTCACGCTCAACATCACCCCCGGCCCGCTCCTCTTCACCGAACGGCCCGAGGTGGTGTGGTCGCTGATCGCCTCGCTCCTCATCGCCAACATCATGCTTCTGGTGATGAACGTGCCGCTGGTGAAGGTCTTTGTGAAGATCCTGTCGGTGCCAAGCTGGGTGCTCCTGCCGGGCGTCACCATGATCGCCTTCGTGGGCATCTACTCGCTCACCGGATCGTCCTTCGACATGATGCTGATGGTGGCCTTCGGGGTCATGGGCTGGCTGTTCCGCAAGCTCGACATCCCCACCGTTCCCGTCATCCTCGGCATCCTTCTGGGCAATGCGATGGAAGACAACATGCGCCGCGCGATGGTGCTGTCGAATGGCGACTGGACGTATCTGTTCTCCTCGCCCATCGCCATCGGCCTCTGGATCGCCGCGGTCGTGGGCTTTGTCGCGCCCATGTTCCTGCGCGGTGTCTTGAAGAAACCCCCGCAACCGTCCACAGACGGCGGCACCACAGACTAAGGACCAGACCCATGCCCACCCGCGTTCTCGTGCCTTCGGGCGTCCTCGGCCTCGGCTTTGACCGAACCGCCCTTGCGCGCGGGGTGGCCATGCGTCCCGACATCATCGCCATCGACGGAGGGTCCACCGACAGTGGGCCCTTCAGCCTTGGCGCGGGCCAGTCCAAATACGCCCGCGCCGCCACCAAATCCGAATGGCGCGACCTGATGCTCGCCCGCGCCGAAGCGGGCGTGCCGCTGGTGATCGGCACCGCAGGCACCTGCGGCGCCGATGCCACTGTCGACTGGATGTTCGACATCACCGCCGAACTCGCGCGCGAGCTGGGCCAGACCCTGCGCGTCGCCCGCCTCTACTCCAGCCAGACCGCCGATACCGTCACCAGGGCCCTGGGCGAGGGCCGCATCATCCCCCTCACCCCCGCCCCCGAGATTTCGCCCGAAACCCTCGCCAGCATGACCAACATCGTGGCGCTCGCCGGGGCCGAACAGATACAGGCCGCGATCGACACAGGGGCCGAGATCATCATCGCGGGCCGCACCACCGATACCGCCACCATCGCCGCCCTGCCGCTTGCGCGTGGCGATCACGCGGGGGCGGCATGGCACGGGGCCAAGATCGCCGAATGCGGCGCGCTCTGCTCCACCAACCCCACCTCGGGCGTGATCGTCGTCGATTTCGACGACAGCGGCTTCACGGTCGAGGCGATGCACGAAACCGCGCTCTGCACCCCCCATTCCGTCTCTGCCCACATGCTTTACGAAAACACCGACCCCTTCATCCTCTATGAACCGGGCGGGCATCTGGATGTGACGCGCGCCCGCTACACCGCGCTCGACGCCCGCCGCGTGCGGGTGGAAGGCTCGGAATGGGTGGCGGGCCGCTATACGGTCAAACTCGAAGGCGCGCGCATCGCGGGCTATCAGACCACCATCATGGCCATCCTGCGCGGCGCGCATTATGCGGCCCACGCGCGCGACTGGGTGGCAAAACTCGCCACCTTCCTGACCGACACCATCTCGCGCCGCATGGGCCTTGCGCCTGACAGCTACAGCCTCGACTTCCGGCTGATCGGCGTCGATGGCGCGCTCGGCCCCTTGGAAAACCGCACAGGCCATCCGGTCGAGGTCGGCGTGCTGGGCATCGTCACCGCCCCCACGCAAGGCATCGCCGCCGAGATCGGCAAGCTGATCAACCCATTCGTGCTGCACTACCCGCTGACCGAGGATGAGGAATTGCCCACCTTCGCCTTCCCCTATTCCCCCGCCACCACCGACCGCGGCGCGCTTTACGAATTTGCGCTCAATCACGTGATGGACCTGTCAGACCCGATGCAGGCCTTCCGCCTGACCGTCACCGAGGTGGGCGCATGAGCACGCAGAAACAGCCCCTTGGCCAGCAAGTCCTCAAGGTCCGCTCCAAGAACGCCGGCCCCTTCTGGGTCACCATCGACATCTTCTGCGGCACGTCCGAGGCTTATGCCTCGGTCCTGCCACGGCTGCACACCTCCGACGTGGCCCGCCTCTATGCCACGCCCGAGCAACTGGTGAAGCGCTTCGACATCCCCGATCTGCACGTCATCAAATTCTCGATCCCCCGCCCCGTGGTGCAGGGGTCGGCGGCAGACCGCGACATGCACGGCGCGCAATGGGCGCATCTCCTCGACGAGATGGCGGTGTGACCCTCCTCACCCGCCCGCGCCTGACCACCTTTGCCGTCGCGACCACCGGGGCGGCGCTGTTCTGGTCGCTGAACCTGCCACTGGCGCTGCTGCTCGGCCCGATGGCGGCCTGCCTTGTCGCCGCGCTGATGGGCGCGAAGATGCAGGATGCCGGAACCCTCGGCACCTTCATGCGCACCTTTCTGGGGGTGGCGGTCGGCTCGTCCATCACCCCCGCCACCCTCGGCCACCTGCCCGATTTCGCGTGGTCGCTGCTGTTCGTGCCGCTGTTCATCGTGGTGATCGGGGCCATCGGCTACCCGCTCTTCCGCTACGCCTTCGGCTTCAACCACCCGACCGCATGGTATGCCGCCATGCCCGGCGGCTTGCAGGACATGCTGGTGTTCGGCGAGGAAGCAGGCGGCGACGTGCGCGCCCTCTCGCTGATCCACGCCACCCGCGTTCTGGTCATCGTCACCTCGGCCCCGCTGGTGATGACGCTCTACTGGGGCATCGACCTGACGCAGGCCCCCGGCAAGGCGGCCATCGAAACGGACCCCGTGCAGATCGCCCTGATGATCGCGGCAGGATTTGCAGGCTGGAAGATCGCCGCCCGCGTCGGCCTCTTCGGGGCATCGATCCTCGGCCCGATGATCCTGACCGCCGCCCTGTCGCTGGCGGGCATCCTCACCACCCGCCCGCCTGCCGAGATCATCTGGGCCGCGCAATTCTTCATCGGCATCGCGGTCGGGGTGAAATACTCCGGCATCACATGGCGCGAATTGCGCATCGATGTGGGCGCGGGCGTGGTCTACGCCCTGATCCTCGCCGCCATCTCGCTCGCCTTCTTCGAGGTGATCTACCTCACCGGCCTTGCGCCCGCGCTCGATGTGTTTCTGGCCTTCCTGCCGGGCGGGCAGGCGGAAATGGTGGTCATCGCCATCATCGCGGGGGCGGATCTGGCCTATGTGGTCAGCCATCACCTCTTGCGCATTATCCTCGTGATCCTGCTCGCCCCCGTCGTCGACCGGCTGTTCCGCTAGCGCGCGGTCACGTCATGCTTGTAAAGCCAGTCAAACCGCCGCAGCGCCGCCTGCGGCGCGACCACAGACCCCAGCCGCAGCCCCAGATGCGCGACGCCCCGCGCCAGTCCTGACAGGTGATAGAGCCGCGCATTTGTGTTCGCGGCCTCCACGATCCGCGTGCAGCGCGAGGCGCGCGCCGCCTGATAGGCCGCCAGCCCCGCCGCCAAGCTGTCATGCGTGGCGAGGGCATCGGCCAGCACCCAGGCATCCTCCAGCGCCATGCAGGCCCCCTGCGCCAGAAACGGCAGCGTCGGATGCGCGGCATCCCCCAGAATCACCGCCGCGCCCTGCTCGGTCACGCGGAACCACTCCCGCGCGACGGGGTGCCGGAACAGCCCCCACAGCCAGACATCCTGCACCTGCTCCAGCCAGCCACGCACGCGCGGGGAAAAGCCCTGAAACGCCAGCTTCATATCCATGCTGTCGTCGCGCAGGGACCAGCCTTCCTCGACCCATGTCCGCCGCTCTTCCACCGCCACGATGTTGCGCAAACGGCCCCCGCGCAGCGGATAGCTCACCAGATGCTGCCCGGGCGCCATATGCACCTCGGCCACATTCGGCACCCCCGGCGATTCCGGGATCAGCGCGCGCCAAGCGACCTGATGGGTGAAGAACGGCGCGACCTTGCCCGTCAACGCCCGCCGCACCTGCGAATGGAGCCCGTCGGCCCCGATCAGCAGCCCCGTCTCGCCCGTGCCGCCTTGCGCATTGCGCCAGCCCGGCCGCGCGCCCGTCAGGTCAACCGCCTCGATCTTCTGCAACAGACGCAACTCCACACCTGCCTCGCGCGCGCCCTCCAGCAGCAGCGCGATCAGATCGGCCCGATGCGCGAAATGATAGCCCGCCCCCGCCACATCCAGCCGCGTCACCAGATCGCCGGTCGGCCCGTCGCGCAACTCCACCGCCGCCGCCCGCGTCGAGACGGCCTCCAGCGCCGCGCCGAGGCCCAGCGCCCGCAGCACCGCCGCGCCATTCGGGCTGATCTGCAAACCCGCGCCCACCTCGCGCACCGCGTCGGCCTGTTCCAGAACCGTCACCTGCGCCCCGCGCAGGGCCAGCGCCCGCGCCACCGCCAGCCCGGCCACGCCCGCCCCCAACACCGTGACACTCTGCCCGATCAGGCTCATCCGCCCACCCCCCGAATGTAAAACGCCGGACCATCGGCCCGGCGTCAGTCTTTCAAACCCTGCAAAGGCCGGGCAAAAACCCCGACGGGATCACTCCTCGCGATGCACCTTCTCGCGGCGCTCGTGCTTTTCCTGCGCTTCCAGCGTCATCGTCGCGATCGGGCGCGCATCCAGCCGCTTGAGGCTGATCGGCTCGCCGGTCATCTCGCAATAGCCGAATTCGCCATTGTCGATCCGGCGCAGCGCCGCGTCGATCTTGGAAATCAGCTTGCGCTGGCGGTCCCGCGTGCGCAGCTCCAGCGCGCGGTCGGTCTCCTCCGAGGCACGGTCGGCCAGATCCGGCACATTGCGCCCGCTCTCGGTCAGGTTTCCAAGGGTTTCCGCGCTCTGGTCCATCAGCTCCTGCTTCCATGTCAACAGCTTGCGGCGGAAATACTCCAACTGCCGGTCGTTCATGAAAGGCTCATTCTCGGCAGGACGATAATCATCCGGCAGGAAGGCTTCTGGCTTCATCGCAGCACTCTCCAATGTGTCGGATCGCACCGACAGGTGGGCTTCTGTCATGGCGCACTCCTGTTCGCGCAGCACCTAGACCTTTTCGATACGATTGTCACTAGGTGTTGCGACATTTTGTGGGCACCGATAGCCTGCGCGCGACACATTCCGCAGGGACGGCATCCGAAATGACCTTTCAATCGACGGCCAGCTATGTGGCCACCAAAGATCTCACCACAGCCGTCAACGCCGCCGTCGCCCTGCAACGTCCCCTGCTCGTCAAGGGCGAACCCGGCACCGGAAAAACCGAACTCGCCCGTCAGGTCGCGGCGGCGCTCGGCATGGAACTCATTGAATGGCATGTGAAATCCACCACCAAGGCGCAACAGGGCCTCTATGAATACGATGCCGTCAGCCGCCTGCGCGACAGCCAGCTCGGCGATGCGCGGGTGCATGACGTGTCCAACTACATCCGGCGCGGCAAGTTGTGGCAGGCCTTCACCGCTCCCGCGCGGGTTGTGCTGCTGATCGACGAGGTGGACAAGGCCGATATCGAATTCCCGAACGATCTGTTGCAGGAACTCGACCGGATGGAGTTTCACGTCTACGAGACCGGAGAGACCATCCGCGCCCTGCACCGCCCCGTGGTCATCATCACCTCGAACAACGAAAAGGAATTGCCCGACGCCTTCCTGCGCCGTTGCTTCTTCCACTACATCCGATTCCCCGATCCCGACACGCTGCGCGCCATCGTGTCGCTGCACTTTCCGGGCATCAAGGAGACGCTGCTCACCACCGCCCTCACCCAGTTCTACGAGATTCGCGACACGCCGGGGCTCAAGAAAAAGCCCTCCACCTCCGAAGTGCTCGACTGGCTGAAACTCCTCCTCGCCGAAGACCTCGGCCCCGAAGACCTGCGCCGCGACGCCAAATCCGCCCTGCCGCGCCTGCATGGCGCGCTGCTCAAGACCGAACAGGATGTGCAGCTTTTCGAGCGGCTCGCCTTCATGTCCCGCGCGGGTCGCTAGGGCATTGTTGCCGCCCGAGCGACGAATCGGGCAATCTTGCCGTGCTTTAGCCATAGTTCTGACACAATCAGATCACGAATGCGGCATTTCTGAAATATTGTGAAATATTCCGTGCGCCCATTCGGGCAGATGCGGTGCCTTTCGCCCTTTCGCCCGCGATGGGTAGACTCGTCCCGCCGTCGCATTTTCCACATCATTGACACAGTGCCGCCCCGTTACGGACATTCGGGGCCTGTTCACTGAATTTTGTCCTCTCCAGCCAAAGGCGCGCCAGAATGGCCATGACCGCCCCAGTGTTCCCCGATCTTGCGCCCGCTGCCTGCGGGCGGGGTCGGCGGGCCTGCGCGCGCCCCGGCCGGACAGGACAGGGGCCAGCCGCACGTTCCGCTGCGGCCTTGCCCCGCTGCATCTCTCCCGGATCCGCGCGCCTCTGCGCCGCGATCGGCGGAGGGCGGGAATCGGGGGATTCCCGTTACACGACTCATGGGCTTGCCAGCCGGATCTGCCCCGGCAGCAGCCTTGGAATGAAACCGGGGGCGCAATCTGCGTCGCCCCATGCAAAAGAGCTGCCACTCTCATGCGCCTTGCCAAACTGTTCGCCGCCCTTGCCCTTGGCACCGCCCTGTCGGGCTGCGTCGCAACTCCCGCCGCCGATGTAACAAAGGGCCGCTTCGACGAACAGGTGGCCCGTCCGGGCGCAACGGCGATGCATGCCTTTGCCTCCGGCCCCGCCATCGGCGTGATGCGCGGCAATGGCGAACTGGCCGCCGATTTCCTCGACCTGCAATTCCGCATGGAAAGCGGGCGCGCGCTGCCCGTGCTGACGCGCTTCGAAGGCCCCATCACCGTGGCCCTGTCGGGCGATGTGCCGCCCGTGGCGCGCGGCGAACTCACCCGCCTGATCGCCCGCTTCCGGTCCGAGGCCGGGCTCGACATCAGCCAGACCAGCGGCCCCGCCTCGATCACCATCGATTTCCAGCCCACCGCCGCCCTGCGCCGCGTGGTGCCATCGGCGGCCTGCTTTGTGGTGCCCAATGTCTCGGGGCTGGCCGACTACGCCCGAAAGCGCAACACTGCCGCCGTCGACTGGGCGCGGATGGTCCGGCGCGAGCGGGTGGCGATCATGGCCCCGTCCGACGGCAGCCCGCAAGAGGTGCGCGACTGCCTGCACGAAGAACTGGCACAGGCGATGGGGCCGCTGAACGACCTGTTCCGCCTGCCCGATTCCGTGTTCAACGATGACAATTTCCACTCGGTGCTCACCGGCTTCGACATGCTGATGCTGCGCCTCCACTACGCCCCCGAACTGCGCTCGGGCATGAACGAGGCCGAGGTGGCCGCCCGCCTGCCCGCGCTTCTGGCACGGCTCAATCCGCGCGGTCAGGGCATCGGCGGCGCGCCCAAGCAACTCAGCCCCCGGTCGTGGATTTCCGCGACCGAAGCCGCCTTCGCCGGCCGCACAGGCGCCCGTCCCGAAGCCGCCGAACGCATGATCACCATCGCCAAGGCGCAAGGCTGGACCGACGGGCGCATGGCCTTCAGCCTCTTTGCCCGTGGCCGCGCGCTTTCTGGCCGCGACGCCCCCGCCGCGATCGAGGCCTTCTCGCAGGCCGCCCGCCTCTGGCGCGCGATCCCCGGCGCGCAGATCCACGCCGCCCATGTCGACATGCACCTCAGCGCCTTTGCCCTCTCGGCAGGGCAGTTCGATCAGGTGCTCGCCTTCACCGACCGCTCCATCCCCGTCGCGCGCAGCCACCAGAACGCCTCGCTGCTGGCGTCGCTGCTCGCCATGCGGGCCGAGGCGCTCGACGCCACGGGCCGCTCCGCCGAAGCCCGGCCGGTTCGTCTCGACAGTCAGGGCTGGGCGCGCTATGCCTTCGGCTCGGATGCGCAGGTGCGGGCACGGCTGTCGGATATCGCGACACTGGCCCGGCGCGGCGGGCGGGGATAAGGCACCAACGCTTCCCCGCATAACGGCAAGGGGAAGCGGATGATCGTTCTGGCAGGCTTGGTTCTCGGGGTCGCGACAGGGGCCTATACCGCCAGGAAACGGGGCGGCAACCGGCTCGACATGGCGCAATATGCGGCGGGCTATGCCATCGCCTTCATGCTCGTGGGCCTCTTTCTCACCATCTTCCTCGAACGCGCCCTCGCCTGATGCGCGCCCAGCCCAAGCCCCCAAAGGCCTGAGCCATGTTCCTGCCGTTCTTCGAAACCCTTCGGAAAACCGGCGTGCCCGTGTCGTTGCGCGAATTCCTCGCCTTTCTCGAAGGCATGGCCGCCGGCCTTGCCACCTATGATGTCGAAGGCTTCTACTACCTCGCCCGCACGGCGATGGTGAAGGATGAACGCCACATCGACCGCTTCGACCGCGCCTTTGCCGAAGCGTTCAGGGGGCTGGACGCGATCACCCCCGAACAGGTGCTCGACGCCATCGACCTGCCCGCCGACTGGCTGCAAAAGCTGGCCGAAAAGCACCTCACCGCCGAAGAACGCGCGCAGATTCAGGCGCTTGGCGGCTTTGACGCGTTGATGGAGACGCTGAAACAACGCCTTGCCGAACAAAAGGGCCGGCATCAGGGCGGCAACAAGTGGATCGGCACCGCCGGCACCTCGCCCTTCGGCGCCTATGGCTACAACCCCGAAGGCGTGCGCATCGGCCAAGACGGCTCGCGCCACCAGCGCGCGGTCAAGGTCTGGGACAAGCGCGAATTCCGCAACCTCGACGACCAGATCGACCTCGGCACCCGCAACATCAAGATCGCCCTGCGCGCCCTGCGCAAATGGGCGCGCGACGGCGCGGCGCAGGAATTCGACCTCGACGGCACCATCGACGCCACCGCCCGCACCGGCTGGCTCGACGTGCAGACCCGCCCCGAACGGCGCAACGCCGTCAAGGTGCTGATCTTCTTCGACATCGGCGGCAGCATGGACCCCTATATCCGCGTGATGGAGGAGCTGTTTTCCGCCGCCCGCTCCGAATTCAAGCACCTCGTGCCCTTCTACTTCCACAACTGCCTCTATGAAGGCGTGTGGCGCGACAACGCCCGCCGCTGGGATCAGCAGACCCCGACATGGGAGGTCTTGCGCAGCTACGGCCCCGATTACCGCTGCATCTTCGTGGGCGATGCCGCCATGTCGCCTTACGAAATCCTGCACCCCGGCGGCGCGAACGAACACTGGAACCCCGAGGCAGGCCATGTCTGGCTCGAACGCGCCTGCGCCCAATGGCCGCATCACCTTTGGATCAACCCGGTGCCGCAACCACATTGGCAATACACCCACTCGACCCGCCTGATTGCCGAGATCTTCGGCAATCGCATGGTGCCGATGACCCTCGAAGGCCTCACGCGCGGCATAAAGGAGATCAGATGACCCTGTTTCGCCGCCATCCCGTGCTGGCCAGCCTGTTCGCCCTCGCGCTGATGCTCACGCTGTTCTTCGCCGGACGCTTCGTGGCGCAGGTGATCTACTGGTCCGACCCCGCCCGGCAAGAACAACAGGTCGAAGGCTGGATGACCCTGCGCTATGTCGCGCGCAGCTGGCAGCTTGCCCCGCGTGACCTTTACGAAGCGGCGGGCCTTCCCGCCCCGGTGCGCGGCAGCGCGATGACGCTGGAACAACTGGCCGAAGATCGTGGCATCCCCCTGTCGCAGCTGATCGCGGAGATCGAGGCGAGCATCCTTCACCTGCGCGCCGCTCCCACCGGCGCGCCATCGGGCAACGGGGCCAGCGCACCGTGACCGAATGGCTGCTCTCTGCCGTGCCCACCTACGGGCCGTTGCTGGTGGCCTTCGTCACCTTCCTCTCCTGCATCGGGGTGCCGGTGCCTGCCTCGATGCTGATGCTCGCAGCGGGCGGCTTTGCCGCCTCCGATGATCTGGAGGTCTGGCAGGTGGCCGTCGCCGCCCTCACCGGCGCCGCCTTGGGCGACCAGACCGCCTATTGGGCCGCGCGCAAGGGCGGCGCACCCTTTGTCGACCGCATCGCCACCGGCGCGCGCGCCCAACTGCTCGACCGCGCCCGCGTGCAGGTGGCGCGGCGCGGCACCCTTGCGGTGTTTCTCACCCGCTGGCTCGTCAGCCCGCTCGCGCCCTACGCCAACCTCATCGCAGGGGCCAGCCGGATGAACTGGTTCCCCTTCGCCACCGCCGCCTTCGCGGGCGAATTGGTCTGGGTCGGCGTCTATGTCGGGGCGGGCTACAGCTTCGGCGACAATCTCGAGGCTGCCACCGAATTTGCAGGCTCCATCCTCGGCTTCCTCGCCGCCGGGGCCATCGCGGCGGGTCTGGGCTGGTGGCTCTGGCATCTGGCCAAGCGGTCAGAGTGACGCTTTGCCACGCCCCCGCCCTTTCCCGATCCGCGACCGCGCCCCATATTCCCCAGCATGATAAAGTTCCTGCCCGTCATCCTCGCCATCGCCTACGCGCTCCTGATGTGGCGTTTCTCGGTCTGGCGCACCTCCAAGATGCTGGACGAACAGTCCCAGCCGCTGACCGACCCCGCCATCACGCGGCTGGCCGACCAGATGGCACAGGCGCTGGATATCCCCACGATCAAGGTCAACGTCTACGAGATCGACGCGGTCAACGGCCTTGCCGCCCCCGATGGCCGCATCTTCCTCACGCGCGGCTTTCTGAACCGAAAGGCGCGCGGCGAGGTCAGCGCCGAAGAACTGGCCTCGGTGATCGCGCATGAACTGGGCCATGTCGCGCTCGGCCACACCCGGCGGCGCATGATCGACTTCACCGGCCAGAACGCCGTCTTCGTCATGCTCTCGGCGCTTCTGAACCGCTTCATCCCCGTGCTCGGCATCTGGATCGCCAACCTGATCTCCACCGCGCTGATGGCCCGCATGTCGCGCCGCGACGAGTTCGAGGCCGACGCCTACGCCAGCGCCCTGCTGGTCAAGGCCGGCATCGGCACCGCCCCGCAAAAATCGCTGTTCCGCAAGCTTCAGGCGCTGACGAACAACGCCGGAGCGGGCGTCCCGGCCTGGCTGCTCAGCCATCCCAAGACCGAAGAACGGATCAAGGCCATCGAAGCCGCCGAACTCCGCTGGCAGGCCCGCTGACGCGCCCCGACGCCGCGCCTGCGCCATCTTCCGCAGCGGGCGCGATCGGCGATCTTTCGCCTTCCACGGCCGCGACCGGGAACCTGCGGCGCATCCGCGCGTTGTCAGGGGAACATCAGGATAAGACCAAGGAGGCCCCATGTCCGCCCCCCAGACCAATATCGACAAACAGCAGCGCCGCCATCGGGGACCGCTCATCGGCATGATCCTCGTGGTCATCGCGGTGGGCATCGGCTTTGTATGGTGGCTCGGCTACGAGGCGGCGGAAAGCGACCCGCTGCCCGGCCCCAGCGATCAGATCGACGGGCGCACAGGAGAAACGGTTCCGGGCGATGCGCCCTTTACCGCGCCGCCCGAAGGCACCCCGCCGGTCCAGCAATCCGAGCAGCCCACGCCCGGCGTGCCCAACCAGACGGTTGACCCGCTCACCCCCGCCGATGTGCCGGCGGTCGATCCGCTGCCCGAAAGCTCGCCGATCGTTCCCGCGAACTGATGCCGCTCACTGGCCTGCCGAATCCATCGCGCGGGCCAGACGGTTCAGCCGCACGCGCCTGAGCAGCGCCTTGCGGCCGAAGGCCTGCCCGGACAGGGCGCTGGCCTTGGCCAGAACCGCCGCCACGACAGCCTCCACCGCCTGCGGCTCGTGCGACCACAGCTCCCACAGGAAACCGTCGGGATCGCGCCGCACGATGCCCTCTTCCGCCAGCAGGTGCTGCGGGAAATCGGCGGCATTGAAGGTGAGGATCGCATCGGCATGGCCACCGATCGCCACCGCCAGCACATGCACGTCATCGGGATCGGGCAGCGCCAGCCGCGCCTCTATCTCGGGGCGGGCGCGGACCATCGCCGCAGGAAAGCCCGCGCGCAGCAGCGCCGCCTCGCCCTCGGCCGCCGCCTGTTGCGCCGCGCCCAGCTTGGCCGTCGCCCGCACCCATTCGCGCAAGATACGCTCGGACACCAGCGGCTCGTATAGCCCCGCCCGCGCGCAGCCCAGCAGGATCTCGCGCAGCACCGTCGGGTAAAGCACGCAGGCATCCAGAACCAGCCTCATCCCGCCCGCTCCTCAAGCGTGACCGCTTTCCTCGCTGCCCCCTGCGAGGACCGCCCGCAAGGGAGGGACGAGCGCACGCGGCGGCCCTCAGTCCAGCCGGAAGGTCAGGGCCTTCAGATACCCCGACTCCGCCAGTTGCGGCAGCATCGGGTGATCGGGGCCTGCAAAGCCGGTGTGGATCAGCTGCCCCCGCCGCCCGCCGCGCCCGATGCCGCGCGCGCTCGCGTTGCGGAACGCGGCCAGATCGGCGGCATGCGAGCAGGAACACAGCACCAGATACCCCCCCGGCGCCACCAAGGGCGCCGCCAGCCGCGCCACCCGCTCATAGGCGCGCAAGCCCGCCTCCAGCGCAGGCTTGGCGGGGGCAAAGGCAGGCGGATCGCAGATCACCAGATCAAAGCGCGCGCCCTCGGTTCCCAAAGCCTCCAGCACGGCAAAGGCATCGCCCTGACGGGTGGCAAAGCGCGCCTCGACCCCCATCGCCGCCGCGCCCTCCGCCGCCAGAGCGAGGGCCGGCGCCGATCCATCCACCGCGAGGGCACTTTCCGCCCCGCCCGCAAGGCAGGCCAGCCCGAACCCGCCCACATGCGAGAACACATCCAGCACCCGCGCGCCCTTGGCCAGCCGCGCGGCAAAGGCATGGTTGGGCCGCTGGTCGTAGAACAGCCCCGTCTTCTGCCCGCCCAGCAGGTCCGCCATATACAGCGCGCCGTTCATCGGCACCGTAACCGGCCCCTCCACCGCGCCCGCGATCACCGCCACCTCTTCGGGCAGCCCTTCCAGCCCGCGCGACCGGCCCGAGCCGTTCTTGACCACCGCCGTCACCCCCGTGACCGCGACCAGCGCCGCCACCAGCGGCTCCAGATGCGCCTCGGCCCATGCCGCATTGGGCTGCACCACTGCCACATCGCCAAAGCGGTCGATCACCACACCGGGCAGCCCGTCCGCCTCGGCATGCACCAGCCGGTAGAAGGGCGCATCGAACAGGCGCGCGCGCATCTCCAGCGCCCGCGCGATCCGCGCCGCAAACCACGCCTGATCGATCACCGCCACGGGGTCGCGGTCCAGCATCCGGCAGATGATCTTCGACTTGGGGTTCACCGTGACCAGCCCCAGCGGCCGCCGCTCGCCATCCTCCAGCACCGCGAGGGCCCCCGGCACCAATGCCTGCGTGCGCCTGTCCGTCACCAGTTCGTCGGCATAGACCCAAGGAAAACCGTGGCGGATCGCCCGCGCCTCGGCCTTGGGTTTCAGGCGCACCACCGGAAGGGCGCGCGAGGAGAAAGCATCAGCGGAATCGGGGGCGTCATGCGCAAAGGGAGGGGTCATCATCCCCTCCCCTTACCGCAATCCCTTGCCGTGGGAAATGCCCCTCAGCGCAGCGCCACCACCGACCGCTGCGACAGCGCCTGGCTCACCAGCATCGGGTCCGTCACCCGGCCCGACAACTCGGCGCGGATCGCGCTTGCCAGCCGCTCGACCACCACCACCCGCTGCGTGCGGCCCATCTGCTCCTCGGCCACCGCCTGCGCGCCGCCCGCTGCCTTGGCATCCGCCGTCACCATCCGCGGCCCTTCGATCACCGCGCCCGTCGCCGCATCCCGCACCGTCAGAGAAAACCGCATCGAATGGGTGCCGCCGACCGTATAGCGCGTCTTTTCCGTCACCGAATGGAACCGCGCCACCTCGACATCCACCACGACCTTGCGGCCCGTGTTCATCGTATAGGTGCCACGGTCCATCGCTTCCTTGAAGATCGACATCACCTGCGCATGGCGGTTGCCCATCGGCTCGCCGCGCCAGACGATATCGGCCACGGGGTAGAACACATTGGCTTCGGACACGCGCAGCTTGCTGGGCACCGAGATGCGGATGTCCTCCACATCATATTGCGCCGCCAGAACCTGCCGGGGCCCGGTCGCCTCGATCCGGCCCTGACTGGCCAGTGTCATCTGGCTTTGCTCGGACCGCATCACATCGGGCGCGCTGCCCGCACAGGCAGACAGGCCCATCAGAACTGCCAGCATCGGCAAAAGACGTGTCATCATCACCCATTCCTCCGGGGGAGTTCTTCCCCTTGCCCGAACAGGGTTACCTGCCAATCATGGCACGATTGCGCGCGAATGGGCGCAAAAGCGGGGAATTGTGGTGACAAGACCCGCACAGGTTCTGGTTGCAGGAAAAACGGGGGGCGGAAGACCCCGCCCCCCGTTCCCGTCACCCGCCCTGATTGTCCACCTGCGCCCGCACCGAAAGTCGGCCCAGCCGCGAGATACGGTAGGGATGCCCCGCCCGCGATTCGATCAGCCGTTTGCGGCGCAACCGCTGGAAGGTCGCCAGATCGAAGCCGTCAAGGATCATCCCCTCGCGCGTGTGGCAGGTGACCTCCGTCACTTTCGGTCCGCCCGCACGCTCGTGCAAAATCCAGCCGCCCAGCGCCAGAACGTGCAGGGCGCGTTGCTCCTGTCGTGAAATGTTCATGCTTGTCTCGTGTGAAAACGTGAAAGAAACCCCGCGCGCCATTGCGGCAGGGGTGCCCGATGTCACGCGGCTCTCTGGCAGTCAGAGAGCCTTTTCACACAAGCTCTTGCATCCAATCTCCATTGGTCCGTCCGGCGCAACTTGCCGCAACGGCGGGTGCAGCCTAGACTCGCCCGAGGGTGTTTTCAATCCGCCTCCCGCCGCTCGCGCCCGCCGCCGCCCGGGGGATGGGGCGAGCAAGGGTTGTTAGCGCTAACAACACCTGCTATACTCCCCGCACCGCACGCCAACCGAAAAAAGGCCCGCCATGACCCTGCATCCGACCCTCGCCCGCGTCACCGACCGCATCCGCGAACGCAGCCAAGGACCAAGGGCCGAGTATCTGCGCCGCATGGCGGGGGCGGTGGCGGCAGGCCCCGCGCGCAGCCACCTCAGTTGTGGCAACCAGGCCCATGCCTATGCCGCGATGGAAGAGGACAAGGCGACGCTTGCCACCAGCCGCGCGCCCAACATCGGCATCGTCACCGCCTATAATGACATGCTCTCGGCCCATCAGCCCTTCGAGCGTTACCCCGACCTGATCCGCGCCGCCGCCCGCGCCGCCGGGGCCACCGCGCAGGTGGCGGGCGGCGTGCCCGCCATGTGCGATGGCGTGACGCAAGGCCAGCCCGGCATGGAACTCTCGCTCTTCTCGCGCGATGTGATCGCGCTGGCCGCAGGCGTCGCCCTGTCGCACAACTGCTACGATTCCGCCCTCTACCTCGGCGTCTGCGACAAGATCGTGCCCGGCCTCATCATCGCCGCCGCCACCTTCGGCCATATTCCGGCGGTCTTCGTCCCCGCAGGCCCGATGACCTCGGGCATCCCCAATGACCAGAAATCTGCCGTCCGCAACGCCTATGCCGAAGGCAAGGCCACGCGTGAGGAACTCATGGCCGCCGAGATGGCCAGCTACCACGGCGCAGGCACCTGCACCTTCTACGGCACCGCCAACACCAACCAGATGCTGATGGAATTCATGGGCCTGCACCTGCCCGGTGCCAGCTTCGTCAACCCCGGCACCCCCTTGCGCGAGGCGCTGACCACCGCCGCCGTGGAACGCGCGGCCCAGATCACCGCGCTCGGCAATGATTTCCGTCCGGCGGGCGAGATCCTTGACGAGCGCGCCTATGTCAACGGCCTCGTCGGGCTGATGGCCACCGGCGGCTCCACCAACCTCGTGCTGCACCTGCCCGCGATGGCGCGGGCGTCGGGCGTGATCCTCGATCTGCAGGACTTCGCCGATCTGTCGGATGTGGTGCCGCTGATGGCCAAGGTCTATCCCAACGGCCTCGCCGACGTGAACCATTTCCACGCGGCGGGCGGGCTGCAATTCCTCATCAACCAGCTGCTCGACGCAGGCCTCCTGCACCCCGACGCCAAGACCGTCGCGGGCGACGGGCTCGCCGCCTATCGCCAGGAACCCACGCTCAAGGGCGGCAAGCTCGGCTGGCAGGACGGCCCGCGCGACAGCCTCAATGACAAGGTGCTGCGCCCCGCCGCCGATCCCTTCGCCGCCACCGGCGGGCTCAAGCAACTCAGCGGCAACCTCGGGCGCGGCGTCATCAAGGTCTCCGCCGTCGCCCCCGAGCGCCATATCGTCGAAGCCCCCGCCCGCATCTTCCACACGCAGGATGCCGTCAAGGCCGCCTTCAAGGCGGGCGAATTCACCTCCGACACCGTGGTCGTCGTCCGCTTCCAGGGCCCCAGCGCCAACGGCATGCCCGAACTGCACTCGCTCACCCCCACCCTGATGGTGCTGCAAGACCGCGGCCTCAAGGTCGCGCTGGTGACCGATGGCCGCATGTCCGGCGCCTCGGGCAAGGTGCCCGCCGCCATCCATGTCTCGCCCGAAGCGGCCAAGGGCGGCCCCCTCGCCCGCCTGCGCGACGGCGACATCGTGCGCCTCGATGCGGTGGCAGGCACGCTCTGCGTGCTGGCCGACGATTTCGACAGCCGCCCCGCCCTCTCCATCGACCTTTCGGCCAACAGCCACGGCATCGGGCGCGAACTCTTCGATGTCTTCCGCCAGACCGTCGGCACCGCCGATACCGGCGCGGGCGTGGTGGTCTGATCCGCGCGCCCCTTGCCGCATTTTCCGTCTTCAAATATCCCCGCCGGAGGCTCCCGCACTCTCCGCCTTCCCGACGCCAAAGGACCCTGCCCATGACCCCCACCGAACAATCCGCCCGCGCACTGGCCGTCTGCCAGCTTGCCCCCGTCGTCCCCGTCCTCGTGATCGACGATCTGGCCCATGCCGCACCGCTGGCACAGGCGCTGGTCAAGGGCGGGCTGCCCGCGCTGGAAGTCACCCTGCGCACCCCTTGCGCGCTCGACGCCATCCGCGCGATGGCCGAGGTGGCGGGCGGCGTCGTGGGCGCAGGCACGCTGCTCACCCGCGCCGATGTGAAGGCCGCGAAAGAGGCGGGCGCCACCTTCGGCGTCTCCCCCGGCGCGACCGACGCGCTGCTTGACGCCTGCGCAGAATTCGAACTGCCGCTCCTGCCCGGCGCAGTCACCGCCTCCGAGGTGATGCGCCTCCTCGAACGCGGCTACACGGTGCAGAAGTTCTTCCCCGCCGAACAATCGGGCGGCGCGGCCTTCCTCAAATCCATCGGATCGCCGATCCCGCAGGTCCGCTTCTGCCCCACCGGCGGCATCAGCCTCAGGAACGCAGCCGATTATCTTTCCTTGAAGAACATCCTCTGCGTCGGCGGCTCATGGGTCGCGCCGAAAGAGGCGATGGCCGCCGGCAACTGGGAGGCGATCACCACCCTTGCCGCCGAGGCCCGCGCCCTGCGCGACTGATCGGACGGCTCACGCCGCCCAGTCCAGCATCTGCGCCCAGCGCCACCGGCGTCTGGGCGCGGCCTCCGCGCGCTCCAGCCCCGCCGCAACCGCCGCCCCGATCTCGGCCGAGGCGGTGATGCCCTGCACAAAAGGCCGGTCGTGCATCAGATAGGGCAAGGCCGCCAGCACCAGCCGCCCGCCATAGCCCGGCACCCCGCGCAGCACATAGCCCTCATCCAGTTCCGGCAGGTCCTGCCCCGCCGCCTCCAGCGCCGCGCGCAGAGCGGGAAAGGGCAGGTCTGCGCTCTGCATCGGCCGCTGACCGCGCGCATCGATGAAGACGTCGAACCGCAGCACCCGCCCCTTGGTGCCTATCTGCGTGCCCGTCTCGCCGATCTCCAGATCATAGTCATCGCCCAGCGCCGCCACCTGCAAGACCCCGGCATCGCGCAGGGCCAGCAGACGCCGGATCGATTCCGGCGGCACCGCCGCGTAATTGTCGATGAACACCCGCTTCAGCCCGGCATCGAAGCGCGCGCGGTCCGCCTCCGGCAGGTCCGCCAGCACCGCCTCCACCGTCTCGTGCATCCGCAGGATGGCATAGCGCCAGCCCACCGTGCGCCGCGCCGCGCGGTCGCGCTCCACCTCGGCCAGATTCTCCCGCGCCCAGCCGAAGGGGTCGCGCGCCAGCCGGTCGGCAAAATAGGCGGCGGCAAAGCTGTCGGCGTCGAGGCGCTCCAGCCCCACATGCGCCGCATAGCCCGGGTCCGCCGCCGCAATCTCGGCGCGGAACAGGTCAAACAGCGCATCCAGCGGGGCCGGCCCCGCCAGCGCCTCCGACAGGGCCGCCCCCGTCATGATGTCCAGCGGCGCATAGGGGATCGGGCAATAGAAATCCGCCTCCGGCAGCACCCCGCTGCGCGACATCAGCATGATCTGCAACCCTTCCGCCTGCCGCTCGTAGACCAGATCATCCGCCTGCCCCGCCGCCCGCACGAAGCGCCCGTGCTGCGCTGCCACCGCCATCGCGGCATCGATCGCGCTCAGCGAGGTGCCCAGCACCCCCACCCGCGCCGCCGGAACATCGGTCTGGATCAGCCCCGACCACGGGTTCGGGAAATAGCGCGCCGTCTGCGCATCCTCGGCAAAGCTGTGGCCCGATGCCAGAACCACCCGGTCATACACCGCCTCCTGCGTCCCCGCGACCACGCGCAAACCCCTGTCTCCGGCCCGCACATCGGTCACCTCGACCCCGGTATGCACCTCCACCACATGCCCCGCCGCCTCTGCGGCGGCGATCAGCTCCAGAAACTGCGCGTTGAACCACGCCCCAAGCATCAGCCGTGGCGTGAACAGCCGCGCATCCAGATCGGCATGGGTCAGACCGAAGCGGCGCAGGAAGGCGGCAGGCTGGGCCTGCATCCAGTCCAGATAGCCGCCGCACAGGGGTGGAATCTCTATGCTGGCGATATTGGCCAGCATCGCGCGGGTCGCGGTTTCCTCGGAATAGGGTGTGCCGACGCCAAGGCTGTCTCCCTTCTCATAAAGGGCGATCCGGCAGGGCTCCTGCCGTTTTGACAGCGCGGCGAAGGTATAAAGACCGGTCGGGCCAGTGCCGACGATTGCAACAGACAACATGGGGTCACGGTTCCGATACGGCTCGACAGGAGGGTCCTGTCCAAGCGGATGCCCATCAACGCGGCCCGCGTCACGCGGGTTCCCGCAGCCCCCAACGCGCGCCATGCGGGCCGACCCAAACAAAAGCGCCGGGGGTCATCCCCCCGGCGCGCGCCCTGCCACTGCCGGCAGATTGCCGGCATATCAGTCCAGATGCCGCGTGTCCTGCAGCAGCACCACGATCTCGTCACGCATGTCGCGCAGATCGGTCACATCGGCGGGCGGCATGCCATTGGCGATGATCGCCTCGTCAAAGGCCTGCATCACATGGTTCTCGCCGTTGCGGATGCTGTCCATCACATCCTCGTCGATCTCGTCGAACAGCGCGCGCAGCGAGACCACCGCCTTGTTCACCGTGCCCATAAAGGTGCCATCTGCATCCGGCTCCGCGCCGTGGCGGATCAGCATGGCGGTCAGCGCGGCGTTGTGCCGGTCATGCAGGGCGCGGAAGCGGTCGGCCACCGGACGGAACTCCGGCTCGGCCTTCTCGACCATCTTCACATAACCCACCAGCGCATCCACCGTGCGGCGCTGCACGTTCAGCAGCGCCTCGCTGGCATCGGGGGCGGCCTGCGGCGCGTCACCCTCATGCGCTGTGTCCGGGGTCAACATCATCGAAGCGGTTGTCGGGGGCAGCATGGAAGTTCCTTTCATGCAAATCAGGGGTGCAGGTGAACACCGGTCGATCCGGCCAGAAAGGCCGGCCAGACCGTGTGGCTCTTGCAAATCAACGCGCAAACGGCCCTGCCGGTTCCCCGCCCGCCCCCGATCCCGAGGCACCCTTGCACCCTGTCCGGTCGGGCCGGGACGCTGGCACGCCCCGGCCCGACCCGCGTCAGAAGGTCAACCCGCAGGCCTCGCGGATCGCGACCTGAACCGGCGAAGGCGGCAGCGCCGGATCGAACTCTGCCTTCGGTCGCAGGGGCGGCTGCGCCATGAAGCGGGGCCGCGTCCCCCGATGGGGCTGCGCCGCATGCACAAGGAACGGATGGCACAGATAGACCGTGCCCGCCGCCCCCGTCGCAAGCACCTCGGGGCAGTCCGCGGTCGAGGCATATCCCCCTGCCGACAACTGCCGCAAGCTCGCGCCGCCCTCGCCAAAGGGAAGCAATTCGCGCGCAATCGTCCGGTGTGACCCTTTCCGGATACGGGTCGGCGCGTCATCCGGCCCGACATCCGAAAACAGGAACAGCATCAGCAACGCGCGCTGGCTGCTCTTCACATTGGCGCGCCATTCCATGAAATCGGGACTGTCGCCAAAGCTGACATCCACATGCCACCCGTCATCGCCGGGGGCATCCGCCGAAGGAAAGCGGATCGGAAAGGTACCAAGCCCCTGCGGCGCAATCCAGCGCCCCGCCCCGACAAGTTGGTCATAGGCCCGATGCAGGCGCGGCGTGTTCGCGGCCTGAAGGAACGCGGGCGAGGCCATTGACGCGACCCGTATCACAGGTTGCGTCCAGTCCTGCGGCCTGTCTGGCGAAAGCCCTATGGCAGACCACAGCTCGTCCCTGCACTGCTCTGCCAGTTCGGCAGGAAAGGCCTCGTCGATACGAATGAAGCCGTCGTCGATAAATTCTCTGACCTGACCAGATGTCAGGCCGCCCTCTGCGGAAGATTCCATTTTTCCATTCTCCGAACGGCGCCCGCAACAGCGAAGCGCCTTGCATTGATCTCACGGCGCCCTGCGCCGCACGGCGGGGCCGTTCAGATCAGCGGAAAGAATGTGGACATGAACATCATGCCCGTCAGTTTGCGACAAGGACCGGCGGTCGTCAACTCCCGCAGCCTCCGGATGGCGCGCAAATGGCGGGTTTGCTCCGATGATGCTCTGCCGCCCGAGGCAGCGGGGGCAAGGCCCCCCGTCGCCCTATCCCTCCACCAGCACCACGACCGATTGCCCCGGCGCGGTGATCGTGCCGCTGGCGGGTTCGGCCATCGCCACCTCGTCGCACGCGCTGCACAGGCGCTGCATCCAGTCACCCTCGGGCAGCACAAAGTCGCAGTCATCGCCCGCGTTCAGGATCACCAGCACATCGGCCCGCTCGCAGCGGCGCAAGAGCAGCCCCAGCGGCCCGTCCTGCCCCCAGTCGTCCTCGGCCATCTCGCGCCCGTCGCAATGCAGCCAATGCGCCTCGTCGGCCACGCCGTCACTGTGGCCCGCCCCCACCGCAAAGCGGCGACTGGCCAGCCCCAACTCCTGCCGCAGCGCGATCATCGCGGCAGTCGCGCGCATCAGGCCCTCGTTGCCCGGCCAGTCGATCCACGCCAGTTCGTTGTCCTGACAATAGGCGTTGTTGTTGCCGTGCTGGCTGTTGCCCATCTCGTCGCCCGCCAGAATCATCGGCACGCCCTGCGACATCATCAGAGAGGCCAGCATCGCCCGCACCCGCCGCGCCCGCCCGTGCAGGATGCCCGGATCATCGGTCGGCCCCTCGGCCCCCATGTTGTGCGACAGGTTGTGGTCATGACCATCGGCACTGCCCTCGCCATTGGCCTCGTTGTGCTTGTTGTCATACGAGACACAGTCCCACAGCGTGAACCCGTCATGCGCCGCCAGAAAGTTGACCGAGGTGGTCGCAGGCCGCCGCGAATGGTGGAACTGCGTGGGCGAGCCGAGCAGGCGCTGCGACACCCGCCCGCGCAAGCCGCCATCGCGCCGCCAGAACCCGCGCAGATCGTCGCGCGCCTTGTCGTTCCATTCGCGGAACGGCCAGGGAAAACCCCCGACCTGATAGCCGCCCTCGCCGATATCCCAAGGCTCGGCGATCAGCTTGACATGGGAAAGCACAGGGTCCTGCCGGATCGCGTTGAAAAACGCGCTTTCCCGCTCGAACCCCGCGCTTTCGCGCCCGAGGGTCGAGGCAAGGTCAAAGCGGAACCCGTCCACATGCATCACCTGCACCCAATAGCGCAAGGAATCCAGCACCATGCGCAGCACCATCGGATGCGCCACGTTCAGCGTGTTGCCGCAGCCCGTGGTGTCAAAGCTGTGGCGCGGATTGTCAGGCGACAACAGGTAGTAAGACGCATTGTCGATCCCCCGGAACGACAGCGTCGGCCCCATCTCGTTGCCCTCGGCGGTGTGGTTGTAGACCACGTCCAGCAAGACCTCGATCCCCGCCTCGTGAAAGCGGCGGACCGCGTCCTTGATCTCGGAAAGCTGGCCGGTCTTGAGATAGGGCGCATGGGGCGCAAAGAACGAAAGCGAGTTGTAGCCCCAGTAATTGCTCAGCCCCTTTTCCAGCAGATGCCGGTCCTGCACGAAGGACTGCACGGGCAACAGCTCGATCGCCGTGATCCCCAGCGCCTTCAGATGCTCGATCACCGCAGGCGCGGCCAGCCCCGCAAAGGTGCCGCGATCGGCCTGCACCACACCGTCATGGCGCATGGTCAGCCCCTTCACATGCGCCTCGTAGATCACCGTCTCTTCCCACGGACGGAAGAGTGCCCGGTCCGCCGACCAGTCATAATTCGGGTCCACCACCCGCGCCTTGGGCATGAACGCCGCCGAGTCCCGCGCATCGAAGGTCAGGTCATCGGTGCCGATCTCGTATCCGAACAGGCTGTCATCCCAGTCGATCGCCCCCGTCAACTGCCGCGCATAGGGGTCAAGGAGCAGCTTGTTAGGGTTGAACCGATGCCCCTCCTCCGGCGCATAGGCGCCATGCACGCGGTAGCCATAGGCCTGCCCCGGCGCGAGCCCCGGCAGATAGCCATACCAGATGCCGCCCTCCATCTCGGGCAGGTCCAGCCGCGCCGTCTCGGTCACGCCATCATCGTCGAACAGACACAGCTCCACCCGCTCGGCATGGTCGGAGAACAGCGCGAAGTTCACCCCCGCTCCATCATACTCCGCCCCCAGAACCGAAGGCCGGGCCGAGGCCGCGTCGAACACCAATCCCTGCGGGGCCGCTTTCAGCATCACGACACCACCTGCTGGAACAGCGCCCCGAACCCGCGGCTGGCGCGCGGCTTGCGCAGCGCGCGCCGTGACAGCATCTGCGTCGTCACCAGAGTGGTTCCCCCCGGTGTCACCCGGAACCAGCGCCGGTCCTCGTCGGGGTCCTCGCCCACCACAAGCCCCTCGGGCAGCGTCACCCCGGGCGCGATCAGCGCCTTCGTCAGGCGGCACCCCGGAGACAGCCGCGCGCCATCCATCAGCACCGATTGCTCCATCATGCCCCAACTGGGCTGGCCATTGCGGTTGCGCAGCGGCGCAAACAGCTTCACCCCGCCCACCGCGGTCGACATGCCAAAACGCGACAGCGCCGGTGCCGCCTCCACTGCAAATGGCCCCAGATCGGGCGCAGGCAGCGCGCAGGGCGTGTCGCTCTCGAATTGCAGCCACGTCTCGCGCAGCGCATCCAGCGTGCCGACATCGCGCCAGAACACCTCGTGCCCCTCTGCCGCTTCCCAGTTCCACGCAAAGGCCTGCCCCGCCCGCACCGCACGCGGCAGGATGTCATGGCCAAAGTCATGGCTGCTGCCCGCCAGAGCCGCATCCTCGGCCAGCATCCGGCGCAGCCATGCCCAGTCGCAGACATAGATCCCCATGCTCGCCAGCGCATGATCCGGATCGCCCGGCAGCGTCGGGGGCACATCGGGCTTTTCCACGAAATCGGTGATCTTCCCCGCCGCGTTGGCGGTGATCACGCCAAAGCCGCGCGCCTCGTAACGGTCCACCACCTTGGCGGCCAGCGTCACCTGCGCGCCCGCGCGGCGATGGGCCGCGATCAGCGGGCGGTAATCCATCTGGTACACATGGTCCGCCGACAGGATCAGCACCTCGCGCGGGGCAAGCGCATCGATCTGCTCCACATTCTTCCAGACCGCATCCGCCGTGCCGCCATAGGACAGCGCCGCCACCTGCTCGCTGCCGCGCCGCACCATCAGCCCGCCGGGTGCCAGCCGCCCCGACCATGCCACCGCCAGATGCGCCTCAAGGCTTTCGGGCCGGTATTGGCTGGCCACGACCACATTCTGCAAGCCCGATTGCACGATGTTCTGCATGGTGAAATCCACGATCCGCCGCCGCCGCACGAAAGGCAGCGCAGGCTTGCAGGTCCGGTCCGTCAACTCGTAAAGGCGCGATCCGCGCCCGCCCGCAAGCAGGATTGCAACGGGTGCCTTACCGGCATCTTCATGCGTGATTTCAGACACTTGATCGGCCATGTTGCGAAACTCCGGCAAGAGGGAATGGCCCGCGGGGGCCTGTCATTCCACGATGGGGACATGCGGGTTAAACTCGTCACATCGCCAGAGGTTGCATCACTTTTGCATCAAATCTTTCTGCACCCGCATATTTTTTCGGGCAGGCCGGCACAGCGGCGTGCCGCCTCCGGTCAGAGCGGCCAGAACAGCAGGATCGCAGGCACCCCGACCACCGTCACGATCACCTCCAGCGGCAGACCCATCCGCCAGTAATCGGAAAACCGATAGCCCCCCGGCCCCATCACGATGGTGTTGTTCTGGTGCCCGATCGGGGTCAGAAAGGCGCAAGAGGCGGCAATCGCCACCGCCATCAGATAGGAATCGGGGTTGGTGCCTGTCGTCTCGGCCAGACGGATGCCCACAGGCACCGCAAGAATGGCCGTCGCATTGTTGTTCAGCACGTCCGAGATGAACATGGTCGCCACCATGAGCGCCATCAGCCCGACCCATGCGGGCAGTCCCGCCGTCGCCGCCGCCAGCCCTTCGGCAATCAGCCCCGAGGCCCCCGTGGTATCCATCGCCACCCCCAGCGGGATCAACGAGGCAAGCAGCACGATCACCGGCCAGTCGATATGTTCATACAGGTCCTCGACCCCCAGAATCCGCACCAGAACATAGCCCACAACCACCGCGCCCAGCGCCACCGGCATGCTGGTCAGCCCGAGGCTCACGGCCGCAATCGCCAGCGCGAACATCACCACGGCAGCCACCGAACGCTTTTCCATCGTCACCGTCTCGCGGCGCCCCAGCGGCAACAGACGCAAGGCATCGGCAATGCTGTCGGCCTGCGTCTCGGGGATCAGCATCAGCAGGATATCCCCCGCCAGAATCCTTGTGTCGCGCAGCTTGTCATGCAGCGTGCGGTCGCGCCGCATGATGCCCAGCAGCACCGAGTCGTGGTCTACCGCCAGCTTGGCCTGCCGCGCCGTGCGCCCCACGATGCGCGACTGGTCGGTCACGACGAATTCCACCATCACCTCCCCCGCAAGCGAGATGCGCGGCGCATCGGCGGCCAGCCCGTCGGGGTAGGCCAGTTGCAACTCCACCCGCGCCTCGTCCAGCAGCGTCGGGCTCGCCTCCACCAGCAGGATATCGCCCACCTCCAGCACGATGGTGTCGGGCAGACCGTAAACACGGCGGCCCCGCCGCTTGACCGCAATCAGGCTGGCGCCCAGTGCCTCGCAATCCGCGCGCAGCTCCGCCTTGTTGCGGCCGATGGTCTTGGACTCGTCCGGCACCACCAGTTCGGTCACATAATCGCGCATCCGCGCCTCGACATCCGCGCCCGCACCGGAATCCTGCCGCTGCGGCACAAAGCGCCAGCCGACAAAGGCCACGAACAAAAGACCCGCCACCGCCACGATGCCGCCCGCATAGGCAAAATCGAAAAAGCCGAAGGGCGCGCCCAGCGCCTCGCGCCGGAAGCTCGACACGATCAGGTTCGGCGGGGTGCCGATCAGCGTCAGCATCCCGCCCAGAATGGTGGCAAAGGCCAGCGCCATCAGCGTCAGCCCCGCTCCCCGCCCCGCCTTGCGCGCGGTCGCCACATCCACCGGCATCAGCAGCGCCAGCGCGGTCACATTGTTCATCACCGCCGAAAGCAGCGCGCCCACCGCGCCCAGCCGCAACACATGCAGCGACACCGGCAGATCGGGGTTCGACAGCACCCGCGCCAGCGCATTGATCGCGCCCGTGCGGATCAGCCCCGCCGAGACGACCAGCACCATCGCCACCGTGATCACCGCCGGATGCGCAAAGCCCGAAAACGTCTCTTCCGCAGGGACCAGCCCCAGCAAGGTGCCGACAATCACCCCGCCCAAGGCCACGATATCATGCCGCACCTTTCCCCAGATCATCAGCACGATTATCACGGCGAAAAGGGCGAACAGCAGGGCCTGATCTTGGGTCAATTGGCGATGCACTCCTTGGGGCAGACAGGAAACGTGGCAGCGCCGCTTCGGGTTCCGGCCCGCAGGGGCGCGGCGCAGATAAATCCGGCCCCTCCGCCGCCGTCGCGCAAAGCACGCCAGCCCGACGCCGGACCCGTCCCGCGCAATTCCTAAGAAACCGTTAAGCCCGCAGGGTCAACCCGTTGAAATCACGGGAACTCCACAGCCGTAACACAGGGGGCCGCCTTGCCTACATCCCCACCCGCGCCGCCCGCCCGCCGCGCCGCCGCGGCGGCTCGGGCGCGGTCAGCGCCTCGGTCAGCACGCGGGTCATCGGATGCTCCGGTGCCGCCATCCCGTATTCGGCCAGCACCACCCGCAGGGCCTCTGCACTCTCCACCCCCGGCCGCAGGCTCAAGGCCCAGTCGATGAAGATCGACCGGCACTCCCCGCCCGTGATCCCCTCGATCCGGTAGCTCTCCCGCACCAGCCCCTTGGGGTCCGCCTCATCCAGCCGCATCACTCGCCTCCCCATCCGCGCCCCCCATCATGGCCGCAATCACCCGCTCGGCCCGCCCCGTCACCGCCTCCAGCCGCGCCGTCAACGCCTCGGCACTGGCCTCGCCCGTCTCGCGCAGCAGGAACGCCCGCCCCCCGATGCCGAGGCTCTCCATCTCCAATGGCCCCTCGGTCAGCAGGCGGGTGCCGCATTGCAGCCGCCAGAGCAGCCTGTAGGCATCCAGCAGCGCCGTCTGATCCGAAGGCGACACCCCCGCCGCCGTTCCCGCCGCCACCTGCCGCTCCACCCCCCGCGCGGCACTGCCCGAGACCAGCGCGATCATCTGCGCGCAGAGTTCCACATCCATCAGCCGCCCCGGCCCGTTCTTGGCCTCCCAGCTGCCCTTGGCGGGCTTGGCCGCCTGCAACCGCCCGCGCATCGCGGCCACATCGGCGCGCACCGTGGCCCCCTGCCCCTTGCGCGCCAGAAGGTCGCGCCGGAACGCCTCCACCTCGGCCGCCAGCGCCGCATCCCCCGCCAGCACCCGCGCGCGGGTCAGCGCCAGATGCTCCCAGGTCCAGGCCTCGGCCTCCTGATAGCTGGTGAAACTCTGCCACCCCGTCGCCACCGGCCCCTGCCGCCCCGAGGGCCGCAGCCGCATGTCCACCTCGTAAAGCCGCCCCTCGGGCATCTGCGCGGTCAGCGCCGTGACCACCGCCTGCGTCAGCCGTGCATAATAGGGCCGCGTCGCCAAGGGCTTCGGCCCGTCCGACTGTTCCACCCCCGCCGCATCATAGATCATGATGAGGTCCAGATCAGACCCCGCATTCAGCCGCTGCGCCCCCATCGAGCCCATGCCGATCAGCACCGCACCCCGCCCCGGCATCGGCCCGTGCTTGCGGGCAAACTCCGCCGTCACCACCGGCCACAGCGCGCCCACCACCGCATCGGCCAGATCGGCATAGCTTTTCCCGGCCTCGAAGGCATCGATCAGCCCGCGCAAGTGATGCACCCCCACCCGGAAATGCCATTCCTTCATCCAGCGCCGCGCGGTATCGAGGCGCTTTTCGTAATCCGGCACCGCCTCCAGCGCCTGCGCAAGCTCGGCCCGCAAGGCCTGCGTGCCGGGCCACGCGGTCCAGAAACTGCCGCCGATCACCGCATCCAGCACCCCCGCATTGCGCGACAGATGCCGCGCGAGCGAAGGCGAAGTGCCCGCAATGTCGATGATCAGCTCGATCAGCGTCGGGTTCGCCTCGAACAGCGAGAAAATCTGCACCCCCGCCGGCAATCCCGCCAGAAAACCATCCAGCGCGCGCAGCGCCTCGTCGGGGTTGGCGGCGCGGTGCAACTGCCGGAGCAGTTGCGGACGCAGCCGCCGGAAGATGCCCTGCGCCCGTTCGGACCGCAGCGCCGGATAATGGATCCAGCCCGCCACGATCTGCGCGGCCGCCTCCGACAATTCCGGCCCCGCCTCGGCCTCTCCGGGCGCGAAGAAACTGTCGGTCAGGCTGTCAACGCGCGCGATCCGCTCCAGCAGTCCGGCACGGAACGCGGCCTCCTCCTCGCCGCAAAAGGCGGCAATCCGCGCGACCCCTTCGGCGGTGACGGGCAGATCATGCGTCTGCGCATCGCCCACCATCTGCAGACGATGTTCCAATTCGCGGTGCGCGCGGTATAGCGCGGTCAACTCGCCCGCCACATCGGACGGCACCCAGCCCTTGGCCGCCAGCACCGCCAGACCGCCCACAGTGGTGCGGTCGCGCAGATCGGGGTCACGCCCGCCCGCGATCAGCTGCCGCGTCTGGGTAAAGAACTCGATCTCGCGAATCCCGCCCTGCCCCAGCTTCATGTTGTGGCCTTCCACCACCACGCGGCCATTCAGCCCCCGATGCTCGCGGATGCGCAGCCGCATGTCATGCGCATCCTGAATCGCGGCAAAGTCCAGATGCTTGCGCCAGACAAACGGGGTCAGCGTTTTCAGGAACCGCTCCCCCGCCGCCAGATCACCGCCGCAGGGCCGCGCCTTGATATAGGCCGCCCGCTCCCACGTGCGCCCGACGCTTTCGTAATAGCTTTCCGCCGCCGCCATCGACAGGCAGACAGGGGTGACAGAGGCATCGGGGCGCAGGCGCAGATCGGTGCGAAAGACATAGCCCTCGCCCGTCAGGTCCGACAGCAGCGCCGTCATCTTGCGGGTCACACGGATGAAGGCGGCCCGCGCCTCCTGCTCGGCCCCCGGATAACGGGTTTCATCGAACAGGCAGATCAGGTCGATGTCCGACGAATAGTTCAGCTCGCCCGCGCCCATCTTGCCCATCGCAAGGCTGACCATGCCCGCCGCCGTCTCCGCATCCTCGGGCGTGGCCCCGGGGATCTTGCCGCGCCGGATCTCCTCCGCCACCAGCCGCACCATCGCCAGATGCACCGCCCGGTCGGCCAGCGTGGTCAGCGCGCCGGTGACCGTCTCCAGCGGCCAGACCCCGCCCAGATCGCAGAGCGCGGTCAGCAGCGCGACGCGCCGCTTGGCAAGCCGCAGCCCCGAGCCGAGATCATCAAGGGCAAGTCCGTCGATCCGGTCGAACTCGGCCTCCAGCGCCGCCTCGGGCGCTTGCGACAGCGCGGCGCGCAGCCATGCGGCCTCGCGCGTCATCAGCCCGCGCAGGTAAGGGCTGCACCCCGCCGTGGCTGCCAGCAGCCCTGCCACCTCGGGCGGCAAATCGGCAAAGCCCGCCCGCACCTCGGCAGCGGTGGCAGCGTCAAACGGGTGGGGTGAGCGGGTCAGGCGTGCTGAAAAATCGGTCATCATGCGCAACAGCTTTGGCCAAGGACAGCGTCCGGGTCAATTCCTGTCAGGCAGGCACAGGCGGCACGCGTCGGGGGGCGCCGCCCCCGCCTCCGGCCCCGCAGAGCCTGTCCGAAAGGCGCAAGGCAAAGGACGGGCGTCCTCGTGCGCGCGAAAGGTTAAGCCTTCCTGAAGATGAAAGGCCAAGCCCATGATTTCATTGACTCGAAGGCGTGTAACACAGCGGGAAGGCCGGATGACATCGCAAGGCCCGCAAACCAAAAATCCCCCACTTTCGCAGGGGCCTTTGGGGCAGGAATGGCGCGGTTGACGGGGCTCGAACCCGCGACCCCCGGCGTGACAGGCCGGTACTCTAACCAACTGAGCTACAACCGCACATTCCGTCCGGCCCAAGGTCACCCCCGCGCCGTAGGGGGCTTTTAGGGGCATGCGCGGGGGGCGTCAAGCGGCAGAGCGCAGGCAGCGCGGCTTTTTTCGCGCGGCCTCCAGCAGGTGCTTGCGCAGTCCCTAGCGCGGGGGGGCTGGGATGAATTCATCAGCATCGTCAGGGGGCAGGCGGAAGCGGCCATGCGCCCAGTCTCCGGCGCGCCACGCCTCGCGGGCGGCGTCGATCCGCTCGCGCGAGGAGGCCACGAAGTTCCACCAGATGTGGCGCGGCCCGTCCATCGTCGCCCCGCCCAGCAGCATCACCCGCGCACCCCGATCTCCCGCCTTCAGCGAGACGCGGTCACCGGGGCGGAACACCAGCATGCGGCCAGTCTCGAAACTCTGCCCGCCGACCGTCACCTCACCCGACAGAATGTAGGCCCCCCGATCTTCGTGGTTCTCCGGCAGCGGGATCGCCGCCCCGGGCGCGAGCACAGCGTCGGCATAGAAGACCTCGATTCCGGTCGGCACCGGCGCGGTCTCCCCATAGGCCGAGCCGAGGATCAGGCGCAGGTGTTTGCCCTCTCCCTCCAGTTCCGGCAGCGTGGCCTTCGGGGCGTGCACGAAGGCGGCGGGGTCATCCTCCATCGCGCGGGGCAGCGCAAGCCACGTCTGCAGGCCGAAGAGATCATGGGGCGTGTCGCGGATCGCGCCGTCCTGCCGTTCGGAATGGGTGATCCCCTGCCCCGCCAGCATCCAGTTCACATCGCCCGGCGCGATCCAGGAATTGGTGCCGAGGCTGTCGCGGTGGTGGATGCGCCCCTTCATCAGATAGGTGACAGTCCCCAGCCCGATATGCGGGTGCGGGCGCACGTCTATGCCCTTGCCGGTCAGGAATTCCGCAGGCCCCATCTGGTCGAAGAAGATGAAGGGCCCGACCATCTGGCGCGCGGCAGACGGCAAGGCGCGGCGCACCTCGAACCCCCCAAGGTCACGCGCGCGCGGCACGATCACGGTTTCGATGGAGTCGACTGCGTCACCGATCGGGATGGAAGGGTCAAGAACGGGGTTCCAGCTCATCATGCGCTCCTTTTGCCTGAATTTAGGGCCTGAGGGGCGCGATGTCTTTGCCGATCCCCGCGCGGAATTTGTGCGTCACAGCACGCTTCAGCCCAGCAGACGGCGCAGGATGGCGGTGAAGGTGGCGGCTCCGGGGGCGATCAGCGCATCGGGAAAGTCATAGGCAGGGTCGTGCAGGGCGGCACTGTCGGGACCGGCCCCCAGCAGAAACATCGCGCTCCGCGCGCCCGTCCCGGCAAAGCGCCCGAAATCCTCCGAGGGACGCATGGGGCCATCGGCGGGGCCGAAGGGGATGGCGGCGTCGGCAAGGCCTGCCTCGATCTGGGCGACCGCCAGAGGATCGTTGTCACAGGCGGCAAAATCATCATGCCAGCTCAGGTCCAGCGCGATGCCATGCTGCGCGGCAATCCCGGCGGCAAGCTGGCCTGCGCGGGACTTGAGCGCAATCATGTCGGCATCCGTCAGGCTGCGCAGGGTGACCCAGAGTTCACCATCGCCGGGGGTGATGCCGAATGTGGGCGCACCCAGACGGGCATGGGTCAACGTGACCAGCCGAAACCCCGGCTCCAGCGCCCCGCCGGGGCCGAGCGCGGTCAACGCGGGGATCAGCTCGAACAGGGCAGCGGCGGGCGACAGGCCCGTATCGGGGGTTCCGGCATGGGCGGTGCGGCCCGTCAGGCGCAGGCGCAGGCCGCAGGACGCGCAATTGGCCGGACCGGCCGAAACCCGCGCCTGCCCCAGCGGCAGACCGGGCATGTTGTGCAGCGCAAAGGCCCAGTCGGGGCGCAGCGGCGCAAAGGCGGGATCGGCCAGAACGGCGGCGGCACCAGAGCCATCCTCCTCGGCAGGCTGGAACAGCAGCACGGCCCGCCCCTTGGCCGGTCTTTGCCGCGCCAACAGCCGGCCGACGCCAAGCAAAATGGCCGAATGCCCGTCATGGCCGCACAGATGCGCAACACCCGGCACGCTCGAGGCATGGGCCGGACCGGGCGCTTCCGGAATCGGCAGCGCGTCAAGCTCGGCGCGGATCATCACGGTCGGCCCGGGGGCGGCACCCGAAAACACGGCTGCCACTCCATGCCCGCCAAGGCCGGTCACGATCTGGTCTGGCCCGAGCGGGGCAAGCGCCGCCCGAACCCGCCCTGCCGTTGCCGCCTCGGCGCCGGAGACCTCGGGGTGGCGGTGCAAATCGTGACGCAGCCGGGTCAGGTCTGCGATGTCCTCGGGGGTGAGAGTCATGCCATGCGCCTTTCTTTTGGCCAGAGCGGACCCTGCGGCGCGCGCGATGTCAAGCGAAGCTGCGGCTTGTGCTTGCCGCCTGTGCAGGTGTCGTCTAAGCAGGAGGAAAGGACGGTTTTCATGCGCATTCTGATCACGAACGACGATGGTATCAACGCTCCGGGGCTGGAGGTTCTGACCGCCATCGCCCAGGAGATCGCAGGGCCGGAGGGCGAGGTCTGGACCGTGGCCCCGGCCTTCGAGCAATCGGGCGTGGGCCATTGCATCAGCTATTCGCATCCGATGATGATCGCCAAACTGTCCGAGCGCCGCTATGCCGCCGAAGGCAGCCCGGCCGATTGCGTGCTGGCCGCCATCTATGACGTGCTGGAGGGGGCCAAGCCCGATCTGGTGCTGTCGGGCGTGAACCGGGGCA
Organism: Pseudotabrizicola algicola; assembly: GCF_010915705.1. GTDB lineage: Bacteria > Pseudomonadota > Alphaproteobacteria > Rhodobacterales > Rhodobacteraceae > Pseudotabrizicola > Pseudotabrizicola algicola. Next base: position 64,110 of record NZ_JAAIKE010000004.1, read on the forward strand.
ACAACGCCGCGGAAAACACGCTCTATTCCGGCACCATCGGCGGCGCGATGGAAGCCGCGTTGCAGGGCATTCCGGCGATCGCGCTGTCGCAATACATGGGGCGCGGGACCGAAGGGCTCGACACGCCGTTTCAGGCATCGGTGGTGCATGGCGCGGCGGTGGTGCGGCGGCTTCTGGAAAAGGGCATCTGGACGCAGGATGATTTCCGCGTCTTCTACAACGTGAATTTCCCCCCCGTGGCCGCCGACAAGGTGCTGGGCACCAAAGTGGCCGCCATCGGGTTTCGCCGCGACACCTCCTTTTCCTGCGAGCCGCAGGTGTCCCCCACGGGGCGGCGCTATCTGTGGATCAAGGGCGGGCCGCAGCACACGCCGACGCTTCCCGGCACCGATGCCGCCGTGAACCTCGAAGGCTGGATTTCCGTCACCCCTCTGCGCGCCGATCTGACCGCGCATGATCTTCTGGCGCGGCTCGAGGCGCAACTGGCATGATGGGACCCGGCGGCCCGGAGGATACGGACGCCGAACGCAAGATGCGCTATTTGTTTGGACTGCGATCAAGAGGCGTGACCGACGCCCGCGTGCTGACCGCGATGGAACGGGTCGACCGTGGCCTGTTCGTGCGCGGGCATTTCGCCGACCGCGCCTATGATGACATGCCTTTGCCGATTGCCTGCGGGCAGACCATAAGCCAGCCCTCGGTGGTGGGGCTGATGACACAGGCCCTGAACGTGCAGCCGCGCGATACCGTGCTCGAGATCGGCACCGGCTCGGGCTATCAGGCCGCCATTCTGGCGCAGCTTGGCCGCCGCATCTATACCGTGGACCGGCACCGGCGGCTGGTGCGCGAGGCGCAGGGCGTGTTTCAGGCGCTGGGGCTGGTCAACATCACCGCCTTTACCGCCGATGGCAGTCATGGCCTGCCCGATCAGGCGCCGTTCGACCGCATCATCGTGACCGCCGCCGCCGAAGACCCGCCCGGCCCCCTCTTGGCGCAGCTTAAGGTTGGGGGTATTATGGTGCTTCCTGTCGGCCAGTCCGACACGGTGCAAAGTCTGATCAAGGTCACCCGTGGCATCAGCGGGTATGATTACGAAGAATTGCGCCCGGTGCGTTTCGTGCCGCTGGTCGAAGGGCTGGGGGCAGAGTAAGCGGCGGGCGTGGTGAACGGCACGACCCGAGGCCGACCATATGACGTAACCAAGGGCGGGAAACACCGTCCGGAAAGCACAAGAGGCAGAGCATGACCCGCATTTCCCCGGCCCCGATGCCCAAACCGCTGCGTATCCTGTGGCTGGGAAGCGCCCTTGCAACGCTTTCGGCCTGCATGCCCTCGGGGGGCGGCAGCCCGTTTGAGGGTCTTGACTGGGATCTGCGCAACGGCCCCGGCGTGCTGGCCACATCCGAGGCGGCGCTGAACGCGACCGAGCGGCGGCCCGAGCCGGATTCGCGCGGCGTCATCTCTTATCCCGGCTATCAGGTGGCGGTGGCGCGGCGGGGTGACACCGCAGCCTCTGTCGCGGCGCGCGTGGGCATCAACACCGACGAATTGGCGCGTTACAACGCGATCATTCCCACCGATCCCCTGCGCGAGGGCGAAATTCTGGCCCTGCCGCGCCGGATCGCCGATACCGGCCCCGTGCAGGGTGGCGGCATCTTGCCGACCGGCAGCCCGTCCGTCGGCGCCTCCCCTGCCCCGGTCGATGTCTCGACCATCGCCACCACCGCGCTCGACCGTGTCGGCACTCCGACACCGCCCGCCACCACCCGCCCCAGCACCGGCGGAGAGCCGGTCCGCCATCAGGTGCGGCGCGGCGAAACGGCGTTTTCGATCGCGCGCAGCTACAACATCTCGGCCAAGTCGCTCGGGGAATGGAACGGTCTGGGGCCGAATCTCGATGTGCGCGAAGGCCAGTATCTGATCATTCCGGTCGCTTCTTCCGCGCCGCCGCCTTCGGCTCCCGCGCCGCAACCCGTCAGCCAGCCCGGCACCGGATCGCCGACGCCGACGCCGCCCTCGGCTGCCAAACCTCTGCCCGCCGAACGGACAACGCCGGCGGCCACCGCGCCGCGTGAAACGCCCGCCTCCCCCGATCTGGGCGCGCAGCGCAGCACCTCGACCAAGATGCTGATGCCGGTTCAGGGCTCGATCATCCGGCCCTATTCCAAAGGGCGCAATGACGGGATCGACATTTCGGCACCCGCAGGCACCGCCGTGAAGGCCGCCGCCGATGGCACCGTGGCCGCCATCACGACAGACACGGCCCAAACGCCGATCATCGTCGTGCGCCATGCCGACAATATCCTGACGGTCTATGCCGGCGTGGATGGCATCAGCGTGAAAAAAGGCGATCGGGTCAGCCGCGGACAGACGATTGCCGCCGTGCGCGCGGGCACCCCGTCCTTCCTGCATTTCGAGGTGCGGCGCGGGGCAGACAGCACCGATCCGGTTCCCTTCCTGCAATAAGGCTCCGCGAATGATACCTGACCTGCCCGACGCAGGTCAGGACAGCACCAGCGCATGGATGCCGGTTGCGGTGGTGCCCTCGGCCAGAACGCGGGTCACGCCGACGGGCAGAAAGCTGTGATCTCCCATCGCCACGGTCCGCGTGCCGCCCGCCACCGTGCGCAAGCAAACCGCTCCCGCCCGCTGCACATAGAGCGCAATCCCAACGGCGGACAGATCGGCACTGTTTGAGGGGGTGACCGGCAGCAGATCAAGCGCCGGACCGGTCAGCGACGGGGTGCGAAGGGTAAACGGGTTTGACATGACTGGCTCCATAGGGTGCTGCGCCGGAGCGCATGACGGGCTGCGCAACCGCGCTTCAAGGCCCGTCACCCTATGGAACAAACGCTTAACGCCCGCCAAACCCGCCGCGCGCTCTGCTCAGGCTCCGGTCTGCCGCCGCAGTTCGCGCAACTGGTCGGCGGTGATATAGCCGCTGGCCCGCACTGCCTCGTCGCGCTGCCATGCGGCAAGGGCGGCGCGGGTGTTGCGGCCAAATACCCCGTCGACCCCGCCCGTGTTGTAGCCAAGGCGGGTCAACATGCGCTGCACCTCGCGCCGTTCCGATGCGGTGAGCGACAACAGCCGCTCTTCCAGCGCATCCTCGTTCGCGGGCGTCGACGGCGACGGCTCGGCCACCGCCCCGGCCTGCTGCTGGATAAGCCGCACCTGCGAGGCGGTGACATAGCCGGTCGCGTTCAGCTTGTTGGCGGTTTGCCAGCGCTGGATCGCGCTGCGGGTGTTGGTGCCCCAAAGCCCGTCCGCAACCCCCGTCGGATAGCCAAGGGCGGTCAACTGGCGCTGCAGCGTCGTGCGCTGCGCCCGCGTCAGGCCGATCCCTGCCTCGACCGAGGCGGCGCTGGCATCCGGCGGCGTCGCGGGCGGGGTGACAACCGGCGCGGGCTGGGTGCCGGTCACCGGCGCGCCAAGGCGGGCCAGAGCGCGTTCGGCAGCGGCGCGCTGGGTGCCGTTCGGAAACCGCTCCAGATAACTGCGATAGGCCGCGACCGTGTTCACGCGCTGCGCCTCGCGAAAGGCATTCTGATCCAGCTCTTGCGCCAGAAGCGATTTGGCGACGCCGGAAACGATATCGCTCAGATCGGTCTGCGCTGTGGCAGGCGCGGCAAGCGCAAGACTTGTTGCGATGAAGGTGCTGATCACAAACTTCTGCATCGTCAGGTTCCTTTTGACCGATGACGCGACCAAAAGAAGCCGCGCCCTTTGCCCCAACAACGCGCGAACCGGAAACCGGTTGCAGAAATTCTAGCGGCAGCGAAGTTCGGCGGCCAGTCTTTGCCGCGCCCGCCAGACCGCGCCGAGGACGCCGGCACGGTTGCCAAGGCGGCTGGTCAGGCACTGCGGCATCGCGAAAGGCTGCTGCGCAAGGCGCCGCACCACCCGCGCCAGAAGATCGGGGCGCTGACCGACGCTGCCGCCGAACACCACGATCTCGGGATCGGTGATCGCGGCGACCGAAATCACGGCCTGCGCCAGTTTGTCGGCAAGCCCTTCCACCACGGTATCAAAGCGCGGATCGTCCGCAGCGAACAAAAGCCGCAGCGTCTGGCCGCGCGTGCCGCCCCTCGCCTCATAGGCGGCAACCAGAGGCGCCGCCCCCACGCGGCTTTCCAATGCTCCGGTGGCAAAACTCTCCTTCGCGAAAGGCGACGCGCCGATCGGCAAAATTGCGACCTCTCCTGCCGCCCCGCTCGCTCCCTGCAGGATCTGGCCATTCACCAGCTGGCCCAGCCCTATACCGGTGCCAAGCGAAAGAAAGGCCATCGACGACGCGCGATGGCCCAGCCAATACTCCCCCAAGGCGGCAAGGTTCACATCATTCTCGACCGCAACCGGCATTTGCAGGGCAGCGCTGAACACGCCGGAAAGATCGGCTCCCCGTAGCCCGGCAATGTTGGGCATCCGGCTGACATGCCCGGTCCGCGGGTGCACCGCGCCCGGAATGCCGATCGCCGCCGCCATCGGCGTCTCCGCCTGTGCCACCAGCCTGTCCCGATGCCGCTGCACCTGCGCCACCAGCGCCGCGCCCCCCGCCGGATCGGTCGGCTCGTGCACTTCGGCAAGGCAGCGCCCCTCCAGATCGCTCAGCACGGAATGCACCTTGGTGCCGCCGATGTCGCAGCCCAAAAGCACCGCCGCATCGGCGCGCAACCGCCCCGCGGTGATCCACCCCGTCTGCACCAGTTCCGCCGAGGCGACACACTCCGTCGCCGCCTGACCCGCCAGCAGATCGGCCAGAAGACCTCGCGCGCCCTGCGTTGCGGGCAGGCGAGCCAAGAGCGCCTCGCGATCCTTCACCGCCGCCCCAAAGCCTTTTCGCTGGCCGCGTCGAACAGGTAAAGCGCCCCCCGCGGGGCCGAGGCCTGCACGGTGCTGCCAATCGCGGGGATCATGCGGGCCGGTGCGGTGGCAATCACCGTGCGGCCTTCGGTCAGGAAATGCACCAGCGTTTCCGGCCCCAGCGGCTCCACCGCCGTGACCTCGCCCGAGATCGCAAAGGCCCCCTCCTCCGCGCCGACCACCAGATCATGCGGGCGCAGCCCCGCCAGCAGCGGCCCGCCTGCTTGCGCCACGATGCGTCCCTCCACCTCGGCAGCAGGCAAAAGGTTCATCGACGGGCTGCCGATGAACTGCGCCGTAAAGACGTTGGCGGGCGCATCATAGATTTCGGTCGGGGTGCCCGATTGCAGGATGTGTCCGTCCCGCATCACCACAATCCGGTCGGCCATCGTCATCGCTTCGACCTGATCATGGGTGACATAGACGATGGTCGTGCCAAGGCGCTGGTGCAACCGCTTGATTTCAATGCGCATCTGCGCGCGCAACTGCGCATCGAGGTTCGACAGCGGCTCGTCGAACAAAAACGCCGCCGGATCGCGCACCATGGCGCGGCCGATGGCGACGCGCTGCCGCTGCCCGCCTGACAGCGCCGCAGGCCTGCGGTCCAGCAGCGGGGTCAGCCCCAACATGGTCGCGGCCTCGGTCACCCGCGCATCCTTCTGCTCGCGCGACAAGGGCGAGGTGTAAAGCCCGAAGGCAATGTTCTGGCGCACGGTCATATGCGGGTAAATCGCGTAATTCTGAAACACCATCGCGATGTTGCGCCGCTTGGGGTCCAGCTCGTTCACCACCTGATCGCCGATCAGGATCTCGCCGCCCGACACTTCCTCCAGCCCCGCAATCATGCGCAGCGTGGTGGATTTTCCGCAGCCGGACGGGCCGACAAAGACGACGAACTCGCCATCCGCAATATCAAGGTTGATGCCGTGGATCACATCGGTCTTGCCGTAGGATTTCACGAGGTTGCGCAGCGCAATGGTCGCCATCAGGCAGCCTCCACCAGAGATTGAAAGGATTGGGCCAGCAGGTCCGCCGCCTCGGCCTCGGCCCGCGCATGGGCTGCCGCCTGATCGGCAAATCCGGCCAGACGGGCGCGGTATTCGGCCAACGCCTCGGCAAGCGGCTCGGGCGCGGGCCCGCCAAAGCGATTGCGGACCGACACGAAATATTCGGGCGAGACGATGTGCCGGAACTCGGCTTCCGTCAGCGCCGGTGCCTTCCCCGTGGCCGTCGTGAAGCCCTCGCGGAACGGCGCATAGCCGCCCGTGGGCAGATCGCTGCCCGCCGCCACCACCGCGCGGGCGACATGGGCGGCAATCTCATGCGCGGCGCGGAACGAAAGCCCCTCGCGCCGCACCAGCGTATCGGCCAGTTCGGTGATGGTAATGCAGGACCGGCGGATGTTCTGCGCCACCCGCGCGCCCTCCACCTGCATCTGCGTGACAAACGCCGCCAGCAGGCGCAGCACGCGGCCCGCCGAGTCGAAGGCCTGATAACCGGCTTCCTGACTTTCGCCTTCGCTGTCATTCATGTCGGTAAAGGGCGTGTTGTGCATGATGTCCAGCATCACCCGCGCCCGCCCTACCGTCTGGCTGGACAGGTGGCGCATGTGTTCAATCGGCACCGGATTGCGCTTTTGCGGCATGATCGAGGAAATCTGCACCAAGGCATTGGGCACATAGATCTGCCCCACTTCAAACGCGGTCCAGAATTGCAGGTCCTGAATGAAGCGGCCCAGATGCAGGAAGGTCAGTTCCAGCGCCGAATAGCTGGCGGTGATGTAATCCACCGCCGCGATGCAGCTGTAGGAGTTGCGCTGCGGAGCGGCAAACCCCAGAAGCTGCGCCACCCGCGCGCGGTCCACCGCAAAGCCCGATGTGGTGATCGCCGCCGCCCCCATCGACGACAGGTTGACCACGCCCCGCGCCGCCTCCAGCCGCTCGATGTCGCGGATCAGCACCTCGATCACCGCCGAAAGGTAGTGGCCCAAGGTCGTGGGCTGCGCAGGCTGGCCGTGGGTATAGGCCACGATCAGCGTGGCCTGCTCCCGCTCTGCAGTCGCGATCAACGCCTCCAGCAACCCGCGCGCCTGTTCCAGCGCCCCGTCCAGCCGCGCCTTCAGCGACAGCTTGAACAGCGTGTGGTCAATGTCATTGCGCGACCGCGCCGTATGCAGCCGCCCCGCATCGTCGGGGCCAAGCCGCGCCTTCAACTCGCGCTCGATCAGGAAGAAGAAATCCTCGACCTCGCCCTTATAGGTCAGGGACGCGGGGTCCACCTCGGCATCGATCGACACCAGCGCGCGGGCAATCCGCCCCGCCACGTCGCGCGGCAGGATGGCAGTCTCTGCCAGCATCACCAGATGCGCGCGGTCGATGCGGCGAAAGCCGTCTATGTGATGGGTCTTTGCCCCGTCAAACAACGGGCGCAGCACGGTTTCCTTATATACCGGATCGGGAAACCGCGAGGTATCGGCAGATTTGGGATCGGTCATCGTCATCCTTTCAGACCCGCCAGCATCACCCCGCGCACGATGTAGCGTTGCAAGAGCAGGAACACCAAAAGCGTGGGCAAGGTGGCCAGCGATGCGCCGGTCATGATCATCTCCCACTGGATCGCCTGTTCCACCGCAAAGCTGGAAAGGCCGATGGGCAGGGTATAAAGCTCCTGACTGGTGGTCACGATCAGCGGCCAGAAAAACGCGGTCCAGTTGCCGAGGAAGGTAAAGATCGCAAGCGCCGAGAGCGCCGGAGTGACCAGCGGCATCGCGATCCGCCACCAGATGGTGAATTCGTTCAACCCGTCGATCCGCGCGGCCTCGATGAAATCATCCGGCACCGTCTCGAAGAACTGCTTCATCAGGAAGGTGCCGAAGGCCGTCATCATCCCCGGAAACATGATGCCCCAATAGGTGTTGATCCAGCCGAACTCGGCCGACATCAGATACCACGGGATCACCAGCATCTCGGTCGGGATCATCAGGGTCGACAGGATGGCAAGGAACACGAAATAGCGCCCGCGAAAGCGGAACTTGGCCAGCGTGTAGCCCACCAGACTGTCGAAAAACACGTTCGACAGGGTGACGGCAAGCGCGATAAAGGTCGAGTTCAGGAACCACCGCAGGAAACGCCCGTCGGACAGCACCTTCACATAATTGTCCAGGGTGGGGGACGCCGGGATCATCCGCAGGTCATAGACCTGCCCCGCGGTCTTCAGCGAGGTCGAGAACATGAAGATCAGCGGCGTCACCATGATGACCCCGCCGATGAACAGCGCGGTCCAGATAAGGATGCGCCCCGGATGGATGCGCGGCATCGCAAGCGTGGGGGTGGGGGCCGAGGCTGTTGTCATGTCCGCTCTCGCAAGATCCAGAGTTGCAGCAGCGACACCACCAGCAGGATGGTGAACAACACCACCGTCTGCGCCGCGGCATAGCCCATCTGATAGGAGGAAAACGCGGTCTGATAGATCATCAGAACCAAGGGCTTGGTCGAACCCAGCGGGCCGCCCGGATCATTCGTGGTCATGTTGTAGACCTGATCGAAGATCCGCAGGAACCCGATGGACGAGAACACCACCAGAAACACCGTCGTCGGCTTCAGCAGCGGCAGGGTGATACGGCGCAGGATTGCCCATTCGCCCAGTCCGTCGATCCGCGCGGCCTCGTAATAGGTGGTCGGAATGGCCCGCAAACCCGCCATGAAGATGATGATCTGAAAGCCGAGCCCCGCCCAGATCGCCGTCACCATGATCGACGGCAGCGCCCATGTGGTCGAATTGAGGAAGGCCATCTGCGGGATGCCAAATCCCGACAGGAAGTCATTGATCACCCCGATGGGCGCAGGCTGGTAGAACCAGCGCCAGACCCATGCCATCGCCGAGGCGGTGGTGATGAAGGGCAGGAAATACAGCGCCCGCAGGAAAGTGTGGCCAAAGCGCACGCGGTCCAGCGCATAGGCGATGATGAACGACAATATCAGGCTGATCGGCGTGCCCATGATCAGATAGGCAAAGGTGTTGCGGAACACGCGCCCGAACTGCGGGTCGGCAAACAGGCGCGTGTAATTGTCCAGCCCGATGAAGGACGGGTCCGACATCAGGTCCCAGTCGGTCAAGGACAGCCAGAAGGCGTGGCCGGTGGGATAGAAGCGGATCACCCCGTAAAACAGCACGGGCACGGCCAGAAAGCCCCAGACCCACAGCAATTGTCGGCGCCGCATGGTCCAGAAGACGTGCGGCCTGTCGGGGCGCCCCGCTGGCGCCCCCTGCTCTGTCAGTGCCATGCCCGCGAACCCGTCACTTCTTGGCGCGGTCGATGATGGCCTGCTCGGCGGCAGCGGCAGCGGCCAGAGCCTCCTCCACCGTTTGCCCCTCGATCAGGATACGGTTCGCCATGTCGATCGTGTTCTGGCGCTGTGCAGCCTCGTCGACAAACAGCGTCGTGCGCGCATACTCAAGCCCCTTGAGGAAAGGTGCATAGACCGGATTGGCCAGATTTTCCTCGGTCATGGCCGCGGCGCGGCGGGCAGGCAATTCGCCCACGACATCGAGCCAGATCTTCATCGCCTCTTCCGAGCTGATATAGGCCAGAAACTTCTCGGCCGCCTCCAGTTCCTCGCCCTGCGCGCCCGCGCCGATGGCATTGGCGAAATAGCTGGCATAGTTGGACCGCAGGCCGTCGGCATTGGCGGGAAGCTCGGTCACGCCCCATTCGAAATCCTCGATGGTGCGGAAAGAGCCCAGCCTGAAGGTGCCATCCACGGTAAACCCGGCCTTGCCGCCACGGAAGGCGGCCTGCCCTTCATCCATGAAGCCGCGCTGGCCCACCTTTTCCACAAGCTGCAGATCGGTAAAGAACTTCAGCGCCGCCGCCCCCGCCGCGTCGTTATAGGTGACCGTCCGACCATCCTCGCTATAGGGCGCGCCGCCGAACTGGCGCACCAGAACCTCGCGCCACCACTGGTGATCCTGCCCGCCCATGTCCAGCGTCATGCCCGCAACGGCCATGTTTCCGGCGGCATCCACCTGCGTGATCGCCTTGGCCTGCTCCACCAGTTCGTCCAGCGTCGTGGGCGGCGTGTTCGGGTCAAGCCCCGCTGCTTCCATCAGGTTCTTGTTGTAGAACAGCGCCAGCGAGCGCACGGCAGTGGGAAGGCCATAGTAGTCATCCCCGCGCTTCATCGCGCTGACGATGGGGAAGAAGTCTTCCTCGATCTGCGCATGCGGAAACGCTTCGGGCGACAGGGGCTGGATGACCCGCCCGCCGATAAACTGGTCGGCCCAGCCATAGAACAGCTGCAACACATCCGGCCCCTGCCGCGCCATATTGGCCGCAACCACGCGCGTCTGGTAATCGGCATAGGGAAAGGTCACGTGCTTGACGGTAATGCCGGGGTTCTGCGCCTCGAAGTTCGCGATAAGCTGGTCCATCGCGTTGACGCGGGTTTCAAAGACATATTGCCAGTATTCGATCTCGACCGCCTGTGCCGCGGTCACCGTAAATGGGCTGATGCCGGCCATCAGACCAGCGAGCAGGATACCCTTGTGCATGTCATAACCTCCGTTGGCCCGCCCTGAATGGCTGGCAAATTTCTCCCCCCACCGGAGCAGCGCACATGGCGGCGATCATCCGGCAGTTGTGTCAGCGTCGTTACGAATCTGTTTCGAGTCAATAAAATAATTTACTTGTTTTAATGTATTCAGCCATGCACTCTTTCTCCGAGGACAGAGGCACAGGCACCATGACCAGCGACGCCACCGATCGTCAGAAATTCGCCCTCGGCAAGAACCCCGGTCGCAGCCGCGCGCATAACCGGCGGGTTGTGCTCGATCTTTTGCGCAGTCACGGGCAGTTGGGACGCAAGCAGATTGCCGAGATGACGCGGCTGACCACGCAGGCGGTGGCCAATATCATCGACGAATTGCTGGCCGAAAACCTGCTTGTCGACATGGGCCGCCTGCGCTCGGGGCGCGGCCAGCCGCCGGTGCAATTCGCGCTCAATCCGAACGGGGCCATCACCATCGGCTTTGAAATCTCGGTCAGTCATCTGGTGACAACCGTGCTGGACCTGCATGGCCAGATCAGGGAACAAGCCTCGGTGGCGCTCGACGATACCGGCCCCGCCGCGCTCATCCCGTGCATCGTGGCCGAGGTCGCGGCGCTGCGGCTCCGCTTTCCGGCGGCGCTGATGGGGGTGGGCGTCGTGATGCCCGGCCCCTTCGAGATCGAGGGCCTCTCCGGCGTCGGCCCGACCACCCTGCCGGGCTGGGCGGGCATCGACGCCACATCGCAGCTTGCCGCGCAGATCGGGGTGCCGGTGGTCATCGAGAATGACGCCAACGCGGCAGCGGTAGGCGAGTCGCTGTTCGGGGCCGGACAGGGCCTGTCGGATTTCTGCATGATCTATTTTGGCGGGGGGATCGGCCTTGGCATGATCCACGACCAGCAGCCCATCCGCGGGGCCTTCGGAAATGCGGGCGAGATCGGCCATATCGTCAGCGCCCCCGGCGGGCGGCCCTGCGCCTGCGGCCAGTCGGGCTGTCTGGAACGCTATGCCTCGCTCGACGCCTTGCGCGAACGGCTGGGCGAGGCGGCAGCGGGCGATCTTGCGGCCATGCTGGCGGCAGGCCATCCGCCGCTGCTGGACTGGCTGGACGAGGCGGCGGCGCATCTCGCGCCCGTGGTGGCCATGCTGGAAAACATCCTCGACCCCGAAACCGTCATTCTGGGCGGGGACCTTCCCGACCCGCTGATCGACGCGCTGATCGCACGGCTCCGGCTTGGCACCTCGGTGGCCAACCGGCGCAACCGCGCCCTGCCAAGGGTGATCCGCGCCCGCACCGGCCATCGGATCGCGGCCCTCGGCGCGGCGGCGCTGCCGTTTTTCGACAGCATCGTGCCAAAGCTCGACACCGGCCTTGGCCCCTCCGCCAGCCAACGCCCCGCCGCCCTTGCAATGGCAGAGGGCCAGACCCGAAGGATTGCCGCAAATGACTGATCGCACCCGCATCGCCCGCCAGATGGCAGACCCCGCCCTCGTGCGGCTGCACCGCGCCCTGTCCCGCCTGACCTCGGTGGTCACGGTGATGAACACCGGCGCCCACCCCGATGACGAACAAAGCGGCATGCTCGCGTGGCTGCGGCTCGGCCTTGGCATGCGGGTGGTCATCGCCTGCTCCACCCGTGGCGAGGGCGGCCAGAACGCGCTCGGCCCCGAACGGCGCGGCGCCCTCGGCATCCTGCGCAGCCGCGAGATGGAAGAGGCCGCGCGCGTGCTCGATGCCGATATCCACTGGCTGGGACATGGCCCCGACGATCCGGTGCATGATTTCGGCTTCTCCAAGGATGGCGACGCCACCTTTGCCCGCTGGGGAGAGGCGCGCATCGTCGAGCGTCTGGTGCGCGCCTACCGCACCGAGCGCCCCGATGTGGTGATCCCGACCTTTCTCGACGTGCCGGGCCAGCACGGCCACCACCGCGCGATGACCCGCGCCGCGCAAACCGCCCTGCGGCTCGCCGCAGACCCGGACGCGCACCCCGAACACGCGGACGAAGGCTTGCAGCCCTGGCAGGTCGCCAAATACTACCTGCCCGCATGGTCAGGCGCGGGCGGCACCTATGATGATGAAGTCCCGCCTCCCCCGGCAACCCTCACCCTCGCCGCCAGCGGCCTTGACCCCGCCACCGGAGCGGCCTGGGACCATATCGGCGAGCAGTCGCGCTTCTATCACGCCTCGCAGGGGATGGGCCACTGGCGCGCGGTTCCGCAGGACAGATGGCCCCTGCACCTTGTGGGCGGCCAGACCGAGGCCAGCATCACCCAAGGTCTGCCCGCCACGCTGGCCGACCTTGCCGCCCTGCCCGATGCGCCCGCCGCCCTGATCCCCGCAGCGCAGGCCATTGCCGAGGCGATGGCGGGCTTTCCCGATGCCGATGCCGTGGTCGCCGCACTGGTGCGGGCCGACGCCGCCTTGGAACAGGCCGAGGCGGGCGGCAGCAGCGCGTTTCACCTGCAGCACGGGCACCGGCTCCGCCGCAAACGGGCCGAGGTGCAGGCCGCCTGCCTTCTGGCCGCGCGCGCCCTTCCCACGCTGGCCTATGCGGAACCGGCGCGGCTGTTCCCCGGCGCGGACGCCGCGCTTCACTGGCAATGGGCCGTGCCGCCCGTGCATCAGGTCACCGTCACCCCCGTCCTGCCGCAAGGGGTCAGCGCGGCGGCACCGACCGCCGATGGCTGCACCCTGACCGTGGCGGGCGATGCCCCCTTCACCCCGCAGTTCCTGCCGTCATGGTCTGCCTTGGGCGGCAATGGTCCGGCCTTTGCCAAGGTCAGCGCCACCCTCGGCGGGCGGCGGATGACAGCGGCCTTCGATCTGGAAACACCGCTCGAGATCGGCCCCGAACGCACACTTGCGCTGGACCCGTCGGCGGTGATCCTGCCGCTTGCACGGCTGCCCCGCTCCATCCCGCTGCGCGGCGCGGACGGCGCCGACTGGCAATTGCCCGAGGGGTTTTCGCTGGAAAACGCCACCCTCACCCTGCCTCCGGCGCTGCCGCGCGGCCTGCATGTGCTGACCCCGATGCTGGACGGTCGCCCCGCCTTCAGCCGCCACGAGGCAAGCTATCCCCATTCCGGCAGCTTCAGCTACCTCGCGCCCGAGACGCTGCGGCTCTTGGCCTTGGACCTTATCCTGCCCGAGGCGCGCATCGGCTATATCGGCGGCGGCGGTGACAGCATCGGTCTGTGGCTGCAACGGATGGGGGCCGATGTCACCCTGCTGGCCCGACTGGAAGGGGCCGAGGATCTGGGCCGCTTCACCACCTTGGTCGTGGGCATCGTGGCCTTTGGCAGCCGCCCCGATCTGGTCGCCGCCACCCCCGCCCTGCACCGATTTGTGGCGGCGGGCGGGCATCTCGTCACGTTCTATCAGCGCCCCGATCAGGGCTGGCGGCCCGATACGACCCCGCCGCGCCGGCTTGTCGTCGGCACCCCGTCGCTGCGCTGGCGCGTCACCGATGCCCAAGCGCCCGTCACCATGCTGGACCCGTCCCACCCCCTGCTGGCAGGCCCGAACCGGATCACGCCGGACGATTGGGACGGCTGGAACAAAGAGCGCGGCATCTATTTCGCCAGCGAATGGGATGCGGCCTATGTGACCCTCCTGTCGATGCATGACGCGGGCGGCCCCCCGCTTACGGGCGCGCTGGTCTCTGGGCAGATCGGGGCGGGGCGGCACAGCCATTGCGCGCTGGTCCTGCATCACCAGCTCGACCATCTGGTGCCGGGCGCGTTCCGTCTGCTGGCAAATCTGGTCCAGCCCGCGGGCTGAGCGCGCATGACCCCGCCGCGCCGCGACAGCGATTATGCCGGTGCCCCGTGGCTGATCGCGGATATGATGCTCATCACCTGCATGACGGTGATCGTCAAACTGCAGGGCGCCACCTATCCGGCGGCGCAACTGGTGTTCCTCCGCGCCCTGTTGGGGGGCGCGCTGATCGTGCCTCTGGTCTGGCGGCACCGGCGCGATTTTGCCGCGATGCGGCACCCGTGGCGCAATGCGGCCCGCGTGGCCTGCAACGCGGGCGCGCTCACCTGCAATTTCCTCGCCCTCGCCCACCTGCCTCTGGCTCTGGTCACGGCGATTTCCTTCACCCGTCAACCGGTGACGATGGTGCTCGCGGTCACCTTCCTGCGCGAAAGGGTGCGCCCCTTGGCCTGGGCAGGCACCGCGCTTGCCTTTTGCGGGGTCATGGTGATGATCGGCCCCGTGGCGCTTGCCCCCGGTCTGGGGCTGCTGGCGGCCTTAGGCTCGGTGCTCTTCGGCTCGCTCGCCACCATCCAGACCCGCGCGCTGCGCGCCGAAAGCGCGGTGGTGATGATGGTCTTCTACGTCGTCGGACTTCTGGTGCTCACGGCGGGGCCGGCATGGCTGTTCTGGGTGCCGGTGCAACAGCAAGACTGGCCCGCGCTCTTTGCCATCGGCCTTCTGGCGCAGATCGGGCAGTTCTGCTTTTTGCGGGCCTACCGCTTCAGCCCCGCCTCGGTGCTCGCCCCGCTGTCCTACGGGGCGCTGGTGCTGGCGACGGGCGCGGGCTGGCTGGTCTTTGGCGACGTGCCGACCCTTGCCACGGGGGCCGGCATCGCCATCATCCTGCTTGCCTTGCGGATCGTGCATCTGGCGCGCGGCCAGAGCGGCGCAAAGGACTGACCCGTCCCGCTATCCGGCGGCGGTCGCGACGGGGGCGGCGGCAGGGGTGTTGCGCGTGAAAGGGCCATAGGGGATCATCGGCGGCGCAAAGGTTTCTGCCGTCGCCCTGTCCCAGCGGTCATGCCATTCGGCCAGATCGGGGTGGCGCTCTGCCGCCAGCAAGAAGCCCTCCGGCACATAGGCAAACACCTCGTTCCCATCCATGAAGGTGCTGGCCTCCTGCCGGAACATCAGGTGATAGGGCAGGAAATCGCCCGGATGGTCCAGCCCCGCCGCGCTGGCCAACTCGCCCAGGGCGTGCAGCGTGTTACGGTGGAACCGTGCGACCCTCTGGCTCTTGTCGTCAGGGTCCAGCGCCCGCTGGCGTAACTTGTCCTGCGTGGCGATGCCGACGGGGCATTTGTTGGTATGGCACGACTGCGCCTGAATGCAGCCGATCGCAAACATGAACCCCCGCGCCGAGTTGCAGAAATCGGCCCCCAGAGCCAGCACCCGCGCGATGTCGAAGCCGCTGACGATCTTGCCCGCCGCCCCGATCTTGACCTGATCGCGCAGACCCGCCCCCCGCAGGGTGTTGTGCACGAAATGCAGCCCCTCGCGCATCGGCATCCCGACACGGTTGGCAAATTCCAGCGGGGCCGATCCGGTGCCGCCCTCCTTGCCATCCACCACGATGAAATCCGGCACGATTCCGGTTTGCAGCATCGCCTTGACGATGCACATGAACTCCCGCCGGTGCCCGATGCACAGCTTGAAGCCCACCGGCTTGCCCCCCGACAGATCGCGCAGCCGCGCGATCATCTCCACCAGACCCAGCGGCGTCGAAAACTCGCTATGCGCGGCAGGCGACAGGCAGTCGACCCCCATCGGAATCCCGCGCGCCTGCGCGATTTCCGGCGTGATCTTGGCGGCGGGCAGCATCCCGCCATGCCCCGGCTTGGCCCCCTGGCTCAGCTTGATCTCGATCATCTTCACCTGAGGGTCCGCCGCCTGCACCGCAAAGGCCTGCGGGTCGAACCGGCCCTCCGGCGTGCGGCAGCCGAAATAGCCCGAGGCCACCTGATACACCAGATCGCCGCCACCCTCGCGGTGATAGCGGCTGATCCCGCCCTCGCCCGTATCATGCGCAAAGCCGCCCAGCTTCGCCCCCCTGTTCAGCGCCGAAATCGCATTGGCCGACAAGGACCCGAAGCTCATCGCCGAGATGTTGTAGAGCGAGGCATCATAGGGCTGCCTGCAACTGGCATTGCCGATGCGGACACGGAAATCGGTGTTGGTGATCTGGCGCGGCACCACCGAATGGGTGATCCAGCCATAGCCCGCCTCATACACCTTCTGCGTGGTGCCAAAGGGGCGCTTGTCCTCGACCCCCTTGGCGCGCTGATAGACCAGACTGCGCGCCTCGCGGCTGAAAGGTTCCTCGTCATGGGTGCCTTCCAGCAGATACTGCCGGATCTCGGGGCGGATGCTTTCCAGCATGTAACGGATATGCCCGATGATCGGATAATTGCGCAGCACCGCATGCTGGGTCTGGGTCAGATCGCGCAGCCCCACAACAGACAGCGCGCCCAGCACCAGCGCCGGAAGCACCATCCAGCCGGAAACGAAAACCGCCAGCAACGCAAAGACAAGGGTGCCGATCAACACCAGTCCAAACAGGCTGAAACGGGCAAGGGAAGCAAATCGGAACATCGTCTAGGGTCTTTCTATGCTGTCCGGTGACAGGCGTTTACACGGGCGGTCCGGCCATCCTGGCCGGGCGCCTGCCCCGCACGCAACAAAGGCGGCGCGCAGGCGCAGGCCAAGGATGGCGCAAAACCATGAAGGAAGGCTGCACGCGGGCCGCCTTATCCTGCGGCCTTCATGTCGATGACCACCCTGCCCTGCACCGCGCCCTGCAAGATCGCGGCCCCGAGCGCGGGCACCTCCTCCAGCGTCGCGGGCCGGATCATCGCCTCCATCTTGTCCATCGGCAGGTCCGAGGTGATCCGGTCCCACGCCGCCACCCGCCGCGCATAAGGCACCGTCACCGAATTGATGCCCAGAAGATTGATGCCCCGCAACAGGAAGGGAATGATGTTGGCCGGCACCGCCAGCCCGCCGGCATTTCCCACCGCGGCCACGCTGGCCCCCGATTTCATCTGCCCCAGCACACGGGCCAGCATCTGCCCCCCGACGGCATCGACACAGCCCGCCCAGACCTCTGACTCGAGCGGGCGCTTGATCGTCTCGGCCAGATCGGCCCGCGCAATCAGCCGCGACGCGCCCAGATCGCGCAGATAGCCCTCGGTCTCCGGTCGCCCCGTCACCGCCGCAACGCTATAGCCAAGCCGGGCCAGCACCGCCACCGCGACAGACCCCACGCCGCCTGCAGCCCCCGTCACCAGAACCTCGCCCGCAGCAGGCGTCAGCCCGTGATCTTCCAGCGCCATCACGGCCAGCATCGCGCTGAACCCCGCGGTTCCCACCGCCATCGCCTGCCGCGCGCCCAGGCCCTCGGGCAGCGGCACCAGCCAGTCGGCCTTGACGCGCGCCCTCGTGGCATAACCGCCCCAATGCGCCTCGCCCACGCGCCAGCCTGTCAACACCACGCGGTCTCCGGGCGCATAGCGCGGATCGTCCGAGGCCTCGACCACCCCCGCAAAATCGATCCCCGGCACATGCGGGTAAGTGCGCACCAGCCCGCCCCCGCTGGCCGAAAGGCAAAGCCCGTCCTTGTAATTCAGCGTCGAGAACTCCACGCGCACCGTCACGTCGCCCGCAGGCAGGGCATCATCGGGCAACTCTGCCAGCCGCGCCGCCGCCTGCCCGTCCTCGCCCTTTTCCATCAAGATGGCCCGAAACATCCGCATCTCCTCTCCTCGCCGTTCAGGCATCCGCTCCGTGCCCAAAGCTGTATCAGACCGCGCGCCTGCCTGCCCGCAAAGAGGCAACAGGCGCAGCACAAGGTCAACCCCGCATCGCGCCCGCGCCGCGCCCCCTTGTCATCGGGCGGATCGCAACCACATTTCGCGCACGGCGCGTTCTTCGCTTGTGACCGCCGGAATCCTTTACTACCCTCCCCCTGATCCGCGGCCTGGGGATGCCCGGTCACCCTCCAATTCAGAAGGAACCAAGATGAACCACACCAAATTCTTGCTGGCCTGTGCAGCCTCTGCCATCGCCTTTTCCTCTGCCGCGCGCGCCGCTGACGCCGAATTGCTGGTGTTCGACTGGGCCGGATGGGAAATTGACGGCATGCTGACCGACTATGTCGCCAAGCATGGCGCGAAACCCACCTACAGCTTCTTTGGCGATGATGATGAAGCCTTCCAGAAAGTCTCGTCCGGGTTTCGTGCAGATGTGGCCCATCCTTGCGTCGCCTCGCTGCCGCGCTACCGCGACGCCGATCTGATCGAGCCGTGGGATGTGTCGCGGATTCCCGAATTTGCGAATATCAACCCGCAACTGCTCGACTCCGACCTCATCAAGGATGACGCGGGCGTCTGGTTCATCCCCACCGATTACGCCTATACCGCCACCGCCTACAACACCACCGAGGTGCCTGCCGCCGATGTGGCAACGCTGAACGTCTTTACTGACCCGAAGTATGCCGGCCGCACCTCGCTGCCCGACAGTGCCGATGACGTGTGGTCCTTGGCTCTGCTCGCCACCGGTGTCACCGAATGGGAAAACGTGACGGACGAACAGTTCACCGCCGCCGCCAACTGGCTGCGCGAAGCGCACAAGAACGTGCGCGCCTACTGGTCCGACCCGTCCGAGATGTCGCAACTGATGGCCACCGGCGAGGTGCTGGTTGCATGGTCATGGAACGACGGCGTGGCCCTGCTGGCTGCCGAAGGCTTCCCGATCGGCTTCGAGCGCAGCCCGGCCGAAGGCGCAGCCACCTGGTTCTGCGGCTACGTCAACCTCAAGAATGGCCCCGGCTCGCAAGACAAGGCCTATGACTTCATCAACTCGCTGATGATGCACAGCTCCGCGCAGCCCCTGCTCGACGAACTGGGCTATGCCCATGCGAACGCCGAAGCCATGAAGACCATCTCCGAAGAGGCGCTCAAGGCAGCCTTCGTCGATCCGGTGACAACCACGCTCCTCGCGCAGACCCCGGTTTCGGCCGAGTTCCGCGAAAAGATGATCAACGAATTCGAACTGATCAAATCGGGCTTCTGATCCGCCACACAGACCAGCGCCCGGCCGGACCTCCGGTCGGGCGCTTTCTTTTCGCGCGCAGCCGCATCGCATACTCCGCCCGCCCCGCACCCTGCGCCCCGCTGTTTCCGCGCCCCTTCTCCCCCATGCCCCATGCAATTTACGCCCGCTGCGCGCGCCGGACGGCAGCGCATCAGCGGGCCGACCTCTGCCAGACCCAGGCCATACATGGGCCATACGTAAGCCATACGCGGCCCAGCCTCGAAAAACCCCGCAAACCGTCTTGTGACCTTCCCCCGCCCCGCCTATATTGGGGCTGTTCGGGGCAACTCGGACTATGGTGATAAACGCACCTGTAATAGACGGCTCGGACCCGGGGGCGGTACCCGGCGACTCCACCAATTCACCTGTTCGTTTCAGGGGTTAGGGGTCGAAATAGGATCGACGAACGTTCAAAGAGGCCAGCTTTCACTCGGTGAGGTACCACCGTAATCGGTCCAAATGTACAGTTGCAAACGACAACCGTGCTCCGGTGGCTCTGGCTGCGTAAGCAGTTCGAACACCGAAACTTAAGCCCTTGCGCTTAGCCGCGTAAGGCGGGGTTCGCAGGTACCTGGCAACAGAAACCTGCATTTCCTCTCCGCTTTGTGTCTTGATCGGGCAAGCCCCGCGCGCAACCCTCGCGCCCATGCGCGCACTCTTTCTCGGCCTCGCCCTCAGCCTGCCCCAGCCCGCCTTGCCGTGCGAGGTGGCCCTGCTGCTCGCCATAGATGTCTCTGGCTCTATCGACGCCGAGGAATACCGCATCCAGTCCAAAGGCACCGCAGACGCGCTGCTCCATCCGGCAGTGGCCGAGACACTGGTCAAGGGTCAGGTCGCGCTCAGCCTGATGCACTGGTCAGGCATGGGACAACAGGCGGTCGTGCTGCCCTGGACAAAGATGCGCGGCCCCTCCGACCTCCAGCGCGCCGCCGAGCAGATCCGCGCTGCCCCGCGCGCCTTTTCTGGCTCCGACACCGCAGTCGGGCAGGCCATCGACGCCGCCCTCGCCCAGTTCGCGCAGGCCCCGCCCTGCCTGCGCCAGATCATCGACATCTCGGGCGACGGTCCCGAAAACAGCGGCAACACCGCCCGCGCCGCACGAAGCCGTGCAGAGGCCGCCGGGGTCGCCATCAACGCCATCGCCATCGAGGACGTCGGCCAATCCACCGCCATTACACGCTTTTACCAGAACTGGGTGATCACCAACGGCGGCTTCGTCATCACATCGCGCAGCCTCGCGGCCTATCCCGAGGCCATCCGCGTCAAGCTGCTCCGCGAACTGGAAAAACCCGCCTCGTAAGACTTGTGCCTTTTCCGGATGCGCCGCGGGGGGCGCCCCCCTTTTGCCTCAGCCCCGCAGAACCGCGCCGGGGTTCATGATCCCCGCCGGATCAAGCGCCGCCTTGATCGCCCGCATCGCCGCCAGCTTGGCCGGATCGCCATAGCGCTCCAGATCGCCGACCTTCAGCCGCCCCACGCCATGTTCGGCGCTGACCGATCCGCCAAGCGCGTGCACCAGATCATGCACACAGGTCTTGACCGCCTCGCGCTGGTGGTCGTGGTCGGCCCGGCTGCGGCCCGGCACAGGGAACACGTTGTAATGCAGATTGCCATCACCGAGGTGGCCAAAGCAGTTGATCCGCCACTCCCCGAGGGCGGCAAGCGCCTTGCCGGCGCGCGGAATGAAATCCGGTATCGCCGAAAGCGGCAGGCTGATGTCATGGCTCGACACCGCGCCGATGCGCCGATTGCCTTCGGGAATGCTCTCGCGAATGCGCCAGAGCGCCGCCGCCTGCGCCTCGGAGGTGGCGATCACCCCGTCCTGCACCAGACCCGCCTCGGCCGCCTGCGCGTAAAGACCGGCCATCGCCTCCTCGGGGGCAACGACCTGCGGCAGACCCAGTTCGATCAGAACCGACCATTCCGGCACCGGCGACAGCGGCACCGCGATTTCGGGCAGCTTTTCCGCCAGAAAGTCATATCCCATCCGGTGGATCAGCTCGAAGGCAGAAATCAATCCGGCAACCTGTCCCTGCGCCATCGCCAAAAGGTCAAGCGCTGCCTGCGGACCCGGCACCGCCAGCAGCGCCACGACCCGCGCGGCAGGCTCGGGGAACAACCGCAGGCTGGCGGCGGTGATGACACCCAAGGTGCCCTCGGACCCGATCAGCAGATGGCGCAGGTCATAGCCGGTGTTGTCTTTGCGCAGCCGCTTCAGGCCGTGGAATATGCTGCCATCAGGCAGCACCGCCTCGAGCCCGAGGCACAAATCGCGGGCATTGCCATAGCGCAGCACATTCACCCCGCCCGCATTCGCGGCAAGGTTTCCGCCTATCCGCGCCGACCCTTCGGAGGCCAAGGACAAGGGAAACACGCGGCGCAGCTTTGCCGCCTCGGCCTGCACATCGGCAAGCACCATCCCCGCCTCGACAACAAGCACGTTTTCGGACGGATACGCTCCGCGCAGCGCCGTCATCCGTTCCAGCGACAGGACCAGCGGCACAGGCCCTTGCGCCATCACCTGCCCGCCGACAAGCCCGGTGCCGCCCCCCAGCGGAACGACCCCCACACCGGCACCCGCGCAGGCGCGCACGACCGCCGCGACCTCTGCCGTATCACGCGGACAGGCCACCGCCGCCGCCTGCCCCTGCCAGCGCCCACGCGGCTCCTCCAAGTCGCGCGGGGCCGTCGCGCGCAGCAATCCGGGATGGGTTTCGCCCAGTGCAGACAGGAAATCGGGGGTGCAGGGGTGCAGCATCGGTTGGCTCCTTTGCCCCCGCTTTACGCCAAGGCGGTTGCCATGAAAACCGCTCTTCCGGCGTTTCCGCCGTCATCGCCCGTCCACCGTGGCGCGCGAGCGAGGAGACCCGTCAGGGACGACGAGCGCCCGGCTAGTTGATCCGCTCCGGCAGCAAAACCATGATCGTCGGTCGCCCCGGCAGATTGCGCAACGAGACGTCGAGCGACGGCAGGCCGGTTTCCACCACCTCGAACTCCGATTGCATATTGTCCAGAAACACCCGCAGCGACGCGCCGGAAAACCAATGCATCGGAATGACAATCGAAGACCGCAGCCGACGCACGACCTCCGCCATTTCCGACACGGCCATCGTATAGCCGCCATCCACCGGCACCATCACCACATCAAGCCGCCCGATGCTGGCATATTGCGCCTCATCCGGCGGGTGATGCAGATGGCCCAGATGGCCGATGCACAGCCCCCCCGCCTCGAAGACGAAGATCGAATTGCCGTCCTCGCGTGCTCCATCTCCCCAGCGTGACCGCACATCGGTCGGGACGTTGCGCACCAGCATAACGCCCAGATCGAGCTCGTGCTGCGCCGGGCCAGCCTCTGTCGCCCAACCCTGCAGCACATGCGGGATGCGGGGGTCGGGGTTCGGGGTCCAATGGGTGGAATGGGCGTTGTTCATCGTCACCACATCGGGCACCCAGTCACGCAACCCGGTGAAGCCGGTGAAATCCGTCACCGCCACTTTGCCCCCCGCCGCAATGGCAAAGCTGGCATGATCGATGAAATGGATGCGCACCTGATCCGCCGCGACATCACTGCCAAAGCTGACGGGCATCACCTGCGCAATACCCTGCGCGACCGCAAAGCAATGTGACGGTATCCGCTCGGGCGGGTCCGGCGTGCCGTCAGGCGCTTGCGCTGCGACCGGCGCGGCCAGGGAACACATCAACAGGGCGGGCAGGATCGTCAGACGCATCGGACACCTCCGGGTTGAACCCGAAACCTAGCACGGCTTGGCGCGGCGTCAGCCGCGGGGTCCGATCACGCTTGCGTCAGCAGTCAGCCCACATCGGTCCGACCGCGCCGGTCGGCGCGCAAAGCGGCATAAAGCACATGATTGCGCCACCGCCCGTTGATCTGCAGATAACTTTGCGCGACGCCCTCATATTTGAAGCCGGTCTTCTCCAGCACACCCCGACTCGCCACATTTTCCGGCAGGCAGGCCGCCTCGACCCGGCTCAGGTCCAGGACAGAAAAGGCATGATGCACCACGGCCATGATCGCCTCGCGCATGTAGCCGCGGCGGCTGAACTGCTCACCCACCCAATAGCCGATGGTGCCGCATTGCGCCGGCCCGCGCCGGATGTTGTCCAGCGTGATCGCCCCCAGCAACTGCTGATCCTGCCGCCGGATCAGAAGGAACGGCACCGCCGTGCCTTGCGCCTCGGCCCGCTGCGCCCAATAGACGCGATTGGTGAAGGACCGCCGCGACAGGTGGTCCGCCGACCAGACCGGCTCCCACGGGGTCAGAAACCCGGCGCTGCCTTCGCGCAATTCTGCCCATGCCCGCCAGTCGCCATGCACGGGCAGGCGCAGCGTCATGCGCTCTGTCTCCAGCTTGGGACGGCGGCGGAAGGGCAGCATCAGGCGGCGAGCCTTTCACGGATGCTCGCCAGACCGGGGGCTTTTGCCACCGGGCCGTACATGGCAAGCGCGCTCTTGGCCCCTGCCAGATCGCCCGCAAAACGGCGCACATCGGCCATGGTGACGGAGTCGATCTTGGCCACCGCTTCCTCGGCGGTGGGCACCCTGCCCCAGACCGCCAGCAGGCGCGCATTGCGCTCCGCACGGTTCGACGGGCTTTCCAGCCCCATCAGCAGGCCCGCCTTGAGCTGCGCGCGCGCCCGCGCGACCTCGGCTTCGGTCATGTCCTCGGCGGCGCGCTTCATCTCGTCGACCGTAAGCTGGGTCAGCGCGGCGATTTCCTCTTTCGAGGTGCCCGCATAGATGGTGATCGAGCCGGTATCCTCATAGGCGCCCGACTGGGCAAAGATCGAATAGCACAGCCCCCGTTCCTCGCGGATCTTCTGGAAAAGGCGCGAAGACATGCCGCCGCCCATCGTCATTGCGTAAACCTGTGCGGTATAGACATCGGGGTGACGATAGCCGGGGGCTTCCAGCGACAGGGCGAAATGCACCTGTTCCAGCTTTTTCACCTCGCGCCGCTCGCCGCCGATAAAGGCCGCAGGCTCCACCGCCGAAATGCCGCGCGCCGCAAGGTGCCCAAAGATCGCGCGGGCCTGATGCACGATGGCTTCATGGTCCACCCCGCCCGAAGCCGAAAGGATCATCTGGTCGGGCGCGTAATGCTGTCCGACAAAGCCGCGCAGATCGTCGGCGGTAAAGCTGCTCACGCGCTCGGACGGACCAAGGATGGTGCGGCCAAAGGGCTGGTCGGGATAGCTGACCTCTTGCAACCAGTCGAAGATGATATCGTCGGGCGTGTCCAGCGCCTGACCGATCTCCTGCAAGATCACATGCCGTTCGGTTTCGATCTCTTTGGGGTCGAACACCGGATTCAGCACGATATCTGCAATCACATCCAGCGCCAGCGGCACATCCGCCACAAGGCAGCGCGCATAATAGGCTGTCATCTCCTTGGAGGTGTAGGCGTTGATGTATCCGCCCACATCCTCGATTTCCTCGGCAATCTGCAAGGCGCTGCGCTTGGCCGTGCCTTTGAACGCCATATGCTCCAGAAAATGCGCGATGCCGTTCTGCTCGGGGCGTTCATGCCGCCCGCCCGCCATAACCCAGACCCCGACCGAGGCCGATTGCAGCCCCGGCATATGTTCGGTGACGATCTTCAGGCCATTGGGCAGGGTCGAGATTTGCAGGCTCAAGATGCGATCCTTTCGCGGATCAGGGATTGAAGGCGGCCAAGGTCATTGGGCACGCGGGTCAGCCGCTCGCGGCGGTCGAACAGATCGGCCATGCGCGGCGGCAGGTCGGGGCGCTGCCCGATGGCGTCCAGCACCGCGTCGGGGAACTTGGCCGGATGCGCGGTCGCCAGCGTGATCATCGGCGTGGCCCCCAGATGCTCGTTCGCCACCTTCACACCAACGGCGGAATGCGGGCACAGGATTTCTCCGGTGCGCACATATTCGCGCGTGATGGTGGCAGTCGTCTCTTCCTCGGAACAACGGCCCGAAGCAAAGGTCGAGCGCAGGCTTTCCAGCGCGCCCTGACTGATGTGGAAGCCACCCGATTTCATCTCGTCCATCAACTGGGCAATCGCCCGACCGTCACTGCCATAGGCATGGAACAGCGCGCGTTCGAAGTTCGACGAAACCTGAATATCCATCGACGGCGACATCGAGGGTTTGACCCCGTTGGTCCGATATTCGCCCGAGGTCAGGGCGCGGTGCAGGATGTCATTGTGATTGGTGGCGATCACCAGCTTTTCGATCGGCAGCCCCATCTGCCGCGCGATATAGCCCGCGAAGATATCGCCGAAGTTGCCTGTCGGCACGGTAAAGCTGACTGCACGGTGCGGCGCGCCCAAGGACACGGCCGACGAGAAGTAATAGACAACCTGCGCCAGAACCCGCGCCCAGTTGATGCTGTTCACCCCCGCAAGCTGCACTCCGTCGCGGAAAGCAAAATCGTTGAACATATCCTTCACGCGGGCCTGACAGTCGTCAAAATCGCCGTCCACCGCAAAGGCATGCACATTCGCCTCGGATGGCGTGGTCATCTGGCGGCGCTGCACCTCTGACACGCGGCCATGCGGATACAGGATGAACAGGTCCACATTGGCCAGCCCCCGGAACGCCTCCATCGCAGCCGATCCGGTGTCACCGCTCGTCGCGCCGACAATCGTCACCCGCTCGCCCGACTTGGCAAGCGCCGCCTGCATCATCTGGCCGATGAGCTGCATGGCAAAGTCCTTGAAGGCCAAGGTGGGGCCGTGGAACAGCTCCAGCAGGAAATGGTTCGGCCCCATCTGCACCAAAGGCGCGCGCGCCAGATGGCCAAAGGGCTTGTAGGCCGCCGCGATCAGCGCGCGGAATTCGTCATCGCCGAAGGTCTCGCCCAGATAGGGCCGCATCACCTTGAAGGCAATGTCCTCATAGCTGCACCCTGCAAGCGCCGCGATCTCCTCGCGCGCCATCACGGGAATGGTTTGCGGCACATAAAGCCCGCCATCACGGGCAAGGCCGGTCATCATCGCCTCACCAAAGGTCAGGATCGGGGCGGTGCCACGGGTAGATATGTATTTCATCACAACCTTGCCTTCAAACCGTTCTGCGCCTGATACGCCACAGAAGATACGCTGTCATCCCCAACCATACGATCGCCAGCCCGAACCACTGCACCGCATAGCCCAGATGGTTGTTCGGAATCCCTTGGGTATCGACCGGCATCGGCTCGATTCCCGGCGCGGTCGGGGCGCGCGCGACCACAAGCAGCGGCTCGGCCCCCAGACGCGTCGCCATCTGCGCCACGTCCCGCGCGAACCAAAGGCCGGTTTTCGGGTCGGGGGGCGGCGTATAGCTGTCGACCTCATCGGGCCAATGCAGATTCCCGACCACCTCCGAGGCATCCGGTCCGCGCGGGGAAAGGCGCGCATCATCGGCGACAAAGCCGCGATCCACCAGAATACGGCGGCGGCTCGCGGTCTCGAACACCTCGATCACCCGCACCCCTGCGCCAATCTCCTTGCGGCTCACCAGAACCTCCAGCGCCTCGCCGGTAAAGCGCCCTGACAAAGCGACCGGCAGGTAGCGGTCCGCCTCGGGGTCGGGCGCGGCGGGCAAGGGCACCGGATCGGCAACGATCCGCGCGGAGATATCGGCCAGAATCGCCTCTTTCCATGCCTGCCGCTCCAGTTGCCACAGACCCAGACCGGCAAGGAAGGCGGCGCCGATCAGGCCAAACAGCAACGGAAGGATCATACGGCGGAAGATGGGGGCAGTCATCGCTTGCAGTCTCCAAACGAAAAGCGCGGACCCTATGGCCCGCGCCTTGTGGTGCAGTCAAGGGGCCGGATGGCCCCCCGAGAGAGGTGCAGGGCCTACTGGCCCCAGACGTAGATCGAGGCGAAGAGGAACAGCCAGACCACGTCGACAAAGTGCCAGTACCAGGCCGCCGCCTCAAAGCCGACGTGCTTTTCCGGCGTGAAATGGCCCTTCAGCGCGCGGATCAGGCAAACCAGCAAAAAGATGGTGCCGATCACCACATGCAGCCCGTGGAAGCCGGTCGCCATGAAGAAGTTCGCGCCATAGATGTTGCCGGCAAAGCCGAAGGCCGCGTGGCTGTATTCATAGGCCTGCAGGATCGTGAAGAACACGCCCAGCACGATGGCAAGGGTCAACCCGTTCACAAGGTCCTTGCGGTTGTTCTCATGTGCGATGGCATGGTGGGCCCAAGTCGCTGCCGCACCCGAGCAGAGCAGCACCAGCGTGTTGATCAGCGGCAGGTGCCACGGGTCGAAGGTTTCGATCCCGGCCGGCGGCCACTGGCCATCCTGGATGGGCGAAAGCGGCCCCATCGGATACATCGCGTGCTTGAAGAACGACCAGAACCATGCCGCGAAGAACATGACCTCGGACATGATGAACATGATGAAGCCATAGCGCAGGCCGATCACCACAACCGGGGTGTGATCGCCGTCATGGCTTTCCTTGACCACATCCGCCCACCAGGCGAACATCACATACAAGACACCGACAAAGCCGATCAGGCCCACCCAAGGCCCCGAGCCGTGCATCCAGAGCACAGCGCCATACAGCATGACGAAAGCTGCCAGCGCGGCCAGAAACGGCCAGATCGACGGCGGCAAGATGTGGTAGTCGTGGTTCTTGGCGTGGGCCATTGTGGGTTCCCTCGGTTCTTTTTTGTCAGTTTACATTGCCCGCAGGCTCGGCGGCAAGCGCCGCCTGCTCTTCGGGCAAGGGTGTTTCGTAAAAGGTATAGGACAGCGTGATTTCTTTCACGAACTTGCCTTCACGATCCTTGACGATCGCGGGGTCCACAAAAAAGCTCACCGGCATCTGGACGGTTTCACCGGGCTGCAAGACCTGCTCTGTAAAGCAGAAACACGCGATCTTGGCGAAATAGCCGCCCGCGGCATCCGGCGTGACGTTATAGCTGGCGGTGCCCGCAATGGGGCGGTCGGTCGGGTTATGCGCCTCGTAGAAGGCAAGGGCATTCTCGCCGATCCGCACGGTCATCGTGCGCTGCACCGGCTTGAAATTCCAAGCCATCCCGCCCGAGGTAGACCCGTCGAACCGGATCTGGATGGTCTGATCCAGTATCGTATCGGGCGCGGCCTCGGCCACAGAGGTGGTGCCACCGAATCCGGTCACGCGGCAGAACCAGTCATAAAACGGCACCGCCGCAAAGGACAACGAGGCCATGACCACCACAACTCCGGCCAGCTTGGCGGCGGTTTTCACGGTCTGGTTCATGGTTGTGTGCCTCCTGTCACGGGGCGGTCCATTTCTGGCCGCACGGTATGGTCAAATGCCTGCATCGGATCGCCCCGCGTGACCTTGACGACGGTCAGCGCAAACACCAGCGCTACAAAGGCAACCAGCGTCACGCCCAGCCCCACATTGCGCGAAAACCGCCGCTGGTGCAGTTCGTGATCGGGCCGAAAGCTCATGCCCACCCCCCCAGCCCGTAGGTCTTGAGCATGGCTTCGACCAGAAAGGCCGCGAAATGGGCGAAAAGATAGAGAAGCGAGAACTTGAAAACCTTCTTCTCCACCGCGTATTTGTCGGCCTCGGCCACCGGCTCGGCGCGCTTCCAGATGTCATAGGCGCCCTTGAGGAACACCGCATTCAGCAAGAGCGCCACCGCCAGCGTGAACGGTCCGCCAATGCCGGTCAGCGCCGACCAGATCGACACCGGAGCCAGCAACACCGTGTAGATCAGGATCTGCCGCCGCGTCTCCGCCCGCCCGTGCGTGACCGTCAGCATCGGCACACCGGCCTTGTGATAGTCTTCCTTCATGAACAGCGCGAGCGCCCAGAAATGGGGCGGCGTCCACATGAAGATGAGGCCGAACATCAGCGCCGATTCAATCGACACACCGCCCGTGGCAACCGCCCAGCCGATCATGGGCGGAAATGCACCCGCAGCGCCGCCGATCACGATGTTCTGCGGCGTAAGCCGCTTGAGCCACATCGAGTAGACAACCGCATAGAAAAAGATGGTGAAGGCCAGAAGCCCCGCCGCAAACAGGTTGGCCGCCAGTGCCAGCATCACCACCGCGATGCCGGACAGGGCCAGCCCGAGGCCAAGGGCCTCACCCGCCTGCACCTTGCCCGCAGGCACCGGGCGCGACCGCGTGCGGTTCATCACCGCGTCGATATCGGCATCCCACCACATGTTCAGCGCGCCCGAGGCCCCTGCCCCCAGCGCAATGAAAAGGATCGCGGCAAATCCGACGACCGGATGCACACCAACTGGGGCCACGAGCAGCCCGACGAGCGCGGTGAACACAACAAGCGACATCACGCGCGGCTTGAGCAAAGCGACATAGTCGCCAAACTGCGCCTCTCCGCTTTGTGGGTAGGCTTGAACGTCGCTCATTCTCTATCCTTGGCTTAGGGAAATGGCCCCGGCTAAGGGGCCATTCACATCGCTTGCCCGCAAAAGGGGATCAGTTGTTGGCGGCCAGTTTCACGGCCGAATAGGCTTCGATGTCGGCGGCCGACAGGACAACATCCCCGGCCTGTGCAGCGGCGAGCCACTGGGCGTAGACCTCTTCCGAGACGACCTTCACCGTGATCGGCATATAGGCATGGGCAATGCCGCACAGTTCCGAGCACTGGCCGAAATAGACGCCTTCCCGCTCGGCCTTGAACCACAGTTGCGCCAGACGGCCCGGCACCGCGTCCTGCTTCACACCGAAGGCGGGGATGGTCCACGAATGGATCACATCGGCGGCGGTCACCTGCATCACCACCGTCTTGCCGACGGGAACGACGACAGCGGTATCGGTGGCCAGCAGGAACTCGCGGTCACTGTATCCGGCGGCAGCCAGTTGCGCCGAGACTTCCGGCGTCAGGCGGTTGTCGCCCCCCGTCGCGGGTGCGCCGATCATGAAGCTTTCGAAGGCAACAGGCGTCGCGCCTTCCGCGTTCGGCTCGTTGATGCCATCGTCGACATATTCATAGCCCCAGTACCACTGGAAGCCGGTCACCTTGATGGTGATGTCGCCCACAGGAATTTCCTGCTGTTTGAACAGCACGGGCAGAGAAAACGCGCCGATGAACACAAGGATCAGGATCGGCACCACCGTCCACGCCACTTCCAGAGGGGAATTGTGGGTGAATGTCGCGGGCTTGGGGTTCCGTTTCTGATTGTAGCGGATGATCACCCAGATCAGCAGCGCGGTGACAAAGATTGTGATCACGGTGATGATCACCAGCATCATCCAGTCCAGCCCCTGCAAATCGCGGGCAAGTTCAGTGGCCGCAGGCTGAAATCCGGTGCCCCTGTCAACAGGAGTCCCCACAATTTCAAGACCCTGCGCAACAGCAGCACTGCCCGACATCAGGCCTGCAACACTGGCGGCGACCCCGCCGATTTGGTTCCAAAGACGCATGTTCTGTTCCCGTTATCTCTACGGCTTGGGTGCCGCTTGCCAGAATACCACCGAAAGCGCATGGTTGAGCCGCGATAGAATCCCGTTGTTTCCGGCTGTCTTGAAACCATATTAGGGTGTCTGCCACAAGAGAAACCGTTGCGACATAGCAGCGCCATTTGACTCAGATCAAGGACAGCCTAGATGACCGAACAGCCATTCCGCCCCTTTGAAACCCATCTGGACGAGGCGGCGGCACTGGCGATCCTGCGCGCGGCAACGCAAGGGGCCGAGGATGGCGAGCTGTTTCTGGAGCGGCGGCGGTCCGAGGCGATCGTGCTCGATGATGGCCGGATCAAGACCGCCTCTTACGACGCCTCCGAAGGCTTTGGCCTGCGCGCGGTCAAGGGCGAGGTGGCAGGCTATGCCCATGCCACAGAGATAAGCGAATCCGCGCTGCGCCGCGCCTCGGAAACCGCAAGGCTCGCGGTGGGCGATGGTGGCGGGGTCCTTGCCCCCCCGCCCCAAGGCACCAATGTGAAGCTATATGGCGACGCCGATCCGATGGCGGATGCCACTTTCGCGGTCAAGATCGAGATGCTGCGCGAGATCGATGCCTTCGCCCGCGACCTCGATCCGCGTGTCATTCAAGTGTCCGCCACCATCGCCGCCTCTTATCAGGAGGTGGAAATCCTGCGTCCCGAGGGCCTTCGCGTGCGCGATGTGCGCCCGATGACACGGCTCAACATCTCGGTGATCGTGGAGCAGAACGGGCGGCGCGAGCAGGGCGGCATGGGCGGCGGCGGCCGCTTTGGCCTCAAGGCACTCATGGAGCCCGGCCACTGGCAACCCGTGGTGCGCGAGGCGCTGCGCATCGCCCTCGTCAACCTCGAGGCCGTTCCCGCCCCGGCGGGCGTGATGGATGTCGTCCTCGGCCCCGGCTGGCCGGGCATCTTGCTGCATGAAGCCATCGGGCACGGGCTGGAAGGCGACTTCAACCGCAAGAAGACCTCGGCCTTCGCGGGGCTGATGGGCCAGCAGATCGCGGCGCGCGGGGTCACCGTGCTGGATGACGGCACCATCCCCGACCGTCGCGGCAGCATCTCGATCGATGACGAAGGCACCGCCTCGGCCCGCAACGTGCTGATCGAGGACGGGATTCTGGTGGGCTACATGCAGGACCGCCAGAATGCGCGGCTGATGGGCGTCGCTCCCACCGGCAACGGGCGGCGCGAAAGCCATGCCCATATCCCGATGCCGCGCATGACCAACACCTATATGCTGGCCGGACAGGATGACCCCAAGGACATTCTGGCCAGCCTCAAGGACGGCATCTACGCCGTCGGCTTCGGCGGCGGTCAGGTCGATATCACCAGCGGCAAATTCGTGTTTTCCTGCACCGAGGCTTACCGCGTCCAGAACGGCCGCGTCGGCGCGCCCGTCAAGGGGGCGACCCTCATCGGGGACGGGGCCACCGCGCTTAAACACATCCGCGCCATCGGCAGTGATCTGGCGCTCGATCCCGGCATCGGCAATTGCGGCAAGGCAGGGCAATGGGTGCCGGTGGGCGTGGGCCAGCCCAGCCTCCTGATCGGCGGGCTGACGGTGGGCGGCTCCGCAGCGTGAGCCTGATCTACTCGCCAGAGCAGTTGCAAACGCCCTGGCGCGATCTGCTGACCGCCGCGGTCGTCGCGGTGCTTTTGCCCGCAGCGACCGGCGTGCTCTGCCTTGGCCTGCTCCGGCTGGCAGGCCCGGCCCTTCCGCCGGCGCAGGGGCTCGCGCTCTGGGTGACGGGCACCGCGCTCATGCTCTCGCCCCTCCTCAGCCTTGCGGGAATGATCCTCGCCCTGCCCGTCGCATCGCTTCTCATCCGGCTTGGCTGGTTTGGCTGGCTGCCCGCAGCCGCCACCGGCCTCGCGATCGGCGGCGCGATCGGTGCAATGGCAGATTTTGCCCCCAGTGCCGTCTCGGGGGCGATGATCCTGCTGATCCTGCGCGCGGTTCTGGGCATATTGCGCCCGATGCGGCCCGCCTAGTCCTGCAAGAGCGCCGACACAGGGGCCAGTGCCACGGTCGAGGCCCGCCCTTCGACCGCCCATTCCAAGACGCCCGCCACCGTTTCGGGCCGCAAGGTGCCGATCACGATCACCCGCCCCTCTTGCGCCGCCTTGAACGCCGCACGGTCAAGATAGCGGCGCACCACGGGGCTCGTCTCGTCCCCACCGTCGATGCTGCGAAACACCACCGCGGCGGGCAGCCCTTCGCGCCGCGCCACCTGATCGGCCGCATTCAGGCCCTGATCGAAGGTCACAAGCCCGCGCCCCTGTTCGGCAAGGATCGGCACCACCTGCGCAGCAAGCGGGCGGTTGTTCTGAAAGGCATTGCCATCGGCATCGATCACCGCCACCGCTTCGGGCAGGCGGGTGGCCAGCACCTGAAAGCTCTGCTCCAGATCGCCGGGGCCTGCGCCAACCGGAATACCCGTTCCCGCCATCACCACCTCCTGCCCGCCCGCGCGCCAGATCGCGGCGCGTTCGGCACCCCCCTCCGACAAGGGATCGATCACGATCGACAACGGCAACTCCAGCGCGGCAAGCTCGGCGCGGTCCACGCCCTCTTGCCCGTCATCGTGCAAGAGAATGGCAAAGAGCGGCTTCTGCGCGGCATTTTCAAA
The DNA here is from genome assembly GCF_010915705.1 of Pseudotabrizicola algicola. Taxonomy (GTDB): domain Bacteria; phylum Pseudomonadota; class Alphaproteobacteria; order Rhodobacterales; family Rhodobacteraceae; genus Pseudotabrizicola; species Pseudotabrizicola algicola. The sequence goes on from NZ_JAAIKE010000004.1 coordinate 97,398, forward strand.
CGGGCGCGCATAGCGCAGACGGGGCGGCAGATCGGCGGCATCCGCGACATCGGGCAGCAGCGGCGCGTTGGCCTCGGCAGCGGCAGGCGGCTCGGCCCCGATGCGGGGCAGCCGCCCTGTCACCACAGACTGCGCCGGATCGCCAACATCGGGCGACGGGGCGGGGGCGGGGTCCGCCTCGGCAACCGCCTCTGGCCCCGCTTCCGGCAGCGGTCCCGGTTCGGGCGTCGGATCGGCGGGCACGGCCTCTGGCTCGGCCTGGGTTTCGCCCGCTTCGGGCAGCGGCTGCAAAAGCGCCTCCTCCTCCGGCGTCAGAGGCGGCAGGGGCGGCAAATCGGCAGGGGCCGGATTTCCTTCGGCGGGCGGCAGCGCCGGAGCTGCAGGCTGCGATGCCGCCAAGGGCGCATCCCCCGCCGACGGGGCGACAGGTTGCCGGACAGGTCCGGCAGAGGCCAGCACATCGCCCGGGGCCTCGCTGGGCGGGGCCGCCGGAGGCTCGACCGGCGCGGGCGCCGCTTCGGCAACAGGATCTGCGCCGGGGGCCACGGGCGGCGCGGCAAGCGTCGGGGTCATCGCGGCTTCGGCTGGCGCGGGCATCGCGGGCGCGGGCGCAAGTTCTGCCGCATCCTGCCCGACAGGGGCATCGACCAAGGCCGAAGGTGCGGCAGCAGCAATCTCGGGCTCCGCCTCTCGGGCCTCGGGCGCAGCGCCCGCGGCCTCCTCCGGCGCACTCGCGGCAGCGGGTGCGGCTTGCGGATCAGCCTCGGCGGCGGGCGGCGCAGCCGCCTCGGTCAGCCTTGGTTCCGCTACCGGCCCTGCGACCTGCGACACCACGACAAGCCCGCCGACAGCCGCCAGACTTCCCCATACCACTCCCTGAACGAACCCGCGCACTGCCTTGCCCCTTTTTTCGTTGCCGGACATTGTGCCCATCCGGGACAGGTGATCAAGCGGTCTTGACGCCCCTGCCCCGGTCTGACCATCTATAGCCCGACCCGCCGCGCGCTTCATCCCCTATCCGACAGGCCCTCGCAAGATGCTGCTTCTGATCGACAACTACGACAGTTTTACCTACAACCTCGTCCATTACTTCGGCGAGTTGGGCGCGGATGTCGTTGTAAAACGCAATGATGCGCTGAATGTGCAGGACGTTCTGGCGATGGCGCCAGAGGCGATCATCCTGTCGCCCGGCCCCTGCGATCCGGCGGCGGCAGGCATCTGCCTGCCCCTCACCACCGCCGCATACGAGGCGAAGATCCCGCTGCTCGGCGTCTGCCTCGGCCATCAGACCATCGGCGAGGCCTTTGGCGGCAAGGTCATCCGCTGCCATGAAATCGTGCATGGCAAGATGGGGGCCATGCACCACGCGGGCGGCGGCGTGTTCCGCGGCCTGCCCTCTCCCTTCCTTGCCACGCGCTATCATTCGCTGATCGTGGAACGTGCCACCCTGCCCGATTGCCTTGAAGTGACCGCATGGCTCGAGGATGGCACGATCATGGGCCTGCGCCACAAGACCCACCTGATCGAGGGCGTGCAGTTCCACCCCGAATCCATCGCCTCGGAACACGGGCATCAACTCCTGCGCAACTTCCTTGACGAAGCCCGCGTCAAGGTGACCGCATGAGCGAGGTTCTCCGACCGCTGATCGGCCTCGCCGCCGAACGCCCCCTCACCCGCGCCGAGGCCGAGGCCGCCTTTGGCGCACTGTTCGACGGGCAAGGCACGCCCGCGCAGATGGGCGGCTTCCTCATGGCCCTGCGCACGCGCGGCGAGACGGTCGACGAATACGCAGCCGCCGCCACCGTCATGCGCGCCAAGTGCAACAAGGTTTCCGCGCCCGAAGGCGCGATGGACATTGTCGGCACCGGCGGCGATGGCAAGGGCACGCTCAACATCTCGACCGCCACCGCCTTCGTGGTGGCAGGGGCGGGCGTCGTCGTGGCCAAGCACGGCAACCGCAACCTGTCGTCGAAATCGGGCGCAGCAGATGCGCTCACGGAAATGGGCCTGAACGTCATGGTAGGCCCCGCACAGGTGGAAACCTGCCTGCGCGAGGCAGGCATCGGCTTCATGATGGCCCCGATGCACCACCCCGCCATCCGCCACGTCATGCCCGTGCGGCAAGAGCTTGGCACCCGCACCATTTTCAACATCCTTGGCCCGCTGACCAACCCCGCAGGGGTCACGCGCCAGTTGACGGGCGCGTTCTCGCCCGCCCTGATCCGCCCGATGGCCGAAACCCTGCTGGCGCTTGGCACCATCAAGGCATGGCTGGTGCATGGCGGCGACGGCACCGACGAGATTTCCATCGCGGCCCCCACGAAAGTGGCGGCGGTAGAGCATGGGCATGTGCGCGAATTCACCCTGCACCCCGAAGATGCGGGCCTGCCCTATCACCCGTTTGAAAAGATCATGGGCGGCACGCCGGCCGAGAATGCCGCCGCCCTGCGCGCCCTGCTGGACGGGGCGCAGGGGGCCTACCGCGATGCGGTGCTTTTGAACGCCGCCGCCGCGCTGGTGGTGGCTGACAAGGCAAAGACACTGGCCGAAGGCGTCGAAATGGCCCGCGTTTCCATCGATTCAGGGGCGGCAAAGGCAAAAATCGCCGCCCTCGCCCGCCTGACCAACGCCTGAACTCCCACCCTGAGCGCCCGCAGGGCAAGGAACCCGCCATGACCACGATCCTCGACCGTATCAAGACCTACAAACTGGAAGAGATCGCCGCGCGCAAAGCCGCCCGCCCCTTGGCCGAGGTCGAGGATGCCGCCCGCGCGGCCCCTGCCCCGCGCGGCTTTGCGCGTGCGCTGTCCACCGCCGCAGGCTCCGGCTATGGCCTGATCGCCGAGATCAAGAAGGCCAGCCCGTCCAAGGGCCTGATCCGCCCCGATTTCGACCCGCCTGCCCTTGCCAAGGCCTATGAGGAAGGCGGGGCCACCTGCCTTTCGGTCCTCACCGACGGGCCATCCTTTCAGGGGGCCGATGAATTCCTGACCCAAGCCTCGCAAGCCACGTCGCTGCCCTGCCTGCGCAAGGATTTCCTCTACGATCCCTATCAGGTCGCCGAGGCGCGCGCCCTGCACGCCGACTGCATCCTGCTCATCATGGCCTCGCTCTCGGACGATCAGGCGGCGGAACTCGAGGCGGCGGCGATCGAATGGGGCATGGACGTGCTGATCGAGGTGCATGACCGCGCCGAACTGGAACGCTCCGCCCTGCTGAAATCGCGGCTTCTGGGCATCAACAACCGCAGCCTGCATACGTTCGAGGTCAGCTTGCAGACCACGCGCGATCTGGCGCGCCGCGTGTCCGAAGACCGGTTGATCGTCTCGGAATCCGGCCTCTTCACACCTGCCGATCTGGCGGATCTGGCGCAATACGGCGCGCGCTGCTTCCTCATTGGCGAATCCCTGATGCGGCAGGACGATGTGGCCGCCGCCACCCGCGCCATCCTTGCCCGCCCCCTCACCGCACAGGGCGGGATATGACCTCCGGCCTCACCCATTTTGATGCGGAAGGCGCAGCGCATATGGTGGACGTCTCTGACAAGCCGGTGACCGCCCGCGTGGCGGTCGCGCGCGGGTCGGTGGTGATGTCTGCCGAGACGCTGGCGCTGATCACCAGCGGTCAGGCGAAAAAGGGCGATGTGCTGGGCGTGGCGCGACTGGCCGGCATCATGGGCGCGAAGAAAACCGCCGACCTGATCCCGCTGTGCCACCCGTTGCCGATCACCAAGGTCGCCCTCACCCTGACGCCAGATCCGACGCTGCCGGGCGTGGTGGTCGAGGCGACGGTGAAAACCGGCGGCCAGACCGGGGTAGAGATGGAGGCCCTGACCGCCGTTTCGGTGGCGTGCCTGACGATCTACGACATGGTCAAGGCGGTCGAAAAATCCATGCGGATCGAAGGGATAAGGCTGATCCTGAAAGATGGCGGCAAATCGGGCCGCTATGACGCCGGGGATCAGGCGTGATCTCGGTCGACGAGGCACTGGCGCGCTGTCTGGCGCTGGTGGCGGCGCTGCCGGTTGAACAGGTGCCTCTGGCGCAGGCCGCAGGCCGCTACATGCCGCAGCCCGCCACCGCCACGCGCGACCAGCCCCCCTTTGCCGCCTCGGCGATGGATGGCTATGCGGTGCAAGGCGACCCCGCCGCCGGTGACCGCTTCACCGTGGTGGGCGAGGCGGGCGCAGGCCATGCGTGGCACGGCACTCTCGGCCCCTTGCAGGCCGCCCGCATCTTTACCGGCGCGCCCCTGCCATCAGGGGCCACGCGGGTCATCATACAGGAAGATGTCACGCGCGATGGCGACATCATCACCGTCAAGGACGGTGCCGACAGCGCCACCCACATCCGCCCCGCCGGACAGGATTTCCGCACCGGCGACACGCTCTCCCCGCGCCTGCTGCGCCCCAATGATCTGGCGCTGCTCGCCGCGATGAACCTGCCGCTGGTGCCGGTCACCCGCCGCCCCGTGGTCGCGATCATCGCCACGGGGGATGAACTGGTGATGCCCGGCGAAACCCCCGGCCCCGACCAGATCATCGCCTCGAACTCCTTCACCCTCAAGGCTTTGGCCGAGGAGGCCGGGGCCGAAGTGCGGCTTTTGCCCATCGCCCGCGACAGCGCCGAGGCGCTGCGCTATGTGCTCGGTCTGGCCGAGGGGGCCGATGTGATCGTGACAACGGGCGGCGCTTCGGTGGGCGACCATGACCTTGTGGCCGAGGTTGCTGCCTCACTGGGGATGGAGCGCGCGTTCTGGAAAATCGCGATGCGCCCCGGCAAGCCGCTGATGGCGGGCCGCCTTGGCGGGGCCGCCCTCTTGGGGCTGCCGGGCAATCCGGTTTCCGCCGTGGTCTGCGCCCACCTGTTCCTGCTGCCCATGCTGCGCGCGCTTCTTGGCCTGCCCGCCGAGGCTGTTGCGCCCAGACTCCGCACCGCCGTTCTGGCGCAGGATGTCGCGGCAAACGGCCCCCGCGCCCATTACATGCGCGCGACGCTCACCGAAACCGACAGCCTGCCCCGGATCGCCCCCTTCGACCGGCAGGACAGCTCGCTCCTCTCGATCCTGTCCCACGCCAACGCGCTTTTGCTGCGCCCCGTCGGCGATGGTGCGCGCAGCAAGGGCGAGCTGGTCTCGTATCTGCCGATCTGACGGGGCCAGAGGTTGAATCGCAGGCGGGACTTGACACAAAACGGGAACACGGGCAGAACATAACATTAACGAACGCAGATCAGGGTGGGACATGCTTACGCGCAAACAGCTGAAACTTCTGGATTTCATCAAGACGCGCATGGATGTCGACGGCGTTCCGCCCTCGTTTGACGAAATGAAGGATGCGCTGGATCTGCGCTCCAAGTCGGGGATCCACCGTCTGATCACCGCGCTGGAAGAACGCGGCTTCATCCGCAGGCTGGCCCATCGGGCGCGCGCGCTGGAGATCATCAAGCTGCCCGATGCGATGGACAAACCCGGCTTCACCCCCCGCGTGATCGAAGGCGACAAACCCGCCGCGCCACAGCCCCGCGCCGCCCTCGCGGTGGAAACGGTGCATGCGCTGGAACTGCCCGTCATGGGCCGCATCGCCGCCGGTGTCCCGATCGAGGCGATTTCCGAGGTCTCGCACCACGTCGCAGTGCCCGGCTCGATGCTGGCAGGGCGCGGCAACCATTACGCGCTCGAGGTCAAGGGCGACTCGATGATCGAGGCGGGGATCAACGATGGCGATATCGTCGTCATCCGCGAACAGAACACGGCCGAGAATGGCGATATCGTGGTGGCCTTGGTCGATGATGCCGAGGCGACGCTGAAACGCTTCCGCCGTCGCGGCAATATGATCGCGCTCGAAGCGGCAAACCCCGCCTATGAAACGCGCGTCCTGCCGGACCATCAGGTCAAGGTGCAGGGCCGTCTGGTCGGGCTGATCCGCAGCTATTGAACGGGCGTCAGGGCAAGGCCGCGCGCGGCCGCGCCTGAATGACCTGCACCAGACCATCAGGGCGGCGCGGTGATGACCAGAGCCGCGCCGCGCCAAAGGTCGGGCGCACGACCAGTCCCCCGCCGCCCGGAGACAGGGCCAGGCTGCCAGAGCCGCGCAACCTTTCGGGGTCAAGCACGACGCAGCCCAGTGGACCCACTGGCACCGGCACGGACACCACCACAAAATCCGCCTGCGCGCAGGCCTCCTCCACCCGCGCGGCGGCGCTCTTGCCCTTCAGCGCCACCCCCGTGACGCCCGCCACCTCGAAGCGCCGCAACCCAGGCGGCCCCGTCACGCCCGCCCGCGCCGCCGCCGCCTCTTGCGAGGCAAGATCACCGTCGTTCTCAAGCCAGTTCAGCGCGGCAAATCCCGCGCCGCCCGCTGCCGACAGCGCCCGCCCCTCGGAGCCCAGCACCCCGACCAGCGCGCCATCCGCCGAGATCAGCACCGCCGGCCTGTCCGCCGCCAGCCAGAGCCCCAGCGCAAGCAGCGCCACCGGCAAGCCAAGCGCGCGCCACCGGCCCTGCAGCAGAACCACAAACGCGCCCGCCAGCGTGACCAGAGGCAGCACCCAAGGGCCCGGCGCCCGGATCGCCGTCACCGCCCCGTTCCAGCCCGCGACCCAATGCGCCACCCCCAAGATCCATGCGGCACCCTGCTCCATGACCCAAAGCGGCAGCCCCGCCAGCCCGAACGGGGCCAGCAGCCCCGCCACCGCCCCCGCAGGCATCACCACCGACCCCATGACCGGCACCGACAGCAGATTGGCAATCAGCCCGTAATCGGCATAGCGGTTGAAATGGGCGGCGGCATATGGGGCGGTGGCAAAGCCGCCAAGCAGGCTCGACAGCACCAAGGCGAACACCGGCATCGCCCAGCGTGGCAGTCGGCCCGCCACGATCCGCCGGTCCACCGCGCGAAACCCCGCGATCAGCGCAACAGTCGCGGCAAAGGACATCTGGAACCCCGGCTCCAACAGCGTTTCAGGCTGCCAGAGCAGCAGGATCGTCCCCGCCAGCGCCACCGAGCGCAGGGTCAGCGCCTTGCGGTCCAAAAGCACCGCGCCCAGCATCACCGCCACCATGATGAAAGCCCGCTCGGTCGCCACATTGGCCCCCGACAGCGCAAGATAGAAGGCCGCCACCGCAAAGGCCACCACAGCGGCAAGCTTCTTGCCGTTCACCCGCAGGGCAAGCGGCGGCACACAGGCAATCGCCATGCGCAGGCCCGCAAAGACAAATCCGGTCAGAAAGGCCATATGCATGCCCGAAATCGCCAGAATATGCGCCATATTGGTATCGCGCAGCGCCTGCACCGCCTCTTTGCTCAGGCCCGACCGGTCCCCCGTCATGATGCCGGCGATAAAGCCCCCCGCATCGCCCGGAACAGCCGCCATCAGCGCCAAGGCCAGATCGCGGCGCAGTTCTGCAATGCTCCACCCCTCGGGGGCGGCCTGCCACAGCACCAGCGGCGCGTTGGAATAGCCCACCGCGCCCAGCCGGTCAAAGAACGCCATGCGCCGGAAATCGAAACTGCCCGGCTCGACCGGCCCGTCGGGCGCTTGCAGCGTGGCGGTCAGCATCACGATCTCGCCCGGAAAGGGCATGTGCCCCGGTTCCTTGGCACGCAAGGAAATGCGGACCCGTTCGGGCAAGCGGCTGGCGCGCACCCTGTCAAGCTGCACACGGTCCAGCGTGACGCGCAGGGCGTCGGTCTGGCTGCGGTCTATCCCGATCACGCGCCCCGTGACCGGCCCGAAATAGCGAAAGTCCAGCATCGGCGCCTGAACGCTCTGCGCCCGCACCCCGCAGGCCAGCACCCCCAGCGCCACACAGGCCACAGCGGCGGCAATGGGGTGCCCCCCCTCGGGCCCCCGATGGCGAAAGGCGACAGAGGCCAAGACCAGCAAGGCCGCCCCCGCGTAAACCGCTGGCCCCGGTTCCCAGTCAAGACTGAACCAGCCGCCGATGCCCAGACCGATGAACAGCGGCACCCAAGGAAACAGCGTGCCTCTGGCCGCCGCCAGCGCCGCGACGGGCCGCGATAGCCAGTCAGTCAGGACCGCCACCTTGTTTCCCGCCCCTTCACCGCCTAGAACCGGGCCAAGCCTACCGCCCAGATGGTTTCCGAAAGGTTAACGCTCCATGTCCGCCACCCCCGTCGTCACCCGTTTTGCACCCTCGCCAACCGGCTATCTGCACATCGGCGGGGCGCGCACCGCCTTGTTCAACTGGCTGTTTGCACGCGGGCGCGGCGGCAAGTTCCTGTTGCGGATCGAGGACACAGACCGCGAACGCTCAACGCCAGAGGCAACAGCGGCCATCCTGCAAGGTCTGACATGGCTTGGCCTCGACTGGGATGGCGACGCCATCAGCCAGTTCGAACGCCGCGACCGCCACGCCGAGGTGGCGCATCAGATGCTGGCCCGCGGCACCGCCTACAAGTGCTTTTCCACGCCCGAAGAAATCGCCGCCTTCCGCGCGGCGCAAGAGGCCGCGGGCGTCAGCTATGCGGTGTTCCAGAGCCCTTGGCGCGACGCAGATCCCGCCACCTACCCCGATGCCCCCTATGCCATCCGCATGAAGGCCCCGCGCACGGGCGAGACGAAGATCGTCGACACGGTTCAGGGCACCGTCACCGTGCGCAACGACCAACTTGATGACATGATCGTGCTGCGCTCGGACGGCACGCCCACCTATATGCTGGCGGTGGTGGTGGACGATCATGACATGGGGGTCACCCATGTGATCCGCGGGGACGATCACCTCAACAACGCAGCGCGCCAGCAGATGGTCTATGACGCGATGGGCTGGGCGATCCCGGTCTGGGCGCATATTCCCCTCATCCACGGGCCGGATGGCAAGAAACTGTCAAAGCGCCACGGTGCCACGGCGGTCGGGGATTATCAGGCGCAGGGCTATCCGGCGGCGGGCATGCGCAATTACCTGACCCGCCTTGGCTGGGCGCATGGCGATGCCGAGCTTTTCACGACAGAGCAGGCCCTCTCCATGTTCGGGCTTGAAGGAATCGGCCGCAGCCCCGCACGGCTCGATTTCAAGAAGCTGGAATCAACCTGCGGCTGGCATCTGGCGCAGGGCGAAGATGCTGCGTTGCTGCATGAGATAGAGGGCTATCTGGCCGCAGCGGAACGCCCCGCCCTGACGCCAAACCAGCGCGATCTTCTCTTCCGCGCGCTCTACTGCGTGAAGGACAGGGCAAAAACCTTCCCCGAACTGCTTGATAAGGCTCGCTTCGCCCTCACCTCGCGTCCGGTCGACATCGACGAGGCGGCAGGCAAGGCACTTGACGCTGTATCCCGTGGTATACTGAAAGAATTGACGCTGCGCTTGCAAAGTGCTAGCTGGACGAAGGATGCGCTTGAGTCCATTCTGACTGAAGTTGCCACGGCCCATGGCATCGGTTTCGGAAAACTGGCCGCGCCCTTGCGTGCCGCTCTTGCCGGGCGGAGTGCGACCCCAAGCGTCTATGACATGATGCTGGTCATCGGTCAGGACGAAACGATTGCGCGGTTGCAGGATGCCGCGGCCTAAACCGGCTGCACCCTGCCACCGTAAGAACTATGCGCCACCAGCCGGGACGGTCCGGCGGGGCAAGAACGAGGGATGAGAGAGATGGCCGAGACCCAGAAGAACGCGACATTGACCTTGGACGGCAAGTCCTTTGACTTGCCCGTGTTTTCGCCCACGCTTGGCCCCGATGTCCTCGACATCCGCAAGCTCTATGGCCAGGCCGATGTATTCACCTTCGACCCCGGCTTCACCTCGACGGCGGCCTGCGAAAGCGCGATCACCTATATCGACGGCGACAAGGGCGAACTGCTGCACCGCGGCTATTCGATCGAGGAACTGGCCGAACACTCGCATTACCTCGAAGTCTGCTACCTGCTGCTCTACGGCGAGCTGCCCACCGCCGCCCAGCTGGCCGATTTCGAAACCCGCGTGACCCGTCACACGATGGTGCATGAACAGATGCACTACTTCTTCCGCGGCTTCCGCCGCGATGCGCATCCGATGGCAACGATGGTGGGTGTGGTCGGTGCAATGGCCGCCTTCTACCACGACTCGACCGACATCAACGATCCGTGGCAGCGCGAGGTCGCCGCGATCCGCATGATCGCCAAACTGCCGACCATCGCCGCGATGGCCTACAAATACTCGGTCGGCCAGCCCTTCGTCTATCCGAAGAACAGCCTCGATTACGCGGGCAACTTCCTGCACATGTGCTTTGCCATCCCGGCCGAAGAATATGTGGTGAACCCGATCCTCGCCAAGGCGATGGACCGGATCATGATGCTGCACGCCGATCACGAACAGAACGCATCCACCTCGACCGTGCGTCTGGCAGGCTCCTCGGGTGCCAACCCCTTCGCCTGCATCGCGGCCGGCATCGCCTGCCTCTGGGGTCCGGCCCACGGCGGCGCGAACCAGGCCTGCCTCGAAATGCTCAAGGAAATCGGCACCGTCGACCGCATTCCCGAATATGTCGCCAAGGCCAAGGACAAGGACTCGGGCTTCCGCCTGATGGGCTTCGGCCACCGCGTCTACAAGAACTTCGATCCGCGCGCCACGGTGATGAAGCAGTCGGCGGACGAGGTGCTGGCCCTGCTCGGCGTCGAGAACAACCCGCTCCTGCAGGTTGCCAAGGAACTGGAGCGGATCGCCCTGTCGGATGAATACTTCATCTCGAAAAAGCTCTACCCCAACGTCGACTTCTACTCGGGCATCATCCTCGAGGCGATGGGCTTCCCCACCTCGATGTTCACCCCGATCTTTGCCATCTCGCGCACCGTCGGCTGGATTTCGCAGTGGAAAGAGATGATCGCCGACAAGGGCCAGAAAATCGGCCGTCCGCGCCAGCTCTATATCGGCGAGCCGCACCGCGCCTATGTGGATGTGCGCAACCGCTAAGCGCCTGTCATGAAACACCAAAGGGCTGCCCGTCGGGCGGCCCTTTTCCTTTAGCGCATCGCCTTGACGCCCCGCAGCAAGCCGCCAGGCCGCGCGCCCGCGCCGCGCCGTTCCGCCACGCTGGGGTGCAGCTTTTCGCTGCGGTCCCGCCCCACCACCCTGCGCTGGCGCAGCAGGAACAGCTTGCCCCAGGCGCGCCATGTTCCCACCATCGGGGCCTTGGGGTCGCAGGGAAACCGCTCCCGCCAGCCTGTCGGCAACAAGAGGCCGCAGGCCTCTGCGCGGTCCAGCATCCAGACCAGCGGAATGTTCGCCAAGGGCCGCGCCGCCGCCAAGGCGCCGACCTGCCCGCCGACATCGGCATGCGCCCCGGCAAACCACACCTGCTCCACATTGCCCTGCCAATCCGCCGGACAGTCCCACAAGACAGGTGCAAAGACGGCGCGCGTCTCGTGCAGGGCCAGCGCATGAAACCCGTGACGAACCGACGCGCCGAGGTGATGGTTATGGAAAGCATGCTGGCGGTCGGTCAGCATCCACAGGAACGGCAGCCGCAGGCCGAGGGCCTTGACCGTATCCCAGACCCCGACCATCTCGATCGGCGCGGCGCTATGGCAGGTGTTCTGCGCAAAAACCCGTGCGGCGGGGCTATCCGGCCCCTGCATGTAATGGCGGTAGGCCAGTTGCACGTTACGCTCTGTCGCCAGATCATGCCGCAGCAAGCCCACGCGGTCGATCACCCCCGCAAGGGATCGCACCGCGAACGCGCCGCGCGAATAGCCCAACAGAAAAATCCGGTCGCCGGGGCGATACTGGCTGGCCAGCCATCCGTAGGCGCGGCGGATCTGCCGGTTGATCCCGCGCCCCTGCGCGACGGAGGCAAGGTTGCGCCAGCCTTCCCACTGCAACCCCGGTTCATAATACAGCCGCCGCCGCACCCCCGGCACCGGCTGGCCGATCAGGTGAAAGGCCAACCCTGCGTTGGTTTCATGCCCGGGCTGAAGGCTCGACATGGTGCCGTCAAGGATCACCACATGGTCCACCCGCCCCCGCCCCGGACCGACAGGGGGCGCGTTGCCTTCGGTTTCCACCTGTGGCGACGGGCGGAACCATTGCCTGATGCGGTCAAGAAGGGACGTGGCCAGCCTCCCTCAACCAGTGCCAGATGCGTGAAGGCGTAAAGGGCATGTCCACCCGCGCCACCCCGCAGGGCGCCAAGGCGTCCCGCACCGCATTGGAAATCGCCCCCAGCGCGCCCACAGTGCCTGCCTCGCCGCACCCTTTCATGCCGAAGGGGTTCATCACGGATGGCACAGGCTCGCTGCTGAAGGCGACCATCGGCAGATCGGCGGCGCGCGGCATCGCGTAATCCATGAAACTGGCCGACAGAAGCTGCCCCTCCGCGTCATAACATGCGGCCTCGCACACAGCCTGCCCAAACCCCTGCGCGACGCCGCCATGCACCTGACCGATGGCCAGTTCGGGGGCCATCAGCGTTCCGAAATCATCCACCACCGTATAGCGGTCCATCACCAGCGCTCCGGTTTCGGGGTCCACCTCCACCTCTGCAACATGCGCGCCGTTGGGAAAGCTGCGCCCGTCCAGACGCGTGGTTTCGCTGACATCGAGCACATCATCGCGCCCGCGCTCCCGCGCAAGCTCTGCCGCCTCTGCCAGCGTCAGGCGCATGTTGCTGCCCTCGGCCCCGAAGGTGCGCCCGTCAAAGCGCACGGCCTCCACCGCCCATTCCTCGGCCAGAAAGGCGTTGAACCCCGCCACCATGCTTTGCACCGTTGCCCGCATCGCCGTGCCCTGCACGGTGACAGAGCGGGAGCCGCCCGTGCCGCCACCCTTGGCGATGGCATCGGAATCGCCCTGCACGATCCGCACATCATGTTCCGGCAGGCCGGTCCATTCCGCCACCATGCGGGCATAGACCGTTTCATGCCCCTGCCCGTTCGACTGGGTGCCGACATAGAGCGTCGCGCCCCCGCCGGCATCCAGCACCAGCCGCGCGGTTTCGTCGGGATCGCCCAGAATGCTCTCGATATAGGTGGCAAGCCCGATGCCGCGCAATTTGCCGCGCGCCGCGCTCTCGGCCTTGCGGGCCGCGAACCCCGCCACATCCGCCTCGGCCTTGGCGCGGGTCAGCACGCGGGGGAAATCCCCCACATCAATCAGCTCTCCCGTGGCGCTGCGATAGGGAAAATCCCTGATGAAATTGCGCATCCGCAGATCGAACGGGTCCACCCCCAACTGGCGCGCCGCCTCATCCATCGCGCGTTCGATGGTCAAAATCGCCTCGGGCCGCCCCGCCCCGCGATAGGCATCGACGGGCGTGGTGTTGGTATAGACCCCCACCGCGCGTAGATGCGCCGCCTTGATGTCATAAACCCCGGTCAGCACCTTGGAAAACAACTCCGACTGGATGGGTTGCCCGTATTGCGAGTTATAGGCCCCGAGGTTGGACACAAGGTTAACGCGGTAGCCCGTCACGCGCAGCCCCTCGTCAAAGGCAAGCTCCGCCACTGCCACCAGATCGCGCCCCGCATTGTCGGTCAGCATCGATTCCCCGCGCGTCGCGCTCCAGCGCACCGGCCGGCCCAGCGCCCGCGCCGCCGCCGCCACGCAGACATATTCGGGATAGGTCATCGCCTTCATCCCGAAACCGCCGCCCACGTCCGGATTGGTCACTCGCACCGCGTCACGCGGCAGGCCCAGCATCCGCGCCAGCTCGTTGCGCTGGTTCCACACGCCCTGCCCGTTCACCGCCAGATGCAGCCGCCCGTTCTCCCATTCGGCAAAACAGCCGCGCGGCTCCATCGCGTTCACGATGATGCGGTTGTGGATCACCTCCAGCGATACCCGATGCGCGGCGGTCTCGAACGCCGCCTCCACCGCCGCCGCATCACCGATCTGCCAGTCATAGGCGCGGTTCTGCGGCGCCTCTGCGTGCACCTCCGGCCCGCCCGTGGCCACCGCCAGCGCCACCGGCAAGGGCGCGATGTCCAGCCCGACCGCCTCGGCCGCATCCTGCGCCGCCGCCAGCGTCTCGGCGACGATCATCACCACCGCCTCGCCGACATGGCGCACGCGGCGCCGCGCCAGCACCGGCCGCTCCGGCCCCGCGCCCATGCTGCCATCGGCATTGCGCAACCGCGCGCCCTTCATGCCCAGCGTCACGCCCAGCGCCTCCAGCGCCGCCGCATCCAGCACCAGATGCACCCCCGGCATCGCCCGCGCCGCCGCCAGATCCAGCGCCAGAATCTCGCCATGCGCATGATCCGAGCGCAGGAACAGCGCGTGCAAGGCCCCCGCGGGCGCGATGTCGTCCACATAGCGCCCGCGCCCGGTCAGGAACCGGATATCTTCATGCCGTCCAACACCTTGCGCCTTGCCGAACCCGCTCATGACCCACCCCTTTGCCTGCCGCACAAAGAGTTACGCCCCCGGCCGGATTTGTCCAGCCAGAGGCGTTACAGGCCGGACTCCCGGCAAGCGAAGAGCGCGGTCACGCGCGATGAGCGGCCCCGGATCAGACCTTGAGCGACAGCACCGTGGCAACACCCAGATTGCCAAAGCCGTTGAAGCGCGAATTGGTCACGGTGGAATAGGCCCCCATGCCATGCACGATCAGGAAATCGCCCTCGGCAATATCACCCGGCAGCGCGATGTCACCCGGCAGACGGTCGACGGAATCGCAGGTCGGCCCGAAGATGATGCGCGGCACATCCTCGGCCACACGCTTCTCGCCCGCGCCCGACAGCACTTCCATCCGGTCGATCACCCCGATCAGCGGCAATTCGGTCAGCGTGCCATAGACACCATCGTTCAGGAACACATGCGTGTCGTCGCGCACCGCCTTGACCCGTGCCGCCAGCGTATAGGCATCGCCGCACAGCGCCCGTCCCGGCTCGCAGATCAGCAGCGGACGGTCGGCCCCGAAGGCTTCGGTCGACACGCGGTCGATCAGCGCAAAGGTCTCCTCAAGCTGCGGCGCCACGCCGTTCAGCCGGTGGTTCGGAAAACCGCCGCCCACGTTCAGCCGGGCGATCGTCACACCGGCGCGCCGTGCGATCTCGGCAGCCTCCAGAATGTAGGATTCCCACGCCTTGGGGTCGGTGCATTGCGTGCCGGGGTGGAAGGTCAGCGACGGGATGAACCCGGCCTCGGCCACCGTTTTCAGCAGATCGACAGCCACGTCCGCCGTGGCCCCGAACTTGGCCCCGAAGTTATAGGCCGCACCCGCCACCGGCAGTTTGAAACGCACCGAAATCTCGGTGCCTTCCGCCGGAACCATCTCGATCAGCTTGTCGAGTTCGGACCGAGAATCAACGCTGTAAGATTTCACGCCGCGCTCGACCGCATAGGCGATCTCGTGGCGCGCGCGCACGGGGTTGTTGTAATGGATGGCCGCATCGGGGGCCAGACGGCGGATCAGGTCAATCTCGAAACCGCTCGCGCAATCATAGCCACGCACGCCGGCGGCGGCGAGGTTCTCGATCATCTCGTCGCTGGGGTTGGACTTGACCGCATAGGTCACCATGCCCGGAAAGCCGTCGATGAACCGGCGGGCCGCGGCCTGCACCATGGTCGGCGCAAAAAACAGCACCGGATCAACGGGTTGCTCTACCCGCAGATATTCGGTCGGATTTGTCCAGATCGTTTTCGACAGTCCCATCGGCGTTTCCTTCCTTGCCAACAAGACGCAGAGCCCTTGACCGTTGCTGCGAACGGGGCCGGGCACCAGCGTGGTTATCTAAAACCAGGCCAGGTGCGTATGAGCCGCCCTTTTCCTGCAACGTAGGATGCGCCATATGGGGCACAATCGCACCGAACAAAACTATATAATCGCAGCGCAGGGTCGTTATAATGACGAAAACATCGGTCAAATCGTATGGATGAACTCGATCGCAACATCATCGCCCTTTTGCGCGCCGACGCGCGGCTGTCGCTGGCCATGCTGGCGCGCAGGCTCAAGGTTGCGCGCTCGACCATCCAGGCGCGGCTGGAACGTCTGGAAGACAATGGCACCATTGCCGGATACACGCTGAAGCTGGGTCAGGGGGCCGATCCCAACCGCCTGCGCGCCACCGTCCTGCTCACGATAGAGCCGCGCACGCAGGCCGCCCTCCTCACCCGCCTCAAGTCGATTTCCGAGGTGGAGCGGGTCTATACCACCTCGGGCCGCGTCGATCTCTTGCTGCAGATCGCCTGCCCGAACACGCAGGTGCTCGATCAGGTGCTTGACCAGATCGGCGCGATGACGGGCGTCCACTCCTCGGAAAGCCTGATCCACCTCAGCACCAAGATAGACCGCGCGGTCTAGCCCGCCGCTTCGGGGCGCAGCGAGAACAGGTCGACAAAGGCCTGCCCCTGCGCCGGATCGCCCTCGAACCCGATCAGCCCCGCGGCGCATTGCGCAAGCGGCATCGGGCCGTAAAGCGTGGCAGCAAGCGCATTGGTGCTGCCTGCGAACCGCAGCCCCGCCCCCGCCGCCTCTCCGCGCTCCACCCGGAAGGCACCGGGCGCGGTGCGGATCACGAAGGACTCCCCCGCCGCGATCATCACCGCCTCGTGCGGCCCGGCCCGCCCGCGCGCGCACATCGCCCGCAGCGACAGCATCAAGGACACCGGGCTGATGAACAGGCTCGGGTCATGCCCCGGCATCGCCGCGCCCCAGCGGCACAGCGCGCGGATCACCGGCCACAGCCCCATCCCCGCCTCGGTCAGCCGATAGCTCTGAAACCCCGCCCCCTCCCGAAGCGCCTCGCGCAGCACAAGCCCTGCCGCCTCCAGCTCCTCCAGCCGCCGCGTCAGGATATTGGCGCTCACCCCAGGCAGCCCTGCGCGAATCGCGCCAAAGCGGCGTGGCCCCAGCATCAGTTCGCGCACCACCAGCAGCGCCCAGCGGTCCCCGATCAGGTCAAGCGCATGGGCCGCAATGCAGCCTTCCTCGTAGCTTCGGCGGATTCCGGTCATCGTCCCCATCTTTTAGTTGTTTTTTGTAACTAACTTTGCAAGCCTGCTCCGGCAAGTGCAAACAGGAGGGAAAGACAATGGCCTATCTCGATGCCTTCGTTGTTCCGGTTCCCACGGGCCGCCGCGACGCCTATATCGCGCATGAAGACAAATGGTGGCCCGCCTTCGAAAAACGTGGCGCCCTCTCTCTTATGGTGGCATGGGGCGACGATGTGCCCGCCGGAAAGCACACCGATTTTTTGCGCTCCGTCGATCTGGCCGAAGGCGAAACGGTGGTGGTCTGCTTCATGACATGGCCCGACAAGGACACCCGCAACGCCGCCTACAAGGCGATGGAAGAGGCGGTGACGCCCGAAGAAATGGCCGACATGCCCTTTGACGGCAAGCGCATGATCTATGGCGGCTTTGTGCCGGTTCTGGTCAAGGGTGCGGCATGAGCGTTCAGGGCCTTCCCTTCTGGTATGAACTCGCCACCGCCGACAGTTCCACCTCGGCGGCGTTCTACGGCCCCGTGATGGGCTGGCACTTCGCCGATGCGGGCGTGCCGGGCTTCGACTACACCATCGCCAGCATGGGCACCGATATGGTGGCGGGCCTCATGGCACCCGATGGCGGCATGTCAGAGGTCTGGATGATGTATTTCGCGGTCGACGACTGCGACGCCACCGCCGCCCGCGCCCGCGATCTGGGCGGCAGCGTCCTGCAAGGCCCCGACGACATTCCGGGCACCGGACGCTATGCGATCATCGCCGACCCGCAGGGCGCGGTCTTCGGCCTGATGCAGCCCGCCGATGGCCAGCCGGGGGCGGCCTTTGACCAGCAGGCCGCAGGCCATGCCAACTGGCACGAGCTGCAAACCCCCGATCCCGCCGCCGCCTTGGCCTTCTACACCGCCCTCCTCGGCTGGCAGGCCGGCACGGCCATGGATATGGGGCCGATGGGCACCTATCAGATGGTGCGCCGCGGCGCGGGGGATATCGGCGGCCTCATGGCCCTGTCACAGCCCCGGACCCCGCCCCACTGGCTGCCTGTCTTCGGCACCGAAAGCATCGCGGCGGCGATGGCGCGGATCACGGCGCAAGGCGGCACACCCCTGCACGGCCCCATCGAAGTGCCGGGCGGCGCCTTTGTCTGCTATGCCGCCGACAGCCGCGGCGCGATCTTCGCCCTCGTCGGCCCGCCCTGAAAGGGTTGGCCCGACCGGAAACGCCGCGCGAAAGCCCCCGCGCGGCCCGCCCTGCCCCTTGGCCTTTGCGCCCTAATTCGCTAAGTCCCCTGCAACCGCAGAGGATGATGCCCATGCCGATGGAAAAGACCTTCAACGCCGCCGAGGCCGAAGCCCGGATCTCGGCGCTCTGGCTGAACGAAAACGCCTTCGCCGCCGGAGCCAATGCCAAGCCCGGTCGCCCGGCCTTTTCCGTGATGATCCCGCCGCCGAACGTCACCGGCAGCCTGCACATGGGCCATGCCTTCAACAACACGCTGCAAGACATCCTCACCCGCTGGCACCGGATGATGGGCGATGACACCCTCTGGCAGCCCGGCACCGACCACGCCGGCATCGCGACGCAAATGGTGACCGAACGCGAAATGGCCAGAAACGGCGAGCCGACCCGCCGCGACATGGGCCGCGACGCCTTCCTCGCCCGCGTCTGGCAGCAGAAACAATCCTCGCGCGGCACCATCATCGGCCAGCTGCAACGCCTCGGCGCCTCCTGCGACTGGTCGCGCGAGGCCTTCACCATGTCCGGCGCCCCCAACGCGCCCGAGGGCGAAGCGGGCAACTTCCACGACGCCGTCATCAAGGTCTTCGTGGACATGTATCACAAGGGCCTGATCTACCGCGGCAAGCGCCTCGTGAACTGGGACCCCCATTTCGAAACCGCGATCTCCGATCTCGAAGTCGAGAATATCGAGGTCGCGGGCCATATGTGGCACTTCAAATACCGCCTCGCGGGCGGCGAGACCTATGAATATATCGAAAAGGACGCCGAGGGGAACGTCACCCTGCGCGAGACGCGCGACTACATCTCAATCGCCACCACCCGCCCCGAAACCATGCTGGGCGATGGCGCCGTGGCCGTGCATCCCTCCGACGCACGCTATGCGCCCATCGTCGGCAAGATGGTCCACCTGCCGCTCTGCGACCGCCTGATCCCGATCATCGCCGACGAATACCCCGACCCGACCTTCGGCTCCGGCGCGGTGAAGATCACCGGCGCGCATGACTTCAACGACTACGCCGTCGCCAAGCGCAATAACCTCCCCTGCTACCGCCTGATGGACACGCGCGGCCACATGCGCGCCGATGGCGCGCCCTATGCCGAGGCCGTCGCCCGCGCCCGCGAGATTGCCGCAGGCTCCCCCGCCACCGAGGCCGAGGTCGACAGCCTCAATCTCGTTCCCGAGAAATACCGCGGGCTTGACCGGTTCGAGGCACGCAAGGCAGTCATCGCCGATATCAACGCCATCGGCCTTGCCGTCACCACGCTGATCAAGGAAACCGACCCCGAGACAGGATCGGAACACCTCCGCCGCGAACCGGTGGTCGAGGCGAAGAAGATCATGCAGCCCTTCGGCGACCGCTCCAAGGTGGTGATCGAACCGATGCTGACCGACCAGTGGTTCGTCGACACCGCAAAAATCGTCGGCCCCGCGCTCGATGCGGTGCGCACAGGGGCCACAAAGATCATCCCGGAGTCGGGCGAGAAAACCTATTTCCACTGGCTGGAGAACATCGAGCCTTGGTGCATCAGCCGCCAGCTCTGGTGGGGCCACCAGATTCCGGTCTGGTATGGCCTGTCCATCGACGCCGCCGATTTTGTCGATGACGAAGGCGACAATGCGCTCGATCAGGTCGAAATCCTGACCATCCTCGGCGATGGCGGCTATCTCGCGCGCGAGTCGCGCTTCCACTGCGCCGACAGCGTCGCGGCGGTGACGGAACGCTTCCGCGATGATCTGGCCGCCCTGCCCCAGCCGCTCAACACCGCCCGCGTGGTCGAGGTTGCAGACCGGCAGGCGGCGGTGGAAACCTTCGCGGCGGCACTGGCCGACTATACCCTCAGCCAGGACCCGACCCATCTGGTCTATCCGGTCTGGCGCGACCCCGACGTGCTCGACACATGGTTCTCCTCCGGCCTCTGGCCGATCGGCACACTGGGCTGGCCGGAACAAACCCCGGAACTGCAAAGGTATTTCCCCACCTCCACCCTCATCACAGGGCAGGACATCATCTTCTTCTGGGTCGCCCGCATGATGATGATGCAACTTGCGGTGGTGGGTCAGGTGCCGTTCAACACCGTCTACCTGCATGGCCTCGTGCGCGACGCCAAGGGCAAGAAGATGTCGAAATCCCTCGGCAATGTCATCGACCCCTTGGAGATCATCGACGAATACGGCGCCGACGCGCTGCGCTTCGCCAATGCGGCGATGGCCAGCCTCGGCGGCGTGCTGAAACTCGACACCGCCCGCATCGCGGGCTACCGCAACTTCGGCACCAAGCTCTGGAACGCCTGCCGCTTTGCCGAGATGAACGGCGTCTGGGAAGGCCACGCCACCCAAAGCGCGCCGCCGCAGGCCAGCGCCACCGTGAACCGCTGGATCATCGGCGAAACCGCCAAGGCCGCGACCGAGGTTTCCGAGGCGCTGGAAAACTACCGCTTCGATCAGGCCGCCGACGTGCTCTACAAATTCGTCTGGGGCAAGGTCTGCGACTGGTATGTCGAATTCGCCAAACCGCTGTTCGATGGCGAACAGGCGGCCGAGACGCGCGCCACGATGGCATGGGTGCTGGATCAGTCTATGATCCTCCTGCACCCCTTCATGCCCTTCATCACCGAAGAACTCTGGCACACCACCGGCACCCGCGCCAGACGTCTGGTGCACACCGACTGGCCCGCCCTGCCCGCCACCCTGATCGACGCGCCGTCGATGGCGGAAATGACATGGGTCACCGCCCTGATCGACGATATCCGCTCGGCCCGCGCGCAGGTGCATGTGCCTGCCGGATTGAAACTCGATCTGGTCGCCACCGCGATGACCGAAACGGCGCAGGCCGCATGGGCCAGCAACGAGGCACTGATCCAGCGGCTTGCCCGCATCGCCAGCCTCACCCGCGCCGATGCCGCCCCCAAGGGCGCGATCACCGTGGCCGCCGAAGGCGCGACCTTCGCGATCCCGCTCGAAGGCGTCATCGACATCGCCGAGGAAAAGGCCCGCCTGCAAAAGACACTCGACAAGCTGGCCAAGGAAATCGGCGGGCTAAAGGGCCGGCTGAACAACCCCGCCTTCGCCGCTTCGGCCCCCGAGGACGTGGTGGAAGAGGCGCGATCCAACCTCGCCGCCCGCGAGGAAGAAGCCGCGACGCTGCGCGCCGCGATGGCACGGCTGGCCGAAATCGGCTGACCGGCACGCCCGGACCGCCGGGGGGAGCCTCCGGCGGGGATATTTAAGAACAGATGAAATCCGCTCGGGTCCTCATCTGTTCACAAATATCCTCGGGGGGATGAGGAGCGCAGCGACGAAGGGGGGCAGACAGCCCCCCTTTTTTTCGGCCCGTGCAAGGCCCATCTTGGAAAGGAACAGGAGGTCCGCACATGTCTTGGCTATCCCGACTCGCCGAACGCCAGATCCAGAAATCCCGCCTGCAAGGCCAGTTGCAGGGGCTTGAGGGAGAGGGCAAGCCGCTGCCCGAACGCCCGGGCGATGCCTTCGTCAGTGCGGGCGATGCGGTGGGCTTCCGCATCATGGCGCAGGCGGGCGTCCTGCCCGAGGAGATCACGCTGAAAAAGCAGGTGATCGCCCAGCGCGCGCATCTGGCCAGCCTGACGGATGAGGCCGCGCGCAAGGCGGCGATGGCAGAACTTGCCCGGCTGGAGATGCGGCAGGCCATGGCCGAAGAGGCCCGCCGCCGCTTCCTGCGCGACTGAGCGCAGGCGCTTGTGCGGGCAAGAGTTAAGAAAGCCTGAAGACGGCAGGGCAAGCCCTTGATTTATCTAGGAAGCCCGCTTTGTAACACAGCGGGCTCCCCCCTTGCCCTGTGCGGTATTTCCCGCCACTCTGCCCCCATCATGACCCGATTTCTCACACCCCTCGCCGCCTCCCTGCCCGCCACCGTGCCCTTCACCGGCCCCGAGACGCTGGAGCGCCAGCAGGGCAGGCCCTTCCGCGCCAGACTGGGGGCGAACGAGAGCCTGTTCGGCCCCTCCCCCAAGGCCCGCGCCGCGATGCAAGAGGCGGTGGCGGGGGTCTGGATGTATGCCGACCCCGAGGGGCATGACCTGAAGGCCGCCCTCGCCGCGCATCACGGCGTGACCCCTGCCCATCTCGTGCTGGGCGGCGGCATCGACGGGCTTCTGGGCCTCCTGTGCCGCCTCACGCTGGAGCCGGGCACCCCCGTGGTCACCTCGCTCGGGGCCTATCCCACCTTTGCCTTCCATGTGGCGGGCTATGGCGGGGCGCTGCACCGCGTGCCTTACAGCGGCGATCACGAAGACCCGCAGGCCCTGCTGGACAGTGCAAGGCAGACCGGCGCGCGCCTGATCTACCTCGCCAACCCCGACAACCCGATGGGCAGCCATCATCGGGCGGCGGTGATCGAGGAGATGGTGGCCAACCTGCCGGACCATAGCCTCCTTGTGCTGGACGAAGCCTATGCCGACCTCGCGCCCGATGGAACGATCCCGAGGATCGATCCCGACCACCCGCAGGTGATCCGGCTACGCACATTTTCCAAAGGCTATGGCATGGCGGGAGCACGGGTCGGCTATGCGATTGCCCGTCCCGAACTGGCGCGGGCCTTTGACAAGGTGCGTGACCATTTCGGCATGGGGCGGGTGGCCCAGATCGGCGCGCTGGCGGCCCTGCAAGATCAGGACTGGCTGGCCGAGGTGCGGGCGCGGATCATCACGGCGCGGGCGCGGGTGGCGCGGATCACCCAAGCCAACGGCCTGCGCCCCCTGCCCTCGGCCACCAATTTCGTGACGGTGGACTGCGGGCGCGACGGCGACCACGCCCGCGTGATCCTGCGCGAGACGGTGGCGCGGGGCGTCTTCATCCGCATGCCGGCTGTGGCACCGCTGGACCGCTGCATCCGCATCAGTCTGGGCGATGACGCCGCCTTGGATGTGCTGGAAGAGGTGCTGCCGGAGGCGGTGGCCGCGGCAGGCTGACCCTGCCGCACCTATTCGGCGGCGATTTCCGATTTGGCGGGACCAATGGCGGGGGCTGCCCCCAGCGGCACCTGAGCGCCCCCGAGTTTCAGGGCTGGCACATCGGCTGCGGGGGCGGCATCTGCCCGCAGGCTGTGTGCGGCGATGGCCGGATCGGTGACAGCCGCAGCAGCCAAGGGCGCAGTTGCGGCCACGCCTTGCGCCAGCGGGCGGCGAAACACCAGCATATTCTGGTAGGTGGTCTTGGTTCCGGTCAGGCCTGCACGCTCATCGCAAGGCAGCGTGTCGGCGCGAACGTAATCCCACCCTTCGGCCCCCAGCGTGTTCATGACCTGCGTCAGCGTCTGGGCAAAACGATCTTCGGTGGTTTTGACACCACGGAATTTCTCGCCCCGCTTGGGGGCTGGAATGACCTTGAATTCATAGCGCTGCATGATGGCTCCCGCAGTTTGACAGGGGGCAGAATAGCGGGATTTGGGCAACAAGGCCAAGGCGGAGCCGCAGATTTCAAGGACCTGCGGGCAGCGCCGCAACAATCGCCCCATCTGGTAGGTTGGCGAAGGGCGGACCGCTATCTCTAGGGGAAGGCGCGCGTCAGGCCGAGGTGGCAGGACCGGAAGGACCCGGAAAAAGCGCGCGCGTGGCGGAAATCAGCGCATGGGCGGTGGTCAATTCATCGGCATCGGGGCCAAGCGCGCGCGCGGCCTGCACATGACGCCGCACGGCCTCGGCCATGTCCCTCGGCTGGGCGCAAAGCGGGGAGCGGCTGAGCGCGAGGGCGATTTCGGCCATGACCAGATGCGCTGCCGCCGAGGGCACCACCAGCGCTTCGGTCTGCGCCTCGAAGGCGCGCAGCAACTGGCGGTGGCAAAGATCGGGATTGTCGGCATCGGCCGGCAGCGGCATCCAAGCCTGCGCAAGAGCCGCCCAGAGCGCGGCCTTTTCGGTGGCAGGCACCCGCGGCGTGTCGATCATGGCGCGCAGTTTGGCGACCGCCCGCGCGCGCAGGACGGGGGCCGCAGTGCCGGGCTCTGCCCGCGCCTTGGCACACAGCGCGCGGCCCAGCATCAGCGCCACCTCGGACGTGTTGGGCAGGCGTTCCAGCGCGGCGATGGCGCGGTTCAGGGGCGGCAGGCAGGCAGGCGGGTTCAGCCCCAGACCCAAGCGCAGATCGGCCCGCGCCCGCGCCAGCAGCGTGGCATCGTCGCGGCCAAGGGCCGCGCGAAAGCGGCCCAGCAGCGTCACAGCCCGAGTTTCTGCGCCACCATCGCATTCACGACGGCGGGGTTGGCCTTGCCGCCGGTGGCCTTGAGCACCTGGCCCGTGAACCAGCCGGCCAGTTTGGCGTTCAGCTTGGCCTTTTCCACCTGTTCGGGGTTGGCCGCGATCAGCGCATCGAGCGCGCGTTCGATCTCGCCCGTATCGGTTACGGCCTTCATCCCGTGTTTTGCCGCCTGTTCGGCAGGATCACCACCCTCGGTCCACAGGATTTCGAACAGGCCCTTCGCCATTTTGCCGGTGATCTCGCCCTTGGCCAGCAGATCAAGCATGCCGCCCAGTTGCGCAGCCGAGACGGGGCTTTCCGCGATGGCAAGACCCACCTTGTTGAGCCGGCCGAAGAGTTCGTTGATGACCCAGTTGGCGGCGATCTTGCCGTCACGTCCCTGCGCCACCGATTCGAAGAACGCGGCCGAGTCGAGATCGGCGGTCAGCACGTTGGCGTCATAATCGGTCAGGCCGAAATCGCCCATGAAGCGGGCCTTCTTTGCATCGGGCAGTTCGGGCATCGAGGCTGCGATGTCATCGACCCACCCCTGTTCGATCTCCAAGGGCAGCAGGTCTGGGCACGGGAAGTAGCGGTAATCAAACGCCTCTTCCTTTGACCGCATGGAACGTGTTTCGTTCTTGTCGGGGTCATAGAGCCGGGTTTCCTGCTCGACCTTGCCGCCATCTTCCAGAATGGCGATCTGGCGGCGGGCTTCATAGTCAATGGCCAGCTGGATGAAGCGCATCGAGTTCATGTTCTTGATCTCGCAGCGGGTGCCCAGATGGCTGAAATCCTGCGTTTCCTGATAACGTTCATAGGCACCGGGGCGGCAGACCGAAACGTTCACATCGGCGCGCAGGTTGCCGTTCTGCATGTTGCCATCACAGGTGCCAAGGTAGCGCAAGATCTGGCGCAGCTTGCCGACATAGGCGGCAGCCTCTTCGGGGCCGCGGATGTCGGGCCGGCTGACGATTTCCATCAGGGCCACGCCGGTGCGGTTGAGATCGACGAAAGACATCGCCGGGTCCATGTCGTGAATGGACTTGCCCGCGTCCTGCTCCAGATGGATGCGCTCGATCCGCACCCGGCGGGCGACGCCGGGGGAGAGTTCGACCAGCACCTCGCCCTCACCCACGATGGGGTGGTAAAGCTGGCTGATCTGATAGCCCTGCGGCAGGTCGGGATAGAAATAGTTCTTGCGGTCGAAGGCAGAGAACAGGTTGATCTGCGCCTTGAGACCAAGCCCCGTGCGCACTGCCTGTTCCACGCAGAATTCGTTGATGACGGGCAACATGCCGGGCATGGCGGCATCCACGAAGGCCACGTTGGCATTCGGCTCCGCGCCGAAACTGGTGGAGGCACCCGAAAAGAGCTTGGCGTTGGAAGACACCTGCGCATGGATTTCCATTCCGATGACAAGTTCCCAATCGTGCTTTGCCCCGGCAATCACCTTGGGGGTCGGCGCGGTGTAGGTCAGGTCCAGCATGGCGCACTCCTTAAGTTTCCCCCTGTCTTTAGGCGGGCAAACGCCGTGGGGCAAGGGGTGGAACTGGCGGATTGCTGCCGACATCCGCATGGCGGGGTTGTTCGCACAGGGCGTTGCAGCCTATCGCCTCGGGGCCGCGCACAGAGGTGCGGTGCCACCGATGGTCTTTTTGATGCGCGCTTCCCTTTCGCTTGTCGCTCTTTCGACGTTCATTCTTGCCGGCTGTGTGGCCGGTGCCACCGGGAAAGACACAAGCGAGCCCCCCGCCATGCGCTGGGATCACCGACCGGAAGCGGCCAACTGGACACGCACCTCGATGAACATGATCGCCGCGCAGGATGCGGTGCTGGCGGCACGCGTGCCTGCCGATATCCAGCGCTGGTGCCCCGGATATGATGACGCGTCTCTGACCGAGCGCCGTGCGTTCTGGGCAGGGCTGCTGTCGGCGACCGCCAAGCATGAAAGCACATGGAACCCCCGCGCGTCGGGCGGCGGCGGGCGCTATATCGGCCTGATGCAGATCTCGCCCCAGACCGCCCGCGCCTATCGCTGCGAGGCGACCAGCCCCGAAGCGCTCAAGAACGGCGAGGCAAATCTGGCCTGCGCCATCAAGATCATGTCGACCCAGGTGGGCCGCGACGGTGTGGTTGCGGGCAGCGGCAATCAGGGCATCGGGCGTGACTGGGGGCCGTTCCGGTCGGCATCGAAACGATCGGACATCGCAGGCTGGACCAAGTCGCAAGAGTATTGCACGGGCTGAGCTTCTTGCCCTTGGCCCGGCTGCGGCCTATGTCTGATCCATGTTTGAAAGACTCCTCTCCGGCCTTCTGGCCCCTGCCCCCGCGCGACTGCCCGAACCCGATGCGCGCCTTGCGCTCTGCGCGCTGATGGTGCGCGTGGCGCGGTCTGACGGCGATTATGCCGCTGCCGAGGTTGCGCAGATCGACAGGGTCATGGCCGCCATGCACGGTCTGTCGCCCTTTGCCGCCGCCAGCCTGCGCAAAGAGGCCGAGGTGCTGGAGGCCGAAGCCCCCGACACCGTGCGCTTCACCCGCGCCATCAAGGCCGCGACCGCGCAAGAGGACCGCAACAGTCTGCTGCAGGCGCTGTGGTCTGTCGCGCTGTCGGATGGCGGACGCAATGCCGAAGAGGACAGGTTGCTGCGTCTGGTTGCCAATCTGCTGGGGCTCACGGATGTGGAATCGGCGCTGGCCCGCCAGCGGGCGGCCAAAGGGTGATTGCCTCGCTTGCCATGTATGACCGCGCCGAGACGCGCGAGGCTACGGATAGGCTGTGGCGTCACATCCGCGACGGATTGCAAGCGCGCGGAATTGAGGCGCCACATGAACTTTCGCGAGGCGACGGGGCCTATTGGCCCGCATGGCAGGCGCCGAGCCTCGTGTTGTCGCAAACCTGCGGTCTGCCGTTTCGGGCACGGTTGCACGGGCAGGTCACGCTGATCGGCACGCCGGATTATGGCGTCGACGGATGCCCGCCGGGCTATTACCGCTCGGTGCTGATCGCGCGGGCGGATGATGCGCGCACCGATGCGGCGGCATTCGGCGGCGCGGCACTCGCGTTCAACGAGGCATTGTCGCAATCGGGCTGGGCCGCGGTGCATGAGCATTTTCAAAGCCTAGGCGTGCCACTTTTTCCTGCGCTGCAAACAGGCAGCCACCGCGAAAGCGCGCGGGCGGTGGCCGAGGGGAGAGCGGATTTCGCGGCAATCGATGCGGTGACATGGCGGCTGTTGTGCCGCCACGACGGCTTTGCAGCACGCTTGCGCGTGTTTGCGCAGACCAGGCCCACGCCGGGCCTGCCGCTGATTGCCGCCAAGGGCGCGCCGCGCAGGGCGATCTTTGAGGCAGTCGCCGAGGCGATTGCGGCTCTGGGCGAGGCAGAGCGGCTCAACCTTGGCCTGCAAGGGATTGTCGATATCCCGCAAAGCGCGTATCTGGCTCTGCCCATCCCCCCTGCCCCCGCCCAAATTCAAGGCGAAAGGTGATAAAAGCCGCGGCATCTGCCGCTGCGTCTGTCACAAAGGGCGTTGCAAAGGGAGCAATCTTGCGTCCTAATTTGATCAACTGTTCCAAACGGCGCGAGGCAAAGTGACCACTGCCCATCTGAGCGAGAGTGATCGGACCAAGCCCGCGCCCATTCCCGGCGCGGCCAATGGCGTGGGCACCCCGGTGATCGAGATTCGGGGTCTGCACAAGGCCTATGGCTCGCTCGAGGTGCTCAAGGGTGTGGACCTGACGGCACCGCGCGGGCATGTCGTCAGCCTGATCGGATCGTCGGGGTCGGGGAAATCGACGCTGCTGCGGTGTTGCAACCTTCTGGAGGACAGCCAGCAGGGCGAGATTCGCTTTGAGGGCGAGGCGGTGCGCTGGAAGGGGGAAGGGCTGAACCGCCACCCCGCCGACCGCGCACAGGTGACCCGCATCCGCACAAATCTGTCGATGGTGTTCCAGCAGTTCAACCTGTGGTCTCACATGACGATTCTGCAGAATGTGATGGAGGCGCCGGTGACGGTGCTGAAGCGCGATCCGGGCGAGGTCGAGGCGAAGGCGCGGGAATATCTGGCCAAGGTGGGCATTGCCGACAAGGCCGATGCATGGCCTGCGATGCTGTCGGGCGGGCAGCAACAGCGCGCCGCGATTGCGCGGGCGCTGTGCATGGAGCCGCGCGCCCTGTTGTTCGACGAGCCGACAAGCGCGCTGGACCCGGAACTGGAGCAAGAGGTGATCCGCGTGATCAAGGCGCTGGCCGAAGAAGGGCGCACGATGATCCTCGTCACGCATGACATGAAACTGGCGGCCGATTGTTCGGACCACGTCATCTTCCTGCATCAGGGCCTGATCGAGGAAGAAGGACCGCCGGAGCGGGTGTTCGGCGCGCCGCAGACCGCCCGTCTGCGCGGTTTCCTTTCCGCGACCGCCTGACGATACACGAAACCATAACAACAGCTAACAACTAGGGAGACACATATGAAAAAGCTGATGCTCGCCACCGCGCTTGTCGCGCTCACGGCAGGGAGCGCCTTTGCGCAGCAGGTCGTGCGCATGGGCACCGAGGGCGCCTACCCTCCGTACAACTTCATCAATGACAACGGTCAGGTGGACGGGTTCGAGCGCGAGCTGGGCGACGAGCTGTGCCGCCGCGCCGAGCTGACCTGTGAATGGGTGACAACCGATTGGGATTCGATCATCCCGAACCTTCAGTCCGGCAACTATGACACCATCATCGCCGGCATGAACATCAATGAAGAGCGGTCGAAGGTGATCTCCTTCACCCAGAACTACACCCCCCCGGCCCCGTCGGCCTATGTCGCACTGTCGCCCGATGCCGATATCGAGGGCGGCGTGATCGCGGCGCAGGTCAACACCATCCAATCGGGTTACATCGCGGCTTCTGGCGCGACGCTGCTGGAGTTCGCGACGCCGGATGAAACCGTCGCAGCGGTGCGCAACGGCGAGGCCGATGCGGTGTTTGCCGATAAGGACTACCTGGTTCCAATCGTGAACGAATCGAATGGACAGCTGGTGATCGTGTCGGATGACGTGACGCTGGGCGGCGGTGTGGGCATGGGCCTGCGCCAGTCGGACACGGAACTGCGCGGCAAGTTTGACGCCGCCATCGGCTCGATGAAAGAGGACGGTTCGCTGAACGCCTTGATCATCAAGTGGTTCGGCGAAGACGCCGACGTGTTCTGATGAACAGGCCCCCGCGCGCGCTGCGGGCGGGGGCAATTTCGCATGTTTGAATTTTGCGCTGATCCCAAATCGCTGGAAGGCCTGTCATGGCTGTCGTGCTACCTGACCTCGGGTAAGCACCTGAATATGTATTGGGCATTTGGCACCGTGCTGCTGCTGCTGGCGGTGACGGCCCCGATTGCCATGCTGTTTGGATTTTTCGGCGCGATGGCGGCGCGCAGCCAGTTTTTCGCGCTGCGCCTGATCGGCAAGGGTTATACCGGTATGGTGCGCGGTGTGCCCGATATCGTGTTCTTCCTGTTCTTCGTGATCGCGCTGGATCAGGGGATCGAATACATCATGCACCTGATCCGCTGCCCCGACTGGGTGGAACCCGTGCGCAACGGGTTGGAATTCAGGGTGTGTCCGCAGGCAAAGGTGCCGCTCGGGTCTGCCCCGCAGACGGTGCATCAGTTCTACGGCTTCATGCTTGCGGTGCTGACCTTCGCGCTGGTCTTCGGGGCCTTTGCGGCCAATGTCCTTTATGGTGCGATGCAGGCGGTGCCGCGCGCGCAACTGGAAACCGCCGAAGCCTATGGTCTTAGCCCGTCACAGGTGTTCCGCCGTGTGCTGGTGCCGCAGATGTGGGTTTACGCCCTGCCGGGCCTGTCAAACCTGTGGCTGATCCTGATCAAGGCCACGCCCTTGCTGTTCCTGCTGGGTGTGCAGGATATCGTCTACTGGGCACGGGAATTGGGCGGGGCCAAGACGCAGGCCTTTGACTACCCGCACCCCGACTGGCGGCTCTATTATTTCATGGCGTTGCTGGTGTTCTATCTGGGCTTCACGCGCCTGTCGGAAATCGTGCTGAACCGCATTGCCGCGCGGTTGGCCAAGGGTCAGGCCACGGCGGCGGGCGAAGCGATGCGAAAGGCGGGGATATGACCTGTTGGGAAACCATCGGTGCCTATGCCTTTCGGTCCTTGGGCTATGGCGAGCGGTTGCTGCCGCGCACGGACTTCACCCTGTGCCAGCAATTCACGCTGATCGGATCGGGCCTGATCTGGAACGTGTATTTCGGGGTCGTGGCGCTGCTGTTCGGCTTTGTGCTGGCCAATGCGATTGCCTTTGCCAAGGCCTCGCATAACCCGATTGCCCGCAAGCCCGCGGAATGGTTCATCTTTCTGTTCCGCGGCTCGCCTTTATTCATCCAGTTCTTCCTTGCCTACGAGGCATTGCAACTGCTGCCCCGCGCCGGAATTGACGTGTTCGGCGTCACGGTGCAGACGGCGTGGACGACAAAGGCCTGGGCGGGAGCGCTGTTTGTGCTGTTCCTCAACACCGCCGCCTATTCGGCCGAGATCTTCCACGGCGCGCTGCGATCCATCCCCAAGGGCGATCTGGAGGCGGCCGAAGCCTATGGCCTGACCGGCTTTGCCAAGTTCCGCCGGATCCAGTGGCCGACCATGCTGCGCCTCGCCTGGCCCGCCTATACGAATGAGGCGATCTTCCTGTTCCATTCCACGACGCTGGTGTTTTTCTCGGGCTTTCCGGCGTTTCAGCAGCGGGGCGATGCGCTTTATTACGCCAGCTATTTCGCGGACAAGACCTTCAACCCTTTTATCCCCTATCCGATCGTGGCGGGCTACTTCATCATCCTGACGCTTTTGCTGATCTGGCTGATGGGGCGGATCAACACGCGGCTGAACCGGCACCTGCCTTCCAATCTGAGCGGCAAAATTCGCTTGCGTCCTCAGTTGATCCGATAGTAGCCTACATTTGATCAAATTATCCGGACACCCGTCCGGACCCGCATCACAGGCGGGACGCAAGATCGTAACCCGAGGATGGACCACGGGCCGCGCCCCCGGCGAGGCCCCGACCAGCGATGATGATGAAGGACTATCTGCGTAAGCACCCGCAAGTGCGCACCATACGAGTGGCGGCCGCCGATCTGAACGGACAGGCCCGTGGCAAACGTATCCCGTCGCGCTATGCCGAAAAGGCGGTGAAAGACGGCACCCGCTTTCCGTTTTCCGTTTTGTCTTTGGACATCTGGGGCGAGGATATCGACGACAGCCCGATGGTGTTCGAACAGGGCGATCAGGACGGCGTTCTGAAACCCACCGAGCGCGGCTTCATGCCGATGCCCTGGCTCGAGGCCCCCACCGCGCTGTTGCCGATCTGGATGTTCCGCGAGAATGGCGCGCCCTATGAGGGCGATCCCCGTCATGCGCTCAATGCAGTGGTCAAGCGTTACAAGGCGCGCGGGCTGACGCCGGTGGTGGCGATGGAGCTTGAGTTTTTCCTCATCGACGACTCCGGCAAGACTCTGCAAGTGCCGCCCAGCCCCCGCTCCGGCAAGCGGCGCAAGGCGGCGGAAACGCTGTCCATTCGCGCGCTGGATGCATTCGATACGTTCTTTACCGACTTGTATGATGCCTGCGAGGCGATGGACATTCCCGCCGATACCTCGACCTCGGAAACCGGTCTTGGCCAGTTCGAGGTGAACCTGATGCATTGCGACGACGCGCTCCGCGCCGCCGATGATGCGTGGCTGTTCAAGATGCTGGTCAAGGGTCTGGCGCGGCGGCATGGCTTTGCGGCCAGTTTCATGGCCAAGCCCTATGCCGAATATTCCGGGTCGGGTCTGCACACGCATTTTTCGGTGTTGGATGCGGCAGGCGACAACATCTTTGATTCCGGCGGGCCCAAGGGCACGGCGGCGCTGAAACAGGCGGTGGCCGGCTGTCTGGCGGCGATGCACGATTCGACGCTGGTCTTTGCGCCGCATGAAAACAGCTATGAACGTCTGGTGCCAGGCCGTCATGCGCCCACCGCGATCTGCTGGGGCTACGAGAACCGGACCGCCGCGATCCGGATACCGGCAGGCAGCCCTTCGGCGCGGCGGATCGAGCATCGTGTGGCGGGGGGGGATGTGAACCCCTATCTGATGCTGGCCACCATTCTCGGCGCGGCGCTGGTCGGGATGGAGGACGAGATGGAGCCGCCGCCACCGGTAACGGGCAACGCCTATGCAATGGACCTGCCGCAGATTCCCAGCTCGTGGGAGGCAGCGATTGATGCGTTCGAGAACAGCGACATGCTGTACCGGTTCCTGCCCAAGGAGCTGATCCGGAACTTCGTGCTGACCAAACGGCAGGAGATGCATTATATTTCGGACCTGACTCCGGAAGAGCGGATCGAGCTTTATCTCGATACGGTCTGATCCTTGATGACCGCGCCCCCTTGACCCTTGGCGGGGCGCGGCCCAAAGCTGTGGTTGCGTTATTTTTCGGACAGGTCATGCTGATCGGCATTCTGCAAACAGGGCTCGCGCCCGAAGCCCTTGCGCCCGCGATGGGCGACTACCCCGACATGTTCGCGCGGCTGCTGGACGGCCACGGATTTGCCTTTCGCACCTTTCAGGTGGTCAATGGCGTTTTCCCCGGGTCGGTTCACGACTGTGACGGCTGGCTGATCACCGGGTCCAAGCACGGGGTCTATGAAGACCATCCGTGGATCGCGCCGCTGGAGGCGTTTATCCGCACGGCCTATGCGGAACATGTGCCGATGGTGGGCATCTGCTTTGGCCATCAGATCATCGCGCAGGCGATGGGGGGGCGGGTCGAGAAATTCGCGGGCGGCTGGTCGGTTGGCCCGACGTCCTATGATTTTGAGGGCCAGCAGATCACGCTGAACGCCTGGCACCAGGATCAGGTGGTCGAGCGTCCCGCGGGGGCGGTGGTTCTGGCCAAGAACGGCTTTTGCGAGAACGCGGCGCTGCTTTACGATGACCGCACGCTGACCATTCAGGCACATCCGGAATTTCGCACGCCATTTGTCGAAGGGTTGATGAAAACCCGCGCCATCGGGGTGGTGCCGGATGCGCTGTTGCAGACAGCGGCGGCGAAACTGGATACACCCTTGGACGATACCGCGATTGCCGCGCGCATCGCGGCCTTTTTCAAAGCGCCCCGGTCCTGATCTCCGGCGGCCAAGCAACGGACGAACCCATGTCGAAATGGACCGACAAGCTGCCCGAGGCGGCACGCGACTTTATCGGCAACCGCCGCGTGGATGAGGTGGAATGCATCATCGGCGACATCGCCGGTGTGGCACGGGGCAAGGCGATGCCTGCCGCCAAGTTCGCGACGCAGAAAAGCTATTTCCTGCCCAATTCCATCTTCTTGCAGACGATCACGGGGGAATGGGCGGACAACCCGTTTGATGCCTTCACCGAGCCCGACATGATCCTCGAGCCCGATTTCACAACCGCCACCGCAGCGCCGTGGACGGCGGATGTGACATTGCAGGTCATCCATGACGCCAAGGACCAAGAGGGCAATCTGGTGCCCTTTGCGCCGCGCAACGTGCTGCGGCGGGTGGTGGCGCTGTATGAGGCGCAGGGATGGCGGCCCGTCGTCGCCCCCGAGATGGAATTCTTCCTGACCGCGCGCAACATCGACCCGAACATGCCCGTCCTGCCCCCGATGGGCCGCACGGGGCGGCGCGCGGCTGGCAAACAGGCCTATTCGATGTCGGCGGTCGACGAATATGGCAAGGTGATCGACGACATTTACGACTTCGCCGAGGCGCAGGGGCTGGAAATCGATGGCATCCTGCAAGAAGGCGGCGCAGGGCAGATCGAACTCAACCTTGCGCATGGCGATCCGGTGCGGCTGGCCGATGACGTGTTCTTCTTCAAGCGCCTGATCCGCGAGGCGGCGCTGCGGCATGATTGTTTTGCCACCTTCATGGCCAAGCCGATCGCCGGAGAGCCGGGATCGGCCATGCATATCCACACTTCCGTGGTGGACGCCAAGAGCGGCAAGAACATCTTTGCGGGGCCCAAAGGGGCAGAAACCGAGGCTTTCCTGCATTTCATCGGCGGTTTGCAGAACCATCTGGGCGCGGGCGTGGCGTTGCTGGCGCCCTATGTCAACAGCTACCGCCGCTATGTCCCCGACTTTGCCGCGCCGATCAATCTGGAATGGGGGCGCGATAACCGCACCACCGGCCTGCGGGTGCCGATTTCATCCGCAGCGGCGCGGCGCGTGGAAAACCGGCTGCCGGGCATGGATTGCAACCCCTATCTCGGCATCGCAGCCACGCTGGCCTGTGGCTATCTGGGTCTGATGGAAAAACGCCTGCCCCGCCCCGAATTCGTGGGCTCCGCCTATATCGACAGCGACGAAATTCCGGTGAACATGGGCGATGCGCTTGACCTCCTCGATGAGGATGCAGCGCTCAAGGCGGTGTTGGGCGAGGATTTCTGCAAGGTTTACGACTCCGTCAAACGCAACGAATACAAAGAGTTCCTGCAGGTCATCAGCCCGTGGGAACGCGAACACCTGCTTTTGAACGTATGAACCTGCTGCACGCCAATGATCGCGCGGGCGAATATCCCGCCTCGTACTACGCGGCCACAGCGACACCTCTGGCCCCCTTTCCGGCGCTGAAAGGCCAACACAGCGCCGACGTCTGCATTGTCGGTGGCGGCTATACCGGACTGTCCGCCGCGCTGCATCTGGCGCAGGCAGGGCTGCGGGTGGTGCTGCTCGAAGCGCATCGGGTGGGCTTCGGGGCCTCGGGGCGCAACGGCGGGCAAGTGGGCAGCGGCCAGCGTCAGGATCAGGATTGGCTGGAAGCCAAGGCCGGACGCGAGGCGGCACGGCACCTGTGGGATATGGGCGAAGAGGCAAAGGCGCTGGTGCGCGGCCTGATCGAGCGCCACGCCATGCCGGTGACCTTTTACCCCGGCATCGCCCATGCCTGCCGGTCCGAGGCCGAGGCCCGCCATGCGTGGCACTATGCCGAAAAGCTGCGCACCGATTACGGCTATGACCAGATCGAGCCGCTGGACAAAGGCGCCATGCGGAAGATCATCGGGTCAGACGCCTATCATGGCGGCGATCTGGATATGGGCGCAGGGCATCTGCACCCGCTCAACTACGCTCTGGGTCTGGCGCGGGCCGCGGCGGCGGCCGGGGCGCATATCCATGAACGATCCGAGGTGCATCACATCCGCCACGGTGCGCGCCCCGTGGTGCAGACCGCCAGCGGGCAGGTCACCTGTGACCATGTGATCCTCGCGGGCAACGGCTATCTGGGCGGGCTGGAGCCGAAAGTGGCGGCGCGGGTGATGCCGATCAACAATTTCATCGTGGCGACCGAGCCTCTGGGCGAGCGCGCTGCCGGGGTGCTGGCACGCCCGATCGCGGTGGCAGATACCAAGTTTGTGGTGAATTACTGGCGCTTGTCCGAAGATGGCCGCCTGTTGTTCGGCGGCGGCGAAAGCTATGGCTACCGCTTTCCCGATGTGGTCAAGACTGTGATGAAACCGATGCTGGAGGTTTACCCCCAGTTGCGCGGGGTGCGCATCGATTACGCATGGGGCGGCACTCTGGCGATCACCATGAACCGCATGCCTTGCCTGATGCGCCC
Source organism: Pseudotabrizicola algicola (assembly GCF_010915705.1). Taxonomy (GTDB): domain Bacteria; phylum Pseudomonadota; class Alphaproteobacteria; order Rhodobacterales; family Rhodobacteraceae; genus Pseudotabrizicola; species Pseudotabrizicola algicola. The sequence goes on from NZ_JAAIKE010000004.1 coordinate 133,350, forward strand.
TGCGGCGAATGTGCTTTCGGCCTCGGGCTATTCGGGGCACGGGGTGGCGATGGCGACGCTGGCGGGCAAGATGATGGCACAGGTGGTGCAGGGTCAGGCCAGCGGATTTGACCTTCTGGCGGGCCTGCCGCAGCCGCGCTTCCCCGGCGGGGCGGCGCTGCGCTGGCCGCTCTTGGTGGCGGCGATGACATGGTATTCGCTGCGCGATCGGCTGGGTGTGTAAGGTTTCGGCGGCCTTGCGCGCAAGGCGTTGACCGACATGGAAATGTCACTGGCTTTGAGGCGGCACAGAGTTTAAGCAGAGCTTAAACTGAGTTTAAGGATTCCAAATGGCACATGACGGCCAGACAGTGACCGACCTTACACCCCCCGCCTCTGCTGCCCGACCCGTCGCCCCTGATGTCTATAGCGCCGAGCCGATCCCCGATGCCGCGCGGATCGAGATAGAGCGTCTGCTGACCTCGGGCGATCTGTTCCGCTACACCGCCGCCAAGGATGCACCTGTCAGCCTGCTGGAGCAGGAGTTCGCAGACCTGCTGGGGGTGCGATATGCGCTTGCGGTGTCAAGCTGTTCCGCCGCGCTTTTCCTGTCGCTCAGGGCGCTGGACCTGCCGCGCGGCGCGAAGGTGCTGATCCCCGCCTTCACCTTTGCCGCCGTGCCATCGGCGGTCGTCCATGCCGATTGTGTGCCAGTGCTGGTCGAGGTGGGAGAAAGCTACCGCATCGATCTGGCGGACTTCGAGGCCAAGCTGCCAGGTGCGGCAGCGGTGTTGATCAGCCATATGCGCGGCCATACATCGGACATGGACGCGATCATGCGGCTGTGCGATGCGGCAGGCATTCCGGTGATCGAGGATGCGGCGCACAGTCTCGGCACGGTCTGGGGCGGGCGTAACATCGGCACCATTGGCAGGGTGGGCTGTTTCAGCTTTCAGTCCTACAAGATGGTGAACGCGGGTGAAGGCGGAATTCTGGTGACGGATGACCCCGAACTTGCCGCGCGGGCGGTCATCATGTCGGGCGCCTATGAAGAAAACTGGAAGAAACACCCAGGTTTCCAGAACAGTTTTTGCGCATGGCAGAACAAGTTGCCGCTGTATAACCTGCGGATGCAGAACCTGTCGGCGGCGGTCATCCGCCCGCAACTGCCCGAGATTGCGCGGCGGGTGCGCGACGGGCGGCACAACCATGACCATGTGGCGGCCGCGCTGACTGAAAGCGGGCTTTTCGTGGTGCCACCCGCCCTGCCCCCCGAAGAACGGGCACCGGATTCGATCCAGTTCACGCTGGCAGGGCAGTGGAGCGATGCCGAGGCGCTGCGCTTTCAGGCAGAGGCCAAGGCGCGCGGGGTGGGCGTGCAGATCTTTGGTCTGTCAGAGGGCAATGCGCGGGCATTCTGGAACTGGGAGTTTCTGGGCGCCGCCCCGGAATTGCCGCTGACACGGGCGATGCTGATGCGGGCCTGCGATGTGCGCCTGCCCGCGCGGCTGACGCAGGCCGAGCTTGATGTGATCGCGGCCGCGCTCTGCGACGCAGGACGGGCTGCGCGCCGCGTGTGATGCCCTGCCCCCGCGCCGTCAGGAAAGGCGCAACGCGGGGGCCAGCCACGGCCATTGCGCCACGGCGGGGGTGACGATGCGGCTGCCGATCAACCCCCTCAGGTCTTGCGCGATGCGGCCTGGCACCGCACCCATCACCCCGGCCCGCGCCGAGAGCGAGATGCTGCGCGCCAACGGTGCGCCCGGCAAGGGATGCACCGCCACCTCGGGCAAAAAGCGGGCTGCGTGGTGCAGGGCTAGCGGGGTCAGGATGGTCCAGCCTGCCCCTTGCGCGACCAGCGCCAGAATGGCGTGATAGCTGTCGAGTTCGAAGCGGACCTGCGGGCGCTGGTTGGCGCGGGCCAGATGGCCAGCAATCTGGCGGCCCATCAGGTGACGGGCGGAATAAAGGATGAGTGGCGCATCGGCGCTGTCTGCCTGCGCCCCGCCCGCCGCCTTGCCCTGCCCCTTCGGATGCACCGCGACAAAGGGATCGCTCAGGATCGGATGCACCTCACGCCAGCCCGCATCGGCGGCCTCTGCGCCCAGTTCAGCCGCCACCGCCACATCAAGCGCCCGCGCCTCTAGCTTGTCGAGCAGGCGGTGGCTGGCCCCGGTCTCGAGCAGGAAGCGGCAGTCTGCCATGTCTTGCGCCAGACCTGACAAGAGGGCGGGTGTCACCTCGGCGTCAAGGTCTTCGATCATTCCAAGGCGCAGGGTGCTGAACCGCGCCAGATCGGCGCGGGCCAGATCGGCGCGGGCCTCGGCCTCGGTGTTCAGGATCACCTGCGCATGGCGGCGAAAGAGCCGCCCTGCCGGAGTAAGCGCAAAGGGCCGAGCGGTGCGGTCAAACAGCACCGCGCCCAAGCTTGCCTCGACCGCCGCAATCTGTTGGCTGATCGCAGGGGGCGAGACGCCCAGACGGCGGGCGGCGGCGGATATCGTGCCCTCGTCGGCGACGGCCAGAAACACCTCTATCCCCCAGAGGGTGACGCGGGTCTGGGCTTCGGGCATGGCGGGTTACAGTTTGGAGAGCTTCTTTTGCAGCTCGGCAAGCTGCTTCTTGATCTGGGCAAGGTCTTCGGCGCTGCTCGGCTCTTCCTTGTCATCCTCGGGGCCGGAACTGCCCCAACCCGGAACGCCCGTCATCATGGTTTTCATGAAGGCTTCCTGTTGCTTGCGCATCAGATCAAAGCCCGGCATCGCGGCCATCGGATTGGGCAGCACACCCAGATTGCCCATCATCTTGGATTGGCCTTCGCGCAGCATCTCGAAACTGGCGGCAAGGAATTGCGGCACGATGGAGTTCACATTGGTCGTATAGCTGCGCACGAGGTCGGTGAGCACGGCGATGGGGAGCACGTTCTCGCCCTTGGATTCATGCTCGGCCACGATCTGGAGGAGATACTGGCGCGTCAGGTCGTCGCCGGACTTGAGGTCGACGATCTGCACCTCGCGGCCGGCGCGGATGAAGCCGGCGATATCCTCCAGCGTGACGTAATCGGAGGTCTCGGTGTTGTACAGGCGGCGGCTGGCGTAGCGTTTGATCAGCAGCGGCTTGTCGGTTTCGGCCATAGCCCCCTCCCCTGAGGTTATTATGCGGTTGCAGAGAAGCTTACGCAGGCCGGGGCGAAAAGGAAAGCCTGACGGTGCGGTCAGGGGTTCCGCTGTGTTACAGGGCGGAAAATTATATAATATCAATGGGTTGATACTGCGGCGTTTACGATATCTTAACGCATCCGGCGCGCGTGGACGCGGCGCAGGGGGGCCAGCCCCCCGTCGCGGGCCGCGACTCCCCCCAGGATATTTGGGGACGGAAAATGCTGCGGGATGCGCAGAGGCGAGAGGCCCGGGCGCCCGCAAGCAAAAAGGCGGACCCCGGGGGGTCCGCCATGCGCTGTGTGCCGGCTGGGGAGGAGGTCAGCGACGCCAGCGCCGATCCGGCTGGATCACTTGGCAGCGGTGGCTGCGGCCTTCTTGGCGGCGACGGTCACGTCATTGGTGGCTTTCTTGACGGCGGCGGTCGCATCTTCGGAGATGTCCTTGCCAGCGGCCAGCATCAGCTCGACGGTTTCCATCTGCACTTTCTTTGCAACTTCTGCGAAAGCGGCCAGGTTCTCGGCAGCCATTTCAGCCGCTGCGGATGCGAAGTCGGTCACCGATTTGGTGTAATCGGTCGGCTCGGTCTTGGCCTTGGACACGTCAGCCATCTTGGCGATGGTGTCCTTGGTCCATTTCGCGGTGATCTCGGTCGACTTCTCGGCGGCTTCGAGAGCCACTTTCGACATCTTTTCAGCCAGAGCAGCCTGGGTCTTGAATGCGTTTTGCATTGCGGACGAGTCAACCGGGAAGGAAGCCATCATGTCCTGCATCACTTTGGTGAAATCCGGGGTCTTGGTCATTGGTCTTCTCCTGCTTGGCCGGAGCGTCCGACCTGTTTTCCATGACCTGAATATAGATGCTGCACCGCAGCATTTCAACCATTTTTCTGCAATGCAGCATTATTTCCGGTTGTGTCCGGCTAAGTTATTGGCCGTCAATCACTTCCCGCAACAACCTTGGCGGTGACATAGGTTCCGGGCGCGTCGCAAAGGACCGGGTTGGTCGAATCGCCCGGAATACGGGCGGCCACCTGCTTGCCCGAACGCGCCTTGAGCCATGCGCCCCAGCGCGGCCACCAGCTGCCCTTGTGGAAGGTGGCCCCGGCCTTCCATGCCTCGGGCGGGCCCTCGAGCGGGGCGTCCGAGGTGTAATGCCCGTACTTGTCCTTGGAGGGCGGATTGATGATGCCCGCGATATGGCCGGATTCCGACAGGATGAAGGTCTTGTCCTTGGACCCCATCTGCTTGATGCCGTTGAAGCTGCCGCGCCAATGCGCGATGTGATCGGTTTCGCAGGCGATGGCGCAGAGCGGCACCTTGACGCCGGACAGGCTGACGGGTTCACCGAAGACGGGAAAGGTGCCCTTGGCAAAGCCATCTTGCTGGCAGAGCCCGCGCAGATATTCGACCGCCATCGTGGCAGGCAGGTTGGTGCCGTCGCCGTTCCAGAACAGAAGGTCGAAGGCGGGGGGCGCTTCGCCCATCATGTAGCTTTTGATTGCAGGCTGGTAGATCAGGTCATTGGAACGCAGGAAGCTGAAGGTGCGGCCCATGAAGAACTTGGACAGGATGCCATCGCGCGACGACTGGCGTTCGATCCCGTCGACGAAATCATCCTCGAGGAACACGCCCACCTCGCCCGGATCGGAAAAATCGGTCAGCGTGGTGAAGAAGGTCGCGGATTTCACCGAGGTATCGCCCGCCCGGTCAAGATGCGCCAGTGTCAGCCCCAGCGTGGTGCCCGCGATGCAATAGCCCACCGCGTTGATCTGCTTTTCCCCCGTGATCCGGCGCACCTCGGCCATCGCGCGCAGGTAACCGTCGCGGATGTAATCATCCATGCCGACATCGGCATAGTCGGCACCCGGATTGACCCACGAGACGACAAAAAGGGTGAAGCCCTGATCGACGATCCATTTGATCAGCGAATTCTGCGGCTTGAGGTCCATGATGTAGAACTTGTTGATCCAGGGCGGGAAGATCAGCAAGGGCGTGGCATGCACCTTTTCGGTGGTGGGGCTATACTGGATGAGTTCCAGCATGCGGTTGCGATAGACCACGGCGCCGGGGGTGGTGGCGATGTTCTGGCCCACATGGAAGGCATCCGGGTCGGCCAGCGTGACCAGCACATCGCCATTGTTCGCCTCGATGTCGCGCACGAGGTTTTCCAGCCCCTTGACGAGGCTTTCGCCTTCGGTCGCCACCGCGCGCTCCAGCGCATCGGGGTTGGTGCCCAGAAAATTGGTGGGCGAGAACATGTCGATGATCTGCTTGGTGAAGTATTCGACGCGGCGGCGGTCGGTCGGCTCCAGCCGTTCGAGATCGCCGATGGCATTGGTCATCGCCTCGGCATTCATCAGGTATTGCTGCTTGATGTAGTTGAAGGCCGGATGGGTTTCCCACAGCGGATTGGAGAATCGGCGGTCTTTCGGGGTGGGGTCGGCGGGGGCCTTGAGTTCGCCCGACAACAGGGCCTGCTGGGCATCGACATAGTGCTTGAGGCTCTTGCCCCAGTAGCTGATCTGCTGTTCCAGAATCTTCGAGGGGTTCTGCATCATTTCGGCCACATAAGCGGCCGCCGCCTTCATATATACCTCGTTCGAGGGGCCGGAGAGGGCGTTATCGGCCTGTTTGCGGTGGGCCAGGGCGGTCATCAGGCGCTGCGAGAGTTCCTCGACCCGTGCCAGATTGGCCTGCATCCTCTCCAACTTTGGTCCAGCGTCCTTGTCGTCGGTTGTCATGCTAATAATTCCCCCCTAACCTGCGCAGGTGCAGCATAACGTCGGTGGACTGGGGGGGAAAGCGACGAATTGCTGGGCAGCGGGCCCGGATTGGAGACGGCGATGAAGTACATGACCACCTATGACATGATGGAAACGGCGCGCAACACCAACGCCTGGATGGGGGCGACGGCGCGGGCGATGGCCTCGTACCCGATTTTCGCGCTGTCGATGAACCCGATGCTGCCCCTCATGGCCGCCTGGGGCGAGGTGACGGAGCGCACCTTTGACCGCATGGTGGCCAAGCCCGACTGGGGCATCCGGTCTATCGTGGGGGCGGATGGCACCGACCATCTGGTCGATGTGAAAACGGTGGTGGAGCGGCCCTTTGGCAACCTGATCCAGTTCTTCGTGCGCCGGCGTGCGCCGATGAAGCGGCGGGTGCTGCTGGTTGCGCCGATGTCGGGGCATTATGCGACGCTGCTGCGGTCGACGGTGCTGTCGCTGTTGCCCGATTGCGATGTGTTCATCACCGACTGGCACAATGCGCGCGACATTCCGGTGAGCGCGGGCAAGTTCGACATCGAGGATTACACGCTGTATCTGGCCGATTTCATCCGCGATCTGGGGTCTGACCTGCATGTGATCGCGGTGTGCCAGCCGGTGCCGCTGACGCTGGCGGCGACCGCCTATCTGGCGGCGGAAGACCCGAGCGCGCAGCCGCGCAGCCTGACGCTGATCGGCGGGCCGGTGGACCCGGATGCCGCGGCGACCGAGGTGACCGATTTCGGCCGCCGGGTGACGATGGGACAGCTGGAGCAGCTGGCGATCCAGCGCGTTGGCTTCAAGTTCAAGGGCGCGGGGCGGCTGGTCTATCCGGGGCTGCTGCAATTGCAGAGCTTCATTTCCATGAATGCGGACCGCCACTCCAAGGCGTTCAGCGAGCAGATCATGCGGGTCGCGCGCGGGCAGGCCTCGGACCATGATGCGCATAACCGCTTTTATGATGAATATCTGGCCGTGATGGACATGACGGCGGAGTTCTACCTGTCGACGGTGGAGCGGATCTTCAAGAACCGCGAGATTGCGCGCAATGACTTCGTGGTGGCGGGGCGGAAGGTGGATTTTGCAGCGATCACCGATGTGGCGGTCAAGATCGTCGAGGGCGCGAATGACGACATTTCGGCGCCCGGCCAGTGCCTTGCGGCGCTGGACCTGCTGACCAACCTGCCCGATTCCAAGAAGGCTTCGCATCTGGAACCGGGCGCGGGGCATTACGGGATTTTTGCGGGCAAGTCGTGGCGGCTGAACATCCGCCCGCTGGTGCTGGCCTTCATCGACGCCAATTCCGATGCGCCGCGTGCGGTCAAGCCGCAGAATGTGGTGACGCTGGCCTCAGCGTAGGATCATCGGGCCGGTCAGAAACCCCTCGATCGCCGCTGTCACGGCCTCGGGGGCTTCGAGCATGGGCAGATGGCCCGCGCCTTCGATCAGCTTGAGCGCCGAGGTGGGCATCATGTCGCGCGCGAATTCCTGACGCCGCAGCGGCAAGAGCGTATCGGCCAGACCCGCAAGGAAGAGCGCCGGAACCGTGGCGCGGCGCAGGGTGCGCTGCTGGTCGGGGCGGCGTTGCAGGGCGCGGCACTGGCGCATGTAAACCCCTTCTCCCAGACCCAGCGCCATGTCCTGCATCAGGGCAAGCACCGCGTCACGGTCGGGCGTGTCGGCCAAGGCACTGGCGGGTACGTCTTCGGCAATCGCCGCCTTGAGCCGTCCGGCCTGCGCCGCGACAAGCCGCGCTTCGCGCAGGGCCGCCATCTGGGGCGCTTCGGCCAGCGGATCGGTGGCCAGCAGAACCACGCGGGACACCCGTTCCGGCGCGCGGCGGAGGATGTCGAGCGCGACATCGCCGCCCAGCCCGTGACCGATCAGCGCAAACTGCGGCGGCGCGTGGCGCAGGGCATCCTCGCTCATCTTTTCCACGGTGTCCTGCACGGGCAGATAGATTTGCGCGGCGTGGCGCAGGCCAAGTGCCACGATCTGCGGCAGGAAGGCGCGCGCGTCCTGCATCAGGCCGGGAATGAACAGGATCGGCTCGCCCATCATGCTGTCATCAGCGGAACGGAGCCGCTCATGTTCGAAAAGTGCAACTCTGGCACCGGAACAGGGGCCATTTTGCCCAGAACGATTGAAAACTGAAAACTCATGACTGCGCCCTATCAAGAATTTCGCCAATGGCCTGCGGGATCAGGGCCAGACAGTCGGGCGTGGAAAAGCGGTGATCTGCCCCTTTGACCAAGGTCAGCCGCAGGTCGGGGCTGGCGGCGTGATCCATCAGGCGCAGCGCGACCGAGGGCGGCACGTCCGTGTCAGCCGTGCCCTGCAACAGCCTGACCGGAAAGGGCAAATCCAGCGGGTCACGCAGCACCAGACGGCCCCGCCCTTCCTCGATCAGCCGCCGCGTGATGACATAGGGCTCGTCGGCATAATCCGAGGGAAGCTCGACCCGTCCCGCCGTGGCAAGGGTCTGGCGCTGCGCCTCGGTAAAGCCTGCCCACATGCTGTCTTCGGTGAAGTCGGGCGCGGCGGCGATGCCGACCAAGCCCGCCACCCGCTGCGGCAGGGCCTTGGCGACCAGAAGCGCGATCCAGCCACCCATTGACGAACCGACAAGGATTTGCGGCCCCTCGGTCAGCGTGGTGATGGCGGCGAGCGCATCTTCAAACCAGTCGCCGATGGCGCCGTCGAGAAACGCACCCGAGGATTGCCCGTGGCCGGAATAGTCAAAGCGCAAGAAAGCACGCCCCTGTGCGGCGGCCCAGTCTTGCAGGAAAAGCGCCTTGGTGCCGGACATGTCGGATTTGAACCCGCCCAGAAACACCACACCCGGCCCCTGCCCCGGGGTCTGGTGATAGGCGATCCGGCGATCTTGCGGCGTGGTCAGAACTTGCGGCTGTGTCATGGCATCCTCCGTCCCTGCCGTTCTACGCGGGGCGTGTTGACTTTGCCAAGCACCCGGCGCAAAACCGCGTCCGATATAACCCGCAACCGGGCGTTTCGTAGGCGCCAAAACGACGAGGAGGCCGATATGGCACAGATCTCACTCACCTTTCCCGATGGCAATGTCCGCAGCTATGAGGCGGGGGTGACCCCGGCCGAGGTGGCCGCGTCGATTGCGCCCAGCCTTGCCAAGGCGGCGATTTCGGCCAAGGTAAACGGCGCGCATTGGGATCTGGCATGGCCGATCACGGCGGATGCGACGGTTTCGATCAACACGCTCAAGGATGACGCGGCGGCGCTGGAACTGATCCGGCACGATTGCGCGCATATCATGGCGCGTGCGGTGCAGGAGATCTGGCCCGATGTGAAGGTGACCATCGGCCCCGTGCGCGACCACGGCTGGTTCTATGATTTCGACCGCGCCGAGCCCTTCACCCCCGACGATCTGGGCCAGATCGAAGCGAAGATGAAGCAGATCATCAATGCGCGTGAGCCGGTCAGGACCGAGCTTTGGGATCGCGACCGCGCCCGCACCTATTATGAAGAGCGCGGCGAGCCCTTCAAGATCGAGCTGCTGGACCGGATTCCGGCGGGCGAGGACATTCGCATGTATTGGCATGGTGACTGGCAGGACCTGTGCCGGGGGCCGCATTTGCAGCATACGGGCCAGGTGCCTGCCGATGGTTTCAAGCTGACCCATGTGGCCGGGGCCTACTGGCTGGGGGATTCCAGCCGCCCGATGTTGCAGCGCATCTATGGCGTGGCCTTCAAGAACCGCGATGACCTGAAGGCGCATATGACCATGCTGGAGGAGGCCGCGAAGCGCGACCACCGCAAGCTGGGCCGCGAGATGGGCCTGTTCCACATGCAGGAGGAAGCGCCGGGCCAGATCTTCTGGCATCCGAACGGGTGGAGCATTTATGTCGCCTTGCAGGATTACATGCGGCGGCGGCAGCGGGCCGATGGCTATGTCGAGGTGAACACGCCGCAGGTGGTGAACCGCAAGCTGTGGGAAGCCAGCGGCCACTGGGAAAACTATCAGGAAAACATGTTCATCGTGGAGGTGGACGAGGACCACGCCCGCGAAAAGACGGTGAACGCGCTGAAGCCGATGAACTGCCCCTGCCATGTGCAGATCTTCAACGTCGGCCTGAAATCCTATCGCGACCTGCCGATACGCATGGCGGAGTTTGGCTCTTGCGCGCGCTATGAACCCAGCGGCGCGCTGCATGGCATCATGCGGGTGCGCGGCTTTACGCAAGATGACGCGCATATCTTCTGCACGCTGGCGCAGGTGGAAGCGGAATCGAAGAAGTTCATCGAGTTGCTGGCGCGGGTCTATTCCGACCTTGGCTTTGACAAGTGGCGGGTGAAACTGTCGACGCGGCCCGAAAAGCGCGTGGGCAGCGACGAGATCTGGGACAAGATGGAAGCGGCGCTGGCCAATGCCTGCCGCGCTGCGGGCTATGAGTTCGAGCTCTTTCCGGGCGAGGGCGCGTTCTATGCGCCCAAGCTGGAATTCGTGCTGACCGATGCGATTGGCCGCGACTGGCAATGCGGCACCTTGCAGCTTGACCCGAACCTGCCCGAGCGGCTGGAGGCAAGCTATGTGGGCGAGGATGGCGCCAAGCACCGGCCCTTCATGCTGCACCGCGCGGTCTTGGGCAGTTTCGAGCGGTTCATCGGGATATTGATCGAGAACTTCGCCGGCAAGCTGCCGCTGTGGCTCGCGCCGCGTCAGGTGGTGGTGGCCTCGATCGTCTCGGACGCCGATCCGTTCGTCGAGGAAGTGGTCACCGCGCTGACGCTGGCGGGGCTGCGGGCGGAGGCCGACATGCGCAACGAGAAGATCAACTACAAGGTGCGCGAACATTCCGTGGGCAAGGTGCCGGTGATCCTTGCTGTGGGCATGAAGGAAGTGGAAGATCGCACGGTGTCGGTGCGCCGTCTGGGCGAGACGCAGACGCGCACGGTGGGGCTGGATGCGCTGGTGGCCGAGTTGGTGGCCGAAGCGACCCCGCCCGATCTGCGCTGAACCCGCAGCCGGGGGACGCCCCCCCGGCGCGCGCGTTGGCCGGGAAGATGCGCAGAAATCAGCCGAGGAACCCAGAAACACCGCTTTGGCGGCGCGGGCGCGCGCGCGCCAGATTGTTTGTGCTTGATTTTGGGGGAATCTGAGTCATCCTTGGCGGAAGTGATGACAGACTTTCTGACCGCCTCGCAGACCGAAGGCCGTGGAATCTGGCGGCACGGCTTGCGGCAATTCCGCTGCGGGGTGAGTTGAGAGGAGAGACAGGATGCCTACCGGCACTGTAAAATGGTTCAACGCGACCAAGGGCTTCGGCTTTATCGCCCCCGATGGCGGCGGCAAGGATATTTTCGTGCATATCTCGGCGGTGGAGCGGGCGGGCCTGCAGGGCCTGAACGACAACCAGAAGATCGCCTACGAGCTGCAATCGGGCCGCGACGGCCGCGAGTCTGCGGGCGATCTGCGCCTGCTGTAAGGCGGCCAAGGATCAGACAAAAGGGCGGCCGCGCCAGCGGGCCGCCCTTTTGCATTTTCAGTCGGCGGTCGGGGCTAGCCGGCCAGCGCGTCGATCGTGGCCTGATCCCAGCCCAGATACCATTTGCCCTCGGCCTCGATCACCGGACGCTTCATCACCGTGGGCTGGCTGCGGATCTGCGCGTCGGGGTCCGAGGCTTTCAGGAAATCGCCGAAGCTGCGGTAGGTGGTGGAGGATTTGTTGATGATGCGGTCACCGAATTCGGTGACGATGGTGTCGATCTCGGCCTCGGTCAGCGGGTCTTTGCGCACGTCGCGGAAGGTGACGGAATGGCCGGCAGCTTCAAGCGCCTTGATGGCCTTTTTGCAGGTGTCGCAGGTGGAGATGCCATACAGGATCATTCGGGGCCTCATCTGGGTTGGGTGTGGCACGGGTGTAGCGCGGGGAGGGGCCGGTTGACAGCCCCTGCCCCGATCAGCCGAAGATCATGCGGGTGATCGTCACCCCCGCCCAAGCCGAAAACGCGGTCAGTGTCGCGCCCCACAGGGTATCGGTCACCACCATCGACCAGTGCCAGTCGCGCATGATGGCATAGCTGGTGAATTCATAGGTGCCATAGGCCATCGCCCCGATGATCGCGGCGGGCAGGATCAGGGCGGCGTTGTCGCGCAGGGCGGGCAGGCTGACCAGATAGACCAGACCGGCGATATAGGCCGCGTAGAACAACCCCGCCGGCGCATAGCGGATGGGTTCGGCCATCAGCGGGCCGATGTGGCGGGTGAACAGGGGTTTCATCACAAGGCTGAGCATGACCGCATCGACGATCAGAAACACCAGCACGGTGGAGAGATAGAGGGTGAGAATTTGCATCGGATGCTCCTTTCCCGTGATGGTAGAGCGCCGTTCCGAAAGGTCACGCGGGAAAGCGGCTCAGGTCAGGCCGTAACGGCGCATCTTGTCGTTCAGGGTGCGGCGCGGCAGGCCGAGCTTTTCGGCGGCGCGCAGGGTGTTGTCGCGGTGGCGGTCGAGGGCGGCGGCAATCTCGCGGGCCTCGAAGGCGGCGACCCGTTCGGCCAGCGTGCCTTCGGGCAGGCCGGTGTCGTCCGTGGCGGCAGGGGCAAAGAGGCCGAGCGCATGGGCCTCGGCGGCGGCCTTGAGTTCGCGCACATTGCCGGGCCATGCGCGGCGTTTGAGTTGCTGTTCCAGCGCGAAAGGCACAACCGGATCGGGGCGGCCATAGCGGCGGGCGGCGAGTTGCGCGTAATGGGCAAAGATCAGGGGAATATCCTCGCCCGCCTCGCGCAGGGGGGGCGTGCGCAGATCGGCACCGGCAAGGCGAAAGTAAAGATCGGGGCGAAAATCGGGGGCGTCGCGCAGATCGGCCTTGGTGGTGGCGATCACCCGCAAATCGAGCGGACGCAGGCCGTTTTCGCCGAGCCGTTCGACGCTGCGGTCTTGCAGCGCGCGGAGCAGCTTGGCCTGCACGGGGGGCGGCATCGATTCCACTTCGTCCAGCATCAGAGTGCCGCCGTGCGCGGCCTCCAGCTTGCCCGCGCGGGCCGTGGTGGCACCGGGAAAGGCCCCGGCGGCATGGCCAAAGAGGATGAATTCGGCCATGCCATCGGGCAAGGCGGCGCAGTTGATCGCCACGAAGGGGCCATCCGCGCGCGGCCCGCCCGCGTGCAGCGCACGGGCCGCCAGTTCCTTGCCGGTGCCGGTCTCGCCCGAGATCACCACATCGACATCGAGCGGCGCGAGGGCTGCGATGCGGTCGCGCAAGGCGCGGATGGCGCGGCTCTGGCCCAGAAGCGTCACCTCGGCCCGTTCGGCAAGCACCTGTTGCAGCCGCCCCACCTCGGCCCGCGTGGCGCGGGCGGAAAGCGCGCGGGCGACAACGGCGATGAGATGCGCGGCGTCATAGGGCTTTTCCAGAAAATCCTCGGCTCCGGCGCGGATGGCCTGCACCGCGTGGCCGATATCGCCGTGGCCCGTCAGCAAGACCACCGGCAGATCGAGCGGCAGGGTGCGGATGGCACGCAACAGGCCAAGCCCATCCATCCCCGGCATCCGCAGATCGGTGAGGATCAGGTCGGGCGGGTCGGTCAGGGCGGCAAGGGCGGCGGCGGCGCTGGCAAAGCCGGTGGCCACATGGCCCGCCGCCTGCATCAGATCGCAGAGCGCGGCACGGTGGTCGTCATCATCTTCCACCACGAAAAGGCGCGCGGTCATTCGGCGGCCTCACGCGACCGGGCAGCCAAGGGCAGCGTGACGGTGACGGTGGTGCCTTGGCCGGGGGCGGAGGTGATGGCGAGATCACCGCCGAATTCCGACAGGATCGCCTTGCAGATGGCAAGCCCCAGCCCCAGCCCCTCGCCGCTGGTCTTGGTGGAAAAGAAGGGTTCTGTGACGCGGGGCAGGATATCGGGGTCGATGCCGGGTCCGGTGTCGCTGACGGTGAGGGTGGCGTGCGGGCCATGCGCCGAAAGGCTGACGGTGACCGATGCGCCGGAGTGGCCTTCGACGGCGTCGAGCGCGTTCAGGATCAGGTTGACCGCCACCTGTTCCATGCGCACCGCGCCCGCCAGAACGGTGACGCTGGCGGGGTGGAAGACCGGAGTGACGCCCACAGCGCGGGCGCGCGGGGTGACAAGCTCCAGCGCCGAGACGATCACCGGCGACAGGTCGATCAGGTTGAGCGCCCCTGCCTCCTTGCGGCCAAAGCTCTTCAGATGTTTCGTGGTGCGCTGCATGCGGCGGATCAGCCCGCGCGCGGTGGCAAGGCGCGGCGCGGTGCCGGTATCGGCGGGGGGCAGGCCGATCTCGGCGGCGGCGAGCGTCGCCTCCATCGCGGCAAGCGGCTGGCTGATTTCATGCACGATGGCGGTGGACATGCGGCCAAGCGCGGCCATCTTCTCGGCGTGGATCAGGTGCTCCTGTGCCGCGCGCAGGTCGGATTCGGCCTGCCGCCGCGCCTCGACTTCGCGGGCAAGGTCGGCGGTGCGGGTGGCGACCATCGATTCCAGCCGTTCGGATTGTGACAGGCGCAGGGCGATCAACTGGCGGCGCTGTTCCCAAGTCTTCAGGCCAGCGGCGGCGGCGAGGGCCAGAAGGGCGGCGATCAGCGCCCAGCCGAGCGCAAAGCCGCTGACATCGGCGGCGGGGCGCGCGGCGATCAGCCGCCAGCCGGTGCGGTCCACCCCTGTCAGCCGTGCGATCCAGCCCTCGCCGGTGGCATCTGCCCCGAGGGGCGCGCGCGGCAAGAGCGGCGGGGCCTCGGCCAGATCGACCCCGTCATAGGCGCGGGTGGCGTCGAGGCGCTGCAACGTCTCGGCGCCGAGCGGTGCCAGCGGGCGATAGAGCCAGTCTTCGCGCCCCGACAGGAAGATGACGCCGTCGGCATCGGCAAGGGCCATCTGTGCGCCCGCGCTGCGCCATGTGGCCTGCAAGGGGCGCAGGTCGAGTTTTACCACCAGCACTCCGGTCTGGTCGCCCGAGGTCACGCGGGTGGACAGGAAATAGCCCGGCACCCCGGTGGTGACGCCGATGGCATAGAACTGGCCGCGCCCGCTTTCCATCGCTTGGGTGAAATAGGGGCGGAAGCTGTAGCGCTCGCCCACGAAACTGCTGGGGCGGTTCCAGTTGGAGGCGGCGATGGCCTGACCTTCGGCATTGATGAGGAAAAGATCGGAGGCACCGCCGTGGGCCGAGATGGTTTCCAGATAGCGGTTGGCGGCGTCGAGCGCGCGCGGATCGATCAGCGCGGCGCGGATGCGGGCATCTTCGCCCGCCACATCGGGCAGCGCGCGGAAGCGGTCGATTTCCGCCTCGACCGCGCGGGCGGTCAGGAGGAGCGAGCGGTCAAGGCTTTCGCGAAGGCTGGCGGTGGCCCAGCGTTCGGCGACCAGCCAGGCAAGGGCGGCGGCGACCAGCGCGGCCAGCAGCGGGGGCAGGATGCCGCGTCCGGTCATGCACGCCCTGCCCTTTCGCGCGCAGGCGGCGGCGCGGGCAGAGGGGTATGGGGGGCGCGGGCGGTCATCGGGCGGGGCCTTTGTCTTCGGGTCGGGTCATCTTGCACCCTCGGGCGGGGGCAAGCAAAGCGGTTTCAGGGGCTGTCGCAGGGGGCAAGCCGGATGGCGCGGCCCGCCGTGCGGCCGACGTCATGGCAGGTGCCGCCGTCGCACAGCCGCCAGCCCGCGCCTGTGCTGCCAGAGGCGGCGAGGTGTAGCTCGGCCACTTCGGTGCCGGGGGACCAGACCCACCAGCCGTTTTCCTGCACCGCGCCCTCCCCCGGCTCCATCCCCGCGCCGCTGCCCTTGATGCGGGCCTCTAGGAGATAGAGGCTGTGCGGGCGCAATTCCCACGCCTCGACCCATTCGGTTTTCTCGACAGAATGGGTCCAGTGCAGGGTGAAGCCGGGGCCGGAAAGCGCCAGCGCCACCGCCCCCGCCATCAGGCAGCTCATGCGGCGGCCCTGCGGCGCAGCATCAGGTGCTGGGCCGCGAAGGCCAGCACCAGCGCAAAGCCGATGCCATCGGTGGCGGGCAGCGCCACCACCAGCGCGCCCGCCGCCAGCATCGCCAGCGCACGCTGCCACAGGGCAAGCGGCGTTCCCAGCCAGCCGATCACCGCCACGCCCCAGAGGCCGATGGCGAGCAGCGCCTTGGTGACGATGTAGATCACCGCGGGGATGAAACCGATGGCCTCGGCCAGTGGCCCGCCGTTCTGCAGCATCAGCGCGGGGGTATAGACCGCCATGAAGGGGATCACGAAACCCGCCGCCGCGATCTTGACCGCGTTCAGGCTGATGGTCAGCCCGCGTTCCTTGGCGATGGGGGCTGCGGCAAAGCAGGCCAGCGCGACGGGCGGCGTCAGGTCCGCAAGGATGCCGAAGTAGAACACGAACATATGGCTGACGATCAGCGGCACCCCGAGTTCCAGCAGCGCCGGTCCGGCGATGGAGGAGGTGATGATGTAATTGGGGATGGTGGGAATCCCCATGCCCAGCACGATGCAGGTGATCATGGTGAGCACGAGCGAGAGGAACAGGCTGCTTTCCCCCACGCCCACGATGAACTGGCCAAAGGTGTTCGCGGCGCCGGTCAGCGTCATGGTGCCGATGATGATACCCACCAGCGCGCAGGCGATGCCGACGGGCAGCGCGGTTTTCGCGCCATCGGCCAGTGCGTCGCGGCAGATGATCAGCGTCTCGCGCCCACCCTGCGACAGCGCGTTGAGCGCGATCAGCGCGGCGACGACGCCGGCCACCACCCAGATGCCCCATTGCAGGAAGGCCCCTGCGGCAAAGCCCAGCCCGATCCAGAAGATGATGCGGATCACGCCAGCAGGCAGGCCCAGTGCCACGCTGGCCCCGAGGATCAGCATCAAGGTCAGGCCAAGGCCGACGGTGCCTGCGAACAGCGGCGTGTAGCCCGAGAACAGGAGCCAGACCAGCACGGCCAGCGGCAGGATCAGGTGCCAGCCTGCCTTGAGCGCGGCGAGGGGGGAAGGCAGCTCTGCCCTCGACAGCCCGCGCAGGTTCATCCGGCCTGCCTCGAGATGCACCATCCAGAAGGCGGCGGTGAAATACAGGATGGCGGGGATGATGGCGGCGCGGACCACCTCGATATAGGCAACCCCCAGCGTTTCGGCCATGATGAAGGCCACAGCGCCCATCACCGGCGGCATGATCTGCCCGCCCATGCTGGCCGTGGCCTCGACACCGCCCGCGAAGGCGGGGCGGTAGCCGAAGCGTTTCATCAGCGGAATGGTGAACTGGCCGGTGGTGACGACATTGGCGACGCCCGAGCCGGAAATGGTGCCCATCAACCCCGACGACAGGACCGAGACCTTGGCCGCCCCGCCCATCTTGTGCCCGACAAGGCCGAGCGAGACATCGGTGAACAGCTTGATCATCCCCGCCTTTTCGAGAAAGGCACCGAACAGGATGAACAGGAAGATGAAGGTCGACGAGACATAGGTGGGAATGCCGTAGATGCCTTCGGTGCCGTAGGCCATATGCTCGACCACCTGCGCGAAATCATAGCCGCGATGGTTGAGCGGGCTGGGCAGATACTGGCCCCAGAGGCAATAGGCAAGGAAGGTGCCCGCGATGATCGGCAGCGCCGCCCCCATCATGGCCCAGGCCGCGCCGAAGACGGTGGCCAGCGCGATGACGCCCACCACGATATCGAGCGGCAGCGGATCGCCCGCGCGCATGAGCAGCGGCACATATTCCGCCCATTGGTACCAGGCGACCCCGACCGACAGCGCCGCCAGCCCCCATGCCAGCGCGCGCACCAGCGGCCTTGCCCCGCGCATCAACGCCAAGAGCGGGAACCCCAGGAGCAGCAGGAAGCCCACATGGAAGGCGCGGGTGATCTGGCTGGCGAAATCCACCAGATGCGCCGCCGTCAGGATCTGGAACACGGAAAACGCGATGGCGATATAGAACAGCGCCCGCCCCTCCCACCCCGGCGGGAAACCTGCCGCCAGCGGATCATGCGGGTTATGCGCCTCTACCACGGCGTCGGCTTTGTCTTTGGTCATTTGCCCCTCCCCGAGCGATGCGGGCGGGCCTGTGCGGCCCGCCACGGTCTTGTGTCTGGCCCCGTCTTGCGCGGGGATTACTGGATCAGACCGGCCTCGCGGTAATAGCGTTCCGCGCCGGGGTGCAGCGGCACCGGCATGCCGTCGAGCGCGGTATCGAGCGAGATGGCGGTGGCGGCCTGATGTGCGGCGGCCAGCGCGGGCAGGTTCTCGAACAGGAGCTTGGTCATCAGATAGGCGGTTTCGTCATCCACGCCTTCATGGGTCAGGAAGAAGTTGCCGACGGCGAGGGTCGGGATGTCTTCGGTCTGGCCTTCATAGGTGCCGGCCGGAATGGTCGCGGCGAGGTAGGGCGCGCCAAGGGTTTCCGCCACTTCGGCCGGAACCGAGACGATGGTGGTCGGCACCGACGTTGCCAGATCCTTGAGCGAGGACACGCCAAGCCCCGCCGATTGCAGCGTGGCATCAAGCTGGCGGTTCTTCATCAGTTCCACCGATTCCGCGAAGGGCAGGTATTCGGTCTTGCTCAGATCGGCATAGCTCATGTCCAGCGCCTCGAGGATGGCGCGGGCGTTGAGTTCGGTGCCCGATTTCGCGGCCCCCACCGAGATCGACTTGCCCCGCAGGTCGGTCACGGTGGTGATGCCGCTGCTCGCACTCGCCGCGATCTGGATGTAGTTCGGATAGGCGGCAGCGATGCCGCGCAGCTTGGTCAGCGGGGCGTTGAAGCCCGCCTCGGCATCGCCTTCCCATGCCAGTTTCACGGAATCGCCCAGCGCGATGGCAAATTCGCCCTTGCCCTGCTGCAAGAGGTTCAGGTTTTCCACGCTGGCCTTGGTGGCCTGCACCTGCGTGCGCGCGCCTTCGATGCCGTCGGCATAGATTTTCGACAGGCCGACACCGATGGGGTAGTAGACGCCCGAGGTGCCGCCGGTCAGGATGTTGATGAATTGCTCGGCCTGTGCCGACACGGGCAGCGCTGTGAGCGCGGTGCAGGCGACAAGCGCGCGGAATCCGCGCGTCAGGGACATGGTCATGTGATCCTCCTTGGATGCGGGCAGGACTGGCCTGCCACGGCGTAACCCCGCTCCTCCGCGGGATGGCGCAGTTTGGCCCGTGCAGGGCGGGCCTGCAAAGAGGGCTTGGCACGCAGCCGCGCAGCTTCGTCGCAAGCTTTCGCCAGCCCCCGCGCGAGATTTCGCCACGAGGGCCGCGCGATGGCGCGGACTTGTCGTTTGACGGCCACGCGCATAGCCTGACCCAGAGCCGGAACAGCAGGACGAGGTGGGCCATGCGTGTCGATGTGTTCAGTGCCAAGCCGCACGATCACGCCTTTCTGAAGGCGGCGGCCAGCGGGCAAGGGTTGGATCTGCGCTTTCACGAGGGGCGGCTGAACGCCGATACCGTGCGGCTGGCCGAAGGGGCGGCAGCGGTCTGCGCCTTTGTGAATGATGATCTGTCGGGGCCGGTGATCGGGCGTCTGGCCGGCATGGGGGTGCGGCTGATCGCGCTGCGCTCGGCCGGATTCAACCATGTGGACCTTGCGGCGGCGCGGGCGGCGGGAATTGCGGTGGCGCGGGTGCCGGCCTATTCGCCGCATGCGGTGGCCGAACACACGGCGGCGCTGATCCTGACGCTGAACCGCAAGACGCACCGCGCCTTCAACCGGGTGCGCGAGGGGAACTTCGCGCTCGACGGGCTGATGGGCTTTGACATGCATGGCAAGGTGGCGGGGATCGTCGGCACCGGGCTGATCGGCACGGTGCTGGCGCGCATCCTGACGGGCTTCGGCTGCGAGGTGCTGGCCTTCGACCCCTCGCCCAGTGCCGAATGCACCGCGCTCGGGGTGCGCTATGTGACGATGGACGAGGCGCTGGCGCGCTCGGACATCCTGACGCTGCAATGCCCGCTGACGCCCGCGACGCACCATCTGATCGACGATGCGGCGATTGCGGCGATGAAGCGGGGGGTGCTGCTGGTCAACACCTCGCGCGGGGCGGTGGTGGACACGCGGGCGGTGATCCGCGGGCTGAAATCGGGGCAGATCGGGGCGCTCGGGCTCGACGTCTATGAAGAAGAGGGCGACCTGTTCTTCGAGGACCTGTCGGCCCAATACATTCCCGATGATGTTTTTGCGCGGCTGCTGACCTTTCCCAATGTGCTGATCACCGGGCATCAGGGCTTTTTCACGCGGGAGGCGCTTCAGGCGATTGCGGCGGTGACGGTGGGAAACATCACCGCCTTCCGCGACGGGGGCGCACCGCTGCACCCTGTGAGCTTGCCCGATTAGCGGCGGCGAACCGCCCCCCTGCCCCGTCGGGGCGAGGGGGAGCGGAGCGTCATGCGGCCTTGAGCAAGGCCAGCAGCTTTTCTGCTGCCTCTTCCGAGGAGGCAGGGTTCTGTCCGGTGACGAGCTGGCCGTCGACGATGACATGGGGCTGCCAATCGGCCGCCTTGCGATAGGTTGCGCCCGAAGACTTGAGCATGTCTTCCAGAAGGAAAGGCACAACATCGGTCAGGCCGGCCGCCTCTTCCTCGGTGTTGGAAAATCCGGTCACGGTCTTGCCCGCGACGAGCGGCCTGCCATCGGCGCCCTTGGCATCCTTGAAGACGGCGGGCGCATGGCACACCGCCCCGATGGGACGGCCCGAGGCGGCGAACTGGCCCAGCAGGATTTGCGAATGGCGATCATCGGCCAGATCCCACAGGGGGCCGTGGCCCCCCGGATAGAACACGGCGTCAAACCCGTCGGCGGACACCGAAGCGAGAACAGCCGTATCGGCAAGGGCCGCCTTGGCCGCCGCATCTTCCTTGAAACGGTCGGTCGCGGGGGTTTGCGCATCCTTGGCATCGCTGGCCGGATCAAGCGGCGGCTGGCCCCCCTTGGGAGAGGCAAGGGTGATCTGCGCGCCCGCATCCTTGAACACGTAATAGGGGGCGGCAAACTCTTCGAGCCAGAAGCCGGTTTTCTTGCCGGTATCGCCCAGTCGGTCATGCGAGGTCAGAACCATCAGTATTTTCATCAGCCGTTTTCCTTGTTCGTCTGGCCCCGGCGACCCGGATTGGCACCGGGGGCTGCGGACCAAACCCGCAGCGGGCCGCACAGGTTCCGGCGCGGCGCGGGATTGGCACATCACAGGATTGACAGCGGCAGCACCGCTGCCGTTCTGTGACAGGGGCGGATGCATCCGCACGGCGGGGAACCCATGCGCGGGGTTGCGCGCTTTACCTGCGGCTGCCCATGCCCGCTTCCTGTTCGTCTGGGCGATGAACAGGCGCAGCGGCGATGCCCCAAGGCAGAGATGAAACCGGCCTCGAGCCAGAAAGGATCAACGGGAATGTCCGACCTGAGCGTGGCAAGCTGGAACATCCGTGCCGGTCTGGGCCGCGACTTTCGCCGCCAACCCGCGCGCACGATCGATGCCATCGTGGGCTTTGATGCCGATGTGGTCTTGCTGCAAGAGGCCGATTTCCGCCTGCACCCACGCCCCGCCGCGCTGCCCCGCAGCCACGGCCGGATCGGCCCTTTCGAGGTGGTGGACCTGACCGAAAACGCCGTGGGACTGGGCTGGCACGGAATTGCGCTGCTCAAACGCCCCGGCATCGAGGTCGAGGCGATCCATCTGCACGATCTGCCGTCGCTGGAGCCGCGCGGGGTGGTGATCGTCGATCTGACGGTGCGCGGCCTGCCCGTCCGCATCGTCGGCGTGCATCTGGGCCTGTTGCGCGGCAACCGGCGCAAGCAGCTTGGTTTCATCGTGGACCGTCTGGCCGAACTGGCCCATCGCCCCACGGTGATTGCGGGCGATTACAACGAATGGCGTGACCGACACGGGTTCGAGGCGGTGCCGGACTGGCTTTCGGTTCACAGCCCCGGCCCGACCTTTCCGGCGGGCCGCCCGTTCCTGCGGCTGGACAGGCTGGCCTTCAGCCGCGATCTGGAACTGCTCGGCAGCAGTGTCATTGCCGGACCCGAGGCGGTGATGGCCTCGGACCATCGGCCGATCCTCGGCCATTTCCGGCTTCTTGCGCCTGCCGAAGCGGTCTCTGCCGCTGCCGCCTCGTGATGGGCGTCGCTTGGGTCCTGTTCCAGTTTTGCCTTCTTGTCGCTTTGCTGATCGGGCTGGCGCGGGCGCTGTTTCCGGTGCCCGTGCTGCCCGGACGGACCGAAAGCCGCGCCCTGCCCCCGGTCACCGGTGGCCCCATCGTCGCGGCGCTGTGCCCGCCAGCCTCCGTCGCGCCGGGGCTGACGGGGATCAGGCCGATGCCGAACGGGGCCGATGCCTTTGCCGCCCGCCTGATGCTGGCCGATGCGGCGGTGTCCTCGATCGATGTGCAATATTACATCTGGTATGGGGATCTGACGGGATTTCTGCTGCTCGATGCCCTCAAACGCGCGGCAGAGCGCGGGGTGCGGGTGCGGCTCTTGCTGGATGACAACGGCACGGCGGGGCTGGACCGGGAACTGGCCGCGCTGGATGCGCATCCCAATGCCGAGGTGCGGCTTTACAACCCCTTCAACCTACGGCGGGTCAAGCCGCTGTGCTATGGCTTCGATTTCTTCCGCCTGAACCGGCGGATGCACAACAAATCCTTCACCGTGGACGGGGTGGCGACGATCCTTGGCGGGCGCAATATTGGCGACCGCTATTTCGAAACCTGCCCCGAGGCGCTGTTCATCGATCTTGATGTGCTGGCCGCCGGGGCCATCGTGCCGGAGGTCAGTGCCGATTTTGACCGCTATTGGGCCTGCCGCTCTGCCCATCCCGCCTCGGATATCCTGCGCCGCCCAAAGCAGGCCGACCCGATAGCGGCGGGGCTTTCGCGTTTTTGCGCCCTGCCCGCATGGACAGAGTTTCGCGCGCTGGTCGAGGCCAGCCCCATTTCCGCCGCCCTGCGCGGGGGCGATCTGGCGCTGCAATGGACGAAGGCGGTGCTGGTCAGTGACGACCCGATCAAGGGCCAGGGCGCGGTGCCGCGCCAGGACCTGCTGGCCACGCGGTTGCGGCAGGCGGTGGGGCAGATCGAGCATCGGCTGGATGTGGTTTCCCCCTATCTGGTGCCGGGCAAGGCGGGGGTGCGCGCCTTTGCCACCCTGACCGCGCAAGGCATCGCGGTGCGGGCGCTGACCAATGCGATCGACGCCACCGATGTGGTCGCGGTCCATGCGGGCTATGCGAAACGCCGCCGCGCGATGCTGCGGGCCGGAATGACGCTGTTCGAGGTGCATGCCCGCGCCGAAGCCCATCCGCAGCGTCGCAGGCGCGGGCGGTTCCGGCGGGCGAAGGCCAGTCTGCACGCGAAGACCTTTGCGGTGGATGGCAAACGCGTCTTCGTCGGCTCGTTCAACTTTGATCCGCGCTCCACCACGCTCAACACCGAAATGGGCATCCTGATCGACAGCCCGCAAATGGCCGAGGCGCTGCACACAACCTTTGACAGCGGTCTTGCGGGGCTGGCGTGGAAAGTGGCGCTCAAGGGTCGGCGAAAGATATGGATCGACATGGCCAGTGGCGTGATCCGCACCAAGGAACCCGGCCTGACCGCCCCGCGCCGGCTGGTGGTCGCCGTGGTCGGATGGCTGCCGGTGGAATGGCTGATGTAGCGCGGCCCCTAGGCCGCATCCTCCGGGGCGATCCCTGCATCGGCGAGCATCTGCGCCAGCATGTGCACGAAAATCTGGATGCGCGCCTGCACCGAGGTCGGGTCGGCCCAGTGGCGCCCCGCGTAGGCCGCGATCAAGGCGGAATAGTCGCGCAGCGCGTCGTCGGTCAGGAAGGGCCTCGCCAGCTCGCCCGCGCTGCGCAGGGCATACCAGTCCGTCAGCAAACGGGTCACGGGCAGGCCCGCGCCCCCCTTGGGCAGTGACGGGTCTGCGGCATCGGCGGGCGCATCGCGGCGCGCCAGAGCCACCAGATCGCCCGTGCTGCGCCCCTCCAGACAGGCGCGCAGGTCTTGCGGCCAGTCATTGGGCAAAAAGCGGTGCCGCACTTGCGCGCCGATATGGCGATAGAGAAACTCGGGGTAGGTCGCGGCCTCCAGCCAGTCGGGCGCTTCCCCGCCTTTGCCGTAAAAGCGAAAGAAGGCATCGAAGCCCGCAAAGTCGATCACCTGCGGGGTAGTGGTCAGCGTGGCAGGGGTGGCGCTGGCCAGCAGGAAGGCAGGCGGGAAGGCCACCGGCGACGGCACCGCGTGATTGACCAGCGCAGGCCCGCCCTCTGCGGCGCGGGCAGTCGCATGATAATGCAGATGGCCCGAGAAATGCCTGCCGATTCCGGTGGCCGCGACGCGCGCCGTGGTGGCGGGCGTGGGGTTGCGCCGGACGCCGGTGCTTTGCCCGAACAGCGCCCGTTCTGCCTCCAGCGTGCCGCGCAGCACATCGGCCACGGGGTAATGCGAGAAACAGATCAGCGTCTTGCCCAAGTCCTGCGCCCGCCGCGCGACATCGGCCATCCAGTCCAGCAGAAAGGGTTTGAGCCGCACCAGCGCATTCCAGCCCGCGTTGGTGCTGTCTTCGAAGGCATCGGGCTGCGTGTTGTCGGGCCTGCCGCTGCGCGGCTCGAACACATTGGCATCGATCGACACCAGCCACAGGCCCGGCTCGGGTTCGACCAGATAAGACAGGTCGATCTGCCGATGCGTGGTGCGGCCATCGGCGGCGGTCATGTCATGCATCCGGCTGGCGGGGGAATCGTCGGGACCAAAGGGGCTTTCCCAGTGCAGATCACGCGGATCGCGCATCAGCCCGTGCGCGCGCCACGCCTCTGCCAGCCCGACATAGCTGCCGCAGCCCATGCGCGGATCATGGACGGTTTCGCCGCCCGCAGGCTTGCCTGCATCCTCTGGGCGGCTGCTGACGGTGACGCTGCCGCCGCTGCCGGTCAAAAAGGCCTTGGTATGGGGCCGCCCGCTCATGCCATAGGCGTCATGGTTGCCGGGGCAAAGGAAAAACCGCATGTCATGGCGCGTGCCGTAATCGACCAGCAGCGCCAGCGCGGCCTCCATGCTGGGGGCCTGCCCGTCATCGGTCAGATCGCCGGGGATCAGCACGGTGCGGATGCCCTGCGCCGCGCAGGCCTCCAGCGCAGCCGTCAGGGCAAGGCCGCTTTCGTTGAAGATGCGGGTCGATTCCACACTGTCGCGGCGGCTGCGCACACAGGCCCCCGCGCGCCCCTGAAACCGGACGCCCTCCACGCCGTAGTCCGGAAACAGCGCATGGATATGCGGATCGGACACGACGGCAAAGCGGTGCATCACTCAGCCCTTTCGCTTGACGGGTTGCAGACGCGTGTCGCCCAGAGCCCCGATGCCATCGAGGATCGGATAGGCCACCGAGATCAGATGCGCGTTCACCCGCTTGAGATCGCGCAGGATATCAAGATGCAGGCTGGAGGTTTCCACCGTTTCCAGCCGCCGCTCGCGCAGACGCTCCATATGGCGCTCGGCGGACAGCGCCTCCATCTGCCGCACCTCGACCTTGCACTTGACCAGATCGCGCGCGAGGTTTTCGTCGCGC
This sequence comes from Pseudotabrizicola algicola, assembly GCF_010915705.1. Classification (GTDB taxonomy): domain Bacteria; phylum Pseudomonadota; class Alphaproteobacteria; order Rhodobacterales; family Rhodobacteraceae; genus Pseudotabrizicola; species Pseudotabrizicola algicola. The sequence goes on from NZ_JAAIKE010000004.1 coordinate 158,775, forward strand.
GACAGGAACACGCTTTGCGCCACCGCCAGAATCTCGATGGTGCGCTGGTAGAAGGCGGAAATCTCTTCCATCCCCTCGGGCGAAAAGCTCAGGCGGCGGCGGTCTTTCTTGATCGCAAGCTCCGACAGGCCGGAATCGATCAGATCGCCGATATGTTCAAGGTTGACCGCATAAGACAGGATCTCGCTCATCCGGCGGATGTCATCTGCGTCCAGTTCCTCGCGCGAGAGGCGTGCAAGATAGATCTTGATGGCATTGTGCAGGCGGTCCACCTCGTCCTCGGCGGCAGAGAGGCGGTCGCGCGCAAGGTCATCATGGCCGCGCAGCGTATCGAGCGAAAGCTGAAGCATCTCGCCCACCAGATCGCCAAGGCGCAAGGTCTCGCGCGCGGCGGCGGCAAGCGCGATGGTCGGCGAGGACATGGCGCTGTCGTCGAGATATTTCGGCGCGAAATCGAGCGCGGCCTGATGCGGCATCCAGCGTTCGACAAGGGCGCAAAGCGGGGTCAGCAGCGGCAGGAACACCACCGCCAGCACCAGCGAAAAGCCGATATGCGCGCCAAGCGTCAGGGCGGCGGTATCGGCGAAATAGGGCTGCGCCAGACGGGCCAGCAGCGGCGCGGCCAGCGTCAGCACCGCAGCCCCGCCCGCGCGCACGGCAAGGTTGGTCAGCGCCAGCCGCCGCGCCTGCACCCCGTCCGACATCACCGCAAGATAGGGCGGGATCGCCCCGCCCAGATTGGCTCCGGCCACCAGCACCAGTGCCAGTTCGGGCGACACCACCCCCGCCTGCGCCAAGAGCATCACGAACAGCACGGTCGCAAGGCTGGACGAGGCCAGCGCCGCCAGTCCGGTGCCGAAGATCAGCGCGAACAGCGGCGCGCCCCCCAAGGCCAGCAGCACTTGCCGCACCACCGCCGACTCGCGCATCGGTTCCGTCGCCTGCCCCAGCAGGTCCAGCGCCAGCAGCATCAGCCCCAGCCCGAGGATGGCGCGGCCAATGCCCTTGCCCCCCGCGCGCCCCGAGCGCGAGAACACCACCACCCCGATCAGGATCAGCAGCGGCGAGAGCCAGTGCAGATCAAGCGACAGCACCGCCGCCGCCACGCTGGTGCCGATATTGGCCCCCAGCATCACCGCCTGCCCCATCACCCCCGACAACAGGTCGCGCGCGGCAAAAGACGCGGCAATCACCGCCGTTGCCGTGCTCGACTGCACCGCCAGCGTGGCGACGAAGCCTGCGATCAGGGCCTTGATCCGGTTCGACGCGCCCCGACCGATCCAGACGCGAAGCGAACTGCCAAAGGCGCGCAACATGCCGGTCTTGATCAGCCGCAACCCCCAGAGCAGCAGCGCCCCGGCCCCCAGAATATCGATCAGAACAAGCGTGGAGCCGATTTCAGAATCCTCCGGTTGACGGGGCAATGCGGTTGCCGAAAACGGCTCCCCCCCGAAGAGTTGCAGGCCCGCCGATCCGCAGGGCGCGTCGCTGCCGTCCAGCATTGCACCCGCGTGCAAATCTGTCAACTCAGACCCCGGAATTGTTGAACCGGGGGCCGATGGCCGCTATGACAGCTCAAGGCCCGCCCAGCCGTCCCGCCCGTCATGGCGATTAGACAGGGGCCGGACCAGTAAACCGAAAGGTGCGCCGTGACCAACCCTTGCGTGACACGATGAGCGAAACCGCAGGCGGCAAGCACCGGCAACGCTCTTACGTCAGCGCGCTGCAGGTGGCGGAACGGGCGGGCGTCTCGCGCTCGGCGGTGTCGCGCACCTTCACCGAAGGCGCCAGCGTTTCGGCGGCAACGCGAAAGCGGGTGATCGAGGCGGCAGAGGCGCTTGGCTATCATGTGAACCATCTGGCGCGCGGGCTGATCCAAGACCGCTCCAACATCGTCTCGCTGGTGGCGACGGACCTCAACACCCCCTATCAGGCGGGGCTGATCCATGCGCTGACCAGCCGTCTGCAGCGGGCGGGCAAGGTGGCGATGGTGATCAACACGTCGGGGCAGACGCAAAGCGTGGAAAAGGCCTTGCGCCAGACGCTGGAATACCGGGCCGATGCCACCGTCGTGCTGTCGGGCCAGCCGCCGGGATCGCTGATCCAGACCTGCCTGACCAATGGCCAGCATGTCATCATGCTCAACCGCGATGATGCGGTGCCGGGGCCGGACAGGCTGATGGTGACGAACCGCGCCGCCGCGCGCGAGGCGTTCCTGCACCTGCAGGCGGCGGGGTGCCGCCAGATTGCACTGGTGGCGTCCGAGGTGGGAACCGCCAGCGTGGTCGCGCGCGAAGAAGCCTTTGTCGCCGCTGCCGCCGAGGCCGGAACGACGGTGCAGGTCGCGCATTTCGGCCCCACCACTTACGCCTCGGGGCGCGCGCTCGGCCGGCAGATGCTGGCCCGGCCGCAGCGGCCAGACGGGGTGTTCTGCGTGACCGACCTGCTGGCCTGCGGTTTCATGGATGCCGCACGCAGCGAATTCGGCCTGTCGATTCCCGATGATCTGTGCGTGATCGGCTTTGACGATATCGAACAGGCCGGATGGTCCTCGTTCGATCTGACCACGTTCCGTCAGCCCATCGACCAGATCGCCGCGCGGATCATCTCCCTGCTTGACGAACCGCCCCCGCCCGGCACCCAGCGTGAGCCCATTGCCTTTCCGGCCGAGTTGATCTGGCGCCGCTCGGTGCGCGGCACCCGTCGCTAGGGGCGCGCCGTTACAGATCGGCGCGCGGCGGCAGGTTCATCTGGCGCGGATGCACGGCAAAACTGCCATCGGCGCGGCAATGGTGCAGCCAATAGGCATAGGGGGCGTCGATCAGCGGCGGCTCTGTGTCACCGTCAAAGCCGAACCCGTATTGAAAGGCCGGACTGCCCCCGACAGCGGCATAATGGCCTGCCCATTGGCTGTGGAACGCCTGATGCACGTGGCCGCACAAAAGGCGCAGCGGCGCGGTGCGGGCGCGCAGGATCCGGCCCAGCCGCCCCGCTCCGGCGCGCAGGGCGCTTGCATCCCAATGCGCGTTTCCGGTGGGAAAGGGCGGGTGGTGCAGCAGCAGGAAAACAGGGTCGGCGGTGCTGGCCAGACGCTGCTCCAGCCAGTCAAGCTGGGTGCCGTCCAGCGCGCCCTCGACCCGGCCCGGCACCAGACTGTCGAGCCCGATGAGGCGCAGCCCCGCAAGCTGCGCCTCGAAATGCAGGGTGTCAGGCGCGGCAAAGGGGATTGTGCCGCCAAAGGCCGCCCGCATCGGGCCGCGCTTGTCATGGTTGCCCGGCACCACGAAGACCGGCATCGGCAGCGGGGCAAGGATCTCGCGCACCAGCGCATAATCGGCCACGGACCCGCCATCGGCCACATCGCCGGTGATGACCACCGCATCGGGGCGCTGCGGCAGGGCGAGCAGATCGGCGATGACACGCCGCGCCATATCGGGCGCATCGCGCCGCACCGGAGCGGTTTCGGGCGCACCCGCGCTGATGTGCAGATCGGAAAGATGGGCAATCAGCATGGCGCTTACCTTCCGATCCGCGACAGAACGTCGGCCTTGAGGAACCGCTCGATCACCAGCATGAACCCGATGGACGGGATCAGCAGGATCAGCGCGGTGATCGCGGCGATCTGGTAGTTCCCGCCCATCGAGGCGTTGAACATCAGGATCGGCAGCGTCGTGATATCGGGCGTGCCGACAAAGAAGGTGCCGGTAAACTCGTCGATGCTGTCGAGAAAGACGAAGATTGAGGCCGCGACCAGTCCGGGAAAGGCCTGCGGCAGCGTGATGTCCCGGAAGGTGCGCAAGGGGGCCGCGCCAAGGTTGCGCGCCGCTTCCTCCATCGTGCGGTCGACGGCAGAGAAGGCGGCGGTGGCGATCCAGACCGCATAGACCAGACCGGGCAGCGAATGGACCAGAACCACGCCGGTGTAGGTGCCGTTCAGGCCGAGGCCATAAAACATCTGGGCGATGTTGACAAAGATCGGCAGGCTGGGAAAGGCCTGCGGCAACAGGAAGATCAGCATGATCGCCGCCCGCGCCGGCAGCTTCAGCCGCGCCAGCGCATAGCCCGCCGGCACCGCCAGCGCCATCGACAGCGCCACCGTGGCCAGCGCGATCCAGACCGAATTGAACAGCGAGGTCCAGGCCCCTGCGCGCGGGCGGAACACCCGGTGCCAGAAGTCAAAGCCGAACTCGGTCGGGTAGCGCGCCGGAAAGAACCATTTTTCGGCAAAGGCCCAGAGGAAGAGGTTGGTCAGCGGGCCGAAGACCACAAAGGCGCAAAGGCCGATCATCACGGCGGGCAGAAGGTTGGCCGCCCCGCGCCGGGCCAAGGATGCAAAGGCCATGTCAGCGCCCCCCTTCGTTGTGCTGGGTCAGCGTCATGCGCAGATAGACATAGGCCGCCACCGCCGTGATCAGATAGGAAAACAGGCCCAAGGCATTGGCGACCGCATAATCGCCGTAATAGGTGACGCGGTGGGCCATCATCGAGGTCATCATGGTCGGGTTTCCGGCAATCACCATCATCGGCACCGACAAGACCGACATGATGGTGACCAGAGACAGGATCAGCCCCACCAAGAGCGTGCCGCGCACCTGCGGCAGCACAATCTCGATCAGGCAGCGCAGGCGCCCTGCCCCCATGTTGCGCGCGGCCTCTATGGTGGAGCGGTCGACCGAGGCCATCGCCCCCGCCAGAAGCAGGGTGACGAAAGGCACCTGCTTCCACGCGAAGGTCAGCACCAGCCCGCGCCAGTCGAGCAGGCTCTGGGCCAGTGCAGGGTCCATCAGGCCGGAATCGATCAGAAGGCTGTTCATCAGCCCGTTGCGCGCCAGAAAGCTGCGCGCGGTCTGCCCCGCCACGATGAAGGGAATGAACAACGGCCAGCGATAGAGCCAGCGCAGCGCGGTGACCGCCCATGGCGTCGCCCCCAGCGTCAGATATCCGGCAATCGCGATCGAGGTGACAGAGATCAGCGCCAGCGACGCCAGTGCCACCATCACGGTGAAGATCACGTCGCGGCCATAAAGTTCTATCGCGGTGCGCAGATGCGCCGTGGTAAAACCGCCCTCTGCATCGACAAAGGCAAAGACCACCGAGCGCGCGAGCGGCACCACATACAGCAGCGCAATCGCCAGCAGCGCGGGGGCAATCAGCATCAGGCCGGGCAACATCCCGCGCCAGTCGCGCGCAGAGGGGTCAGCAATGGTCATCAGGCAAGGGCTTTCATGGACGGCAAAGGGGAAAGCGCCGGGGCGACGGCCAGACCGCGCCCCGGCAACAGGTCAGTTGGCAACCTGCCGTTCGTAGGATTCGAGGATCGCGCGGAAGTAATCAGCCTGCGGCATCGACAGCCCGCGCTCGGCCAGCACCTCGGGCGAGACATCGGTGAACAGCGCGCCCCATTCCTCGGCAGTCAGGTTCTCCTTGACGGCGTTGGCATCAATCCCCGGCAGCCAGTTGAAGCGCCGCACGATGCCTTCGGCCTGCACCTCGGGCGAGGTGGCCAGTTCGATGAACTTCACCGCAAGATCGGCCTGCGCCGCCTTTTCCGGCACCACGTAATACATCGGCTGGCCCGGCATGCCCGGAGAGGGGATCAGCAGCTTAAGGTCGGGGTTCAGGCGGCCATCGGCAACCCAGGTGTAGAACATGTCCATCCAGACCGGACCCATCGCGATCTCGCCCCGGTTCAGCGCATCCAGCGTGCCGGCATTGCCGGGCGTGATGGTGGCCACCGCGTTGAATTGCTTGAGGCTTTCCAGCGCCGGACCCCAGCCTTCGGTGGCTGCGGCATCGAAGGGGCCGCTTTGCAGCGTCTCGGCCATGTCAGAGAAGGCATACATCCAGCCAAAGACAAAGCCCACGCCCGCCATGCCGCCGGTGATGCCGTTATAGCCGAACTGGCCGGGGTTGGCCTGCGCCCACTCCACCAGTTCCGCATAGCTTTGCGGCGGGGTGCTGACCAGCGCCGGATTGTAGGCGATGGCGATCTGGCTCTGGAACATCGGCATCACATAGCCGCCCACATCCACGCCCAGCGCGTTCTCGGCGCTGGCGGCGGTGACGAGCGGTGCGGTGGCCGCCTTGTCGCGGTAGGATTGCAGCAGGCCCTCGGTCACCATCTGCCCCGCCATGCGCTGATGCACGACGCCGACATCGACATCCCAGACGTCATTACCTCGCTGCGCGGCCAGCTTTTCATAGAGCGCCTGACTGCCGCCATCGCCGGGGCCGGTGCCGAGTGCGCGCACCGTCACGCCGGGGTTCTGTTCCTCGAACAGGGGGCCGAGGTAATCGTTGATGTAATCCACCATATTGGTGTCGCCCGCTGTCACCACGTTCAGGGTCTGGGCGGCAAGGGGCAGGCTGAACACGGCACTGAAGGCCGCGCCGAGAAGAAGGGACCGTTTCATTGGCAAGTCTCCGCTGTGAGTGGGATCAGTTCGGCAGCAATCGCTGATCTGTGCCGAACGCCATGAGCGATGCGGTCGGCACAGCGACACACACCTGCGAGCCCGGCGCGACTGGCACGCCCGACACCGCCGAAATCACCTCGGCTCCGCTTTCAAGCTGAAGGTGATACCCCCCGCCCGTATAGGCACAGTCCAGAACCGTGCCATGCCGGACGAGGGCATTTCCTTTGGCCTCCTCCAAGGCCGTGTCACGGATGCGGGCATCCATGCTGCGAAACCCCAGCGTCGCCGCCGCCACCGGATCATCGGGGCGCGCGGCAACCACATTGTCGACGCCCAGAAACCGTCCGGCGTCCAGATCGGCGGGTCTGGCGTAAAGGTCTTGCGGAGAGGCGACCTGCACCACCTGCCCTGCGCGCATCAGCACGATGGTATCGGCCATCGCCAGCGCCTCTTCCTGATCATGGGTCACCATGATGGTGGTGATCCCCAGCCGCTGCTGCAACCGGCGCAACTCGCCGCGCAGGTTGCGGCGGATCGCGGCATCGAGGTTCGACAGCGGCTCGTCCAGCAAGAGGATCGGCGGATCGATGATCAGTGCGCGGCCCAGCGCGATGCGCTGCCGCTGGCCGCCCGACAGGCTGCCCACCTTGCGCGCGCCATAGCCGGGCAGACCCAGCAGCTCCAGCATCTGCTCGGCGCGCTCCTCCCGCTCGGCCCGCGCGATCCCGCGCAGCTTGAGCGGATAGGTCAGGTTGCCCGCCACCGTCATATGCGGCCACAGCGCGTAGGACTGGAACACCATCGCCGTGCCGCGCTTTTCGGGCGGCAGACCGGCAATCGACCGCGCCCCGAGGCGGATATCCCCCGAAGCGGGCGGCGCAAATCCGGCGATGGATCGCAACAGCGTGGTCTTGCCACAGCCCGATGGCCCCAGCAGGCAGGTAAAGCTGCCCGCAGGCACGCTCAAGCTGACATCATGCAAGATCTGCGCACCGCCCAAACGGATGGACAGCCCCTGCAGCTCCAGCGCCTCGACTCCCATATCGTCCTCCCTCGACGCGGTTTTGAAAGCGTGTGCAATCATGGTTTGCGACTTTCTGCCTGTGTGTCAAGGCTGAATAATCTTGATATGTAACAAGCATGTGTCTAAAGTGAAATCGTGTTCATTTTCGGCCAAGGGGGTCGGCATGCGGGTGACGGCGGATGATGTGGCGGCACGGGCCGGGGTTTCACGCTCGGCGGTATCGCGGGCCTTTACCGCAGGGGCGAGCATCCAGCCCGACAAACGCGCCCATATACTCGCGGTCGCCGATGATCTGGGCTACCGGCCCAACCTGATGGCGCGCAGCCTGACGGGCGGGGCCACGGGGCTGATCGCGGTGGTGGTCGGGTCGCTCTCAAGCCCTTATGAAAGCTGGTTTCTCGATCATCTGTCGCAGGGCATCCGCGCCCGTGGGCTCTGGCCGCTGCTGGTGCCGGTCAGCCCGGGGCAAGAGATCGAACCGGCGCTCGACCATGCGCTGGCCTATCAGGTCGATGGCGCGGTGATCGCCGCCGGATCGGTCAGCCAGAAACTGGCCGAACGCTGCACCGCCAATGGCGCGCCCATCGTGGTGGTGGGCCGCGTGCTGGACGGGGGCGGCGCCGATTCGGTCTGCTGCGACAACCGGGCGGGCATGGCGATGATTGCCGAGCGGCTGGTGGCGGCAGGCCGCCGCCGCATCGCCTGGATCGGCGGGCGGGCCGATACCTTCTCGAATGTGGAGCGGCTTGACGGGCTTACGGCGGCGCTTGCGGCGCATGGCCTCGCGCTCAGCGAAACGCGGCGCGGCGATTACAGCACCGACAGCGGTCTGGTGCAGGCGCTTGCCCTCTTGACCGCGCCCGAACGGCCCGATGCCATCGTCTGCGGCAATGACGCCATGGCGATCGGGGCCATCGCCGCCGCCCGCCGCCTTGGCCTGCGGGTGCCGCAAGATGTCGGCATCTGCGGCTTTGACGATATCCCCGCCGCCGCGTGGGAGCCGTTCTGCCTGACCACCGTGGCAAATCCGGTGGCCGAAACCGTCAGCGCCGCGCTCGACCTGCTTACCCGCCGGATCGGGGGCGAAAAGGGGCCCGTCGCCACCATCCGCCTGCCGCCCGCGCTGCGCCTGCGTCAAAGCCTCTGACCTTCGCGCGCCGCCCGCTCAGCCCCGCTTCGGCTCCGGCGCGCGGCTGGGGCTGATGCGCAGCGCGCGCAAGGCGTTCAGGATCACCGCCACGTCGATGCCCTCTTGCAGCACCGCCCCCTGCACCGGCGTCAGATAGCCGAAGGCCGCCGCGATCATCCCCAGCACCGACAGGCCGATGCCCGCCATCACGCTTTGCAGCGCGATGCGCCGCGCGCCCTGGGCAATCTCGATGCCCGACAGCAGCCCGTCCAGACGGTCGACCAGAAGCACCACATCCGCCGCTTCGGCCGAGGCGGCGGCCCCCCGTGCGCCCATCGCGACGCCCACATCGGCGGCGGCCAGCGCCGGCGCGTCGTTTACCCCGTCACCCACCATGATCACCGGCCCACCGCTGCGCTCTTCCTGCACCAGCCGCGCCTTGTCTTGCGGCGAGAGGTCGGCACAGATCGCATCAAGGCCGACGCCCTGCGCCACCGTCTCTGCCACCGTCCGGCGGTCCCCCGTCGCCAGCGTGATGCGGCCAATCCCCCGCGCACGCAGCGCCGCCAGCAGGTCCGGCACCCCGGCGCGCAGGCCATCAGCCAGCACGATCACCCCCGCCAGCCGCCCCGCGACCGCCACCGCCACCAGCGCCGCACCGGGCGGGGCAGCGGCAGGCGCGGCGACCGCGCTGCCGGTCTGCACCGCGACAAAGCCAAGCCCGCCCACCACCACGGGGCGGCCGGCGACGCTGCCGCGCACCCCCTCGCCCGGCACCTCGGCCACGGCCTCGGGGATCGGCAGAGCAAGCCCCCCCGCCGTCGCAGCCGCCACCAGGGCCTGCGCAACCGGATGGCGCGAGGCCTGATCCAGCGCCGCCGCCAGCGCCAGCACCTCCTCGGGGCCAAAGCCGTCCTGCGCCGCGACCGACAGGATCTGCGGGCGCCCGTCGGTCAGGGTGCCGGTCTTGTCGAGGATCAGCCGCTTCGCCCCCGCCATCGCCTCCAGCGGCTGCGCCCCCTTGATGAGCACACCAAAGCGGGCCGCGCGTGACAATCCGCCCACCAGCGCCACCGGCACCGCAAGGATCAGCGGGCAGGGCGTCGCCACCACCAGCACCGCCACCGCGCGGATCGGATCACCCGTCAGCGCCCATGCCCCGCCCGCCAGCGCCAAGGTCACCGCCAGAAACACCAGTGACCAGCGGTCGGCCAGCCGCACCATCGGTGCCTTCGAGGCTTGCGCCTGCTCGACCAGCCGCACGATCCCGGCATAGGTGCTATCCTCGGCGGTGCGGGTTGCCACCATCTCGAAGGCCTCGCCCAGATTGGTCGCGCCGCTCATCACCGCCTGCCCGCGCGCCAGCCGCACGGGCAGCGATTCACCGGTCAGCGCCGACTGGTCCAGCACCGCCACCCCCGCCGCCAAGGTGCCATCCACAGGGGCCACATCGCCCTGCCGGATCAAGAGCAGGTCATCGGGGCGCACCTCGGCCAGCGCAATCTCCTCGAGCAGCGTGCCCTGCCGCCGCGTGGCCCTGCGCGGCACACGCGACAAGAGCTGCGTCATCGCCCGCTGCGCGCGGCTCTGGGCGAAACTCTCCAGAAACGTGCCGCCCGAATACATCAGCGCCACGACAGCGGCGGCCAGCGTCTCGCCAAAGATCAGCGCCGCCGTCATCGACAGGGCCGCGACGATATCCAGCCCCACCTCGCCCCGCCGCAGGCTGCGCAGGATCTCGACGCCAAGCGCCAGCAGAACCGGCAGCACACCGGCTGTCCAGACCAGACCGGCCTGTCCCGGCTGTCCCGACAGCCACAAAACGCCCCCGCCTGTCAGACCCGCCAGCGCAAAGCCAAGCAGCGCCAGCGGCAGGGGGGACAGGGTGTTCCTGGTCATCGGCACTTCCTCCCGCGCGGGGTGGCGGGCGCATCCGCCCCCCTCCGCGCGCCTCCAAGGGGGTGTCATCCCCTGCCCCGCGCGGCCATGATCTCGATCAAGCGGCACAAACGCCGCCCTGCGCGCCTCTAGCCGCGTTCCGGATAGGGGATGTCAAACCGCAGGCGGAAGCCCGTCTGCGTTTCCTTGGTGATGGTGCCGTGCCATTTCTGCTCGATCAGCGCGCGCACCAGTTTTGATCCGAACCCCGTGGCCGAGGCGTCCGGCGCGGCGGTCGACTCCGGGTCGGACCATTCGAAGCTGAAAATGCGCGCGCCATCGGCCTCGACGCGATAGGTCCAGTGAATGTTCACGCTGCCCAAGGTCCGCCCCAGCGCCCCGAACTTGAGCGAATTGCTCGCCAGTTCATGCAGCACCAGCCCCATGTCAAAGCACAGGTCGGGATGCAGCAGAATGTCGCGGCCCGTCGCCGTGATCCGCTCGCCAAAGGGTTTGAGCGTCTCTGTCACCACCTCGGCAAAGCGCGTCGCCCCCCACCCGCTGCGCGAGACGATGTAATTGGACCGCGCCAGCGCACTCAGCCGCGCGCTGAAGGAATTGCGCGCCAGCTTGGGATCGCTTGCGGCGCTGAAGGTCTGGCCCGCGATGCTGTTGACAAGTTGCAGCATGTTGCCCGCCCGATGCGCCATCTCGCGCACCAGCAGGGCCTGCTGGCGCGCGGCCTCGACCTGCCGCGCCGCTGCCGCCACGATGTTGGCCAGCGACAGCAGGAATTCGGCATCGGCAGCCTCAAAACGGCGCACGTCGCGCGAATGGATGCCAAACACGCCGAAGGGGCGAAAACCAGAGCCTGGTATGATGACCGAAATGCCGCTGCGCACGCCGTGGTCATGCAGCAATTGCGGGCCGTCAAAGCGCGTTTCGCTCAGCAGGTCCGCCACGATGACAGGGGCCTGCGCCAAGAGCGTGAACCCCGCCTGCGACTCGCGCTCGATGCCGACCTTGCCGCTTCCCACCAGCCCCTCTTGCCAGCCGAGACCCGAAACAAGCACCAGATGATCGGCAGAGTCGGCGAATTGCAAAATCTTGGTCAGCGGCACCTGCAAGACATCGGCGGCGATGTGCACCGCGCGGTCCATGATCTTCTGGAACTCGGGCTCGGCCAGCGCGAATGACCCGAACGCCGCCACCGCGCTTTGCTGCGCCTGCCGCCGCGCCAGACGTTGCTCTGTCTCGACACGCGCGGTCACATCGGTGCACACCCCCGTCAGATAGGCGGTGCCATCGGGCGCGACGCTGACGCCGCCCGCCGCCTCGATCCACAGATCGGGCAGGCCCGGACGCGGAATGGTGCGGTAAACCGTGCGGTAAGGCGCGCCCTGATCGATGCAGGCGATGATCTGCTGCCAGACGCCCGCCGCATCCTCGGGGTGCAGATCGTTCTGGAAACTGGCCAGGGTGCCGTCAAACGATCCGGCGGCAAGCGCGTGAATCTCTTCGAGATTGGCGGTCCAGCTCAGCAGGTTGGTGTCGATCTTCCAGCGCCAGACCCCGACCTTGCCAAGGCGCAGCCCTTCGACCAGATCAGCGCCATCGGCCATGAAGCCCGCCTTCGGAACCAAAGGAACAGAGTCTGAACTCATCTCGTGTGACCCTGCCTGTTGATTGACCTGTGCAAGACGATCTTGATGGACACTCCGGAAAAACGCGCGCCCCAGGGCCGCGACACACCATTTACACACTCCGCACTACCACCGATGCGAAGCTGTGCAATAGTCCTGCGACACTTGAACTTGCAACCTGTTGCAAATGCGGTCCATGTCAATGTCTGCACGGGAATAGGCCGCAGACCGGCCGCGCCGCCCCCCCGAGGCCGTGGCTCAGTCGCTCAGGTCCGGCAGGTTGACCAGAAACAGCGCGCGCGACCGGTGCAAGGTGACGTAGATTTCTGCCAGCGGCAGATCGGTCTCGCCCGCCTCGGCCCGCGTCTCCAGCGTCTGGCACTGCCGCGCCAGATCGGTGAACCCGAGATTGAGCGCATTGCCCTTGAGCGCATGCAGCGCGTCGCGCAACTCGGGCGCGGTCCGCGCCACACGCAAGCGCGCCACGGCCTCATCCGCTTCGGTCAGGAACAGCGGCACCACCTGATCAAAGACCTCGGCCCCGATTTCCTGTCTCAGGTCGCGCACACGCTGCCAGTCTATCATCGCCATTCCTTCTTTCTTTCACGCGGCGTCGCCGGTGTGCCGACATCCGCCCGCCCTGTCTTGTTTCCGGCGATACGGGCCGGAACACCGGTGAAAGCACGGGGCCAGTCGCTTGATGGCACGGCTGGCGCGGCGCGGCAATGCCGCCCGCCGTGCATGGCGGCGCGGCCTGCGAGCAATCGCGCGGAAATGCCACTTGATCCAAACCGCTTTTGCAGCAAACCTTCCGGCATCGGAGGGTGCAACGCCGGGCGTTCAGCGGCGCATGGGCAGCGCCCGCTTTGATGCGGGCAGAGAAAGCGGTGTTTGACAGGCAATCACGATTGGCAGTAACGCTGTGCGCCTGATTTCAGTTAAACTGTGACATATATTTTCTTGGCTTGTCGAGGGGCACCGGGTGATCGCCAACGTTGACATCAGAGTCGTCGTCACCATTGCCGCGATCATGGTTGTCGTTGCCTTGGCGCTTGTCTTGCTCGAACGGCGCAGCCGCCTGATCGATGCAGACCTGCGGGCCGCGAATGACTGGCTGTGCGCGGCCAATCTGGGATTGCTGGTTTCCTGCGTCACGCTGCTGTTTCACTGGTCACTGCCCTTCAAACTCAGCGCAAGCGTGATCGTGGTCGCAACGCTCTCGGGGATCGTGTTCGGCTTCATCGCGATGCACACCGCGCTCAAGGCGCGCCCGCCCTATCGCCTCCTCGCCGCGATCGGCGCCTTCATCCTTGGCGGGCAACTCTGGCTGACGCTCACCGGATCGGGCGCCGCGATCCTGTTTGTCAGCACGGGCATCGCCAATGGCCTGATGACGCTCAGCATGGGGCTGGTCATCCTGCACCTGTCGCGCAGCTATGACCGCGAATTGCGGCTGCTCATCAGCTTTCCGTTCTTCGTGCTGTCGATCGGCTATTTCGTCCGGCTGGTGCTGCTGGCTTTTGATGCCTCGATCCCGGTCATCCTGACGGCGACCGCGCTGATCGCCTTTGCGCTGGCCTTCTCCGCGCTGCAATGGTGCTTTGGCCTGATCGCCCTGCGCGCGGCGTGGCTGAACCGATCGCTGACCGCCGAGCGGCAGCGCGCACAGGACCTTGCCGAAGCCCGCGCGAGGTTTCTGGCGCATATGAGCCACGAGATCCGCACGCCGCTCAATTCGGTGATCGGGCTGGCCGATGTGCTGCACGGCATGGTCAAACAGCCCGAAGCGCGTGATCTTGTGGGGCACATCCAGACCTCGGGCGATCTGCTGATGCATATCGTCAATGATATCCTCGACGTCTCCAAGCTTCAGGCCAACGCGGTCACGCTCGAGGAGCGGCCCTTTGAAATCGACACGCTGCTGCGGCAGATCAAGATCAGCCAGGAACTGCGCTGCCGCGACAAGGGACTCGCACTGGAGCTTGCGATCGGGGCCGAGGCCAGCGGCTTCTGGCTGGGCGATGCCCACCGCGTGAACCAGATCCTGCAGAACATCGTCGGCAATGCGGTGAAGTTCACCGAAAGCGGCGGCGTGCGGGTGTCGGTCAGCGGGGCCGAGCAGCTGGTGCTGGTGGTCGAGGACAGCGGCATCGGCATGACGGCAGAGCAGATCGCCACGATGTTTGACGAATTCAGCCAAGCCGACGAAGGCATCACCCGCCGCTTTGGCGGCACCGGCCTTGGCATGACGATCGTGCACAAACTGGTCAAGGTGATGGGCGGCCGGATCGAGGTGCAAAGCCAAATCGGCCAAGGCAGCCGCTTCGAGGTGACGCTGCCGCTGCGGCGGGCCGATTTCGTGCAGCACCTGCACATCCACGCCCCCCCCGCCCCCAGCGCCGATTTCGCGGCGCTGAACGTGCTGTGCGCCGATGACAGCAAGAGCAACCTTCTGATGCTCTGCGCCATGCTGCGCCAGATGGGGGTGGAACCGCTGACCGCCGAAGATGGCCACGCCGCCATCGCCATGGCCGAGCAGCAGGGCTTCGATCTTTACCTGCTCGACATTTCCATGCCGGGGCTGTCGGGCATCGAAACCCTGCAACGCCTCCGCCAGCTAGAAAAAGACCGGTTGCGCCCGCCTGCCTTTGCGGTGGCAGCCACCGCCAATGCCATGCCCGATGACCTGACGCTCTATCTTGCCTCGGGGTTTGACACCCATCTGTCAAAACCGATCCGGCTGGACGCGCTGCGCGCCATCCTGCGCGAAGGTCAGAAGGCCAGCGCCGGAACCGGGGCCGGTGCCGAGGCAGCGGTCATCCCCGAGGCGGCCGCAGGGCAGGAGCCGCCGTTGCCGCGCGGCAACGGCCCGCATTAGGCGCAGCGCCCCCTGCACGGCTGATCGCCGCGCCATGCCGCGCTGACCGGACAGCACGGGCGGAAAATTGCTCATGGCACGCCCGCACGCCGCCCAAACCCGCCCAAGGCCCGCAAGGGTCATGGCAAGTTCCCGTCACCCCTCCTATATGGGCGCGGCGAGCCGAGGCTCGCTTGCGCTGCACAGCAGCATTGCGCCGGACGCATGGCCGCAATGCCCCCCGTGCAACGCAAGCGTTCTGGTGCCGTGCCGGATAACCTGCGATTGATGCTTAGTTTTTTCTCGAATCGAAGACTGGGATACACCATGCCGTCTCACCAGCGGTCTCTGACAGCCATGCCACGTCGCACCTTTCTTTCGGTGCTGGGCGCAGCCACCCTTCTGCAGTGCAGCACAAGCCTTTCGGGCATGGCGCGGGCGCAAACCCCCGCGCCCGAAGATGCGGCTGCCAGCCCCTTTGATTTTGACCGTCTGACACAGGACATGCAGGCGCTGGCGCAGGCCCCGCACAGTCCGGCCCCGCAGGCCAGCGGGTTCTTTTCGGATTTCACCTATGACGACTACAAGGCGGTGCAGTTCAATCCCGAACAGGCCCGCTGGCGTGGCCCCGATGCCGGCTTCCACCTGCACACCTTCCATCTGGGCTGGCTGTTCGCCGAACCGGTGACGCTGTTCGAAGTGCAGGACGGCATGGCCCGCCCGATGACCTTCACCACCGACGATTTCCGCTATTTCGACCGGGTCAAGGACCGGGTGCCGGAACATGATCCGCTGCCGGGTGTCGCCGGTTTCCGCCTGAATGCGCCACTCAACAGCCTTGACCGCTTTGACGAGGTGATCGCCTTCCTCGGGGCAAGCTATTTCCGCGCCGTGGGGCGCGATACCGGCTATGGGCTGTCGGCGCGCGGCCTTGCCATCAACACCGGCCTTGGCAAGCCCGAGGAATTCCCCCGCTTTTCCCGCTTCTGGGTGGAACGGCCGGTTCCCTTCGCGCGCGAGGTCACAGTCTATGCGGCGCTGGAAAGCCAAAGCTGCACCGGCGCTTACCGCATGGTCATCCGCCCCGGACGCGACACGGTGGTGGATGTCACCGCGCGCCTGTTCTTCCGCACCGAGGTGGATCAGGTCGGCATCGCGCCGCTCACCTCGATGTTCCTGTTCTCGGAAAAGAACCGCGCCGATTTCGACGATTTCCGCCCCAATGTGCATGACAGTGACGGGCTCGCCATCCACCGCCGCGATGGCGACCGCATCTGGCGGCCGCTGAACAATCCGGTGCGCCTGACGGAATCGTGGTTTGTCGAGGAAAGCCCGGTGGCCTTTGGCCTGATGCAGCGCGACCGCGACTTCGAAAACTATCAGGATGCGGTGTCGCATTACGAACGCAGGCCCTCCCTGTTGATCGAGCCCTTGGGCGACTGGGGGCGCGGTGCGGTGCGTCTGGTCGAGATTCCGACCCCGCTCGAAGTGAATGACAACATCGTCGCCTTCTGGGTGCCAGAGGCAAAGCCCGTTCCGGGCACCATGATGGAGTTTGCCTACCGTCAGCACTGGGGCGCCCTGCCCGTCGATCCGCAGGCAGACATCGCCTACGTCAAGGAAACCCGCGCCGGTGCAGGCGGCGTGTCGGGCGTGCAGAACACCGACGGCACCCGCAAGTTCGTGGTCGATTTCGCGGGCGGCCTGCTGTCGCAACTGCCCGCCCAGGCCGAGGTGAACCCCGTGGTTTCGCTGAGTGGTGGAAAAATAAGCGTTCAGACCCTCTCGAAGATCGAAGGAGAGCAGGTCTGGCGGCTTGTGCTCGATGTGCTGCCCGAAACCGGGGCCACGGTGGAACTCACTGCGCATATCGCAGGTTTCGGTCGCAAACTCACCGAGAACTGGCTTTATCAATGGGTGACCGCATGACCTTCCAGACCCGCGCCCAGGCCGAGCGCATGGCACAGGCCGCAAGCCCCGCCGCGGCGGAGATGCCGCTCCCCGCACCGCCCCATGCTCCGCTGAAGATGCCGCGCCAGAGGCTTCAGGCCGAGCCGGGGCATTATCGCCGCGCGCTGGCCGCCCTGTTGTTCTCGCGCCTTCCCGCGGCGCTGCGCCCCAACATGCGGCGCACGGGCTGATCCATGACCCCCGTTCGCAGCGCGGAGCAGGGGCGCGCGCCTTCCCCCGCCGCCGCGCGGGCCTTTGCGCTTGTCGCCAGCCTGACGGCGGCCACCGCTGCGGGCATGGTGTTCATGACTTACGGCGCGACAGACGGTGTCTCCTCGCTTGATGTCTTGCGCAGCGCGCTGATCTTCCTGTCCACATGGTGGCTGGCTTGGGGCGCGGCAACCGCGCTGGTCGGGCTGATCGCCCGCCAGCCCCCCGCGCCGCGCCGCCACGCGGGGCCGGTCCGTGGCAAGACCGTGGTGATCGTGCCGGTCTACAACGAGGATCCGGTGGCCACCTTCACCCGCATCGCCGCGATGGACCAGTCCCTGCGCGCGCTGGATGATCCCGCCCGCATCGATTTCGCCATCCTCTCCGACACGCGCGATCCTGCGGTGGCCGAGGCGGAAACCCGCTGCTTTGCCCGCCTTCTGGCCGAGCAGAATGGCACGGGCCGCATGTTCTACCGCCGCCGCAGCCAGAACACGGGCCGCAAGGCAGGTAATATAGAGGCGTTCATCACCACCTCGGGCGCGGCTTGGGATTACGCGATCATCCTCGACGCCGACAGCCTGATGGAAGGCGCGACAATGGTCGAGATGATCCGGCGGATGGAGGCGGACCCCGCCCTTGCGTTGCTGCAAACCCTGCCCCGCGTGATCCGCGCGCGCTCGGTCTTCGGGCGGGCGATGCAATTTGCCGCCGCCTTCCACTCCCCCGCCTTCGCGCGCGGCCTTGCCACCATGCAGGGCAGCGCAGGCCCGTTCTGGGGCCATAACGCCATCGTGCGGGTGCGGGCTTGGGCGCAAAGCTGTGGCCTGCCCGAACTGTCCGGCCCGCCGCCCTTTGGCGGCCATATCCTCAGCCATGACTCGGTCGAGGCGGTGCTGCTGGCCCGTGCGGGCTGGACGGTGCGGCTTGATGATGACCTGACAGGATCATTCGAGGAAGGGCCGGAGAACATCCTTGACCATGCCAAGCGCGACCGGCGCTGGTGTCAGGGGAACCTGCAACACACCAAGGTGCTTGCCGCCCCCGGCCTGCTGCTCTGGAGCCGCTTTGCCCTGTTTCAGGGCATCTTCGCCTATCTTGCGCCGCTGCTCTGGCTCGGCTTCATCGCGGCCTCCATCGCCGCGATTCCGGCCACGGGGCAGCCCGATTACTTCCCGCTGGAAAACTGGCCCTTCCCCGTGTTTCCCAATGACGAAACGCCCAAGGCCATCGGGCTTGCGGTTGGCATCTTCGGGCTTCTGGTGATGCCCAAGCTGCTGGTCGGGCTGGATGCCGTGATGACAGGGCGCGCACGCGACTTCGGCGGGCCGCGCAAAAGCCTGCGCGCGGTGCTGTCGGAACTCGCGCTCTCGTCGGTCTTTGCCCCCGTGCTGCTGGCCTTCCAGACCCGCTCGGTGCTGCAGGTGCTGTCGGGGCGCGACGGCGGCTGGCCTGTCAACAACCGCGGCGAAGGCGGGCTCACCCTTGGCGAAAGCTGGGCAGCGGGGCGCTGGATCAGCCTGCTGGGCGCCGCAGGCATTGCGGTGACCCACATGGTCGCACCCGGCCTGCTGCTATGGCTGCTGCCGGTGACGGGGCCGATGCTGCTTGCGCCGCTCCTGATCTGCTGGACCTCGCGCCCTGCCCGCTCCGGCCAGTTTCTGGTGCCCGCCGACCGCGCCCTGCCGCCCGTGGTCGCCCTGCATGATGCAATCCTGTCCGACTGGAGCCGCCAGACCACGGAGCAACAGGTTGCCTGAGCTGCCGCACCAGCGCGATCAGCGCATCGACCTCTTTCGGGGCATCGCGCTGGTTATGATCTTCATCAACCACATTCCCGGCACGATCTGGGAAAGCCTCACCTCGCGCAATTTCGGCTTTTCCGATGCAGCCGAAGGCTTTGTGCTGATGTCGGGCATCGCGGCGGGGCTGGCCTATGGCCCGGCCTTTCAGGCACGCCAGCCGATCTGGCCCGCCGCGCTGCGGCCGTGGCGGCGGGCGCTGACGATCTGGGCGGTGCATCTTCTGGTGGTCGCGCTGGTCTTTGCGCTCTTTGCCCTGCTGGCCGATCACCCCGCGATTGCCGAGATGGCAAAGCGGCGCAACATCCTGCGCGCGCTGGAGGAGCCGGCCAGCTACCTCTTGCCCCTCGTGCTCCTCTCGCACCAATTCGCCTATGCCGACATCCTGCCGATGTATGTGGCGCTGATGCTGGTGGCCCCGCTGATCCTGTGGTGCGCCGTGCGCGCGCCCCGCACCACGATGGCGGCCTCGGTGGCGCTGTGGTTCGTGGTGGGGCTGTTGCGCATCCGCGTGCCGACATGGCCGCAAGACAACGGCTGGTTCTTCAATCCGCTGGCATGGCAGGTGCTGTTCGTCGCGGGCATCGTCACGGGGCTTGCCATGCGGCGGCATCGCAGGGCCTTGCCGCTGCGGCCTTGGGCGGTCTGGCTGTCCGCCCTTGCGGTGATCGGGGCCGCACTCTGGGTTCAAGTGCCGCTGATTGCCGATTATGGCCGTCACGGCCTGTGGCTGCTGAACCAGAAGGCAGGCTTCCCCGGCGTGGTCACCGCCTTTGACAAAAGCTTCGTGTTCCTGCCGCGCCTTCTGCACATTCTGGCGCTGGCCTATCTGATCAGTGCCCTGCCCGCGTTGCGCGGGCTGGCCGCGCATCCGCGCCTTGCCCCGCTCACGCTGCTTGGCCGCCACTCGCTGCCCGTCTTTGCCGCAGGCACCGTGCTGGCCTATGGCGCGCAGGTGACAAAGGCGCTGGCCCCGCCGTCAACCCTGCTCGATACCGCGCTGATCGGCGCGGGGCTATGCCTGTTGCTCGCCGTCGCGCATCTGCGCGAGCGCCAGAAAACCGCCAAACGCGCCGGCGCGGTCCCCGCAGCCTGACACGACGCCCGGCTGCGGCCGCTCAGCTGTCCATCTTCAGCGCCGAGATGAAGGCTTCCTGCGGAATCTCGACCTTGCCGAACTGGCGCATCTTCTTCTTGCCCGCCTTCTGCTTGTCGAGCAGCTTACGTTTGCGCGTGGCGTCGCCGCCATAGCACTTGGCGGTCACGTCCTTGCGCATCGCGCTCAGCGTTTCGCGCGCGATCACCCGCGCGCCGATGGCGGCCTGAATCGGGATCTTGAACATATGGCGCGGGATCAGCTCCTTGAGCTTTTCCACCATCGCCCGCCCGCGCGATTCGGCCCGGTCGCGGTGCACCATCATCGACAGCGCATCGACAGGTTCCTCGTTCACCAGAATCGACATCTTGACCAGATGATCCTCGCGGTATTCGCTGATCACATAGTCAAAGCTGGCATAGCCCTTGGTCACCGATTTCAGCCGGTCGTAGAAATCGAACACCACCTCGGCCAGCGGCAGGTCATAGACCACCATCGCGCGGGCCCCTGCATAGGACAGGTCCAGCTGGATGCCGCGCCGGTCCTGACACAGCTTGAGGATATCACCCAGATAATCGTCCGGCACCATGATCGTCGCCTTGATGCGCGGCTCTTCGATATGGTCCACATAGGTCAGGTCGGGCATGTCGGCGGGGTTGTGCAGATCACGCACCTCGCCATCCTTCATGTGCAGCTTGAACACCACGCTCGGCGCGGTGGTGATCAGGTCAAGGTCATATTCCCTCTCCAGCCGGTCACGGATCACTTCGAGGTGCAACAGCCCGAGGAACCCGCAGCGGAAGCCAAAGCCAAGCGCCGCCGAGGTTTCCATTTCCGAGCTGAACGAGGCATCGTTCAGTTGCAGCTTTTCGATGGCATCGCGCAGGTCCTCGAAGTCGTTGGCATCCACCGGGAACAACCCGCAGAACACCACCGGCTGTGCAGGCTTGAACCCCGGCAGCGGCGTCTCGCAGCCCTTCTTCTCGGATGTGATGGTATCGCCCACCCGCGTGTCGCGCACCTGCTTGATCGAGCCGGTCCAGATGCCGATCTCTCCCGGCCCCAACTCCTCGATATCCACCATCTGCGGCTTCAGCACCGCCAGCTTGTCGACACCATAGACCGCATTGGTCTGCATCATGCGAATCCGGTCACCCTTGCGGATCACCCCGTCAATCACGCGGATCATGACGACGACGCCAAGATAGCTGTCATACCAGCTGTCCACCAGCATCGCCTTCAAGGGCGCGTTGCGGTCCCCCTTGGGGGCCGGAAGCCGCGTGACGATCGCTTCCAGCACATCCGGAATCCCGAGGCCCGACTTGGCCGAGATGTTGATGGCATCCGACGCATCCAGCCCGATCACATCCTCGATCTGCGCCTTCACCCGCTCGGGTTCGGCGGCGGGCAGGTCGATCTTGTTCAGGACCGGCACGATCTCGTGCCCCGCATCCAGCGCCTGATAGACGTTGGCCAGCGTCTGCGCCTCGACGCCCTGCGACGCATCCACCACCAGCAAAGACCCCTCCACCGCCTTCATCGAGCGGCTGACCTCATAGGCAAAGTCGACGTGTCCGGGGGTGTCGATCAGGTTCAGGATATAGGTCTTGCCATCCTTGGCCGGATATTCGATCCGCACCGTGTTGGCCTTGATCGTGATCCCGCGCTCGCGCTCGATATCCATGCTGTCCAGCATCTGCGCCTTCATATCGCGCGCAGCCACCGTCCCGGTCAACTGAATGAGCCGGTCGGCGAGGGTGGATTTGCCGTGGTCGATATGGGCCACGATGGAGAAATTGCGGATGAGATCAAGCTGGGTCATGCGCGGCATATAGCTTGGAAATATGGGGGCGGGAAGAGGGTTGCAGCGCCATGCCGGGGCCAAGACAGCGACCGCCTGCCGCAACCCGTCGCCACGGGCCGATTCTCGCTCCCCTCGCCCGCCCCTCTGCCCCGCCGCAGGCTGCTCCGGTGATGCCGAAGCCGCGTCACCCCGCGCATCTTGTAGATGGCACCGACGCTACCGCAACACATGGACACTTTTGGGCAATCCACCGCCGAGCCGCGCTGCGGCATTGAAAAACAGCGCACGAATCGTCATGATGCTGGCAGAAAACGACCAGCGACGGAGGGAAACCCCGTCTCCGGCAATGAGGCAGAAAATGATGATGAAACCTGTTGTTCTGGCAGCCTGCGCCGCCATGATGCTTTCCCTGTCATCCGGTGTTGTACTGGCCGGCCCGATTGAACGCGCCTGTCTGAACTCCGACCGCAAGGCAGCAACCCGCCCCGTCTGCGCCTGCGTGCAGCAAGTGGCCGACATGACCCTGCGCGGCGGCGACCAGCGCAAGGCAGCGTCCTTCTTCAAGAACCCCGACCGCGCCCAGAAGGTGCGGATGTCGAAATCCGACAACGACAACGAATTCTGGCGTCGCTACAAGGCCTTCGGCGAGCAGGCCGAAGCCTATTGCGCCACGAGTTGACAGCCGCCCCGACCGGCGGCCCTCGCGCCAAACTCGGCTTCAAAGCCCCTCGCGCCAGCCTCATCGCGCGCGGGGCGGCACTCAGGCAGGGCGCCGAAAAGACCACCCCTGCCGCAACACTCGGCGCAAAAGCAAAAAACCCGCCACGCATCCAGCGCGGCGGGTTTTTTTAGCCGATAACCGAAGCTCAGGCGGCAGCCTGTGCCTTGGCAATCTCTTTCTTGATCTTCAGCGCGGTGCTGGACAGTTCCTCGTCCTTGGCCTTGGCCAGAAACGCATCCAGCCCGCCACGGTGGTCCACCGTGCGCAGTGCCGCAGCAGAGATGCGCAGCTTGAACGACTGGCCCAGAACGTCCGAGATCAGGGTCACTTCGTTCAGGTTCGGCAAGAAACGGCGACGCGACTTGTTGTTCGCGTGGCTGATGGTGTTACCGGTCATCGGGCCCTTGCCCGAGAGTTCGCAGACACGCGACATCGTCGTAATCCTTCAAGTCAACGCCAGCAGGGCGTAAGGTGCATAAACAACAAGGCCCGCGCGCACGCGACCTCGAATTCGATGGCTGCGTTTACGCGCGATTGCCGCCCTCGTCAAGCGATTCACCCCGCCCGCCGCAAGATTGGGCCCACGCAGCACCGCCCCCGACTTTCCGGCCAGAGGTCCAGCCCCAAGGGGGTCAGCTACCTGTCCGGGAAAGCTGCAAACCGCGAAGGCCCCCCATTGCTGCTTTTCCAAATACTCCCCGCGCGGAGCGCATCGCCCGAGGCGGTTGGCCGCAGGCCAGAGCCGAGACAAAAGCAGCGCGCGCGCCAGCGCGCTCCTCCGCTTCACGTCCCGCGGGGTTTGGCGCGCAAGGTGGGGGCGGCCTGCGTCGGGTCCTCGGGCCAGGGATGGCGCGGATACTGGCCGCGCATGTCCTTGCGCACATCGGCATAGCTGTTGGCCCAGAACCCGGGCAGGTCCAGCGTCACCTGCACCGGGCGCTGGCCCGGTGACAGCAGGGTGATGCGCAAGGGCAGCCGCGCGGCCCCCACAGTCGGGTGGCGCGTCACCCCGAACATCTCCTGCAGCCGCACCTCGATCGACGGATGGTCGCCGTCGTAATCGATCGGCACGCGGCGCCCGAGGGGCGTCTCGAAACTGGCCGGCACCTGCGCGTCGGTCTGCGCCATGCGGTCCCAGCCGACCAGCGCCTTCAGCGGTTCGGCCAGATCAAGCGCCCGCAACTCCGCCTCGCTGCGCTTGCCCGCCAGATGCGGCAAGAGCCAGCCCTCGGCACTGCCGAGCAGCGCGGCATCGTCCAGATCGGGCCAGTCATCGCCCCTTGCCAGCCGCAGGCGGGCGCGCAAGCGGCGGGCAGCAGGCGTCCAGGGCAGGCCGATCTGGCGCAGCCCCTCCAGCGCCGCCCGCGCCAGCGCCTCGGGCGGGGCCTCTGGCCAGTGCCGCTCGGCCAGCACCAGCGCGCCAAAGCGTTCCTGCCGGCGCGCCACCACCTTGCCGTCGCGGCGCGACCAGTCGCAGACCTCGACCCAGCCGATCTCGTCGGCGTAAAGCGCCCGCACCTCGGCTTCCGAAATCGCCACCGCCTGCCGCACCTGCGCCTCGCGCGGATCGCCGTCCAGATCGGTCGCCACGATCAGCCGCGCGCCAGACAGGGCCTGCCCCGCCGCCATCGCCGCCCCCTTGCCGCCCGACAGCACCCAGCGCGGCGCGTCGCCCGCGCGCCGCAACCCGATGCGGTCGGGATAGGCCAGCGCCGCCATCTGCGCCGCCGACAGGTCGGGGCGCTGCGGCCCCTGCACCATCCGCGCCAGACGCCGCGCCTCGGCGCGGATGCGTTCCAGCGTGGCGCGGTGCGCCTCGGGCGGCGGGCGGTCGATGGCCTTGAGCCGCGCCAGAAGGTCCACCCCCGCCCCGCGCAGCGGATCACGTTCCGCCAGCAGCGCCGCCAGCGGTGCCGCAGCAGGCCCCGCGACAACCAGCATATGCGCCAGCCTCGGGTGCAGCGGCAGCGCCGCCAGCGCACGGCCATGCGCCGTGATGCCGCCCTTGGCGTCCAGCGCGCCCAGACCCTGCAACAGCGCCTGCGCCTCGGCCAGCACCCCCGGATGCGGCGGGGTCAGGAACGGCAGGTCCGCCGCCCCCCAGAGCGCCAGTTCCAGCGCGAGCGGCGCCAGATCGGCCGCCTCGATCTCGGCGGGGGGAAAGGCGGCCATGCCGCCCTCTTCCCCCTTCGTCCACAGCCGGTAGCACACCCCCGGCGCCACCCGCCCCGCGCGGCCCCGCCGCTGCTCTGCCTCTGCCTTCGTCACCCGTTCGGTCACCAGCCGCGACATGCCGGACCCCGCATCGAACCGCGCCCGCCGCGCGCGGCCCCCGTCCACCACCACCCGCACCCCCGGAATGGTCAGCGAAGTTTCGGCGATCGAGGTCGCCAGCACCAGCTTGCGCCCCGGCGCAGGGGCCAGCGCGGCCTGCTGCGCGGCAAACTCCATCGCGCCGAACAGCGGGCGGATGGTCAGGCCGGACAGGCCCTGCAACTGCGCCTCCACGCGGCGGATTTCGCCCTCGCCGGGCAGGAAGGCCAGCACATCGCCTTCGGCCACCTCCTCCACCGCCTGCCGGATCAGCGCCGCCACCGCCGCCTCATGGCGCAGCGAGGCATCGGGCGGGCGCGGCAGCCAGCGGGTCTCCACCGGATAGGCGCGGCCTTCGGATGTGATCAGGGGCGCATCGCCCATCAGCGCCGCCACCGGTGCCGCGTCCAGCGTGGCCGACATCACCAGCACCTGCAGATCAGGCCGCAGCGCGCCGCGAATCTCGAGGACAAGCGCCAGCCCCAGATCGGCCTGCAAGGATCGCTCGTGAAACTCGTCAAAGATGACAAGGCCCACCCCCGGCAGTTCGGCATCGGACTGGATCATGCGGGTCAGGATGCCCTCGGTCACCACCTCGATGCGGGTGGCGGCACCGGTTTTCGCCTCGCCGCGAATACGGTAGCCCACCGTCTGCCCCAAGCCCTCCCCGAGCGTATCGGCCATGCGGGCGGCGGCGGCGCGGGCGGCAAGCCGGCGCGGCTCCAGCATCAGGATGCGGCCCGTGACCTGCGCCAGCAGCGCCAGCGGCACCCGCGTGGTCTTGCCCGCTCCGGGCGGGGCCTGCAACACCGCCATTCCCTGCGCCGCCATCGCGGCCTGCAGGTCGGGGATCACCGCATCGATCGGCAGCGGGTCAGCAGGGGTCACGGGGTTTACCATGCGCCGGGGTTAGGGCGAGTGGCGGCGCAGATCAAGGCCCCCGCGTGGCGCCTGTTCAAGGCCGCGGCCCGCCCCGGGTGCCAAAACCGCCGCACGCACCCTGCCGTGTCAGTCGTCCCGCACCATGCGGGCCGGGCCAAACAGGCTGTCCATCGACACCTCGGCCACCTGCAAGGTGCCATCCGCTGCCGGACGGTAGACCACCTCGAAGGGAAACTCGCTGCGCTTGGCCAGTTCCTTGGCCGGATAGCCGTCGACCCGCCGATAGACGCCCTGACAGACCAGCCCCTCACCCTCTGCCTGCGGGGAGCCCACGATCACGCGGCTGATGCGATGGCCGTCGAACATCTTGAAATCCAGTTGGCACGCGCTGTCGCGGTCGGTGTCGCGCAAGACGGTGTAGAGCCCCGTCAGCGGGTCGATCGCGCCCTTGTGCTGGCTCGGGTCCACCACGGGCGCGGCTCCGGGCCGGGCATCGGCCTTGATCACCGTCGCCACCCCGTCGGCAAAGGCAAGTTCCGCGCCGCGCCCCTGCCGCGCGCCCTCTGCCTTGGCGGCATAATGCTGCGGCATCAGACGACCGCCGCGCTCGCTGCCCTTGGCACGGGTGGTCAGGCTGAAGGAACGCAGCAGCCCCGCCAGCCCCGCCGAGGCTGTGTTGGCGCTCAGCGCATAGCTGCCCCCGCCGCGCTGTGCGGCCAGCACCAGCTTGCCCGCCGTCAGACCGCTCACCGATATGGTATAGCGCAGCTCCGACGCTTCCTGCGCCTGGACGGGCGCGGCCAGGCACTGCGCCATCAGGCCAAGGCCAAGGGCAAAAGATCGGACAAGCATCACAGGCTCCTTGCGGCAGGGGTCGTCGGGTCAGGTCAGGGCGCGGGGCGTGGCACCGGGGCACACACTCTGGCCTAGGCGCCCAGTATAGGGCATGAAGGGCAGAGGAAACGACCTGATCTGTCCAGAGCGGCGGGAATGTGCCGCTTGTGCTATCAGATCAAGCAGATGTGACGGATGGATGCCGCGATGGAGATGACCGATCTGGCAAATGCCGTGATCGCGGGCGACCGCAGGGCCTTGGCACGCGCCATCACGCGGGTGGAAAGCGCCCGCGCCGATCACCGCGCCGAGGCGGTGGACCTCGTGGCACAGGCCCGCGCCGCAGGGCGGCAGGCGCTGCGCATCGGGCTGTCCGGCACGCCGGGGGTGGGCAAATCCACCTTCATCGAGGCATTCGGCATGATGCTGGTGGCGCAGGGCCTGCGCGTGGCTGTGCTGGCGGTGGACCCTTCCTCGGCCCGCTCGGGCGGCTCCATCCTCGGCGACAAGACGCGGATGGAACGGCTCAGCCGCGACCCTGCCGCCTTCATCCGCCCCTCGCCCTCGCAGGCGCAGATGGGCGGCGTCGCCCGCCGCACCCGCGAAGCGGTGGCCCTGTGCGAGGCGGCGGGCTTTGACGTGGTGCTGGTGGAAACCGTGGGCGTCGGCCAGTCTGAAACCGTGGTAGCGGAAATCTGCGACCTGTTCATCCTGCTGCTGGCCCCGGCGGGGGGCGATGAACTGCAAGGCGTCAAGCGCGGCATCATGGAAATGGCCGACCTGATCCTCGTGAACAAGGCCGATGGCGATCTCAAACCCGCGGCCCAGCGCACCCGCGCGGATTACGCGGGGGCGCTGCACCTGTTGCGCCGCCGCCCGCAAGACCCCGAAGGCTTTCCCAAGGCGCTTTGCGTCTCGGCCATCGAAGACAGCGGCCTGACCGAAGCCTGGGCCGACATGCAAAGGCTGGCCGGCTGGCGCAAGGCAAACGGCCACTGGCAAAGCCGCCGCGCCCATCAGGCCCGCCACTGGTTCGGCGAAGAGGTGCGGCAGGGCCTTTTGTCGGTGCTGGACCGTGAACCGGCCAAGGGCTCGATGGCCGCCTTGGGCGCGCGCGTCGAGGCGGGCGATCTGTCCCCCGAGGCGGCGGCAACGCAGATGCTGGCGCTGCTGGGCCGCGCCTAGCAGGCGCAAGGCACGGCAGAACTGCGGGGGCTGCCCGCGGGCAGCCGCCACGATTCCCCTGCAAGACCTGTCACTTTTATGACAAGAGATCACATCCCGATGAAATTCACCGCAGTCAGCCATGCACAAATCGCATAGCGGCTTTGGGTTTTCAGTGGATTGTCGCGGTGCAGCATCCACCCCATGTTAGCGTCAACGGAAAAGGCGGATGGGCCGCCCGATCCGGTCCGAAGATGATGAAGAGGAAAAGATCATGGCTTACACGAACACGCAAACGGTTGCTGGCATTCAGGTCGGCGGATGGATGGGCGATGTTCTGGCCAAGTGGAATGTGGCCCGCGAGCGTCGCGCGGTCTATCTGCAAACCCTGAACGAATTGTCGGCCATGTCCGACCGCGATCTGGCCGACATCAACGTCGCCCGCGTGTCGATCGAAGACATCGCGCGCCAGGCCGCCTACGGCAAGTAATCGCCACCCCGGTGGCCCCATGAAACACGTCGCCCACGGGTGACACCAGCCTCCTGAAGGCGCTCTCCTCCTCCCTGCGCCAACAGGTTTCGCGGCGAACCGGTCCTCCCCCGGTTCGCCGCTTTCTTTTGTCCGCCGCCGCCCCGCCCCTGTGGCGATGTTAGCGCTGTCATAATCTGTGAAGCGCGGGGGGCTTTCCGTGGCCTCTGCCCCGGTTTACCCAAGGGCGCATTACAGGGAGAAAGCCGCCATGACCATGACCGAGGCAAACCGCGCCCGCTGGGCTGTCGCGATGATGTTCGCGGCGGCGGGTTTCGTCATGGGGGCCTGGGCCCCGCAGATCCCGCTGCTGCTGCCCCGCCACCAGATCAGCGAATTCACGCTGGGCCTTCTGATCCTCGTTCTCGGCCTCGGCGCGGTGGGGGCGATGGTCTTTACCGGACGGCTGATCGGGCGCTATGGCTCGGTCGCGGTCTTGCGCGCCTTTGCCCTCTCCGCCGCCGCCGCCTTGCCGATCGTGGTGTTCTCGCCCTCGCTCGTGGTGCTGACGCCTGCGATGGCGCTGTTGGGCGCGCTGATCGGCTGCATGGATGTGGCAATGAACGCCAATGCGGTCGAGGTCGAACGCCGCCTTGGCCGCGCCATCATGTCCTCCAGCCACGGGTTCTGGAGCCTTGGCGGCTTTGTCGGCGGATCGGCGGGCGCTTGGGTGATCTCGCTTTGGGGCGCGGAAACGCAGGCGGCGCTGGTGGCTGTGGTCACGGCCGCGCTGGTCATCGCCGTGATGCCCTTCCTGCGGGGCGAGGCGCCTGCCCCCGTCACCGCCACGGCATCCGGCGAAAAGACCGTCCTGCTGCCGCGCGCGGCAGGGCTCTGGCTGCTGGGGGCGCTGGCGCTGTTCTCGATGGTGCCCGAAGGCGCGGTGCTCGACTGGGCGGCGCTCTACCTGCAAAAGGACATGCAGTCCGACGTGTTCCGCTCGGGTCTCGGCTTTGCCTTCTTTGCCGGGGCGATGGCGCTGATGCGCTTTGCGGGCGATTCCGTGCGCAACCGCTTTGGCGCGGTGCTCACCCTGCGCGTCTCGGGTCTGGTCGCGGCGGCAGGGATGATGCTGGCCGCCCTCGCCCCCACCGACACGCTGGCGATTGCCGCCTTCTTCATCACCGGCCTCGGCGTCGCCAACATGGTGCCGATCCTGTTCTCCGCCGCCGGAAACTATCCCGGTGTCTCGTCAGGCAGCGCGATATCGGCGGTCACGATGGTGGGCTATGCGGGCATCCTCGTGGCCCCCGCCAGCATCGGCTTCGTGGCCGAGGCCATCGGTTTCCGCGTGACCTACGGCGTCCTGTCGCTCTTGCTGGTCGTGGTCGCCCTGCTCGCAGGCCGCACCTCCGGCGCGGACGAGGTGCAGGCCGCGCCCGAGGAAGACGCACACAGACCCGCTGCATGACGCCGCAAGCCGGCGCATCTGGCCCCGGGCGTGCAGGCAGCGCGCTTGTCCTTGCGCCTTTTCCCGAATCCGCCTGCCGGCCACCCAATGACCGGTGATCGGGGGCAGACCGGCACCGTCGGCCACCGCTCTACGGCTGGCACGCAAAGGTCAGAACGCGTCGTTTCGATCCTCGACCCGACATCGGCAGCAGCCTCCCATGTCGTGCTGGGACGAGCCGCCTATTTGCGTGAACTCGCGATTGCAGCGGGCTTGTCCGTTGCGATGCCCGCCGCGGTCCTCATCGGTGTGGCATTGTTCCACCTTGGCTATTCGCTCGTTGCCGCCGCCATCATCGCATCCGCCATCAACACGGTGACGGCCGTGCCGCTCATGGTCTATGCGACCTTGCGGCTCAACGCGGCCAGCCTCGCGCGCGAGCGCTGCGTGATCTCCCCCCGAACCCACCGGATTTATCAGCCACTTCGCGGCCCGCTGCGCTGGGGGGGCCACTACTTCGCAGGGTCCACACGCTCCCGTACGATCTCGGGCCTGCCGGGTTCCCTTGCAGCCGCAATGGTCTTTGCCGTTTTCGCGCTTGTGACCGAGGATAGCATGTTCCGCTATTTCCACATCCCGATCGGACTTGTCCTGCTGCTTCAGGCGGCGGTGGCGGCCAGCCTCCTCGGCACCGGACGCAAGCAAGATCAGCCGCCCATGTAATCGCCCTTGCCCAGCGGCACCCCGTTGTGGCGCAGGATGTTGTAGGCGGTGGTCAGGTGGAAATGGAACTGCGGCATCGAATAGAGGTTCAGGAAGTTCTCTCCCGTCATCGTCACCTCCTGCCCCCGCACCTTCAGCGTGACCTTGCGGCCCTCGGCCCCGTCATAGCGGGCCGCCTCGAACCCGGCCATGTAACCCCGCGCCGCCGCGATCCTCTCTTGCAACTCGGCAAAGCTGGTTTCGGTGTCGGGAAAGGCCTTCGGCTCCTCCCCCGCCAGCCGCGCCGCGGCGCGGGCGGCAAAATCGCAGGCCAGTTGCACCTGCCGCACAAAGGGGAACATGTCGGGAAACAGCCTGAAGGTCAGCATCGCCTCGGGCGCGATGCCCTTCTCGCTGCAATGCGCCTCGGCGCGTGTCAGGATGCGCGACAGATTGGCAAGGAAACGGTCGTAAACGGCGATGGAGCGGTGATGCATCGGGCCTGTCCTCTTGGCGTGCGGCGGATTTTCACTGCCACCAGTGATCTGCCCCCGGTGCCACAGCGTCAAGACCGGTTGATGGTGCGCCGGAATGGGTTATGTGACGCAGCATGACCCATGATCTTGCCAACCGCGACCGCCTCCCGCCCGACCTTGTCACCCTGCTGGCCGACTGGCCCCGCGAGAGGTGGTCCGACGTGCCGGGGTTCGAAGGCCTGTCCGCCTTCTGGCTCGACCGCCATCTGGGATTCCGGGACCTCATGTCGGGCCTGCGCCTCGATGCCGAACACATGGCCGGCGGGCGGATCGACCCGCAGCGCTGGCAGGGCCGCCTGCTGCGCGGGGGCGAGCAACTGGTGCAGGGCCTGATCGGGCATCACCAGATCGAAGACGCCAGCTATTTCCCCACGATGGTCCGGCTGGAGCCCCGCCTCGCGCGCGGCTTCGACCTGCTCGACGCCGATCACCACGCGCTCGACGCCCTGCTTGATGGCTTTGTCACCTCGGCCAACGCCGCCCTGCAGGCGACCGACCCGCAAGAGTCGGCGCTGGCCTTCCATGCCAGCCTCGCGCCCTTTGAAAAGCAGCTCGTCCGCCATCTCGAGGATGAGGAAGACCTCATCATCCCCGTCATCCTCAAGCACCAGATGGGCTGAGTCGCGCACAGGCGCGCGCGACAAGCGCCCGAAGGGAGCGCGGAGCGCTACTTGCCCAGACACCAGCGCATGATCGCCTTTTGCGCATGCAGACGGTTCTCCGCCTCGTCGAAGATCACCGAATGCGGGCCGTCCATCACCGCGCTGGTCGCCTCGTCGTTGCGATGCGCGGGCAGGCAATGCATGAACAGGCTGTCGGGCTTGGCACGCGCCATCAGCGCCTCGTTCACCTGATAGCCGCGCAACTGGTTGTGGCGACGCTCCTTGGCCGACTCTGGGTCATGCATGCTGACCCAGGTGTCGGTGACCACCAGATCGGCCCCGATCACCGCCGTATGCGGATCGCGCTCGATCTGCACATCCGACCCCTTGGCGCGTGCGAATTGCACGAACTTGTCCTCGGGATCGAGCGTTTCCGGTCCGGTGAAGGTGAAATCGAAGCCGAACTGCCCCGCCGCATGCAGGAAGGACGCACAGACATTGTTGCCGTCACCGGCCCAGACCACCTTCTTGCCCGCAATCGGGCCGCGATGCTCTTCATAGGTCATCACATCGGCCATGATCTGGCAGGGATGCGTGCGGTTGGTCAGCCCGTTGATGACCGGCACCGTGGCATGCTCGGCCATTTCCAGCAGCGTCGCCTCTTCGAAGGTGCGGATCATGATGAGGTCGACATAGCGCGAGAGCACCCGCGCGGTGTCGGCAATCGTCTCGCCATGACCAAGCTGCATCTCCTTGCCCGACAGCACCATCGTCTGCCCGCCCATCTGCCGCACGCCCACGTCAAAGGACACACGGGTGCGGGTCGAGGGCTTTTCGAAGATCAGCGCGACCATATGTCCGGCCAAGGGCTGGTCATCATCGGGCGCGCCGCGCGGACGCCCGCCCCGCGCCGATTTCATCGCATGGGCCGAGTCGATCATGGTTCTGAGTTCGGCCGCGTCGGTTTTGTGGATATCGAGAAAGTGGTTCATATCGGTTCGCTGTTCTGGCGGGAATCCCGGGGGCGCTGCCCCCGGACCCCCGGGATACTTGAAAGACAGAAAATGCAGATCAGAGGGCATTTTCCAGATCGGTGGCGGTGGCGTCGAGGCGGGCAAGCGCCTCGGCAATGTCAGCCTCGGGGATATTGAGGGCGGGCAGGAGGCGCAGCACGTTGTCGGCGGCGGCCACCGTCAGGATGTGGCGCGCATAGCCGGCCTTGACCACGTCGGCATTCGGCACCACGCATTTCAGGCCAAGGATCAGGCCCTGCCCGCGCACCGCCTCGAACACCTTGGGGTGGCTGGCGACAAGCCCCTCCAGCCCCTGCCGGAACTGCGCCGCCTTCTGGCTGACGCCGTCAAGGAAGGCAGGCTCCGAGACGATCTCGGTGACCTTGGCCCCGATGGCGCAGCCAAGCGGGTTGCCGCCATAGGTGGAGCCGTGGCTGCCCGCCGTCATGCCGGAGGCCGCCGCCTCGGTGGCCAGCACCGCGCCGAGGGGGAAGCCGCCGCCGATGCCCTTGGCGACCATCATGATGTCGGGCGTGACGCCCGCCCATTCATGCGCGAAAAGCTTGCCGCTGCGGCCCATCCCGCATTGCACCTCGTCAAAGATCAGCAGGGTGCCGGTGCTGTCGCACAGATCGCGCAGGCCCTTGAGGCATTGGTCGGGCACCACGCGGATGCCGCCCTCGCCCTGGATCGGCTCGATAATGACGGCACAGGTCCGGTCGGTGATCGCGGCGCGGATCGCGTCATGATCGGCCCATTTCACCTGCGTGAAGCCCGGCATCAGCGGGCCATAGCCCTTGACCATCTTTTCCGACCCCGCGGCCGCAATTGCGCCGGTGGAGCGGCCGTGGAAGGCGCCTTCCACCGCGATGATCTGCGTGCGCTCGGGCTGGCCCGCCTCGTAATGGTGCTTGCGCGCCATCTTGATCGCCAGTTCCGCCGCCTCGGTGCCGGAATTGGTGAAGAACACCGTATCGGCAAAGGTGCGCGCCACCAGCATCTCGGCCAGCCGTTCCTGCTCGGGGATCGTGTAGATGTTGGACACATGCCACAACTTCTGCGCCTGCGCCGTCAGGGTTTCCACCAGCGCCGGATGCGCATGGCCCAGCGCGTTCACCGCGATGCCTGCGCCCAGATCGAGGTATCGGCTGCCATCCTCTGCCGTCAGCCAGCTGCCCTCCCCTGAAACGAAGGCGAGCGGTGCACGGTTATAGGTGGGCAGAACGGCGGAAATCATGGCAGATGCCTTTCGGGGTGGGACGGAACCGGGGGCGCAAGCATCCCCGGATGAACAGGGGAAAGCCAAGCCGTAACGGGGGACCGTGGGGGGTGTCAATCTGGGGATGACCCGAAGGGGGAATACCCCCTGCGCCGGGCCGCGCGCAGACCTTCGCTCAGAAGCGTCGGGGACGTCGGATAAGGGCGTGCCGCTTGGTCATGCCCTGCTGTTAGGGCAAGTTCCGCCGCCTGTAAACGGAAATCTGCCACCCGCAGCCGCCGTGGGGCGCTTGATCTTCGCCCTGCCTGCTTGTATCCCGTGCCGTCGCGGTTACAATGCGCGGCACAAAGACCTATCGGCAGCGCAATAGCGGAGATCACCATGTCCTGGACGGATGAGCGGGTTGAAACGCTCAAGAAGATGTGGGCCGAAGGCCAGTCGGCCAGCCAGATCGCCAAGGAGCTGGGTGGTGTCACCCGCAACGCGGTGATCGGCAAGGTGCACCGGCTGGGCCTGTCGAACCGCGTCGGTGGCGGCAAGGACGAGGGTGAGGACGAGGCTCCGGCGGTTGCCGCCAAGGCCGAACCGGCGGCCCGCCCCGCGCCAGAGCCGCGCCCCGAGCCGATGGCCGCTGCAGCCCCGCGCCCCGCGCCGGAGCGTCCCGCCGCCGCAGCCCCTGCCGCGCCGTCGAACGTGACACCGCTGCCGATCCGCAAGGCGATCATCCCCGCGGGCCAGCCGCTGCCGCCGCAGCCTTCGGCCAACGAGATCAGCCCCGAGGCACTGGCCTCGGTGCGCGAGGTGGAAAAGCACGCCAAGCGCCTGACCCTGATGGAACTGACCGAGCGCACCTGCAAATGGCCGATCGGGGACCCTGCAACCGATGATTTCTGGTTCTGCGGCCTGCCCAGCCTGCCCGGCAAACCCTATTGCGAGGCCCATGTCGGCGTCGCCTTCCAGCCGATGAGCGCACGGCGCGACCGCCGCCGCTAGGCCCCGCGCCCCCCGAGGCCGCGCAGGAACGGGCGATGGCAAACGGCGCTCCGCCCCGTGGCCTGCGCCGGCGCCCGAAGCGGCACACTTCGCCCTCCGCAAACGCCCCGTGCGCCAGACCCTGCGCGCGCCGCCGCAGATGGGCCCGCGTCAGTTGCCGCCGCCCAGCAGCCGCTCCAGCAGGCGTCCGGCCTCGGCGTCCAGCGCCTCTTGCGCGCGGCGGCGGGCGGCATCCTCGAAGCTCTCGCCCTCCTGCTGCACGATGCCAAGCTCCGCCTCCGCCTTCCGTGCCAGCTCTGCCCGCGCCCGCGCCTCTGCCGCCGCCGCCTCGGCCCGCGCCCGCGCCTCCAGCTCCTTGGCCTGCGCCTCGTAGCGCTCGCGCGCCAGCGCCTCCAGATCCAGCCGAAACCGCGGGCTGGCCCAGGGCCCGGTAATCAGCAGCGGCACCAGCACCCCGCCGCTGCCATCCTCCGCCGCCAGCGCCACAGGCCGCAACCGGTAGTCCAGCGTCCGCGCCCCCAGATCGACCACACCGCTGCCCGTCGCCGTCACATAAGGCGCGCGCAGGGCCAGATCGGAGTTCGAGAGCCGCCCCTGCTCTATCGAGAACCCCGCCGAGACCGCGTCAAAGATCGTCCGCTGCCCCTCGCCGACATAGCCCGCATCCAGCCGCCGCAGCATCCCCGCCACATCCAGCCCGCGCAATTCCCCCGTGCCAAGGCTCAACTGCCCCGCGCCGGACAGGCTGCGCATGATCGCATCCACAGAGCCGCCGACACCCAGAAACTTCAGCGCCAGATCACCGCGCCCGATCAGCCGGTCATAGCCCGCCAGATCGACCAGCAGGGGCTGCATCGCCAGACCCGTCAGCTGCAAATCCCCTCCAACGGACAGGCCGGAGCGCCCGTTGACCACGAACTGCCCGCTGATCGCGCCCTCATAGGCGGCCACCTGCCGCAGATCAAACACCGCGCGGCTCCGCTCCAGCGTGACCAGCGCCTGCGTCGCACCAAAACGCGCCCGCCCCAGATCGAGGCTCTGCGCCCGCAGCGCGACCGAGGCATCGAGCAGCCCCAGCGCCGATACATCCAGCGGCGCGCGCGACCATCCCCCGCTCTGCGCCGCGCCCTCTGCCCCGCTTCCCGCGGCCCCGCCTCCGGCCGGCCCGCCCAGCGCCGCCGCCAGCGAAAGATCGCCCGCCGTTACCTGCGCCGTCAGCTTGGGCCGCGCCCCTGCCGTGGTCAGATCGGCCTCCAGCGTCAGGCGGTTGTCATCCAGCACCAGCGCCCCGCCCCGCACATGCAGCGATTGCGCCTCGGTCAGCGTCAGCCGCCCCGTCGCCTCCAGCCTGCGCGCGCCCAGACCGGGCGGCAGATCGGGTGCAGACACCGCCGCCAGCCGCGCCAGCGCCGCCAGATCGCCGATGCGTGCCGCCAGCTCTCCCTCGGCCGCCGAGGATTTCCAACCCGCGCGCCCCGCAAAACGCAATTCCGAAGCCCCCGCCGTCAGCGTCAGGTCAACGTCGCCCAGCCTCCCCGCAAGAAAGGGCGCAAACTCGGCCAGCGACAGACGCAGGGCAAAGGGCTGGCGGTTTATCACCGCCGTCATCTCGGCCTCGGCAGGCCCCAGAAAGGC
Source organism: Pseudotabrizicola algicola (assembly GCF_010915705.1). Taxonomy (GTDB): domain Bacteria; phylum Pseudomonadota; class Alphaproteobacteria; order Rhodobacterales; family Rhodobacteraceae; genus Pseudotabrizicola; species Pseudotabrizicola algicola. Next base: position 195,117 of record NZ_JAAIKE010000004.1, read on the forward strand.
CGGAATGCGCAAAGAGCCCTCGATCTCGCTCAGCTCCATCCGGCGCCCCGCCGCATGATCGACAAAGGTGACTCGCCCGCCCGTCACCTCCGCCAGATCAAGGGTAAAGGGCGCGCCCGTCGCCGCGTCCGGTGGTCCGCCCGTACTCGCGGCCCCCCCCGCGCCAGCGCCCCCGGCCTGCCCGCCGAACACCCAGTTCACCTGCCCGTCGCGCGCCCGCTCCAGCAGCAGATGCGGCTCCTGCGCCTGAAGGCCGGTGATCTTCACCTCTCCGCGCAGCAACGCCGCCATGTCCAGCCCGATGCTCAGACCCTCTGCGCGCAGCATCGCGCCCGCATCGCTCCATGCCGCGTTCGATATCGTCACCGCACCGGTCTGCACCCCGAGGACCGGATAGAGACTCGGCCGCACCGAGCCTTCGATGACCAGCCTGCGCCCTGTCATCTCGGTAAACCGCTCGCCCGCCAGCGCCGCAATGCGCTCGGCAGGGATCAAGAACAGCGCCGCCACGGCCAGAAACACAAACAGCCCCAGCGCCAGCACCGCGCGGATCATCCAACGCATCGCATCCCCCTCTGTCGCCGCCTCCGGCGCATCCGTGCCAAAGCCTACGCCGCCCCGCGCCCGCGCCGCAACGGATCACGACATCGCCGCCAGCCCCGCCGGCGCAGGATCGGCGGGCGCTCGCCGATCCTGCGCCCCGCATCCCCAACAGAGCAGCATATCCAGGTCCTTGCTGCTTTTCCAAATACTCCCGCGCGGAGCGCATCCCACGGCCACCACCCGCGCCGCGCCATCCCGTCCGCGCCCTGACCACAGCCCCGCCCCCCCTCCGCGCCTGTCCCGAACATTCCGCGCCGTGTCCCGGGCCCAGCGGGCGGCTCTTCCCCCCTATCCGCTTCCGAAAAACACAGGTATAGAGCGCCCCATGTCGCAAAACCCGCCCAACCTCCGCCCTGATCTGGCCCCGAAAGCCACCTTCTCCGAGGCTCCGCGCCCCGGCCAGCCCACCATCGGCATGGTCAGCCTCGGCTGCCCCAAGGCGCTGGTCGATTCCGAACGCATCCTCACGCGGCTGCGGGCCGAGGGCTATGCGATCAGCCCCGATTACAAGGGCGCGGATGCGGTCATCGTCAACACCTGCGGCTTTCTCGACAGCGCCAAGGCCGAAAGCCTCGAAGCCATCGGCGAGGCGCTGCAGGAAAACGGACGGGTGATCGTGACAGGCTGCCTCGGGGCGGAACCCGAATACATCACCGGCGCGCATCCCAAGGTTCTGGCCGTCACCGGCCCGCACCAGTACGAGGCCGTTCTGGATGCCGTCCACGGCGCGGTGCCGCCCGCGCCCGATCCGTTCATCGACCTGTTGCCGGCAACGGGCGTGTCGCTGACTCCGCGCCATTACAGCTATCTGAAGATTTCCGAAGGCTGCAACCACAAGTGCAAGTTCTGCATCATCCCCGACATGCGCGGCCGCCTTGTCAGCCGCCCGGCCCATGCCGTGCTGCGCGAGGCGGAAAAACTGGTCGAGGCGGGGGTGCGCGAGCTTCTGGTCATCAGCCAGGACACCTCCGCCTACGGGCTGGACCGCAAGCATGACCTCTCGCCCTGGAAAGGCGGCGAGGTGCGCGCCCATATCACCGATCTTGCGCGCGAGATGGGCAAGCTTGGCGCATGGGTGCGGCTGCACTACGTCTACCCCTATCCGCATGTGCGCGACCTGATCCCGCTGATGGCCGACCCCGCGAACGGCCTGCTGCCCTATCTCGACATCCCCTTCCAGCACGCGCATCCCGATGTCCTGCGCCGCATGGCGCGGCCGGCGGCAGCGGCCAGGACGCTCGACGAAATCGCCGCCTGGCGCGCGATCTGCCCCGATCTCACCCTGCGCTCCACCTTCATCGTCGGCTATCCCGGCGAGACCGAGGCCGAATTCCAGACCCTGCTCGACTGGCTGGACGAGGCGCAACTCGACCGTGTGGGCTGCTTCCAGTATGAAAACGTCGCCGGCGCGCGCAGCAATGACCTGCCGGACCATGTCCCGGCCGAGGTCAAGCAGGACCGCTGGGACCGCTTCATGGAAAAGGCGCAAGCCATTTCCGAGGCCAGACTTGCCGCCAAGGTGGGCCGCACCCTGCAGGTCATCGTGGATGAGGTCGATGCCGAAGGCGCGACCTGCCGCACGATGGCGGACGCGCCCGAGATCGACGGCAACCTCTTTATCGACAGCGGCTTTGACACGCTCAAACCGGGCGATCTGGTGCGCGTGCAGGTGGACGAGGCGGGCGAGTATGACCTCTGGGGCCATCTTCTCGACTGACCGGCCCCGCCCTGTGCCTTTTATGCCTGCCTGCCGCCCTGCCGTCACAAATCGCAGCAACTTCCACCTTTTTTTGGCCCCGCTTCAAGGCTAACACCCCGCTAAGACACGGCCCTGCCGCTGCCGCGCCTGACCGGATGCGCTGCGGACAGGCTGGGCGTATTGCTGCTGTCCAAGGAGAAAGATTATGAAGGTTGCCATGATTGGCACAGGCTATGTCGGTCTTGTGTCGGGTGTTTGTTTCTCGGATTTCGGCCATGACGTGATTTGCGTCGACACCTCCGCCGACAAGATCGCGCAGCTTCAGGCGGGCATCGTTCCGATCTATGAACCCGGGCTCGACACGCTGATGCAGCGCAATGCCGAGGCGGGGCGTCTGCGCTTCACCACCGATCTTCGCGCGGCAGTCGACGGGGCAGAGGCGGTGTTCATCGCCGTCGGCACCCCCACCCGCCGCGGCGATGGCCATGCCGATCTGTCCTATGTCATGGCCGCCGCCGCCGAAATCGCCCATGCCCTGACGGGACCTGCTGTCATCGTCACCAAATCCACGGTCCCTGTCGGCACCAACCGCAAGGTGGCCGAGGTGATCCGCGCCACCCGCCCCGATGCAGAATTCGATGTGGCCTCCAACCCCGAATTCCTGCGCGAAGGCGCCGCCATCGATGATTTCATGCGCCCCGACCGTGTGGTGATCGGGCTGGAAACCGACCGCGCGCGTCAGGTCATGTCCGACCTCTACCGCCCGCTTTTCCTGCGCGATTTCCCCATCGTCTTCACCGATCTCGAAAGCGCCGAGATGATCAAATACGCCGCCAACGGCTTTCTGGCGGTCAAGATCAGCTTCATCAACGAAATCGCGGCCCTGTGCGAGCGGGTGGGCGCCGATGTCAAGGCGGTGGCCAAAGGCATGGGGCTCGATGGCCGTATCGGCAACAAGTTCCTGCATGCAGGGCCGGGCTATGGCGGCTCGTGCTTTCCCAAAGACACGCAGGCCCTCGCCCGTATCGGGCAAGAGTATGGCGTGCCCCAGCGCATCACCGAAACCGTCATCACCGTGAACGCCGAAGTCAAACGCCGCATGATCGACAAGGCCTGCGATCTCTGCGGCGGCTCTTTCAACGGCAAGACCGTGGCGGTTCTGGGCGTGACCTTCAAACCCAACACCGATGACATGCGCGAGGCCCCTTCGCTCACCATCGTCCCCGCCATGATCGGCGCAGGTGCGCGCGTGCATGTCGTGGACCCGCAGGGCCGCCGCGAGGGCGAGCATCTGCTGCCCGGTGTCACATGGTTCGCCGATGCCTATGCCGCCGTCGAAGGGGCCGACCTTGTGATGCTGCTCACGGAATGGAACGAATTCCGCGCCCTCGACCTGCCGCGCCTTGCCGCCACGATGAGACTGGCGCGCATGGCCGATTTCAGGAATATCTATGAACGCAGCGCCGTGCTCGGCGCAGGATTTGAGGCCTATGACGCGGTAGGACGGTAACCCTGATGCTTGATGTGAAACCAACCTCCCTGCCCGGCGTGCTCCTGCTGGTGCCGCGCCGCTTTGGCGATGCCCGTGGCTGGTTCACCGAAACATGGAACGCGCAGCGCATGGCCGAGGCGGGACTGGACCTTGCCTTCGTGCAGGATAACCATTCCTATTCCGCCGAGGCGGGCACCCTGCGCGGCCTGCATTTCCAGAAGCCCCCGCGCGCGCAGGACAAACTGGTGCGTTGCACGCGCGGCGCGATCTTCGATGTCGCGGTCGATGCGCGGCGCGGCTCTCCCACCTATGGCCAATGGACGGGCGCGGAACTCACCGCCGAAAACGGGCATCAACTGCTTGTGCCCAAAGGCTTCCTGCACGGCTTTGTCACCTTGGTGGCCGATACCGAGGTGCAATACAAATGCACCGACGTCTACGCCCCCGACTGCGACGGCGCGGTGTTGTGGAACAGTTGCGGCATCGACTGGCCGCTGCCCGTCGCCTCGCCCGTCCTGTCGGACAAAGACCGCGCAGCCCAGTCCTTCGCCGATTTCGTCACCCCCTTCGAGACGGGTCAAGCATGAAGATACTCATCACCGGCGGCGCAGGCTTCATCGGATCGGCAGTCGTGCGGCTGGCGGTCGCGCGCGGGCATCATGTCGTGAACCTCGATGCGCTGACCTATGCCGCCAATCTGGCAAATGTCGCCTCGGTCGACAATTCGCCGCTCTACCGCTTCGAACAGGCCGACATCCGCGACCGTCAGGCGCTGACCCGCATTTTCAGCGACCACGCCCCCGATGCGGTGATGCACCTTGCCGCCGAAAGCCATGTCGACCGCTCCATCGACGGGCCGGGTGACTTCATCGAAACCAACATCACCGGCACCTTCAACCTGCTCGAGGCCGCCCGCGCCCATTGGCAGGCGCAGGGCCGCCCTGACAGCTTCCGCCTTCACCACATTTCGACGGATGAGGTGTTCGGCTCGCTCGGCCCCACGGGGCAGTTCACCGAAACCACACCCTACGATCCGCGCAGCCCCTATTCGGCCTCCAAGGCCGCCAGCGACCATCTGGTGCGCGCTTGGCACGAAACCTACGGTCTGCCGGTGGTGCTGACCAATTGTTCCAACAATTACGGCCCCTTCCACTTCCCCGAAAAGCTGATCCCGGTGGTCATCCTCAACGCGCTGCATGGCCGCCCGATTCCGGTTTACGGTCAGGGTGAAAACGTGCGCGACTGGCTCTATGTCGAAGATCACGCTGCCGCCCTGCTGCTCGCGCTCGAAAAGGGCGTGCCGGGGCGCAGCTATGCCATCGGCGGCGAGAATGAACGGCGCAACATTGATCTGGTGCGCACGATCTGCGCCCTCCTTGATGAAATGCGCCCCGATGGCGCGCCGCATGACCGGCTCATCACCTTTGTGACCGACCGTCCGGGCCATGATGCGCGCTATGCGATTGATCCTTCCCGCATCCGCGAGGAACTCGGCTGGTCGCCTTCCGTCACGGTGGAGGAGGGCCTGCGCCGCACCGTGCGCTGGTATCTCGACAACGAAGACTGGTGGCGTCCGCTGCTCGACCGTCAGGGCGTGGGCCAGCGTCTGGGGACCAAGGCATGACCCTTCTGGTCTTTGGCCAAAGCGGGCAAGTGGCGCGCGCGTTGGCGCGGCTGGCGCCTGATGCCACCTGTCTTGGCCGCGACCGCGCCGATCTGACCGACCCCGCCGCCTGCGCGCAGGCCATCCTGCAGGCCCGCCCCGGGGCGGTCATCAACGCTGCCGCCTATACGGCAGTGGACAAGGCCGAGCAGGACGAGCAGACCGCGCATCTGGTCAACGCCCTCGCGCCCGAGGCGATGGCACAGGCCTGCGCCACGCTGGGCGTGCCTTTCGTGCATATCTCGACCGATTACGTCTTTGACGGCGCGGGAACAGCGGCGTTCCAGCCGTTCGACCCCATCGCCCCCCTCGGGGCCTATGGCCGCACCAAGGCGGAAGGTGAGGCCCGCCTGCGCGCCACCGGCGCCGTGCACGCGATCCTGCGCACGTCATGGGTGTTCTCGCCCGATGGCGCCAATTTCGTCAAAACCATGCTGCGCCTCTCCGAAACCCGCGACCGGCTGACCATCGTCGGCGACCAGACCGGCGGCCCCACCCCGGCGGCCGCCATCGCACAGGCCTGCCTGACCATTGCCGCGCGGCTGCGCGATGACCCTGCCCTCTCCGGCACCTATCACTTCTCCGGCGCGCCCGATGTGACATGGGCCGATTTTGCCCGCGCGATCTTTGCCCTCTCGGGCCGCAGCGTCGAGGTGGTGGACATCCCCACCGCCGATTATCCCACCCCCGCGCGCCGCCCCCTCAACTCGCGCCTCGACTGCACCGCGACCCGAGCCGCCTTCGGCCTCGCCCGGCCCGACTGGCACGCGGCCCTGCGCGACACCCTGACCACGCTGGAGGTTCTGCCATGACGACACGCAAGGGCATCATTCTGGCAGGCGGCTCCGGCACGCGGCTCTGGCCGATCACCATGGGCGTGTCCAAGCAACTGCTGCCCATCTACGACAAACCGATGATCTACTACCCGCTCTCGGTCCTCATGCTGTCGGGCATCCGCGAGATCGCCATCGTCACCACCCCCGAAGACCAGCCGCAGTTCCAGCGCCTGATGGGCGACGGCGCGCAATGGGGCGTGCGCTTTGACTGGATCGTGCAGCCCTCGCCCGATGGTCTGGCGCAGGCCTATCTGCTGGCCGAGGAGTTCCTGAACGGGGCTCCTTCGGCCATGGTGCTGGGCGACAACATCTTTTTCGGCCACGGACTGCCCGAACTCTTGCAGGCCGCCGACAGCCGCACGACCGGCGGCACCGTCTTCGGCTACCGCGTGACCGATCCCGAACGCTACGGCGTGGTGGGCTTCGATGCCACGGGTAAGGTGCGCGAGATCATCGAGAAACCCGCCGTGCCGCCCTCGAACTACGCCGTCACCGGCCTTTACTTCCTCGATGGCCGCGCGCCCGAACTGGCCCGCCAGATCAAACCGTCGCCGCGCGGCGAGCTGGAAATCGTCGACCTTCTCCAGATCTATCTGGCCGAAGGCAGCCTGCAGGTCGAACAGATGGGCCGCGGTTTTGCATGGCTCGACACCGGCACCCACGAAAGCCTGCTCGATGCGGGCAATTTCGTGCGCACCCTGACCGGACGGCAGGGCCTGCAAGTCGGCTGCCCCGATGAAATCGCCTTCCTGCTGGGCTGGATCAGCGCCGATGACCTTGCCCGCCGCGCCGAGGTGTTCCGCAAGAACGATTACGGCAAATACCTGCTGACCATCGCCAAACAAGCCTGACCCCGCGCCATGGCACGCATCCGACACAGCCCGCCGCCCTGCCTGCAATCGCCGTCGCCCCCGGCTGCCTCTATATTGCGCGGCCCGACGCCACGCGTCGGTTTTGCGCGGCAAATCCCGCGCACGGCTTTGACGAAACGGGCCGGCATCTGTAACCAGCCTGATACGGATTTCCGAACGCGCTCCGGCCCTTGCCTTTCGGCCCGGGCCAGCGTCCACTTGCCAACCAGACACCTTTTCGCAACCGACAGGCCTTTTTCATGACATCCTTCATCCATCCGGTCCTTTTGTGCGGCGGGTCGGGAACGCGGCTTTGGCCGCTCTCCCGCAAATCCTTTCCCAAACAGTTTTCCCGCCTGACAGGGGATGAAAGCCTGTTCCAGGGTGCCGTGCGCCGCCTGATCGGTGCGGGCTTCAAGGAACCTGTCGTCATCACCGGCAATGATTTCCGCTTCATCGTCGTCGAACAACTCGCCGCCATCGAAACCAGCCCGCAGGCCATCCTGATCGAACCCGACGGGCGCAACACCGCCCCCGCCGTTCTGGCCGCCGCGCTGCATCTGCGCACCACCCAGCCCGATGCGCTGCTGCTCGTCGCCCCGTCCGACCATGTGGTGCCCGATGCCGCCGCCTTCCGTGCCGCCGTGCAGGCCGCAGCGCCCCGCGCCCTCGCGGGCGATATCGTCACCTTCGGCATCACCCCCACGCGGGCCGAAACCGGATATGGCTATCTCGAACTCGCCCCCGGCGCCGATGCAACCGCGACCGAGCCGCAGGCCCTTGCCCGCTTTGTCGAAAAACCCAAGGCCGAGCAGGCCGAACAGATGATCGCCGCCGGCAATTTCCTGTGGAACGCGGGCATCTTCCTGTTTACCGCCGATACGCTGGTCAAGGCGTTCAGCCAATACGCCCCCGATGTGCTCGAACCCGTCAGCGCCGCTGTTGCCAATGCCAAGCCCGACCTCGGCTTCAGCCGCCTTGATCCGGCGGCTTGGGCGCAGGTGCCGGATATCTCCATCGATTATGCCATCATGGAAAAGGCCCCGAACCTCGCCGTCATGCCCTTTTCTGCCGGATGGTCCGACCTGGGAGGCTGGGAAGCCGTCTGGCAAGAGGCCGGGCCGGATGCGGCGGGCAATGTCGCCTCGTCCAATGCGACCGCCATCGGCTGCGAAGACACGCTGCTGCGGTCAGAATCGCCGCGTGTGGAACTGGTCGGCATCGGGCTCAAGGATATCGTGGCCATCGCCACCACCGATGCCGTGCTGGTCGCGCATAAATCGCAAAGCCAGCGCGTGAAAGAGGCTGTTGCCGCGCTTCAGGCCAAAGGCCGCGCGCAGGCCACCGCCTTTCCGACCGATCACCGCCCGTGGGGCATGTTCGAAAGCCTCGTCATCGGCTCGCGCTTTCAGGTCAAGCGCATCGTGGTGAAACCGGGGGCGGCCCTCAGCCTGCAATCGCACCACCACCGCTCGGAACACTGGATCGTCGTCGAGGGCACCGCCCGCGTGACCGTCGACAACGAGGTGAAACTGCTCACCGAAAACCAGTCCGTCTATATCCCGCTCGGTGCGGTGCACCGCATGGAAAACCCCGGCAAGGTGCCGATGGTGCTGATCGAGGTGCAAACCGGCAGCTATCTCGGTGAAGATGACATCATCCGTTACGAAGATGTCTACGCGCGCGGCCAAGGGGCCAAAGGCTAGGCCCTCGCGGCACGCGATTTGAGGAGACTGCATTTTGGATCATGTTCTGGTGACAGGCGGTGCGGGCTATGTCGGCTCGCACGCCTGCAAGGCGCTGCGCAAGGCCGGTTTCATTCCCGTTACCTTTGACAACCTCTCGACAGGCTGGGAACAGGCGGTCAAGTTCGGCCCTCTGTTCAAGGGCGATCTGATGGATCGCGCCTCGGTCGATGCCGCCTTTGCGCAATACAAACCTGTGGCCGTGCTGCATTTCGCCGCACTGTCCTTGGTGGGCGAAAGCATGAAAGACCCCGCGCATTATTGGCGCGTCAATGTCGGCGGCGCGCTCAATCTGGCTGAATCGGCGGTGGCCCACGGCTGTCTCAACTTCATCTTCTCCTCCACCTGCGCCACCTATGGCGATCAGGATGGCGTGGTGCTGACGGAAGAGACGGCGCAACGCCCGATCAATGCCTACGGCGCCTCCAAGCGCGCGATCGAGGATGTGCTGGCGAATTTCGAGGCCGCCTTCGGCCTGCGCCATGTGATTTTCCGCTATTTCAACGTCGCAGGCGCCGACCCCGAGGGGGAGCTTGGCGAACAGCACCGCCCCGAAACCCATCTGATCCCGCTGATGCTCGAGGCGATTGCCGGACGCCGCGCCGCGCTCACCCTGCATGGCACCGATTATCCCACCGCCGACGGCACCTGCATCCGCGATTACATCCATGTCACCGATCTGGTGCAGGCGCATGTGCTGGGCCTGCGCTGGTTGCTTGACGGCAAGGGCACCGCCGCCTTCAACCTTGGCACGGGAGTGGGCTTTTCGGTGCGCGATGTGATCCGCCATGCCGGACAGGTGACGAACAGTCCGGTTCCCATCACCGAAGGCCCCCGCCGCCCCGGCGACGCCGCCGTTCTGGTGTCGGGCAGCCAGCGCGCCGAGACAGAGCTTGGCTGGGTCCGGAGCCATTCGACGATGGAGCAGATGATCCGCGACGCGTGGCGCTGGGACCAGACCCCGGGCTACCAAAGCTGAAAGACCGGCGCTTGCCGGTGCCGCGCCGTGTTCCGGCGCGGCACTGGCCTTGACGGCGCGCAACGGTTAAGAAAAACCTAACGCCCGCAGGTCAAACCATTGAAATAAAACGATTAATGGGGCTGTAACACAGGGGGACTCACAGCGCCCTCACCCGCGCCACAAAATCCTCCCCCCGCTTCTCGAAGTTCGGATACTGGTCGAAACTGGCCGCAGCCGGGGCCAGCAGCACCACCTCCCCCGCCTGCGCCTCCTCCGCCGCCCGCGCCACGGCCCGCTCCATCGTCTCGCAGATCTCATGCGGGGTCTGGCCCAGTTGCAGGGCGAAATCGCGGGCCGAATGGCCGATCAGATAGGCCTTCACCACCGCGCCCAGATGGGGCTGCAAGGCCGCGATGCCGCCGTCCTTGCCCATCCCCCCCGCAATCCAGCGGACCGCCGGAAAGGCCTGCAGCGCCTTGGCCGCGCTGTCCACATTGGTCGCCTTCGAGTCGTTGATGAACCGCACCCCGTTCCGCTCCAGCACCAGCTGGCTGCGGTGCGGCAGCCCCGCGAAAGACTGGAACGCCCCCTCGATCAGCTTGGGCGCAATCCCCAGCGCCCGGCAGGCCGCATAGGCGGCGCAGGCATTCTGGTGGTTGTGCGCCCCCGGCAGACCCGCCACCTCTCGCAGATCGATGCTGGCCACCTGCCGCCCCTTGCGCCACTCTGCAAGAAACCCCTTGCGAGCAAAGACGCTCCACCCGAACTGGTCGAGCTTCTGGCCGGACGAGATGCGGATCACCCGGTCATCCTGCGGCCCCATGCCAAGCTGGTTGGCCATGAAGCGGCCCTCCAGCTCGTCTACCCCGACCACCGCCCGGTCAGGGCCGCCTTCGGAGAACAGGCGGCGCTTGGCGGCATAATAGCCCCCCATCCCGTTGTGGCGATCCAGATGGTCGGGCGACAGGTTGGTGAAAACGGCGACATCCGGGGTGAGGGCGCGGGCAAGCTCTGTCTGATAGCTCGACAGTTCCAGCACCACCACCTCGCCATCCCGCGCGGGATCGATCGACAAGACACCCTTGCCGATGTTGCCCGCCATCTGGGTCGGCCGACCCGCGACCTCCAGAATGTGATGGATGAGCGCGGTCGTCGTGGATTTCCCGTTCGATCCGGTGACGCAGACCACGCGGGGCATCGTTTCGAAGTTGTCCCAGTCCGACGTGGAGAAGCTGCGGAAGAACAGGCCGATGTCATTGTCGACCGGCACACCCGCCTCGAGCGCGCGGGCGATGATCTTGTTGGGGGCGGGATAGAGGTGGGGGATGCCGGGGCTGGTGATGAGGCAGGCGACGCCCTCGAGCGCGCCGGCGCGGCCCAGATCGGTCAGGGTGAAGCCCTCGGCTTCGGCCTTGGCGCGGGCTTCGGGGCTGTCGTCCCACAACAGGGGCGTCGCCCCCCCTGCGACGAGCGCACGCGCGGTGGCAAGGCCGGAACGCCCGAGGCCCAGAACCGCGACCTTTTCGCCTGCATAGCCCTTGACTGGAATCATCTGCCGCCCCTTTCCGGTTGATCCTCACGGGATAGGGGATGGCGCGTGATCTTCCAAGGGGGCGGCGCAGGCGGCTTGTCCGGCGGGAGAGAGGGTGTAGCGGCCCTTGGCGGGGTGATCGAACCAGCCGTAGTGGTTGTCCCGCAGGATGGCGCCCGCCCGGGCGATGCCGGTGGCGCGGGCGAGGACGGCGGGGCTTTGGGCTTCCGGGCCGACGGCGAGGGCGGCGGCGAGGCGCAGGGCGTCCTGCCGATAGGCGGTCACCCGCTTGATACCCGTGGTGCCGCCGATGTTGGGGTCGCCCTGCCGCTTGTGGAACTCTTTCAGCAGGCGGGCGGCCTTGGCGGTGTTCTTGCGGGGCTGGTAGGGGGCGGGGTCGAGGTGGGGCTCGACGCGGCCATCGCGGACCGTGAGCAGGCCGAGGCCGAGGCGGCGCAGGAGGGCCGTCAGGTCGCGGTAGCGGTGGGTCCAGCGGGGGGGCTGGGGGATGGCGAGGTAGACGTGGTCGAAGAGGCCCTGCCGGGCCACGCCCTGCAGGATGAGGGGGAGGTTGAGGGCGGTCTTGAGCTCGACGATCAGGGGCGGCTCCTCGCCCCGGCAGGCCATGACATCGGCGGCCCCGATCTCGGCCTTGACGGTGTAGCCCTGCGCTTCGAGGAAGGCTTTGACGGGGGGGTAAAGGTCGGCTTCTTTCACGCGGTCCCCCTGTGTTACACGGGATTGGTCTGTGCAATTTCAATGGGTTAGCCGTGCGAATTTACGGCTTGTTAAGACCTTGCCGGCCTGTCGTCCCACAGATCGCGCGCCGGGTTGGCCCTTGCGCGCTCTGCCGCCCAATGGCCGAGGCGGTCCGGCACGGGGACTGGCGCACTGGAGGGGTCGCCGAAGGCCTCATAGCTGTAAAGCCGCAGCATCTGGAGGCGCAGGTGACGCTGGAGCAGATCGCCGTCAAGATCCAGATCGGCCATCGCGTCCGTCAGTTCGCGCAAGACGCCGATGGGCGAGATCAGACGGACCAGAAGCGGGATCACCCAGACAAAGACCGGAGAGAAGGCGCAGGCCTCGTCGTCATCAGGGTAATGGTCGATGTGGCGGTAGAAGGCGGGCGAATGGTGGCTGTCTTCCTCGGGGGGCGGCATGAACGGGCTTGCCTCCGCGGGAAAATCGTCTTCGGGCGGCACGAGTCCGTCGCGCTGCATCCGGCTGACCCATTCGTCCGGCGTTTCCGGTGGCAGGTCATCACCGGCGCTCTCGGCCAGATCGGCGGGATACATCGCGGCAATCTCGTCCGCAGACAGATCATCAAGGCCGGGACTGTCATGGAAATGACGATCGGCCTGCATCATCAGGATGCTGGTGGGCTGCGCGACCTTGAAATGGGTGATGCAGGGCAGGAACCGACCGAGCAGCAGACCCAGAGCCTCGGGCGTGGCGGGGCCGCGCAGGGGAAAGCCGCGCAGCGCTGCCGCCTCGCCCTCGGTCTTGGTGACATCGAGGATGCGCAGGCGGCTGTGAAAGCAGGCATCGGGCAAGGCATCGGCCGGCAAGAGCGCGTCCGGCATATCGGCGCTGCGCAGGAAGGCAAGCGGCAGATGGCGCCCGAACAGTGCCGGCACTCGGGTCAGGGCGTGATAGCCTTCGGCAGCAAGGTCAGGCACTGGCCAGACGGTGCCATCCTGTTGTGCGACACTGTCCTGCCGGTTGACAGGCTGTGCCAGATGCGCCCCCAGCGGGGCAAAGGGGCCGGTGACAAGGCCCGCAAAGCGCCGCGACAGGACAGTGTGCAACAGGCCCGAGCGGGGCGAGGTCACGTCGGTGACGAAGCCTTCCAGTTCACGGCGAAGGGTATCCAGAGAGGCGTCGAAGGTCTGGGCTGCGGCCGGAACGGAAAGCTGCTCATCGGTCAGTTTCTGCTCTTGCGGCCAATACGGGACATGGCCGAAGCCTGCCCGCTGCTGCTCGGCAAAGGCCGCGCGGTCAAAGCCGGGCAAGCGGTAGATCACCTCGCCGAAGTAATCATCCGGATCATCGGCCAAGGCGATGTGTTCGGGCAGGTCTTCGGGGTCGGGGTCTTTTCCGCAGGCGGCACGGTGCGCATCGATGGCGCGCGCCTTGCGCGCGGCCAGAACGGCGCGCAGCGCATCGCCCGGCACCCTGTCGCGGCGATAATCCTCGAAGAGCCGCGCGCGGGTGAGGTGTGCGCCAGCAAGGGCGGTGGCGCGCATGGCAAGGACCACATCGCGCAGGCGGTCTTGCAGCGCGTTGGCTTCCTCGACCAGCGCGGTGATCTCGGGCTGGTAGATGTCGAGCAGCGCGATGGTGCGCTCTTTTTCCGCCGATTGCACCGAGCGCAGGGCGAGCAGGAGGGCCACCGAGGACGCAACTGCCGAGATGGCCAGCCCGACCGTCGATTGCAGCAGCGGATAGGCCGCCGAGTCGCCCGAGGAGAGCGGATCATCGGACAGGAGCCGGACCCAGACGAGGATGGTGGCGAAAACGAAAGAGGCGAGGATGATCAGCAGGACCAGAAGCCCGCTGTATATCAGGAGCTTTCTGGCCTGCATCTTGCGGCTTACCTTACCTTGAGCGTGGCCAGCCCGATCAGGGCGAGGATCAGGCTGATGATCCAGAAGCGGATGACGATCTGCGGCTCGGCCCAGCCCTTTTTCTCGAAATGGTGGTGGATCGGGGCCATGAGGAACACGCGTTTGCCGGTGCGTTTGAAGTAGAGCACCTGGATGATGACGCTGAGTGCCTCGACCACGAAGAGGCCGCCGACGATGGCGAGCACGATTTCATGCTTGGTGCAGACGGCGATGGCGCCGAGCGCGCCGCCAAGGGCGAGGCTGCCGGTGTCGCCCATGAACACGGCGGCAGGGGGGGCGTTATACCACAAAAAGCCCATGCCGCCGCCGAAGAGGGCGGCGCAGAAGATCAGAAGCTCACCCGTGCCGGGCACGAAGTGGACGCCGAGGTATTGGGTGTAATTGAAGTTGCCCACCACATAGGCGATCACGCCCAGCGTGCCTGCGGCGATCATCACCGGCATGATGGCAAGGCCGTCGAGCCCGTCGGTCAGGTTCACCGCATTGGCGGCACCGACGATCACGATCATGCCGAAGGGGATGAAGAAGTAGGACAGGTTCAGCAGGAGGTCCTTCAGGAAGGGAAAGGCCAGCTGGTTGGTCAGTTCCGGCGGGTGGAAGCTGCTTGCGGCAAAGGTGGCCAGAACCGCGATCAGCAGACCGGCGGTAAAGCGCACGCGGCTGGAGACGCCCTTGGTGTTCTGCTTGGTGACCTTGGCATAGTCATCGGCAAAGCCGATCAGGCCGAAGGCGATGGTGACCAGCATCACGATCCAGACATAGGGGTTGTCGAGCCGCGCCCAGAGGAGGGTCGAGACCAGAAGCGCCGAGAGGATCAGGAGGCCGCCCATCGTCGGGGTGCCGGCCTTGGCGAAATGGGTGGCCGGGCCGTCGTCGCGGATGGGCTGGCCCTTGCCCTGCTTGCGGCGCAGGATGTTGATGAGCGGCTGGCCGAAGAGGAAGCCGAAGATCAGCGCGGTCAGGAAGGCACCACCGGCGCGGAAGGTGATGTAGCGGAAGAGGTTGAAGAAATCCCCTCCGGCAGAGAACTCGGTCAGCAGATACAACATTTACGCGGTCCCTTCTGTTGGGGCGCTGCCTTGGCCCATTTTGCGCAAGGCGTCAACAACAAGGCTGACCTTTGATCCTTTGGAGCCCTTGACGAGAACAATATCGCCTGCATCCACCAGCTGGCGGGCATGGGGGGCAAGTTCGGCTGCGGTTTCGACCCATTCCCCCTGCTGTTTGCGCGGCAGGGCGGCGTGCAGGGCGCGCATGCGCGGGCCGACGCAATGGATGGTGTGGATGGCCGACAGGCCCGGATGGCGGGCGATGGCCGCGTGGAGCGCGGTTTCGGTGGGGCCGAGTTCCAGCATGTCGCCCAGAATGGCGATGCGGCGGCCCTGCCCCACGCGGCCGACGCCGTTTTCGGGCCGGGCGGCGATGAGCACATCGAGGCTGGCGGCCATCGAGGCGGGGTTGGCGTTGAAGGCATCGTCGATGAGCTGGAAGCTGGTTTCCTCGACGCGGTCGAGCTGGATGGTTTCGCGGGTGCCGCGCCCTTGCGGGGGGAGCCAGTTGCCGATGTCGCAGGCGCTGAGCGCGGGATCGCAGCCGAGCGCATCGGCCACGGCGAGCGCGCCGAGCGCGTTCAGGGCGAAATGCCTGCCGGGGGTGCGGACCTTGAACAGGACGGGGCGGCCCATGCAGGTGGCGCGGACGACGGTGGCGTCTTCGGCCAGATCGGCGTGGTCGAGGTGATACCCGGCGGCGTCGGCGGTGCCGAAGAGGGCGGCGCTGGCACCGGTGGCGGCGGCCTTGGCGGTCAGGATGGGGGTGGTGGGCAGGTCGGCGTTCAGGATCGCGGTGCCGCCCGGCACCAGACCGTCGATGATGGAGGCCTTTTCATGGGCGATGCCTTCGATGCTTTCGAAGGCTTCCAGATGCGCGGCGGCGACGGTGGTGATCATCACCACATGCGGGGCCGCCATGCGCGAGAGGGGCGCGATTTCGCCGGGGTGGTTCATGCCGATCTCGATCACGGCGAAATCGGCGTCGGCGGGCATCCG
Source organism: Pseudotabrizicola algicola (assembly GCF_010915705.1). Lineage (GTDB taxonomy): Bacteria > Pseudomonadota > Alphaproteobacteria > Rhodobacterales > Rhodobacteraceae > Pseudotabrizicola > Pseudotabrizicola algicola. The sequence goes on from NZ_JAAIKE010000004.1 coordinate 211,173, forward strand.
CGCCAGTGTGAGCGGCACGCCCCAATGGTTGTTGTAGCTGGCTTCGGCGGCATGGACCGTGCCTTGCCCGCCGAGGATGGCGCGCAGCATTTCCTTGGTGCTGGTCTTGCCGACCGATCCGGTGACGCCGACCACCTTGGCGCGGGTGCGGGCGCGGGCGAAGGTGCCAAGCTGTTCGAGCGCGCGCAGCACATCCGGCACGATCAGCAGTGGTGCGTCGGCGGCGACGCCTTCGGGGCGGCGCGAGACGAGGGCGGCGGCGGCCCCCTTTTCCAGCGCCTGTGCCACGAAATCATGCCCGTCGCGCACATCCTTGAGCGCGATGAACAGATCGCCGGGGCGCAGCGTGCGGGTGTCGATCGACACGCCCTGCGCCGTCCAAGCGGCGGTGGTCTGCCCCCCCGTCGCGGCGACGGCATCGGCAGAGGTCCAGAGGGATGCAGGCATCAGATCACTCCGTCAAGGGCGGCTACGGCCACGCTGGCCTGTTCGACATCGTCAAAGGGATAGACCTGCCCCGCGATGGTCTGGCCGGTTTCGTGGCCCTTGCCCGCGATGAGCAGCGCATCGCCGGGTTGCAGCGCATCGACGCCGCGCAGGATGGCTTCGGCGCGGTCGCCGACTTCGGTTGCCTCGGGGCAGGCCGCCATGATCGCGGCGCGGATGGCAGCGGGATCTTCGGATCGGGGGTTGTCATCTGTCACGAACAGCACATCGGCATGGGCGGCGGCGGCGGCCCCCATCAGCGGGCGTTTCGTAGTGTCGCGGTCGCCGCCCGCGCCAAAGACAATCACGATGCGGCCCATCACATGCGGGCGCAGCGCCTTGAGCGCGGTTTCAATCGCGTCGGGCGTATGGGCGTAGTCGACATAGACCGCCGCGCCATTGGTGCGGGTGGCGGCCAGTTGCATCCGTCCGCGCACACCGGTGAGCTTGGGCAGGGTGGCAAAAACCGCCTCGGGGTCGTCGCCCGAGGCAATGGCGAGGCCCGCCGCAAGCGCCACATTCTCGGCCTGAAAGCCGCCCACGAGGTTGAGGCGGGCCATATGGGGCTTGCCCTGCCATGAAAAGCGCAGGTCCTGTCCGGTGGCGTCATAGCGTTGTGACAAGAGGCGCAGGTCGGCCCCCTGCCCGTGGCCGATGGTCATGGTGGGCAGGCCACGGTCGAGGCAGAGTTCCACGATCTCGGACCCGTGCGCGCCGTTCAGGTTGACCACGGCAATCGCATCATCGGGGAGGAGGCGGGTGAACAGCGCGGCCTTGGCGGCAAGGTAAGCCTCCATCGTGCCGTGATAATCCAGATGGTCCTGCGTGAGGTTGGTGAAACCTGCCGCGCAGAGGCGCACGCCATCCATCCGGCGCTGGTCGAGGCCGTGGGACGACGCCTCCATCGCGCCGTGGGTCACGCCCGCCCCTGCGGCAGCCGCCAGCATGCCGTGCAGGGTCAGCGCATCGGGGGTGGTGTGGGACGAAGGCGCGGTCCATGCGCCCTCTACCCCCGTGGTGCCGATGTTGATGGCGGCGTGGTCGAGCGCCTCCCAGATCTGGCGGGTGAAGGTGGCCACGCTGGTCTTGCCGTTGGTGCCGGTCACGGCGACCATGCGGGCGGGCTGCGCACCGAACCAGAGCGAGGCCGCGCGGGCAAAGGCCTCGCGCGCGTCCTGCACCACGACAACGGGTGTCGGTCCCTGCGGCAAGGCGCGCATGCCTTCGGCATCGGTCAGGATGGCGGCGGCCCCTTGGGCGATGGCGGTGGCGGCAAAGGCCGCGCCGTGCAGGCGGCTGCCCGGCAGCGCGGCAAAGAGAAAGCCGGGCTGCACCGCCCGGCTGTCTGCCGTAAGGCCGGTGATTGCAGGGTTCGCCCCTGCCCTTGGGGTCAGCCCAAGCTCTGCCAGAGTGGCGCGGCGAGTCGCCGGGTGCGGTGCCATGTCATTTCCCTTCAGTTCCGAACGGCTGTTAGCCTATCGGCGGGGGGGGCTTCAACCACTGGCCGAATGCCCAGCAGGGGCGCAATGCGGCGGGTGATCTCGGCAGCGACCGGAACGGCGGTCCAGCCTGCGGTGCGGCGCGGCTCGGTGCCCGAGGTTTCGACAGGTTCGTCGAGCGTGACGAGCACCACATAGCGCGGGTCCGAGGCGGGGAAGACCGAGGCGAAGGTGTTGATCACCTTGTCTTTGTAATAGCCCCCCGTGCGGCGGGGCTTGTCGGCGGTGCCGGTCTTGCCCGCGACCTCGTAGCCCGGAACCTCGGCCAGACTGGCGGTGCCGCGCGTCACCACCTGACGCAGCATTTCGACCGAGGCATCGGCCACCTCTTCGCGCATCACCCGCACGCCCGCCTGCGGACCGCTTTGCTTGAGCAGGGTCGGCTTGACGGTGATTCCCCCGTTGGCGATGGTCGCATAGGCGGCGGCAAGGTGCAGCGGGCTGGCCGACATGCCGTGCCCGTAAGAGGTGGTGATGGTCACGATGTCGGGCCAGCGGGCGGGCAGCAGGGGCTTGGCCCCCGGCGCCTCGGTCAACTCGATCGGGGTGGGGTCGAAGAAGCCGAGCGATTTGAGGAATTCCTGTTGCCGCAGACCTCCGATCTGCAGGGCAAGGCGGGCGGTGCCGACGTTGGAGGATTTCACGATGACATCGGTCACCGTGGCAAGGGGGCCGTAGTTCTTGTTCTGGAATTCGCGGATGCGGTGCTTGCCCCATTGCATCGGGGCATTGGCATCGACCAGCGTATCGGGGCCGACGAGGCCCAGTTCCATCGCTTGCGCGGTGGCGAAGATCTTGAAGGTGGAGCCGAGTTCATAGACCCCCTGCACCGCGCGGTTGAACAGCGGGCTGTCACCCGGTTCGGCATCCTTGGGGAGCACCGGATTGGGGCGGTTGTTGGGATCGAAGGAGGGCAGCGAGGCCAGCGACAGGATCTCGCCCGTCTTCACATCCATGATGATCGCGGCGCCGCCCTTGGCGTTCAGCATGGTGACGCCCGCGCCAAGGATTTCCTCGACCGCCGCCTGCACCGTCAGGTCGACCGAAAGTTCGAGCGGCGTGGCCGAAAGCGCCGGATCGCGCAGGCGGGCATCCATGGCCCGCTCGATTCCGGCGGTGCCGATGACTTCGGCGGAATGGACGCCCTCGACCCCGAAGGACGAACCGCCAAGGATATGTGCGGCCAAGGTGCCATTGGGATAGAGCCGCATCTCGCGCGGGCCGAACAGCAGGCCCGGATCGCCGATTTCATGCACCTGCTGCATCTGTTCGGGGCTGAGCACCTTGCGCAGCCAGATGAAGCTGCGCCCGTCGGTGAAGCGGCGGGTCAGGTCGTCGGCCTTCATCTCGGGGAAGATGGCGGCCAGTTCCTTGGCGACGCGGGCCGGGTCCACCATGTCCTTGGGGTGCGCATAGAGCGCGTGGGTGAGCATGTTGGTGGCCAGAACGCGGCCGTTGCGGTCGGTGATGTCGGCGCGTTGGGCAAGGATCTCGGCGCCGGAGGCGAAAGAGCGCGGCTCGGCCGCTTCGGTGGCCGACAGGACGCCCATGCGAACGCCGATGGCGGAAAAGGCGAGAAAGAAGGAGAAGCCGAGGATCAGCAGGCGCACTTCGGCGCGCGAGCGGGCGGCGTCGCGCATCTGTTCGTGGCGCAGCCGCAGGTTTTCGCGCTCGATCACATCGGGGTTTTCGCCTTGGGCGCGGGCCTTGAGGATGCGGGCCAGCGGACGGAGGGGGGTGCGGGTCATAGCGGTTCCTCCTCGGGGTTCAGCTGGCCATTGACCATGACCGAATTGTTGATGTCGCCAAAGAATTCATCCACCGCCGGATAGGAGAGGTTGGCGGCATCGCCGAATTGCGACGGCTCCAGCGGCATCAGGCCAAGCCGTTCGAAGTTGAGCGACGCGAGTTCGCGCAGGCGGTCGGGGCGGTTGAGATAGGCCCATTCGGCGCGTTGCAGCGCAAGCGCCTCGCGCAGGCCCGCGATTTCCGAATTGAGCCGGGAGACATCGCGCAGGGCCTGACGGGTGTCGTAATGTTCACGGTAGGCCCAGAACCCAAGGCCGAGCACGGCGATGAAGGACAGAACATAGATGACGGGGCGCATCAGCGGCGTCCTTTCTTCTGGGGCGGTGGCTCGGGCAGGCCGAGCGCGGCGGGATCGAGGTTTTGGGCGGGCGCGGCGGTGCGGCGCCCGATGCGCAGCTTGGCCGAGCGCGCGCGGGGGTTCTCTTCCAGCTCGCGCTCGTCGGGGCCGACGGCGCGCTTGGTGACCAGATCAAAGCGCGCGGTGTTGAGCGCGGTTTGCGGGGCATAGCGGTTGGCGTTGGATTCGCTGCCCGAAGCCAGTTGGAAGAAGCGTTTGACGATACGGTCTTCGAGGCTGTGGAAGCTGACCACGGCCAGAAGGCCGCCGGGTTTGAGCGCACGTTCGGCGGCCATCAGCCCCTCGGCCAGTTCGGTGAATTCGGTGTTCACCGCGATGCGGATGGCCTGAAAGCTGCGGGTGGCGGGGTGGCTTTGCCCCGGTTTCGGGCGCGGCAGGCAGCGGGCGACGATCTCGGCCAGTTGCAGGGTGCTTTCGATCGGGGCGCGGCTGCGGTGGTCGACGATGGCGCGGGCGATGCGGCGCGAGGCGCGTTCCTCGCCGTAATGATAGAGGATGTCGGCGAGCCGCGATTCATCGGCGGTGTTGACCAGATCGGCAGCGGAGGGGCCATCTTGCGACATGCGCATGTCGAGCGGGCCATCCTTCATGAAGGAAAACCCGCGCTCGGCCTGATCGAGCTGCATCGAGCTGACGCCAAGGTCGAGCACCACGCCATCGAGCGGCTGCGGCGCATACTGGTCGAGGTTCGAGAAGGTGCCTGCCACCAGTGTCAGACGGTCGCCATAGGTGGCGCGCCAGCCTTGTGCCATTTGCAGCGCCAGCGGGTCGCGGTCGACGCCGATCACATCCGCCCCTGCGTCCAGAAGCGCGCGGGCATAGCCCCCTGCCCCGAAAGTGCCGTCAAGCCAGAGGCCCGAGATCGGGGCGCAAAGCTCGAGGATCGGGCGCAACAGCACCGGGATATGGGGGGCGCGACCCTGATCCTGATCGCCGGTCTGTGCCATCTCACCCTACCTTTGGGTAACGGCCAACCACCGCAAGGGCATCTTCACCGTCGTCTTCATCGTCATCATCGCCGAACATGTCGCGGTAGACATCGCCGCGCCAGAGCGAAAAGCGGTCGGTCGCGCCAGCAAGCGCAGCCTCGACACCGTCCTTGATCATCTCGGGGGTGAGGCCCAGCTTTTCACGGACCGGACCAGGAAGCACGATGCGGCCATCGTCGTCGATTTCCACCGTGGCCGAGCGCGTGATGAGGTCACGTTCGGCCTTGATGCGGTCCTTGCTGCCCAGCGGGATGGTTTCGACCCAGCGCGCCAGAGCATCGGCACCTGCCATCGAATAGCAGTCGCAGAACTGTCGGTTCTTGCCGCCGTAGACGATGATCATGCGGGTGCGGGGGCTTTCGGCGGTGCGGGTGTCGCCAGCGTCGAGAACACGCCGAAACGGTGCCGGGATCAGGACCCGAACTTTCGAATCTACCTTCTGGTAGTATTCACCGCGAAACATGTCCGACATAATTGCTGAGCTTGCGCCCGTCCCTTTCCATTCTGCCGGCCCCGAAGGGGCCAAATCCTTGGGCCAGAAACGGGAACGGAGGACCGAGCTGCTGCCACTGCTCGATCCGCCGCCTGTCCCATCGCTGGGCGTCCAGCTACGCGCGCCACCTGGGGGAGATGTCTGCTCGCTCGCGCGCCGGATCTCTGTTTGTCTAAACGGGTTTGCCTGTATGAAGCCTGACTGTTTCGCCTGTTTGCGGTCTTGAGCTGCCGCTGCTTTCCGTACTGCCCGTTTCGATGGTGTAGGGATGACATGGGATCATCTGGGAAGCAACGGGAAATTTCGGGCGAAGGCGGGCAGATTTGGTTTTCCGGCCCGATCCGAAACATCATCTAGGGGTCGGAGAAATCAAAATACAGCGGAAAACCAGCGATCACAGCGCCGTGAACGCTATATGTAGTGACCCGGATTTATTCCCAGAGTTTCCCGTGCCGGGGCGGTCAGGCCGCAAAAGACGGCGAGACAATTGCACTTTTGCAACAGGCACATGGGCCAGAAATGCAGAAATCCGGGCCGATCACCCGGATTTCCCAGAAATTCCCATTTGCGTGATTCGCCGTGAACGCCCTTTCCCGCCCGATCCCGGCCAATCCCGCCGCGTCAGGCCATGCCCCCCGCGATCAGGCGATGGGCAAGGCGGGCATAGGCCTCGGCCTCGGGGGCATCGGTGGCCGCGATAGGGGTGCCGCTGTCGCCTGCCTGACGCACGGCGAGGGTAAGCGGAAGCTCTCCCAGAAAGGGCAGATCGAGCCGTTCGGCATCGGCGCGCACCCCGCCATGACCGAAGATCTGCGTCTCGTGGCCGCAATTGGGGCAGCAGAAGGTGGACATGTTCTCGATCAGCCCGAGAACCGGCGTTTTGAGCTTGAGGAACATATCAAGCGCCTTGCGCGCATCGAGCAGCGCCACATCCTGCGGCGTGCTGACGACGATGGCCCCGGTCAACTGGGTGCGCTGGCACAGGGTAAGCTGGATATCGCCCGTGCCGGGGGGCAGGTCGATGAGCAGCACATCGAGCTGGCCCCATGCCACCTGCGTCAGCAGTTGCTGCAAGGCCCCCATGATCATAGGGCCGCGCCAGATCACCGCCTCGTCGTCCTTGAGCATGAGGCCGAGGGACATCATGGTGACGCCATGCGCGGTGAGCGGTTCGATGATTTTTCCATCGGGGCTGCCGGGGCGGCGGTTGACGCCCATCATGCGCGGCTGGCTGGGGCCGTATATATCGGCGTCCAGCAGGCCGACGCGGCGGCCCTGACGGGCGAGGGCGACGGCGAGGTTCGATGACACGGTGGATTTGCCCACCCCGCCCTTGCCCGAGCCGATGGCGATGATGCGGTCGATGCCCGCCAGCTTTTGCGGCCCGCCCTGATGCGGGGTCGGGTGCTGGCCGATCTTGAGGCTGGGCGCAGGGGCTGCCGGTTTGGCGGCGGGGCCATGCGCGGTGGTGACGGCCTGCACCGAGGCGACGCCCGCAATGGCCCGCACGGCAGCTTCGGCCTGCGGCTGCAAGGGCGCGACGATGCGGGCGACCTCGGGCGTCGGGGCCTCGATCACGAAACGGACGCTGGCACCGCCCGCCGATTCGTCAATCGAAAGGGCGCGGATCATGTCTTGCGAGACCAGATCACCGCCTTCGGGCAGCTTGACGGACGCCAGAGCCGCCATGACTTCACGTTGCGACACACCCATCTTTGTTTTCCTTTTGCCTGTCGTTGCGGCACAGTTGCGATGTTTGACCGAAAGCTCAAGGTTTGCTTGACCAAACGCTCAAATTTTGCGCGAAGGCGCTGTAATTAATGACGTTTCTGTGACAGTCAGCCATGCGGTTGCTGCATGGCGGCATTGCGCGAAGGGCGTATTGTGCAGTTGCAGCATTTGCCCCATGTTACCCCTAACAACGCGGCAGAACGCTGCAACCGCAATCGAACCAAGAGGCTAGAGTATCATGGCTTATGTAAACTCCTCGCGTGCCGCGTCTTACGGCATTGCTGACCGGGCGGCGGCCATCGTGAAATCCATTCGCGTTGGCCTTGAGCGTCGCCGGGTGTTCAAACAGACCGTCCGCGAACTGCAGGCGCTGTCGAACCGCGAACTGGCAGACCTTGGCATTCACCGCAGCATGATCACCCGTGTTGCAAACGAAGCGGCCTACGGCAAGTAAGTTTCTTTGCGAGGCCCCTCTCCTCCTCCCCGGGGTCTGTAGCAAAAGCGTCGGTATCGTCCTCCTCCCTGATACCGACGCCCTTTAAACCGGAGCAAGCGCTCCTATCTGATACGGGAAGCCCCTCCTCCTCCCCGGGGCTTTTCGGAACAGCGGCACCCTTCTCCTCCTCCCTGAGGGTGCCGCGGATCATTCGAGGGGTTCACCCCTCACCACAGTTCGAACGGCTCCTCCTCCTCCCTGAGCCGCTCGGATCAGCGGCGGCCCCCTCCTCCTCCCTGGGGTCGCCGCGCCCGAAATCCGAGGGGTCCACCCCTCACCACAGTTCGAACGGCTCCTCCTCCTCCCTGAGCCGGTCGGATCAGCGGCGGCCCCCTCCTCCTCCCTGGGGTCGCCGCGCCCGAAATACGAGGGTTGCACCCTCAGACCCCTTCGGTTCCGCCCCCTCCTCCTCCCTGGGGCTGGACTGAAAGTCGGAACCTCCGCCCCCTCCTCCTCCCCGGGGCGCGGGTTCCCGGATAGGCCGGCCCCCTCCTCCTCCCTGGGGTTGGTCGTGAATGATGCGGCGGCGCCCCTCCTCCTCCCTGGGCGTCGCCGTTTTCATTTTCGGGGCTTGCAGTCGCGCGGGACTTGGGATTGTTCGGGGCCTGCGGGTGCCGGTTGCGCCGGAACAGCCGCGCCAGAGCGGGAGCATCATGCAGATTTCCTTGATCTCAGCAGCCCTTGTCGCTGCGCTTGTCGGCTATGGGTCCACCATTGCGCTGGTGCTGGCGGCGGCGGCGGCGGTGGGCGCGGATGCGGGGCAGACGGCGAGCTGGGTGCTGGCGGTGTCGCTGGCCAAGGCGGCGGGCTCGGCCTGGCTGTCGGTGTGGAACCGGGTGCCGGTGGTTCTGGCATGGTCGACACCGGGCGCTGCGCTGATTGCGGCGACCACGGGGGTCACGCTGCCGCAGGCGGTCGGGGCCTTTGTGCTGGCGGGTGCGCTGGTGGCGCTGACGGCGGCGGTGCGCCCCCTCGGGCGGCTGGTCGCGTCGATTCCCGACGGGATCGCGGCGGCGATGCTGGCGGGGGTGCTGCTGCCCTTTTGTCTGCGCGGGGCCGGGGCGGCAGAGGCGGCGCCGGGATTGGTCATGCCGATGGTGGCGGTCTTTGCGCTGGTGCGGCTGTGGAATCCTGCGCTTGCGGTTCTGGCGGCACTGGCGGCGGGGCTGGCGCTGGCCTTTGGCGGCGGGGCGGCGGTGCTGCCTGCGCTGGCAGTGCCGATGCCTGCCCCTGTGCCGGTGCTGCCCGAATGGGATCTGGGGGTGCTGCTCGGCTTGGGCGTGCCGCTGTATCTGGTGACGATGGCGAGCCAGAACCTGCCGGGGTTCGCGGTGATGCGGGCGGCGGGCTATGAGCCGCCGGTGTCGCGGGCGCTGGCGGTGACGGGGGGGCTTTCGGCGGTGTCGGCGCTGTTCGGGGCGCATACGGTGAACATGGCGGCGATCACGGCGGCGATCTGCATGGGCGATGACGTGCATCCCGACCGCGCGCAGCGCTGGAAGGTGGGGCTTGCCTATGCGGGCGTCTGGGTGGTGCTTGGCCTGAGTTCGCCCGCGATTCTGGCCTTGCTGGCCGCGCTGCCGCCGCAGGTGATGGCGGCGCTGGTGGCCCTGGCGCTGCTGGGTCCGCTTATGGGGGCGCTGACGGGGGCCTTTGCCGCGCCGCAGACCCGTTTTGCCGCCACGATCACGCTGGCGGTGGGCGGATCGGGGGTGGCGGTGTTCGGCGTCGGAGCGGCGTTCTGGGGTCTGGTCGCCGGACTGGTCGTTTACGGGCTGGAGCGGGCGCGGGCCTAGAACGGCACGTCATCGACCTGATCGGCGGGTATGACGAAGCGGGCGACCAGCTTTTTCAGGCCGGTATGGTCGAAATCGACATCGAGTTTGTCGCCTTCGATGCCCGACACGCGCCCGTAGCCGAATTTCTGGTGAAACACGCGGTCCCCGATGCTGAAGGCGGAAATCGCCTCGGCGTCGATGGTCAGGTGGCGGGTTTCGCGCGGCTGATGCACGGGGCGCTGGCTTGCGCCTTGCAGGCGGCGCCAGCCGGGGGAGTTGTAGACATCGGCCTTTGACACCCGCTCTTCCAGACCGGAGCCAAAGCCGACAGAGGCCGCCGCGCCGAAGCCGCCGCCATAAAGACCGGGGGGCGTCAGCACCTCGACATGGTCGGCGGGCAGTTCGTCGATGAAGCGGCTGGGAAGTTGCGATTGCCACTGGCCATAGACGCGGCGGTTGGACGCGAAAGAGATGGTGCAGAGCGTTTCGGCCCGCGTGATGCCGACATAGGCAAGGCGGCGTTCTTCCTCCACCCCTTTCAAGCCCGATTCGTCCATGCTGCGCTGGCTGGGGAACAGACCGTCCTCCCAGCCCGGCAGGAACACCACGGGAAATTCGAGGCCCTTGGCGGCGTGCAGGGTCATGATCGAGATCTTTTCGGACGCCTCTTCGGTTTCGTTGTCCATGATGAGGCTGACGTGTTCGAGGAAGCCTTGCAGGTTGTCGAACTGTTCGAGCGCCTTCACGAGTTCCTTGAGGTTGTCGAGCCGCCCCGGGGCTTCGGGCGTCTTGTCGTTCTGCCACATGGCGGTGTAGCCCGATTCGTCGAGAATCGTCTCGGCCAATGCGATATGGTTGTAATCGGGGCGCAGCGTGGCCTGATGCCAGCGGTCGACGCCTTCGACAAACTGGCGCAGTTGCCCGCCGCCCTTGCCGCCGATGATGCCCTTGGCCACCGCCTCGCGCGCGCCATCCAGAAGCGGCACTTCGGCCGCGCGGGCAAGGCGCTGGATTTCGCCTTGCGCCTTGTCACCGAGGCCCCGCTTGGGGGTGTTGACGATGCGTTCGAAGGCGAGATCGTCTTCGGGGGACACGGCAAGGCGGAAATAGGCCATCGCGTCGCGGATTTCCTGCCGTTCGTAGAATCGCGGGCCGCCGATCACGCGGTAAGGCAGACCGATGGTGAGGAAACGGTCCTCGAAGGCGCGCATCTGGTGGCTGGCGCGGACCAGAATCGCCTGATGGTCAAGGCTGACGGGATCGAGCCCGCGGGTGCCGCGTTGCAGCGCCTCGGCCTCTTCGCCGATCCACCTTGCCTCTTCCTCGCCATCCCAATGACCGATGAGGCGCACCTTTTCCCCCGCCTCGCCCGCTGTCCACAGGGTCTTGCCAAGGCGGCCCTTGTTGGCCGCGATGACGCCGGAGGCGGCGGCGAGGATATGGGCGGTGGAGCGGTAATTCTGTTCCAGCCGCACGACGGTTGCGCCGGGAAAGTCCTTTTCGAAGCGCAGGATATTGCCCACCTCGGCCCCGCGCCAGCCGTAGATGGACTGGTCGTCATCACCCACGCAGCAGATGTTCTTGTGCGATTGCGCCAGAAGCCGCAGCCAGAGGTATTGGCAGATGTTGGTGTCCTGGTATTCGTCGACAAGGATATAGCGGAACCAGCGCTGATACTGGCCCAGCACATCGGGATGCGCCTGAAAGATGGTGACGCAGTGCAGCAAGAGGTCGCCGAAATCGGTGGCGTTCAGGGTGCGCAGGCGGTCCTGATAGGCGGCGTAAAGTTCGGTCCCCATGTTGTTGAAGCCCGAAGCTTCGGCCGACGGCACGTTCATGGGCGTGAGCGCGCGGTTCTTCCAGCCGTCGATCATGCCGGCAAGCATGCGGGCGGGCCAACGCTTTTCATCGATGTTGGCGGCGGCGATGAGTTGCTTGAGCAGGCGGATCTGGTCGTCGGTGTCCAGAATGGTGAAATTGGGTTTCAGCCCCGCCAGTTCCGCATGACGGCGCAGGATTTTGACCGAAAGCGAGTGGAAGGTGCCGAGCCACGGCATGCCTTCGGCCACCTGTCCCAGCAGGCGGCCGACACGCTCTTTCATCTCGCGCGCGGCCTTGTTGGTGAAGGTGACCGACAGGATTTCATTGGGGCGGGCGCGGCCCGTGTGCAGAAGATGCACGATGCGGCTGGTCAGCGCCTTGGTCTTGCCCGTGCCTGCGCCCGCGAGCATCAGGACGGGGCCGTCCAGCGCCTCGACCGCGGCGCGCTGCGCGGGGTTCAGATCATCGAGATAGGGCGCGGGGCGCGCGGCCATTGCCCGCTGCGACAGCGGCACGGCAGGTGCGGCGGCGGCCTCGAAGGCATCATTTTCATCCCAGGTGTTCATGGGTCATTTATACGCCGGATTGGGGGGATGAAAAGCGTCTGTTCGTGACTTGTTCACATTTTCCCCGAGGAAAGGCGGGATTTCGCAGGTGCAAAGATCGGCCTGCATATTTCGCAAACTTTGCAGTTTGGCATCAGAGCGCCCTTGCGCTGCAGTGCGGCAACAATAGAGTGAGGCGGATTGCCGCGCCGATGCCGCGCCGACGCCATGTCTTTGAGGAGTAGACAATGCCCGAGTTCAGCAAGATTCTTGTCGCCAACCGGGGGGAAATCGCAATCCGCGTGATGCGGGCGGCGAACGAGATGGGCAAGAAGACGGTGGCGGTCTTTGCCGAGGAAGACAAGCTGAGCCTGCACCGTTTCAAGGCGGATGAAGCCTACCGGATCGGCGAGGGGCTGTCCCCCGTCGGGGCCTATCTGTCGATCCCCGAAATCATCCGCGTGGCCAAGATGTGCGGGGCCGATGCGATACACCCCGGCTATGGCTTGCTGTCCGAGAACCCCGATTTCGTCGATGCCTGCGATCAGGCCGGAATCATCTTCATCGGGCCGCGCGCCGAGACGATGCGTGCGCTTGGCGACAAGGCCAGCGCGCGGCGGGTGGCGATGGAAGCCGGAGTGCCGGTGATTCCGGCGACAGAGGTGCTGGGCGAGGACATGGCCGCGATCAAGGCCGAGGCCAAGGCGGTGGGCTATCCCTTGATGCTCAAGGCGTCATGGGGCGGCGGCGGGCGCGGGATGCGTCCGATCATGTCGGAAGACGAGCTGGAGGCCAAGGTGCGCGAAGGGCGGCGCGAGGCCGAGGCGGCCTTTGGCAATGGCGAGGGCTATCTGGAAAAGATGATCCTGCGCGCGCGGCATGTCGAGGTGCAGATCCTTGGCGACAAGCATGGCGAGATCTACCATCTGTGGGAGCGGGACTGCACCGTGCAGCGCCGCAACCAGAAGGTGGTGGAGCGCGCCCCTGCCCCCTACCTGACCGAAGCGCAGCGCGCCGAGGTCTGCGAGATGGGCCGCAAGATCTGCGCCCATGTGAATTACGAATGTGCCGGCACGGTCGAGTTCCTGATGGATATGGACTCGGGCAAGTTCTACTTCATCGAAGTGAACCCGCGCGTGCAGGTGGAGCATACCGTGACCGAAGAGGTGACGGGCATCGACATCGTGCAGGCGCAGATCCTGATTGCCGAGGGCAAGACGCTGGCCGAAGCGACGGGCGTCGCGTCACAGGCCGAGGTGCGGCTGAACGGCCATGCGCTGCAGTGCCGCGTGACGACCGAAGACCCGCTGAACAACTTCATCCCCGATTACGGGCGCCTGACCGCCTATCGCAGCGCCACCGGCAACGGCATCCGGCTGGATGGCGGCACCGCCTATGCGGGGGGCGTCATCACGCGCTATTACGATTCGCTTCTGGTCAAGGTGACGGCCCATGCCCAGACCCCCGAGAAGGCGATTTCGCGGATGGACCGCGCCTTGCGCGAATTCCGCATCCGGGGGGTGGCGACGAATATCGAGTTCGTCATCAACCTCCTGAAGCACCCGACCTTCCTCGATGACAGCTACACCACCAAGTTCATCGACACGACGCCCGATCTGTTCGCCTTCCGCAAGCGGCGCGACCGCGCGACGAAGATCCTGACCTATATCGCCGACATCACGGTGAACGGGCATCCCGAAACCGCAGGCCGCCCCAAGCCGCCCGCCGAGGCCAAGGCCCCCAAGGCCCCCAAGCTGCGCGCCGAGCCCGCGATGGGCACCCGCAACCTGCTGGAGCAGAAGGGGCCGCAGGCGGTGGCCGACTGGATGAAGGCGCAGAAGAAGGTGCTGCTGACCGACACCACCATGCGCGATGGCCACCAGTCGCTGCTGGCGACGCGGATGCGGTCGATCGACATGATCAAGGTGGCGCCCGCCTATGCCGCCCATCTGCCGCAACTGTTCAGCGTGGAGTGCTGGGGCGGGGCCACATTCGATGTGGCCTACCGCTTCTTGCAAGAATGTCCGTGGCAGCGGCTGCGCGATCTGCGCGCGGCGATGCCGAACCTGATGACGCAGATGCTGCTGCGCGCCAGCAACGGGGTGGGATACACGAATTACCCTGACAATGTGGTGCAGAGTTTCGTGAAACAGGCCGCCGAAACCGGCGTCGATGTGTTCCGCGTGTTCGATTCGCTCAACTGGGTGGAAAACATGCGGGTGGCGATGGATGCCGTGCTGGAGGCGAACAAGGTTTGCGAAGGCACCATATGCTATACCGGCGATCTGCTCGATCCGGCGCGGTCGAAGTATGACCTGAAATACTATGTCGAGCGCGCGCTGGAGCTGAAGGCGGCAGGGGCGCATATCCTCGGGCTCAAGGATATGGCGGGGCTTCTGAAGCCTGCGGCGGCGCGGGTTCTGGTCAAGACGCTGAAGCAGGAGGTGGGGCTGCCGGTGCATTTCCACACGCATGACACCTCGGGCGCGGCGGCGGCCACGGTGCTGGCCGCCTGCGATGCAGGCGTCGATGCGGTGGATGCGGCGATGGATGCGTTCTCGGGCGGCACCTCGCAGCCCTGCATCGGCTCTATCGTCGAGGCGCTGCGCCATACCGACCGCGACACAGGGCTCGACATCGCGGCGATCCGCGAGATTTCCAACTATTGGGAGCAGGTGCGCGCGCAATATGCGGCCTTTGAATCCGGCACCCCTGCCCCGGCGTCGGAGGTTTATCTGCACGAAATGCCGGGCGGGCAGTTCACCAACCTGAAGGCGCAGGCGCGGTCCCTGGGCCTTGAGGATCGCTGGCCCGAGGTGGCGCAGGCCTATGCCGATGCCAACCAGATGTTCGGCGATATCGTGAAGGTCACGCCATCCTCAAAGGTGGTCGGCGACATGGCGCTGATGATGGTGGCGCAGGGGCTGACCCGCGCGCAGGTGGAAGACCCTGCGGTGGATGTGGCCTTCCCCGACTCGGTGGTCGATATGCTCAAGGGCAATCTGGGCCAACCGCATGGCGGCTGGCCCGAGGGCATCCTGAAAAAGGTGCTCAAGGGAGAGGCCCCCTTGACCGAGCGGCCGGGCAAGACGCTGCCGCCCGTCGATCTGGATGAAGTGCGGGCCAAGCTGGCGCAGGAGCTGCATCTGGGGCAGGACGAGGCCGATGGCGAGATGCTGGATGAGGAAGACCTGAACGGCTACCTGATGTATCCCAAGGTCTTCATGGATTACCGCGCCCGCCATCGCCTGTACGGGCCGGTGCGGGTGCTGCCGACGCGGACTTTCTTTTACGGCATGACCTCGGGCGAGGAGATTGCCGCCGAGATCGACCCCGGCAAGACGCTGGAAATCCGGCTGCAGGCGGTGGGCGATGTTTCGGAAGACGGGGATGTGAAGGTGTTCTTCGAGCTGAACGGCCAGCCACGGGTGATCCGCGTGCCGAACCGCGCGGTGAAGGCCAAGACCGCCGCACGCCCCAAGGCGGCCGAGGGCAACCCCGCCCATGTCGGCGCGCCGATGCCCGGATCGATTGCCAGCGTGACGGTGAGCGTGGGGCAAAAGGTGCGCGCGGGCGATCTGCTGCTGACCATCGAGGCGATGAAGATGGAGACGGGGCTGCACGCCGACCGCGAGGCGACCGTCAAGGCGCTGCATGTCCATGCGGGCAGCCAGATCGACGCCAAGGACCTGCTGATCGAGCTGGAATAAGCGCCATTTTACAAATGCTTGAAAGCTCCGGCCCCGCGCCGGGGCTTTTTTTGTTGGGCTTTTCGGATGGCCTGTCCGGGCGGCGGAAAAAAAGCGCACGGCCCATGCATTTTCCTCTTGCGGGCACCCGCGGCTTCCCCTAAATCACCGCTTACCGAAACGGTGCGGGCGTAGCTCAGGGGTAGAGCATAACCTTGCCAAGGTTAGGGTCGGGCGTTCGAATCGCCTCGCCCGCTCCATTTCGGTCTGTAAGAGGGCAGCTTCGGCTGCCCTTTTTCATTTCCCCCCTTTGGCTTTGATGATGACGGTTTCGGCCTTGCAGGGGGCGGCGAAGCGCTGCGCAGGTGCGGGTGGCGACCGCGTGGCCGCGTATTGCGGACGCGGCGCGGATGGCTTTGGGCGCGGGGCGTGACGCTGCGGGAGAAAAAGAAAAAGCCGCCCGGAGGCGGCTTTCCTTGTGTCGGTCCCCATCCGGAAGGGATGGTGGGTGACCCTGGAATCGAACCAGGCATGGGTCTCCCCGGCGGAGTTACAGTCCGCTGCCGCACCTTGCAGCTCGTCACCCGACGGGGGCGGAATACCCAAGGCGCGGGGGGGCGTCAAGCGCCGAATGCATGGTTGTGCCAAGAGTTTCGGCTTGCGCATCCCCCCTGCCCCGCCGCATTCTGCGGGGCCAGAAACAATGGGCTGCAGCATGAAGACCGGAACCACCAAACCGACATGGGTGATCGACAAGGAACGCGGCAAGCGGGCCGAAGCCAAAGAGACGGTCTGGCTGTTCGGCCTGCACGCGGTGCGTGATGCGCTGGTCAATCCGGCACGCGAGAAGCTGCGGCTGGTGCTGACCAAGAACGCGCTGGACAAGCTGGAGGCGGCGGTGGCCGAGTCGGGGATGACGCCGGAAATCGCCGATCCGCGCCGCTTTGACGTGCCGATCGACGAGGGATCGGTGCATCAGGGCGCGGCGCTGGAGGTGCGGGCGCTGAACTGGGGCAAGCTGCCCGATGTGGCGATCTCGGGCGAGGGCCTGCCGCTGGTGGTGTTGCTGGACAGGGTGACCGACCCGCATAACGTGGGCGCGGTGCTGCGCAGCGCCGAAGTGTTCGGCGCGCGCGCGGTGATCGCGCCGCGCCACCATTCGGCACCGGAAACCGGGGCGCTGGCCAAGACCGCGAGCGGCGCGCTGGAACGCCAGCCCTATCTGCGGGTGGGCAATCTGGCGGATGCGATGCAGGAGTTGCGCGATATGGGCTATATCCTGATCGGGCTTGCCGGAGAGGCGGAGCAGTCGCTGGAGGGCGCACTGGACCTTGCGAACGGACGGCCCGTGGCGCTGGTGCTGGGGGCCGAGGGGCCGGGCCTGCGGGAGCGGACGCGCGAGACCTGCGATCATCTGGCGCGGATTCCCTTTGCCGGAGCCTTTGGCAGCCTGAACGTTTCAAACGCGGCGGCGGTGTCGCTTTATGCGGCAAGCCAGCGGCTGCATCACAAAAGCGCGACATGAACTTTAAGGCGGGCTTAAACTTCTTATGTGAGGATGAGGAGGCACGGGCCGGAACTCCCGTCTCTTATTCACTGTCCCTCGTTCCACACCTGGCGCCCGGGGTTCACCCGCGGCGCCTTTTTCTTTGCGGTTTTCTTTGAGGTGAGCCGATGACCGATGCCGAAGATGCGCGGCTGCGCGCGATTCTGACCCGCTGCCGCACGATTGCGCTGGTGGGCTGGTCCCCGAAGCCTGACCGCCCGAGCCACCGTGTGGCGGCCTATCTGGCGGCCCGTGGCTACCGGGTGATTCCGGTCAACCCCGGACAGGCGGGACAGACGGCCCTGGGCGAGGTGGTGCGCGGCAGTCTGGCCGAAATCGAGGGGCCGGTGGACATGGTGGACATCTTCCGGCGCAGCGAGGAGGCGGGCGCGGTGGTGGACGAGGCGCTGGCGCGGTTTCCCGATCTGACCTGCGTGTGGATGCAACTGGGTGTCGAGGATGCCGCAGCGGCGGCGCGGGCCGAGGCGCGCGGGGTGGCGGCGGTGATGAATCGCTGCCCGGCCATCGAAATCCCGCGCCTCGGACTGGGTTAGGGCACGCCGGTCGGCGGCGCTCATCGGGCGCGGGCCTGCGTGGGGCTGGTGAGCGAGAAGGCCCGTCAGGGCCGCCGAGCGGCCTTTTCGGAGATGCCGGACTGCCCCTCGCGGCGATCCAGTTCGGCCAGCACGTCGGCCAGGGCCACGTCGCGTGCAGCCAGCATCACCAGAAGGTGGTAGAGCACGTCTGCCGCCTCCGAGGCCAGTCTGGCGCGGTCGCCCCTGACCGCCTCGATGATGGCCTCGATTGCCTCTTCCCCGAATTTCTCGGCGCATTTTTCGGGGCCTTTGGCCAGCAGCTTGGCGGTCCAGCTCGACTCGGGGTCGGCGCCCTTGCGGACGGCGATGGTGGCGGCGAGACGGTCGAGCGTGTGGGTCATATCGGCCTTGGTCATGTCAGCCGCACCGGGATGCCGGCGGCGGCCATATGGGCCTTGGCCTCGGCGATGGTGAAGGTGCCGAAGTGGAAGATGGAGGCGGCGAGAACGGCAGAGGCATGGCCTTCGGTCACGCCTTCGACGAGGTGGTCGAGCGTGCCGACACCGCCCGAGGCGATGACGGGGATGCTGACGGCATCGGCGATGGCGCGGGTGAGGGGCAGGTTGTAGCCGCCCTTGGTGCCGTCACGGTCCATCGAGGTGAGAAGGATCTCGCCCGCCCCCTTGGCGGCGACGGTGCGGGCGAAGTCGACCGCGTCGATGCCGGTGGGTTTGCGCCCGCCGTGGGTGAAGATCTCCCATTTGCCGGGGGCGACGGTCTTGGCATCGATCGCCACCACGATGCACTGGCTGCCGAAGCGGTCGGCGGCTTCGGCCACCACATCGGGGTTGGCAACGGCGGCGGAGTTGAAGCTGACCTTGTCGGCCCCTGCGAGGAGGAGCGCGCGCACGTCGTGATGCGTGCGCACCCCGCCCCCCACGGTGAGGGGCATGAAGCATTGCTCGGCGGTGCGGGTGACCAGATCGAACATGGTGCCGCGGTTTTCATGGGTGGCGTGGATGTCGAGGAAGGTCAGCTCGTCCGCGCCGGCGGCATCATAGGCGCGGGCGGCGGCGACCGGATCGCCCGCGTCGATCAGGTTGACGAAGTTGACGCCCTTGACCACGCGGCCATCGGCGACATCAAGGCAGGGGATGATACGGGTTTTCAGCATGCTCGGACCCTAGCGCGTGTGGCGGGGCGGGGAAAGGGGGGCGTTGCCCCCCTTCGCGCTGCGCGCACCCCCCAGGATACTCTCGGACAGAAAATGGTCAGGCCTTGAGCGCCGCGAGGGCGGTGGCAAGGTCGATGGCCCCATCGTAGAGGGCGCGGCCCGAGATGGCACCGGCGATGACGCCGGTGTCGCGCAGCGCGACGAGGTCTTCCATGCGGCTAACACCGCCGCTGGCGATGACGGGGATCGAGACGGCGCGGGCGAGCGCCTCGGTCGCCTCGATGTTGGGGCCCTGCATGGCGCCATCGCGGTCGATGTCGGTGTAGATGATCGCGGCGACGCCGGCATCTTCGAAGCTGCGGGCGAGGTCGGTGGCCTGCACCGTGGTTTCGGTGGCCCAGCCCTTGGTGGCGACAAAGCCCTTGCGAGCGTCGATGCCGACCGCGACCTTGCCGGGAAAGGCGCGGGATGCCTCGCGCACCAGAGCGGGGTTTTCGACGGCGACAGTGCCGAGGATCACGCGGGCGAGGCCCTTGGAGAGCCACATCTCGATGGTGGCCATGTCGCGGATGCCGCCGCCCAGTTGCGCGGGCACCTTGATGCGGGCAAGGATCGCCTCGACCGCTGCCGCGTTGACGGGCTGTCCTGCGAAGGCGCCGTTGAGGTCGACAAGATGCAGCCAGTCGCAGCCTGCCGCCTCGAACTTGGCGGCCTGCGCGGCGGGGTCGTCGCCGAACACCGTGGCGGCGGACATCTCGCCGCGCAGGAGGCGGACGCATTGGCCGTCTTTCAGGTCGATGGCGGGATAGAGGATCATGGCGCGCACCTTTGACAGGGGTTTGCCCCCCTTTGGCACGGCGGGCCTGCGATGCCAAGGGGGCCGCGACCCGACGTCATGCTTGCACGGGCGCGGGCGGCATGCGGATGATCGCGCACGCTTCAGGGAGGAGCCCAGATATGAACAGATTCGCGAAACAGGTGGCGATGGCCGCCGCCCTTGTGATGTGTGCCGGAACGGCTTTTGCCGAGCCGATCGTCGGCTTGTGGCAGACGCAGGAAGATGACGGGGCCTATGCCCATGTGCAGATCGCGCCTTGCGGGGCCAATTTCTGCGGCACCATCGTCAAGACCTTCAAGGCGGGGGCGGAATACAAGTCGGAGAACCTTGGCAAACAACTGGTGCGCGACATGGCGGCCAAGGGCGGCGGGGCCTACGAGGGCAAGGTGTGGCGGCCGTCGAACAACAAGATCTACATGGGCAAGATCGCGGTCAACGGCACGGCGATGAAGCTTTCGGGCTGTGTCGCGGGCGGACTGATCTGTTCCAAGCAGGATTGGAAGAAGATCAAGTAAGCGCAGCTTTCGGGTCGCATTCCGGCGCGGTCAGGGGCAACCTTGGCCGCGCTTTGGTTTGGGGAGGGAAGCATGACAGCCGAAGAGTGGGCCGATCTGCGCGGGCGCCAGCCACGGCACGGGATTTACGCCGTGATCACCACGGGGATTTTCTGCGGCTTCGGTTGCCCCGCGCCGCCGCCGCTGCGCCGCAACGTGCGGCTGTTTGACAGCCCGGCGGCGGCGCAGGCAGCGGGATATCGGCCTTGCAAGCGCTGTGGCGGTCAGCCGAAGACAGACCATCCGGTGGCGCGGGCGAGGTGTTCCATCGCCTCTGCCCCCAGTCTGGAATTGCCTTGCGCGTCGAGACCCGGCGACCAGACGGCGATGCTGGCGCGGCCGGGAGCGATGGCGAGGATGCCGCCGCCGACGCCGGATTTTCCCGGCAGGCCGACCCGATAGGCGAAATCGCCCGAGGCATCGTAATGGCCGCAGGTGAGCATGAGCGCATTGATGCGGCGGACGCGGGCGGGTGAGACGAGGCGCGGTGCGGCGGGCAGGCCCGCCAGAAAGCGCCCTGCGCGGGCGAGTTGCACGCAGGTCATCTCCACCGCGCATTGGTGGCAATAGGTGCCGATGGTGAGCGCGGCGGGATTGCGCAGATTGCCATGTGCGGCCATGAATTCGGCCAGAGCGGTGTTGCGATGGGCATGGGCGCGCTCGGAGGCGGCGACGGTCTTGTCGATGTGGATGTCCTCGTCCCCGGCGGCCACGCGCAGGAAGCGCAGCAGTTCGGCCAGCACATCACGCGGCTGCAAGCCTTCGAGGATGGCATCGGTCACCGCGATGGCGCCGGCATTGATGAAGGGGTTCCGGGGGATGCCCTGATCATGCTCGAGCGAGACGATGGAGTTGAAGGCAGCGCCGGAGGGTTCGCGCCCGACGCGCTGCCACAGGTCATCGCCGAGGCGGCCGAGCGCGATGGCAAGGGTAAAGACCTTCGAGATCGACTGGATCGAGAAGCGGGTGGTGGCCTCGCCCGCCAGGAGCGTCTGCCCGCCGGGCAGGCAGAGCGCGATGCCGAAGTGCTGTGGGCTGACGCGGCCCAGTTCGGGGATGTAGCTGGCAGGCTGGCCACGATCGCTGCGCTGCGCCATCGCGGCGGCGATGTCATCGAGAATGGATTGCAGCGCGGCGGGGCTCAGGGATTCCATTGCAGGAAGTTTGCGATGAGGCGCAGACCGGTGGCCTGCGATTTCTCGGGGTGGAACTGGGTGCCGACCATCGTGCCGCGCCCGATGATCGCGGTGACATCGCCCGCGTAATCGACATGGGCAAGGCGCTGTGCCGGATCGGCGACGCGGAAATGGTAGGAGTGGACGAAATAGGCGTGATCGCCGGTTCCGATGCCCGAAAGCACCGGATGCGGATGGTCGATCACCAGATCGTTCCAGCCCATATGCGGCACCTTGAGCGCAGGATCGGCGGGGGTGATGCGAACGACCTCGCCGCCCACCCAGTCAAAGCCCCGCGTGTCCGAATATTCGCGGCCCCAGGTCGCCATCATCTGCATGCCGACGCAGATTCCGAGGAACGGGCGGGCCTTGCGGGTGACCGCCTCTTCGATGGCCTCGAACAGGCCGCCCACATCGCCGAGCGCGCGGCGGCAGGCCGGAAAGGCCCCGTCGCCGGGCAGCACGATCCGGTCGGCGCGGGCCACGTCCTCGGGGCGGGAGGTGACGAGGATGTCACCGCCGCCGGTTTCGGCCGCCATGCGCTGGAAGGCCTTCTCGGCGGAGTGCAGGTTGCCGCTGTCATAGTCGACGAGGACGGTGAGCATGGTTCTGGACCCTTGCGCCCGGCGGGGCTGGGGGAGCCTCCGGCGGGGATATTTGAAGACGGAAAACGGGTTAGAGCGCGCCCTTGGTGGAAGGAAGCTCGCCTGCCATGCGCGGATCGGGCTCCACCGCCATGCGCAGCGCGCGGGCAACCGATTTGAAGGTCGCCTCGGCGATGTGGTGGCTGTTGAACCCGTGGGTGCGGTCGACATGCAGGGTGATCCCGCCATGCGTGGCAAGGGCCTGGAAGAATTCGCGCACCAGTTCGGTGTCAAAGGTGCCGATCTTGGCGGTCGGGAAATCGACGTTCCAGACGAGGAAGGGCCGCGCCGAGAGGTCGAGGGCGCAGGCGATCTGGCTGTCGTCCATCGCGAGGGCGAAGTGGCCAAAGCGGCGGATGCCGCGCTTGTCGCCAAGGGCTTTGGCGAGGGCCTGCCCCAGCGCGATGCCGCAATCCTCGACCGTGTGGTGATCGTCGATGTGCAGATCGCCGGTGGCGCGCAAGGTGATGTCGATGAGCGAGTGGCGCGCGAGCTGGTCGAGCATGTGGTCGAAAAAGCCGACGCCGGTGGTCACATCATATTTGCCGGTGCCGTCGAGGTTGATCGATACGGTGATCTGCGTCTCGGCGGTGGTGCGGGTGATTTCGGCTGTGCGCATCAAGGGGCTCTCGGATTGCTGTGCGGGCCTTATAGGGCGGCGCGGGCGCGATGGGAAGCGATGAGCGCGGCGGCGGCCAGCATGAGGCCGCAGAGCGTGGCGATCATGCCCGCAGCCGAGAGGGTGAAGGGAAGGCCCAGCCAGAGCGGCGCGTAGCCTGCCAGCACATAGCCGCCGAGAGCCGCGGTCACGGCGAAGCCGAGCGAGGCCGCGAGCTGGGCCGGCAGGCTTTGCGTCAGAAGGCGGGCCGCGGCGGCGGGGCAGATCAGCATGGCGATGGTGAGGATGGAGCCGACCGCCTGAAAGGCGGCAACGGCGGCGAGCGCGGTGGCACCGGTCAGCCCTGCGCGCACCAGACCGACCGGCACGCCCTGGGTCTGCGCGAAGACCGGATCGAAGGTGGCAAGCACGAGGGGGCGCCAGACCAGCCGCAGCGCGAGGGCGAGGCCTGCCGCGATGAGCGTCAGGCGCAGAAGTTCCGGGGGCGGCGCGCCGAGCCAGATCAGGCTTTCCAGATTGCCATAGAGCGCGTGTTCGACATCGAGATGCACGCCCGAGGTGCCGGTGGTTTCCAGCAGCACGACGCCGAGCGCGAACATCGTGGTGAACACCACCGCCATCGCCGCCCCCGGCTCCATCCCCGTGCGGCGGGTGATCTCCTCGATGAAAAGCGCGGAAAGCCCTGCCGCCGCGAGGGCCCCTGCCCCCATCACCACGCCGCTGCCCGAGCCTGTGAGCAGGAAGGCGACGACGATGCCGGGCAGCACGACATGGCTGAGCGCGTCGCCGAGCATGGCACGGCGCGAGAGCAAAAGGAAATTGCCCGGCAAGGCGCAGGCGATGGCCGCCAGCGCGGCGATCAGCATGGGCGGCAGCGAGAGGATCAGGAACTCATCCATCGCGCCGCCCCCGCACCAGCAGGGTCAGCATGAAGGCCGCTGCCGCCAGCAGCACGATCACCGGACCGGTGGGCAGGTCGGGCACGCCTGCCGAGATGGCCGCGCCGAGATAGCCACAGACCGCCCCGATCAGCGCCGAGAGGCTGGCGGTGCCGCTGACCGTGCCGCTCCACATCCGGGCGGTGACGGCGGGTGTGACCAAGAGCGCCACGATCAGGATCAGCCCGGTGACGTTCAGCCCGACCAGCACCACCGCCAGCACCAGCGCCATCAGCAGGCTGTCCATCCGGCGCGGGTTGATGCCCATCATGGCGGCGTGCAGCGGATCGAAGGCGACGAGTGTCAGCGGGCGGCGCAGCACCCAGAGCGCCGCCACGACCGCCAGCCCGCCAAAGCCGATCACCAGCGCATCGGCGCGCAGCATGCCGGCGGTCGATCCGAGCAGCACCGTCTCGAGCCCCGCAGGCCGGCCGGTGCCAAGGCCCTGGATCAGCGTCAGGAGCACGATCCCCGCGCCGTAGAAACTGGCCAGCACCGCGCCCGTGGCAGCATCCTCGTGGATCTGGCGCGACAGGCGCTGCACCGCCCACAGGCCCAGCGCCGCGGTGAGCGCCGCGCCCAGCATCAGGCCGGGCAGGAAGCGGCCATCGCCGCCCAGTGCGACCATGACCAGAAAGCCAAGCCCGATGCCCGGCAGCGTGGCATGGGCCATCGCATCCGACATCAGCGCCCGCCGCCGCAGCGTCAGGAACGCCCCTGCCGCCCCCGCCGCCGCGCCCAGACAGGCGGCCCCCAGACTGACCAGCGCGGCATTGTAGCCAGCCTGCAGCAAGAGGGCCTGCCAGATCATGAGGCAGACCGGATGGCGGGATCGGGAAAGAGCGCGGGACCGTAGGCTTTCTCAAGGGCGGCGCGGGTAAAGGTTTGCGCCACGGGGCCTTCGGCGATGCTGCGGCGGTTGAGCAGCAGCACGCGGTCGAAATAGCTGGCCACCGTCGTCAGGTCGTGATGCACGGCAAGGATGGTGGCCCCGCTTGCGCGCAGGGATTTCAGCACGCCGATGATGGCGGATTCGGTGGCGGCATCCACCCCCGCAAAGGGTTCGTCCAGCAAGAACAGATCCGCCCCCTGCGCCAGAGCGCGGGCCAGAAAGACCCGCTGTTGCTGGCCGCCCGACAGCGCCCCGATCTGGCGGCGCGCGAAATCCTGCAGCCCCACGCGCGCCAGTGCCGACTGGGCCTGCGCCATCACCTGCGCGTCGATCCGGCCCAGAAGGCCGGTCTGGCGGTAGCAGCCCATCAGCACCACGTCGATGACCCGCACGGGAAAGGCCCAATCCACCGCCGCACGCTGCGGCACATAGGCGATGCGCGCCATCGCCTGCGCGACAGGGCCGCCAAAGGCGCGCACCTCGCCCTCGGCCTGCACCAGACCCAGCACCGATTTGAGCAAGGTGGACTTGCCCGCACCATTGGGGCCGATGATGGCGGTCATCGATCCGGCCGGAACCGTGGC
This sequence comes from Pseudotabrizicola algicola, assembly GCF_010915705.1. Classification (GTDB taxonomy): domain Bacteria; phylum Pseudomonadota; class Alphaproteobacteria; order Rhodobacterales; family Rhodobacteraceae; genus Pseudotabrizicola; species Pseudotabrizicola algicola. Next base: position 236,367 of record NZ_JAAIKE010000004.1, read on the forward strand.
CGTGACCGCTTCCAGCGCCTGCACATCCTTGTAGCGCAGACTGAGCCCGCGCACCTCGAGCGCCGGGCATTCAGCGGCCCGCAGAGGGTTTGGCGGGACCCTGTCAGCCATCTGCGGCCAGACGCCCCTGCGCGCCCCGTTCGGGCGCGGTGCCGCCCAGGGCGCGGGTGATCGTGGTCACGTTATGGTCCATCATGCCCACCCAGGTGCCTTCGTAGCTTCCGTCCGGCCCCATCGCGTCGGAAAACAGCTCGCCCCCGATGCGCACCTGCTGGCCGCGCGCCGCCGCGCCCTCGATCAGGGCGCGCAAGGCGCGGTCCGACACCGAGCTTTCGACAAAGACCGCAGGCACGCGGCGCGCAACCAGCAGGTCGACCAGTTCGGAAATGCGCGCCAGCCCCGCCTCGGACTCGGTCGAGATGCCCTGCACCCCCTCCACTTCCAGCCCGAAGGCGCGGCCGAAATAGGCAAAGGCATCATGCGCCGTGACCAGAAGGCGCGCCTCTGCCGGAATGGTGTCCAGCGCCTGCCGCGCATAGGTGGCGATTTCGGCAATCTGGGCGCGATAGGCCGCGCCGCGCGCCGCGACATCCGGGGCAAAGGCGGCCAGCAAGGGCTCCATCCCCTCCGTTGCCTGCGCCCAGAGCGCCGGATCGAACCAGACATGCGGATCGGGGCGGTCCGGATAGGCCGGGTCCGACAGCAGAAGCTCGGCCGGGAGTGTTTCGGCCACCGCCAGCACAGGGCGCGTCTGCGCGAGATCCGGCATGAGCCGCGCAAACTGCGCCTCCAGATTGAGCCCGTGCCAGAAGACCAGATCGGCGCGCGACAGGGTCACAATGTCGTTGCGGGTCGGCCGATGGCCATGCGGGTCCATTCCCGGCCCGATCAAGGCGCTGACCGGCAGACCGCACAGCGCGCGGGCGGCATCGGCGATCATGCCGGTGGTGGCGACAATCGCAGGCGTATCGGCACGTGCCGAAATCGGCAGCAGGCCGCCCGCCATTACCCCCAGAAAACCGCGTCGCCCGAGCATGGTGTTTCGGCCCCCCGTCTTTGCCTTTTCCATCGTGAAGTTATGCGAATTATTCGCAATGTCAATTATATTGCGAATGGTTCGCAATCGCATCTTCGCGATTGCCGCCGCTTTGGGCAGTGCCGCGCGGCGCGGGGTCGAGGCGCGCAAGCCCCCTATCGCGGTGCGATATTCCCCGCTACACAAAACCCAAAGCGAGGGGCAGGACCGGAAATGCGCGCGCCAGATCCGAAAACGTCACAGGATTTCACCGTGATGGCCATCGGCCAGGCGGGCCGCTTGCAATACGAGGCGATCCTGCTGGCAGGCTCCCTGCGCCTGACCAACCCCGGTTTTTCCGGCAGGCTTGTCATCTGCGAACCGCAGCCCGGCCCGCTGTGGCGGAGCGATCCGAGGATGAGCGACGAGGCGCGCGCGCTGCTGCAATCGCTCGGGGCCACCATCCTGCCGTTCGACTCGCAGGTCTTCGGGCAAGATTACCCCTATGGCAACAAGATCGAGGCGCTGGCCGCCCTGCCCGACGCGCCTTTCCTCTTTCTCGACACCGATACCTTGATCCTTGGCGATCTGGGCAGCCTTGCACTCGACTTCAGACGCCCCTCGGCCAGCATGCGCCGCGAAGGCACCTGGCCGCAGATTGAGCTTTACGGTCCGGGCTATACCGCGATCTGGAAGTCGCTTTATGACCGCTTCGGGCTCGACTTTGCCGCCTCGCTCGATCTGGACCAGCCCGATGAATACTGGCAGCGCTATCTTTACTTCAACGCGGGCTGGTTCTTTCATGAAAGCCCCCGCCGCTTCGGCGCGCGCTTCCTGTCCTATGCCAGATCCATCCTCAACGACCGCCCCCCGGAACTCGTGCTGCAATCGCTGGACCCTTGGCTGGATCAGGTGGCGCTGCCGCTGGTGATCCATTCCTTCGGCGGCGGGCGGCCGGGACCGGGACTTGCGGGACTCGATGGCGCGGTGACATGCCATTACCGCAGCCTGCCGCTGCTCTATGCGCGCGAAAGCGACCGCGCGGTCGAGGTGCTGGAGGCGGTCGCCAAGGACCAGCCGCTGCGCCGCCTGCTGCGCGACCATGCGCCGGTCAAGGCGATGGTCTACCAGAATCAGGGCCGCCGCGCCCGCGCCCTGTTTGACCGCGACGCCTTGCCCCGGCGCGAGCAGGTGATCCGCAACACGCTCAAGCGCGAAGGGCTCTGGCTGCGCTGATCCCTTGCAATTGCTGCTTTTGAAATACTCCCGCCGGAGGCTCCTGCGGCCGCCGCCGGACGCTCCGCGGGGAGTATTTCAAAAGCAGCAATGCAGGCGTCCGATCCCGACGATTCCGGACAGAGCAGCGGTTGATGGTTGCCGCGAACCCCGATAGCGTTCCGCAGGAACCATCAAGGGGGGACACCAGATGAGCGACACACCCGGCTACGGATTTGACACCTTGGCCATTCACGCGGGGGCCGAGCCTGACCCCGCGACAGGCGCGCGGCAGGTGCCGATCTACCAGACCACCGCCTATGTATTCCGCGATGCGGATCACGCGGCGAAATTGTTCAACCTGCAGGAAGTGGGCTACATCTATTCGCGCCTGACCAACCCGACCGTGTCGGCGCTGGCGAACCGTGTTTGCGCGCTGGAAGGCGGCGCGGGGGCGATCTGCTGCTCTTCGGGGCATGCGGCGCAGATCATGGCGCTGTTTCCGCTGATGGGACCGGGGCTGAACATCATCGCCTCGACCCGGCTCTATGGCGGGACGATGACGCAGTTCAGCCAGACCATCAAACGCTTTGGCTGGTCGGCGAAATTTGTCGATTTCGACGATCTGGCGGCGGTGGAGGCGGCGGTGGATGACAACACCCGCGCGATCTTCTGCGAGACCATCGCCAACCCCGGCGGCTATATCACCGATCTGGATGCCATCGCCGCGATTGCGGACAAGGTGGGATTGCCGCTGATCGTGGATAACACCACCGCCACGCCCTATCTGTGCAAGCCGATCGAGCACGGGGCGACGCTGGTCGTGCATTCGGCCACCAAGTACCTGACCGGCAACGGCACCGTCACCGGCGGTATCGTGGTTGATTCGGGCAAGTTCGACTGGTCGGCCAGCGGCAAGTTCCCGTCCCTGTCGGAGCCGGAGCCTGCCTATCACGGGCTCGCCTTCCATCCGGCGCTGGGGTCGATGGCCTTTACCTTCCATTCCATCGCGGTGGGCCTGCGCGATCTGGGCATGACGATGAACCCGCAGGGCGCGCATTACACGCTGATGGGAATCGAGACCCTGTCCTTGCGGATGCAGCGCCATGTGGAAAACGCGCTGGCGGTGGCCAAGTGGCTGGAGGCGGACCCGCGGGTCGAGATGGTGACTTATGCCGGGCTGGAGAGCAGCCCCTATGCGGACCGCATCGGGCGCATATGCCCCAAGGGCGCGGGCGCGCTGTTCACCTTTGCGCTCAAGGGTGGCTATGACGCCTGCGTCAAGCTGATCGACAATCTGAAGCTGTTCAGCCATGTCGCCAACCTTGGCGACACGCGCAGCCTGATCATCCACCCTGCCTCGACCACGCACCGGCAATTGCCCGAGGCGCAGCAGATCAAGGCCGGAGCCGCGCCGAATGTGGTGCGTGTCTCGATCGGGATCGAGGATCTGGCCGATATCATCGCCGACCTCGATCAGGCGATGGACAAGGCGACTGCCTGAGTGTCACAGCCGATCTGCCGGGCGCACCGCGCGGCGCGCCCGGCAGAAGGGAGCCGACCTTACTGGTTGATTTCAAACACGATCGTCACGCTGGCACTGGTGGCCACCTCTCCCGCGGCCACCGGCACCGCGCCGACCGCTTCGGCGGATTGGCGGAACATAGGCTGCGGCACCGAATAGCCGCCGCCCTCGCTGATCGACACGATCCGGCCCAGTTTGGCGCCTGCCGCCTCGACCAGCAGGGTGGCACGGGCGCGGGCATCTTCCACGGCGGCCTTGCGGGCGGCATCCATCGCGGGGCGCGGCTCGGACAGGCCGAAGCTGAGCCCGTTGAGCGTATTGGCCCCGTCCTGGATCGCGGCATCGAGGACAGCGCCGAGGCCGTCCAGATCGCGGATGCGCACGGTCAACTGGTTCGAGGCGGTGTAACCGTCGATCCGCTGGCGGGTGCCGTTGTCATAGCCCGTCCAGTTCGGATTGATCGACAGATTGGTTGTCTGCATGTCGCGGTCGGCGATTCCCGCCGCCTTGAGCCGGGCCATGACCGCGTCGAGCGACGCGGTATTGGCTGCCATCGCGGCGGCGGCGGTGTCGCCCATCGTGGTCACGCCGAGCGAGAGGGTTGCGATGTCGGGGACGCCGTCCACCACGCCTTCGCCGGTGACGGTGATCTGCGGCAGGCTGGGGCCGGACTGGGCAAGGGCCGGGGTGAGGACGGTGGCCGACAAGAGCGAGGCGATCAGGGCAGCGTGCAGGATGCGCATGGAGGTTCTCCGTTTGGTGCGATCAGGTTTCCGAAGTTGAAACGCAGCCCGCAAGCCGATCCTTGGTGCATCACGGGGCTTTTTCTTTTCTTCGGCGGAAAGCTGCTGTAGGAAAGATTTAGCCCGCAAGGAACGGTTCCCGCACCTTGTTTTCTCATGCTAGATGCCGGACATGAAACCGAGTTTTGCCCTTAACCTGACCGAAGACGGCGTCACGCTCCTGCACCGGACGTCACGGGGTTGGATGGATGTCGGAAGCGTCGCCTTTGCCGATCCGGACTTGGCGGCGGGCCTCGAATATCTGCGGTCGACCGCGCTTGGCCTCTCGCCCACCGGGGTGACGACCAAGCTGATCATTCCCGAGTCGCAGATCCTGTATTTGCAGATCGACGCCGTGGGGCCGGATGATGACAGCCGCCGCGCCCAGATCGAGGCGGCGCTGGACGGGCGCACACCCTATGCGCTGGACGAATTGGTGTATGACTGGTCGGGCAGCGGGGCGACGGTGACGGTGGCCGTTGTCGCGCGCGAGACTTTGGCCGAGGCCGAGGCCTTTGCGACCGAGCACCGGTTCAACCCGGTGTCCTTCGTGGCAGCGCCCGAGCGGGGATTTGACAAGGAACCGTTCTTCGGCACCGCATCGCGGGCGGCAGAAAGCCTTGAGCCGGGCGAGACGGTGGAAGCCGACCCGCAGCCGGTGACCATCCTCGCCCGCGAGGTGCCGCGCGTGGCAGAGCCCGCGCCCGCCGAGGTCGGAGAAGTCGAGGGCGCGGCGGCCGAGCCGGAGGCCGTTGTCGAGGACGGGCCGGAGGCCGTGACTGCAGCGGCGGACGTGGACGTGCCTGTTGCGGAGCCGCAAGCAGAGGCAGAGCCGGTTGTGGCGGAGCAGGATGCGCCCGCGCCGGAGCGTCCGGTGCCTGCGGCCTTCCGTCCGGGGGCCGCCGCATCGCCCGAAGTGCCCAAAGCGCCGGTTCCCGCGCCGCCCGAGGCCGTCGAGCCGGAGCCTGTGGTGCCAGAGCCTGTGCTGCCCGAGCCTGTCGTTGCGGTCCCGGTCATTGCCCCGCCCGTGGTTGCTTCTCCCCCGCGGCCCGAGCCGATTTTGCCGGAACCTGTGCCTCCTGAACCTGTGGCACCCGCCGAGCGTCCCGGTCTGGCAGAGCCGGAGCGGCCGGTTTGGTCGGCCGAAGCGGCCAAAGACCCTGCGGCCAGCGCCGCCGCGTCCGTCGATGCGCCCCGCGCACCCGCAGCCGCGGCTGACTCGGCAAGCCCTGTGATTGCCGCCGCCAAGTCCCGCGCCAAACCGTCCTTCGTCGACGAGAGCGAAGCCCCGATGGCGGTGGATGTCTCGCCCGAAGACGGGGACGCGCCACGGTCTGGCCCGCGCGTTGGCGCTGCGGCGGCGGCGGTGACCGATGAGGATGACGACCTGCCCCCACCGATATCCTCGGCGGCGCTGCGCGCGTTTTCCACGCGGCGGGCTGCCGAAGGAGCACCGCGCCCGCTGGGCGGAGCCGAGCCGCGCGCCGGACGCCCCGACCCTGCGGCTGCGCCGCGCCCTGCCCCGCCGGTTGCCGCGCGTCCCGCAGGCGCAAAGCCGGTGGTGGAGCGGCCAGCGGGGGCCAAGCCTGCCCCCAAGTTCAGCTATGATGATCCGCTGCCGACACCGCCACCGCGCCTGCCCGGCGATCCGCCGACGCCGCCCGCGAGTGTGATGGGCAAGGCGGGCAAGAGCCTGCGCAGCCTTGGCACCCTGGTGACGGCCCAGAGCATTCCCGGCACCCGCAAGAAAAAGCCCGGCCCAGCCGCAAGCCCTGCAGCGCCTGTCGGTGTGAAACCGGGGGTCGCCGCCTCGACCCTGGCTCCGATCACCACGCTGGCCGCGCCGCTGGACAGCGCAAGCGCCAAGGCGAGCGTTGCCGCTGCGGCGCAATCGCTGACGCGGCAGAAGACGCCTGCCCCCGATGCAATTGGGCGCGGCCTGAGTGCGCGCACCATGCCGCGGCGGGGCAAGCCGAGGTATCTGGGGCTGATCCTGACGGGCGTGCTGCTGTTGCTGCTGGCTCTGGTTGCGGCCTGGTCATCCTTCTATCTGACGCGCGCCGACGATCCGGCCCCCGAGGTCGAAATTGCCGGATTTGATCCGACCGGCGCGGCGGAGGCGCTGGCCGACGGGCAGTTGCTGGAGGGCGAGGAGGATGGCTATTCGCTGCTGGCCGAGCCGGATGATCTGCCGGTAAATGTCGATCTGGCCGATCTGGCCCCCGCGCCTGCCGCCCCTCTGGCAGAGCCGGAGCCGGAGGTTGCCGCGCTGCCCGAAGCGGCCGCGCCCGCCGTTGCCGAACCGGCGCCGCAAACCGGCGTGCAGGATGTCGCCGCCGCCGAGATACGGCCGGAAGCCGCCGAGCAGGACGAGATTTTTCTGGCCGGCATGGATGTTCCGCCCTCTCTGAGCGATCCGCTGGCGCTTCCCGCCCCTGCCGCGCGGGGCGATCTGCCGCCCGCCGCGCAGATGCCGCCGCCCCCTTTCGGCACCGTCTACCAATTTGATGCCGAAGGCCGCATTGTGCCGACGCCACAAGGTATCATGACGCCGGAAGGCGTGATGCTGATCGCAGGCAAGCCGGCACGGCTGCCGCCGGTGCGCCCTGCCGCGATCGAGGCGGCGGCGGCGGCGCTTGCCGCGCCGGTGGCCGCTGCGGCAGAGCCGGCCCCTGCCGCAGCGCCGGAGCTTGCCGCCAGCGCGGGGACAGACCCGCTGCCCGCCGAGACCTATGCCGCCGATCCGGCGCTGTCCGATGCGCGTCCGCGTGTGCGTCCTGCGGGTCTCGCCCCCGCCGCGCCGGCGACAGATGCAGCGACCGCCGGAACCGATGACGATGCCTCGCTCGCCCCCGCAGAGGACAGCCGTTTTGCCAGCCTGCGCCCGCGTTTGCGTCCGCAGGCGATTCTGGCCGCCGGAGAGGCCGCGCGCAAAGCCTCGGAAGCGGCATCGCTGGCAGTGCAGGCGGCGGTGGCCGAAGCAGTGGTGGCCGAGGATGCGAGCCTGAGCCCGATGGCGGTTTCGGTGTCGCGCGTCCCCGCCCCGCGCCCCCGCGATCTGAGCCGCGCGGTAGAGGCTGCGGTGGCCGCCGCCACCCGCCGCGCCGAGCCGGAGGTGGTCGCGGCCGCCCCTGCCGCACGCGCCCCCGCCCCACCTGCCCAGATCGAGGCGGATGAGGCCGAGGACGAGCCGGAAGTGGTGGCCCGTTCCAACGCGCCGCGCATTCCGACCACCGCCAATGTGGCCAAGCAAGCGACCTTTGTGAATGCGATCAATCTGGGCCGGCTGAACCTGATCGGCGTCTATGGCACGCAGTCCAAGCGCTATGCGTTGGTGCGCCAGCCGAATGGCCGTTACCGCAAGGTGCAGGTCGGAGACAATATCGACGGAGGCCGCGTGCAGGCGATCACCGCATCGGAAGTGCGCTATCAGAAGGGCGGGCGGATGCTTGCCCTGACCATGCCTGCGGGCTGACGGGGGTCTGGTGGCAACGGGCCGCCGCGGGGCGGCCCTTTTTCATGGCAGGGCAAGGTGGTGAAGGGGCCTGTCAGGCCCCGCTGACCCCGGCTTCGGCAAAGGTGGCCATGCCGGAATGGCAGGCGATGGCCCCCTGCACCACCCCCAGCGCCAGCGCCGCGCCCGAGCCTTCGCCAAGGCGCAGGCCCAAGGCCAGCAACGGGTCTTTGCCCAAGGCGGCCAGTAGGCGACCATGGCCCGCCTCGGCGCTGACATGGCCTGCTATGCAATGGTCGAGCGCGCCTTCATGCAGCCGTTGCAGCACAAGCGCCGCCGCGCAGCAGATAAACCCGTCGAGCACCACGGCGACCCGTTCCATCCGCGCGCGGGCGATGGCCCCTGTCATGGCCGCGATCTCGCGCCCGCCAAGGCGGCGCAGCACCTCCAGCGGATCGTGGAGCGCATCGGCATGGGCGACAAGACCCGCGCGCACCGTTTCGGCCTTGCGGGCGAGCCCGTGATCATCCACGCCCGTGCCGCGCCCGACCCAATCCTGCGCGTTGCCGCCAAGAAGCGCGGCGGCGATGGCGGCGGCAGAGGTGGTGTTGCCGATGCCCATTTCCCCTGTGACCAGCAGATCGGCCTCGGGGTCGACCGCGTTCCAGCCCGTGGCAAGGGCGGAAACCACCTCGGCCTCGGTCATTGCGGGGCCTTGGGTGAAGTCTGCCGTGGGTTGGTCAAGGTCGAGCGCATGAACGCCGAGCGATGCGCCGAACGTGCGGGACAGCTGGTTGATCGCCGCGCCGCCGTGGCGGAAATTGGCGACCATCTGGGCGGTGACCTGCGGCGGAAAGGCCGAGACCCCGCGGGCGGCGATGCCATGATTTGCGGCAAAAATCACCACTTGCGGCGCGCTGGCCTGCGGCTTTTCCCGCCCCTGCCAACCGGCAAGCCAGATCGCCAGATCCTCCAGTCGCCCCAAGGCCCCCGGCGGTTTGGTCAACTGCCCGTTGCGGGCCAGCGCCAGCCCTTGCGCGGCGCTGTCAGGCGCGGGGCACGTGGCCAGAAGGTGGCGAAAACTGTCGAGCGAGGTGAAAGGCACGGTCATTTCGGTTCCTGCGTTGCAAGCCATTCCCGGCTTGGCTACAGACCAAAGCAGGAAATGGCCAGCCGGGAACGAACGAGATGAGCGGCCCAGAGCAAAAGCCGGTGTGGATTTTGGCGGATGTGGCCTCGGCCTTTGGCCTGCTGACCCGCCTGCCCTTTCCGCAGACGCAGCACCACCGCGCGCAATCCTGTTGGGCTTGGCCGCTGGTGGGGCTAGTTCTGGGCGCGCTGGCGGCGGCAGCGGGATGGGCCGCACTGGCGCTGGAGCTGCCTGTCGGGGTGGCAGCGGCGCTGGTGCTGGCGGCCTCGGCCCTGATGACGGGCGCGCTGCACGAGGACGGGCTGGCCGACGCGGCGGACGGGCTGTTTGGTGGCTGGACCCGCGAGCGGCGGCTGGAGATCATGAAGGACAGCCACATCGGCAGCTATGGCACCTTGGCGCTGCTGCTCACGACGCTGGCGGCGTGGTCGGCGCTGGTCGCGCTGCTGCAAGCGGGGGCCTTTGCGGCGGTGGCGGCGGCGGCGGTGCTGTCGCGGGTGCCGATGGCGCTGATCATGGCGCTGATGGGCCATGCGCGCGCGGGCGGGCTTTCGCGGTCGGTCGGGCGGCCACCGCTGGCGGTGGCGCTGCTGACGGCGGGCCTTGCCCTGCTGATCGCCGCGCCGCTCGGCGCGCTGGCGGCAGCGATGGGCGCGGCGGTGGCGGTGGCGGGGCTGGCGGTTGCCTTGACGGCGCAGCGGCGGATCGGCGGACAGACGGGCGATATTCTGGGGGCAAGCCAGCAGATGGCGTGGCTGGCGGCGCTGACGGTCGCGGCGGGCTGGGTGACATGAAAAAACGGCGGCCCTTGCAGGCCGCCGTTCGGAAATCGGTCGCGGTTCCGGCGCGGATCAGGCCGCGCGGCTCACCAGCACATCATCCACGGTCTTTGCAGCCGATCCGGCGTCGATGCCGGAAACAGCCGCGACTTCCCGCGTCAGACGCTCCAGCGCGGCTTCGTAAAGCTGACGCTCGGAATAGGACTGTTCGCGCTGATCGTCGCTGCGGTGCAGGTCGCGCACCACTTCGGCAATCGCCATCAGGTCACCCGAATTGATCTTCTGTTCGTATTCCTGTGCGCGGCGCGACCACATCGCCCGCTTGACCTTGGCCTTGCCCTTCAGCGTATCAAGCGCCTTGGATACCACATCGGGCGCCGAGAGAGCGCGCATCCCGATTTCGGTGGCCTTGTGGGTGGGCACCCGCAGCGTCATCTTGTCCTTTTCGAAGGTGATGACGAACAGCTCCAGCTTGAACCCGGCGATTTCCTGCTCTTCGATGGACATGATCTTGCCCACGCCATGAGCGGGATATACGACGAATTCATTCGGGCGGAACTCGGGTCTTTTGGACTTGGTCATTCAGTCGCTTCCTAACAGCGGAGGCCCTCTGGCGACAAAAGAACCGCCCCGGCCTTGGCAGGCCCGGCGATGCGGCGCGTCGTGTCACAAGAAATTCCACCTCAGGCGAGCAGCTCTGAGCGGAGGTCAGGCGTCCATGGTTGTTTGTAACAGGTGTATATCACAAAAATCGCATGATTCCAACTGCCGCGACTCTGCCCTCGGGGGCAAAGTTACATTGATTTCATTGGATTTTTGTCAGCCTTGCCGATTCGGCATGGCGGATCTGACGAATCGGGCAGGATAAAGGCGTCAGCTGCCTTCGCCGGGGGCTTCCGAAAAATACTTCTCGCGCTTGCCCTTTTCGCCATCGCGTGCCTCGGCCTCGGGCAGAGGGTCTTTGCGGACGGTGATCACGGGCCACATTTCCGAATACTTGCGGTTGAACGCCACCCATTCGTCCATGTCGGGTTCGGTATCGGGGCGGATGGCATCGGCGGGGCATTCGGGTTCGCACACACCGCAGTCGATGCATTCATCGGGGTGAATGACCAGCATGTTCTCGCCTTCGTAGAAGCAGTCCACCGGACAGACTTCCACGCAATCGGTGTATTTGCAGGCGATGCAGTTATCAATCACCACATATGTCATCGGATCAGGCCCTTGGATTTGTCGGGTCAGTAGCTAGAGCAAGCCGCCGGATCATTCAAGCGCCTCCGGCGTCGCATTCGGGTCAAGGTCCAGATAAAGCTGCTGCGCCTCGGTCGCGGGGCCACGGCGCAGGCCAAGCGCTTGCACCTTGATGACCCTGATCTGTTTGCCTTGCGCGAAGGTGAGCACATCCCCCACCCCGACGCTGTAGCCGGGCTTGAGCGTCCGCTGCCCGTTCACCCGGCAATGGCCCCCTTCGATCACCTCGGCGCAGAGGCTGCGCGATTTGAAGAACCGCGCCTGCCAAAGCCATTTGTCCAGCCGCAAACGCGGCTGGACTCCGGGCGCGGGTTTCGCCCCCGGCCCGGCCAAGTGTCAGACCTTGCCCTTCAGCGCGAGCAGCGCGGCAAAGGGATTGTCGGGGTCGATCGGCTTGTCGGCGCGCTGGGGGCGGGCCTCGAACTGACGCGGCTTGTTGGCATCGTTGCGGTCGGGACGGTCGCCCTTCCCCTTGCCACGATCGCCCTTGCTGCGGTCACCCTTGCCGTGATCGCCTTTTGCGTGCTGCGGCTTGCCTTCCCCTTGCGGACGCTCGCGCCGTTCGCCCTGCGGACGTTCCCCGCGGGGTTTGTCGCCAGCGGGGCGATCACCTTGCGGACGCTCGCCTTGGGGGCGCTCCCCGCGTGGCCGGTCGCCCTGCGGACGGTCGCGCCGTTCGCCTTGCGGACGCGGGCCGCGTTCGGGGCGCGCGTTGCGCGGCTTGGGTGCCCAGGTGAAGGTGTAGAACGACTCCATCTCGGGCGCGGCGGCCTCGGCGGCCGGCTCTTCCGGCACCGGTGCAAGGATCGACACCTCTTCGGGGATCGGGTTTTGCGGCTGGTCGGGGTCTACCGCAGGCACGGCGGCCACGGGTTCGGCGGCCTTGACCTTCGGACGTTCGGCCTTTTCGCCCTTGTAGCCAAGACCGGCCATCAGATCGGCGAACTGGTCCAGCGTCATGCCGGTGATCGACAGCATGTCGGGGGTCGCTTCAAACCCGGCGCGGCTGTCTTTCTGGCGCAGGATATCGGCCAGACGTTCCAGCATGTCGATGCGGATCGCACGGCTGCCTGCCGGATGATAACCGGCCAGCGTGTAATGCGACTTCGGCACCTCGGCCACGTTCGGAATGGTGACCAGACCGGGCGGCGGGCTTTCGGGAAACTCGTCAAGGCCGTTCCACAGCGACCAGAGCACCAGCCGCAGACGGGTGGGCGCGGGTTTCAGAAGAAGCGGCAGGAAGATGGTGAACTGGCCAAAGCGCACGCCATGCTTGCGCAAGGCACCCCGCGATTCCTGATCGAGTTCCTTGACGTCATTGGCCACGATATCACGCGGCAGCACGCCCAGACCCTCGACCAGCCGGAAGGCAAAACCGCGCGCAAGCCCGGTCAGCGTCTCGTCGCGGCTCATCGCGGCCAGCGGCTCGAACTGCGCTGCAACCTTGCGGTCGATGAAATGTTGCAGGCGGCGGCGCACCTTTTCGGCCACTTCCGGCCCAGCCTCGTCATCGACGAAGGCCTCGACCGACGGGCGCAGCGCCTCGGCCCCCTTCACCAGTTTGCCCACCGCGGTGGTGCCCCACATCAGGCCCCCCTGCTCGGTGAAATCCATCTCGGTATCGGGGGCGTTGTAGAAGCGATCCGCCCGCAGATGGAATTCCGGCTTGAGCGCCTGAACGGCGGCCTGCGCCATCACCTTTGCCTCGTCGGGCGAGGTGCTGGCATCCTGCCGGAACCGGAATCCCTCCAGACGGCCGACGAATTCGCCTTCGACCGTCACTTCGCCTTTGTCATTCACCTCGGCCACGAGGGTCTCCTTCTGCTTCAACCGGCGAAGCAGCACACTTGTCCGCCGGTCTACAAATCTTTGAGTCAGTCGTGCGTGCAACGCATCTGACAGACGGTCTTCTACAGCGCGCGTTTCGTCGCGCCAATGGCTTTCGTCATCCACCCAGCCTTTGCGCTGCGCAATATAGGTCCAGGTGCGAATATACGCCAACCGCTTGGAAATGGCATCAATATCGCCATCGGTGCGGTCGATGCGGGAAACGGCCTTGCCGATCCAGTCGGAAGGCACCCTGCCCCCGCCCAGACCCCGCCCGCAGAGGAATTCGAAAATCCTCGCCAGCAGACCGGCATGATCGGCCGCCGAGGCGCCGCGAAAATCGGGGATGCGGCAGACATCCCACAAAAGCTGGACCCGCTTGGGGCCGGTCAGCCGCTCGCGCACTTCGGCCAGTTCGACCAGCGATTTGAGCGCGAGCACATCGTCAGCATCGCGCGCGCGGGTGAGCCATTCATTCGAAGTCGGCTCTTCAAGGCTGCGGATCAGGCGGTCGGCATTGCCGAAATCGAGCGCATGGTTGCGCCACATCAGTTTGCGCACGGGGGCGAACTGGTGGTTTTCGATCGCCTCGATGATCTCTTCGTCAAAGGGCCGCGCCTCTCCGGTGACGCCGAAGGTGCCGTTTTCGGTGTGGCGGCCTGCCCGCCCCGCGATCTGCGCCAATTCCTGCGGGTAGAGGCCCCGCATCCGGCGGCCGTCGAACTTGGCGGTGGCGGAAAAGGCGATGTGCTTGATATCAAGGTTGAGGCCCATGCCGATGGCATCGGTGGCCACCAGATAATCGACATCGCCATTCTGGTAAAGCGCCACCTGCGCATTGCGGGTGCGCGGGGAAAGCGCGCCCATCACCACCGCGCAGCCGCCTTTCTGGCGGCGGATCAGTTCGGCGATGGCATAGACGTTTTCAACCGAAAACCCCACGATCGCACTGCGCGGAGGCATGCGGCTTATCTTTTTCGAACCTGTATAGGTCAATTCGCTGAAACGCTCGCGTTTCAGGAAGGTCACGCCCGGCACCAGCCCCGCAATCGCCGGACGCATGGTTTCGGCCCCCATGAACAGCGTTTCATGCAGGCCGCGCGCCCGCAGCAGGCGGTCGGTGAACACATGGCCGCGGTCAGGGTCGGCGCAAAGCTGGATCTCGTCGATGGCGACGAAATCGGCCCCGATCTCGAGCGGCATCGCCTCGACCGTGCAAACCCAATACTGGGTACGCTCCGGCACGATACGCTCTTCGCCCGTCACCAGAGCCACCACCGAAGGGCCGCGCAGAGCCACGATCCGGTCATAGACCTCGCGTGCAAGCAGGCGCAGAGGAAGCCCGATCACGCCGGTGCGATGCCCCAGCATCCGGTCGATGGCATAATGCGTCTTGCCGGTGTTGGTCGGCCCGAGGACCGCCGTGATCCGGCCCGTGGTCGCGCCCATCCTGTGCCTTTGCCCTGCCCTTAGAGTTCGGTGCCAGCGACCTGTGCTTCCAGACGCCGCGCCTTTTCTGATACGCCGCGCAGATGGGGATGTATAGCCAAAGCAGCGCGATAAACCTCGAGCGCCTTGCGTGGATTGTTCAGCTCTTCATAAATCGCGCCGAGACCCGCCAGCGCCCCGAAATGGCGCGGATTGAGCACAAGGGCGCGGGCGATATCCGACACCGAGGGGCCAAGCTGGCGCGCCTGATAATAGGCGGTGGCCCGCGCGTTCCAGCCTTCGGCGAAATCGGGGGCGTGATCTGTCAGCGCGGTCAGATGCTCTATCGCTTCGGCGGTGCGGCCTGCGGCCATCGCATCGCGCCCGCGCTGCAACAGAAGATCCATCGCCGGAGAGCCGCTCTTGGACCATTCGTTCCAGATCTCGCGCTCCAGCCGGCTGGCGGCGCGCGGATCGGCCGATTTCAGCCGGTCGAACAAATCGTCCAAAGGTTCATCGGCATGCGCATTTGCTGCCAGTATAAAAACTGACAAAAGTGCCGCAACGATAGGATTGAGAAACCGCCGATGAACTTTCATATGATGATGGTAGCGTATTGACGCAGAAAAACCATATGCAAGCCGTCACAAGGCAGAGAGGAATCCTTCATGAGCGATGTGGTAACCGAGGCTGTTCAGGTGTTGTCGAAAAAGCTGTCCGGCGGCTTTGACGGGGTGGCCAAGTTCGTGATCGAGGGCGAGGGCGCGATCATGCTTGACGCTGACGGCGTGCGCGCGGGCGATGATCCGGCCGATGTCACGATGACCGCCAGCGCCGAGGTGTTCAAACGCATCCTCGATGGTGACATGAACCCGACGATGGCCTTCATGCAGGGCAAGCTGGCGGTGGATGGCAGCATGGGCATGGCGATGAAACTGGGCTCGTTCCTGGGGTGACACAGCCGCTTTTTCCCGCCGCGCCGCTTTACGCGGACCTTGCGCTCGGCCCTGACGGGGGGGCGGCCTATTGGCTGACCACGGTCGACGGGGTGCGCATCCGTGCCGGAGTCTGGCCGGTGGGGGAAAAGGGCACGGTGCTGCTCTTTCCGGGGCGCACCGAATATGTGGAAAAATATGGCATGGGGGCCGCCGATCTGGCCGCGCGCGGCTATGCGACGGTGGTGGTCGACTGGCGTGGGCAGGGTCTGGCTGACAGGTTGCTGCCGGACCGGATGCTGGGGCATGTCGGGCAATTCCACGACTACCAGCTGGATGTGCAGGCGGTCCTTGACATGGCCCGGCGGCTCGGCCTGCCCGAACCCTATTACCTGATGTCCCATTCCATGGGCGGCGCGATTGCCCTGCGTGCGCTGATGCATGGCCTGCCCGTCAAGGCGGCGGTGTTCTCGGCCCCGATGTGGGGCATCGCGATGGCGGCGTGGATGCGCCCCTTTGCACAGCCGATCGCCCAGATTTCGGGTCTGCTCGGGCTGTCGCACCGTCTTGCCCCAAGCACCAGCAACAAGAATTACATTCTGGACGTCGGCTTTGGCGGCAATGTTCTGACCACCGATCCCGAGATGTGGCGTTACATGAAGCGCCAGATGACGGAACGGCCCGAACTTGCGCTGGGGGGGCCAAGTCTGGCCTGGGTTTACACAGCCCTGATGGAATGCCGCGATCTGTCGCTGGCGCCGTCGCCGGATTATCCGGCGCTGACCGTGCTGGGAAGCGCGGAGAAGGTGGTCGATGTGGCCCCGATCCACCTGCGCATGGCCCGCTGGCGCAACGGGCGCCTGGACATGTATCACGGCGCCGAGCACGAGGTCCCGATGGAGGCTCTTGCCCATCGCACCCGCTTTTATGACGACGCGGCGGCGCTGTTCGACGCCCACCGCTAAGGCGCGGTCCGGCGCGGCACCGGTCAGATCGGGATTCGACTGAAGCCTTCGCGCAGCGCGTTCGACCACGCCTCGCTCATGGCGCGGAAAGATTCATCACCCGCCTCGAAGCGTCGCAAGATGCCGATGCGCAATTCGTCGCGGTTGATGACGCACAGGTCCAGCGGCATCCCGACCGACAGGTTGGAGCGCAGGGTGGAATCCATGGACAGAAGCACGGCCTTTTGCGCATCGGCGAGCGACGTGCTGGGCTTTACCACGCGGTCAAGGATCGGCTTGCCGTATTTGTGCTCGCCGATCTGAAGGAAGGGCGTGTCTTCGGTCGCTTCGATGAAATTGCCTTCAGGATAGATCAGGAACATGCGCATGCCGCCGCCCTTGCGCTGGCCTGCCACGATCATGGTGGCGCTGGCGCCCTGAGACATCGAGAGTTTCTGGTCAATCTCGCGGCGCACATCGGCCAGCACGTTGCCCACGATCTCGGCCACCTTGAGCATGGTCGGCGCCAGCATCACCGATGTTTCGGGGGTGGCGTCCTTGTCATCCATCGCGTCACGCAGGCGCGAGATGGTGGTTTGCGTCACCGACAGGCTGCCTGCGGTGACGATGGTGATGATCCGCTCTCCGGGGTTTTCGAAGTGGAACATCTTGCGGTAGGTGGCAATATTGTCGAGCCCCGCATTGGTGCGCGTATCTGACAGCAACACCATGCCTTCGTTCAACAACAGCCCGACGCAATAGGTCATCATTTTCCCCCGAGACTCAGACGCGAACGCTACTGCCCGCGCAGGGGGATGAAAAGGGCGTTCATGGGGCGAAGCGCCCTATTCACCAGTGTTTACAGGCTGGCCAGCACCGTCAAGGCGGTTCCGCTGGCCAGTTGCATGGCAAAGATCACCAAAGTAGCGGCGGCGCCCAGACGAAAGAAGCGGTGCTGCCAGAACTTCCGGCGCGGCGGCTCTGGCGCAGGCGCGGCCGGTTCGTTGATGATGGGATCGGTCTCGAAGATCGCAGGCACCCTGCGGCGCGGCGCGCTGCCCGCTTCGGCGCGCGCGTTGGCATCATCGCCCAGAACGTGAACCGCAGGCGGTTCCGGCATGTCGATGGGCTGGGCGCGGTCCAGTTCAGCCAGAAATGCCCCAAGACGAAACACCTCGCCGCCCTCGGGCGCATCATCGGGGCGGGGCAAGGCATGGCGGCTGGCGTTTTCGGTCAGCCGGAAGATGACGGCCAGACGGGCCGCCTCGTCCTTGGCCGGATAGCGCCCCGCTGGCGCCCCCGAGTCGTAGGTGTTGAAGCCGAAGCCGGAGGCCACGAAATACTCTCGCAACGCGGGCGGCGCGCGGCGCAGCGCCTCTGCCGTGCGCGGATCGCGGAACAGGGCCACGGTGGCCGCTTCGGTTTTTGACACGAACCCCGCTGCCGTCAGAAAGCCGTCAAGCTCCGGGTCCGACGTTCCGGCATCCGGGATCACCTCGAAGATATCGAAATCATAGGCCAAGGCCATAGTTCACCCCCTACGCGCTTCTCGCACAGTGCAAGGTGCGGGCCAGATGTGGCAACAGCGGGGCAGAAATTGGGAAACTGGTGCGACTTTGCCCGCTATTGCTGCGTTTGGGACTGAATTTGGCCTTCTTGCACGCTGACCGAGACGACAAGGCTTTCCTCGCCCTGACCGCGCGCGATTCCCCGGATCATGGCCGCGTGCCGCGAATCGAGGCCTGAACCCAAACGGATATAGCGATCATCGGGGCAGCAGCGGTTGGCCGGATCAAACCCGACCCAGCCGAGGCCCGCGATGAAGACCTCGGCCCAGGCGTGGGCCGCATCATGCGCGGCGCCGTCAAGCCCGACGAGCAGATAGCCAGAGACATAGCGCGCGGGCAGACCGGCATGGCGGGCAATGGCGATCACGGCATGGGCCTGATCCTGACACACGCCGGTTCCCTGCGCCAAAGCCTCGGCGGCGGTGGTATGGGCGTTGGTCGTGTCGGGCGTGTAGAGGATCGCATCGGAGACGCGGGCCGAAATCTCGTGCGCGGCGGCAAGCGCGTCTTTGGCCGGGTCCAGCCCTTCGGCCAAGGCGGCAAGGGCGGCATCCGCCTCGGTCGGGTGGGTCTTGCGCAGATAGGCCTCGGCGGGGGTGAGTTCCTTGTGGCCGCGCAAGACGCCCGCCTGATCGACGGTTTCCACCTGCCCCGTCACCTGCACGGTGATTTCATTCACCGGGCCAAGCACCGTCCAGCCCTGCACCCAATCGCCCGCGCCGTCGCGAAAGCCGCCGCCCATCTGGCCATCGCTGACCGTGACCTTCCAGCGCAGCATCTTTTGTCCGGCGCATTGGGACGGCATCAGGCGGTGGCTTTGCACCACCCCGCGCACCGGCTGGTCGTAGAAATAGCGGGTGACATGATCGACCGTCAGCAACATCAGCGCACATCCCCGTTCAGATAGCAGTCCCGGATGACAGAGCCCGCCCGCGCCATATCGCCGATGAAACGGCTGAGAAACTCGTGCAGACCTTCTTCGAATATGTCCTCGACGCGCAATTCGGCCAGTTCGGCCTGAATGCCGCGCGCCTTTTCCTGCGCCGCCGTCTTGCGCTGATAGCCGCGCGCGAGGCGGTCCAGATGGCTGGTCATGCCTTCGACGCATGTAATCAGGCTGCGCGGACATTGCGGATTGAGGATCAGGAAATGCGCGATCTTGGCCGCCGTCACCTCGCCGCCATAGGCCCAGTGAAAGGCGCGGTGCGAGGACATGGCGCGCAGAAGCGTTGTCCACTGGTAGTTATCAAGGCCCGACCCGACAAATTCCAGCCGTGGCAGCAGGACGTAGTATTTCACATCCATCAGCCGCGCGGTGTTGTCGGCGCGCTCCAGAAAATAGCCGAGGTTCAGGAAATCCCAGCCGTCATTGCGCAGCAGTGTCGCATCGATCGACCCGCGCACCAGCGCGGTGTTGCGCATGGTCCAGTCCGTCAGCATCGACAGTTCCAGCTCCGATCGCGGACGCCGCTGCAACTGGCGCAATTCCTGAAAGGCGGTGTTCAGCGCGTCCCAGACCTGCGTGGTCAGCGCCGTGCGCACGATACGCCCGTTCTCGCGCGCCGCCGTCACGCAGGACATGACCGAAGACGGGTTGTCGGCGTCGAAAAAGAACCAGCTTTCCAGATTGCGCTGCACCGCATCGCCATATTTGCGGGCAAAGCCATCGGCGGTGCCGCTGGCGTGCAAAAGCGATTCCCATTCGTTGCGATACCCCGCCGCCGAGGGCATCAGCGCGATGCGCGCCCCGACCTCGAGCAGCCGGGCCGAGGTTTCTGCCCGCTCCATATAGCGGGCCAGCCAGAAAAGGTTGTCTGCGGTTCTGCTCAGCATGTCCGGTTCACTCCGCCAGCACCCAGGTATCCTTGACCCCGCCGCCCTGCGACGAGTTCACCACAAGCGAACCTTCGGTCAGCGCCACCCGCGTGAGCCCGCCCGGCACCAGTTCGATCCGTTCCCCGACCAGACAATAGGGGCGCAGGTCGACATGGCGCGGCGCGATGCCTTCGGCCACAAAGGTAGGCGTCGTGGACAGGGCAAGCGTGGGCTGGGCGATGTAGTTTGCCGGGTTGGCGGTGATGCGGGCGCGGAACAGTTCCACCTGATCGGCGCTGGCCTTTGGCCCGACCAGCATGCCGTAACCGCCCGAGCCATGCACCTCCTTGACCACCAGTTCGTCGAGATGTGCCAGAACATAGGCCAGATCATCCGACTTGCCGCATTGCCACGTCGGCACATTGTTCAGGATCGGCTCTTCGCCCAGATAAAAGCGGATCATCTCGGGAACATAGGTGTAGACTGCCTTGTCATCGGCCACCCCTGCCCCCGGGGCCGAACAGATGCTGACCCCGCCCGAGCGATAGACATCCATCAGCCCCGGCACCCCCAGCATGGAATCGGGGCGGAAGCACAGCGGGTCGATGAAGGCATCATCGATCCGCCGGTAGATCACATCCACACGGCGCGGGCCTTCGGTGGTGCGCATGAAGACGAATTCACCTTCGACGAAAAGGTCCTGCCCCTCCACCAGTTCGACGCCCATCAGATCGGCAAGAAAACTGTGCTCGTAATAGGCCGAATTGTAATGGCCCGGTGTCAGGATCACCACCGTCGGCTCGCGGTCACATTTCGCGGGGGCCACCGAGGCGAGGGTGCGGCGCAGGATCTCGGGGTAGCTGTCGACCGGCTGGATGCGGTTTTCGCGGAACAGGTCCGGAAACATGCGCATCATGATCTCGCGGTTTTCCAGCATGTAGGACACGCCCGACGGGGTGCGGCAATTGTCTTCCAGCACGAAGAATTCATCCGGGCCGGTCCGCACAAGGTCGATGCCGACGATGTGCGAATAGACCCCCTTGGGCGGCACAAAACCGACGACCGCCTTTTCATAGGCTTCGTTCAGATAGACCAGACGCGCCGGAATGCGCCCTGCCCGCACGATCTCGCCGCGGCCATAGACATCGACCAGAAAGGCATTGAGCGCACGCGCCCGCTGCTTGATCCCGCGCTCCAGCCTGGCCCATTCCGTGCCGGAAAACACGCGCGGGAACATGTCGAACGGGATCAGCCGGTCCGGATCGCCGCCTTCGCCATAAACGGCGAAGGTGATCCCGATGCGCCGGAACAGCGCCTCGGCTTCCGCCTGCTTCATCTGGCGCAGTTCCGCTGGCATGGCGCTCATCCAGTCCTGCAGCCGCGCATAGGGCGCCCGCACCGAATTGCCTTGATACATCTCGTTGAAGTAGCTGGTCACAACGGCCCCCGTTTACCGGTCCTTGGGGGCAGTTAAGCAGCCCGCATGCAACAGCGAAAGGGGGGCGCTGCATTTCCTGCCCACAGAAGGCACAATCGCCGGTTTTTTGTGCAGCCCAAAAGTGTCTCATGACCTTTCCACCGGATCAGGTCGTGCTAGGCTCTGCCTATGTCCTCGCAGCTTCTCAGTTTTACCGACCGCGGCATCTATTGCGCCGACGGCGATTTCTACATCGATCCGTGGCGCCCGGTGGCGCGCGCGCTTGTCACGCATGGCCACAGCGACCATGCCAGATGGGGCCATGCGCAGTATCTTTGCACCCATCAGGCGCTGCCGGTGATCCGACACCGGCTCGGCGACATCCGCGCCGAGGGCATCGCCTATGGCGAGACACGGCAGATCGGCGGGGTCGAGGTGAGCTTTCACCCGGCAGGCCATGTGCCGGGCTCGGCGCAGATCCGCATCGCGCGGCGCGGAGAGGTCTGGGTGGTGTCGGGCGATTACAAGGTCGAGGCCGACGGTCTCTCCGAAGCCTTTGATCCGGTGCGCTGCCATACTTTCATCAGCGAATGCACCTTCGGCCTGCCGCTGTTTCGCTGGCAACCGCAGAGGCTGATCGCAGAGCAACTCGCCGCATGGTGGCAGGGCAATGCGGCAGAGGGCCGGACGTCGATCCTCGCCGCCTATGGTTTGGGCAAGGCCCAACGCCTGATGCGGCTCCTGCCCGATGCGGGGCCGATCCTCACCCACGGCGCGGTCGAGGAAACCACGCGGATCCTGCGCGATCAGGGCTATGCCTTGCCGCCCACCATCCGCGTCAGCGCCGGCGTCGATGCCAAATCCCACCCCGGCGCGCTCGTCATCGCCCCACCCTCGGCCCTTGGCACCCCTTGGGCGCGCCGCTTCGGCCCGGCGGCCGAGGCCTTTGCCAGCGGCTGGATGGCCCTGCGCGGCATCCGCCGCCGCCGCGGCCTTGGCACCGGCTTTGTCATCTCGGACCATGCCGACTGGCCGGGACTGAACGCGGCGATCCGCGCGACCGGGGCCACCCGCGTCTTCGTCACCCACGGCTACACCACCCCCTTCCGCCGCTGGCTGGAAGAACAGGGCTATGACGCAGGCATCGTGCAGACCGAGTTCGGCGCAGAGGAATCGGACGCAGCCGTCGAGGCGGACCCCGCATGATCTTGCTGCTTTTCCAAATACTCCCGGGGGGGAGGGCCGCAGGCCCGGGGGGGCGGAAAGCCCCCCCTGCCCGGCCAGCCAGGGGCGCGTGCGCATGAAACGTTTTGCAGCCCTTTTCAACGCGCTCGACGCCACCACCAGGACAGGGGAAAAAACCGCTGCCCTGGCAGAATACTTCCGATCCGCCCCTGAAGCAGACAGGGTCTGGACCATCGCGCTGCTTTCGGGCCGCCGCCCCAAGCGGATCGTCAACGCCACCGAATTGCGCCTCTGGGCCGCCGAGGCCGCCGCTGTGCCCTTGTGGCTCTTCGAGGAATGTTATGCGATCGCAGGCGATCTTGCCGAGACGATCGCCCGCCTGCTGCCGCCGCCAGAGCGCGAGACAGACCTGTCGCTCGATGCCACCTTGCGCGCGCTGATCGCGCAGGGCGGGCGGCCGGAACCCGAACGGCGCAGTTTCGTGACCGGCGTCTGGGCCGGGCTGGGGCCGGACGAGCGGTTTTTGTTCAACAAGCTGATGACGGGCGGGTTCCGGATGGGGGTCAGCAGCGGATTGATGACCCGCGCACTGGCGCAGGCCACGGGGGTCGAGGCGGCGGTCATGGCGCATCGGCTGATGGGGGACTGGGACCCGGCCCGCACCCGGTTTGCCGATCTGACCGAGGACGGCGGCGCGGCAGAAGGCGCGCGGCCCTATCCCTTTGCCCTTGCCAGCCCGCTGGAGGCCGCGCCCGACAGTCTGGGCGCGCCCGAAGCCTTTCTGGCCGAATGGAAATGGGATGGCATCCGCGGCCAGATCATCGCGCGCCCCGGCACTTTCGCGATTTGGAGCCGGGGCGAAGACCTGATCACGGACCGTTTCCCCGAATTTGCTCCGTTGCAAGACCACCTGCCCCCCGGCACGGTTCTGGATGGCGAGATCGTCGCATGGGGAGGAAACGCACCCCTGCCCTTTGCCGATCTGCAAAAGCGCATTGCCCGCAAGACCGTGCCCAAAAAGCTGCTGGCCGAGGCGCCCGGCCATTTTCTGGCCTATGACCTGCTGGAGGCGAAGGGGGTGGACCTGCGCGGCGCGCCGCTGTCGGAACGCCGCGCGCATCTGGAATCGCTGCTTGCCGCGCTGCCTGCAGGATTGCCGCTGACCCCCTCGACCGTGGTGCAAGGGGATTGGGAGACACTGGCCAAGATCCGCGCAACCGCACGGGCGCAAATGGCAGAGGGGCTGATGCTCAAACGGCTGTCGTCGCCCTATCACGCGGGGCGCAAGCGGGGCGATTGGTGGAAATGGAAGCTGGACCCGTTCAGCGTGGATGCGGTGATGCTTTACGCGCAATCGGGCCACGGGCGGCGGGCGAACCTGTTTACCGATTTCACCTTCGCCGTGCGGGACGGCAATGATCTGGTGCCCTTCACCAAGGCGTATTCCGGCCTGACCGACGCGGAATTCGCCGAGATCACCCGCTGGGTCGGCAAGCACACGGTTGAACGCTTTGGCCCCGTGCGTCGCGTGGTGCCGGAACTGGTGTTCGAGATCGGGTTCGAGGGCATACAGGCCAGCCCGCGCCACAAATCCGGCATCGCCTTGCGCTTTCCGCGTATGCTGCGCTGGCGGCATGACAAGGGCGTGGACGAGATTGACACGCTGGAGAGCCTGCGCGCGCTGCTGCGACAGGTCTCGATGCCGGGGCCAACCACGGCAGATTAGGAAAACTGGGGTTTCGTCTGACAAAAAAGAGAAGCCGAGGGCTTTACCCGCAGCGAATTATAGACAGACGGGGGCTTTGCCCGCAGCGAATTGTAAAAAGACGGGGGCTTTGCCCCCGGACCCCCAGGATATTTGGAGACAGAAAATAGGCCGTGGGTTGCCTTTTGCCCGACCCAGCCCCTATTTGAGTGCAAAGATGTTCTGGAAGGATGGCCGATGACCCTGCCGATGCCCCGCCCTGTTTTTGATGCCAATGCCGCCTCGGGAGGGTTCGGGAACCTGCCCGAATGGGATTTGCGCGATCTTTATCCATCGCCGGAGTCCAAGGAATTTGCCGCGGATATGGCATGGCTGGAAAAGGCCTGCGCCGCATTTGCCGCCGATTATGAGGGCAAGCTGGCGGGGCTCGATGCAGCGGGCATGCTGGACTGTGTGCTGGCCTATGAGAAGATCGACGTGGTGGCCGGTCGGCTGATGTCTTTCGCGGGTCTGCGCTATTACCAGAACACGATGGACAGCGAGCGTGCCAAGTTCATCGCCGATGTGCAGGACAAGGTGACGACCTTCACGACGCCGCTGGTGTTCTTCAGTCTGGAGTTCAACCGCATCGAGGATGCGCAGCTCGAGGCGCTGCTTGCCGCCAATGCGGCACTCGCGCGCTACAAGCCGGTGTTCGACCGCATGCGCGCGATGCGGCCGCATCAGCTGTCGGACGAGCTGGAAAAGTTACTGCATGACGAGTCCGTCGTGGGCGCGAGCGCGTGGAACAAGCTGTTCGACGAGACGATGGCCGGGCTGATGTTCAAGGTGGAGGGGGAAGAGGAGGAGCTGAACCTCGAGGCGACGCTGAACCTGCTGACCGACCCTGACCGCGCCAAGCGCGAGGCGGCGGCGCGGGCGCTGGCGGTTGTGTTCGAGCGCAACATCAAGCTGTTTGCGCGGGTGCACAACACCTTGGCCAAGGAAAAGGAAATCCATGACCGCTGGCGCAAGATGCCATCACCGCAGCACGGGCGGCACCTGTCGAACCATGTGGAGCCCGAGGTTGTCGAGGCGCTGCGCAATGCGGTGGTGGCCGCCTATCCCAAGCTGTCGCACCGTTACTACCGGCTGAAGGCCAAGTGGATGGGGCTGGAGCGGTTGCAGATCTGGGACCGCAACGCGCCCCTGGCGCTGGAAGCCCCCAAGGTGGTGGGCTGGGACGAGGCAAGCCGCATGGTACTGGACGCCTATGGCGATTTCGCGCCCGAGATGGCCGAGATCGCCAAGCCCTTCTTTGAAAAGGGCTGGATCGATGCGGGCGTGAAGCCGGGCAAGGCACCGGGCGCCTTTGCACACCCCACGGTGTCGACCGTGCACCCCTATGTGATGCTGAACTATCTGGGCAAGCCGCGCGATGTGATGACGCTGGCGCATGAGCTGGGGCATGGCGTGCATCAGGTGCTGGCGGCGGGTCAGGGCGAACTTTTGTCCTCTACCCCGCTGACGCTGGCCGAAACCGCCAGCGTATTTGGCGAAATGCTCACCTTCCGCAAGCTGCTCGATCAGGCCAAGACGAAAGCCGAGCGCAAGACGCTGCTGGCGGGCAAGGTCGAGGACATGATCAACACGGTGGTGCGCCAGATCGCCTTCTATGACTTCGAATGCAAGCTGCACGCCGCGCGGGCCGAAGGGGAGCTGACGCCCGACGACATCAATGCGCTGTGGATGAGCGTGCAGGCGCAATCGCTGGGCGATGTGTTCGAGTTCATGGACGGGTATGAGACCTTCTGGGCCTATATTCCGCATTTCGTCCATTCGCCGTTCTACGTCTATGCCTATGCCTTTGGCGACGGGCTGGTGAATGCGCTCTATGCGGCCTATGCGGATGGCTTGCCGGGCTTCGAGCAGAAGTATTTCGACATGCTCAAGGCGGGCGGATCGAAGCACCACAAGGAATTGCTGGCCCCCTTCGGGCTGGATGCGTCGGACCCGAAGTTCTGGGACAAGGGTCTGTCGATGATCGCGGGCTTCATCGACGAGTTGGAGGCAATGGAAGACTGAAACGCGGGCCGGATTTCAATACCGGTTCGCGCGGCGGTCGAGCAGGTCTGCCATATGGTCCAGCATCAGCCGTTCGGCATGTTCGGCGGTGTTGGCCAAGGCATCGGCGCCCGTGAGCGCGAGCAGGTCCGGCACCTGTTCGGTGATCGGCCCGCCGATCATGACCCACACGCCGGGAATATGGGCGCGCAAGGCCACCACCAGCCGCGTGAGTTCGAGTGTCATGTCGACCGAGGTGGCCCCGAGGGCCACATGGATCGGCGCGCGGCGCTCGATTTCCTGCACCAGACTGTCATGGTCATCCTCGGTGACCAGTTCAATCTCCCAGCCACGGCGTCGCAGGTCATCGGCGGTGATGGTCAGGCCGATCCGGTGCGGTTCGCTCGGGCAAGGCGCAAAGACGGCCCGCTGGCCCGGTTTGCGGTCTGACAGCCGCACGAACACCTCGCGCAGATCGTTCATGATACGCCAGACCCGCTGCGAGGTGCGCAGCATGTCAGGCAAGGTGATGTGGTCGCGCGCCCAGACATCGCCGACCTGTTGCACCGCCCCCGCGACCAGACCGTAATAGAGCGTATCGGCGGGCATCCCGCCCAGCCGGGCGTCGCGCACGAAATCGGCGGCGGCCATGTCATCTTCGCCCAGCAGCGCATCGCGCAGCAGGGCGATCTTGGAGGCGGTGGCTTCCATCCGGTCGCGACGCGCCTGAGCCGCAACCCGCAAGATCACTTCAGCCGCGAAGGAATGGACGATGGCGGTGGTTTCAGGAACAACGCCATCGGGATCAGCGCCCCGATTTCCTAGAGCCTTGAACGCAGGAAAGCGTGTTTCCATGTCTGGTCACTTTGAACGTGGCCGCGCGTGGGATTGGCAAGGCGGCCATCCGACACGAAGCGATCCCCCGGCAGGCGATTCCTCGCCCTTGGTCCAAGTCTTGGGGAAGATATGTCAACCTGTCCAGCGAAGTTTTGCAGGGCCTCTGCGCCGCGCTGCCCAGAGGCCCTGCCGAAATCGGCCCTAAAGGCTGATTTCTGCTGCGGTATCAAGGGCGCTGTCCATCATCGCCTGTGTCCCGCGCACGAACTCGAGCGGGCAAGGATAGGCCGCGCCGGTGCGGATGCTGCGGCCAAAGGCCTCCACCTGCAGCTTGTAGTGGTTGGCGGTCGGGAAACGGTCGGTGATGACGCGCTGGCCGGGCAGGTGCAATTCCACCTCGGCCACGTCATGCACATTGGCGTTGAAGGGCGCAGAGCCCACGCGGATCATGCCCTTGTCGCCCTGAAAAACCACCTCTTGCCGGTTGGCCAGCCGCATCGAGGTGAGCGAGCGGTAGGTGAAACGGCCTGTGGGGCCCTGCATCAGGGCGTTCAGATCGGCAAACACCTCGACCCCGCCTTCCACGATGATGCGCGCGGCCACCTCTGCGGGCTCCGCCCCGGTGACAAAGCGCATGGAGCCAAGCGTGTAGACCCCGATATCGCGCAGCGAGCCGCCTCCGGTGTCGGGGCGGTTGCGGATGTTGCCCGGCTCGGCGGCATTGTTATAGCTGAAGGCAGCATCGACATGGCGCAACTGGCCGATCTGGCCTTCGTCGAGCCACTCCTTCGCGCGCAGCCACTGGGGGTGATGCACGATCATGAAGGCTTCGGCCGCCAAGAGGCCACTGGCATCTCGGGCCGCGATGATCCGGTCGATTTCCTCGGCGCGCAGGGCGATGGGTTTTTCCGTCAGCACATGCTTGCCAGCGGCAAGCGCCTTGAGCGTCCATTCGACATGCAGATGGTTGGGCAAGGGCACATAAACCGCGTCGATGGCCGGATCGGCCAGCAAGTCATCATAGCTGGCATGGACCTGCAGGCCGGGACAGAAGCTGCGGAAGCCTTCGGCCTTGGCCGGATCAGAGGTCGCAAGCGCCGCCAATTCGGCTCCCTCGGCGGCGTGGATGGCCGGAGCCATATGCTCGCGCGCGAATTTGGCGGCGCCGAGCACCCCCCAACGAACTGGTTTCATCTGGTTCTCTCCCTGTTAGCGCAATCAGCCTAATGGCTTGTGCGCGCAGGGGGAAGCCACTTCACTGCAAGGGCCGCGATTTCGGCGACGGCGCGGGTCAGTCCTTGCGAAAGCGCATCAGCGTCATCATGCCGAAGGGCGGCAGATCGGTTTCTTCGATCAGGGTCAGGCCGCGCGTCTGCGTCACCGTGCTGCGCTGAAAATCGGAATGCCAGCCCAGACGGTCGGCAAACGGGGCAAAGACACGTTCCAGCCACGGCAGCGCGCCCTTGTGGTGGGCATCGCGGGCGAAATGGTTGACCATCACGATGGTGCCACCGGGGCGCAACACCCGCGCCATTTCCGCCATCACCCGCTCGGGCTCTGGCACCACCGACATGATGTGCAGCGCGCTGATGTGGTCGAAGCTGCTGTCGGCAAATTCAAGCGCGCGGGCATCCATCAGGCGCAGCGCCTTGACATTGCCAAGCCCCAGTTCGGCCACCTTGTCCTGCGCCTTTTGCAGCATTTCCGCACTGGCATCGATTCCGGTCACCGAGACGTCGGGGCGATAGGCCGGCAAGGACAGGCCGGTGCCAACCCCCACTTCCAGCACCCGCCCGCCAAGCCCGTTCAGGACGGAAACCGCCCGCCGCCGCCCGACCCGCGTGATGACGCCGAAGGTTGCATCATAGATCGGGGCCCAGCGGGCATAGGATTTGCGGACGGCGTGAATATCCATGTCAGACGACACTCCTTAATGAACGGGCGCTTTTGCGCCAGAGGACCAGAATGGCGGCCAGATACACCAGATCGAGCAACAGCAGTGTGACCCAAGGATAGGTCAGCAGGGCGGCGATCACCGCGACAGAGCCGACAAGGATGAAACGGGCGTTCTCGGCATAGATGCGCACCCCCTTGAAGGACGGGGTCGGCATGCGCGAAATCATCAAGGCACCCACGAAGACCATCCAGATGGCCACCGCCCAAGGCGGCATCCGCAGGGCGTTGTCGAAGGCATAGGCAAGGTAGATCGGCAAAAGCGCCAGCATCGCCCCCGCCGGAGATGGCACGCCGACAAAGCCCTTGGGCTTTTCTGCGCCTTCCGGCAGGCGGTTGCCGACGTTGAAACGCGCCAGCCGCAACATGCAGCAAACCGCATAGATCAGCACCGCGATCCAACCCAGCGAGGTATCGGCCCGCATCCCCCAGTAATACAGCACCAAGGCTGGCGTGACACCGAAGTTGACCAGATCGCAGAGCGAGTCGAGTTCGGCCCCGATGGCACTTTCCGATTTCAGCATCCGCGCCAGCCGGCCGTCGATGCCATCCAGCGCGGCGGCAAGGCCGATCAGGGCCACCGCCCAGCCGAACCGCCCCTCGACCGCCATGCGAATGGCGGTAAGGCCGGCACAGAGCGCCAGAATAGAGATCAGGTTCGGCAGCAGATACAGCAGCGGCATCCTGCGCCGGGGGGGCGTGACGGGCTCTTCGTTCATTCCATGCGGCTCATGGTTTGGGGCAGATCACGGCCCAGCACGGCAAGCACGGTTTCCCCCGCCACCATCGTCTGACCGATGGCGACCTGCGGGGCCACGCCTTCGGGCAGATAGACATCGACGCGGCTGCCAAAGCGGATCAGGCCGAAACGCTCACCCGTGCGCAGGCCCTGCCCTTCCGACACCCACCACATGATGCGGCGTGCCACCAGACCGGCGATCTGCACAACGGCGATCTGGCGCCCGTCGGGCAGATCAAGGCGCAGCGAGTTGCGCTCGTTGTCCACCGACGCCTTGTCGAGCGAGGCGTTCAGGAACTTGCCGGGCCGATAGCTCATGGCGCCCACGGTGCCTGCAATCGGCGCGCGGTTCACATGGCAGTTGAACACGTTCATGAACACCGAAACCCGCATCAGCGCCTCTGGTCCCATGCCCAGTTCCGGTGGCGGCACCGCGCGCTCGATCAGGCTGATGACGCCATCGGCGGGCGACACCAGAATGCCCGCGCCTTGCGGCACCGAGCGGACAGGATCGCGGAAAAAGTAATAGCACCAGACCGTGAGGCCCACGCCGATCCAGCCCAGAGGCTCCCACAGCCAGAACAGCACAAGGGCAATCGCGGCGAAGATCGCCACGAACTTGTACCCCTCGGGGTGCATCGGCTTTAGAAAAGTGCCCAGCATCGTCATGGTTGGTCCGGTCCTTTCAACCTTAGGCAGAGGGCGTAGCCTGCCCGCGCATCGGGGGCAAACAAAAACGACCCATCAGCCAACAAAAACGTCATAGCTTCGGCGGATGCCCGCCAAATTACGGGCTGTGGTAACGGTCAAATTGCCCAAGGCCAAGAGGGCGGCACAAAAGCAAAGGGCGGCCCCTTGCGGAGCCGCCCAAAGACAGCGGGGTGCCGCCCATCAACCGGGAACGACCATGCCCTTGCCCTTGGCAAGCTCGCGCATCCGGTCTTGCAGCTTTTCGAAGGCCCGCACCTCGATCTGGCGGATCCGCTCGCGGCTGACCGCATGTTTTTCCGACAGCGTTTCGAGCGTGACAGGTTCATCGGCAAGGCGGCGCTGCATCAGGATTTCCTTTTCCCGATCATTCAGCACCGACATCGCCTGCACCAGCAAGCGGCGGCGCATCAACAGTTCGTCATTTTCGGCATAAGCCTCGGCCTGATCGCTGTTCTCGTCCTCCAGCCAGTCTTGCCACTGTGCGCCGCCATCCTCGGTGCCGACGGTCGCGTTCAGCGAGGCATCGGCCCCCGCCATCCGGCGGTTCATCGCCACGACCTCTTCCTCGGTCACCGACAGGTCTTTGGCGATCTGCGCCACGTTTTCGGGCCGCAGATCGCCATCTTCCAGCGCGCCGAGCTTGGCCTTGGCCTTGCGCAGGTTGAAGAACAGTTTCTTCTGCGCCGAGGTGGTGCCCAGTTTCACAAGGCTCCACGAACGCAGGATGTATTCCTGAATGCTCGCGCGGATCCACCACATGGCATAGGTCGCCAGACGGAAGCCGCGCTCGGGATCAAACCGCTTGACGGCTTGCATCAGACCGACATTGGCTTCGGAGATGACTTCGGCCTGCGGCAGCCCGTAACCGCGATATCCCATCGCGATCTTGGCCGCGAGGCGCAGGTGCGAGGTGACGAGTTTGTGCGCAGCGGTGCTGTCCTGCCGGTCCACCCAAGCCTTGGCCAGCATGTATTCTTCTTCAGGCTCCAGCAAAGGGAACTTGCGGATTTCCTGCATGTAACGGTTCAAGCCCTGTTCCGGGCTTGGTGCGGGAAGATTGGTATAGGTGCTCATCTGTCGCCCCCTGTTATCCCCGGTGCCATCAGCCCCCGGGGGCCAACTTACCTAAGGGTTGCACGCCGCGCCTTCAAGGCCGCCAGCTATCATCCTTGTGTTAACGCAGGATGAAGGCATTTCCGTTCCCTTGCGGAAGGATTGTGACGTGCGGATCACGGGAATGTCACTCTTGCGGCCTGCGCAGCGCCTCCAGAAGCGCCGCCATGTCTTCGGGCAAGGGCGAGGTGAACTCCAGCCATTCGTCGGTAACAGGGTGGCGAAGGCCGAGCGTGGCGGCATGCAGCGCCTGCCGGGGAAAGCTGTTGCCCATCTCTGCCGCCTGCGGTGTCAGCGCCTTGGGCGAAATCTTGCGCTTGCCGCCATAGGTCTGATCGCCCAAGAGCCCGTGCCCCGCATGTGCCATATGCACACGGATCTGGTGCGTGCGCCCCGTTTCCAGCCAGCATTCCACCAGAGCGGCCTGATCGGCGAAGGCTTCCAGCACCCGCACGCGCGTTACCGCGTGGCGGCCGTCGTGCCAGACCACGGCCTGCCGCTGGCGGTCGGTCTTGTGACGCGCCAGCAGGGTGGCAATCTTGATGATGCCCCCCGTTTCGAAACTCACGCCCTTGATGCCCCGCAGGCGCGGATCGGCGGCATTGGGCACGGCATGGACAAGCGCAACATAGCGCCGGTTCACATCGTGGCGTTCAAACTGCGCGGCAAGACCGTGATGCGCCTTGTCGGATTTGGCCACGACCAGAAGGCCCGAGGTGTCCTTGTCGATACGGTGCACGATGCCGGGCCTGCGTTCACCGCCGATGCCGGAAAGTGTGTCGCCGCAATGGGCAAGCAGTGCGTTGACCAAGGTGCCCGACGGCGTTCCGGGTGCCGGATGCACGACCATGCCAACGGGTTTGTCGACCACGATCAGGTGGTCATCTTCGTAAACCACCACCAGCGGAATGTCCTCGGCCAAGGTGTCCACGCGCGCCGGCGGATCGAGCATCAAGGTGATGACCTCGCCCTCCTCCACCTTGATCTTGGGGTCGGTCAGCGCGACCCCGGCGCGCCACACGGCACCGTCGGCAATCATCTTCATCAGACGCGTGCGCGAGAGTGCCGCATCCTCTGGCACCGAACGGGCAAGCGCCTTATCAAGACGGTCGGCACAGCCCTCGGCGATGGTCACCACCA
Source organism: Pseudotabrizicola algicola (assembly GCF_010915705.1). Classification (GTDB taxonomy): domain Bacteria; phylum Pseudomonadota; class Alphaproteobacteria; order Rhodobacterales; family Rhodobacteraceae; genus Pseudotabrizicola; species Pseudotabrizicola algicola. The sequence continues at coordinate 268,898 of NZ_JAAIKE010000004.1, forward strand.
GCGTGGGGTCTTCGTCATCAAAGGCTTCGGCAAGAGGACCGGACATGAACAACACTCCTGAAACCGAAGCGCTTCCGCCTTCGCTGAGACTTCTGAAATGGCTGGTGATCGTTCTCACCGCCACGATGATTGTGGGTGTCATAACCGTGGTTGGTCTGCTTGTCACCCGCATGCCGGACCTTGGCCCGATGGCGCTGCCCGATCAGATCACCCTGCCCGATGGCGCCCGCCCCGCCGCGGTGACCCTTGGCCAAGGGTTCATCCTTGTGGTGACAGAAGATGACCGCATCCTGATGTTCGGACGCGATGGCAGTTTCCGGCAAGAGATTGTGACAAGCGGCAACGAGGCGGCGCAGCCCTGAGCGTCAGGCGCGGCGCAGGCGGATCACCACATCGACGCGCGAAATCTCGGTGCCCTCGGGGGCATCGGGCAGACCGCTGATCTCGAGCTGGTCTTTCGGCGCATCGGTCAGTTCGGCGGTGTCTTCCCAGTAGAAATGCGGATGATCGTCGATGCGTGTGTCGAAATAGCTTTTCGATCCGTCCACCACGACCTCGTTCATCAGCCCCGCCGCGCAGAAGGCGCGCAAGGTGTTGTAGACGGTGGCAAGGCTGACCTTTTCCCCAGACTGGGCGGACAGGGCGAACAGGCTTTCGGCGGTCACATGCCGATCCACACCATCGCCCACAAGCAGACTGGCAAGCGAAAGCCGCTGGCGCGTGGGGCGCAATCCGCCCTGTGCCAGCCATTCCGTTCCGCGTTCCAGTGCCGAGTTGTTCATCTGCGTCCTGCTCTTCTTGCTCCATATAAAGCGCCCGCCCGCCGGATTTCAATGGAAATCAAGTCAACCCCCCTTGAGCCGCCGCGCGTGGCACCCTTGCCTCTGACTCTCTGCGGGTGTTACAGCATTGAAATGAATGACAGCGAAACGAGGGGAACCGTCGGCAATGGGGCAATATCCGTCAAGCTTTGACAAAGAGGCACTTCTGGCCTGCGCGCGTGGCGAGTTGTTCGGCCCCGGCAATGCCCAGCTGCCTGCCCCGCCGATGCTGATGATGGACCGCATCACCGAAATCTCCGAAGACGGCGGCGAATTCGGCAAGGGCCATGTGGTGGCCGAGTTCGATATCACTCCCGATCTTTGGTTTTTCGACTGCCATTTTCCCGGCAATCCGATCATGCCCGGGTGCCTCGGTCTTGACGGGCTGTGGCAACTGACCGGCTTCAACCTTGGCTGGCGCGGCTGGAAGGGGCGCGGCTATGCGCTGGGCGTGGGCGAGGTCAAGTTGACGGGCATGGTCCGCCCCGACCGCAAGATGCTGACCTACAAGGTCAATTTCACCAAGGCCCTGACAACCCGCCGCCTGACGATGGGCGTCGCCAATGGCATCGTCGAAGCCGACGGCGAGGTGATCTATCAGGTCACGGACATGAAGGTGGCCCTCAGCGAAAGCTGAGGCGCCTTTACGGGCTTGCGCATCCGTGGCTTACCACGAATTGACGCCAAGTTTGGACTTCCCGTTGTAAACCTCGACAGACCGGCTCGAGATCGGGTGCCACGTCTCGCAGACCTCCTTGCCTCCGTCCAGATCGCGCCAGGTCCGGCAAAACATGTTTCCGTTCAGGCGCCATGTGCCAGATATGGAAATCTTCTGGCCGGCGTCGGTAACAGCGCTGCCTTTGCCTTTCCCGTCTTTCGTCAGTTCAAGGCTGCCTTTGTATCCCATGCCGGGACCGCCAAGCGTCAACGTGACCCCGTTGGACGTCATTGCAGCCATCTGCTCTGCGGTCATCGCCTTGGTGCTTTGTGATAGCGCCGGCTGGGACAGGCACAGGATAAAACCACAGACGAAAAGCCATGTTATGCGCATCATGCTCTCCTTGGAGAAATCGTGAAAAGCGTCGGCTAAATCCGGATCGGTCCCAGAAAAATAAGGCGATTCCCCCGATTCGATCAACGTAAGTGTCGGGGCGGAGCGGGCGCAGCCTGACGCGCGCCACACAGGAGATGCCTGACCCAAATGGCTTGCTCCTCGCCCACTGGTCCCTTACAGAAAGACAAAGATCAGCGAAGGAGCCGCCATGCGTCGCGTCGTCATCACCGGCATCGGTATCGTTTCTCCCATCGGAAACACTGCTGCCGAAGTCGAAGCCAGCCTGCGCGCTGGAAAATCCGGCATCGTCTTTGCCCCCGAATATGCCGAGCGCGGTTTCCGCAGCCAGGTTCATGGCGAGCCGAAAATCGTGCTGGAAGACAATATCGACAAGCGCGACCTGCGCTTCATGGGCGATGGCGCGGCCTATAACTTCATCGCGATGCGGCAGGCGATCGAGGATTCTGGGCTGGAGGCTTCGGACATCTCGAACGAGCGCACCGGCATCATCGTGGGGTCGGGCGGGCCATCGACCAAGTCCTTCTTCAAGGCGCACAACATCGTGCGCGACTCGGGCAGCCCCAAGCGGATCGGCCCCTTCGGCGTGACCAAGGGCATGTCCTCGACCAATTCGGCCTGCCTCGCCACGCCCTTCAAGATCAAGGGCGTCAACTATTCCATCACCTCGGCCTGCTCGACCTCGGCGCATTGCATCGGAAACGGGGCCGAGTTGATCCAGTTCGGCAAGCAGGACATCGTCTTTGCCGGCGGCGGCGAAGAACTCGACTGGACGCTGTCGTGCCTGTTCGACGCGATGGGCGCGATGTCTTCCAAGTATAACGACACGCCTGAACTGGCCTCGCGCGCGTTTGATGCCACGCGTGACGGTTTTGTCATCGCCGGTGGTGGCGGGGTCGTGGTTCTGGAAGAACTCAACCACGCCCTTGCACGCGGCGCGAAGATCTATGCCGAAGTCACCGGCTATGGCGCCACCTCCGACGGGCATGACATGGTGGCCCCCAGCGGCGAGGGCGGTGAGCGGTCGATGCGGCAGGCACTGTCCACCCTGCCCTCGGATCGCAAGATCAGCTACATCAACGCGCATGGCACCAGCACGCCTGCGGGCGATGTGACCGAGGTCAAGGCCGTGCGCCGCGTCTTCGGCGAAGGCTCGGTGCCGCCGATCTCGTCGACCAAATCGCTCACCGGCCACAGCCTCGGGGCGACCGGCGTGCATGAGGCGATCTATTCGCTCTTGATGTTGCAGGGCAATTTCATCACGGCTTCGGCGAATGTCACCCAGCTTGATCCGGAACTGAAGCCCGAGGAAATCGCCACGACCTATCGCGATAGTGTGGAAATGGATTCGATCCTGTCCAACAGCTTCGGCTTTGGCGGCACCAATGCCACATTGGTGATGAGCAAGTATCGCGGATAAGGGGCGGATCATGGCCAATTGGATGACCGGCAAGCGCGGGCTTGTCATGGGTGTGGCGAATGAACGCTCCATCGCCTGGGGCATTGCCAAGACGCTGGCCGACGAGGGCGCGGAACTGGCGTTCTCGTATCAGGGTGAGGCGTTCGGCAAGCGGGTGGAGCCGCTGGCCGCGTCTGTCGGATCGGACCTGCTGGTCGATGTCGACGTGAACAACGACGAAAGCCTCGATGCCTGTTTCGCCACGCTGAAAGAGCGCTGGGGCAAGATGGATTTCCTGATCCATGCCATCGCCTTTTCCGACAAGACGGAGTTGACGGGCCGGTTCATCAACACGTCACGCGGCAACTTCCAGAATTCGCTGACGATCTCCTGCTTTTCCTTCATCGACGTAGCCCGTCGCGCCTCGGAAATGATGCCGGACGGTGGCAGCCTGATCACCCTCACCTTCCAGGGGTCGAACCGGGTTTCGCCCAATTACAACGTGATGGGCGTGGCCAAGGCCGCCTTGGAAAGCGCGACGCGCTATCTGGCGAATGACCTCGGGCCACAAAAGGTGCGGGTCAATGCAATTTCCCCCGGCCCGATGAAAACGCTGGCCGGAGCGGCGATCGGCGGCGCGCGCGCCACTTACCGCCACACCGAAGAAAACGCGCCCCTGCGCGCGAATGCGACGCTGGAGGCGATTGGCGGCACCGCGGCTTGGCTCTGTTCGGACTTTGGGGCATCGACCACGGGCGAGGTGATCCATGTCGATGGCGGCTATCACGTCTTGGGCTTCCCGCAACCGGCCAATATGTAACCGCAAGATTCTTCTGCGAAAATCCGGATAAATGGTGGTTCGCAGAAAATCGTCCGGTCAGACACTGTGCAGATAAAGATCGTATTCGATCTCTGGAATGGTGCGCATCACACGGCGGTATTCGGCCTGCTTAACTGCGGTAAAGGTGCGGTGCATGTCGGCGCCCAAGGCCTCTTTCAGGAAATCAGAGGCCTTCGCCGCCTCGAGGGCCTGACGCCAATCTGCCGGGATCGGCAGGGCGCTCGTGATGCTTTCATAGCCGTTGCCGCGCGTCTCTGGGCCGGGGTCGATCTTGCCGGCCCAACCGTGGCGCATTCCGGCCAGCACCGTCGTCGCCACGAGATAGGGGTTCGCATCCACGCCCGCCGGACGATGTTCGATCCGGCGCGCGCGCGGATCGCCCGCAGGAATGCGCAGGGCCACCGAGCGGTTGTTTACCCCCCATGTCGGGCTGACGGGGGCATAGCTCTGATCGGCGAAACGCCGCCACGAATTCGCATGGGGCGCGAAAACCAGCATCGACTCGCCCATCGTCGCTCGCAGGCCACCCAAGGCATGCAGAAGCCTGTCGTTCCAGATGCCTTCTTCCGCCTCGACGAACAGATTGGTGCCCTGGGCGTCCTGCATCGATACGTGGAAGTGCATGCCTGACCCTGCATGCTCGGCCATCGGCTTGGCCATGAAACAAGCGGTCACGCCATGCGCACGGGCCTGCGCACGCACAATGCGCTTGAGCCGCATCAGATCATCCGCGGCCTGCAGCACATCGGGGCGATGATGCAGGGTCAGTTCGTACTGGCCCGGCGCGTATTCCGAGATCAGCGTCTCGGCCACGATGCCGCACTTCTCGGCCGCCGCATAGACATCGGCAAAGAGCGGCAGCATCCCGTGCAGATGATCCACCGAATAAACCTCGGTGCGGGTCGATCTGCGCCCGTCCAGCACGTCGGCGGCAGGGCGCAGCCTGCCATCCGGACCGCGCGCCGGATCAAGCAGAAAGAACTCCAACTCGAAGGCTCCGGCAGGAAAAAAGCCCTGCGCGGCAAGCGCGTCCACCTGCCGCTGCAAGGCGTGGCGGGGGTCGGAGGGCATGGGGGTGCCATCAAGGTGATAGAGCGACATCAGCAGCTCGCCGCGCGGCGGGGTGCTGTTATGCACCGGAACCAGGGTGCCGGGGATCGGCCAGGCGCGCAGATCGCCGTCGCCCTGCTCCCAGATCAACCCGGTCTCCTCCACATCCTCGCCGCAGATGTCGAGGCCGAGGATAGAGATCGGCAGATGGCGGCCATCGTTGTAAAGAGACAAGAGTTCGCGGCGCCGGATCACCTTTCCCCGGGCAATACCGTTGGAATCGTGCAAGACAATGTCGAACGCCTCGATCTCGGGATGCGCTTCGAGAAAGGCTTCGGCCTCGGCGACAAGCGATCCGGAGGGGCTGGGATGGGCGGTCATCGCGTGGCACCTCAGGAAAAGAGTTCGGAGAGAATTTCGTCGAAGGCCAGCACCAGCCGATCAATCTGCCGCTCTTTCGTCGCCGGACTGACCAGCATCATGTTGTGGAACGGCGCGATCAGGCAGCCACGGTTCAGCAGGCCGGTATGCAGTGCGGCCTCCAGTTCCGGCTGGTGGGCAAGGCCCGCCTCGGACCCGTTGCGCAGCGGTCCGGGGGCGCAGATGAACTCTACCCGCGCGCCCACCCGCACCACATGCCAAGGCGCCGAATGCGCGGCAATCGCGCGTTCGAGCCCCTTTGCAAGCCGGGCGGCCCCGGCCTCCATCCCCGCATAGGCGTCCTTGGTCATGACCTCGGAGAGGGTCGCGACAAGACAGGCGAATTGCATCGGATTGGCCGACAGCGTGGTTCCCATACCGGAATGGCCCGGTGCGCGCGCGGCGTCATAGGCGTAAAAACGCGCCGCCACCGCCTCTGTCATGCCCCAGATCGCGGTGGGCATACCCCCCGCCACACATTTGCCCGCCACAAACATATCGGGCGTCAGCCCATGCACGGCAGTATAGCCGCCCAGACCGGTCGAGATCGTATGCGTCTCGTCCATGATCAGCAACGCGCCAAACCGCTGCGTCAGGGCGCGCAAGCCGTCGTGAAAGCCGGGGTCGGGCGGCACCATGGAGCAATTGGTCATCACCGGTTCGGTCAGGACCGCCGCGACGTCACCCTTGGCCAAAAGCGCCTCGACGGCGGCCAGATCGTTGAATTCGCAAACGACCGCGCCAAGGCTCAGATCCTGCACCTGCCCGACAAGTCCCGCGCGGTTTACGGTCTTGCCGCCCGACAGTTCCACCATCGTGTCGTCCAGCGTGCCGTGATAGCAGCCGTTGAACACCAGAACCTTGGGCCGCCCCGTCACCGCCCGCGCCACGCGCAAGGCAAAGCGGTTGGCGTCGGTGGCAGTAGTGGCGATCTGCCACAGGAACGGGCCGAAGCGTTTTGTCAGCAACCGCCCGGCCTCCAGCGCGGCCTCGGTTGGGAGCATATAGGTCAGGCCGCGCCGCGCCTGTTTGCGGATGGCACGGGCGACAGGTTCGGGGGAGTGACCAAACATGCTGCCAGTATCGCCGAGACAGAAGTCGTCGATCCCGTAACCATCCAGATCGGTGATGCGCGCGCCCTTGGCCTTGGCGACCAGCGGCAGATGCGGCATCGGCCAGTCGCGCATCCAATGCATCGGCACGCCGTTGAGGAAGGCCCCTGCCCCGGCTTCAAGTGCCTTGGCCGACAGGGGGCGCGAGAGCCGGTAGCGCTGCGCCTCGCGCGCGGCAAAGGCGGTCAGACGGTCGGCTGAAACTCCGGCGATGGCTGGCTGTGACATGGTGTTCCCTCATTCACGGCCAGTATCGCGGATGATTTGATCAAATGGAAGAGGCTGCACCGCAGTCCGGCAGCGTCAAAGCCACGCGCCCCGGTCGCTGCCCGTCGCCTCGGCCACATTGGAAAATCCGTCCTTCGCAAGCAAGGCATCCAGCCCGCGTGTGATGCGGGCGGCAATGCCGATGCCCTGATACACCATCGCGGTGTAAAGCTGCACCGCCGTGGCCCCGGCCTGGATCTTGGCATAGGCCTGCTCGGCGCTGCCGATGCCCCCGACACCGATCAGCGGCAGGCGGCCTTGGGTCGCAACGGAAAGCTGGGCCAGCACCCGTGTGGACTTTTCGAACAACGGCGCGCCCGAAAGCCCCCCCATTTCATTGCGCATTGCACTTTTCAAACCTTCGCGCGACAGCGTGGTGTTGGTGGCAATAATGCCCGAGAGCCCTGCCGCCACCGCAATCTCACCGATTTCAGCTATCTCGTCGCCGTTCAGATCGGGGGCGATTTTGAGAAACACCGGCACCGGCGTGGCCAGACCGTCGCGCACTTCCATCACCCTTGCCAACAAGGCCGTAAGCGCGGCAGCGCCTTGCAGGTCGCGCAATTTTTCGGTGTTGGGAGAGCTGACATTCACCGTCGCGAAGTCGACATGCGGGCCGCAAGCCGCCAGCACATGCGCGAAATCGGCCGCACGGTCCGCCGAAGTCTTGTTGGCCCCTAGGTTGAGACCGATGGGCAGGCTGCGGGGGCGGGACTTCAGCCGCGCGGCGATGGCCTGCATGCCCTCGTTGTTGAAGCCGAAACGGTTGATGGCAGCGCGGTCCTCGGTCAGGCGAAACAGGCGCGGCTTGGGATTGCCGGGCTGTGGCAGCGGCGTCGCAGCCCCCACCTCGAGAAAGCCGAAGCCTGCCCGCGCCAGCGCACCCAGTGCGGTTGCGTTCTTGTCATAGCCCGCCGCGAGCCCGACCGGATTTGCCAGAGCCATACCCGCCAAAGTGCAGGCGAGACGGGAAGATGTGACAAGACCCGGCAGCGGCACAAGCCCTGCATTCAGCGCCCGCAGCGACAGGCCATGCGCGGCTTCGGGGTCCATGCGGTGCAGGACCGCAAGCCCTGTGCGTTCGATCAGGTTCACCAGACACCCTCGGGAAAGATATGGCCTGTGGCCCCCAGCGGCAGCGATTTGTCCCAGACCACATCGCTCAGGCGCAAGGGGCGGTAAAGATGCGGGAAAAGTGCCCCGCCCCGCGACGGTTCCCATTTCAGGTCGGGGCCGAGAGCATCGGACCGGAAGGCCACCAGCACCAGATCGCTTTCCGTGGCAAAGTGCCGGGCTGCGGTTTCAGCCACCTGCGCCGCCGTGGAAAAATGGATGAACCCGTCGGCAAGGTCCACCGGAGCCCCGGCGGTTTCTCCGGCGGCGCGGAAGGCATCCCATTCGGGGCGGCGGAAGATCTTGTAAATGAGCATGGCTTTCCATGCACATTGCGCAGGGGTTGGTCAATGGGAACTGCTGTCATCGGCGCTTTGCAAAGGTGACGCAAGGTCAAAGACGCGCAAGCCTTATGCGCGGGTTTGACTCAGCCGCGGGGGCAAGTCAGGCTGATGCCATCAACCAGAAGAGGAGCAATGTATGAAAATCCGATTGATGGGCTCTGTCGCTGCAGTGGCGCTGTCTGCGGGGGCAGCGCAGGCCGAGTACACGTTGCATGTTCTGCATATCAATGACTTCCACAGCCGGATCGAGGCGGTGAACGGCTCGGATTCCACCTGCTCGGCCGCAGAGGCGGCGGAAGACAAGTGCTTTGGCGGCATCGCGCGCCTGTCGGCCAAGGTGAACGAATTGCGCGACAGCCTGACGGCGGCAGGAGAAAACGTGATCCTTGTCGATGCGGGCGACCAGTTTCAGGGAAGCCTGATGTTCACCACCTACAAGGGCGCGGCAGAGGCCGAGTTCCTTGAACAGTTGCGTCCCGATGCGATGGCGCTTGGCAACCATGAATTCGACGACGGCCCCGAAGGGCTGGCCGAGTTCCTCGACAAGGTCACCTTTCCGGTGATTTCGGGCAATCTTGATGTCAGCCAGTCGAACATTCTCGCGGGACGCGTGCAAAACCATGTTGTTCTGGACGTTGGCGGCGAGAAGATCGGCATCATCTCGGCCTTGGCCACAGATACGACCGAAACCTCCAGCCCCGGCAATATGGTGATCTTTCAGGACGAGATCGAAAGCCTGAAGGCCGATGTGGCGACGCTGGAGGAGGAGGGGGTGACCAAGATCATCGCCGTCACCCATGCCGGCTACACGATGGACCAAGAGATCGCGGCGCAGGTGCCGGGGATCGATGCGGTGGTGGGCGGGCATAGCCACACCTATCTGTCTGCAACCGACCCGAACCGCGCCGGCCCCTACCCCACCTGGGTCAGCCAGGAGTCGGGGGCGATGGTGCCGGTGGTGCAGGCTTATGCCTATTCGAAATACCTCGGCCATCTGAAGCTTACCTTTGCCGATGACGGCTCGCTGCTTCATGCTGCAGGCAACACGATCTTGCTCGATTCGAGCGTGACCCCCGACCCGGCGATCGAGGCGCGCGTGGCGGAACTGGCTGGCCCGATCGAGGAAGTGAAGGCCAAGGTGATCGGCGAGGCTGCGGAGGCCATCGACGGCAGCCGCGAGACCTGCCGGCAGATGGAATGCCAGATGGGCAATCTGGTGACCGATGCGATGCTGGACCGTGTGAAAGACCAGGGCGTGACCATTGCCATCACCAATGGCGGCGGTCTGCGCGCCTCTATCGACGCGGGTCCGGTGACGATGGGCGAGGTGCTGGGCGTGCTGCCGTTCCAGAACACGCTGTCGACCTTTACCGTGACGGGGGCCGATATCGTTGCCGCGCTGGAAAACGGCGTCAGCCGTCTTGAAGATGCGGGCGGGCGCTTTGCGCAGGTGTCGGGCCTGAAATACAGCTTCGATCCGGCGCAAGCGGTCGGAAGCCGCGTGTCGGATGTGATGGTGATGCTTGGCGGCGATGCATGGGCTCCTATCGACGAGGCCGCAGAATACAATCTTGTGTCAAACAACTATGTGCGCGGTGGAGGCGATGGTTTCCGCATGTTCGTCGACGCCCGCAACGCCTATGACTTCGGGCCGGATCTGGCGGATGTTCTGGCGGACTACATGGCCAAGTCGCAAAACTACACGCCCTATCTGGATGGGCGCATCACCCGCAAATAAAGGCGGGGCGATCCGCGCGGGGGCCGGCATCGCGCTTGCCCCCGCCACCTGCCGACCCGAAGTCCAGGACGAAGGGCGACCTTGCGGAGTGAGACAAAAAGGCGCATAGCATGCCCAACGGGTGACCGGGCCCCTCTGGCAGGACTTTGCGGCGAGCCTGCGATGTCGGCATCCGAACCGCCACCTGCCGCGCGGTCCATGACTCATGTCTTCCTTGCAACCGACGCAGCGCGCCACGCTGTCCTATTTTACATGGGCATTCATTGTCACCGGCCTTGGCCTTGCGCTCGGGCTGTGGCTGGGGTTCGCCACCGAACACAGCTTTGGCGGCGCGATGAAAGTCTTCTTCATTGTCTGCGTTCTGGCAGTGCTGGAAATCTCGCTGTCCTTTGACAATGCCATCGTGAATGCCAACAAGCTGAAAGACATGACCCCGGTCTGGCAACAGCGCTTTCTGACATGGGGTATCCTGATTGCGGTATTCGGCATGCGGATAGTGTTTCCGCTGCTGATCGTGGTGATCGCGGCCAATGTCGGGCCGTGGAGCGCGCTGGTGATGGCCGCGACCCAGCCCGAGGAATACAGCCGCATCATGCACGAGGCGCATCTGCCCATCGCGGCCTTTGGCGGCACCTTCCTGATGATGGTCGCGCTGTCCTTCTTCTTCGACCACGAAAAGGACGTGCATTGGGTGCGCTGGCTGGAAGAAAAGATTACCGCCTATTCCTCGGTCAAGGGCATCGAGATTGCCTTTGTATTGGTGGTGATGCTGGTCTTTTCCGAAGTGATCGAAAGCCAGAAGGGCGCGGTCTATGCGACCACCTTCTTTCACGCCGCCATCTGGGGTTTGCTGACCTTTCTGCTGGTCGAGGTCTTGGGCGGTGTTCTGGACCAAAGCCAGCAGGTGCTCGCGGGCGCGGCCAAGGGCGGGCTCGGCGCGTTCCTCTATCTCGAAGTTCTGGATGCCAGCTTCAGTTTTGATGGTGTGATCGGAGCCTTTGCCCTGTCCTCCAACCTGTTCGTGATCGCCATCGGACTTGGCATCGGCGCGATGTATGTGCGGTCGATGACCATCATGCTGGTCGAACGTGGCACGCTTGCCCAATACCGCTATCTGGAACACGGGGCCTTTTACGCCATCCTGATCCTGTCGGTGATCATGTATGTGCAGACGCTGACGCATATTCCCGAGGTCATCACGGGACTTGGCGGCGCGGCGTTGATCGGGGTGTCGCTGTGGTCGTCGATCCGCTGGAACAAGGCACATGCGGCAGATTGACTGGAGCGGGCGGCGGGAATCGAACCCGCGTCATTAGCTTGGAAGGCTAAGGTCTTACCATTACACAACGCCCGCGCTCTGCCTGTTCGATTAATGGATCGCGCGGGCGGGGTCAACCGGGCCCTGTGCCGGTGTGGCGAGAATTCTGCACGCGCCGACCCTGCCCCCGGATGCAGGGCGAAGGCTCAGGACCGCAGAAGCCCGCCATCGCGCGCGATCATCGCCGCATGCGTTCGATTGCGCGCGCCCAGTTTGCGGGCCAGCGTTTTGACGTGCAGTTTCACCGTTACCTCTTGCACATCGAGGTCACGGGCAATTTCCTTGTTCGACTTGCCGTTGCAGATACCTTCCAGCACCTCGCGCTCGCGGCGTGTCAGGTCTTCCAGCGGGGGCTGCAAGGCGGGCGGGGAATCGAGCATCGACAGCGGCGCAAAGATCTCTCCGGCCCCCATCCGCTTGACCGCAGCAATCATGGCGCGGATGCCCAAGGTCTTCGGCACAAAGCCCGCCGCCCCGTTGGCCAGCGCCTCTTCGGCCAATTCGCGCAAGGTGGTGCCAGACATCACCGCCACCGGCACCGTCGGCGCGGCCTCCTTGACCTGACGCAGGCCGGCAAACCCGTTCATCCCCGGCATCTGGTAATCCAGCAGGATCAGGTCGAACGGCTCTCCGGCAAGATTCTGGAGCACGGCATCCAGCCGCGAGACAGAGACCACGGCAACACCGCCTTCGGCCGTAAGCATCGCCGACACGGCCTCGCGGAACAGGTCATGGTCATCGGCCAGAAGCATCCGCACGATCAGGTCATCCTTTATCGAGGGTCATCCAATTTCAGGGCCAGAGCCGGGTCAGATCGACAACATACAACACTGGTGTATTCTAGCCTGACTTTCACCCACGGATGCAAGGGCTTGCATGACGAATATCCCCCTTCCCCGGCGCAATCCGATCAGCGGGTCTGTGCGTCTTTTGGCGGTTGTAAGCCTTGTGCTGGCAATGCTGGGCATGGTCGCCATGCTGGCGCTGGATGTGCGGGCACGGATGTCTGCGCTGGAACGGGCCGATAGCGACAACGGCCAATGGGTCATGATGCAGACCGAGGTGGAGGTGCTGCGCCTGCAAACCACGCTGATCAAGGCACAGACGGGCCTGACCGATCTGTCCGAGGTGCGCCGCTGGTTCAACGTGCTGTATAGCCGTCTCACCATGCTCGAACAAAGCCCGCTGTATGAGGATTTCATCCGACAGCCGGAAAACTTCGAGCGCCTGCAACGCATGCGATCTTTCACCGAACGATGGGTCACAACCATCGATTCCCCGGACGAGGTGCTGACGGCGGCGCTGGGCGAGATGGCCGCACAGACCGATATGGTGCATCAGAACGCCCGCGCATTGTCGCTCGACTCGCTTCTGGCGTTTTCAAGAGGCACCGACCGGACACGCGCCCGTGTGTCCGACACGCTGACCAATCTGGCGCTGACGACAGGGGCGACGATGCTGCTGCTGGGGATGCTGGCCGCGATGGCGACCCGGCTTTACCGCGTGACTCAGCGGCAGGCGAAGGAAAACCAGATCGCGGGCGACCGTCTGCAACTGATCATCGCCACCTCTCCCGATGCCATCGTGGTGACGAACCGTGGCGGCTGGGTCATCGAATTCAATCCGGCGGCCCAGCGCATGTTTGGCTACACGCGTGAAGAGGTGATGGGACGGAAGATCCTGCCTCTGGTTTTTCTTGCCGCCGATCAGGCGGAGTACACTGAACGCCTGCAAGACACTGTTGCCAAGGCAGTGGATTCAGGTCCGCAGCGCATCGAACTGACGGGGCGGCGCGCCGATGGCCGCAGCTTCCCGCTCGAGATTTCTCTGGCCGTGCGCGATCTGAAACCCGGTGCGCTGATTGTGGGCTTCCTGCGCGATGTCTCGCAGCGTCAGGCCGACCAGCAGGCATTGGAACAGGCGCTGACGCGGGCGCGGGCGGGCGAGAAGGCCAAGGCCGATTTCCTTGCGGTGATGAGCCACGAGATGCGCACGCCGCTGAATGGCCTGATCGGCTCTATCGAATTGATGCATGACACCGTGCTGAACGAAAGCCAGCAGGAACTGATGCGGGTAATGCAGGTCTCGGGCGATATCCTGCTTGGCCATGTAGAATCCGTCCTTGATATCTCGCGCTCGGAATCGGGGCAGATCGTGCTTGCCGATACCCCTTTCGCGCTGGATCGTCTGATCGATGACTGCATCGCCAATCAGGCTGGCGTGGCGCGCAACGGGGGCAATACCATTCGCCATCTGGCGCTGACCGGACCGCTCGGCACCGTGCGCGGCGATCCGGGGCGGTTGCAGCAGATCTTGCTCAACCTCATCGGCAATGCGGTGAAATTCACCCGCAAGGGCGCGATCACCGTCGAGACAGAGCGTCTTTTGGACAGCCAGACACCGGAGATGGTCGAAATCAGGGTTTGCGATACCGGCATCGGAATTCCCAAGGCCGATCTGGACCGGGTGTTCGAAGATTTCGCAACGGTGGACTCGTCCTACAGGCGCGAGGCGGGTGGCACCGGCCTTGGCCTCGGCATCGCGCGGCGTCTTGTGCAGGCGATGGGCGGCAGCATCGGCGTCGAAAGCGAGCCGGGAGAGGGCAGCCTGTTCTGGCTGCGCCTGCCGCTGCCGCCGGTCGAGGCGGCACCCGCCCTACCAGCGCCCGAGGCCCCTACGATCCGCACCCACGCACCGCCCGAGGCAAATGCGGCAGTGCAGCCGCTCAACGTGCTGGTGATCGAGGACAATGACATCAACCGCTTTCTCGTGCGCCGCACCCTGACCGATTGCAACCACCATGTGACAGAGGCCACCGATGGCCTGCAGGGCGTCGCGCTGGCCGATCACAGCCGCTACGACGTCATCATCACGGATATTTCGATGCCCGGACTTGACGGGATAGAAGTCGCAAGGCGCATCCGCGCGGGGGGCGCATCGGTCTCGGCGCGGATCATCGCGCTGACCGCCCATGCCCTGCCGCAAGACCTCGAGCGCTTTCGGATGGCGGGGATGGATGCCTGCCTGACCAAGCCGATCACGCGCGCCGCACTGATGGCGCAGCTTCAACCGCTTGCAGCGACGCCCCCGCCCCCCGGTCCTTCCGCCACCCGTGCGGCGCAGCCCTTGCTGGAAATCTCGGCGCTGCGCGATCTCAGGGATATGCTGGGCCAAGAGGCAACACAGTCGCTCATCGACAGGATGCTGGCCGAAGGGCAAGACATGATTGCCCGCATGACGCAAGTTGCCCCCGACAAGGAAACTGGAAGGCTGGCGCATCATCTGGCCGGAAGCAGCGCGACGTTTGGGGCCTTTGCCCTGTGCGAAGCGCTCTCGCGTGTAGAACAGGCGATCCGGCAGGGCGAGATGGCAGAGGCCGCAAGGCGTATCTCGGCCCTCCCCGCGCTGTGGCAAGCCACCAATGACGCGCTCGGCGCAGAGCGGGCGCTATGGCCGGTCTGACGTGACCTCGGCCGCCGCGCGCAGCGCCGCCGCAATCACCGCAGGCACCCGCGGATCGCGCCCGAGAGGTGGCAGGATGCGTCCGGCAAATCCGGCCTCTTGCAGGGCATCAGGCAGATCGTCGGTCACATGTTCGCCCTCTGCAGCAAAGAACGGCAGGCACACCGCCTCGGGGCCAAATCCGCTGACCTCGGCCAAGCGCGGGTCCTGTTCAATGAACGCCGCCTCGCAACGGGCCAGCAGCAACCCGAGTTTCAGGCGCGCGGCCAATGCATGAGCCACCTCTGCAGGGGCCGTGCTGCGCCCCGAGCCATGCGCCGCAATCAAAACCTCGCCACCCGGCGGCACCCCGGCTTCGTGCAAAACCCGCAGCGCCAGATCCTGCACCGTCGTGTCCAGCCCGAAGGGCGGCAAGATGCACCAGCGCGCACAGCCTGACGCCCCGCCGCATCCCTGCCGGTCACACCCGCCCCCGGCGAATAGCGCGGCATGGCAGGCCTTTGACAGGCGTTCGGGCAGGTGCTGGCGGGTGAACCACCCGTCGGCCATGAACATCGGAAACACAAACCCGCCCTGCGGCCCCGCCGTCCGGGCGGCTGCCGAAAGCGCCCCGTCCGCTGCCAGAGTCGCCGACAGCACCCGCCACCCCGGCAAATGCACGCTCACCTGCGCCGCAAGCGCCGCAAGGGCCGCCTCGGCGGGCTCGGGTTCAGAGGGTTGGCCATGGGCCACGATCAGGGCTGTCTTTGTCATATGGCGCATCTAGGCGCGCCGCTGCCGCCGGCAAGGTTCAATGGTCATAAGGCCAGACCGCTTGCGAAAACACCCCGCCATCTACCCATATGGTCTGCCCCGTGATGAACCGCGCCGCTTGCGAGCACAGGAACACCACCGGCCCCGCGATATCCTCGGGCGTGCCGACCCGCCGCAAGGGCGTGACCTTTGACCATGTGGCGGCGTAATCCCCCGCCTCTGCCGCCGTGCGCTCGGTCGCTATGGCCCCGGGCGCGATGCAGTTCACGCGGATTCCATGCGGCCCCAGTTCCACCGCTGCCGATTTGGTGAATTGCTCGATGCCGCCCTTGCTGGCCGTATAATCCACCAGCCGCGGAAAGGCGAGCTTGTTGCACCCCGAGCCCAGATTGACAATGCTGCCCGCCTTGCCAGCCGCGACCATCGCGCGACCTGCCGCCTGCGTGTTCAGAAAGGTGCCGCGCAGATTGGTGTGCATCACCCGGTCCCAGTCTGCCGCCTGCAATTCCAGAAGTCCGGCCCATGTCTGGATGCCCGCATTGTTCACCAGCACATCGGGGGCCTCTCCGGCCCACTCCGCAGCCTCGGCATGAAAACGCGCAACCGCCGCCGCATCGCCGGCATCCGTCTCCCAGCCACGCGCGCGACGGCCCAGCGCCGTCACCCGCGTCTCGAGTTCTGCCGCCGCCGCCGCCGCACCCAGATGGGTAAAGGCCAGATCATGGCCCGCTTCGGCCAAGGCCATCACCAGACTGCGCCCGATGGCCGATGGCCCGGCTGTCACAATGGCAAACATGCTGCCGCTCCCTCCCCTCGATAAACTGCCCCAGTTGTGCCGCGCCCACGGGCGGCGGGCAAGGGCGCGCCCCGGCGCGGGGCGGGAAAAATCTCAACCCGAAAGCCGCCGCGCCTCCTCCATCAGCGCCTCGATCAACGGGGTCGGCGGGTCGCGCCGCGCCGCGATCAGCCCCACAAGATGCTCGACCTCCGGCGCCACGATCGGCACCGCCCGCACCGCCCCCGATTTCGCGAAGAGGTCCGCCAGCGCCTTGGGCAAGACAGACGCCCATTGCCCCGTCATCACATGCGCCATCAGCGCGATGGTGGAATTGGCTTCCACACCCGCCTCCGCCTTCACCCCCGCCTCTGCCAGATGCTGGTTGATGATCCGGCGGTTCTGGTTGTCCGAGGTCAGCAGACACAAAGGCACCCCCGCCAGCGCGGCCCATTCCACCCGCGTCCGACCCGCAAAATCAGACCCCGGCGCACAGACCAGACGGTAGAACTCGGCATAAAGCGGCTGGGTCACGACCCGCCCCAGCGGCTCGTTGTCCAGATAGGTGATCCCCGCCTCCAGCTCCAGCCGCTCGATCCCCTCTAGAATCTCCGCACTTGTGCGCGACAGGATGGTGACAGACACCTTGGGATGGCGCTGGGTGAAGGGCGCGGTCAGCTGCGCCACCATCGGCAGCGCCGTCGGGATCACCCCGATCCGCAGGTTCCCGGCCAGCCCCTTCTTGACCGACCGCATCTCGTCGCGCAGCGCCCGCGTCTCGGCCACGATTCCCTGTGCCCGCTCCAGCACGCGCTGCCCTTCCGGGGTCAGACCCTGAAACCGCGCACCACGAAACACCAGCTGCACCCCCAGATGATCCTCCAGCTGCCGGATCGCCGCCGAAAGCGAAGGCTGCGTCACCCCGCAGGCCTCGGCCGCCCGCCCGAAATGCCGCGCGCGCGCCAGCGCGATGAACATCTCCAGCTTGTCGATCACGCCCGCCCCCCACGGCTTGCTGCTTTCCCAAATACTCCCGCCGGAGGCCGCGGCCAGCCCCGCGCGCACCGGCCGGTGCAAGAGGCGCGGCAGCGCGGCCGAGCGGGGGCTCGATGCCCCCCGAGGCCGCCCCCGTCACAGATCACGTCATCACCTCGAAGCGGTCCACATCCACAATCCCCCTGTCGGTGATCTTCAGGTGCGGAATCACCGGCAGGCACAGGAACGCCAGTTGCAGGAACGGCTCCTCCAGCTCCACCCCCAGGCCCCGCGCCGCCGCGCGCAAGTCGATCAGCGCATCGCGCACCGCCTCGAACGGCTCGAGGCTCATCAGCCCGGCCACCGGCAGCGGCAGTTCGGCCAGCACCTCGCCCTCTGCCACCACCATGAACCCGCCCTCGATCTCGCCCAGACGGTTGGCGGCAAGCGCCATGTCGGCATAATCCGCACCCACCACCGCGATGTTGTGATGGTCATGGCACACGGTCGAGGCGATTGCCCCGCGCTTGAGCCCGAAGCCCTTCACAAAGCCGGTCGCCAGATTGCCGTTCACGCCATGCCGTTCCAGAACCGCGATTTTTACCAGATCGCGCGCCAGATCGGGGCGCTTGTCGCCATCCTCGGGAACGATGTCGAAACTCAGATGCTCGGTGATGATCTTGCCGGGCAGGATGCCGATCACCGGCGTCCCGACCCGGTTGCCGCCGGTGCGGAAATCCTCCGGCGCCACCTTGCGCGCCTTGACCGACTGCCGCGCCACAGGGGCGAGCGTGCCGCGCGCGGCAAAGGCCGCCGCCTCCGCCAGCACCCCGCCCGCCAGCACCAGACTGGCGCGGCAGTCTTCCAGCGTTTCGATCACCACGATATCGGCCCGCTTTCCGGGTGCGATCAAGCCGCGATCCTTGAGCCCGAAGGCCTCAGCCGCCGAAAGGCTTGCCGCACGGTAAACTGCCAGCGGCGGACAACCGAGCGCGATCAGGCGGCGGATCATGTAATCCAGATGGCCATGCTCGGCGATGTCGAGCGGGTTGCGGTCATCGGTGCACAGGCACAGATAGGGCGCATGCCGCTCGGTCAGCAGCGGCGCCAGCGCCTCCATGTCCTTGCTCACCGACCCCTCGCGGATCAGCACCCGCATTCCCTTGCGCAGCTTTTCCAGCCCTTCCTCGGCGGTTGTTGCCTCATGCTCGGTGCGGATGCCCGCGCTGATATAGCCGTTCAGGTCCTTGCCGCGCAGCAAGGGCGCGTGGCCGTCGATATGACGGCCCTGCCACGCCTCCAGCTTGGCCATCGCGCCTTCATCCTGCATCAGCACGCCGGGGAAGTTCATGAACTCGGCCAGCCCGATCCCGCGCGGATGGTCGCGAAAGCGCAGCAGGTCCGCCGCCTCCAGCCGCGCCCCTGCCGTCTCCATATGGGTTGACGGCACGCAGGAGGAAAGCTGCACCCGTATGTCCATCAGACAGTGCAGCGAGGCTTCCAGAAAATACTCCAGCCCCGGCGCGCCGCAGACATTGGCGATTTCATGCGGGTCGCAGATCGCCGTCGTCACCCCGCGCGGGGTCACGCAGCGGTCGAACTCGAAGGGGGTCAGCAGCGAGGATTCGATATGCAGATGGGTATCGATGAAACCCGGCACCAGAATCCGGCCCGATACGTCGATCTCGCGCTGCCCGTCATAAGTGCCGAACACGCCCACGATGGTATCGCCGCAGATCGCCACATCGGTCTGCACCAGATCGCCGGTGATCAGGTCGAACACCCGCCCGCCCTTGAGCACCAGATCGGCGGGCACCTGACCCCTGCCTTGGGCGATACGGTCGGACAGCGGGGCTTTGGGGGCAATCTCGGGCATGGGCGACTCCTTTGACCTCAGCAAAGCAGAGCCGCGCGGAACAGGAAAGCCGCGAATGCACCCGCCCCGATTGTGCGGGGGACAATGACGGCCTTGCAGGGGGGCGGCGGGTCGGACACGATGCCCCCATGAACCCGTTGCGCGGCATTGCCCTCAAGCTGATTTCCGTCCTTTTGTTCATCACGATGTCGGCGATGATCAAGGCCACCTCTGCCCATGTGCCTCCGGGTGAAGCGGTGTTCTTCCGCTCGTTCTTCGCCATTCCCGTCATCCTGATCTGGCTGCTCTGGCGGGGCGAGTTGTCGACAGGCCTGCGCGCCCGCAACCCCTTCGGCCATTTCTGGCGCGGGTTGATGGGAACGGTGGCGATGGGTCTCGGCTTTGCCGCGCTCGGCTATCTGCCGCTGCCCGAGGTGACGGCCATCGGTTATACCGCGCCCTTGCTGACCGTGGTGTTTGCCGCAATGTTCCTTGGCGAGCAGGTGCGTCTGTTCCGTTTCAGTTGCGTGGTTCTGGGCATGATCGGGGTGCTGATCGTCGTCTCGCCGCGCCTGAGCGTGCTGAACGCGGGGGCCACCCATGCCGAAGCCTTCGGCGCCATTCTGGTGCTGAGCGGGGCGGTTTTCACCGCTCTTGCGCAGGTTTTCGTGCGCAAACTGGTGCAGACCGAGCAGACCGCCTCCATCGTGTTCTGGTTCTCGGTCACCGCAACCCTGCTCTCGCTGCTGACCCTGCCCTATGGCTGGGTCTGGCCGACCCCCGCCGAGACAGCCCTGCTGGTGACGGCGGGTCTTCTGGGGGGGCTGGGGCAGATCTTCCTCACCTCGTCCTATCGCAGTGCCGATGCCTCGGTGATCGCGCCCTTCGACTATGCCTCGATGCTGTTTGCCCTGCTGATCGGCTGGTTCTTCTTTGCGGAAGTGCCGACCGCAACAATGCTGCTGGGAGCGACACTGGTAATCAGCGCAGGCGTGCTGATCATCTGGCGCGAGCGCAAGCTGGGAATGGCGCGCGCGCGCCAGCGCAAGGCCATGCCCCCCGGCACCTGACCTTGGCGACCTGATCCTGCGCAGACAAGGAATAAGGGGGCCGTCGGCCCCCCTTTTGGCTTAACCGCCCTGCATCCAAGCTTGTTCTGCAAAAAACACCGTCCGGCGCTTCGCGCAGGCCGGATGCGCTCCGTTTGCGCCCGCACTGACGCGCGGGCGCAAACGGTGTCCGGGCGGGCGTCAGGCCTGTTCAACGACGCCGTCTGGCACCTTGGCGCCGGTCATATAGGCCACGGCGTCCGACATGCTGTGCTCGCCCGGTTTGATGACGCACAGGCGCCTACCCAGACGGTGGATGTGGATGCGGTCCGCCACCTCGAACACATGCGGCATGTTATGGCTGATCAGGATGATCGGGATGCCCCGCGCGCGCACGTCGCGGATCAGTTCCAGCACGCGGCGCGATTCTTTGACCCCCAGCGCGGCGGTGGGCTCGTCAAGGATCACCACCTTGGAGCCGAAGGCGGCGGCGCGGGCCACCGCCACCCCCTGGCGCTGGCCGCCCGACAGGGTTTCCACCGCCTGATTGATGTTCTGGATGGTCATCAGCCCCAGCTCGTTCAGCTTTTCACGGGCGAATTTCTCCATCCGGGGGCGATCCAGCTTGCGGAACACCGACCCCATGATCCCCGGCGCGCGCAACTCGCGCCCCATGAACATGTTGTCGGCGATCGACAGGGCGGGAGACATGGCGAGGGTCTGATACACCGTTTCGATGCCAGCCGCCCGCGCCTCGATCGGCGAGGAAAACCGCACCGGACGCCCTTCGAGCCTGATCTCGCCCTCGTCCGGAACCACAGCGCCCGAAATGGCCTTGATCAGCGTGGATTTGCCTGCCCCGTTATCGCCGATCACGGCAAGGATTTCGCCGGGATAAAGGTCGAAGTCGCAATGGTCGAGCGCGGTCACCTTGCCGTAACGCTTGACCAGATTTGTGCCCTTGAGAAGCGGTTCCATCAGCTTGCCACCTTTCTGATCCACTGGTCCACGGCGACCGCGAAGATGATCAGCACGCCGATGAGGAAGAACGTCCACTGCGGGTCGGTGCCGACAAGGCGCAGGCCCATTTCAAACACACCCACGATCAGCGCGCCAAAGAACATGCCCATGATGGACCCGCGCCCGCCAAAGAGCGAGATGCCCCCGATCACCACAGCCGTGATCGACTGGATGTTGCCAAGCTGGCCGGTCGAGGCGGTGGGCGAGACAGAGCCGAAACGACCGATCATCACCCAGCCTGCGATGGCGCAGAAGAATCCGGCCAGTGCATAGACCTGGATGATCACCTTGCTGGTCGGCACACCGGCGAGTTCCGCAGCCTGCGGGTCATCGCCGGTGGCATAGACATGCCGTCCCCAAGCAGTGCTGCGCAGCACATAGGCCATGATAGCGACCAGTGCGATCATCAGGAACACCGCATAAAGGATCTTGACGCCCCCCGGCTGGATGGAGCCGCCCCAGAATTGCAGGGCCGGTGCCTGCGCCGCAATGTCGGAGGACCGGATGGTTTCATTCGCCGAAAAGATGAAGTTGGCCGACAGCAGGATCTGCCATGTGCCAAGCGTGGCGATGAAGGGCGGCAGCTTCATCTTGGCGATCAGCAAACCGTTCACCGCGCCCATCGCCGTGCCGAGAACAAGTCCGATCGCGATGGCGAGTTCGGCGGGCACGCCATAGCGGAACGTGGCCTGCCCCATCAGCACCGACGAGAACACCGCGATGGCCCCGACCGACAGGTCGATCCCTGCCGTGAGGATCACGATGGTCTGTGCGCAGCCCAGAATCCCGACAATCGCGATCTGCTGCAGGATCACCGTCAGCGTGCCGGCCTTGAAGAAGTTTTCGGCCAGAATGCCGAACACGGCAAGCGCCACCATGAGAACGATCAGCGGCACCGCCGAGGGTGTCTGATGAAGCCAGTGCTGCACCCTCTTCAGCGCGCTTTTGTCTTCGTGGAATTCGGCCACTTTCTCGGAAGCGCCCTTCAGGCCCTCCTCGAAACTGGAAGCCGTCTTTGCATCCGTCATGTCATTCCCCTCCCCGGCACTGCGGTCATGGCTGTGCTTTGCCTGTGACAAGGGCGGCGCAATGGCCGCCCCTGCCGAACTTGTGTAAGGTCCCGCGCCTCAGGTCAGGCGCGATACGGGCTCAGCCCCAGCAAAGCTCGGTGCCTTTGGCCGTGTCAATCGACTCGACGCCAGCGACGGGCTTGTCGGTGATCAGCGCCACGCCGGTATCGAAGAAGGCCTTGCCTTCGGTGGGCGCAGGCTTGGTGCCGTCTGCGGCGAACTTGGCGATGGCTTCGATGCCGAGCGATGCCATCAGCAGCGGATACTGCTGCGAGGTCGCGCCGATCACGCCGTCACGCACATCCGCCACACCGGGGCAGCCGCCGTCGACCGAGACGATCAGAACGCCTTCCTTGCCAGCGGCTTTCAGCGCCTCGAAGGCACCCGCTGCCGAAGGCTCGTTGATGGTGTAGACCACGTTGATGTCGGGGTCCTTGGCCAGCAGGGCTTCCATCGCCTTCAGGCCGCCCTCTTCATTGCCGGCGGTGACTTCGTTGCCGACGATGCGCGGGTCGGTTTCATCGCCCCATTTGTTCGGGTCCGCCAGATCGATGCCGAAGCCTTGCAGGAAGCCCTGGTCGCGCAACACGTCCACCGAAGGCTGTGCAATCGACAGGTCCAGCATGGCGATCTTGGCATTGGCCGCTTCGGCGCCCAGCGTTGCCGCAGCCCACTGCCCGATCAGCAGACCGGCCTGGAAGTTGTCGGTGGCAAAGGTCGCATCTGCCGCGTCGATCGGATCAAGCGGGGTGTCGAGCGCGATGACCAGAACGCCGGCATCGCGGGCGGCCTTGACCGAATCCACAATCGCCTTGGTATCCGACGCAGTGATCAGGATGCCCTTGGCGCCATCGGCCACGCAGGCCTCGACAGCGGCAACCTGGCTTTCATGGTCGCCATCGATCTTGCCGGCATAGGATTTCAGCGTCACGCCCAGTTCGGCAGCCTTGGCTTCAGCGCCCTCTTTCATCTTCACGAAGAAGGGGTTGGTGTCGGTCTTGGTGATCAGGCATGCGCTGGTCTGCGCGCTGGCGGTGGTGGCCATCAGCGCAAGCGCGGCCGAGCCCATAAGAGCGGTCATCGAAAGTTTCATGCTGTTCCTCCCAAGGATGTCAGGGGGTTGCCCCCTGCTGCACGTTTTCTGGTCGCAGCCGTTCCTCCTGCTGCGGTGACCACACAAAAGCCGATTCTCGGCGTTGCGTCAATATAAATAAATAAGAGTGATTTAATATTGACAGCGGCACCGAATGCCCTCCAATCTGGCTTTGGGGAGGACGTCCTTGGGCACAAAGCGCGAGGGCCAAGACATATGTTGATCGGCATACCATCCATTCTGGGGCCAGAACTGCTGGCGACCTTGCGCGCCATGGGGCATGGCGACGAAATCGCCATCGTCGATGGCAATTACCCGGCGCAAGAGCATGCCCGCCGTTTGGTGCGCGCCGATGGCCACGGGCTTTTGCCGCTGCTGGAAGCGATCCTGAAAGTCCTGCCGCTGGATGACGACGTGCCCTATGCCATCAGCCGTGCCAGCCAGTTCAACGACCCCGAACAGGCGGGGCCATTCCACCACCGAATCGAGGCGCTCTGTGGTCGGATCAAACCCGGATATGCGGTGCAGCCGCTGGCCGGGGCCGCGCTTTATCCGCGCATCCGCGCCGCACATACGATTGTTGCCAGCAGCGAGACTGCCCTTTATGCCAATGTCATCCTTCGCAAGGGCGTGATCAGGGAAAACCAGTAAGAATGTCGGGCGATGCTGCACCAATTGTAGACCGCATCGCAGCCGATGATCTGGCGCTGCGCGGCACCAACCAGTCGGGAATGCGCGCGCAGAACGAACGGCTGGTGCTGACCTTGCTGCGCAAGCACGGGGCGCTGGCGAAATCCGACATTGCCCGCATGACCGGCCTGTCGGCACAGACCGTCTCTGTCATCATGCGCGCGCTGGAACAGGACGGGCTGCTGATCCGCGGCGAGCCGCAACGGGGCCGCATCGGGCAGCCTTCGATTCCGATGTCGCTGGCGGCAGATGGCGCCTTTTTCTTCGGCCTGAAGATCGGCCGACGTTCGGCAGACCTGACGCTGGTCGACTTTCTGGGCCGCGTCGTCCGGCTGGAGCGGCAGGTCTATCGCTACCCCACGCCGGGCGCGGTGGTGGATTTTGTCGCTGCCACCCTGCCCCGGCTGACCGCTGCCCTGCCCGAAGCGCTGCAGGGCCGCATCGGCGGGCTTGGCGTTGCGATGCCGTTCCAGCTTTGGAACTGGGTGCAATCGCTCGGTGCGCCGCAGGCCGAAATGGACGCATGGCGCAGCCGCGACATTCAGGCGGAACTGGCGGCGCTGTCGGGCCTTCCGGTGTTTGTCCAGAATGACGCGACCGCCGCTTGCGGTGCGGAACTGGTGTTCGGCACCGGCGAGCGGCCCAATGACTTTCTCTATTTCTATTTCGGCACCTTTATCGGGGGCGGGCTGGTGCTGAACGGCCAGCTTTTCACCGGACGCAGCGGCAATGCGGCAGGCGTCGGCCCCATGCCGGTTCCCGGACCGGATGGCCGGATCATGCGCCTGCTCGACACCGCCTCGCTGTCGGTTCTGGCCGATGCGATGGAACGCGACGGGCAAAGCGCCGATCACCTCTGGGCGCAGCATGAGGTCTGGCACGTCTCTGCGCCCTTGCTGGAATCATGGCTCGATACCGCGGCGCGCAGTCTTGCCCATGCCATCCTGTCTGCTGCCGCGCTGATCGAACTGGAGGCGGTGCTGCTGGATGGCTGGGTGCCAACCACCATCCGTGCCGCGCTGACCTTGCGCACGGATCAGGCATTGCACCGGCTGGATCTGGCCGGAATCGACCCTCCGGTGATCCGCGAAGGCACCGTGGGGGCAAATGCGCGCGTCCTGGGCGCGGCGGCCATTCCGCTGTCACAGCGCTATCTGATCGACCAGAACGCATCTGGCCGCGACACCTAGTCGCGTTTTTGCCCCTTGGGCGCACTGGCGAAGACGAAAATGCTTTCCGTTGCCGGTTCTGGGCCCTAAAGGTCTTGAAAACGCGCCCGTTAGGTCTTTGATCGGCGAAAACCCGCCGCGACGATAACGACGCAAAAACGCCACGCCACGACGAGGGAACGTCCGTTTCATGTCACTCGCCCTGATTGCTGCGCTACCTTTCCTCGGAGCGCTTCTTCCCGGCCTTATGATCCGCTCAGGCAAGAATGCCTGCGCGCTGGTAACCGGATCGGTCACCGCCCTCGCGCTTTTGATGCTGGGCCTGAACGCCCCCGCCGTTTTGCGCGGTGAAGTTGTGCAGACCCGGATCGAGTGGATCCCGTCCCTCGGGCTCAACGCCAATTTCTTCCTCGACGGTCTGGGCCTGTTGTTTGCGGGCCTGATCCTCGGCATCGGCCTTCTCATCATCCTTTACGCGCGGTTCTATCTCGCGAAATCGGACCCGATGGGGCAGTTCTACACTTATCTCATGCTGTTCCAGGGCGCGATGGTCGGCATCGTCCTTTCCGATAACATCCTGCTTTTGCTGGTGTTCTGGGAACTGACGTCGCTGTCGTCCTTCCTTCTGATCGGCTATTGGAAGCACCTTCCCGAAGGCCGCCAAGGCGCGCGGATGGCCTTGGCCGTGACCGGCGGCGGCGGTCTTGCGATGATCGCGGGCATGCTGATCCTTGGCAATATCGCCGGCAGCTATGACCTGACGGTGATCCTGCAAAGCAAAGAGGCGATCCAGGCCTCCGACTGGTATCTGCCCGCGCTGATCCTGATCCTGCTGGGCGCCTTCACCAAATCGGCGCAGTTCCCGTTCCACTTCTGGTTGCCCCATGCAATGGCCGCGCCGACCCCGGTTTCGGCCTATCTGCACTCGGCTACAATGGTGAAGGCCGGGCTGTTCCTGATGGCCCGCATGTGGCCGGTGCTGTCCGGCACCCCGGAATGGTTCTACATCGTGGCGACGACCGGCCTGATCACGATGGTGATGGCCGCCAAGATCGCGCTGTTCAAGGATGACCTCAAGGCGCTCCTTGCCTTTTCCACCGTGTCGCACCTTGGCCTGATTACCATGCTTCTGGGCTTTGGCACCGCCGAGGCCGCGACGGTCGCCGTGTTCCACATCATCAACCACGCCACCTTCAAGGCCGCGCTCTTCATGTCGGCGGGGATTGTGGACCACGAGGCGCATACACGCGATCTCAAGCGCCTTGGCGGACTGCGCACGCTGATGCCGATCACCTTCACGATCGTCACCATCGCCTCGCTGTCGATGGCGGGCATCCCGCCGCTGAACGGCTTCCTGTCCAAGGAACTGATGCTGGAGGAGGCCGCCCATACCGCGTGGATGGCAAACCCGTGGCTGCTGGGCGTTCTGGCCACCATCGGGGCGCTGTTCTCGGTCGCCTACAGCTTCCGCTTCATCGCCCATGCCTTCCTCGGTCCGGTGCGGAGCGATTATCCGGCCAAGCCGCATGACCCCGGCTTCGGGCTCTGGGCGGCCCCTGCCCTGCTGGCCGTGCTGGTCATCCTGATCGGCCTGTTCCCGATGCTGACCGCATCATGGCTGGTGAACGCGGCGGCGAGCGCGGTCACGGGAGAGGCGATTGCCGTCAAGATCACGCATTGGCACGGTCTTTACGCTCCCGCCCTGTGGATGTCGCTGGCGGCCATCGGCGGCGGCCTTTTGCTCATGGGCCTGCACCCGCGCCTGATGGCGATGTGGAATGCCACGCCGCGCCCCGAGGCCAAGAAGATTTTCGACGGCATCGTGGAGCCCTTCGCCGCCCTCGCGGGCCGCCTCTCGAACCGCCTCCACGACGGGTCTCTTACCCGCTACATCGCCATCGCGGTGCTGGGTATCGCGGCGGTGTCCTATTACGCCTTTGACAGCGGCGCGCACACCGCCGGCACGCGGGAGATGATGCCGATCCATCCGGTTCCGGCGCTGGGCTGGCTGGCTCTGGTGCTGGCGACCGTCGCCATCGTGATCTATCACCGCCAGCGCCTGCTGACGCTGGTTCTTGTGGGAATCGTCGGCCTGATGGTCTCTGTCGGTTTCGCCTATTTCTCGGCCCCCGATCTGGCGCTGACCCAGATTTCGGTCGAGGTGGCCACCATCATCCTGATGCTGCTCGCGCTGAATTTCCTGCCCAAGGCCACGCCGGTTGAAAGCACCCCCGTGCGCCGCACTTGGGATGGGGCGGTGGCGGTTGTCGCAGGTGTGGGCATGGCCGCGCTGGCCTATGCGCTAATGATGCGCGAACAGGCCTTCAGCCCGATCTCCGAGTTCCACATCACCAACTCCAAACCGGGCGGCGGCGGCACCAACATCGTCAACG
This sequence comes from Pseudotabrizicola algicola, assembly GCF_010915705.1. GTDB lineage: Bacteria > Pseudomonadota > Alphaproteobacteria > Rhodobacterales > Rhodobacteraceae > Pseudotabrizicola > Pseudotabrizicola algicola. The sequence continues at coordinate 296,697 of NZ_JAAIKE010000004.1, forward strand.
TCATACTGGTCGACTTCCGGGGCTATGATACCTTCGGCGAGATCATCGTTCTGGGCATCGCCGCCCTCGTGATCTTTGCGCTGACCGAAGCGCTGCTGCGCGCGGGTCCGGCCAATGACAGGCTGCTGGCCTGGCGTCCGGATCAGCGCCGCGCGGGCGACCGCCACCCGATGATGCTGGTGGTCGCAACCCGCGTCATCCTGCCGATCGCGCTGATGGTGGGCTTCTTCATCTTCCTGCGCGGCCATAACGAACCGGGCGGCGGCTTCATCGCCGGTCTGATCGTGGCGATCGCGCTGGTCATGCAATACATGGCCTCGGGCTTTGCATGGACGGCGGCGCGGCAAAAGGTGGATTACCATGCGCTGATCGCTTGCGGGGTGCTGATCGCCGCCGCCACCGGCATCGGGGCATGGTTCAACGGCCTGCCCTTCCTCACCTCGGCCTTCGGCTACTTCACCATCTGGCCGCTGGAAGAGTTCGAGCTTGCCACCGCGCTGCTGTTCGACATCGGGGTTTTCCTCACCGTGCTCGGCGCCGTGATGCTGGCGCTGGCCTCGCTGTCCCGCATCGGCCTGCGCGCCGGTGAAACCGTCAACGTGCAGCCCTTCGACATCGACCCGTCCGAAGGCCGCACCCTCAACTCCGGGGAGGTCCGCTGATGGAAGCCCTTGTTGCATCCGCAATCGGCCTGATGACCTCTGCCGGGGTCTATCTGATGCTGCGCCAGCGCACCTTTCCCGTGGTCGTCGGACTGACCCTGCTCACCTATGCGGTGAACGTGTTCCTGTTCACCTCGGGCCGTCTGGCAACAAACATGCCCGCGATCTATGGCACAGGCGCGCCGGGCTACTCCGACCCGCTGCCGCAGGCGCTGGTGCTGACCGCCATCGTGATCTCCTTCGGGATGACGGCGGTCATCGTGATGATGGCGCTTGGCGCCTTTCTGGAAGCTGGCCATGACAAGGTGGATATGAACGACGACGATGCCCCGACCGAAGGGGGCCAGAAATGATGTATCACTGGATTTCCGCTCCGGTCCTTTTGCCTGCCGTCATGGGCGCGCTGATGGTCCTTCTGATGCGCAACGACCTTCTGTTGCAGCGGGTGTTCGCCATTGTGTCCACCCTCGGCCTGCTGGCTGCCAGCGTGGCCTTGCTGGTCGCCGCCAGCAACGAGGGCCCCGAGGTCTACAAGCTGGGCGACTGGCCCGCGCCCTTTGGCATCGTGCTGGTGCTCGACCGTCTGTCGGCGCTGATGGTGGTGCTGACAGCCGTGCTGGCGGTGGCGGTGCTGCTCTATGTGATCGGCTCGGCGTGGGATGCGCGGGGGCGGCACTTCCATGCGCTGTTCCAGTTCCAGCTCATGGGCATCTGCGGGGCCTTCCTGACGGGCGACGCCTTCAACCTGTTCGTGTTCTTCGAGATCCTGCTGATCGCCTCTTACGGGCTCATGATCCATTCGGGCGGCAAGGACCGTCTGCGGGCGGGCGTGCAATATGTCGCCTTCAACCTTGTCGGATCGTCGCTGTTCCTCTTTGCGCTCGGCACGATCTATTCGATCACCGGCACGCTGAACATCGCCGATCTGGCGGTCAAATCGGCCGCCCTGACCGAAGGAGATGCGGCCCTGTTCCGGGTTGCCGCCGTCATGCTGATGATGGTCTTCGCCATCAAGGGCGCGCTGGTACCGCTGCAGTTCTGGCTGCCGGGCACCTATTCCAACGCCCCCGGACCCGTTGCCGCCCTGTTCGCGGTGATGACCAAGATCGGGGCCTATTCGGTGATCCGCTTCGGCGTGATCGTGCTGCCGCCCTCGCATCCGATCACCGGAACCCTGATCGTCGACCTGATGCTGCCCGCCGCGCTCATCACGCTGGTCCTCGGCGCTCTGGGCATCCTTGGCGCAACCACCCTGTCTCGGCTGGCGGCCTTTGCCGCCGTGGCCTCGATGGGAACCGCCTTCATCGCGATTTCGGCCTTCACGCCGCAATCCACGGCGGCGGCGATGTATTACATGGTGCATTCCACGCTTGCTGGCGCCGCACTGTTCCTGATCGCCGATCTGGTCGCGCATCGCCGCGCCCATGACGGCCTGCACCAGTCCCTGCCGCCCATCGCACAGGCGGGGCTCATCTCGGCGCTGTTCATGGTCTCGGCCATTGCCACCGCAGGGATGCCGCCGCTGTCGGGCTTCATTGGCAAATTGCTGGTGCTCGACGCGCTGCGCGAACAGGCGGCGCTGGTGTGGTCAGTCATCCTCGTGACCTCGCTCATCACCATTCTGGGCTTTGCCCGCGCCGGTTCCACCCTGTTCTGGAAGGCCCATGCCTCGGCCCCCGCAGGCGAAGCCCCCGGCCACCCGTCCCAGACGCTTGCCTTCGTGGCCGTGGGCATGCTGCTTGCCGGACTGGTCGCGCTGACCTTGCTGGCGGGCCCCGTCATCGCCTGGATGGAGGTCACGGCGGACAGCCTCTTTGACACCTCCGCCTATATCGCCGCGAACCAACTGCCCGAGGTGAACTGACATGCGCCGCCTCTTTCCCCACCCGCTGCTGTCGCTGCTGCTGTTCGCGACGTGGATTCTGCTCGTCAATCAGGTGAAGATCGGCAGTCTGGTGATGGCATTGATCCTTGCCATCGTCATCCCGCTGCTGACGGCGCCCTACTGGCCCAACCGCCCGCCGCTGCGCAACGTGCCGGGCTTCGCCGCCTATGTCCTGCTGGTGATGTGGGATATCGTGCTGGCCAATATCCAGGTGGCGCGGATCGTGCTGTTCATGCGCAACGAAAACATCCGCTCGCGCTGGCTGGCCATTCCGATCGACCTCAAGACGCCAGAAGCGATCACCATTCTGGCCGGCACCATCACGATGACGCCCGGCACGGTGACGTCGGACATGTCGTCCTGCGGCCGGGTGCTTCTGATCCACGCCCTGCACGCCCCCGACCCTGACAGCATCATCAACGACATCAAGACCCGCTATGAGGCCCGCCTGAAAAGGATATTCGAATGATCCTGAATTACGCTCTCGATTTCGCCTTCCTCTGCTTTGGCCTCGGCCTTGCGATGAACCTCTACCGCGTGTTCCGCGCGCCCGGCGTGACAGACCGTATTCTGGCGCTCGACACCATGGTGATCAACGTGCTCACCCTGATCGTGCTGTATGGCATCCGCACCCGGTCGGGCGTCAATTTCGAGGCGGCGCTGCTCTTTGCCATGACGGGCTTTGTCTCGACCGTGGCCTATTGCAAATTCGTCCTGCGCGGCGACATCATCGAGTGAGTGGCATGGACCAGATCGTTGAATACATCCTGTCGGCCCTGCTGGTGTTCGGTGGCATCTTCGGAATCGTCGGCAGTTTCGGCCTGTTGAAACTGCCGCAGACGCTCCAGCGGCTGCATGCGCCGACCAAGGCCACCACGCTCGGCGTCGGCTCGGCGCTGATCGCGTCGATGGCCTATTTCTGGTATTTCGAAGGCACGCTCAGCTGGCACGAGCTGATGATCACGCTGTTCCTGTTCCTGACAGCCCCGATCACCGCCAATTTCATCGCCAAAGTGCAATTGCACCGCGCCATCGACAAGCAGGACCTTCCGCCCACCGGCGTCGGCACCGAATGGGCCACCTATGACCCCGAGGTGCAGGCCGTCAGCCCTGCCCTACTGAATGATCGCGATCCGGGCTGATTTCTGACCAAAAGGTCAAAACAGCGCGGCGTCAGGCTTGCCGGGTGGCCGCGCCCATGCAACATTGCTGGCGATTTATTCCAGCAAAGGGCTTGCCGTGACCGCGCTTTCCCCAGACATGCCAGCCCCGACCACGGGGCTGGTGTCCCTGCCCCCCGCCCATCCGTCCCATGACCGCAATCCGGGCATGGCCCTCGATCTGGATTGGGTCGCCTCGGTGCAGGCCAATACCTCTGCTATCGAACGCCGCGCCGCCAGCCTTGGCGGCAGGCGCTCGGTGAAGAAAGAATATCAGGCCGCGTGGCTGCTCAAGGCCATCAGCCTGATCGACCTGACAACCCTTGCAGGCGATGACACCCCCGGCCGCGTGCAGCGCCTCTGCGCCAAGGCGCGCCAGCCCGTGCGCGCCGAAACCTTGACGGCGCTGGGCATGGAAGGGCTGACCGTCGGCGCGGTCTGCGTCTATCACGACATGGTGGAAACCGCCGTCCGCGCGCTGGAAGGCACGGCGATTCCGGTCGCCGCCGTGTCCACCGGCTTTCCGGCGGGCCTGTCGCCCTGGCACCTGCGCGTGCAGGAAATCCGTGAAAGCGTGGCCGCGGGCGCGCAGGAAATCGACATCGTGATCTCGCGCCGCCATGTGCTGACGCAGAACTGGCAGGCGCTTTACGACGAGATGCGCGAAATGCGCGAGGCCTGCGGCGAGGCGCATGTCAAGGCGATCCTCGCCACGGGCGAGCTTGGCACCTTGCGCAACGTCGCCAAGGCGTCGCTGATCTGCATGATGGCGGGGGCCGATTTCATCAAGACCTCCACGGGCAAGGAAGGCGTGAACGCCACCCTGCCCGTCTCGCTCACCATGATCCGCGCCATCCGTGACTATCAGGACCGCACCGGAATCCTCGTCGGCTACAAACCTGCAGGCGGCATCGCCAAGGCCAAGGACGCGCTGCTCTATCTCGCGCTGATGAAGGACGAACTCGGCCACCCGTGGCTGCAACCCGACCTGTTCCGCTTTGGCGCTTCCTCGCTCCTCGGCGATATCGAGCGGCAACTGGAACATCACCTGACCGGCCATTACTCGGCCGCAAACCGCCACGCGATGGGCTGAGCCATGACGATCAAAGAGATTTTCAACACCATGTCCTATGGCCCCGCCCCCGAATCCAGTGCCGAGGCGCAGGCATGGCTTGCCACGCATCCCGCAGGCTTCGGCCATTTCATCGACGGCACCTTCACCGCGCCCGAGGCGCTGTTCGAAAGCCGCAATCCGGCCACTGGCGCGGTGCTGGCACGGGTCAGCCAAGGCTCCCCGGCCAGCGTGGACGCCGCCGTTGCCGCCGCCCGCCGCGCGCAACCCAAATGGGCGCGCCTTGCCCCGCACAAACGCGCGCAATATCTCTATGCCCTTGCGCGGCTGGTGCAGAAACACGCCCGCTTGCTCGCGGTGCTGGAAAGCCTCGACAACGGCAAGCCGATCCGCGAATCCCGCGACATCGACCTGCCCTTGGTGGCGCGGCATTTTTACTACCACGCGGGCCTTGCCCAGCTTGCTCCTGCCGAACAGCCGGGCATGGAACCCTTGGGCGTCTGCGGCGCCATCATCCCGTGGAACTTCCCGCTTCTGATGCTGGCGTGGAAGGTGGCCCCCGCCTTGGCGGCGGGCAATACGGTGGTGCTGAAACCCGCCGAATACACGCCGCTGACCGCCCTGCTGTTTGCCGAAATCAGCCGCGAGGCGGGCCTGCCCAAGGGCGTGCTGAACATCGTCACCGGCGATGGTGACACAGGCGCGGCGCTGGTCGATCACCCCGGCGTCGACAAGATCGCCTTCACCGGGTCCACCTCGGTGGGCAAATCCATCCGCCGCGCCACGGCAGGCAGCGGCAAGGCGCTTACCTTGGAACTGGGCGGCAAATCGCCCTACATCGTCTTTGACGACGCCGATCTCGACTCGGCTGTCGAAGGGCTGGTCGATGCCATCTGGTTCAACGGCGGGCAGGTCTGCTGCGCCGGATCGCGCCTTCTGGTGCAGGAAGGCGTGGCCGAACGCTTCCACACCAAGCTGAAGCGCCGGATGGACGGACTGCGCATCGGCGATCCGCTCGACAAATGCATCGACGTGGGCGCAGTCGTGGACCCTGTGCAACTGGCCACCATCACCCGTCTGGTCGATGCGTCCGAGGGCGAGAAATACACCGCCGCAACCCCGATGCCATCGGGCTGTTTCTATCCCCCCACCCTCATCATCGGCCTGTCGGCGGCATCCCCGCTGATGCAGGAAGAGATCTTCGGTCCGGTTCTGGTCAGCATGACCTTCCGCACCCCTGCCGAGGCGGTGGAGCTCGCGAACAACACGCGCTACGGCCTTGCCGCAACGGTCTGGACCGAGAATGTGAATCTTGCGCTCGACATCGCGCCCAAACTTCGGGCGGGCGTGGTCTGGATCAATGGCACCAACATGTTCGATGCGGCGGCAGGCTTCGGAGGCGTGCGCGAAAGCGGCTTTGGCCGTGAAGGCGGCTGGGAGGGGCTGCTCGCCTATCTGCGCCCCGCAGGCAAACCGGCCGCGCTCAAACCCGTCCGCGCCCTGCCGGCACCCGGATCGGCCACCGTCGAAGGACTGGACCGCACCGCAAAGCTGTTCATCGGCGGCAAGCAGGCCCGCCCCGATGGCGGCTATTCGCAAGCGGTCTATGGCCCCAAGGGTGCGCTTCTGGGCCATGTCGGCATCGGCAACCGCAAGGACATCCGCAACGCGGTCGAGGCGGCGCAGGCCGCCAAGGGCTGGGCCCGCGCCTCGGCCCACAACCGCGCGCAGATCCTGTTCTACATCGCCGAGAACCTCTCGGCCCGTGCCGATGAATTCGCCGCCCGCCTCACCGCGCAAACCGGCACCTCGGGCCGCGCCGAGGTGGACGCCGCCATCGCCCGCCTGTTCAGCTATGCGGCTTGGGCCGACAAGTTTGACGGCGCGGTCAAATCCGTGCCGATCCGCGGCGTGGCCTTGGCGATGAACGAGCCTTGCGGCGTCATCGCCGCCCTTTGCCCCGACGAGTCGCCGCTTCTGGGCCTCGTCTCGGTGATCGCCCCCGCCATCGCGATGGGCAACACCTGTGTTCTGGTGCCGTCACAGCCCTTCCCGCTGTCGGCGACCGACTTCTATCAGGTGCTGGAAACCTCGGACCTGCCAGCCGGTGTGGTGAACATCGTCACCGGCCCCCATGCCGATCTTGCCAAACCGCTGGCCGGCCACATGGATATCGACGCGGTCTGGAGCTTTTCGTCATCCGATGTCTCGCAGGTGATCGAAACGGAATCGGCCACCAACCTCAAGCGGACATGGGTCAACCACGGGCGTGCGCGCGACTGGATGGCCCCGGACTCCGAAGGCCGCAGCTTCTTGCGGCAGGCGACAGAGGTGAAAACCGTCTGGGTGCCTTACGGCGAATAGACCGCGCAACACTCAGGCGCGACCCGCTGTCGCCGAAAGCGTCAGCGGGTCGATGCCCAGCGTTTTCAACGCGTTCACCCATTTGCTGCTGTCGTCCCGCGCAAAGACCAGATCGGGCGGCGCATCGGCCAAAAGCCAGTCGTTGCGCAGAATCTCGGACTCAAGCTGCCCCGGCCCCCAGCCGGAATAACCCAGGGCCAGCAGCGCGGCATCCGGCCCACCCCCCTGAGCCAGGGCCTGCAGAATATCGAGCGTCGCCGTCATGTGATAGCCGCCCGGCATCGTCATCGTGGCAGGGCCGCGCGGGTAATCGGACGAGTGCAGCACAAAGCCGCGCCCGCGTTCCACCGGCCCGCCAAAATGCACGCGAATGTCCCGCCCTTCGGGCGCGCGCGAGATGTCCAGATGCTCCAGCAAACCGGAAAAACTCAGATCCGGCGTAGGCTTGTTGACGATAAGCCCCATCGTGCCATCAGAGGAATGGGCGCAGATCAAGATCACGCTCCGGTCAAATCGCGCATCCCCCATGCCGGGCATCGCGATCAGCAACTTGCCGTCAAGGTCCATCGTCTCGGTCTCCCGTTCTGCCTCTCGGTCTTGCCCCTCGCTGCCAACATGATGCTGATGCAGCCATGCCTCAAGAGGCAAGTGCTACATTTGCTTCCCGTCTTTGTGACTTTCCATTCACGGGCCACTCCTTATGTTTCGACCCATGATACGCGCCCTTGCCCTTTGCCTTGTCCTTGGCCCCACTGTCGCCGCGACTGCCGTGCAGGCGCAATCGGTCCTGCTGTCCGATGTGGTGCAAGGCGAATTCCGGCCCGGCTGGCAGACCGCCTCCGGCACCCATATGGCGGCCTTGCACCTGCAACTTGCCCCGAACTGGAAAACCTACTGGCGCGCGCCGGGCGATGCGGGCATCCCGCCGCAATTCGACTGGGCCGGATCGGAAAACGTGGGCGCGGTGCGCTTTCACTGGCCTGCCCCCGATGTGTTCCAGACCAACGGAATGCAGACCGTCGGTTATCATGACGAACTGGTGCTGCCGATCGAGGTGACGCCGAAAGACCCGCGCAAACCGGTGCGGCTGCGGGCATCGGTGGACCTCGGGGTATGCAAAGACATCTGCATTCCGGCCACACTGATGCTCGGCACGGCCCTGCCCGGTCCGGGTAACCCTGACAGCGCCATCAACGCCGCCCTGCGCGCAAGACCCTCCACCGCCGCCGAGGCGGGGTTGACCCGCATCACCTGCACGGTCGAGGCCATCCGCGACGGTCTGCGCATCACGGCGCGGATGGACATGCCGCCGCAGGGCCAGACCGAGGTCGTGGTGTTCGAGCCGGGCCTTGCCAACATCTGGGTGTCCGAAGCGCAGGTGCAGCGCAGCGGCGGCAGCCTGACCGCCGTCGCCGAAATGGTGCCGCCCTCCGGCGCGCCGTTCGCGCTCAACCGCAGCGCCGTGGTCGTGACCGTGATCGCCGGCGAAGGCCGTGCGGTCGAAATCCGCGGCTGCCCCGCCGACTGACGCCGAGGGCTGGCGTCCTTCTCCGGCCTTATCGGACCTCCCTACCGCCGCACCGCGCGCAGCCGCGTGATGCCGTAGACGACAAGGGTGACCCCTACGGCCCCCAGCGCGAACAGCCCCAAGGCCAGCCCCTGCGACAAGATCGGCAGACCGGGAAGCTGACTGCCCAGCAGCGCCGGCCCGAGGGTCGCGGCAAAGATCAGCGCCAGCACCGCCGCGGTTCCCGCCAACAGCCCGCGTGGCCCGCGCCGCAACCCGCGCGACAAGGCGCGAAACCGCTTGCCGATGTCCTGTTGCACCGCCATCAGCGCCGGCACGACGATCAGAACCAGAAACATCCCGAACGCCAGTCCGTAAACGAGGGTCACCACCGTGGGCTTGAGGAATTCGGCCTGCGAGCTGCGTTCGAACAGCAGCGGCGACAGGCCGAACACCGTGGTCATCGTGGTCAGCAGCACCGCGCGGAAACGGTCGGCCACCCCGTCGATGATCGCCGGAATCAGCCCGCGCTTTTCGGCATATTCGTCGATGGTCGAAACCAGCACGATGGAATCGTTGATGATGATTCCCGACATGCCGATCAGCCCGACGATGGAAAACATCGACAGCGGCACGCCCCAATGTACATGCCCCCACATCGCCCCGATCAGGCCGAAGGGAATCACCGACATCACCACCAGCGGACGGCTCCAGCTGGCGAAAATCCACGCAAGACACAGGTAAATCCCCAGCAGGCACAGGATCACCGCCGTGCCTGCTTCGCCCAGAAACGCGTTCTGCTGCGCGACCAGTCCGCCCTGACGGCTCTCCACCCCGAATTGCTCTTCGATCTCGGGCAGGATCGTCTCGCGGATCGTCGCCTGGATCTCGGCGGCCCGCGCCGGATCATCCTCGGCCAGATCGCCCGAGACGGTCACCACCCGCAGGCCGTTCTCGCGCCGGATCGTCGAGAATCCGGCCTGCCGCTCCACCGTCACGATATCGGCCAAAGGCACATAGGCGCCGCCCGGCGCACGCATCAGCGTGGCATCGAGAAAATCTGCGGTCAACTCGCGGCGCGGCAGCTCCAGCCGGATCGAGGCAGACCGTGGCCCGTCGGGATAGGTCGCGGCCTCGATCCCGTTCAGCCGGTCGCGCAGGCTGCGTCCCAACTCGTCAATGGCAAAGCCAAGCGCCTGCCCCAAAGGCGTCAGGTTCAGGACAAGCTCTTCCTTGTCATAGGCGAGCGAATCTTCCAGCGCCGATACTTCGGGGTAGACCGCCAGCCGCGCCTTCAGCGCCTCGGCCGCCGCCTTCAGCCCCGCTGCATCCGCGCCGTAAAGATCAATCGACAGGGCATCGCCCCCCGGTCCGAAGCGCCCACCCCGGAACGACAGTTCCTCCATCAGCGGATGCCCGCGCACCTCTTCCTGCAAGGCGCTCACAAACACATTGCTGGAATAGGGCCGCGCATCGGGGTTGATCAGCTCGATCGAGATGCTGCCCAGAAGGTCGGCATCCTTGCCCTCTGCACTGGCCAGTCCCCGCCCGCCCGATCCGCCCACCTCGGCCATCGCAAATGTGATGGGGTTGACGCCATGCTCGGCCTCGAACCGCGCGCCCACCGCTTCGGCGGCGCGCTGCACCTCCCGCATCAGTTCGATCGTGTCGCTGCGCGCGGCCCCCGGCAGCATCGAGAAATTGCCGGTCACCGAGGCCTGCTCGGGCGCGTTGAAAAAGCGGAACGGCAGATCGCCGCGGATGAACAGCGCGGCCGAGGCGGCAAAGAGCGCGACCGACCCCGCCAGAACCGGATAGCGCGCCACGATCAGCAGCCGCATCGCGGGCTTCACCACCCGCACGCCGAACCAAGCCATGCCGCGGTTCACCTGCCGCGACGGCCAGTCATACCACTTTTCCTGCTTTGCCTTGGCAATCGCATGCGCCATGTGGTTCGGCAGGATCAGGAAACACTCCACCAGAGAGGCGATCAGCACGGCAATCACCGTGAAGGGAATGTCGCGGATCAGCCCCCCGAACCGCCCGCCAATCGCCACCAGCCCGAAAAAGGCGATCACCGTCGTCAGGGTCGAGGCGACCACCGGCTGCGCCATGCGCATCGCCCCGCGCTCGGCGGCCTCTACAGCGCCCTCACCCAGATGCCGCGCGCGGAAATCGGCATGCTCGCCCACCACGATGGCATCATCCACCACGATGCCCAGCATGATGATCAGCGCGAACAGCGAGATCATGTTCAGCGTCAGCCCCGCAGCATACATCACCGCCACCGCCGCCAGCATCGCAACCGGAATCCCCGCCGCCACCCAGAACGCCGTGCGTGCATTCAGGAACAGGAACAACAGCAACACCACCAGCGCCAACCCGCTCAGCGCATTGTCCAGCAGCAGATACAGCCGGTCGGTGATCTCCTCGGCCCGCGCCCGCACCAGATCGACCGTCACCCCCGGCGGCAGCGAAAGCTGCATCTCGGCGGCAACCTCCTCGACGCTGCGCTGCATGCGGATGGCATCGCCCTCGGCGTTGCGGTCCACCCGCACCGTCATGGCAGGATTCTCGCCGACATAGCTCGCCCGCCCCGAATCCGGCCCCACCGCGCGCAAGGTGGCGACGTCGCCCACCGTCACCTTGGTGCCATCGGGAAGGCTGCGCAGCACCACGCCTGCAAGTTCGGCGGCGCTGCGCCGCTCGGTCCCCGTGCGCACCCGCGCCGAGCCGTCGCCGACATTGCCCGCCGGATTGGTCTGCACCGCCGCCCCGATGGCCGTGGCGATCTCGCGCAGGGTGATGTCATGCCGGATCATCGCGACCGATGGCACCTCGATCACGGTTTGCGGGCTGGCCATGCCGCGAATGGTGGTGCGGGTGATCCCCTCCTGAAACAGCCGCGCGACAAATTCATCTGCAAAGCGCGCTAGCTGGTCCACCCCCACCGGCCCCGTGATGACCACATCGGTGACCTGATCGCGCCACTGGCTGCGGGTGATGCGCGGCTCTTCCGCCTCGGACGGCAGGTTGTTCACCGAATTGACCGCAGCCTGCACATCCTCGGCGGCCTGCGTCAGATCGGTGCCGGGCTCGAATTCCAGCACGATGCGCCCCGAGCCTTCCGCCGCCCGCGACACCGCGTTCGACACGCCATCCACCGCCAGCAGCGCAGGTTCCAGCACCTGCACGATGGCGCGGTCCACGTCTTCCGCCCCGGCCCCGCTCCACGCGACAGAAACTTGCACTTCGGCCACGACCACATCGGGAAAATACTGCGCCCGGATGCGGGACGAGGCCACAATTCCCGCCACGATCAGCAGCACGAACAGCAGGTTCGCCAAGGTGCGATGGCGCGTGAAATAGGAAATCAGCCCGCCGGCCCGCCCGCCGCCCTGCGCGATCTTCATGGCCTAGCCCCCCATCCGGCTTTCAAGGCGCGCGACCACCTGCGCAGGCACCTGTTCCTGCGCCAGTTGCTCCAGCATCCGCGCCTTCGCCTCCTCCGGCATCCGGCTGTTCGCCTCGACCATCGCGATCAATCCGGCCCTGCGCTCCGGCGTCAGCGTGATGGTATCAGGCGCGGCAGGTGCGACTGCGGCCGCCTCTTCCGCCGCCCCCGGTCGGATCGGGTTGATCCGGATACCAGCACCCAGCAGCGGCGAGCGTTCCAGCACCACCTCGCGCCCTGCAATCGCGCTGGCATCAACGATCACATCATCGCCCTGCCGGCGCAGCACAGGCACCACCTGCACCTCAAGGCGGTCGCCCGCCCCCAGCACCAGAACCCCGCCCGCGCTGTCCACCGCCGTGGCCGGCAACAGCGCAACGCCCGAAACCTCCGGCTCGGAGATCGCCACCGTCACGAAATCGCCGGGCCGAAAGCCGCGCGCGCCTTCCAGCGAAGCATAGACCAGCCGCCCCGTCGCGCCCTCGCCCACCGCAGCGCCCACGCGCTCGACGCGGCCCGTCGCCGCAATCTCCGCGCCCAGCACATCCAGCGACACCGCAACCGGCGCAAGGATCAGCCCGCCTGCATCATCCAGCAGCCGCGAGAATTGCGCCGTCGACAGGCGGAACGACACTTCCAGCCGATCAGGGTCGATCAGTTCGGCCAGCCGCTCATTGGCCCCGACGAGCCCGCCCGCGACCACCGAAACGCCGTTCAGCCGTCCGGTGAAACTGGCGCGGATCACCGTATCCTCCAGCGCGCGCTCGGCTTCGGCCAGCGCAATCGCCGCACGCGACCGGTTTGACGCCGCCTGATCCACCCGCGCCTCGGCCTGCGCCAAAGCCGAACGGCGCGACAGCACCGCCTGCTGCGCCGAGGACAGCGCCAACGCCGCCGTTTCCACCGCCGCAGGCGAGCCGACGCCGCGCCGCTGCAAATCCTCTTGCCGGGTCAGCGCCTGTCCGCGCAATTCGGCCTGTGCCTCTGCCGCCGCCAGATCATCGCGCGCCAGAAGCAGACCGCGCTCCGCATCGCGCCCCTCGGCCTCGGCCTCGCGCAGGCCTGCCTGCGCCAGATCGCGCGCCGATGTGGCATCAGCAGGGTCCAGCCGCACCAGCACCTGCCCTTCGGTCACCGTGGCACCATCCTCGACGCCCTCGGCAATCTCCAGCACCCGCCCCCCGCGCGGCGCGCGCAGTTCCAGCGTGCGGCGCGAGCGGATTTCGCCAAAGGCCACCGTCTGCGGCACCAGCACGCCCGGCGTCACCGTCACCACATTGGCCGTGAACACCCGCTCGCGCGCAGGCTGCCCCGGCCTTTGCGTCGACAGGCGCTCTGCCACCGCCCCCGCGATCAGGCTGGCCGCCAGCGCAAGCAGAGCCACAGTCATGGCGGCCAGAAACAGACCGGTGAGGGATCGTGCCAGAAATCGCATGCAGGCTCCGCGTCATGACGTCGTAAAAACAGTAGCGCACACCCTACAAGCGTCCAACCACAAGCCTGTTACGCCGCCCGCGCGGCTTTCCGTCGCTACTTTCTGCGCCGGTGTTCTTCAAGACGCGGAAAAATTTCGACAAAATTGCAGGGACGGTGACGGTAATCGAGTTGCCAGCGCAAAATCTCGTCCCAGGCATCGCGGCAGGCACCGGGGCTGCCGGGCAGCGCGAACAGGTATGTGCCGCCCGCCACCCCGCCGCAGGCACGGCTTTGCACCGCCGAGGTGCCGATCTTCTGCATCGAGACGATGGTGAACACTGTCCCGAAGGCCTCGATCTCCTTTTCATACACGTCCCGATGCGCCTCGACCGTCACATCGCGCCCCGTAAGGCCGGTGCCACCCGTGGTCAGGATCACATCGATCTCCGGATCGGCGATCCATGCCCGCAACTGCTCGGCAATCTGCGCGCGCTCATCGGCGACAATCCCGCGCGCCGCCAGCAGATGCCCCGCCCCCGTCAACCGCTCGACCAGCGTATCGCCCGAGCGGTCATCGGCTGCGCTGCGCGTATCGCTCACGGTCAGCACGGCAATGCGCACCGGAATGAAATCCTTGCTTTCGTCAATCCGGCTCATTGTGCCAATCGCGCCTCCAGCGCCAACAGGTCCTCCCAAGCCTCGCGCTTGGCAATCGGGGTGCGCAGCAGTGTGTCAGGATGCAGCATCGGCAACAGCGGGCGGCCCAGCGCCTCCATCCATTGCCCGCGCAACCGCGCCACCCCGCGCGTCTGCGTCAGGCCGAACAGCGCCGCATTGCCCATCGCCACCAGAATCTCGGGCGCGGCCAGTTCGATATGCCGCTCCAGAAACGGGCGCATCATCGCAATATCCTCGGGCGCGGGTTCGCCGTTGCCCAGACAGCGCCACGGCAGGACGCCCGTCAGATAAACCGCATCCCCCGGCAGCGCCGCCGCCCGCGACAGGTTGATCGTCTCGAACATCTCGTCCAGCAACTGCCCCGCACGCCCCGAAAAGGGCCGCCCCTCGCGGTCTTCCTCCGGCCCCGGCGCTTCGCCGACGATCATCACCCGCGCGCCCGCCAAGCCATCGGCAAAGACCAGATTGCGCGCGCCGCGCTTGATCTCGCAATGCTCGAAAGCCTCCATCGCCGCACGCAATTCGTTCAGCGTCTTGGCCGCGGCAGCAAGGCTGCGGGCCTCGGCCACCGCATCCACCTTGGGCGGGTCGGGCAGCACCACGGCGGGCGCAGCAGGGCGCGCCGCCGGCACCGGCGCGGGTTGCGCCGCCACCGGCACCTGCACCGGCTTGACCGCATCGGCCAAGTCATAGCGGTTCAGCGGCGCGTCCAGCAGCCAGTCCTCGACGCCAAGCTCATGCTGCCACAGCAGCGCCGCCTGCGCCGCGTGCCAATCCGCCAGAATGTCCTGTGCGATTCCCATGTGCGCGAAGGTAGGCCCCCAACCCCGCCCCCGCAACCCTGACGCCCCGACGCGGCGCATCCACCGCGCCTTGCCCATCGCGCCCCCCTTTGGCATAAGCAGGCCAAACCCGCAGCAAGGAGACCCCTGATGTTTCGCGCACGCCACCTGCTCGGGATCGAACACCTGTCACCGCAGGAAATCCTTGCCGTCCTCGATCTGGCCGACCGCTATGTCGATCTGAACCGCCGCACGGTGAAACAGTCCGATGCCCTGGCGGGCATGACGCAGATCAACATGTTCTTCGAAAACTCCACCCGCACGCAGGCCAGTTTCGAACTGGCGGGCAAACGGCTGGGGGCCGATGTGATGAACATGTCGGTCGCGCAATCCTCGGTAAAGAAAGGGGAAACCCTGATCGACACCGCCATGACGCTGAACGCGATGCACCCCGATCTGCTGGTGGTGCGGCATGGATCATCCGGCGCGGTCAACCTTCTGGCGTCCAAGGTGAATTGCGCGGTGCTGAACGCGGGCGACGGGCGGCACGAACACCCCACACAGGCCCTGCTCGACGCGCTGACCATCCGCCGCGCCAAGGGCCGCATCCAGCGGCTCTCCATCGCGATCTGCGGCGACATCGCCCACAGCCGCGTGGCGCGGTCCAACCTGATCCTGCTGGGCAAGATGGAAAACCGCATCCGCCTCATCGCACCCCCCACGCTGATGCCCGCAGGCGTGGGCGAATTCGGCTGCGAATTGTTCGACGACATGTGCAAGGGGCTGGAGGGCGTCGATGTGGTGATGATGCTGCGCCTCCAGCGCGAGCGGATGGACGGCGGCTTCATCCCGTCGGAACGCGAGTATTACCACCGCTACGGCCTCGATGCCGAAAAGCTGGCCCATGCCAAGCCCGATGCCATCGTGATGCACCCCGGCCCGATGAACCGCGGGGTAGAGATCGACGGCGAGCTTGCCGATGACATCAACCGCAGCGTCATTCAGGAACAGGTGGAAATGGGCGTCGCGGTGCGCATGGCCTGCATGGACCTGCTCGCGCGCAACCTGCGCGCCGACCGCGGCGCCAAGGCCGCAGGGGTCATGGCATGACCGATCCGCTGGCCATTCCCCGCGGCCCCGACCGCTGCCTCTGGGTCTTTGCCATCGACCTGCCCGAGCCAGAGGCCAAGGCCTTTGCCCGCACCCCGCTTGCCGGACCCCTTGGCGTCGACAGCCTCGATCCCGCCCATGTCGAACTGGTCGATGCCGACACCTTCACCGATTACGGCTTCGCGCGCTATCTGGCCGAAGGTCAGGGCATGTCGGATGCCAGCCTCGCCGCCGATGCCGCGATGCTCGATGCGCTGCGCGGCCCCGTGCTGCTGGTGGCACGCGCGGCGCTCGGGCAGGGCCGCCTGTCGCCCCGCGCGCCCTTGCGCCTGATCGGCCGCTATGAGGAACAGCCCGCCCCCGCCCTTGTCGGCATGGGCAGCTATGACGCCGCCGCCGATACCCTCGACGTGCCGGTGAAAAAGCGCCCCTCGGATGCCGCGATGTCGGGCCGGGTGGCCATGGTCGTGCTGATCCTGCTGGCCATCTTCGTCACCCTCTTCGTCTGGGGGGCCGGGTGATGGCGCCCGTCCTGACCGAAGGCGAAACCCTGCTCGCCACCTTCACCCCCGACCGGCTGACCTACTGGCGCGCGCATCTCATCATGGCGGTCGGCCTCGGTGCGGCGGTGGGGCTGTTCCTGCTCTGGCAGGGCAACCCCTATCCGGTCATGGGGCCGATCGGGGCGGCCCTCGCCATCGCGGTGCGCGCGGCCTATGTCGCCTCCGAGGCGCTCGGCGATCTGTGGTATCTCACGCAGAACCGCCTCATCGGGCCGCGCGGGCTCGTCATCCCGCGTGCGCAGATCACCTCGGCCCGCGCCTTCCTCGGATCGGTGCAGATCACCACCGTGACGGGCGAACGCCATCTGATCAAATACCTCGCCGATCCCAACGCCGACGCCGCCCGCCTGATGCAGGCGCGCTGATGCTTCTTTCGCTGCACAAAGGCACCGCGATGACCCTGTTTCTGGAAAACGCCCGCATCATCGACCCCGAAGGCGACACCGTCACCACCGGCAATGTCATCATCGATGCCGGGCAGATCGCGGCCATCGGTGCGGCCTCCGCCCCCAAGGGTGCGCAGGTGATCGACTGCGGCGGCGCCTGCCTTGCCCCCGGCATCGTCGACTGGGGCGTGAAGATCGGCGAGCCGGGCGAGCGGCATAAGGAATCCTTCCGCTCCGCCGGGCTGGCGGCAGCGGCGGGCGGGGTCACCACCATCATCGCCCGCCCCGACACAACCCCCGCCATCGACACGCCCGAGGTGCTGGAATTCGTCACCCGCCGCGCCGCCGAGGCCTCGCCCGTGCGCATCCGCCACATGGCCGCCCTGACCAAGGGCCGCGACGGGCGCGAGATGACCGAGATCGGCTTCCTGCTCGACGCTGGCGCCATCGCCTTCACCGATGCCGCCCGCGTCACCACCGACGCCAAGGTGCTGTCACGCGCGCTCACCTATGCCCGCAGCCTCGGCGCGCTGGTGATCGGCCATCCGCAGGAGCCAGGCCTGTCGAAGGGCGCCTCGGCGACCAGCGGCAAGTTCGCCTCCCTGCGCGGCATCCCGGCGGTGCATCCGATGGCCGAACGCATCGGTCTCGACCGCGACCTCGGCCTGATCGAGATGACCGGCGCGCGCTATCACGCCGACCAGATCACCACCGCCCGCAGCCTGCCCGCTCTGGAACGCGCCAAGGCCAACGGGCTGGACGTTACCGCCGGCGTCTCGATCCACCACCTGACGCTGAACGAATTCGACGTGGGCGATTACCGCACCTTCTTCAAGCTCACCCCGCCGCTGCGGTCGGAAGATGACCGTCTGGCGATGATCGACGCGGTGGCCAGCGGGCTGATCGACGTGATCGGCAGCTTCCACACGCCCGCCGACGAAGAGTCCAAGCGCCTCCCCTTCGAGGATGCCGCCTCGGGCGCGGTCGGCCTGCAAACGCTCTTGCCAGCCTCCTTGCGCCTGTTCCACGCGGGCCAGCTCACCCTGCCGCAACTGTTCCGCGCATTGTCGCTGAACCCCGCGCGCCGCCTTGGCCTGCCGCAGGGCCGGATGGCCGAAGGCGCCCCCGCGGACCTTGTGCTGTTCAACCCCGACACGCCGTTCATGCTCGACCGCTTCACGCTGGCGTCGAAATCGAAAAATACCCCCTTTGACGGCGCGCGGATGGAGGGCAAGGTTCTCTCCACCTTTGTTGCAGGCCATCAGGTTTACGGAGCCGCATCCTAATGCCCGATCTCACCTCTGCCCCCCTCTTGCTCCTCGTCACGGCAGCACTCGCCTACCTGCTGGGCTCAGTGCCCTTCGGCATCGTCATCACCCGCGTCCTCGGTCTGGGCGATCTGCGCAAGATCGGGTCCGGCAACATCGGGGCCACCAATGTGCTGCGCACCGGCAACAAGCCCGCGGCCCTTGCCACCCTGCTCCTCGACGCGGGCAAGGGCGGCATCGCGGTGCTGATCGCGCGCGCGCTCGTGGGGCCCGATGCCGCGCAGGTCGCGGCGCTGTTCAGCTTTCTGGGCCACCTCTTCCCGGTCTGGCTGGGGTTCAAGGGCGGCAAGGGCGTGGCCACCTTCCTCGGCACCCTGCTGGCACTGGCCTGGCCCGTCGGCCTCGCCGCCTGTGCCACATGGGCCGCCACCGCCGCCGTCAGCCGCATCTCGTCGCTCTCGGCGCTGGTGGCCGTGGCGCTCACCCCGATCTGGCTCGCGGTGCTGGGCTACCCCGAGATGACGGTGCTGGCCATCGCCCTCGGCGCGCTGGTCTTCGCCCGCCACAGCGCCAATATCGCGCGGCTCCGCGCCGGAACCGAGCCGAGGATCGGCCGCAAATGACGCAAACGCCCGCCCGCCGTCCCGCCCTGCTCCGGCGGTGATCCAGAGGCGCGGCTTGCGCCGCAGCTGACTTGTCTCGTCGCGCGGCTGCGCCGCGTCTCCTCGGGCGCGCGCTCCGCGCGGGGAGTATTTGGGAAAGCAGCAAGACAAAGCGCGTTTGCATTGCTGCTTCCGAAATACTCCGGGGGGAGCGCGCAGCGCGGGGGGCTGGCCCCCCTCAGAGGCTGGTCGCCTCGTAAATCGGCGTCAGAGAGTGCTGCCATTGCGTGCCATAAAGGCGCAGAAAGCGGTCGGCCTGCACCTCGCCGCTCTCCAGCGACGCCTCGAGCGGCGCGAGATAGACCTCTTCCCCGAGGCCCCGCGCCTTCAGGCCGGCGCGCGACAGATCGACCGCCGCGCGGGCGAGGCTCTCCAGCCGGATGCCGTTCGCCTCTCCCTTCAGCGCAGAGACGGAGGCCGCGACGCGCAGCGCCTCGCGCGTCTGGGCGTCAAACCCCTTGACCAGATCCCAGGCGGCATCCAGCGCGGTCTGGTCATACATCAGACCCAGCCAGAAGGCGGGCAGCGCGTTGATATGGGCCTCGTCACCGCAATCCGCGCCGCGCATCTCGATGTATTTCTTGACCCGCGCTTCGGGGAACACCGTTGTCATATGGTCGGCCCAGTCGGACAGCGTGGGCAATTCGCCGGGCAGCGCGGGCAACGCGCCCTTCAGGAAATCACGGAAGGACTGGCCCAGCGCGTTGATGTACTTCCCCTCGCGGTAGACGAAATACATCGGCACATCCAGCACCCAGTCGACATAGGCCTGAAAGCCGAAATCCCCCTCGAAGGCAAAGGGCAGCATGCCGGTGCGGCTGTCATCGAGCCCCCGCCAGATGCGGCTGCGCCAGCTGCGGTGGCCGTTGGGCTTGCCGTCGAAAAACGGGCTGGAGGCGAAGAGCGCGGTCGCCACCGGTTGCAGCGCGAGCGCCACCCGCAGCTTCTTCACCATATCCGCCTCGGAGGCGTAGTCGAGGTTCACCTGCACCGTCGAGGTGCGATACATCATCTGGGTGCCATGCGTTCCCACACGGCCCATGTAATCGGTCATCAGCCGATAGCGTCCCTTGGGCATCACCGGCATCTGCGCATGGGTCCATTCCGGTGCGGCCCCGATCCCCATGAAGCGCACGCCCATCGGCCCCGCAATGGCCTGCACCTCTTCCAGATGCTGGCGCAATTCGGCGGCGGTTTCATGCATATCCGCCATCATCGCGCCCGAAAGCTCGAACTGGCCACCCGGCTCGAGGCTGATATTGGCGCCGTTGCGGTGCAGGCCGATCACATTGTCGCCCTCGCGCACCGCCTTCCAGCCAAAGCGGGCCTGCAATCCATCGAACAGGGCCGAGATCGAGCGCTCTCCGGCATAGGGCAAGGGCATCCGGCTGTCCTCGAGCCAACCGAATTTCTCGTGCTCTGTGCCGATGCGCAATGCGTCCTTGGGCTTGCAGCCCGATTCCATCAGGCCGGCCAGCTGGTCAAAATGCTCGATCACTCCGCCGCCGGATTGAGGGATAGACATGGGTTCAGGCTCCGGCTGAGATCAGGTGCATCGGCGCTACAGGTGTCTTGCGGCGCAGGCCAAGTCAAGATGGCGCGATGCAGCGCGCGGGTCATATCACAAAAGGTTATCGTCGGGGCCGCTCCGCGCCCGCCACGACGCCCGGCCCGGCCCGTCGCCAGACCACACGGTTCTCGCCCATCGCCGCCACCGCCCGGCTGTCCGTGCGCGCGGGGGAGGCAGGGGCCAGAGCGGCGACCAGCCCTGCGCTCGACAGGCCGGGCAGGCTCGAGAATGCGTCGAACAGCGCCTCGGCCCCTGCCGCCTCCACCGGGATAAGAAGGGCCTGACCATCTGCCTGCTTGAGCCGCCACAGCCGCCGCCCGCGCAGCGAGATCAGACGCAACTCCACCAGATCGCGCAGGCTGACAAAGCCGCCGACCTGCGGGCCCATATAGCTCACCTGTCCCTCGTCGACCTGCACAACGCCGGGCGCGTCCCCCGCAGGCACAAAGCGCATCCGCCGCCATGCAAGAACCCCCAGCGCCCCGCCGGCAAGGCAGACCCCCGCGCCCAAGGGCAACAAAAGGTAGCCGCCCAGCCGCATCAGCCACAGCCCCAGCGCAACCACCAAGGCCCCCAGCGCCACCTCGCGCCAGCGCCAAAGCGCGGCCTGCGCCTCGGGACGGATCATCGCCAATCCCCCGCCGCCGCCTGCCACAGCACCAGGGCCGCCACCGCCGCCGTCTCGGCGCGCAGGATGCGCGGGCCAAGACGCATCGGGCGGACAAAGGGCAGACCGCGCAACAGCGCCTTTTCCTCCTCCGAAAAGCCACCCTCCGGCCCCACCAGAATTGCCGCCGGTGCCGCGATGACGCCCGTCAGGGCGGAAGAGCCCATCGCGCCGGACTGTCCCGCCAGGGCCTCATCGGCCCAGAACAGCTCCCGCCCGTCGGGCCAGCCCTTCAGCACCTGCGCCAGCGGTTGCACCCCGGC
Source organism: Pseudotabrizicola algicola (assembly GCF_010915705.1). Taxonomy (GTDB): domain Bacteria; phylum Pseudomonadota; class Alphaproteobacteria; order Rhodobacterales; family Rhodobacteraceae; genus Pseudotabrizicola; species Pseudotabrizicola algicola. Next base: position 318,166 of record NZ_JAAIKE010000004.1, read on the forward strand.
CAGATCCGGCACGAAGGTCGCGCCGCATTGCTCGGCCGCCTCGATCACATGGGCCACATGCTTGTCATGCCGCCAACGCTCGGACTGGGTATAGCGCGTCGTCACCGGCACAAGCCGCGCCACCCCGAGCTCCACCGCCTTTTCCACGATGAACTGCGTGCGCTCCTTGCGGACAGGGGCAAACAGCAGCCACAGATCGGGCGGCGCCAGCAAGGGCCGCGTCTGCGCCTCGCACAGCAGGACGCCGCGCCGTTTGCCCGCATCGGCCACCCGCGCCAGCCATTCGCCGTCGCGCCCGTTGAACAGCAACACCCCCGCCCCCGGGGCAAGGCGCATCACCGCAAACAGGTAATTGGCCTGATCGGGGCCGACCGCCACCGCTTGCCCCCGCCCCAAGGGCTGATCTACATAGAGTCTGACCTTCGCATCCATAGGCCCAAGCTATGACCCAATTTCCGGAAACGCCAGAGGCCGAAGCCGGGCCAGTGGCGGGGATGGTGGCCGACGCGCCTGCCGGCAACTGGGTTGACCGCTTTGCGCCCCGCGCCAGCCGCCCCTATCTGCGGCTCAGCCGGGCGGACCGGCCCATCGGCACATGGCTCTTGCTGATTCCCTGCCTCTGGGCCATCGCGCTGGCGGCGGCGGTGGATGGCTATCGCCTGTGGGACCTGTGGCTGGCGCTCAGCTGTGCGGCGGGGGCGTTCCTGATGCGCGGCGCGGGCTGCACATGGAATGACATCACCGACCGCGATTTCGACGCGCGGGTCACCCGCACCCGCTCGCGTCCGATTCCCTCGGGGCAGGTCACTCCGCGTCAGGCGCTGGTCTGGATGGCGGTGCAGGCGGGGCTCGCGGCGCTGATCCTGTTCACCTACAACGCCCTTGCCATCGCGCTCGGCATCGCCTCGCTGGCGCTGGTCGCGATCTACCCCTTCGCCAAGCGCTTCACATGGTGGCCGCAGGTATTTCTGGGCCTCGCCTTCAACTGGGGCGCGGTGCTGGCCTGGGCGGCGCATGCAGGCACGGTGCCGCCCGCCGCCCTCGCGCTTTACGCCTCCGGCATCACATGGACACTGTTCTACGACACCATCTATGCCCATCAGGACCGCGAGGATGACGCCCTGATCGGCGTCAAATCCACCGCGCGGCTGTTCGGCACCGATACCGGCTGGTGGCTCAAGCTGTTCCTTCTCGCCACGGTCGCGCTGATGGGTCTGGCCGTGCTGCTGGCGCTCCTGCCCGCGCGCCAGCCGTTGCAACTGGCCGTGGCGCTGGGTGGCGTCTGGGCCTTTGGCTGGCACATGGTGCGGCAGATGGCGCGGCTCAACATCGACGATCCGGCCTCCTGCCTTGCCCAGTTCCGCGCCAACCGCGATGCGGGCTTCATCGTTGCGCTGTTTCTTGCCGCTGCCGCAGCGCTCTGATTGATCCCGGCCTGCCGGGCTTTTATGACAAGGCGCAGGCACAGCCGCCAGAACGGGGCGGCGCGCGTGCCATGCCCTTTGCATTTTGCCGACCGCCCACCGGCGGATGGCCAAAGACAGGACCCTGCCTTGCCCAAGCGCCTGCTCACCCTGACCACCCGTATCGGCGCCAAGGCCCGTGCGCGCATTGCAAACGGCCCGCTGCCCCATGCGCTCATCGCAGGGGGCGCGGTGGCAGGGGCGGGCGTGATGGCGGCCCTTGCCGCTTGGGCCTCGGCCATCGTGATCGAGCAACGCTCGGAACAGGCGGTCACGTCGCGCCTGCTCGATGCCGGCATCACATGGGCCACGGTCGAGGCCAACGGGCTGCAACTTCACCTCACCGGCACCGCCCCGAACGAGGCCGCGCGCTTTCGTGCCGTCAATCTGGCCGGATCGGTGATCGACGCCTCGCGCGTGCGCGACATGCTTGACGTGACCCCGGTCAAGGCCATCGAGGCGCCGAAATTCTCCATCGAGATGCTGCGCAATGATGATGGCATCCAGCTCATCGGCCTCTTGCCCGACAATGATTCGGTCGAGGCCCTGCTGGCCGAGGCGGAATCCCTGCGCTCGGACGGGGCGATTTCCGACATGCTCGAAACCGCCGCCTATCCCGCCCCCGAAGGCTGGAACGAAGCCTTCGCCTACGGGATGGAGGCGATCCGCCGCCTGCCGCGCTCCAAGGTCTCTGTCTCGCAAAGCGGGGTCAAGATCACCGCCATCGCCAGCAGCGCCGACGAACAGCGCCGTCTGACGAACGAACTCAATGCCGCCAAACCCGCCGGACTTCAGGTCGCGATCGATATTTCCGCCCCTCGTCCGGTGCTGACCCCCTTCACCCTGCGCTTCGTGCTCGACGCGCAGGGCGCGCGCTTTGATGCCTGCTCGGCCGATACCGACCGCGCCCGCACCCGTATTCTGGCGGCAGGCAGCGCGGCGGGCGTCGAAGGACGGCCCAATTGCACCGTCGGTCTGGGCGTGCCCTCGCCCAGTTGGGCCGACGCGGTCAGCACCGCGATCAATGCGGTGAAAACCCTCGGCGCGGCCACCGTCACCTTCTCGGATGCCGATGTGTCGCTCGTCGCCGCCGATTCTGTCTCGCAGGCAGAGTTTGACCGCGTGGTGGGCGAGCTTGATTCCGCCCTGCCCGACGTGTTCTCGCTCAGCGCCGTGCTCGAACGCAAATCCGACGCCGCGCTTGGCCCCGCCGAGTTTACCGCCAGCCTGTCGCCCGAGGGCCGCGTCGAACTTCGGGGCCGCGTCACCGACGAGCTTTTGCGCGACGCGGTCTCCAGCTATGCGCAGGCCCGCTTTGGCGTCGGCAAGGTCTACAGCGCCACCCGCATCGACGACGATCTGCCCGATGGCTGGCCGGTGCGCGTGCTGGCAGGGCTGGAATCCTTGGGCGAACTGGCCGAGGGCCGCGTGCTGGTGCGCGCCGATACGGTCGAGGTCGAAGGCGTCACCGGCTCGCAGAATGCGCGCGGCCGCATCTCGCAGGTGCTGTCCGACAAGCTGGGGCAAGGCCAGACGTTCAAGGTCTCGGTCCGCTATGACGAAAAGCTCGATCCGCTCGCCGGCCTGCCCACCGCGCAGGAATGTGCCGCCGAGGTCACCGCCATTCTCTCCAGCCGCAAGATCACCTTCCCCCCCGGCTCCGCCGAGATCGACGGCCAGACCGTCGGCATCATGGATGCCTTGGCCGAGGTGCTGGAAGACTGCCCCGACGTGCGCATGGAAATCGGCGGCTACACCGACAGCCAAGGCTCCGACAGCGGCAATCTGGCCCTGAGCCAAGCCCGCGCCGAAGCTGTCCTGCTGGCGCTGCAGGGTCGCGGCGTCGCCATCTCGGCGCTGACCGCCAAGGGTTACGGTGAAGCCAACCCGATCGCCGACAACACGACCGAAGCCGGGCGCGAGGCCAACCGCCGGATCGAGTTCACTCTGCTCGACCAGCCGCAGGCCACTGCCGGGACCAGCGCCGGAGCCGCCTCCGGCAACGGGGCAGCCGAGGCCGCCGGCGCAGCAGGCGCAGCAGCCGCAGGCGATGTCGCTGCGGCACTGGCCGAAGACGACAGCCCCTCGGTCGCCCCGCAAGAAAAGACCCGCCGCCCCCTTGCGCGACCGGCCCGTGACGGCTAGGCCAAGTCCGATGGCAGCTTCCACGACCCAAGGCGTATGAATCGCACAGAGTTTATCATCGTCACCGCAATCATCCTCATGGCCGCCTTTGCCTTGGGGTGGTTCGCGCATTGGGTGCTCCACCGCTTTGCCCGCGTCGCGGGGGGTGACATGGGCGAGATGGACCGTCTGTCCACCATGCTCCACGAGGCCGAGGAAACCCGCGATCAGGCCATCATCTACCTCGAACAACGCGAGGCCGAACTGATGAACCAGATCGCCCAGACCGAGGCGGAACTGCGCGCCGCAATGAGCGGCCTGCGCGATGCGCGGCAAGAAGCCGAGGAAATGCGCGCCTATATCGAACGCATGCACGCCAACTCCTGATCGGGTTTTCCATACCTGACGCCCCTGCCGGCACGCTTGCCCCAAGGTCAAAACCCGCCATACTCCGGCCAGATCAACCCGGAGCCTCCCATGCGCCTCTTTCTCGCCTCGCTCTCCCTTTGCGCCCTGCCCCTTTGCGCCCTCGCGGACGAGGTCAGCGACAAGCTGCAATCCGCGCTCGAGGCCTATGCGCGCGGTGATCTCAAGACCACCACCCTTGACATGGCGATGGCCTCCGGCGCGCTGGCTCTGCAAAAGCAGGCCCGCATCATCGCCCTCCTGCCTCCCGCCCCCGACGGCTGGACCCTTTCGGTCAACGAAGACTACACATCCAACCTCGCCTTGGCCGGCGGCGGTGCCGGGACCGAGGCGCGCTATTCCGACGCGTCCGGCAACACCATGACCCTCTCGATCACCGCCGACAGCCCGATGATGACGATGGGCATGGCGGGCATGTTCATGAACGAGCAGATGCTTGCGATGATGGGCAAACTGGTCGAAGTCCCCGGCGCCAAGCTGCTCGAACAGGACAACAGCCTGATGACGCTGGTCGATCAGCGCATTCTGGTCAATATCAGCGGCCTGCCGGTCGATCAGATGATGCCGTTCGTCGAACAGATCGATTTTGAAAAGCTCGCGGCCTTCGACACCGCTCCCTGACGACCTGCCTACAGCCCGTCGAGACAGGCCCGCACCAGCGCGCTTTCCGGATCGGTCAAACCGTCCACCACCTCGAAATGGTGCCGCCCCGCCTCCACGGTCCACGGGCAGGCCCATTCCTCCGACAGCACGCGCGCCTGCCACAAAAACGCGGGCCGCTCCTGCCCGCCGACCCAGACATGGGCCTGCACGCCCGCACGCGGGCGCAGGAGGGCCGGACTCTCCGCCGCCGCCTCTGTGCTGTCCAGCCGCAGCGTCGCCGCCATCTGTGTCTCCAGCAGCGGCCGCAGATCGGCCAGGGGCGAGATCGGCACCACCCGCGCCACCTCTGGCCCGCCCTCGCAAGCCATCCGCGCCGCCAGATGCCCGCCCGCCGAATGGCCGGTCACCACCACTGGCCCCGGCACCCGCGCCGCCGCCGCCCGCACCGCCGCCGCCGCCTCGCCCGTCATGTCCGCGATCCGCGCCTCGGGGGCCAGCGTGTAAGACGGCACCGCACAGGCCCAGCCGCGCGCCACCGCGCCCGCCGCCAGATGCGACCAGTCGCCACGGTCAAAGGCCATCCAGTAGCCGCCGTGCAAGAACACCATCAGCCCGCGCGGTGTGGCCTCGGGCAGGAACAGATCGAACCCCTGCCGCGCGCCCGCCCCATAGGCCAGCCCGAGCTCTGCCCGCGCCTCTCCCCGGAACGCCGCCGCCTGCGCCTGCCATTTCGGCACAAATCCGTCCGCCCCCGGAATGAAGGCGCCGTTGGCATAGGCCCGGTCTGCCGCGCTTGCAAAATCCATCCAGTCCGTCCCGATTTGATCAAAAAACTGGCACGATCCTGCCCGCCGCCCCCGTCGGAACTGGACAGCCCGCCCGCCCCATGCTTTGCATGGTCCAAACCGAAATGGGAGGCCCCAAATGCTCGATTCCGTGACCGATCTCGCGTCGCTGCTGAAAGACCCGACGCTGCTCGCCACCCGCGCCTATGTCGCGGGCGAGTGGATCGAGGCCGATGACGGCGACAGCTTTGCCGTCATCAACCCCGCGCGCGGCGACGAGATTGCCCGCGTCCCGAACCTTGGCCGCGCCGAAACCGCCCGCGCCATCGCCGCCGCCAACACGGCAATGAAAGACTGGGCGGCGCGCACCGGCAAGGAACGCGCGCAGGTCATGCGCAAGTGGTTCGAGTTGATGATGGCCAATCAGGATGATCTTGGCACCATCCTCACCGCCGAAATGGGCAAACCGCTGGCCGAGGCCAAGGGCGAAGTGGCCTATGGTGCCAGTTTCATCGAATGGTTCGGCGAAGAGGCGAAACGCGTTTACGGCGAAACCGTCCCCGGCCACCAGCGCGACAAGCGCATCACCGTGCTCAAACAGCCCATCGGTGTGGTCGGCTCCATCACCCCGTGGAACTTCCCCAACGCCATGATCGCCCGCAAGGCAGGCCCCGCCCTTGCCGCAGGCTGCGGCTTCGTCGCCCGCCCCGCCGCCGAGACCCCGCTTTCGGCGCTGGCGATGGCGGTCCTTGGCGAACGCGCGGGCCTGCCCAAGGGCATCCTCTCGGTCATCACCTCGAAGAAATCCTCCGACATCGGCAAGGAATTCTGCGAAAACCATCTGGTGCGCAAACTCACCTTCACCGGCTCGACCGAGGTGGGCCGCATCCTGCTGCGTCAGGCCGCCGATCAGGTGATGAAGTGCTCGATGGAACTGGGCGGCAACGCCCCCTTCATCGTGTTCGACGACGCCGATCTCGATGCCGCCGTGGCGGGTGCCATGATGTCGAAGTTCCGCAACAACGGGCAAACCTGCGTCTGCGCGAACCGCATCTATGTGCAGGCCGGCGTCTATGATGCCTTTGCCGAGAAGCTTCAGGCCGCGGTGGCGAAAACCCGCGTGGGCGATGGCCTGTCCGAAGACGTGCAATTCGGCCCGCTCATCAATGCCGCCGCCGTGGAAAAGGTCGAGGAACACATCGCCGACGCCACCGCCAAAGGTGCGAAAATCGAAACCGGCGGCAACCGGCACAAACTGGGCGGCAATTTCTTCGAACCCACCATCCTGACCGGCGTCACCGATGACATGCTGGTGACGAATGAAGAAACCTTCGGCCCGCTCGCGCCGCTCTTCAAGTTCGACACCGAAGAGGAAGTGGTGGCCAAGGCCAATGACACCATCTTCGGCCTTGCCAGCTATTTCTACAGCCGCGACATCGGCCGCGTGACCCGCGTGCAAGAGGCGCTGGAATACGGCATCGTCGGCGTGAACACCGGCATCATCTCGACCGAGGTGGCCCCCTTCGGCGGCGTCAAGCAATCCGGCCTTGGCCGAGAGGGCAGCCATCACGGGATGGAAGATTATCTGGAAATGAAATACGTCTGCCTGTCGATCTGACCGGCACCCGCACGGCAGGCAAAAGGGGGCGCAATGCCCCCTTTTTTCATCCGCCCACCGACCGCGTGGCCGCCGATCCGCCAAAACCGCCGCGGCTTGCCACCGCCGCCCGCGTCATCGGCGGCTGGCCCACCGTGGTCGGCCCCTTGGCAAAGGCCGCCGTGCCCATCTTGCCGGTGGAATTGAGCCGCGAAAGTTGGGTGCCCCCCGTCGGCGTCGCATAGCCGCCGCCCGCCTTCGGCACCACCGGCTGCGCCATCGCGCGCCCGCCGCCCAGCGCCTGCCCGATCAGATAGCCCGCCAGCAGCGGCATGAAGATGCTGCCGCCCCCGCCCGATCCGGCCACGGTGTCACCGCCGCAATTCCCCGCGCCATGCTCCTGTTCGCAAAGCTCGCGGCTTTCGTAACGCGGGGCCGTTTCCGCGTGCAAAGCCTGTGCCTCGGCAAAGGTCGCGGCGCAATCCTCACGGGTGAACCAGCCGCTCTGCGCCGCGGCCGCCACGCAGGACGCCTCATCCGGAAAAGCCGCCGCATCGGTCTGCTCTTCCTGCTGGCAGGCCGCCAGACCAAAGGCCGCCGCCCCCAATATCCCCAGCGATACCGCGCGTGATCTTTTCATGGCCCTATCCTTCAATGAAATGCGGCTTGAACCGCGACAGGTCTTGCGTGATCAGCGCGCGATCCTCGCGCACCCCCATGCCCACACAAGTCTCTCCCACCACCCATGCGCCGATGACAGGGCGCATCCCGCCCATCACCGGCAAGGGCGCATAGCCCTGCACGATCATCGGGTGCCGGTCATAATCGCGGTTGGTGGCCCGTTCCAGCACCCGCCCTTGCGCGGTGATCGTCACCGATGCCCCCTCGCGCGAGAAGATCGGCTTGGTCACATGCCCCGCCAGCATCAGATGCGCGGCATCGGCCAATCCCTTGGTGTCATCGGCGAAAAACGCAGGCAACAGGTTCGGATGCCCCGGATACATCTGCCAGAGCACCGGCAAGATCGCCTTGTTGGAAAGCAGCGCCTTCCACGGAGGTTCGATGAACCGGCATTGCGCGCTCGCAAGATGGGCCGAAAACTCGTCCGCGAACAGGTCTTCCCACGGGTATAGCTTGAACAGCGTGCCGATCACCCGATCCTCGGCATCGGTGAACTGGCCCTGATCGCTGATCCCGATCTTCTCCAGATCGGTGTAATGCGCGCCCATCCCCGCCTCACGCGCGGCCCATGCCATCGTCTCGACGGTGGCATAATCCTCGGGCGCACCCGCCATCGCGGCAAAATGCAGGTCGGTGTCGGGCGCGAACATCTCGGCAAACCGCTCGACCAGCGCCTCGTGGATCCGGTTGAACTGGTCCGACCCTTCGGGCAGCACCCGCGCGGCCACCTGTTCCTCATACCACAGCCACTGGAAACTGGCGCTCTCATAAAGCGAGGTCGGCGTATCGGCGTTGTATTCCAGCAGCTTGGCCGGACCCTTGCCATCATAGGCAAGGTCAAACCGCCCATAAAGCTCGGGCTCGCCCGCCTCCCAGCTGTCGCGGATGAACTCCCAGCGCAGGCGCGGCAGGCCCAGGCGCTCCATCAGCCCTTCATCGGCCAAGACCGTCGCCACGGCCTCGCGGCACATGGCGTGCAATTCGGTGCAGGGGTCCTCGATCCGCCCCTCGATCTCCTCGAGCGTGAAGGCATAGGCCGAGCTTTCGTCCCAATAGGGCTCGCCATGCATATCGGCAAAGGTAAAGCCAAGCTCTGCCGCTTTCGCGCGCCACTCAGGGCGTTCGGGCAAGGTGATACGGTCCAAGTCTGTCTCCTCGTGGTCACCCCTGATATGGCGGCGACCCCGCCCCGGCGCAACCGGGCGCAATGTCCCAGTGGTCAGAACGTGCGGAATGTCATCGTGGTCAGCGTGCGGCTGATGCCCGGAATGTCGAACAGCGCCGCGTTCAGGAACTGCCCCACATCCTGATCCTCGGGAATGTAGACCTTGGCCATCAGGTCATATTCCCCGCTGGTCGAATACATCTCGGACACCACCTCGCGGTCCCAGATGGCATTGGCCACCTCATAGGTCTTGCCGGGGGTGCAGCGGAACTGAACGAATACACAGCGCATGGGGGGCCTCCTGTCCTTGCCCCGCACCCTAACGCGCAGGGGGCACGGGATAAAGGGTCAGCCGTCGCTTTGCGCGCTCAGCGTCAGCGGGACCGAGGCGGGCTTCAGATCATCGACCACCAGCGGCCCGAGGGGCCGCGCCAGACGCGCCCGCACCACCCAGAACAGCCGCTTTTCGGCCCGCGTGATCGCCACATAGGCCAGCCGCTTCCACAGCGGCAACCCTGCCTCCGACCGGCCCGCCTGTGCGGCGGCAAAGAGATCGGGCGCGAACACCTGCACATTCTCCCACTGGCTGCCTTGCGCCTTGTGGATCGTCACCGCCGCCCCGTGCAGAAACGCCGCCCCCATCGTCGCGGCCGAGGCAATCAGCGGCTCGTCCTCGTCGGGACGCTCGATCTTGATGATGCTGGCGGCCGAAACCTGCGGGTCCTCCGCGCCGACCACATGGATCTTTGCAAATCCGGGCCGGTTGCCGGGGCCGAGGTAAATCACCTGCGCCCCCTTGATCAGCCCCCGCGCCTCCAGATCGATGCGCTTCTTGCGGTGCTTCAGCGGCAATTCGATCCCGTCGCAGATCAAGGGCTCTCCCGGCAGCAGCGCATCATCCGGCGCGCCATGCGCCGCCCGGAACGCGGTGATCAGCCGGATGCGCGTCGCATTGCGCCACACAAGCGCGGGCGAGCGCGCCATCATGTCGGCATCCACCCGCTCGGCCCAGACCACCCGCTCGTCGCGCTTGGCCGCCTCCTCCACCATCCGCTCGAACCGGTCAAACCCGATGTCGGGGTCGGCCAGAGCATGCGCAAGGTCCAGAATGGGGTTGTCCTGCGCCTGCCGGTGGATGCGGTTCAGCATCAGCTTCTTGCTGTCACCCAGACGGTCGAACACCATGCTGCCCGACTGCCCCACGGGCGCAAGCTGCGCCGGATCGCCAAACAGCACCAGCGTCGGGAAAATCTCGCGCAGGTCGTCAAACTGCCGCTCGTCCAGCATGGAAGATTCGTCGATGAACCCCACATCCAGTGGCTCGTCCCGCCGCTTCCAGCCCTTGATGAAATCCGAGCCCCGCAGCCCCGCCGCCGCCAAGGCCCCCGGAATCGACGCAACCTGCTGATAGAAGGCAAAGGCGCGGTCCAGCGCCAGATCGGGAAGGTCCTCGATCACCGGACGGTCCCCCGTTCCGGTCAGCCATTCGGCAATCTTCTCGTATTGCGGATCATAAAGCGGCGTATAGAGGATGCGGTGGATGGTCGTCGCCGGAACCCCGCGCATGCGCAAGACGCTCGCCGCCTTGTTGGTCGGGGCCAGCACCGCCAGCGTGCGCCGGTCCTTGCGCTTCTTGCCCTCGTAATCGCCCGAAACCACCTCGACGCCCGCATCGATCATCGCCCGCGTCAGTTGTGCCAGCAGCATGGTCTTGCCCGATCCGGCCTTGCCCATCACCGCCAGCACAGTCGATTTCCCCTCGCCCGGCGGCTCCAGCCCGCCGTGGTCCAGGTCGATCCCTGCCGCCAGCAGGTCTGCCGCCACCCGGTCATGCGCCTCGGCCTGATCGTCAGACAGGGTCAGGATGGCCGGTGTCGGCCGTGGGGCGGGGGATGCGGTCATGCTCATGGCCGCGACCATAGGGCCAAGCCGGCGCCTGCGCCAGATGCCACGCCCCCGCCCGCACGCAGTTTCGCCCGCACTCAGTTTCGCTTGCGCCCGGCCGGTGGCCGCCCCAGCGGCCCCTCGGCGCCCCGCAACTCGGCCCGTAGCACGCGCAGCACTTCCTCGACCTGGGCCGCCGTCGCGGGCAACCCGTTGTCCAGCGCATAGGACCTCAAATCTTCCAGCACCTCGCAAACCCAGTCGTGATGCATGACAATACCATCCGCAATAATCCGGCCCGACTTCACCGGCAAAATACGCCGGATGCGCGCCCATATATGCGCCCAAGCCATGCACCCGTCACCATTGGAATGGACCTGCCATGCAAAAGCCGCCGCAAGCCCGGGCTTGCGGCGGCATCCTGCCTCGCCATGCGGCAGATCAGCCGCGGCGGCTGGCCTCCAGCGTATCGTCAAAGGTGCGCAGCCCTGCCGCAGGGGCCTGCACCAGAACCGCCATATTGCCCGGCTTGTGCTGGTTGCGCAGCATCTTGGTATGCGCCTTGGGAATGTCCTGCCACGGGAACACCTCCGACATGCAGGGGTCCAGCCGCCGCTCCACCATCAGCTTGTTCGCCGCGCTCGCCTGCTTGAGATGCGCGAAATGGCTGCCCTGCAAACGCTTCTGGTGCATCCACATGTAACGCACGTCGAAGGTGCAGTTGAACCCGCTGGTGCCTGCGCAGATCACCACCATGCCGCCCTTCTTGCAGACCAGCGAGCTGACCGGAAAGGTCGCCTCGCCCGGATGCTCGAAGACCATGTCCACATTCACGCCCTTGCCGGTGATGTCCCAGATCGCCTTGCCGAACTTGCGGGCCTCGGCAAACCATGCGGCATATTCCGGGCTGCCCACCTTCGGCAACTGGCCCCAGCACTTGAATTCGTTGCGGTTGATCACGCCCTTGGCGCCCATCGACATCACGAACTCGCGCTTGCTCTCGTCGCTGATGACGCCGATCGCATTGGCCCCCGCCGTGTTGATCAGCTGGATCGCGTAAGACCCAAGACCACCCGACGCCCCCCAGACCAGCACATTCTGCCCCGGCTTCAGGTCATGCGGCTCGTGGCCGAACAGCATCCGGTAGGCGGTGGCCAGCGTCAGCGTGTAACAGGCGCTTTCCTCCCATGTCAGATGCTTGGGCCGCGGCATCAGCTGCTGCGCCTGCACGCGGGTGAATTGCGCAAAGGACCCGTCGGGCGTCTCGTATCCCCAGATGCGCTGCGTGGGCGAGAACATCGGATCGCCGCCGTTGCACTCCTCGTCATCGCCGTCGTCCTGATTGCAGTGGATCACCACCTCGTCGCCGACCTTCCAGCGCTTCACCTTGTCACCCACCGCCCAGACGATGCCCGAGGCATCGGACCCCGCGATGTGGAACGGCTGCTTGTGGCCGTCAAAGGGGCTGATCGGCTGGCCAAGGCCCGCCCAGACGCCGTTGTAATTCACCCCCGCCGCCATCACCAGCACCAGCACCTCGTTGCTGTCGATGGTCCAGGTGTCCACCACCTCCTGCTGCATGGCCACCTCCGGCTCGCCATGCCGCTCGCGGCGGATCGCCCAGGCATACATCTGCCGCGGCACATGGCCCAGGGGCGGCATCTCGCCAATCTCGTACAAGTCCTTGATCGGCGCCTCATAGGCGGCGATCGCCGTCTGCGTGTCCAGAGCCATCGGGGCCTCCATCCTGCTGTGTCCAATGCCGCGCCGCAGAATCAGCGGGCGTCTGGCCAAGGAATATGAACCAGCGCGCAATATTGCAATAGGATGAAGGCCTATTTTGTAATTTTATGTCTGCCGCGCCGCAGAAACCACAGTCACGCCGCCCCTTCTCCCAGCCGCTGCCGCACCGGAGCCGCGTAAAACGCCAGCAAATCCTCCGTTCCCGGCACCACCTTGTCCTCTGCATCCAAAAGACCGCGCAGGCGCAGCGCGGCGCGCCCCTCGGCCTCCGCCTGCTCCTGACCACCCGGCGCCAGCCGCATCACCGCGCCCGCAGCCTCCAGCCGCGCCACCAGTTCCGGCACCGGCACGTCCATCACCACCGAGGCCGCAACCAGCGGCACCGCCAGCACCGGCACCACCCGCTCCACCTCCGCCATCAACCGCACGCCCAGCGACTCCAGATCGCCCCCCGCCGCCTGATGCGCCCGCAGCGAGATCGGCGGCCCGAACCCCGCCGCCGCCGTCCCGAACAGGAACCGCCGCCCCCCCGCGCGCTTGAACGCAATCCGCAGCGCCTCCCACATCACCCGCAGCAGCGGCGCGCGAAACCGCCGCCCGCCCTCGCGCGCGGCCCGCACCAGCAGCCTGTCCTCCAGCACCCGGTCATAGGCCAGCCCGACCGGCACAAAGACCACATCCCGCCCGCCCTTCTCGATCGCCGCCGGATCGAACCCCGCCCAGATGTAGGACAAAAGCCCCATCCGCGCCGCGCCCACCCGCCCCGTCAGGCTCAGCCCGCCCTCGGGAAACACCGCCTGCGTGGTGCCTTCCGCCGTGGTCATCTGCACGTAACGCGCCAGCACCCGCCGGTAGAGCGCATTGTGATTCCCCCGCCGGATGAAATAGGCCCCCATCGCCCGGATCAGCCGGCTCAGGGGCCAGACCCGCGCCCATTCCCCCACCGCATAGGAAATCGCCGCCCGCCCCGCCACCAGCCAGGTGACGAGCACATAGTCCATGTTGCTGCGATGGTTCATCACGAAGATCACCGTGGCGCGCGGGTCGATCTGGCGCGTCTCCTCGGCCACCACCCCCACCCGCACCCGGAAGAACACCGCCGACAGGGCCCGCGCCGCACGCGTCGCAAACCCGAAATAGAACAGCGCCGAAAACCCCGGCACGATCTCGCGCGCATAGGTCCGCGCCTCCTCCAGCGCCACCTCGCCGGGCACCCCGCGCGCCGCCGCCCGCTCGGCCACCGCCTCCAGCACCGCCGGATCATAGAGCAGCCGCACCACCATATCCTGCCGCCGCATCAGCTTGAACGGCTCGATCTTCCGCTCCAGCCGCGCATTCACCCGCGCCAGCAGCCGCTCCAGCCTGCGCCGGAAAAACCAGCGCACCCCCGGCCCGATGATCCGGTCCAGGGCAGCCACGCCGGGCAGCGCAAACAGCACCACCACCAGCCATACAGGGATTTCAACCGACTGGAACATGCGCCAACCCTAACCAAAGCCCGCGCCCGCGCAATCCAATTGCTGCTTTGAAAATACTCCGGGGGGGCGCGCAGCGCGGGGGGCAGCGCCCCCCTCCCCGCCTGCCCCGCGAATTGCCGCAACGCAGCGAATTGACAACGCCATAATATTTCCCCTATCTGGCACAAAGCGAAACATTATTGCGCGACCCTGAGTCGCGTGGTGGAGGCTCCGATGACCAAAGACGCACCATGGCTGTTCCGCACCTATGCGGGTCACTCCACCGCAGCAGCCTCCAACGCGCTCTACCGCACCAACCTTTCCAAGGGGCAGACCGGCCTTTCCGTCGCCTTCGACCTGCCCACGCAAACGGGTTATGATTCCGATCACCAGCTCGCGCGCGGCGAGGTGGGCAAGGTCGGCGTGCCGGTCGCGCATCTGGGCGACATGCGCGCGCTGTTCGACCAGATCCCGCTCGACCAGATGAACACCTCGATGACGATCAACGCCACCGCCCCCTGGCTGCTGGCGCTCTACATCGCGGTGGCCGAGGAACAGGGGGCCGACATTGCCGCGCTCAACGGCACCGTGCAGAATGACCTCATCAAGGAATACCTCTCGCGCGGCACCTATATCTGCCCGCCGAAACCCTCGCTCCGCATGATCACCGACGTCGCGGCCTATACGCAGAAGCACCTGCCCAAATGGAACCCGATGAACGTCTGCTCCTACCACCTGCAAGAGGCGGGGGCGACGCCGGAACAGGAACTGGCCTTCGCCCTCGCCACCGCCTGCGCCGTGCTCGATGACCTCAAGGGCAAGGTCCCGCCCGAAGATTTCCCCAGCATGGTCGGCCGCATCTCGTTCTTCGTGAACGCGGGCATCCGCTTTGTCACCGAATTGTGCAAGATGCGCGCCTTCGTCGACCTCTGGGACGAGATCACCGAAACCCGCTACGGCATCACCAACCCCAAATACCGCCGCTTCCGCTACGGGGTGCAGGTCAACTCGCTCGGCCTCACCGAACCGCAGCCCGAAAACAACGTTTACCGCATCCTGATCGAGATGCTGGCGGTCACCCTGTCGAAAAACGCCCGCGCCCGCGCCGTGCAACTCCCTGCGTGGAACGAGGCGCTCGGCCTGCCCCGCCCGTGGGATCAGCAATGGTCGCTGCGCATGCAGCAGATCCTCGCCTATGAAACCGACCTTCTCGAATATGACGACCTCTTCGACGGCAACCCCGCCATCGACCGCAAGGTCACGCAGTTGAAAGAGGGCGCGCGCGCCGAACTCGCCCAGATCGACGCGATGGGCGGCGCGGTCGCCGCCATCGACTACATGAAATCGCGTCTGGTCGAGGCGAATGCCGTCCGCCTGTCCAAGATCGAGAGCAAGGAAACCACCGTGGTCGGCGTCAACCGCTTCACCACTACCGAACCCTCGCCGCTCACCACGGGCGATGGCAGCATCATGGCCGCCGATCCCGAGGCCGAGGCCGACCAGATCGCCCGCCTGCAATCATGGCGCGCCGCCCGCGACGGGCAGGCGGTCAGCGCCGCGCTCTCCGCCCTTGCACAGGCCTGCGCCGATGGCAGCAACATCATGCCCGCCTCCATCGCCTGCGCCCGCGCCGGTGTCACCACCGGCGAATGGGGGGCGGTGGTGCGCCGTGCCTTCGGCGAATACCGCGCCCCCACCGGCGTCAGCCGCAACCCCTCCAACCGCACCGAAGGGCTGGAGCCGATCCGCGAGGCGGTGGCCACCCTGTCGTCCAAACTCGGCCGCCCGCTCAAGTTCCTTGTCGGCAAGCCGGGGCTCGATGGCCATTCCAACGGGGCCGAGCAGATCGCCGCCCGCGCCCGCGATTGCGGCATGGACATCCATTACGAAGGCATCCGGCTCACTCCGGCCGAAATCGTGACGGCGGCGCAGGACCAGCAGGCGCATGTGATCGGCCTGTCGATCCTCTCGGGCAGCCACCTGCCGCTCATCACCGAAACGCTGGACCTGATGCGCGCGGCCAACCTGTCGCATATCCCGCTGGTGGTCGGCGGCATCATCCCCGAGGCCGATGCCGCCCGCCTGCGCGCGCTCGGCGTCGCTGCCGTCTACACGCCCAAGGATTTCGAACTGAACCGCATCATGCTCGACATCGTCGGTCTGGTCGACGCCGCCCCCATCGCCGCCGAGTAGCCCGCGCGACGGGCGCAGCCCAGAAGGCCGGACGCCCGCCCCTTTTGCGGCCCGCCCGCCGCGCGCCGCCGCCGCGCGCGGCGCCCGAGGCCGCATACCGGCGGCCCCGCGCGCCGCCTTACACCCGCAAAACGCGTGCGCCGGTCGCGCCTGCAACCCCCGCGCCAGCGGGCGCTCCTCCGCGCCCGTCCTCAGTCCGCCGAAGGGGCAAACATCCGCGCAACCCGTTGCACTCCCCCTTGCCCTCCCGCAGCCAAACGCGCAGAACGCGGCCTTCTGTTTTCTCAAGCTGGACCCGCTGCACATGACCTTTCACATCGGCGCAAAGCCGGGCGAGATCGCTGAAACCTGCCTGTTGCCGGGCGACCCCTACCGCGCCCGCTGGGCGGCCGAGCGCTTTCTCGATGGCGCCACGCTCGTCTCGGAAACGCGTGGCATGCTGGCCTATACCGGCACATGGCAAGGCCATCCGGTCACCATCCACGGCACCGGCATGGGGATGCCCTCGCTCTCGATCTACGTCAACGAACTCATCCGCGACTACGGCGCGAAAACCCTGATCCGCGTCGGCTCCTGCGGGGCCTTGCAGCCGGACATTGCCCTGCGCGACGTGGTGCTGGCGCAATCCGCCTCCACCATCGGCTCGCCCTCCTCCAGCATCTTCCGCGAGATGCGCTATGCCCCCGTGGCCGATTTCGGCCTGCTCACCAAGGCCCATGCCGCCGCCACCGGCCCCGTGCATGTCGGCGGCATCTTCACCTCCTACACCTTCTACGACGAGCGCCCCGACCTGAACGACCAGTTGCAGCGCCACGGCTGCCTTGCCGTCGAAATGGAAACGGCCGAGCTTTACACCCTCGCCGCCCGCTACCAGCGCCGCGCGCTCTCCATCCTCACCGTCTCCGATCACATCCTGACCGGCGAGGCCCTGCCCAGCGCCGACCGCGAGACGGGCTTTTCGGCCATGGTCGAAATGGCCCTGCGCGCCGCCTTCACCTAGGCGCGCGCAAGCCCTCGGCCACCCGCGCCGCCGCCTCCGTCCCGCGCAGGGGCCGCGCCGACCACAGGCGCAGCGCGCGCGGCAGGCGCAATTCATGCGCGAAGGGGCGCACCAGCCGCCCCTCCGCCAGATGCCGCTCCACCAGCGCCGAATGGCCCATCAGCACGCCGCCGCCATTCACCGCTTCCTCCAGTGCCAGCGCATAGAGCGAGAACACCGGCCCGCGCGGCACCACCGCCACCCCCTGCCCCGCCAGCCACAGCGCCCAATCCTCGCGCCATGAGGCATCGGTCAGGCAAGGCACCTCGGCCAGATCCTCCACCCGCCGCAAGCGCGCCGCCATGCCGGGCGCGCAAACCGGAAACAGCCAATCCTCGGCCAGCACAAAGCCCTGCTCCGCCGACGGAAACAGGCACAGGTCGAATCCCGCCCGCTTCAGGTTCGGCGGCGCCTCCATCGCAGTGATCGAAATCGCAATCTCGGGCCAAGCGGCGCGCAAGGCGGGCAGGCGCGGCGACAGCCAAAGCTGCGCAATCGCGGGCAGCGTGGCGATATGCACCTGCCGGGGCCGCGCCTCGGCCCGCAGCCGCTGCCCCGCATGGGCCAGCGCATCAAAGGCCGCCGTCAGATCGGGCAGCACCCGCGCGCCCAAGGGGGTCAGCTCCACCCCGCGCGGCCCCCGCACGAACAGCGCCGCCCCCAGCACTGCCTCCAACTGCTTGACATGCGCCGTCACCGCCCCCGGCGTCACCCCGAGCTCTGCCGCCGCCGCCGCAAATCCCCCCAGCCGCGCCGCCGCCTCGAAGGCGCGCAAGGCGTTCAGCGGCAGATCGGGCAGGCGCGGCGGGGAAACAGCCATGTAAGCCTCAGTTTTTCTAACCCTAATATTTCCGAAAACTCATTTGTGCGCAAGCGCCGCCACCAGCATCCTGCCCCCAGACAGGAGAGTGCCATGCCCCACCAAGCCCCCCGCCCCTGGGTTCCGACCGAAGCCCATGTCCAGACCCTCGCCGCCGCCGCCGCCGCGCCCTCGGCGCAAGTCAACGCCCGCATCGAGGCGCTGATTGCGCAAAACCTCCAGATCCACGATCAGGACTGCTTCAACCTGAACCCCGCCACCAATGTGATGAACCCGCGCGCCGAAGCCGCCCTCGCGCGCGGGCTCGGCTCCCGCCCCAGCCTCGGCTACCCCGGCGACAAGTATGAAACGGGGCTGGAAGCCATCGAGGAGATCGAGGTCATCGCCGCCGAACTCGCCTGCGAGATCTTCGGCGCGCGCCATGCCGAAATCCGCGTCGGCTCCGGCGCGCTGGCCAATCTCTACGGCTTCATGGCGCTGGCCAAACCGGGCGACACCATCATCGCGCCCCCCGCCAGCGTCGGCGGCCATGTCACCCATCACGCCGCCGGATGCGCGGGCCTCTACGGGCTGATGACACAGGCCGCCCCCGTCAACGCCGATGGCTATACCATCGACCTGCCGGGCCTGCGCGCCCTCGCCCTGCGCTGCCGCCCCCGCATCATCACCATCGGCGGCAGCCTCAACCTCTTCCCCCATCCCGTCCCGCAGATCCGCGCCATCGCCGACGAGGTCGGGGCCCATGTCCTTTTCGATGCCGCCCATCAATGCGGCATCATCGCGGGCGGGGCGTGGGACAATCCGCTGCACCAGGGCGCGCATCTGATGACGATGAGCACCTACAAATCCCTCGGCGGCCCCGCAGGCGGGCTGATCGTCACCAATGACGCAAAGATCGCCCAGCGGCTCGACCAGATCGCCTTCCCCGGCATGACCGCCAACTTCGACGCCGCCAAATCCGCCGCACTCGCCATCACGCTCCTCGACTGGCGCGACCATGGCGCGGCCTATGCGCGGGCGATGATCGAGCTGTCACAGGCCCTTGCCCGCGAACTCGCCGCCCTTGGCCTGCCGGTCTTTGCCTCGGGTCACGGGGCCACGCAGTCGCACCAGTTCGCGATCGAGGCCGCCGGTTTCGGGGGCGGGCAGGCCGCCTCCAAAACCCTGCGCAAGGCGGGGTTCCTCGCCTGCGGCATCGGCCTGCCCCTGCCCGAGGTGCAAGGCGACCTCAACGGCCTGCGCATCGGCACGCCCGAACTGGTGCGGCGCGGCGTCACCCCCGCCGACGCGCCAGCCCTTGCGACCCTCATCGCCGAGGCGTTACGCTCCAACGCAGCCGAAACGCTCGCCCCCCGCACCCGCGCGCTGCGCGCACGCTTCACGGGCGTGCATTACATCAACGCCTGACACTGCCAGAGGGGCCGCCATGAAGCACCGTCAACTCGGGTCCAGCGGCCCTTCCGTCTCCGCCCTCGGTCTGGGCTGCCTCTCCTTCGGCGGCCTCTTCGGCACGACCACAACCGACGAATCCCTCGCCTGCCTCGACGCCGCATGGGATCACGGCATCACCTTCCTCGACGTGGCAAACGGCTATGGCAACGGCACCTCGGAAAGCGTGATCGGCCAATGGCTTGCCAGCCGCCGCCACCGCCCCGTCATCGCCACCAAGGCCGGCATCGTGCAGGGCGCGCAGCGCGGCGTGAACAACACGGCTGCCCATCTGCGCGCCGAACTCGAAGGCTCGCTGCGCCGCCTCGGCACCGACCATGTCGCCCTCTTCTACCTCCACCGCCACGACCCGCAGACCCCCGTCGAAGAGGTGGCGACCCTGATGGCCGACCTCATCCGCGAGGGCAAGATCGGCGGCTACGGCCTGTCGGAAATCGCGCCCTATACCCTGCGCCGTGCCCATGCGGTGCATCCCGTCACCGCCGTCCAGAACGAATACTCTCTCTGGACCCGCCAACCCGAACTCGGCCTGCTGCAAACCTGCGCCGCGCTCGGCGTCGCCTTCATCCCTTTCTCGCCCCTCGCACGCGGGGCCTTCGGCTCCCCCATGCTCGACCCCGACCGGCAAGACATCGGCCCCTTCCGCAGCCAGATCCCCCGCTTCACGCCCGAGCATTGGCCGCATAACAAACCGCGCCTCCTCGCCTTCCAGCGCCTCGCCGCCGACATGGGCCACAGCCCCCCGGCCCTCGCCCTCGCATGGTGCCTGCATCAGGGCGACCACCTCATCCCCATCCCCGGCACCCGCAGCGCCGCCCATCTCGCCGATTGGGCGCAGGCCCCCGACATCCGCCTCACCCCCGACGAGCTGCAAGCCATCGAAGCCACCCTCCCCGTCGGCTGGGCCTCGGGCGACCGCTACAACGACGCGATGGCCGCTTCGGTCGAGCGTTACAGCTGACCACCCGGCGCACCGCCCGCCCCTGCCATTTTCTGTCCTCAAATATCCTCGGGGGGGCGCGAAGCGCGGGGGGCAGACAGCCCCCCTCGACGCCTACAGCCCGTGACTGCGGTCATAGCCATTCGCCGCCGCTCTGCCCGCCACCGCCTCGCGCGGGCGGAACACCTGCACCAGCAGCGGATGGCAGGCCGCCTGATCCGACGAATGCACGGTCGAACAATCGCCCCCCGGACAGGCCGACAGCGCCCCGAGCAGATCCATCCCGGCGAAAAACTCGATGTAATCCCCGGGCCGCACCGGGCTTGCCTTCATGAAATACTGCCCCGTATCCCGCGTGAATCCGGTGCACATGAAGACGTTCAGCACATCATGCACATGGTCCTCGGCCTCGGCCAGACTCAGCCCCGTCCGCTCTGCCAAGGCCCGCGTCAGGTTGGAATGGCAGCAGTGGTGATACTGCCCGCCGCTCAGCAGGTTGTGCGTATAGGGGTCGCAGCGGGTGCCGATCACGTCATGCACCCCGCCGCCAAAGGCATCAAAGCCATACCAGTCCAGCGTATCCTCGGTGATCAGCGCCATCTCGCGCAGATAGGGCAGGTTCGACCACATCCGGTCGCCCGCGCTCAGATGGGTGCCATGCAGCGCCCGCGTCTTGCCGCTGAAGAACCGCTCGCCCAAATCCTGCGCATTCCACAGGTTCAGATCGCCGACCTGCGGCCCCTCCACCGAGGTGATGCGAAAGAAATGCCCCGCCGGCACGTCAAAACAGCGCGCCTCGCGCGGCGGCACCCGCACCTCGGCCACCTGCGTCCAGCCCTCCCGCGCGGCGAGGTAGGGGCCAAGGTCCGGCGCGGGCAACCCCTCGACGGGATAGCAGATGACCGGCGCCACCGCCTTGCGGGCAGCGGCATCGGCGGGGGCGGCATGGGCAGGATGGTCAGGCTTCACAGCAAAGGCTCCGTCGCGGCGGACGCCTCAGCCGCGCCCATGCGGGGCATCGTAATCCAGCACCGGATTGATGGGAATGATCCGGTTGGGGTTAATCGTGTCATGGCTGTAATGGTAATGCCGCACGAAATGGTCCACCCGCACCGTCTCTGCCACCCCCGGCCACTGGTAAAGCTCGCGGGTAAAGCCCCACAGGTTCGGGTAATCCACGATCCGCCGCCGGTTGCACTTGAAATGCAGGTGATACACCGGATCAAAGCGAATCAGCGTCGGAAACAGCCGCCAGTCGGCCTCGGTCACCCGTTCGCCCATCAGATAGCGCGACCGGCCCAACCGCTCCTCCAGCCAGTCCAGACTGTCGAACAGCGCCACAACCGCCTTGTCATAGGCCGCCTGCCTCGTCGCAAATCCGGCCTTGTAGACCCCGTTGTTCACCGTGTCATAGACCCGCGCGTTGACCGCCTCGATCGCCTCGCGCAGCGGCTCCGGCCAGTAATCGTCAGTATTGCCCGTCACCCCGTCAAAGGCCGAATTGAACATGCGGATGATCTCGGCAGATTCGTTGCTCACGATCCGCCCTGTCTCCTTGTCCCACAGCACCGGCACCGTCACACGGCCCGTCATGTCCGGCGTGTCGCGCAGGTAAACATCGCGCAGGAAGGGCAGGCCGAACTGACGGTCCCCCGTCGCGCCGTCAAAACCGGTGTCAAAGGTCCAGCCCTCCGACAGCATGTCAGGATGCACGACAGAAACGTCGATATGCGGCGCCAGCCCCTTCAGCGCGCGAAAGATCAGCGTGCGATGCGCCCAGGGACAGGCCATCGAGACATAGAGGTGATAGCGCCCGCTTTCGGCCTTGAACCCGCCCTCGCCCGAAGGCCCCGCCGTTCCGTCCGCCGTCACCCAGTTGCGAAAGGTCGATTCCTTGCGCTCGAAGGCGCCACCGGTCTTTTCGGTGTCATACCATTCGTCGTGCCAGATGCCGTCCACCAACTGTCCCATGCCAATTCCCCTTCGCGTTTCCTGCCCCAAGCTAGCAGCCTGACCCCCGCGGGGCCATGCCGCGACCGGGCCAAAGTCCCTGCGGTCACGCACAGAAGATCGCTCGAAACCGTGCAATTCCCGCTCAGGCGCGGGGCCGGAAGCAGTCGCGCGGCTCGGCCTCGCCCGGCTTTACCGCCCCACAGGAAACACAACGCCACTGCCCCGCCGACCGTTCCTGCCGCCAACGGCAGGACCGCGTCAGCGTCGAATTGCGCCGCGTGATCCACATATAGCCAAGCACCGCCAGCAACAGGATCAGGAGGAGCAGCGGCATCGGCTGGCCCTAGACCGCCGCCAGCCGCCCGAAGACCGCCAGCACCTCGGCAGTGTCCGCGCGCTCGGGAACCCCCGCCGCAACCTCGTCGCGTGACCACAGCACGCTGACCGCCGGATCGTTCTTCATCGCCCAAAAGCCGAACATGCGCTCTCCCTCGCCGATCTCGCGGCGCATCAATTCGCGCACCTCCACATGGCGGTCATCGGCGCGGATGCGCGCAAAGGCCGCCTCCACCGCCGCCACAGGCCCTTCGAGCAGTTGCAGATAAACATCATCGCGGCAGATCAAGGCCCCGGTAATGTCATCGCGCATGTTGCAGCGGCGCGCATCGAACAGAATCGAGGTCAGGGTGCTGCCATCATATCCGAACGGGCGAGAGGCATAGGCCAGTTGCAGCAGGGGCATCAGATCGGTCCTTTTCAGGGGCAGGCACATCCGGCCCGACCCGACCCTAGGCCCCAATGCCGCCCAAGGCCAGAGCCCGCCACGAAAAAGGCCCCGGAATGCACCGGGGCCGTGGCGTCACCTTGCGGGGAAAGGGGCGGCTTAAACCACCCGCTCCACCATCATCTTCTTGATCTCGGCAATCGCCTTGGCCGGGTTCAGCCCCTTGGGGCAGGTCTTGGCGCAGTTCATTATGGTGTGGCAGCGATACAGCTTGAACGGATCTTCCAGATCGTCCAGCCGCTCGCCCGTCGCCTCGTCGCGGCTGTCGATGATCCAGCGATAGGCATGCAGCAGCGCCGCCGGCCCAAGGTATTTGTCGCCATTCCACCAGTAGGACGGGCAGGACGTGCTGCACGACGCGCACATGACGCATTCATAAAGCCCGTCCAGCTTTTCCCGATCCTCGATCGACTGGCGCCACTCCTTCGCGGGGCGGTTGGTCTTGGTTTCCAGCCACGGCATGATGCTGGCGTGCTGCGCGTAGAAATGCGTCAGGTCGGGGATCAGGTCCTTGATGACGGGCATATGCGGCAGCGGGTAGATCTTCACATCGCCCTTCACCTCGTCCAGCCCGTAGATGCAGGCCAGCGTGTTGATCCCGTCGATGTTCATCGCGCAAGACCCGCAGATGCCTTCGCGGCACGACCGGCGGAAGGTCAGCGTCGGGTCGATCTCGTTCTTGATCTTGATAAGCGCGTCCAGAATCATCGGCCCGCAGGTATCCATATCGACAAAATAGGTGTCGACCTGCGGGTTTTTCCCGTCATCC
Source organism: Pseudotabrizicola algicola (assembly GCF_010915705.1). GTDB lineage: Bacteria > Pseudomonadota > Alphaproteobacteria > Rhodobacterales > Rhodobacteraceae > Pseudotabrizicola > Pseudotabrizicola algicola. The sequence goes on from NZ_JAAIKE010000004.1 coordinate 342,041, forward strand.
GGGTTCCAGCGGTAGATCTGGAACTTGCGCACATTCTTGCCCTCGGGCTTGGGCCATGTCTTGCCGGTGCGGATCGTCGAGTTCTTGGGAAGCGTGAATTGGACCATGATTTATCCCTTCCATTCCGGGAATGAATAGAGCGGGCGGCTGGGGGGCTGCCCGGATTTCTGATAGACGCAAGAGTCGTAGACCGCCGACGGGTCACGCCCCATGATGAAGTCGGAACTGACCTCCAGCTTGATCCGGCCGGCCGCCCTGCCGCCCGAACCGACCCCCGCCGCGATCTCGCCGCGCGGTTGCTGCGCCAGACGGGCGCGCTCGAAACACTGCCGCTCGGCCTGCTGCACCGGAATCGGCCCGCAGGCCAAGAGCAGCAGCGGCAATCCCAGAACCAACTCCCGCCTCATGGCCGCACCGGAGGCACGCCGCTGGCGGCAAAACAGGCAGCAGCCTCGGGCCGCAACGCGATGCCGCGGATCGTGGCCTTGGTCGAAGACCCCGCCACCACCGCCACATCCCGCGCCAGCGCCTGCACCTCGGCTGCGGTCGCGTTGCGCACGATGCAATCGGTCGCCCGTTGCGCCAGAGGCGTCGGCATATCCAGTTGCACCACCGGCAGCACCACCGAGGCCGCAATCCGCCGCCCCGCCTGATCGGCCACCTGATTGGGGTCGCAGGCGGCCAGCACCAGCACCGAGGCCAAGACCATTCCACGCATCTTTGTCATCCTTTGCGCCTTTTGCCGCTCAGGATGACGCAAGCCCCCGCCCGCGCCAGCCCCCGCCGCAGCACATTTGCGTGCAACAGCGGAAACAGGCCGATATGCGGGGACAGGACGCATCAGAACTTCCGCTCTGCCGGAGCGATCTTCTTCAGGCTGATGCCGCCCTCCGCCTCGCTCGTCAGTGGCTCGGTATGCACCGCGCGATAGCCCAGCGTCACCGATGCGCCATCGACATAGGCCAGCGAATGCTTGCGCCAGTTCACATCGTCGCGCTGCGGATAATCCTCATGCGCATGGGCGCCACGGCTTTCGGTGCGGGCATGGGCACCATAGATGGTGGCCAGCGCGTTCGGCATCAGGTTGGTCAGCTCCAGCGTTTCCATCAGGTCGCTGTTCCACACCAGCGAGCGGTCGGTGACCTTCAGATCGCCCATCCGTCCGGCGATCTCGGTCATCTTGCGCTCGCCTTCGGCCAGCGTCTTGTCGGTGCGGAACACCGCCGCATCGGCCTGCATGGTCTTTTGCATCTCCAGCCGCAGCTCGGCGGTGGGGATCGCCCCATTGGCGTGGCGCAGGGCGTCGAACCGCGACAGCGCACGGTCCACCTCTGCCGCATTGGTGCCGGGCGTTGCCGCCCCGCGATCCACGACAGCGCCCGCCCGGATCGCCGCGGCCCGGCCAAACACCACAAGGTCGATCAGGCTGTTCGACCCCAGACGGTTCGCGCCATGCACGCTGGCGCAACCCGCCTCGCCCACCGCCATCAGGCCGGGGAAAACGCGGTCGGGATCATCCGCCGTGGGGGCCAGCACCTCGCCCCAATAGTTCGTCGGGATGCCACCCATGTTGTAATGGACCGTCGGCAGCACCGGAATCGGCTCCTTGGTCAGGTCCACACCCGCAAAGATGCGCGCGCTTTCCGAAATCCCCGGCAGGCGCAGGTCCAGCGTCTCTTTCGGCAAATGGTTCAGGTGCAGGCTGATATGGTCGCCATTCGCGCCCACGCCACGACCCTCGCGGATTTCCATCGTCATGCAGCGCGACACGTAATCCCGCGGTGCCAGATCCTTGTAATGCGGCGCATAGCGCTCCATGAACCGCTCGCCATTGGCGTTGGTCAGATAGCCGCCCTCGCCGCGCGCGCCTTCGGTGATCAGGCAGCCCGAGCCATAGATGCCCGTCGGGTGGAATTGCACGAATTCCATATCCTGCAGCGGCAGACCCGCCCGCGCCACCATGCCGCCGCCGTCGCCGGTGCAGGTATGGGCGCTTGTCGCGCTGAAATAGGCGCGGCCATAGCCGCCCGTCGCCAGAACCACCATCTTGGCGTTGAACACATGCATGGTGCCGTCATCCAGCTTCCACGCCACCACGCCGGTGCAGGCGCCATCGGTGATGATCAGGTCCAGCGCGAAATATTCGATGTAGAATTCCGCATTGTTCTTCAGGCTCTGGCCATAGAGCGTGTGCAGAATGGCATGGCCGGTCCGGTCGGCGGCGGCACAGGTGCGCTGCACCGGCGGGCCCTCGCCGAACTCGGTCGTATGGCCGCCAAAGGGCCGCTGGTAGATCTTGCCCTCTTCCGTGCGCGAAAACGGCACGCCGTAATGTTCCAGCTCGTAGACCGCCTTCGGGGCCTCGCGCGCCAGATATTCCATCGCGTCGGTATCGCCCAGCCAGTCCGACCCCTTCACCGTGTCATACATGTGCCACTGCCAGCTGTCCGGCCCCATGTTGCCGAGAGACGCCGCGATCCCGCCCTGCGCCGCAACCGTGTGGCTGCGCGTCGGGAACACTTTGGTCACGCAGGCCGTGCGCAGCCCTTGCTCCGCCATGCCCAGCGTCGCGCGCAACCCCGCGCCACCCGCGCCCACCACGACCACGTCATAGTCATGCACTTCATATGGATAAGCCGTCATGTTCTTTCCTTCACAGCGCCATGCGCGCCAGGGCAAACAGCCCCGTCGCCGCAATCGCCCAGGCAAGGCAGGTCACCAGAATGACCGCCAGTTTGCGCGCCGAGCCCTGCACATAATCTTCAATCATCATCTGCGCGCCGCTGGCGAAATGCTTCATCCCCACCACCAGCACCAAGGCCGTCAGGATCGCCGGGAAGGGCCGCCCGAAGGTGGCCACCACCTCTTCCTGCGATCCGCCCAGCGCCGAGCCGAACACATAGAGCCATGCCGGAATCATCAAGGCCAGACCAACCGAAGACACCTGCATCGCCCAGTGATGGGCCGTGCCAGTGCCAGAAGCCCCCTTGCCGACAGCCCGCTTCCGATCCGTAATATAGCGCATCCGCCCGTCCCTCACTGAACCAGAAGAATTGTGATCACGGTCAGCACAACCGACCCGATGATGACACCCCAGCCCAGCTTTTCCGCCGTCGGAATGTCCAGACCCTTGCCCGCATCGAAATACAGATGCCGCAGACCGGCCAGATAGTGATACCACACCGCCCAGAGCGAGCCGGTGAACACCAGATCACCGAACCAGCTTGTCGCCACCGCATCCGCCGTGGCGAAATAGTCGGGCGACACCGCGGCCGCCAGCAACCACCATACCGCCAGCAGCGTGCCGACGATCAGCGCATTGCCGGTAATCCGCGTGAGGATAGAGGTGATGGAGGTCAGTTGCGGACGATATATCTGCAAATGCGGGGAAAGCGGCCGTTTGACCTGCTTGACGTTTGCCATTTCGGTTCCCTTCGTCGCTGGCTTGTCCCGGGGAAGACTCCAAAAAGGCCGGTCCGGGGCGCGCTTCGATCATTGCCTTCTGAATAGCGGTTTTTTCCATCATGTCACGCGCCCCGATGCCGCCAATCAGGCAATTTAGCGCTAACAGGCAGAAATTCTGCGCTTTGTGATCACGATTTTTCCGCGCGTGATCACAATTCGGGATCAAGCCCCATCATCCATTCCGCCAGCTCCCAGCACATGGTCACCGACACGGTCGACGGGTCGTAATAGGCATTGGGCTCGTCACACAGCGCGATTTCGACATCCAGCGTCGCCGGCAGGGTCAGGATCGAATTCAGATAGTCGATCTCCTCGCGGATCATCTCGGCAAAGGGGTCATCCGCGTCCTCCGGCCCCGTCCAGCGCAGCGACTCTCCCGGCCCGATCTCGTAGAGCTCGTCCAGAAAGGTGCCCCAGCTCTGGCTGGCAAGCTCGTATTCCTGCGGGCAGGTTGCCGCCCGCCCTTCGGACAGCCCAAGCTCCGCCGCCATCTCGGCGCGGTTTTCGGGGTCCGCGCCATAGTAAAGGCAGACATAGGTGAAATAGCGCCGCTCGTCGGGCGAATGCACGCCGCCGAAATCGGGGGCCTCGCCCGTATCGGCCCAGATCGCCGCGCTCTGCGCCCAATAGCCCGCCGCCGCCCGCAGCTTGAACGCGCTGTCCTCCGGCTCCCACAATTCGTGGATCAGCACCGCCGAGAGGATATCGGCGGCATCCTCCTCCAACCCCAGCACCGGCAATTCAAGAATGTCGATCAGCGCATGGCCAAGCTCGTGGTAGAACACCGCCTGATAGGCCGCCAGCGCATTCTCCAGCACCTCGTCCTCGGTCAGATCCTCCGCCGGACCGGCGGGCGTGGGCCACATCTGCGCCCCCGCCGGCATGCCGAAACCCGCCAGCGCCAGACAGGCCAAGCCGAAAACCGCACTCTTCAGTCCCACAACCGCAATCCTCGCCCAAAAGGCCCCCGGCGCGGATCAGAGCGGAATCAGCGCCCAATAATCAAGATCCAGCAGAACCTCGGGCAGATATTTTCCGTCTGCCCCGCGCAATTCGAACGCCGCCCCGCGCGTTGCCACCAGCCGCAGGCGCAGCGCGCCCACGCCGGGGGCGCTCGTCTCGGCCCGCTCCAGCACCTCGGACCACGCCCGCACGGTGTCGCCCGCATAGCAGGGGTTGGCATGGGCGCCCGCATTCAGCGCCACGACCATCTGCGCATTGGCCAGCCCGTTGAAGGACAGCGCCCGCGCAAGGCTGATGACATGGCCGCCATAGATCAGCCGCCGCCCGTCCTCGCGCGCGGTGGCGTCGAAATGCACCTTGGCGGTGTTCTGCCACAGACGGGTGGCCAGCATATGCTCGGCCTCCTCCACCGTGACCCCGTCGACATGGTCAATCCGCTCGCCCACCGCGTAGTCGCCCCAGCGGTGGCGCTCTCCGGCAAGCGCGAAGTCATAGCGCGTGAAGTCCAGCCGGCGCGGCATCACCAGCGCCTCGGGCACCACCACCGGCGCCAGTTGCGGCACCACCGCCGCCGGTGCGGGCGCATCCGGCCGCCCCTTGCGCACCATCACCCAGCGCACATATTCCAGCACCGGCTCGTCATCCTGGTTGAAGCCGCGCGTGCGCACCCAGACCACGCCCGACGTGCCGCTCGAATTCTCCTTCAGCCCGATCACCGTGCTTTCCGCCCGCAGCGTGTCGCCCGCAAAGACCGGCTGCAACCAGCGCCCCTCGGCATAGCCGAGATTGGCCACCGCATTCAGGCTGATATCCGGCACGGTCTTGCCGAAAACGGTATGAAAGGCGAGCAGATCATCCATCGGCGCTTCGCGCAGCCCGCAGCTTTGCGCAAACGGGTCGGACGAGTAGACCGCATGCCGCGCGGGGTAGAGCGCATGGTAGAGCGCCCGCTCCCCCCCCGACAACGTGCGCGGCACCGCATGGGCGATCACCTCGCCCAAGCGGTAATCCTCAAAAAAGCGCCCCGGATTGGTCTTCATCGCCGCCCTCGTTCAGATCCGCCCGTAGGGTGCGTGCTTGCACGCACCCCTCGCCCGGGCCGCCAAAGGTGCGTGCAAGCACGCACCCTACCTAATGTTCGCCCAGCTTCACCTCGGGCGTATACTCCCCGATGACCTCCTTGGTCACCGCCTGACCGCAGCGCATCACCCCGCGCGCCGCGTCAAAGGCATAGGTGGGATCGCCATGCAGCACCCACCCCTTGTTCAGCGCCGCCGTCACCTTGTGACAAAAGGCCGATGTGTCATCCTCGGACAAGAACCGGTACAGCTTCATTTCCTCACCCCCAGGGCTGCACGCCCAGCCAGTTGTGCACCAGCATCAGCACGACCGTCACCATCACCGTGGCCGCAATCGCCACGACCTCCTTCGACATCGGGCGCGGGGCGGGCGGCACCCACTCCGGCTCGGCGCGGTTGATCACGATGACCTCCACCACGGCCCAGGCCAGCAGACCGCCGAAGAGCACAAGGCTCGGCAGGTCCCCGTTCACCAAGAGATGCGCCACCGCCCAGAGCTTGAACCCCGTCAGCTGCGGGTGCCGCACCTTGCGCGCGAGCCAGGTCTTCGCCCCCGACGCCGCATAGCAATAGACCGCCAGCACCATCAGCAGGTTGTTGATCCCCACCAGCGCAGGCGTCCGCCCCCACCAGACCGGACCATCCGCCTGCCCGTATCCCCAATACATCAGCGCGATGCTCAGGACCAGAAGCGCCGTCACCAGCCCCTTGCCCGCATCGCCCATGCGCGCCCGCGCCTCCGGGGCGATCCGTTTGAAGAAATGCGCGCCCCACCAGAGCGCCACGCCAAGAATGAGTAAGGTCATGGGTTACCTCCGCCTGCCTTGCGGCACCTTGGCCTCAATCGGCCAGCGCCGCAATCGCCTCGGCGCGTGCCAGCGTCGCCCGCGCCGTCACGATATGCAGGTTCTCCACGATCCGGCCATCGACCACCGCCACCGCCTGCCCCCCGGCCAGGGCCGCGTCGAAAGCCGCGATCTGCCGCCGCGCGAGGTCGATCTCGGCCTCGTCCGGCGCGAAGGCCGCATTGGCAATCTCCAGTTGCGCGGGGTGAATCAGCGTCTTGCCGTCAAACCCCATGTCGCGGCCCTGCGCACATTCGGCGCGCAAGCCCTCGTCATCCTTGAACGCATTGAACACGCCGTCCACGATCACGCGGCCATGCGCCTTGGCGGCCAGCAGGCACAGCCCCAGCCCCGCCATCATCGGCAGCCGGTCGGCACGGCTGCGTGACCCGAGTTCCTTGGCCAGATCATTGGTGCCCATCACCATGCCCTGCAACGCGGGGTGCGCCGCAATCGCGCCCGCATTCAACATGCCCAGCGCGGTTTCCATCATCGCCCACAGCGGCTTGTCCGGCACCACCGCCGCGACCGCATCCAGATCGGCGGGCGTGCTCACCTTCGGCACCAGCACCGCATCTACCCCCGCATGTCCGGCAAAGGCCGCCGCATCCGCGCGGCCCCAGTCGGTGTCAAACCCGTTGATCCGCACGATCCGCGCCCGCTTGCCGTAATCGGCCCGCAACGCCTCTGCCAGAACCTCGCGCGCCCGCACCTTCTCGTCCGGCGCCACCGCATCTTCCAGATCGAAGATGATCGCATCCGCCGCCAGCCCTTGCGCCTTTTCCAAGGCGCGTTCCTTCGATCCGGGGATGTAGAGCACAGAGCGGAACGGGCGGGCGGGTTTGGCGGTGGGCGGTGTCATCGATTCGACCTCAAGCAATATTCTTGCGCCAGAAGCCGCGATTTCCTCACAAACCGCAAGCCCAAATTTGCCGCATCGCAGCATCGCCGCCCGTCCCGCCCTGCGCGGGGCGCGCGCGGTTAACCGATTCTACGCAGTTGAGGCGCAGCCTTTGCGCCATCGCACCCTGCTTGATCCCACCCCGCTTGACCACAGGAAAGGCATGCCATGAACCAGACGCTCCTCGCCTTCTCGCTCGGCGCCGCCGGGCTCATCCTCGCCGCCACCCAGGTCCATTCCGCCCCGCAATGCGGCGCGCGCGATCTCGTGCTGCGCCAGCTTGCCGAACGCTATGGCGAAACCCGTCGCGGCGTCGGACTGGCGGCCAATAACTCGGTGATGGAGATGTTCGCCTCCGCTGCCTCGGGAAGCTGGACCATCACCGTCACCCTGCCCGACGGGCGCATGTGCCTTCTGGCCTCGGGCGAAGGCTTCGAACCGGTGGCCGAGGACCTTCCCGCGAAGGGCCGCCGCATCTGACACCCGGCACCGCCCCCGCAACATTCTTGCTCTGAGGGCGGAACCAGTCGCACGCGGCCTGCGTTGATCTGTCATGCAAGGGGAAACCCGCCGAGGGCCCCCGATGAAAGATGAAAGGAACGCAGCATGAGCAGCACCAGCGACAAGATCAAAGGCACCGCCAACGATGCCATGGGCAACGTGAAGCAAGCCGTCGGCAAAGCGACCGACAACAAGAAACTGCAAGCCGAAGGCATCATGCAAGAGCGCAAGGGCGAAGCCCAGAAAGCTGTTGGCGAAGCCAAGGATGCAGTGAAGCGGACCATCGACAACGTCTGACGTCGATGTGCGACTGGCTTTCCTCAAGGCCGGAAAAGGGTGCCCTCGTGGCACCCTTTTCTTTTGCCCGCCCCCATCTTAGCCCGTCCCCACCTTTGCCTACCCGAAAGCGCAAGCGGTGAGGGGTCAAAACGCCGCAATCCGAACCTTTGGCCTTAGACGCACGGCCCCGGCATCGGGCGCTAGAGGGCAAATCCCCCCGCGATGCCGTCCCAGATCAGCTTGGCCGACAGCGCCAGCAGCGCCCAGGTGACAAAACGGAAAAACGCGGCCTCGGGCAGCAGCTTTACCAGCTTCAGCCCCACGAACACCGACACCGCCGCCACCGGCATCAGCACCACCGCCACCCGCAGATTGCCCGCACTCAGCTGCCCCAGCTGCCAATACGGCACCAGCTTCACCGCATTCACGATGGCAAAGGCAATGGTCGAGGTGCCCGCGTAGACCAGCTTCGGCATCCCCAGAGGCATCGTATAGACCTGATAGGGCGGCGCGCCCGCGTGGCTCACAAAACTGGTAAATCCGGTCATCGCCCCCCAGAACAGCCCCGGGGCCACCCGGGCGGGGCGCGGGCTCACCGGCCCCTTGCGCCGCAACAGCAGGTTCAGCGCGAACACCAGCCCGATCGCCCCCACCAGCGCCGTCACCGCCCAAACCGGCACCAAGGCCGCCGTGGCCCAGCCCACGCCCACGCCCACCACCATCCCCGGCACCAGAATCGCGATCACCCGCGCGTTGAACGCATGGCGATAGGCATAAAGCCCGAACATGTCGGACAGCACATAGACCGGCAGCAGCAAGCCCGCCGCTGTCACCGGATTGATGACCAGAGCCAGCACCGGAACGCCCAGTATGCCCACCGCCGGCAAGCCGCCCTTGCCCATGCCCACCAGCGATGCCGCGACCACCGCCGCCGCCCAGAATGCCACACCTTCCACGCGCGCCCCTCCGTTTTTTCTACCGCTAGCGCAAACACCTCGGACCTGCCAGCCAAACGGCACACAATCGCATACAATCAGCCCCAAGCAGCGCTTGCCAGACTCGTCACAAGGGGCTAGGCCATGCGCGAACATTCCACCAGACGGGAGAATACCCATGGCACGACCCAAGATCGCCCTCATCGGCGCAGGACAGATCGGCGGCACGCTCGCCCACCTCGCCGCGATCAAGGAACTCGGTGACATCACCGTGTTCGACATTGCCGAAGGCACCCCGCAGGGCAAGGCGCTCGACATCGCACAATCGGGTCCGTCCGAGGGCTTCGATGCCGTGATGAAGGGCACCAACTCCTATGCCGACATCGCGGGCGCCGACGTCTGCATCGTCACCGCAGGCGTGCCGCGCAAGCCGGGCATGTCGCGCGACGACCTTCTGGGCATCAACCTCAAGGTGATGAAAGCCGTCGGCGAGGGCATCAAGCAGCACGCCCCCAACGCCTTTGTCATCTGCATCACCAACCCGCTCGACGCGATGGTCTGGGCCCTGCGCGAATTCTCGGGCCTGCCGCACCATATGGTCGTCGGCATGGCCGGCGTGCTCGACAGCGCCCGCTTCCGCCACTTCCTCTCGGTCGAATTCAACGTCTCGATGCGCGACGTCACCGCCTTCGTGCTGGGCGGCCACGGCGACACCATGGTCCCGCTGACCCGCTACTCCACCGTCGGCGGCGTGCCGCTGCCCGATCTGGTCGAAATGGGCTGGACCACGCAGGACAAGCTCGACGCCATCGTGCAGCGCACCCGTGACGGCGGCGCCGAGATCGTCGGCCTGCTGAAAACCGGCTCCGCCTTCTACGCCCCCGCCACCTCGGCGATCGAGATGGCCGAAGCCTTCCTGAAAGACCAGAAGCGCCTGCTGCCCTGCGCCGCCTATGTCGATGGCGCCCTGGGCCTCAATGGCCTCTATGTCGGCGTTCCGACCATCATCGGTGCGGGCGGCGTTGAACGCATCGTCAACATCTCGCTGAACAAGGACGAACAGGCCATGTTCGACAAATCGGTCGACGCGGTCAAAGGTCTGGTCGCGGCCTGCAAGGGCATCGAACCCTCGCTGGCCTGATCGCGGCCCTGCCGCTTTACGCTCCGGCGCGCAGCCCCCAAGGGCTGCGCGCCTTTCTTTTGCCCGCCCGCACCCCCCGCTTGACCCAGATCAACGGCAGCCCCCGCCCGCCCGCGCTATCCTTCCCCCGAACACTTGGCAGCGCACAGGGGGGCCGCGACATGGACGACCAGAACAGCCTAATCGACACGGCCCCGCCCGAACCCGCAGCCGAGGCAGAGCCCGATGGCGGTATCCCACGCCACCTCCCCGCCTTGGCCGAGGCCGACATCCGCAGCGCCTTCGAGACCGGCGAATACCCCTATGCCCGCCCCTTGGGCCGCGCGCGCTATGAAAAGGAAAAGGCGCTCCTGCAGGCCGAACTGCTCAAGCTGCAGATCTGGGCGCAAGAGACGGGGCAGAAATTCGTCATCCTGATGGAAGGCCGCGACGCCGCCGGCAAGGGCGGCACCATCAAACGCTTCATGGAACATCTCAACCCGCGCTATGCCCGCGTGGTGGCGCTCACCAAACCCTCCGAGATCGAAAAGGGCCAGTGGTTCTTCCAGCGCTATATCCAGCACCTGCCCACCTCGGGCGAGATCGTGTTCTTCGACCGCAGCTGGTATAACCGCGCGGGGGTGGAACGGGTGATGGGCTTCTGCACCCCCGCTGAATACCTCGAATTCACCCGTCAGGCGCCCGAGCTGGAACGCATGCTGGTGCGCTCGGGCATCCGGCTCTTCAAATACTGGTTCTCGGTCACGCAGGCCGAACAGCGCGCCCGCTTCCTTGCCCGCGAAACCGATCCGCTCAAGATGTGGAAACTCTCGCCCATCGACAAGGCATCGCTCGACCGCTGGGACGACTATACCGAGGCAAAAGAGGCGATGTTCTTCTACACCGACACCGCCGATGCGCCCTGGGTCATCATCAAGTCGAATGACAAGAAACGCGCACGGCTCAACTGCATGCGCCATTTCCTCGCCTCGGTCGACTATCCGGGCAAGGATCATGCGGTGGTCGGCACCTGCGATCCGCTGATCGTGGGGCGCGCCGCACAGGTGCTTGGCGCGCAGCACGATATTCTCGAGGCGGCAACCCATCCGGCAACCCGCCGCTAGGGCCGCGCATGCGTGGCCCCCACCGCGTCTGCGCGCGCCTCCCCGCGCGCGCAGACGCCCCCGCCGGAAAAACGCGCCCGTAATAGACGCCCCGACAGGCGCAGCGCGCCCCTTCACAGACATCGCGCCGCAAAAAAATGGCCCCTGATCCTTCTATGCGGATCAGGGGCCAGTTCAGGTTACAACAGTAAGATACCTCGGGGTGAAACGCCCGCTCCGCCTTTGCCGCGCAGGCCCCGAAGCTCGGGTCCCGCATAAGACGTTGCTTGCGCAACTCCCCGCTCCAAGGGCCAGAGTACCCTCAAACTCGGGTGCCACCCCCCGGGTCCTTGCGGGGGGCAGCGAATGGGTCAGATCAGTGGAACAGGCTCTTGCGGCGCGCGCCGGCCACGAACAGGCCCGGCTTTGCGGCGGGCTTGGCGGCGGCTTCGCGGGTCAGAGCGTCCATCCGGCGCAGGAAAGCCAGATCAGCCCGCAGCTTGGCGCTATCCTCAAGGTCTTGCGGCAGCACGATGCGCGAAAAATGGGTCATGGCTTTCTCTCCTCAACTGCGGGCGGCGATGCCGTCGAGCGTTCCTGACTTGTGCGGCTTGGCGTTTCGGGCCGTGCTGCGGTTCACTTGCGGGGCGGTCCGTCTTGGGCATCCGCTCCTTCTGGAATTGATATTCCCGCAAGCCCCCCGATTCTGCCATTCACGCAAGGTATGGAACGGACTGACATAACGCTTGCCTCCCGCCCCTTGGTCTGCAACCGGCAGACTTAAGTATAGGCAAATCCGGCCAAAGCCCGCGGCCCCCGAAAGCAATCAGGCCCGACCCTTGCGGGCCGAGCCTGATCTGGACCTATATGCAACCGGCACTCGCGGACACGCGCCAGCCGCAATACGGACACCCCCAGCTGGCTAAATCAGCCGAGCGCGAGCCGGATGATCTGGAACCAGACAAAACCGCCGCCCAGAACCGATGGCAAAATCCACCAGCCAGAAGGCATCGCAAGCGACGTGGTGGCATCACGTTCTTGTGCTTGTTTGGCGCGTGCTCCGGTAACAGCTGTCATCTTCTCGCCCCTCAGGCTTCTTTGCGTAGTGCCTTTCATAACGCAAAAGGCCCCCGCCCGCGTGGCGACAGGCGGATGACTCGCCCATCCAAACGCCTGACCACCCATCCTTTCGACAGCAAAACCCGCACCCGATACACTGCCCGCACCCCAACCCGCCCGCGCGCCACCGGCAAGCCGACTCACTTCACCCCGACCCTAGCTTACAACCCTTTCCATCTGCTGAACCCCGTTCCTCCGGTCCCCGCCCGCAGCGCCTCGCCCGCAGCGCCTCACCCAAAGGCCCATACCCAACCCCGCAGCGCCCCCCCGCATGCTGCACCCCCGCCATTGCGCGCCCCCCGTCCCGCAACGCAGCGTCCGACCTCCGCACGGCGCCCCTGCCCCGCGCCCCTCGGCGCTCAGCATCAACCCGCGCCCCTCGGCGCTCGGCACCAACCCGCTCCCCGAGCGGCCCGATACCGGCCCCGCCCCGACACGCCTGCCGCAGCGCCCGACCTCCGCGCGGCGCCCCTGCCCCGCGCCCCTCCGCGCTCGGCATCACCCCGCGCCCCAAGCGGCCCGATACCGGCCCCGGCCCCGCCACGCCTTGCGCAGCGCCCGACCTCCGCGCGGCGCCCCTGCCCCGCGCCCCTCGGCGCTCGGTATCAACCTGCGCCCCGAGCGGCCCGATACCGGCCCCGCCCCGACACGCCTTGCGCAGCGCCCGACCTCCGCGCGGCCCCT
>NZ_JAAIKE010000005.1:0-276521 GCF_010915705.1 Pseudotabrizicola algicola
CGCCCCGCCACGCCTTCCGCAGCGCCCCGACCTCCGCGCGGCGTCCCTGCCCCACGCCCCTCGGCGCTCGGCATCAACCCGCGCCCCAAGCGGCCTGATACCGGCCCCGCCCCCACACGCCTTGCGCAGCGCCCGACCTCCGCGCGGCGCCCCTGCCCCGCGCCCCTCGGCGCTCGGCATCAACCCGCGCCCCGAGCGGCCCGATACCGGCCCCGCCCCGACACGCCTTGCGCAGCGCCCGACCTCCGCGCGGCGTCCCTGCCCCACGCCCCTCGGCGCTCGGCATCAACCCGCGCCCCAAGCGGCCTGATACCGGCCCCGCCCCGCCACGCCTTCCGCAGCCCCTTCGCCCTTCCCTCTTTGCGAACCATCCGCGCCCGCCAAGGCATCAATGCGGCGCCTGCCGCCCGAACTGCTCCCCGCCGCAGGCCGGTATTCCTGCAATCAGCCGCGCGCCACCCTTCCGGACAGCACGCCCGGACACCAGAGCGGCAAAAGTTAACAACCCCCTAAAATCCGGCCTCAACCTGTTGATTACATTAGACTACACGTCGTGTAACACAGCAGACACAGCCGCGGCCCTTGACTTCCCCGCCGCTCTCTTGCCAACTTCCCCCAGCCATAGCGAGGACCAAGATGCCCCCTTTCGACGCCGAGCTGGAAACCCGCCTGACCCGCTACGCCGCCCTCGACAGCCAGAGCGACGCCGCCTCCCCCAGCGCCCCCTCCACCCCGATCCAGTGGGACATCCTGCGCCTGCTGGCCGACGAGCTGACCCGGATCGGCGCGGCCGAGGTGCAGGTGACCGACTACGGGACCGTCCTCGCCACGATCCCCGGCACCGCCCCCGGCCCCACCATCGGCTTCCTCGCCCACGTCGACACCGCCCCCCAGTTCAACGCCTCGGGGGTCAAGCCCCGCGTGATCCACGGCTACAACGGGGGCGAGATCACCTTTCCCGACGCCCCCGGCCTCGTCCTCTCCCCGTCCGAATTCCCCTACCTCGCCACCAAGCAGGGCCACACGATCATCACCGCCAGCGGCACCACCCTGCTCGGCGCCGATGACAAGGCCGGCGTCGCCATCATCATGACCGCGGCCCGCCACCTCTTGGAGAACCCCTCCATCCCCCACGGCCCCATCCGCATCGCCTTCACTCCCGACGAGGAAATCGGCCGCGGCGTCGACAAGCGCCTCCCTGCCGACCTGGCCGCCGACTTCGCCTATACCTTCGACGGCGGCGCGGTCGGAGAGGTGGAGTTTGAAAGCTTCTCCGCCGACGGCGCGGTGGTGACCGTCACCGGCGTCTCGATCCACCCCGGCGCCGCCACAGGACAAATGGTCAACGCGATCACCCTTGCCTCCAAGATCATCGCGGCCCTCCCCCAGTCGACCATGTCGCCCGAAACCACCTCTGGCCGCGAGGGGTTCATCCACGCCACCGACATGACGGGCGGGTCGGCCGAGATGAAGCTGCATTTCATCCTGCGCGATTTCGAACGCGAGGGGCTGGCGCAAAAGGGCGAGATCCTGCAACAGGTCTGCGCCGCCGTGCAGGCGGGCGAGCCGCGCGCCAAGATCACCTGCACCATCACCCCCCAATACCGCAACATGCGCTACTGGCTGGAGAATGACATGACCCCGGTCGACCTCGCCCGCACCGCCTGCGCGCGGATTGGCGTCACCCCTGTGTCCGTCCCGATCCGCGGCGGCACCGATGGCTCGCGGCTGACAGAAATGGGCGTGCCCTGCCCCAACCTGTTCACCGGCATGCAGAACATCCACGGCCCGCTCGAATGGATCTCGGTGCAGGACATGGCACAGGCCACGGAACTCTGCCTTGCCCTCGTGCAAGAGGCGGCCCAGCCCGGCGAAGACAGCCGCAAGGCTGGATGAGCGCCCCGGTGGCCCACCCGGTTTCCCCCTACCTCGTGCCCGGCTTTTACGACACCGCGCTGGCGCGGGGGCGGCACAGGGATATCGTGGGCGGGCGCTGGGATGAAACCGGACGGGTCCAGATGCAGATCCTGCGCGACGCCGGAATGGAGCCGCATCACCACCTGCTCGACATCGGGGCCGGCAGTTTGCGGCTCGGGTGCAAGGCGGTTCCCTATCTGGACCGCGGCCATTACTGGGCCACAGATGCCAGCCGCGCGCTGATGCTTCGGGGCCGCGCGGTCGAACTGCCCGACCCCGAACGCTTGCCGCCCGAGCACCTGATCGAGGACAGCAGTTTTGAACTGCCCGGTCTGCCGGAAACGATGGATTTCGCCATCGCCTTCGGCGTTTTCACCCATCTGCCCTTTGATACGCTTGCCGGGGCGCTGGACCGGATGGGGCCACGCCTGCCTCGGCTCAAGCGGCTGTTCTTCACCGTATTCCTGTCACCGGATCCCGCCGCCGGCCCCTTGCGGCAACCCGATGGCGTGGTGACGCATCCCGACCGTCCGCCCTATCATTTCGATCCCGACGCCGTTCTGGCCTGCTGCGCCCGGACGGGATGGCAGGCCGAGCTTCAGACCGCCCTGCTGCCGCGCGGTCAGGCGCTGGTGGCAGCCCTGCCCCGGCCCTGAATCGCGGCGAATCACCGCAGCATGCCGTGGCATGCAGACTGTCTGGCCGCAAACCGCGCCGCAGTGATCACAGCATTTGAATCTGTGATCACACCCCTCAATCGTGTGATCACAAATGCCGGAATTTCCGCTCATTTAGCGCTAACAGCTACGAACCTGTTTGGTGAGTGCCCATATTCATGGCAAGAGGCACGCAAATTCACGACCCAGAGGACGCTGTTCATGAACATCCACGAATATCAGGCCAAGGCACTCCTGCGGGCCTACGGGGTTCCCGTTTCCGACGGGCGCGTGGTGCTGAGAGCCGAAGAGGCAAAGACCGCTGCCGGCGAGATGGACGGCCCGCTGTGGGTGGTCAAGGCGCAGATCCACGCCGGTGGGCGCGGGAAGGGTACGTTCAAAGAGGCCGAAGCCGGTGAAAAGGGCGGCGTGCGTCTGGCCCGTTCGGTGGAAGAGGCCGCAGAATTCGCCCGCCAGATGCTGGGCCGCACCCTCGTGACCGTGCAGACGGGCGAAGCGGGCAAGCAGGTCAACCGCATCTATATCGAGGATGGTTCGGACATCGAGCGCGAGCTTTATCTCGCCATGCTGATCGACCGCGCCAGCAGCCGCATCTCTTTCGTCGTATCGACCGAAGGCGGCATGTCGATTGAAGATGTCGCGCATGACACCCCCGAAAAGATCCTGTCCTTCACCGTCGATCCGGCTTCGGGCCTGTCCGATTTCCACGGCCGCCGCGTCGCCTTCGAGCTGGGGCTGACCGGCAATCAGGTCAAGCAGTGCGTGGCTCTGGTCAAGAACCTGTATCGCCTGTTCGTCGAGAAGGACATGGAGATGCTGGAGATCAACCCGCTGGTGGTGATGACCGACGGCAACCTGAAGTGCCTCGACGCCAAGATGGGCTTCGATTCGAATGCGCTCTATCGCCACGCCGACATCATGGCGCTGCGCGACGAGTCGGAAGAAGACCCGAAGGAACTGGCCGCTTCGAAGTTCGACCTGAACTACATCGCGCTCGATGGTGAAATCGGCTGCATGGTGAACGGCGCGGGCCTTGCGATGGCCACGATGGACATCATCAAGCTCTATGGCGCGGAACCCGCGAACTTCCTCGACGTGGGCGGCGGCGCGACCAAGGAGAAGGTGACCGAGGCGTTCAAGATCATCACCTCTGATCCGAACGTCAAAGGCATCCTCGTCAACATCTTCGGCGGCATCATGCGCTGCGACATCATCGCCGAAGGCGTGATCGCAGCAGTCAAGGATGTGGGCCTGAAGGTGCCGCTGGTGGTCCGCCTTGAAGGCACCAACGTGGAACTCGGCAAGGACATCATCCGCAATTCCGGCCTCAATGTGATTGCTGCCGACAACCTTTCGGATGCGGCACAGAAGATTGTCAAAGCAGTGAAAGGCTAACCCCATGCGCATCCTGCCCGTCTGCGGACTTGTCGGCCTGATGACCCTTGGCGCTTGCGCCACTTCGGTCCTCACGCCGGACACCCACACCAACCACGCCCCTGTCTGTCAGGAGCAGTCGGATTGGGCGCGGGCGGGCACGGTGCCGACGGGCCAGATTGCCATTTCCTGCCCCGATCATGGGATCGGCGATTACAGGTAACCGCCGCCTTGGCGGCAGATGATCCAGAGGCCGCGCGCGGCTCAGATTTCACAATTTCTTCAGGAGGCCCCGATGGCCGTTCTCGTAAACGAAAACACCAAAGTGATCTGCCAGGGCTTTACCGGCAGTCAGGGCACGTTCCACTCGGAACAGGCCATTGCCTATGGCACCAAGATGGTCGGCGGCGTGACCCCCGGCAAAGGCGGCAGCACCCACCTCGACCTGCCCGTATTCAACTCGGTGCATGAGGCGCGCCATGTGACCGGCGCCAATGCCTCGGTCATCTATGTGCCGCCGCCCTTCGCTGCCGACTCGATCCTCGAGGCGATTGACGCCGAGATGGAACTGATCGTCTGCATCACCGAAGGCATTCCGGTGCTGGACATGATGAAGGTCAAGCGCGCGCTGGAAGGCAGCAAATCGCGCCTGATCGGGCCGAACTGCCCCGGCGTCATCACCCCAGATGCCTGCAAGATCGGCATCATGCCGGGCCACATCCACCGTCGCGGCTCTGTCGGCGTCGTGTCGCGTTCGGGCACGCTGACCTATGAGGCCGTCAAGCAGACCACCGATCTGGGCCTTGGCCAGTCCACCGCCGTGGGCATCGGCGGCGACCCGATCAAGGGCACCGAGCACCTCGATGTGCTGGAAATGTTCCTCGCCGATCCGGAAACCCAGTCGATCATCATGATCGGCGAAATCGGGGGTTCGGCCGAGGAGGAGGCCGCACAGTTCCTCGCCGATGAGAAGAAGCGCGGACGCTGGAAGCCGACCGCAGGCTTCATCGCAGGGCGCACCGCTCCTCCGGGCCGCCGCATGGGCCATGCCGGTGCCATCGTGGCCGGCGGCAAGGGCGATGCGGAGTCGAAGATCGAAGCCATGCGCAGCGCCGGTATCATCGTTGCGGACAGCCCTGCCACGCTGGGCGAGGCCGTGATGAAGGCGCTTGGCAAGTAACGCACAGACCGGGGTTGCGGGCCAGCCTGCAACCCCAAACACAGGAATACGCCCCGGAATGGGACTGAGAAAGACCATTTGCAACGGTGTTAGCGGAAGCCCGCGCTTCCCCGGCACCGCTTTGCGCGTTTCCCGCCGCCCCACGGTCTTGTCAACGTCTTCCCAACCGACAGGCCATATAACCGGGATGTCACATGTCCCGACCGACCGCCCTGCAAACCGACACGGTCCCAACCCAGACGAGGTTACCCCATGACCGAGCAATCCCCCAACAGCCAGTTTCGCGCCGGCGCGTTCCTTGACGGGGCAAATGCCGACTACATTGACCAGTTGCAGGCCCGCTATGCCGCAGACCCCGCGTCGGTCGATGCGCAATGGGCTGCGTTTTTCCGTGAGCTTGGCGAAAGCGAAGTCGATGCCAAGCGCGCCGCGCAAGGCCCAAGCTGGGCCCGCGCCGACTGGCCGCCGCAGCCCGTCGATGATCTGACGGGCGCCCTGACCGGCGAATGGCCCGCAGCTCCGGCAAAGGAAGGCCGTGCCGCCGCCGCCAAGATCGCGGCCAAGGCCGAAGAAAAAGGCGTCTCGCTGTCTGACGCGCAGGTGCAGCGCGCCGTGCTCGACAGCATCCGCGCCCTGATGATCATTCGCGCCTACCGTATCCGCGGCCATCTGATCGCGGATGTCGATCCGCTGAAAATGCGCGACCAGACCCCGCATCCGGAACTCGACCCGCGCTCCTACGGCTTCACCGAAGCCGACATGGATCGCCCTATCTTCATCGACAATGTGCTCGGCCTGCAAGTCGCGTCGATGCGGCAGATCATGGATATCGTCAAGCGCACCTATTGCGGCACCTTCGCGCTGCAATACATGCACATCTCCGATCCCGAGCAGGCCAGCTGGCTGAAAGAGCGGATCGAGGGCTACGGCAAGGAAATCCAGTTCACCCGCGAAGGCCGCCGCGCCATCCTGAACAAGCTGGTCGAGGCCGAGGGCTTCGAAAAGTTCCTGCATGTCAAATACATGGGCACCAAGCGCTTCGGCCTTGATGGCGGCGAGGCGCTGATCCCCGCAATGGAAGCGATCATCAAGCGCGGCGGTCAGCTTGGCCTCAAGGAAGTGGTGGTCGGCATGCCGCACCGCGGCCGCCTGTCGGTTCTGGCCAATGTGATGGGCAAGCCCTACCGCGCGATCTTCCACGAATTCCAGGGCGGGTCCTTCAAGCCGGAAGACGTCGACGGATCGGGCGACGTGAAATACCACCTCGGTGCCTCCAGCGACCGCGAATTTGACGGCAACAAGGTCCACCTGTCGCTCACCGCCAACCCCAGCCACCTCGAGGCGGTGAACCCCGTCGTTCTGGGCAAGGTCCGCGCCAAGCAGGACCAGTTGCACGACACCGACCGCACCATGGTGCTTCCCGTGCTGCTGCACGGCGATGCGGCCTTTGCCGGTCAGGGCGTGGTGGCGGAATGTTTCGGCCTGTCGGGGCTGAAAGGCCACCGCACCGGCGGCACGATCCATATCGTCGTGAACAACCAGATCGGCTTTACCACCGCGCCGTCCTTCTCGCGGTCCAGCCCCTACCCCACTGACATCGCGCTGATGGTCGAGGCACCGATCTTCCACGTCAACGGCGATGACCCCGAGGCTGTGGTGCATGCCGCCAAGGTGGCCATCGAATTCCGCCAGAAGTTCCACAAGGACGTGGTGCTGGATATCTTCTGCTACCGCCGCTTCGGTCACAACGAAGGCGACGAGCCGATGTTCACCAACCCGGCGATGTATACCGAGATCAAGAAGCACAAGACCACGCTTCAGCTTTACACCGAGCGTCTGGTCAAGGACGGGCTGATCCCCGAGGGCGAGATCGAGGATATGAAGGCCGCGTTCCAGTCGCGCCTGAACGAGGAGTTCGAGGCCGGCAAGGCGTTCAAGCCCAACAAGGCCGACTGGCTCGACGGCCGCTGGTCCGGGCTGGAGCGTGAGCGCGACGAATATCAGGCGGGCGAAACCGCGATCAAACCCGAGACGATGGCCGAGATCGGGGCCGCCCTGTCTCGCGCACCCGAGGCGTTCGACCTGCACAAGACGGTTGGCCGCCTGCTGGACAACAAGGCCAAGATGTTTGCCGAAGGCAAGGGTTTTGACTGGGCAACCGCCGAGGCGCTCGCCTTTGGCAGCCTTGTCACCGAAGGCGTGCCCGTGCGTCTGGCCGGTCAGGATTGCACCCGTGGCACCTTCAGCCATCGCCATTCCGGTCTGGTCGACCAGACCACGGAAGAGCGTTACTACCCGCTCAACCACATCCGCGCGGGTCAGGCGCGGTATGAGGTGATCGACTCGATGCTCTCGGAATATGCGGTGCTCGGGTTCGAATATGGCTATTCGCTGTCCGAACCCAATGCGCTGACGCTGTGGGAAGCCCAGTTCGGCGATTTCGCCAACGGCGCGCAGATCATGTTCGACCAGTTCATCAACTCGGGCGAATCCAAGTGGTTGCGCATGTCGGGCCTCGTCTGCCTGCTGCCGCATGGCTATGAAGGTCAGGGGCCCGAACATTCCTCGGCGCGTCCCGAGCGGTTCCTGCAGATGTCGGCAAATGACAACTGGATCGTGGCCAACGTCTCGACGCCGGCCAACTATTTCCACATCCTGCGTCGCCAGATCCACCGCTCTTTCCGCAAGCCGCTGATCCTGATGACGCCGAAATCGCTGCTGCGTCACCCGATGTGCATCAGCGATGCCGCCGATTTCACCACCGGCTCGTCCTTCCACCGCGTCCTGTGGGACGATGCGCAAAAGGGCCATTCCGAACTGGTGCTGAAGCCCGATGCCGAAATCAAGCGGGTGGTGCTGTGTTCGGGCAAGGTCTATTACGACCTGCTGGCCGAGCGCGACAAGCGCGGCGCCGATGACATCTATCTGCTGCGCCTTGAACAGTTCTATCCCTTCCCGGTTCAGTCGATGAGCAAGGAACTGGAACGGTTCAAGGGTGCCGAGATCATCTGGTGTCAGGAAGAGCCGAAGAACCAGGGCTACTGGACCTTTGTCGAGCCGAATATCGAATGGGTCCTGACCAAGATCGGCGCGACGCAGACCCGCCCGCGTTTTGTCGGCCGCCCTGCCTCGGCCTCGCCCGCCACCGGCCTTGCCAGCCGCCACAAGGTCGAACAGGAGACGCTGGTCTCCGAAGCGCTGACCTTCTGATCGCAACATTCTGACCGCCGCGGGGCCGCCACAAGGCCCCGCCCGCCCCTGTCAAGAACGCCCGAGCGGCGTGGAGGAAGACGAAGATGACTGACGTAATGGTTCCCGCCCTTGGTGAATCGGTTTCCGAGGCCACCGTTTCGACCTGGTTCAAAAAGGTCGGCGATGTGGTGAAACAGGACGAGATGCTGTGCGAGCTTGAAACCGACAAGGTGTCGGTCGAAGTTCCGGCACCGGCCTCGGGCGTGCTGGCCGAGATTCTGGTGCAAGAGGGCGAAACCGTCGCCGCCAACGCGCGGCTGGGCATCATCTCGGAAGGGGCCGCCGCCCCTCCAGCCAAGCCGGAAACCAAGGCCAAAGAGGCCGCTGCCGTGAACTCTCCCGGCGCAGGGCCGGAAACCCCCGCCCCGCGCAAGGATGTCGAGGATGCGCCTTCCGCCAAGAAGGCGATGGCCGAAGCAGGCCTGTCCCGCGACCAAGTGCAGGGTTCGGGCAAGGACGGCCGCGTGATGAAGGAAGACGTGGCCAAGGCTGCAAGCGCGCCGGCCGCCGCCTCGGCCGCCCCCGCGCCGGTTTCGGTGCCGCGCGGTCCGGTCAGCGCCGATGACGCCAGCCGCGAAGAGCGGGTCAAGATGACCCGCCTGCGCGCCACAATCGCCCGCCGCCTGAAAGATGCGCAGAACACGGCCGCGATGCTGACCACCTATAACGAGGTGGACATGTCCGGCATCATGGCCCTGCGCAATGAATACAAGGACGCCTTCGAGAAAAAGCACGGCGTCAAGCTTGGCTTCATGTCCTTCTTCGTGAAGGCCTGCACACATGCGCTGAAAGAAGTGCCCGAGGTCAATGCCGAGATCGACGGCGGCGACATCATCTACAAGCATTACGTCCACATGGGCGTGGCTGTCGGCACGCCCTCGGGCCTCGTCGTTCCCGTTGTGCGCGACGCCGACCAGATGGGCTTTGCCGCCATCGAGAAGAAGATCGCCGAACTCGGCCTGCGCGCCCGCGACGGCAAGCTGTCGATGGCCGAGATGCAGGGCGGCTCCTTCACCATCTCCAACGGCGGCGTCTATGGCTCGCTTATGTCCTCGCCCATCCTGAACCCGCCGCAATCGGGCATCCTCGGCATGCACAAGATCCAGGACCGCCCCGTGGTGGTGAACGGCCAGATCGTCATCCGCCCGATGATGTATCTCGCGCTGTCCTACGACCACCGCATCGTCGACGGCAAGGGGGCGGTGACGTTCCTTGTTCGCGTGAAAGAGGCGCTGGAAGATCCCCGCCGCCTGCTGATGGATCTGTGATCCGGCGGGGCGGGGGAAACCCCGCCCCCTCCCATCCGCCGGGCGGCCCCGCTGCCGCCCCAACCAAGGCGCCCGATGACTCCCGAACTCACCGCCCTCGCCCTCGCTGGCCTCTTGCAAGCCGTGCAGTTTGTCGTTTTCGCCGTGCCCGCGAACAGGGAACTCGGCACCGGCTACACCTCCTCGGCGCGGGACAGGCCGCCATCCCGGCAGATGTCCATCCGCACGGCGCGCCTGCAACGCGCGCTGAACAACCATTTCGAAGGGCTGATCCTCTTCACCCTCGCCGTGGTCGTGGTCACCCTCGGCCAGCAATCCACCGGCGTGACGCAGACGGCGGCCTGGGTCTACCTCGCCGCCCGCATCCTCTATGTTCCCGCCTATGCCTATGGCCTGCGCCCGTGGCGTTCCGCCATCTGGGCCATCGGCTTTTTCGCAACCCTGACGATGATCGTGGCCGCCTTGATCTGACCGCCTTCATCTGTTCACAAATATCCTCGGGGGGCCCGGGGGGCGAAGCGCCCCCGGTTCCCCGGCCCGCCAAAGGAGACGACCATGGCAGAGTTTGACACCATCATCATCGGCGCTGGCCCGGGCGGCTATGTCTGTGCGATCCGCGCGGCGCAACTGGGGCTCAAGGTCGCCGTGGTTGAAGGGCGCGGCACCCTGGGCGGCACCTGCCTCAACGTGGGCTGCATCCCGTCCAAGGCGCTGCTGAACGCCACCCACCAGCTGCACGAAGTGCACGAGAACTTCGAGAAGATGGGCCTGATGGGCGCGCATCCCACCGTCGACTGGGCCAAGATGCTGGCCTACAAGGACGATGTGATCGCAGGCAACACCAAGGGCATCGAGTTCCTGTTCAAGAAGAACAAGGTCACCTGGCTCAAGGGCTGGGCCAGCATCCCCGCCCCCGGTCAGGTCAAGGTCGGCGACGACATCCACAGCGCCAAGCATATCGTCATCGCCACCGGCTCCGAACCTTCGTCCCTGCCGGGCGTGACGGTCGACGAAAAGACCATCGTCACCTCCACCGGGGCGCTGGCGCTTGGCAGCATCCCCAAATCCCTCGTGGTGATCGGCGCGGGCGTGATCGGGCTGGAAATGGGCTCGGTCTATGCACGTCTGGGGGCCGAGGTGACCGTGGTCGAATATCTTGACGCCATCACCCCCGGCATGGATGCCGAGGTGGCCAAGGCCTTCCAGAAGATCCTGTCGAAACAGGGCATCAAGTTCGTGCTGGGCGCAGCCGTGCAGGGGGCCGAGGTGACAGGCACGGGGGCCAAGGTCAGCTACAAGCTGCGCAAGGACGACTCCGCCCATGAGATCGCGGCCGATGTCGTGCTCGTGGCCACAGGGCGCAAACCCTATACCGCAGGGCTCGGGCTGGAGGCTCTGGGGGTGGAGATGCTGCCGCGCGGGCAGATCAAGACGGACGGGCATTTCGCCACCTCGGTCAAGGGGATCTATGCGATCGGCGACGCGATCGTCGGCCCGATGCTGGCCCACAAGGCCGAGGATGAAGGCATGGCGCTGGCCGAGATCATGGCCGGAAAGCATGGCCATGTGAACTATGGTGTGATCCCCGGCGTCGTCTACACCACGCCGGAAGTGGCCTCGGTCGGCGCGACCGAAGAGCAGCTCAAGGAACAGGGCCGTGCCTACAAGGTCGGCAAGTTCAGCTTCATGGGTAATGCGCGCGCCAAGGCGGTGTTCCAGGCCGAAGGTTTCGTCAAGATCCTTGCCGACAAGGAGACCGACCGCATCCTCGGCGCGCATATCATCGGTCCGGCTGCGGGCGATCTGATCCACGAGGTTTGCGTCGCGATGGAATTCGGCGCATCGGCGCAAGATCTGGCGCTGACCTGCCACGCACATCCGACCTATTCCGAAGCGGTGCGCGAAGCGGCGCTTGCCTGCGGCGACGGCGCCATCCACGCCTGAGACGGGTGCCGGAAAGCATCAAGACGGGGGGCCATTGCCCCCCGTCTTGCATTGGTCCTGAAAATGGCTCAGGGCGTCGCGGCTTCCGGCATCGCAGGCGCGGGTTCGGCCAGCCCGAGCTCGGCGAAAAGCGGATAGCCCGTCGCCATGAAGGCTGCCGTATCCTCGTAATCGAACAGGGCGTTGAACGCCTCGAGCCCGAACTCCTCCAGCGACATATCGCCGTAAAGCTCGAGGATTTCGCTGTATTTCTTGTCGAGCACCTTCGATTTCGGGTCCAGCCCGCTCACCAGCACCAGCCCCGTCGGCGCGGCGTCCAGCACAGTCAGCCGCAGATCGGGCCGATACTCCATCAGGATCGGGATCAGCTTCCACACATCCCCCGTCCACGCATGCTTCGGAATGGCTGCCAGATCGCGCGTCGTCATCTCATGGCTGAACGGGCAGCAATCATGCAGCGCGATCACGCCCTTGGGGTCACTGGCCTTTTCAACCGCCATGAAGTCGCGCAGCAAGGTCTCGAACAGATGCACCCCGTCCAGAAAGCTGAAGGACAGCTTGACCTTCAGCGCCTTGAGAAAGTCACCGGCGAAGAAGTCATCGCTGCTCTGCCGGAACACATGCAGCGCGGGCTTTGGCCCCATGATATTGCCTTCAGCCCGAAAGGCAGGATCGACCACAATGGTCTTGCCGCGCGCATCGGCGAAACTGCGTGCGCTGCGATAGCCGACTTCCAGCGACCAGTCGAACAGCACCGCGCGGTGCAGCCCCGTCAGGAATGCGCTGTATTTCTGTCCCTTGGCCTGTTTGAACATGCCCTAACCCTTTCGCCGCGCTTCGCGCTGTGTCTTTAACCAGTCCGACCGCTCGTCCGGCGTCATCAGCCGCTCTCCGGGCGCAAGGCCCGCCGCCAGCGAGGCGGCGAGTTGCGCCTCGGTCGGGGGGTGCCAGCCCTGCCCCGAAATCAGGCCAAGCGCTGCCAGTTCCTCACCCAGCGCCGCGAAGTCCAGCACCGACAGACCCAGATGCTCTCCGCGCTGCGGCGGCCACCACAGGGCCCGCACGGCATTGATGGCGCGGGTGGGCGCGCCCGGTCGGTCTGCCATCTGTGCCAGCATCACATCGGGCAGACGCTCGCGCCGATGGATCACTGCCGATATCTGGCCGGGCTGGCGCAACAGCGCGAACAGATGCACCGCCGAGCCTTCCGCAAAAATCAGTTTGCCCGCGCCCTGAAAGGTCCGCACCTGATGGGCGATGTCATGCGCCTCGGGCCGGTAAATCCGGTAGCCTTCGGCCTCCAGCAAGGTCTCCAGATGGTCTTCGCAGGCAAAGCGCCCCGCAGCGGGACCAAGCCCGCTGCGGCTGACGTAGACCTTTTGTTCGGGGTCGGGCGCGCCGCTCGGCGTCCAGCGCCGATCCAGCCAGTCATAAAAACCCGGCAAGGCGGTGCCGCCGTGACATTCGCCAAAGCGTTCCTCGGCGCAGTGCAACTGCTCGAAGCGCAAGGCCCCTTCCGTCACCATGACCGGATTGCGCAGCCCCAGCCCGCGCAGCACCGCCGGCACCACCCGGTAATCAGGCGCACGCGCCTGCGGCTTGGCGGCATAGACGATCAGCGTCTGTTCGGGCAAACCTTCCAGCGCCCAGAGCCGCCCGAGCGCGTTGAGCAGGACAAACCCAAATTGCTTGTCAACCGACCCTGCGAACAACGCCGGACCGAAGATCAGCGGCGCATCGACCTGCGGCGCCGCGCGCTCGGGCGGCTGTGTCGTCCAGGAAGAGGTGCGGATGCTGCAATCGGGCAAAAGCGCCCCGTCAGCCCCGTAAACGCCCAAGGCCGTCGTGCGGCGATCAATCCGCGCGCCGGGAAGCAGGAAGGAGAAAGGATGCGCGGTCATGCGGCCCAGTTGTTTCGAGTTCGGCACCAATAGCGGCAAATCCTTTCGAATTCACAACAGGTTTTCGGCCTATCCCGCCAGATGGCGCAGCCCCTGTGTCACATCGGTGCGCACCGCCAGACGCAATCCCGGCTCGTCACCCGCCCGCAGCGCTGCAAGGATCAACCGGTGATATTGTGGTGGCTCTTTCCGGCGCAACCGAGAGTAGAGCGCGCGCATCGTCGGCCCCAGTTGCAGCCAGACCGTCTCGCAGATCGCCAGCATCGCGGGGGCCTGTGCGCGCAGATAGAGCGTGCGGTGAAACTCCAGATTCGTGCGCACATAGGCCACCGCATCCTGCCGCTGCACCGCCTCGGCATTCAGCGCATTGATCGCCGCCAGCCTGTCGATCAGCGCGAAATGGGCGCGCGGCAGCGCGCGCGCCGCCATCTCCGGTTCCAGCAGCGCGCGGATGGCGGCCAGTTCCTCGATCCGCTCGGGCGTCAACTCGGGCGTGGACACGCGGCCCGAACTGGAAATGGTCAGCGCCCCCTCGGCCACCAGTCGGCGGATCGCCTCGCGCGCCGGGGTCATCGACACGCCATATTCCTTGGCCAGCCCGCGCAATGTCAGCGGCATGCCCGGCGTCACTTCGCCATGCATCACCTGCTGGCGCAGGCTGCGATACAGGCGCTCATGCGCAGCAGCGTTCGGATCGGTCAGGCGGGGCGTGATCGGCATGATTGCCAGCCAAGCACCGCTTTTGCGTCGCGGTCAATCCGTCGCATCGCTCTGGGGGCCAAAGACATAGCCATGCAGCACCTGCCCTTCACTGTGCAGCCAGTTGCGCTGCACCTGCCAGCGGGGAAACAACCGCTCCACCACCGCCCAGAACGCCGGAGAATGGTTCATCTCCACCAGATGTGCCACCTCATGCGCGGCGACATAATCCAGCACGGAAGGCGGGGCCATGATGAGCCGCCACGAAAACATGAGCGCCCCATCATGCGCGCATGACCCCCAGCGCGACCGGGTGTCGCGCAGCGTCAGACGGGCATAGGGCCGCCCCACACGGGCCGCGTGGCGATCACAGGCCGCGGCCAGCCGGTCGCGCGCCATCACCTTCAGGAAGGCCCCCACGCGCACCCCCGCCTGCGCCGGATCACCCGACACCAATAGCGAATCATCCTCCAGCCGCACCGACCGCCCGCTACCCTGCACCAGACGGCGCAACTGCCCCTCCACGGGAATCGCGTCGCCCAGCCCCACCACCTGCCGCCCCGGCATCTGCGCCAGTGTCTGCCGGATCCAGCCTTCCTGTTCGGCGGCAAAGCGCAGCGCCTCGGTCTCGCGGGCGCGCAGCGGCATCGACAGCGTCACCCGCCCGTCAAGCCGCGAGACGCGCAGCGAAAACCGGGTGCTGCGGGCAGACCGACGCAGCGTGATATCGACGGGGGGAAAACCGGGAAGCTGGGGCATTTCTCGCTCTTGCAAGCCGTATTCAGAATAGGCACCTTGACAATGGCCGCAATGGGGCCAAAAGCCTTTGACAGACGCGGGCCCATGTGGCAAGCGACGCCATCTTTCCATATCCGTAGCCTTAAGGGAACCACCATGCCCAAGGAAGAATGGGGAACAAAGCGTATTTGCCCGACCACCGGCAAACGCTTTTATGACCTGAACCGCTCCCCGATCATCAGCCCCTATACCGGGGAGGTCGTGGACATCGAATCCGCCCGCCGCAAGATGGCGGCCTCTGTCATCGCCCGCGTCGCGCCTGAAAAGGACGAAGAAGTTCTGGTCGACGATCTGGAAGCCGATGACGACCTGCTGGAAACCGCAGCCGACGACGCAGATCTCGATGATGACCTGCTCGAGGACGATGCGGATGACAATGTCTCGCTCGACGATCTGGCCGATGTGGCCGGCGACGAGGACGAGGTCTGAGAATTTGCAAGGGCGCGGGAAAGATCGCAAAAAACCACTTGCACCCCCCCGCGCCCTCGCCTAAACACCGCCCATCGAAACGGAAACGTGACGATACCCGGTGGGGTCATAGCTCAGATGGGAGAGCGCTTGAATGGCATTCAAGAGGTCGGCGGTTCGATCCCGCCTGGCTCCACCAATTTCCTAAAAAGCCGCCTTCGGGCGGCTTTTTGGTTTTCTGGGCCAACGGGAAACGGCTAGTTCAGGTCTTTGAGCAGCCGGCCGTGGCGGCGCACTTCCGACAGCACGGCCCCGAAGGTGGCAAAGCCCTTGCCCTGCAGCATCGGCAGCAGCTTCAGGAAGGCATCGGCAGTGGCAATGGTATCGCCAATCGCCGTGTGCCGCGCTTCTTCGGGAATGGTGATTCCCAGACGGTGGGTCAGCGCATCGAGGCTGTGCACCTCATGCTGGCCAAAGATCACCGCCGACAGCAGCACGGTATCCAGCGCCGGATTGTCAAAGCGCAGCCCAAGCCCGGGTTCCAGCCGCCGCAGGAATTCCATGTCAAAGGGCGCATTATGCGCCACCAGCACCGCCCCTTCGGCGAATTTGTGAAAAAGGGCGGCAACCTCTTCGACAAAGGGCGCATCCTGCACCATCGCCTCGGTGATTCCATGCACCTCGGTCGAGGACAGCGGAATCGGGCGGCGCGGATTCACCAGCGTGTTGAACACCTCGCCCTCGACCCGCCGCCCGTTCACGATGCGGACAGCGGCGATCTGCACGATCTCGTCCCCCTGCCCCGGCAACAGACCCGTGGTTTCGGTGTCGAACACCACATAGGTCAGATCGGGCAAGCGGGTATCTTGCACCTTGGCGCTGCGCGCCTTCGACAGAAGGTCGAAATCATAGACCACGGGCCGCGCGATCGGCTCGGGGCGGCGCACCACGCGGCGGGCCTGCGGAATCGGCAGGCACAGGCTGTTCTCGCCCGGCCCCGCCGCCTCGGGCCAGATTTCCGTGGCATGGCGCGCCAGCACCGCGCGGCGTGGCAGCGCCGAGATGCCGGGTTCCAGCGGCGCATCCAGCCACCGCTCCAGTTGCGCCATGGGCAGCGCCGCGCCCGTCCAGATCAGCCGGATCAGCGCGCCCGTGCCATCCTCCTCGATGGTCAGACGGAAGGCGCGCGCCAGCCCTTCGCCCGCCATCGCCCCGGTCAGCCCCGCCAGCAGCGCGATCACCTCGAACCCGTTGCAGCGCAGCAAGAGCGCGTCGGCGCGGGTGTCGGCCCGCAGACCCTCGCGCTCCATCCGCGCCCGCAACCCGTCCAGCAGGTCCGACGCCCGCGCCATCGCCAAAGCCCAGCCGTCACCGCGCCCCTCGTCATGGCGGCGGCTGAGGTCGGTGACAGCGGCGGTCAGCGTCGCCACCTCCTCGCGCAGGGCAAGGTCCAGCTTGCCGGGGGCCGCTGCCCCTTCGGGGATGGCCGCCATCAGCGTGGTCAGGTTTGCGGCAGGGCGGCGCACGCGGTCGAACACCTCGGCCAGCAGCGCCTCGCGGCGGGCGTGGAGCGCGTGGTCGGCGGTGACATCGCGCAGCGTCAGCACATAGCCCGGCACCGCACCATTATCGGCCGCCATCAGCCGCATCCGCGCCGACAGCACGCGGCTTCCGTTCAGCGTGGCGCACAGCAGGTCAGACGCCGCCTCGGGGTCACCCGTGGCGATCAGCCGCTCATGCGCGAGCCGGATCGGCCCGTCGCGCAAATAGTCGAACAGCCGCCGGTCAAGCCCCGGCGCCGCCGCGCCCGCGCCCATCAGGTCCACCGCCTGCCCGTTGTAAAAGGCCAGCGTATGATCGCCGGAACACAGCACCACCCCCGCATCGACATCCGAAAGCAGCGCCTCCAGCCGCGCCTTTTCCACCGTCAGCCGCGTCGTCTCGCGTGCCACGGCCTCGGCCAATGCGTTGCGGGTTTCCTGTAAGGTCATCGCCGCCGCCTTGGCCGCAGGTGCCAGATCTCCCAGATAGGCCGCAATCGTCGGGTCTATCGCGCCCGACACATCCGAATGGGCGCGCACGCGCAGCGCCCCGGCCAGGGAGTCGATCGGCTTGGCGACGTTCAGGTCGAACAGATACCAGACCCAGGCCACCACCCCCAGAATGACAAAGGCGGCCACAACGCCGCCCTGCACAAAGGCATCGAAGGTCTCGGGAGAGCCAAGCCGCCGGTAGCCCAGCCCAAGGCCCACCATCAGCGCCACCAGCGCGGCGGCGGCAAGCCCCGCGAACAGCAGGAAAATCCGCAGCCGCAAGGACAAGCGCATCAGCACCGCCTAGCCCTCCGTGACCAGCAGGCGGCGCACCTCTTCGCGCAATTCCTTCAGCTCGAATGGCTTCGAGATGAACCCGTCTGCCCCCAGCGCCAACCCCTTGCGCCGTTCGATCGCCGATCCGCGCGCCGTCATCATCAGGATCTTCACATCGGCCAGCGTCGGGTCCAGCCGCACGCCCTGACAGATCTCGTAGCCCGACACCTCGGGCAGCATCACATCCAGCAGCACCAGATCGGGATGGGTCGCCTTGATCCGCGCCAGCGCCTCTGCCCCGTTGGCGATGCGGTCATGCTCATAGCCTTCGCGCGTCATCAGATAGTCGAGCGCAATGGCGATGTTGTCCTCGTCCTCGACCACAAGGACGCGGTGCCGTCTCCCCCCTTCGGCCGTCATCTCTGCCTCCTCCTCAGGCTGCCTTGCAGGCCGCCGCTTGAAACCCGTCCCCTTCGGGGGCGTTCACCCATTCGGCCCCCTGCAAGGTGCCCTCGTTTGTAATCTCGACGCCCTCGCTGACCAGCACCTGCCGGCGTCCGGCACAATCAATCACCATCAAGGCATTTGTCACCGGCCGCCAGCGGCCGAAATTGAACAGCTTGGCCATCCGCAAGTCGGCATTGTTCGGATGCTGGGCAATGCCGCGCGTGTCCATCGCCACAAAGCGCGTGGTCAGCGGGGCAATCATGGTCCACGGCCGCAGCGCCATCACCTCGTCGGCCTTCCAGACCACCTCGACGCCTTCGGGGAGTTCCGCGCTGACGCGGTTGAACCAGTCATATTCCAGCCAGATCGTCGTGCCGATCAGGCCAAGCGCCGCCGCCGCAGAAACCGACCATTTCGGCAACCGCTGGCCAGAGAGTTTGCGCAAAAGATGCGCAAGCCCGCCAAGGGCAAACGCCGCGATCAGCGCCGCAATCAATTCAAAGGCCATTCATCAACTCCGGGCGCCGCGGGCCTGTCCCACGGCAGATTGCATGGTGCGCACCACCACAAAGGCATCGCGCAGGTGGCTTCGTTCGAAATCCGACATGTCGGAAGGGGCAAGGAAATTGTCGGGCTTGCGCCCAGAGCGGACCAGCCGCGCCTGATTTTCCAGCCGCGTCTGCGCGATCAGGTCATAGGCTTCGATCAGGTCACGCGCGCCCGACTGGCTTATGACGCCCGCCGCCTCGGCTGCCTCCAGCCGCGCGCGGGTGTTCACCGGCTCCATCTGGCCGATCAGCGCATAGACGCGGCCAAGATCGACCACCGGCACCACGCCGTTCAGCTTCATGTCGATATGGTTCTTGTAATCGCCTGACCGGATGGTCGCAAAGCCGCGCAGCAGGCCAAGGGGCGGCGTGTGCTTGAGGCTGTTGCTGATCATATGCGCGACAAAGATCGAATTGCGCGCCGCCATGTCCAGCGTCTCGCGCTGCAATTCGGTGAACAGGCTGGCTTGCCCGCCGATGGGGCGCAGATCGAACATCACGCTCGACAACATCTGCGCCATCGGGTCGGGCGTATGCACCCATTTGTGGAAATAGCTGCGCCACACGCGCATCGGCTGGCACCATTGCAGGTTCGTCGCCATCATGTCGCCGGGGCAATAGACATAGCCGCAGGCATCCAGCCCGTCTGACACGATCTTGGCCAAGGCATGGAAATAGGCCATGTCCGCCTCGGTCGCGGCGTCGTCGATCATCAGGCAGTTGTCCTGATCGGAAACACCCGTCTGCTCCTGCCGACCCTGCGATCCGCAGGCCAGCCAAAGATAGGGCACCGGCGCGGGGCCAAGCTCTGCCTCGGCCATGCCCAGCAGGCGGCGCGTCACCGTGTCGGCGATATCGGTGATCAGACGCGTCACCACCTCATGCGGGCTGTTGCCCCCCACCAGCTGCACCAGCAGGCGGGGAATCCGTGCGGTGACCGCCGCCATATCCGCCACGGTTTCCGCCGTGGCCGCATCGCGCACCAGTTGCGCCGAACTGACGGCCTGAAACCTCGTCAGGTCGGTCTGGGTGATGATGCCCACCAGACTCCCATCTTCGACCACCGGCAGATGGCCGATCCGGCGCTCCAGCATGATATGCAAAATATCCGAGCCAAGCGAGTCGGGCCGCAGCGCCACCGGATCGGCGGTCATCACCTCGGCCACCGGCGTTGCGGGGTCGACCCCGTCGGCCAGCACCCTGCTGGTCATGTCGCGCGTGGTCACAATGCCCAGAAACTGCCCCTCCCGCACGACACCAAGGCACGAGACCCGCGCATCGCGCATCTTCTGCGCCGCCATGCGGACCGTATCCTGCGGTCCCACCACCACCGGCTTGCGCGCCATCAGGTCGCCCACCTTTTGCGTGGTCAGATCGCCGCCACGGGCCTCGTGGCTGCGGCCCCGACTGAAAAACCGCTCGAAGGCAGGGGAATGGGCCAGCAGGCGGCGATACTCCGCAACCGGCAGCAAGAGCAGCACAGAGTCCTCGATCACCCGCGCATGGGTCACCGCCAGACCGTCCCGCGCCAGCCCGCGCTCGCCAAAGCTGTTGCGCGGTCCCAGCAACGAAATCACCTGACCCGAAGCATCCTGCACCTCAACAGAGCCGCGCTTGACAAGGTAAAGACCCTTCAGCGGCTCTCCGGCACGATAGACATCCTCTCCGGCGGCATATTCCCTGCGGCTGAAGGAAGTGGCGACCCGCGCCAATTCGTCCCGCGGCAGGGTATCATAGGGATGGACCGTTTCCAGAAAGCTGATGATCGTCTCAAGTCTGTGGTCCATGAGCCTGATCCTTGTGAAGTCTCGCGCCCCCGGACGAACCGGGGGCGCGATAGGGCTTAGTGGGCCTGAGCCGCACCGGCGCCTTTCGGCACACGGATCGACTGGATCAGGTCCTGCACGTCCTGCGGCGGTGCTTTCGTCATCATCGAGACCAGATAGGCGGTCGCGAAGTTCAGAAGCGCACCGATCGGGCCGAAGGCAGCCGGAGAGATACCCATGAAGTGGGCAGCCGGCGTGTTCGGCAGCAGGTTGGTGCCGGGGATGAAGAACCAGCCGAGGTAGAGGAAGATATACACGGCGGTCGAGATCAGACCGACAAGCATACCCACGATCGCGCCTTCCTTGGTGACGACGGTCGAGAAGATCCCCATCATCAGCACGGGGAAGATCGTCGCAGCCGCCAGACCGAAGGCCAGTGCCACCACCTGCGCGGCAAAGCCGGGCGGGTTCAGACCAAGCCAGGTCGCCAGTGCGATGGCACCGGCCATCGAAATCCGCGCGGCCAGAAGCTCGCCCTTCTCGGTGATATTGGGCTTCAGGGCACCCTTGATCAGGTCGTGGCTGATGGCCGAGGAAATGGCCAGCAGCAGGCCCGCAGCGGTGGACAGAGCGGCAGCAAGGCCACCAGCAGCCACAAGGGCGATCACCCAACCCGGCAGAGCCGCGATCTCAGGGTTCGCAAGAACCATGATGTCGTTGTTGACGGTGGTCAGTTCGTTGCCGACAAAGCCCTGTTCGGCCAAGGAACGGCCACCCAGATTGGTCTCTGCCAGAACGGCATCGCGTGCGGTGACAGCGGCGGCGACAGCGGCTTCCAACGGAGCCTTGTCAGCGTCGGCAGCAGCGGCAGCGAGGGCCGCGTTTGCATCGGCAACTGCCTTGTTGGCAGCCGTCAGCGGGGCAGGCTCGTTGAAGTACTGGATAAGGCCGTCACCGTTGCGGTCGGTGAACGCAAGCAGGCCGGTCTTTTCCCAGTTCCGGATCCAGGTCAGGTCCGGGTTGCTGTCGATTTCGGCAATCGACAGGGCGGGCTGGCTGAAGGTTTCACCCTGCACGGCACCCGGCCAGAAGGTCGTGGTGATGTTCAGACGCGCCATCGAGCCGACTGCCGGAGCAACCGTGTAGAGCAGCGCGATGAACACCAGTGCCCAGCCGGCCGAGATGCGGGCGTCGGACACTTTGGCAACGGTGAAGAAGCGGATGATCACGTGCGGCAGACCCGCGGTGCCGATCATCAGCGACATGGTCACAAGGAACATGTTGAGCATGTTCGAGGTGTCGGCGGTATAGGCGGCAAAGCCCAGATCCGTCACGACCTGATCCAGCTTGTCGAGGAAATAGGTCTCGCCGCCGGTCGGCGCATAGCCCCCGATCAGGCCCAGCTGCGGAATGAAGTTCCCCGTCAGGCTGAGCGAGATGAAGATCGCGGGGACGGTGTAGGCCGAGATCAGAACGACATACTGCGCCACCTGCGTATAGGTGATGCCCTTCATGCCGCCGAAAACGGCATAGGCGAACACCACGGCCGAGCCGATCAGAAGGCCGGTCGTGGTCGACACTTCGAGGAAGCGGGCAAAGGTCACGCCCACACCCACCATCTGCCCGATAACATAGGTGATCGAGATCACCAGAAGGCAGATCACGGCCACCATGCGGGCCGAGGTGGAGTAGAAGCGGTCACCCACGAATTCCGGCACAGTGAACTTGCCGAACTTGCGCAGGTATGGGGCAAGGAGAAGCGCCAGCAGCACATAGCCGCCGGTCCAGCCCATCAGGAACACCGAGTTGTTGTAACCGCCAAAGGCGATCAGACCGGCCATCGAGATGAACGAAGCCGCCGACATCCAGTCGGCAGCGGTGGCCATGCCGTTGACGACAGGGCCGACGCCTTGTCCGGCAGCATAGAATTCTGCGGTTGATCCTGCGCGCGCCCAGATTGCGATACCGAAGTAGAGCGCAAAGGACATCGCGATGACGATGAGGTTAAGGGTAAACTGATCCATCTGTTCCCCCCTTACTCGTCAACGCCGAATTCTTTGTCGAGCTTGTTCATCTTCACCGCATAGGCGAAGATCAGCACGAGAAAGACATAGATCGACCCGTTTTGCGCGAACCAGAAGCCAATGTCAGCGCCCCCGATCGAAATGCCCGAAAGGGCAGGCCGCAGAAGAATGCCAATGCCGAACGAGCAGGCGAACCAGATTGCGAGTGATATCCAGATCACCCGCAGGTTCGCTGCCCAATAGGCGCTGGACGATGATTTGTCCGCCATGAAAGCTACTCCCTGAGTTTTTTTCCACACCCGCACCCCCTTGGGGATGCAGGCCCCCCTTCATCCCGCCGATACGCCGGAAACAATGTCTCCCAAGGCGGCACGGATCGCGGCGATCTCTCCCATCGCGTCGATCCGCTGCAACACCCCCTTGGCATCGTAATAGCTGATCAGCGGTGCCGTCTGTGCGTGGTAGGCCTTCAGCCTCTCCCGCACGGTTTCGGCGTTGTCGTCGGCGCGGCGCTTGAACGCCGTGCCGCCACATTTGTCACAAGTGCCCGCCACCGCAGGCTGCTTGAATTCGTCATGATACCCCTCGCCGCAACCGGCGCAGGTAAAGCGCCCCGCGACGCGGCCGACCATTGCCTCGTCATCCACATCAAGGCTGATCGCCGCCGTCACGCGCTGGCCCGCGTCGGCCAGAAGCGTATCGAGCGCGGCGGCCTGCCCGTCGGTGCGGGGAAAACCGTCAAGGATGATCCCGCGCGCAACATCCGGCTGGCGCAGACGGTCCTTCAGGATGGCCAGCACAATCTCGTCGCTGACAAGCCCGCCCGCCTCCATCACGGCCTTGGCCTGCAGCCCCGCCGCACTGCCCGAGGCAACCGCCGCGCGCAGCAGATCGCCCGTCGAAAGCTGGACCAGACCGAAGTCTTCTTCCAGCATCCGCGCCTGGGTGCCCTTGCCCGCACCGGGGGGGCCAAGCAGGATCAGAACCGTCGGAGAGGTCATGTCACGCACCTTCAGCCACGGTTCATACGGTTTTCGATCAGGTCATCGACCACCGACGGGTCGGCCAGCGTCGAAGTGTCGCCCAAGGCCCCGAAGTCGTTCTCGGCGATCTTGCGCAGGATGCGGCGCATGATCTTGCCCGAACGGGTTTTCGGCAGGCCCGGCGCCCACTGGATCAGGTCCGGCTTGGCAATCGGGCCGATCTCGGTCCGCACCCATGCCTCCAGTTCCTTGCGCAGGCTGTCGGTCGGGTCGATGCCGTTCATCAGCGTGACATAGGCATAGATGCCCTGCCCCTTGATGTCATGCGGATAGCCGACCACCGCCGCTTCCGCGACGGCCTCATGCGCCACCAGCGCCGATTCCACCTCGGCGGTGCCCATCCGGTGCCCCGAGACGTTGATCACGTCATCCACGCGGCCCGTGATCCAGTAATCGCCGTCCGCATCGCGGCGGCAGCCGTCGCCGGTGAAGTAATAGCCGCGATATTGCGCGAAATAGGCTTCCTGGAACCGCTCGTGGTCGCCCCACAGCGTGCGCATCATCCCCGGCCATGCATCGGCGATGCACAGCACGCCCTCGGCGGCGGTATTGGTCTGGACTTCGGCATTGGCGGGGTCCAGCACCACCGGCTTGATCCCGAAGAAGGGCTTGGTCGCCGCCCCCGGCTTTTGCGCAATCGCACCCGGCAGCGGGGTGATCAGATGGCCGCCGGTTTCGGTCTGCCAGAAGGTATCGACGATGGGGCATTTGCCCTTGCCGACATGGGTGTTGTACCAGTTCCACGCCTCGGGGTTGATCGGCTCACCCACCGACCCCAAGAGCTTGAGCGACGACAGATCGTGCTTTTCCACCCATTCGGTGCCAAGGCCCATCAGGCTGCGGATCGCGGTCGGCGCGGTGTAGAACTGGTTGACCTTGTGCTTGGCGCAGACTTCCCAGAACCGCCCCGCATCGGGATAGGTCGGCACGCCCTCGAACATCACCGTCGTCGCGCCATTCGCCAGCGGGCCGTAGATGATATAGCTGTGCCCCGTCACCCAGCCCACATCGGCGGTGCACCAGAAGACGTCGCCATCGTGATAATCAAAGGTGTATTGATGGGTCAGCGAGGCATAGACCAGATAGCCGCCCGAGGTATGCACCACCCCCTTGGGACGCCCGGTCGAGCCGGAGGTGTAAAGGATGAACAGCGGGTCTTCGGCGCCCACCTCGACATAGGGGCAATAGGGCTTGGCGGCGGCCATCTCGGCCTTCACGTCCACGTCCCGCCCGTCGATCCATGTGGTCTGGTCGCCCGTATGCTTGACGACAAGGCATTTCACCTTGTCGGAACAGTCGAACAGCGCCTTGTCGGTGTTCGACTTCAACGCCGTCTTCTTGCCACCGCGCGGCGCGAAATCGGCGGTGATGACCACCTTGGCTTCGGAATCGTTGATCCGGTTGGCCAGCGCATCGGGCGAAAAGCCCGCGAAGACCACCGAATGGATCGCCCCGATCCGCGCGCAGGCCAGCATCGCATAGGCCGCTTCCGGAATCATCGGCAGATACAGCACCACGCGGTCGCCCTTGGTCACGCCATGCGCCTTGAGCACATTGGCCATGCGCGAGGTGTTTTCCAGCAACTGCCGGTAGGTGATGTGCTGCGCGGGCGTCGAGGGGCTGTCCGGCTCCCAGATGATCGCGGTCTGGTCGGCGCGGGTCAGCATGTGGCGGTCGATGCAATTGGCGCTGACGTTCAGCGTGCCATCCTCGAACCATTTGATCGAGACATTGCCGTAGTCGAAATTGGTGTTCTTGACCTTGGAGAATGACGTGATCCAGTCCAGCCGCTGCGCCTGCTCTGCCCAGAACGCGTCCGGATCGGTGACAGAGGCTTCATACATCCGCGCGTAGCCCGCGGCATCGACATGCGCCTTGGCGATGAAATCAGCCGAGGCGGTGTAGACTCCCGAAGCCGAACTCTGATCTGTCATTTGAAATCTCCTCTTGCGCGGCCAGTTCGGGACCGGCCCTTCGTGACGCAGCGGCACGCCAAAGCACCGCAGGTCACACCTCAACCCAAGGCAAGTCTACTCCTTGGTCAATTTTAATGTAACCCCTTTTGTTCAATAGATATTTCTGTAAATTAATTTTCCATCTTCATGTCAAATCTGAAAACTTCCGAAAAGTGACGAAAATTTGACAAGGGTTTTCAAGGTTCTGCCCGATCACGCACGGGTGAGGTGCGCGCAAGGTGCCGCCACGGGCGCAAAACGCCCGCCCCGCCCCTTTGGCTGCCTGTCACGGAAGGGTGCAAACAGCGCCGCAAGGGCGCGAATCATGATGGCGCTAACGATTCGCCTCGGCGGCGGTCACACTTTGCAGGTCGGGCAAGACCTGCACCAAGGGCGCGTGTACCCCCTGCACCTGCAGGTCGCGCTGCACTTCGGGGCGGGTGCCGATCAGGTAAAGCTGCCCGCCCTTGCGCGCCACCTTATGCGCCAAAAGCTCGAAGGCGCGCGCGCCCGACGAATCGACAAACGGCACATCGCTGAAATCGACCACAAAGGCGCGCGGATAATCCGCGATCCGGTCCAGCACCACGCCCAGACGTGCCGCCGCGCCAAAGAAATAGGGCCCGTGCAAGCGATAGACCACCTGATCGGGGTTGGCCCCTTCCGCCCGCGCGCCTTCGGGGGCCTGTGCCGCCTCGACCTCGGCGGCCTCCGACATGCGCCGGATGAACACCAGCCCGCCCAGGGCAAAGCCCACCACGATGCCTTCGGTCAGATCGCGGAACACCACCAGCAGGAAGGTCACGACCACCACCATCGCATCCCCGCGCGAGGCGCGCATGAGGCCCCAGAACTCCTCCTTCTCGGCCATGTTCCACGCCACCACCGCCAGCAGGCCCGCCAGCGCCGCCAGAGGGATGAAGGCCGCCAGCGGCGCCGCCACCAGCATGAAGCCCAGAACGAACAGCGCATGCAGCATGCCCGAGACAGGGCTGCGGCTTCCGGCCCGCACATTGGTGGCCGTGCGCGCGATGGTTCCCGTCACGCAAAAGCCGCCAAACACCGCCGCGCCCATATTCGCCACGCCCTGCGCCACCAACTCCGCATTGCTGCGGTGCTGCCGTCCGCTCATCCCGTCGGCCACCACCGCCGACAGCAGCGATTCAATCGCGCCCAGCAGCGTGAAGCTGACCGCAAAGGGCAGCGCGGCCATCACCGCCTCGGCGGTCGGCACCGGCAGCGCGGGCGCGGGCAGCAGGCGCGGCAACTCCCCGAAGCGCGAGCCGATGGTTTCCACCGGAACTCCCAGCAGCGCCACCCCCGCCGCCACCAGAACAATCGCCAGCAGAAGGTTGGGCCAACCCGGGCGCAGCCGCTTGATCCCCACGATCAGCGCGATGGTGGCCAGCGCCACCCCGAAGGCCGCCGCCGAGGCGGTATGCCGCGCCTCCCACAGCACCTCCACCTTGTGCAGGATCTCCGCCGGCTCCGGCCCGCCCAGCGACAGGCCGAACAGGTCCTTCATCTGGCTGGCAAAGATGATGACCGCAATTCCGGCGGTAAACCCCACCGTCACCGGATAGGGAATGAACTTGATGTAGGTGCCCAGCCGCAGCGCCCCCACCGCCACCAGAAACAGCCCCGACAGGAAGGTGGCAAGGATCAACCCCTCGATCCCGATCTGCATCACACAGGCCGACACCAGCACAATGAACGCCCCCGCAGGCCCGCCGATCTGGAACCGGCTTCCCCCGAGGGCCGAAACCAGAAACCCGCCGACAATCGTGGTGTAAAGCCCGCGCTCCGGCCCGACCCCGCTGGCAATCGCAATCGCCATCGACAACGGCAGGGCCACGATCGCCACGGTCAACCCTGCCAGAACATCGGCGCGGAAATCCTGCGCACCATAGCCCTCGCGCAGCACGGTCACCAGTTTGGGCAGGAATTCGGGCGATGGCTCGGGCGGTCTTTCGGTCGGCGTTTCGGTCATTGTCCCCGCTCGGTCGCTTGCATGACGCAAGGAAGCGCCTCACAAGGGCGTGAGTCAACCGCCTTGGACCCAGATCATGCCCAGCCCCTCCGATCCGGTCGCGCCCGCAGATGACGCCGCCCGCGCCCTTGCCCGCGACCTGATGGCCGCGCCCCATGCGGCCCTGTCCTACCTTGATGCAGAGACGCGCGCGCCGGGGATCAGCCGCATCGCCTTTGGCCGCGCCCCCGATGGCACGCCGATGACGCTGATCTCCGCCCTCGCGCCCCATTTCGCGGCCCTGCGCGCCAACCCTGCCTGCGCGCTCCTGCTGGGCGAGCCGGGGCAAAAGGGTGACCCGCTGACCCATCCGCGCCTGATGCTGCAAGCGCAGGCCGCATTCGTGGCCCCCGATGACCCCGCGCGCCAGGACCTGCGTGACCATTGGCTGACCCATCATCCAAAGGCGAAGCTCTACATCGACTTTGCCGATTTCGCGCTGGTCCGGCTTGTGCCGCAGGCCGCTCTGCTCAATGGCGGCTTCGGTCGCGCCTTCCGGCTGCTGCCCGCTGACCTGATGTAAAAAGGGGGCGGCCCGCGCCGCCCCCATCGCTCGCGTCAGATCAAAGCCCGC
Source organism: Pseudotabrizicola algicola (assembly GCF_010915705.1). Classification (GTDB taxonomy): domain Bacteria; phylum Pseudomonadota; class Alphaproteobacteria; order Rhodobacterales; family Rhodobacteraceae; genus Pseudotabrizicola; species Pseudotabrizicola algicola. The sequence goes on from NZ_JAAIKE010000005.1 coordinate 28,114, forward strand.
TCAGGTCGGGTTGTCGCAGCGGACGGTCGCCAGCATCTTGCCCCGCACCGCCGTCGGCCAGCGCAGATGCACCAGATTGCGCGCCGTGCCCTGCTCGTTCAGCACAAAGGGCATCACATATTGCGCCACATTTGCCGCCGTGGTGATCGCACCATCGGCGACCAGACTTTGCGTGTTGCGCACCCGCGCCCCGAACGGCATGAAGGCACCGCTGTCGACCACCCAAGTGTCGGCGGCGGTGTTCTGCGTGTGCAGGATGGTCAGCGGGTTCACCACGATCTGCGACACCCCGTTGAACACATTCGCCACGAAGTTCAGGTTGCGAAACCGGCTGAAATCCAGCGTGGCATGGGTGCTGTCCACCGCATCCACCCGGTCCACCGACCCGTTGACGGTGCGAAAGGTGTTGTCCGAAACCGTCAGCCCCTGCACGAACTGCCCCGACCCCTTGGGCGCGATCACGATCCAGCGGAACCACGGCGCGACATCGCTGGCAAAGAAATGGTTCGCCGCAATCGACAGGTTGCCAAAGCTGAAGCCGGTGGTGAAATTGGGGTTGGCGTCGTGCTCGTTCGACCATTCGATAAAGCAGTTGTCGACATAATTGCCGGTGAAGGTCAGCCGCGGGTTGGTCTGGGTGATGATCAGGCCCGCCCGCCGCAGTCCGGCCGAGGCCGTGTCGCCTTGGAAGAAGTGGTTCCCGTGGATCAGGTGGCCGCCGCCATTCGCCACCATGAAATGCGCAAAGCGCACCACGCGGTTCGACCGGATCTTGGCATCATTGGCGTTCACGTTCAGCGCAATGCTGCTGCGATCCTGCGCCAGCATGGCCTGCTCGTTCGACCAGAACTGGCAGCCATCGACGATCAGGCCCTGACAGCCCGACCCGATCGAGGTGATCCCCCTGTCCTTGGGCCGGTTGAACACGCAGTCCCCGACCCGCAGCGTCAGGCCGATCTTGGGCAGCATAACCGCCGAACACAGCCCGTTGCAGTTGAAGTCCAGCCGGTCCATCTCGAACCGGGACAGGTCCTCGAAGCCCGAGAAATCCAGCAGATATTTGAACCGCGTGAAGGAAAGCGTGCGTGTCCCCGCCCCGCCCCAGAGCGGCTGGCTCAGCGTGACGGTTCCTGTCGCCACATTCTTGTCGACCACATAGACCTCGCGCCCGACGCCATTGCCGCTCACATGCGCGCCGATCTCGATATTGGCGACATTGGCCACCGCACTCAGCCGCGTGGGGTTGGTGGGGGTATAGCTGGTGGTGGATGTCACCGTCACCGTATCCCACCCCGGCCCCGCCGCCGCGTTCAGCTGCCCGTTGGTCAGGAACCGCCGCTGCGCAAAGGTCGTCAGCCCCGCGATCGCCGCCACATCCAGGGGCTCGGTCAGGTCCACGCGGCGGTCCGACAGGTCCAGCGCCACATGGTCGGTAAAATAGAACAGCGCCTGCAACGCCTTGCGAAAGCCAAGCAGTTCATTCCCGAAAGCACTGGTATAGGTATCCAGATCATAGTTCCGCGTCAGCGCCAGCCGCACCGAGGCAGGCTGCACCAGCGTGCCCTGAAAGCGGATCGGGTTGTTGATGGTCAGGTTGCCCGCAATCCGGTAGGTGCCTGCCGGCACCGTGATCGTGCGCCCCTGCGCCGCCGCATCCGCCGCGGCAAAGGCCCCCGTGTCGTCGGTCACCCCGTCGCCGCGCGCGCCGAAATCGCGCACATCCACCGCGTCGAAGATGTCGCGCAGATAAATTCCGGTGATGTCCTCGATCTCGATATCGTCGATCCGCACCACGCCGCCATTCGGCCCCGTCAGATCCAGCCCGATATGCCCATAGGTCGCCGTGGGGCCCCATGCCATCGTCACCCCGCCGCGGCCGCCGGCGCCGATGATCGCCGTCACCTCGGCCACCGCGCCATATTGCGTCAGCGCCACCGAAGGCCCCGCCTGCACCACCCCCGGCACGTTGGTGCCGTTCGACCGCCCCGCCCAGCCCGCGATGCGCACCGAAGGAAACGCGCCCGAGACGCATTTGACCCGCACCTTGACCCGCAGATACAGGCCCGGCTGCATCGGGATCTGCTGAAAGCAGCGCAGTTTCTGTGTGGCAAGCGTCTTTTGCAGCTCCAGCGCGCCGCCAAAATCCTGATCGGCCGGAACAAAGGCCGCATTCGGCTGGCTGGCATAAGACCCCTGCCCCGGCAGCCCGTCCTCCCGAGACCACAGGTTCAGCCCCGCAGAGAATGGCGGCGGCATCAGCACCAGCCCGTCGGTAATCGCCTTGTTCATGTCCTAAACCCTCGCTTGGTCCCCAAAGGCCGCGGACGCATCCGCAGCCATGCGAGGCCAAGGGCTATCAACAAAGGGTTAATCCGACCTCAGACCACCGCGCGCTGCCTAAGACCCATTGCGCGGCAGGCAGCTTGCGAAATGCGCCATGCGCCGCGCGAATTCGGTTTCGAAATCATGGGCCTGCGCAAAATCCAGCCCGGACGCCGCCGCCACCCGCAGCGCCCTGCGGTCCGCGTCCAGCGCGATCAGCCGGTCCGACAGCGCCCGCCGGTCCCCCAAAGGCACCGCCCAGCCGCCACCGGATTCCGCCGCCATCCGCGCCCACATCTCGTTGGCATAGCCCAGCACCGGCACCCCGCAGCCCAGACTTTCCAGATAGCTGCAAGACGGGTCCGCCTGCCGGTGGCAACTCAGGAACAGATCGGCATGCGCGCACAGGAACGGCACCAGCCCCGTCTCGAAATCCACCGGCGCATGCAGCCGCAGCCGCCCGCCAAGGCTTTCCGCCCCGGCCCGCACCTCCGCCTCCAGCGCGCCGGTGCCAAAGACATCGAGCGTGAAATCCACGCCCGCCGCCAGCAGCGCCCGCGCGACCGGCACAAGGTCCTGCGCGCCCTTCATCGGCTCCAGCCGCCCCGAATGGACCAGCCGCAACGGCCCCGCATGCGCAGCCTTCGCCGCCATCTGCGCCGCCGTCGCCATCATGTCGACGCGCATCCGCCCGTCGAGATACAGAAACGTGCGGGCGTTCAACCCGCGATAGGCGTCAAAGGCCGGATAACCGTTGCACTGCACCCCCGCCGCACGGCGGAACGCCTGCCGCCGCCGCCGCTCTACCGCCAGATTCCACAGCGCCGACCAGCCCTTGCGCAGCAGCCCCCGCGCGCGGTCCAGCACCACGATACGCAGCCTCGTGCCAATCGTGTATTCCACCACGAACACCACCGGCACCGGCCCCCCTGCGAGGGCCAGCGCCTCGGCCATATCGGCAGGGGCGGCGATCAGATCGGCCTGCATCTGCGGCAACGGCGCTCCGGCAGGCAGCACCGTCAGGTCAAACCCCAGCTCCTGCGGCGCATAGTCGGCCCCGAAGGGCACCGACGCCGCCCCCTCCCAGACCACCGCCGAAACCCGTCCCTGCCACAGCGCCGCATGGGCGCGCATGCCTTCCACATATTTCACATCCAGCCGCAACCGCCCGTCCGGCAGGCGCATCACGGGTGCGGGCGCGATCATCAGCAAATGCGGCATGGAACCCTCCGGCGGATGGCCAGTCATTGCCCGTGACTTGGGCCATATCAAGACCACAGAATGAAAAAGGGCGGTCCTTTCGGACCGCCCCCTGTTTCCGGACGGAAACGACAGAAGATAAAGGGGGTAACCCTTACATCATGCCGTCCATGCCGCCCATTCCGCCCATGCCGCCGGGTGCGCCAGCGGTTTCCTTGGCCGGACGATCCGCGATCATCGCTTCGGTGGTGATCAGCAGCGAGGCAACCGAAGCTGCATCTTCCAGCGCGGTGCGGGTGACCTTGGCCGGGTCGATCACGCCGAACGAGAACATGTCGCCATATTCTTCGGTCTGGGCGTTGAAGCCAAAGTTCTTGTCGCTCGACTCGCGCACTTTGCCAGCCACGACAGCGCCATCGACGCCAGCGTTTTCTGCGATCTGGCGCAGCGGTGCCTCCAGTGCGCGGCGCACGATGGCGATACCGGCGTTCTGGTCGCTGTTCGCGCCGGTCAGACCGTCAAGCGATTTGCCGGCCTGAACCAGAGCCACACCACCGCCAACCACGATGCCTTCCTGAACGGCAGCACGGGTTGCGTTCAGCGCGTCATCAACGCGGTCCTTGCGCTCTTTTACTTCGACTTCGGTCATGCCGCCGACCTTGATGACAGCAACACCGCCAGCCAGCTTGGCCACGCGCTCTTGCAGCTTCTCGCGGTCGTAATCGCTGGTGGTTTCTTCGATCTGGGCGCGGATCTGGGCCACACGGGCTTCGATCTCGGCCTTGTCGCCATTGCCGTCAACGATGGTGGTGTTGTCCTTGTTGATCGTGACTTTCTTCGCACGGCCCAGCATGTCGATACCGACATTCTCCAGCTTCATGCCCAGATCGTCCGAGATCACCTGGCCACCGGTCAGGATCGCGATGTCCTGCAGCATCGCCTTGCGACGGTCACCGAAGCCCGGAGCCTTGACGGCAGCGATCTTCAGACCACCGCGCAGCTTGTTCACGACCAGCGTGGCAAGCGCTTCGCCTTCGACGTCCTCGGCGATGATGACCAGCGGGCGCTGCGACTGGATCACGGCTTCCAGCAGCGGAACCATCGGCTGCAGCGACGAGAGTTTCTTCTCGTGCAGCAGGATGAACGCGTCTTCCAGATCGGCAACCATCTTGTCGGCGTTGGTCACGAAATAGGGCGACAGGTAGCCACGGTCGAACTGCATGCCTTCGACAACGGTGGTTTCCGTTTCCAGACCCTTGTTCTCTTCGACGGTGATCACACCCTCGTTGCCGACCTTCTGCATCGCGTCAGCGATCTGGCGGCCGATTTCGGCTTCGCCGTTGGCCGAGATGGTGCCGACCTGCGCAACTTCGGCGCTGTCCTTGACGGGGCGCGAGGCAGCCTTGATCGACTCGACGACCTTCACAACGGCCATGTCGATGCCGCGCTTGAGGTCCATCGGGTTCATGCCGGCAGCAACGGCCTTCATGCCTTCCTTGATGATGGCCTGGGCCAGAACGGTGGCGGTGGTGGTGCCGTCGCCAGCCTCGTCATTGGTGCGGGAAGCGACTTCCTTCACCATCTGCGCGCCCATGTTCTCGAACTTGTCGGCCAGTTCGATTTCCTTGGCGACCGTCACACCGTCCTTGGTGATGCGGGGCGAGCCGAAGGATTTGTCGATCACCACGTTGCGGCCTTTCGGGCCAAGGGTAACCTTCACGGCGTCGGCGAGGATGTTCACACCGCGCAGCATGCGGTCGCGGGCATCGGTATCAAAACGTACGTCTTTAGCAGCCATTTGGAAGCTCCTTCAAATCTGGTTTACGAAAGCGTCAAGCTCAGGCGATGATGCCGAGGATGTCGCTTTCCTTCATGATGAGCAGCTCTTCGCCGTTCAGCGTCACTTCGGTGCCCGACCACTTGCCGAACAGGATACGGTCGCCAGCCTTGACGGAGGGGGTAATCAGTTCGCCCGAATCCTTGCGCGCGCCTTCACCGACCGAAACGATCTCGCCTTCTGCGGGCTTTTCCTTGGCGGTGTCCGGGATGATCAGGCCGCCCTTGGTCTTGTCTTCGCCTTGGATGCGGCGAACGAGCACACGGTCATGCAGCGGTTTGAAAGCCATCTGGTAACACTCCCTTAGGTTCCAGGTTGAATCTTTTAGCACTCACTATCAGCGAGTGCTAACGGCGCCTATCTAGGGGCCGCGCGCGCCTCTGTCAAGCGCCAGCGCCCGCCCGCTTCATCGCAATTTTACTTGGCATCCGGGGCCGTGCCTGCCACCCTGCCCGCCGGACATAAAGGGGAATTCATGCGTATCCTGCTGATCTTGCTTGGCCTTCTGGCCAGCCCGCTGGGTTTTGCCCATGCAGCCACACCGTCCTGCAACGGGACCAACCTGTTCTCGCAGATGGACGCTGCCGATCGCGCCCGGCTGGAACAACAGGCTGCGGCACAGCCGTTCCATCAGGGCAACTACTGGCGCGCGACCAAGGACGGCCAGCAGGTCACGCTGGTCGGCACCTACCACCTGTCAGACCCGCGCCACGACAAGGTGATGGAAACTGTCACCCCGCTGCTCGACGGGGCCACCACCCTTCTGGTCGAGGCCGGACCCGAGGAAGAGGCGGCGCTTGTCTCTGCCGTCGCGCAGGACCCGACGCTCTTCGTGATGCCAGACACCACGCTGCCCACTCTGATGGAGCCCGAAGACTGGGCCGTCCTGTCCGAGGCGATGACGCGCCGCGGCATCCCCGGCTTCATGGCTGCCAAGTTCCAGCCGTGGTACATCACCGTGCTGCTTGCCGTTCCGCCCTGCATGATGGCCGAGGTGCAGGCGCAGGACCGCAGCGGGCTTGACCACCGGATCATCGACGCCGCCAAGGCGCGCGGCATCCCCGTGCAGGGGCTGGAAGCCTATGACACCATCTTCAACCTTTTCGACAGCTTCTCGCGGGAGGACCAGATTTCCATGCTGCGCGCCTCTCTCGCCATCGAGGATCAGGCCGAAGACTATATCGCCACGCTGGCTGACAGCTATTTCGCGGGCGAATCGCGGCTGATCTGGGAACTGATGCGCGATCTGTCGCTCCAGATGCCGGGCTACACCCCCGAACAGATCGAGGCAGACATGGCCAAGATGGAACAGGCCCTGCTCGTCACCCGAAACCAGGGCTGGATTCCGGTGATCGAGGCCGCCGCCGCCCAAGGCCCCGTCGTCGTCGCCTTCGGCGCGCTGCACCTGCCGGGCGACTTCGGCATCCCCCGCTTGCTGGAACAGCAGGGCTGGACGCTCACGCCCCTTGCTCCCTGACCGCTGTTGCTGCGGCGCAGCTTTGGCAAAGTCCGGCGCCCGGGCAGATGACATTCCTGCCCGGCCCGCCTATAAGCCGCGTCAAAATCCCCTGCTGCAAGGTGCTGTCATGACCACGCTCGTTTTCGGCCACAAATCCCCCGACACCGATTCCACCGGATCGCCCATCATCTGGGCGTGGTATCTTTCCCATACCCAGAACACGCCGGCCAAGCCGGTGCTGCTGGGCGAGCCGAACACCGAAGCCGCCTTCGTGCTGCGGCACTGGAACCTGCCCAAGCCCGAGATCATCTCTGACGTGACCGCAGATGACCGCGTGGTGATCGTCGACACCAACAACCCCGCCGAACTGCCCCCCTCGATCAACGACGCCAAGATCGCGGCCATCATCGACCACCACCTGCTGGTGGGCGGGCTCAAGACCAAAGGGCCGATCGACATCACCATCCGCTCGCTGGCCTGCACCGCCACCATCATGCACGACCTGATGGGCGATGCGCTCGCCAGCGCCCCGCGCGAGATCAAGGGCGCGATGCTCTCCTGCATCCTCTCCGACACGCTCGAATTCCGCTCGCCGACCACCACCGCGCATGACCGCGCCGTGGCCGAGAAACTCGCGGCCGATCTGGGCGTCAACATCGCAGACCTCGCCACCGCGATGTTCGAGGCCAAATCCGATGTCTCCGCCTTCTCCGACGCCGACCTGCTGCGGATGGATTCCAAGGAATACACCGTCGCCGGAAAGGAACTGCGCGTCTCGGTGCTGGAAACCACCGCGCCGAAGATCGTGCTCGACCGCAAGGCCAGCCTGATGGCCTCGATGGAGGCCGTGGCGAAAGAGGACGGCGCCGATCAGGTGCTCCTCTTCGTCGTCGACATCCTGCGCGAAGAGGCGACGCTTCTGGTGCCGAACGATCTGGTCAAGCAGATGGCCGAAGCCTCCTTCGGCTGCACCGTCACCGGCGACACCGTGGTGCTGCCCGGCATCATGAGCCGCAAGAAGCAGATCATTCCTGCGCTCAAGCTCTGAAAATACCCCCGGCAAACGTCGCGCACAGACAGCCCGACGTTTGCCATACCTTTGCCAGACGCGCGCCAGACGCAGACCAGACGCCGCACACCGCCCAGAAAGGCCAAGCCATGACCGAAATCATCCGCTCCCTCGCCGATCTTTCGGGCCGCTATGATGCGCTGTTCTGCGACCTCTGGGGCTGCCTGCACAATGGCGTCACCCCCTTCCCCGCCGCCGTTGCCGCGCTTCAGGGCTTTCGCGCAAACGGCGGCAAGGTGGTGCTCGTCACCAATGCGCCCCGCCCGAAATCCAGCGTTGTCAAGCAGTTGGATGCAATGGGCCTGCCGCGCGACACATGGGATGATGTTGCCACCTCGGGCGATGCCACCCAGGCGGCGATGCTTTCGGGGGCGGCGGGTCCGCGCGTCTACCACATCGGCGCGCCCAAGGATGAACCCTTCTTTACCGATTTCGAGCAGGATCTGGCCCATCTGGTCGCCCGCGCCGACATCACCCGCGTGCCACTCGACCAAGCCACCGGCGTCATCTGCACGGGGCTTGCAGACGATCTGACCGAAACGCCACAGGACTATCGGGGCAAGCTGTTGATGGCAAAGACAAAAGGTCTGAAACTTCTCTGCGCCAACCCCGATATCATCGTCGATATGGGCGACAAGCGGCTTTACTGCGCAGGGGCGCTCGCCAAGGCCTATGAAGACATGGGGGGCGAGTCGCTCTACTACGGCAAACCGCATCCGCCGATCTACGATCTGGCCCGCCGCCGCCTCGGCCTCGACGACGCCCGCATCCTCTGCGTGGGGGATGGCATCCACACCGATGTGCAGGGCGGCGTGGCCGAAGGGCTGGATACGCTCTTTGTCACCGGCGGGATCGCCGCGCATGAGTTCGGACCGGATTTTGACAATCCCGACAATGACTTGCTGCAAGCATGGCTGCAAGGACACCAGCTTTCGGCGACCTATGCCATCGGCTATCTGCGCTGAGCTGCGCGCACCGCGCGGGTAACATAATTGCGCCATTAGTCGTAATTTCGGAAATAACTTGCGCAACGGAATTGCGCTGCGCCGCAGCATTTGTTAGACTCCCTGCGAAACAAGCACGGGAATCGCAAGATGCTGGACAATATGCCCCGCGGCACCATCTGCATCGAAGACCTTGAAATCGGCATGACGCGCGGTCTGTCCAAACAGATCACCGACCGCGACATCGCCCTCTTTGCCGAGGTCTCCACCGATCACAACCCCGTGCATCTCGATGATGCCTATGCGCAAGACACCATCTTCGAAGGCCGCATCGCCCACGGGATGCTCACCGCCGGGCTGATTTCGGCGGTGATCGGCGAACAGCTTCCCGGTCATGGCACTGTTTATCTTGGACAATCCCTGCGCTTCCTCGCGCCCGTCCGGCCCGGCGATCGGGTGGAGGCGGTGGTGACCGTCACCGCGATCGACCATGCAAAACGTCGGGTGACCCTTGAAACCCATTGCTCTGTCGGTAAAACGGTGGTGCTAAAGGGCGAGGCGCTGGTTCTGGCGCCAAGCCGCAAGTTCGACTGACGGGGCATCCGCCCCAGACCGGGGTAGAATGCAGATCCACCGATCCTGGCAGGGGCTCGCCCCATCCGCGCGCGGCGCATCCTGCGCCATGGGCAATTTCGATGGCGTCCATCTGGGCCATCAGGCGGTGATCGACCTGGCCCGTGGCAACGCACCCTTGGGCATCATCACCTTCGAACCCCACCCGCGCGAGGTCTTCACCCCCGACGCACCCCCCTTCCGCCTGATGAACGCCGAGGCCCGCCTGAACCGTCTGGCCAAGCTGGGGGTGAACCACCTGTTCGAACTGCCTTTCGACAAAGATCTGGCCGCTCTGACGCCGGAGGCCTTTGTCGAAACCGTTCTGGTGCAAGGACTTGGCATCAGCCACGTTGTCGTCGGCGCTGACTTCTGCTTTGGCAAGGCCCGCGCTGGCAAGGCCGCCGACCTGCAACGCCTTGGGCAGAGTCATGGCTTTCAGACCACCATCGCCGATCTGGTCACCGAAGCCGACCAGCCGATTTCCTCCTCGGCCATCCGCGCCGCGCTGACCGATGGCCGCCCCCGCGACGCCGCCGCCATGCTCGGCCATTGGCACCGGATCGAGGGAGAGGTGATCCACGGCGAGAAGCGGGGCCGCGAGCTTGGCTATCCGACCGCAAACATGTCTGTCCAGGGGCTGCACCTGCCCAAACTGGGCGTTTATGCGGTCAAGGCCGATGTTCTGACCGGCCCGCACAAGGGCAGCTACAACGGCGCGGCCAGCCTTGGGGTGCGCCCGATGTTCGGGGTCAACCAGCCCAACCTTGAAACCTTCCTCTTTGATTTCAAAGGCGATCTCTACGGCGCGCACCTCTCTGTCGCCTTTGTCGATTACCTGCGCCCCGAGTTGAAGTTTGACGGGCTTCCCGCCCTCATCACCCAGATGGCCGCCGACTGCGACCGCGCCCGCGACATCCTGAGAGCGTTGTAATCCCATGCCCCCCAACCGTCCGAAGTTCTGGGAGACCGTTCCGCTCACCAAAATGACGCCCCAGGAATGGGAAGCGCTGTGCGACGGCTGCGGCAAATGCTGCCTGAACAAGATCGAGTATGAAGACACCGGCGAGGTGGAATACACCCGCATCGCCTGCCGTCTGCTCGATGGCGACACTTGCCGCTGCAAGCACTACCCGACCCGCAAGCAATATGTGCCCGATTGTGTGCAGCTCTCCCCAAAGACCCTGCCCAAGATCGCCTACTGGATGCCGCGCACCTGTGCCTATCGCCTTCTGTTTGAAGGCAAAACCTTGCCGGAATGGCATCCGCTGATCACGGGCGACCCCGAAAGCACCCACACCGCGGGCGCGTCGGTGCGGGGCTGGACGATCCCCGAATATGACGTCTCCGAGGATGACTGGGAGGATTACGTGATCGAGGAAACGCCCTGATGTTCTTCGCCTCTGACAACGGCGCGCCGGTCCATCCCGCCGTCTTTGCGGCGATGGAACGCGCAAACTCAGGCTATGCGTTGTCCTATGGCAATGACCCCGCCACCGAAGCCCTGCGCGACCGTATCCGCACGGTGTTCGAAGCGCCCGAGGCCGAGGTCCTGTTGCTGACCACAGGCACCGCCGCCAATGCCCTTGCCCTTTCGGTGCTGACCCCGCCTTGGGCCACCACCTTTTGCCACCGTCATGCCCATATCGCCGAAGACGAATGCGGCGCACCCGAGTTCTTCTCGGGCGGAGCCAAGCTGACGCTGATCGACGGCCCTCACGGCAAGATTGCGCCCGATGCGCTCGAACAGACGATCGCGCAAACCGGCGGGTCGGTGCATGTCGCACAACGCGGCGCGCTCAGCCTTACCAATGTGACCGAGGCCGGCACCGTCTACACCACCGCAGAACTCTCTGCGCTCACCGCCATTGCCAAGGCGCATGGCCTTCCGGTTCACCTCGACGGCGCCCGCTTTGCCAATGCCTTGGCCGCCACGGGTGCGACGCCGGCCGAGATGTCGTGGCGCGCGGGCGTTGACGTGCTGACGCTGGGCGGCACCAAGAACGGCCTCTTGGCGGCCGAGGCGGTGGTGCTGTTCAACCCCGCCCAAGCGTGGGAAGCCGCCCTGCGCCGCAAGCGCGCGGGCCATCTCAACTCCAAACTCCGCTTTGTCGCGGCGCAGTTCGACGCGTGGTTCGAGGCAGACCGCTGGCTCGACATGGCCCGCCACGCCAACAGCATGGCCGCGCGGCTCGCTCGGGGCCTCTCTGCCCTGCCGGGGGCCGAGGTTGTGCACCCCAGCCACGCCAACATCATCTTTGCCCAGCTTCCTGCGACAGCCCATACCCGCGCCAAGGCTTCGGGCGCGGTCTATTATCAAAGCGATGAAACGCTGTGCCGCCTTGTCGCCTCCTGGTCCACCACCGGGGCAGAGGTTGATGCGCTGCTCGCTGCCTTTGCGGCCTAGGCACCTAGTTTGCCTGCAAGGTAGAGATCCAGATCTTCAAGCCGGTCCTGCCCCCAGAAAATCTCGTCACCGACGACATAGGACGGCACGCCAAAGACACCGCGCGCCACCGCTTCCTCCAGATTGGCCGCATAGGTTTCGGCCCCGGCAAGCATGCCGCTGTCAGCCAGCTTGGGGTCAAACCCATGTGCGGCCAGAATGTCCCTGACCACCCCGTCATCCGCGATGTCGCGGTCCTCTGCCCAGACCGCGCGGCAAAAGCCATGCACCAACGCCCCGACATCCGCCCCCGTCGCGGCGGCGGCGATGATCGCATAGCAGGACGGAGCGGGATTTGCCGGAAAGAAGGCCGGCCGCAGGTTCAGCGACATCCCCAACTTGGCCGACTGGCGCCGCAGTTCCTGCATCCGGTAGGCGAGGCGGCTTTCATGCCGGTCGGCTAGCACCTGCCCGCCCGTGCGCGGCAAAAGCGCAAGAATGGCGATCGGCTTGTAAACCACCTTGGCCCCGTGCCGCGCCGCGATCTCTTCCAGCCGCGTCCCCGCCAGATAGCAGTAGGGCGACATGGTTGCGAAAAAGTAATCGATCTGAGTCATTTGCTGCCCTATCGCCCCGCATTGGTTTGCAAGACCCTAGTCGGGTGATAAGCGGTGTCAACATCCCGAATCCGTGGCCCCGGAGACCCCAAATGCCTGCCATCACCGAACCCAAACTGATTTCCGGCAATGCGAACATGCCGCTTGCCAAATCCATTGCCCGCCGCATGTCGGTGCATCGCGGCATGTCTGTGGGGCTGGTCGATGCCCGGATCGAGCGTTTCAACGATCAGGAAATCTTTGTCGAGGTGTTCGAGAATGTGCGCGGCGAGGATATGTATGTCATCCAGCCCACGTCCAACCCGGCCAATGACAACCTGATGGAACTCCTTATCATGGTCGATGCGCTGCGCCGCTCTTCTGCGGCGCGTATCACCGCCGTGATCCCCTATTTCGGCTATGCCCGCCAAGATCGCCGCGCCAAGGCCCGCACCCCGATTTCCGCCAAACTGGTCGCTAACCTGATCGAAAGCGCCGGGGTAGACCGCGTGCTCACACTCGACCTGCACGCCGCCCAGATTCAGGGCTTTTTCGACATTCCGGTGGACAACCTGTATGCCAGCCCGGTTTTTGCGCTGGATATCGAGCATCACTTCAAAGGACAGATGGATGACCTGATGGTCGTCTCACCCGATGTCGGAGGCGTCGCCCGCGCCCGCGAACTGGCAAAGCGCATCAGCGCCCCGCTCGCCATCGTTGACAAACGCCGCGAAAAGGCCGGGGAAATCGCCGAAATGAAGGTGATCGGCGATGTTCAGGGCAAGAAATGCATCATCGTCGATGACATCTGCGACACCGCTGGCACGCTGTGCAAAGCCGCCGAGGTGCTGATGGAAAACGGCGCGACCGAAGTTCACAGCTACATCACCCACGGCGTTCTGTCCGGCCCGGCGGTAGAGCGCATCAAGAACTCGGTCATGAAATCGCTGGTGATCACCGACTCGATCGAACAAAGCGCCGCAGCGACCGCAGCCTCCAACATCCGCGTGGTGCCGACCGCCCCGATGTTCGCCCAAGCGATCCTCAACATCTGGAACGGCACCAGCGTCTCGAGCCTGTTTGAAACCGAAACGCTCGTCCCGATCTATGAGGGCATGTATCAGCGCAGCTAAGCGCCGCGCGCCCTAGTCAATCTCCCAGTCGTCCTCATCCTGCACCTGACCAATGGCGATCCAGTCAGCGCGGATGCGGGCGACGCGGGTATCTGCCCATGTCTTGAACACCAGATGAAAGCCGGTCGCGCTGATCTGCTCGGCCGTCAAATCGGCGCGGGCGTTGGTGCCGTGATCGGTGTCCCACATCGAAATGCTGACGTGAACACTGGGCGGCAGGCGAAAGGCTTCCTTGAAGGTCACGATATGGCGGCTCTCGCGGTCTCCCTCGCCCGTCCACATCACGCCGCCATCCGCAAAGTCGGAAAACATCACCCGCGAGCCCTGAAGAATACCGATACTGCCCGGAGGAAAACGCTTCATGCGGCTGGCCTACGTTAAAGACATCCCCAAAACTTCGCATCGGTCAGCCTGCACAAGACGGCCCTGCCCCCGAAACGAACAAGCCCCAGCATATGCCGGGGCTTGAACAGAATTCAACTGATTCAAGGCTCTACTGGCCGATTGCGGTCCGAACCGCCATCATGTCAGCCACCACCTTATCGGCAGCGTCCTTGTCTTCCGACCCGCTGGCGGCATCGCGCACTTCGGCGACAAGGCTCTCCATCAGGGCGGGCGTCGCCTCTTCCACCGGCACGGCGCGTTCGGCCAGAACCGACACACCCGTTGCGGTGATCTCTGCAAAACCGCCCGTCACGATATAGGCCTTGGTTCCCTCGGCGCTGACCGCCTTCAGGATACCGGGGCGCATCGTGGTGATGGTGGGGGCATGCCCCGCCATCGCCGTCAGGTCGCCCTCTGCGCCCGGAATCTGAACCTCGGTCGCCTGAACCGACGCAAGGCGCCGTTCCGGGCTGACGAGGTCAAACTGAACTGCCATGATCCCCTCCTTATGCCGCAGCAGCGGCAAGTTTGGCGGCTTTGGCCTTCACGTCCTCGATGTCACCAACCATGTAGAAGGCTGCTTCCGGCAGGTGGTCGTATTCGCCGGCAACCACCGCCTTGAACGAGGCAATGGTCTTGTCCAGCGGAACCTGCACACCGTCCGAGCCGGTGAACACTTTCGCCACGTCGAAGGGCTGCGACAGGAAGCGCTGGATTTTCCGGGCGCGGGCCACGGTCAGCTTGTCCTCTTCCGACAGTTCGTCCATCCCGAGGATGGCGATGATGTCCTGCAGCGACTTGTAGCGCTGGAGGATCTGCTGAACGTCGGTCGCAACCTTGTAGTGCTCTTCCCCGATAACCGCCGGGTCAAGCAGGCGCGAGGTGGAGTCGAGCGGGTCCACAGCCGGGTAGATGCCGAGTTCCGAGATGGCACGCGACAGAACGGTGGTTGCGTCAAGGTGCGCGAACGAGGTCGCAGGCGCAGGGTCGGTCAAGTCGTCGGCCGGAACGTAGATCGCCTGCACCGAGGTGATCGAGCCATTCTTGGTCGAGGTGATGCGTTCCTGCAGCGCACCCATGTCGGTGGCCAGCGTCGGCTGGTAACCCACGGCCGAAGGAATACGGCCCAGCAGAGCCGACACTTCCGAACCCGCCTGGGTAAAGCGGAAGATGTTGTCCACGAAGAACAGAACGTCCGTGCCCGACTGGTCGCGGAACTGCTCGGCGAGGGTCAGACCCGACAGGGCCACACGCATACGCGCTCCCGGCGGTTCGTTCATCTGGCCGTAGACAAGTGCCACCTTGGACTTTGTCAGGTCGTCAGAGACGATAACGCCCGATTCCATCATCTCGTGATAGAGGTCGTTCCCTTCACGCGTCCGCTCGCCCACACCGGCGAACACGGAGTAGCCCGAGTGCACCTTGGCGATGTTGTTGATCAGTTCCATGATCAGAACGGTCTTGCCCACGCCGGCGCCGCCGAACAGGCCGATCTTGCCGCCCTTGGAATAGGGAGCCAGCAGGTCGATCACCTTGATCCCGGTGACAAGGATGTCAGACGCGGTGGCCTGCTCCGCGAAGGAAGGCGCGGGCTGGTGGATGGCGCGGGTTACGGTCGCGTCAACGGGGCCCTTTTCGTCGATCGGCTCGCCGATCACGTTCAGGATGCGGCCCAGCGTCGCGTCGCCCACCGGCACCGAGATCGGTGCGCCGGTGTCGGTCACGGGGGCGCCACGGACCAGACCTTCGGTCGCGTCCATCGCAATGGTGCGGACGGTGTTTTCACCCAGATGCTGGGCCACTTCCAGCACCAGGGTCTTGCCATTGTTGTCGGTGGTCAGTGCGTTCAGAATTGCGGGAAGCGCGCCTTCGAACTGCACGTCAACCACGGCGCCGATCACCTGAGTGACCTTGCCAGCCGCGGCAGCTGCTTTCGGTGCTTGTGCCATAGTGTTTCTCCAGTTCGTCAGAGCGCTTCCGCGCCCGAGATGATTTCGATAAGCTCTTTGGTGATCGCGGCCTGACGGCTGCGGTTATACTGGATGGTGAGTTTGTTGATCATGTCACCCGCGTTACGGGTGGCGTTGTCCATCGCACTCATCCGGGCGCCCTGTTCGGAGGCGCCGTTTTCCAGCAAAGCGGTGAAAATCTGGGTTGCCACGCCGCGGGGCAGCAGATCGGTCAGGATGGCCTCTTCCGACGGTTCATAATCGTAAAGCGCCGTGGATGCGTCGCCTTCGAACTTGGCCGGAATGATCTGCTGTGCGGTCGGGATCTGGCTGATCACCGACTGGAAGCGGTTGTAGAACAATGTGGCGACGTCGAATTCGTTCGCGTCAAACCGCGCGAGCACATCGCGCGCGATCCCTTGGGCATTGGCGTAACCGATCCGCTTCACTTCTGTCAGGTCGACATGACCGACGAAATGCTGCGACAGGTCGCGCTTGAGTTGCTCGCGGCCCTTCTTGCCGACAGTGAGGATTTTCACCGTCTTGCCAGCGGCCAGCAACTCGTTCGCCTTGACGCGTGCCAGACGCGCAATGCTGGAGTTGAAGCCGCCACACAGGCCGCGCTCTGCCGTCATGACGATCAGCAGATGCACCTGGTCACGGCCCGTCCCGGCCAGAAGCCGGGGCGCGCTGGACGACTGGCCAACGCCCGAGGCAAGCCCCGCCATCACGGCATTCATCCGCTCGGCATAGGGGCGCGCCTGCACGGCCGCATCCTGTGCGCGGCGAAGTTTCGCCGCGGCCACCATTTGCATGGCCTTCGTGATCTTGCGCGTGTTCTTGACGCTGCCGATCCGGTTTTTAAGATCCTTAAGGCTGGGCATATCCCTGTCCTTTCAGACGCTTAAGCGAAGGTTTTGGCGAATTCAGCGATAGCGTCTTTCAGCTTTTGCTCATCAGCGCCTTTGATTTTCGGGTCCGCACTGGTGATCCAGTCCAGAATGTCCTTGCGCTGGTTGCGCAGGAAAGACAGCAGACCCGCTTCGAAACGGCCCACATCCTTCACGGCAACCTTGTCAAGGAACCCGGCGGTGCCAGCATAGATCACGCAGACGATCTCGGCGTTGGTGAGCGGCGAATACTGGTTCTGCTTCATCAACTCGGTGAGGCGCGCACCGCGGGCCAGCAGCTGCTGGGTCGAGGCGTCGAGGTCGGAACCGAACTGGGCGAAAGCCGCCATCTCGCGATACTGTGCCAGCGACAGCTTGACCGGACCAGCCACGGTTTTCATCGAGTTGGTCTGAGCGGAGGACCCCACGCGCGACACCGACAGACCCGTGTTCACGGCCGGACGGATGCCCTGGTAGAAAAGTTCCGTTTCAAGGAAGATCTGGCCGTCGGTGATCGAGATCACGTTGGTCGGAACGAAGGCCGAAAGGTCGCCGCCCTGGGTTTCGATGATCGGCAGCGCGGTCAGCGAGCCCGAACCGAAGTCGCTGTTCAGCTTTGCCGAACGCTCCAGCAGACGGGAGTGCAGATAGAACACGTCGCCCGGATAGGCTTCACGCCCCGGCGGACGGCGCAGAAGCAGCGACATCTGGCGGTAAGCAACGGCCTGCTTGGACAGGTCATCATAGATGATCAGCGCATGGCGGCCGTTGTCGCGGAAATATTCCGCCATTGCGGTTGCCGAATAGGGTGCGAGGAACTGCATCGGAGCCGGGTCCGAAGCGGTTGCAGCGACCACGATGGTATAGGCGATCGCACCGGTTTCTTCGAGCTTCTTCACCAGCTGCGCCACGGTGGAACGCTTCTGACCGACGGCCACGTAAATGCAGTACAGCTTCTTGGATTCGTCGTCGCCAGCAGCCTCGTTATAGGACTTCTGGTTCAGGATGGTGTCGAGCGCCACGGCGGTCTTGCCGGTCTGACGGTCGCCGATGATCAGTTCGCGCTGGCCACGGCCAACGGGGATCATGGCATCCACGGCCTTGAGGCCGGTTGCCATCGGCTCGTGCACCGACTGGCGCGGAATGATGCCGGGGGCTTTCACGTCGGCCACACGGCGCTCGGAGGCCATGATCGGGCCTTTGCCGTCAATCGGGTTGCCCAGACCGTCCACGACGCGGCCGAGCAGCGCATCACCGGCAGGCACGTCCACGATGGACTTGGTGCGCTTGACGGTGTCGCCTTCCTTGATGTCCTGGTCGGAACCGAAGATCACGACGCCGACGTTGTCGACTTCGAGGTTCAACGCCATCCCGCGGATACCGCCCGGGAATTCCACCATCTCACCGGCCTGGACATTGTCCAGCCCGTGCACACGGGCAATCCCGTCACCCACCGAAAGAACACGGCCAACTTCGGCCACTTCGGCATCCTGGCCAAAGTTCTTGATCTGCTCTTTCAGGATCGCAGAGATCTCAGCAGCCTGAATTCCCATCACCCAACCTCTTTCATTGCATTCTGGAGAGCTGCGAGCTTTGCCTTGACCGACGTGTCGATCATGGTGGAGCCGAGCTTGACGACAAGACCGCCGATGAGGCTTTCATCGACAGTGGTTTTCAATTTCACATCCTTGCCCACACGCGCACGAAGCGTCGCGGCAAGGGTTTCGGACTGTTCCGCCGACAGGGCGGTCGCCGACGTCACTTCGGCTGTCACCTCGCCCTTTTCTTCCGCGATGCGGGCGGCAAGGCCGGACAACACCTGCGGCAACACAAAAAGGCGGCGCTTGGCCGCCATCAGTTGCAGGGTGTTTGCGGTGAGGGACGACAGACCCATCTTTGCCGCGATCGCAGCCATGGCGCGGGCCTGATCGTCACGGGTGATCACGGGCGACGAAATCAGCGTCCCGAAATCAGCGCTGGAGGACAATGCGGCAGTCAGCGCGTCTGCGTCGGATTCAAGGGCCGCAAGGCTCCCGGAGTCCTTGGCCAGCTCGAACAGAGCGGTGGCGTAGCGCGCGGCGATGCCGGAGGAGATCGAAGCTGGTTCGGACACGTCAACCCTTCCGTTGTCTTAGGCCCATCCCCGCAGGTCCGCTGGTCAGAGGCCGCCAATGGCGCATACGAGGGTATGCGTCTTGATTTTGCGCGTCTCTAGCAGAGCCTTCGGCACCCCGCAACCGTGTTGGTCGCCACTTTGTGAACCTTCGATGCAGGTTTCG
Source organism: Pseudotabrizicola algicola (assembly GCF_010915705.1). GTDB lineage: Bacteria > Pseudomonadota > Alphaproteobacteria > Rhodobacterales > Rhodobacteraceae > Pseudotabrizicola > Pseudotabrizicola algicola. The sequence continues at coordinate 47,174 of NZ_JAAIKE010000005.1, forward strand.
CACATGTTTGCGCTGCACCTGCACAGGTGCGACTCTTTGGCACCTCTGCACCGCCCCCTCGCAAGGCAAAACGGCGCTGCTGCGCTGTCAGAGCGCGCCGGAACTGCCCCGCAGCGAGAGCGTTTCACAGCGTCTGGCGAATCCCCCCCGAGGGAACATTGGCATGGGTCGTCCGCTCTTCCAGACGGTTGGCCCCCGCAGGCGAGGGAACCGGCTGGCCCACGCCTTCGAGGATGCGCAGGGGCCGGCGCACCGCTGCGGCAAGGCCGCCGCGTGTTGGCGCATAGACCTGCTTGGTCACTTCCACCATCAACACGCCCCCCACCAGCCAGGGGGCCTGCTTGCCGAGCCGCTCCCAGAAATCGGCGGTGCGCAGCCAGAAGCGCCCGTTGGACGGGGGCGCGAACAGGGCCGCCGTGGCGCGGTCGGGCGTGAACCCGTGCCGCTTCAGTTGCGCTTCAAGCTGGCTCAGACTGTAGGGGCGGCCAAAGCCGAAAGGAGTGCCATCGCGCCGCGCCCAGATGCCGGACCGGTTCGGCACCACGAACAAGGCCCGCCCCCCCGGCCCGAGCACCCGGTGCGCCTCTTCCAGCACGGCGCTCGGGTGTTCTGATGTTTCCAGCCCATGCATCAGCACCAGCCGGTCCACCAGACCAGTCGGCAGCGGCCAGGCCGTCTCTTCGCACAGGACCGAGACGTTCAGCATCCCCGCAGGCCAAGGCATCACCCCCTGCGGCCCGGGCATCAGCCCGACCACGCGGCGCGATTTGGCCAGATAGGGCCGCAACAGCGGCACCGCAAAGCCGAAGCCCGCCACCGTCTGCCCCGCTGCAGGAGGCCAGAACGCGACCACCTGATCCCGGATCGCCCGCTGCGCCACGCGCCCCAACTGGGTGCGGTAATAGAAGTTGCGCAGATCGAGCACATCAAGATGCATTGCGGACCATCCTTCTTCCGGGCCATGCTGGCCACTTGCGACAAAGTCAACCGTAAGGACGACCATGCCCCTAGACCTTGTGACGATCCCGTGCCTGAAAGACAACTATGCCTTTCTGATCCATGATGCCGTCGAAAACAGAACCGCCGTCATCGACGTGCCAGAGACGGCCCCCATTCTCGCCGCCCTGTCACAGCGCGGCTGGTCGCTGACCGACATCCTGATCACCCATCATCACGATGACCATATCGCAGGCGTGAACGATCTGCGCGCGGCAACAGGGGCCAGGGTCTGGGGGGCGCAGGCCGATGCGCACCGCCTGCCCCCGCTCGATCACGCGCTCGCCGAGGGCGACACGCTTTCGATCGGCAGCCAGACCGGCCATGTGATCGACGTCTCCGGCCATACCATCGGCCATATCGCCTTTCACTTTCCCCAAGCGGGGCTCGCCTTCACCGCCGACAGCCTGATGGCCGCAGGCTGTGGCCGCCTGTTCGAAGGCAGCCCCGCGATGATGTGGGCCAGCCTGTCCAAACTGGCCGCCCTTCCGCCGCAGACGCTGATCTGCTCGGGGCACGAATACACCGCCTCGAACATCCGCTTCGCGTTTGCTCTTGAACCCGGCAATCCGGCACTTATCTCTCGTGCATCGAAGGTGGCACTGGCGCGCGAGGATGGTCGCCCCACCGTGCCTTCGACCCTGTCCGAAGAACTGGCGACGAACCCTTTTCTTCGTGCCGCCTTGCCAGAACTGAAGGCTGCCATCGGACTTCCCGATGCAACCGACGCGGAAGCCTTTGCCGAAATCCGCAAGCGCAAAGACAGGTTCTGACACACGACCGCTTAGGCTCTGATCACTTTTGTTGTGACAAATGTCACCAAGGCCAAAAGCGTGAATATTCTTCTTGAAGTGCGGCAAATAAAGCCGAACTTAAAGGTTATGAGGCAACGGTTGGTTGGGGTGGTCCGTCACCCGAACCTGCCCCGAGGATCAGGAGCACGCAGCAAGTGCCTTCGTTTTCAACCACGCTCGAGCAAGCCATTCACGGTGCCTTGGCCCTGGCCAACGCCCGCCGCCACGAACTCGCCACGCTGGAGCATTTGCTTCTGGCGTTGCTGGATGAACCCGACGCCGCCCGCGTGATGCAGGCCTGCTCGGTCAATCTCGATGATCTGCGCAAGACGCTGATGGATTTCATCGATGACGATCTGTCCACACTCGTCACCGATGTCGAAGGGTCCGAAGCTGTTCCCACTGCGGCTTTCCAGCGCGTGATCCAGCGCGCGGCAATCCATGTGCAATCCTCCGGTCGCAACGAAGTGACGGGCGCCAACGTCTTGGTCGCCATCTTCGCCGAACGCGAAAGCAACGCCGCCTATTTCCTGCAGGAACAGGACATGACCCGTTATGACGCGGTCAACTTCATCGCGCATGGTGTGGCCAAGGACCCGTCCTTCGGCGAAAGCCGTCCGGTGCAGGGTGCGGAAGAACAGCACGAAACCCCCAAGGCCGAAGCCGGGGACGCAAAGGAATCCGCGCTGTCGAAATACTGCGTCGATCTGAACGTCAAGGCGCGCAAGGGCGATGTCGACCCGCTGATCGGGCGCGATTCCGAAGTGGAACGCTGCATTCAGGTCCTGTGCCGCCGCCGCAAGAACAACCCGCTTCTGGTGGGCGACCCCGGTGTTGGCAAGACCGCCATCGCCGAAGGTCTGGCATGGAAAATCATCAACAAGGAAGTGCCGGATGTTCTGGGCGGCGCGACCATCTACTCGCTCGACATGGGGGCGCTGCTGGCCGGCACCCGCTATCGCGGTGACTTCGAAGAGCGTCTGAAAGCCGTGGTCAAGGAAATGGAGGATCACCCCGACGCGATCCTCTTCATCGACGAGATCCACACCGTCATCGGCGCCGGCGCCACCTCGGGCGGCGCGATGGATGCGTCGAACCTGCTCAAACCCGCGCTTCAGGGCGGCAAACTGCGCTGCATGGGCTCCACCACCTACAAGGAGTTCCGCCAGCACTTCGAAAAGGATCGCGCCCTGTCACGCCGCTTCCAGAAGATCGACGTGAACGAGCCATCCATCCCGGATGCCATCAAGATCCTGATGGGCCTCAAGCCGCATTTCGAGGAACATCACGATCTGCGCTACACCGCGGATGCGATCAAATCGGCGGTGGAACTGGCCAGCCGTTACATCAACGACCGCAAACTGCCCGACAGCGCCATCGACGTGATTGACGAGGCGGGCGCGGCCCAGCACCTTCTGTCGGACTCCAAGCGCCGCAAGGTGATCGGCACCAAGGAGATCGAGGCTGTGGTCGCCAAGATCGCCCGCATTCCGCCCAAGAATGTCTCCAAGGATGATGCGGAAACCCTGCGTGATCTGGAAAAGACGCTCAAGCGCGTGGTGTTCGGTCAGGACAAGGCGGTGGAGGCACTTTGCTCGGCCATCAAACTGGCCCGTGCTGGTCTGCGCGAACCCGAAAAGCCCATCGGCAACTATCTGTTCGCCGGGCCAACGGGTGTGGGCAAGACCGAGGTTGCCAAACAGCTGGCCTCCAGCCTCGGCGTGGAACTTCTGCGCTTCGACATGTCGGAGTATATGGAGAAACACGCCGTTTCCCGCCTCATCGGCGCCCCTCCGGGCTATGTCGGCTTTGATCAGGGCGGCATGCTGACCGATGGCATCGACCAGCACCCGCATTGCGTGCTGCTGCTCGACGAGATGGAAAAAGCGCACCCCGATGTCTATAACATCCTGCTTCAGGTGATGGACCACGGCAAGCTGACCGACCACAACGGCCGCACCGTCGATTTCCGCAACGTGATCCTGATCATGACGTCAAACGCAGGGGCGGCGGACATGCAGAAATCGGCCATCGGCTTCGGCCGCGACAAGCGCACCGGCGAAGACACCGCTGCGATTGAACGCACCTTCACCCCCGAGTTCCGCAACCGTCTCGATGCGGTGATCTCCTTCTCGGCCTTGGGCAAAGAGGTGATCTTCCAGGTGGTCGAAAAGTTCGTCATGCAGCTTGAAGCACAGCTGATGGATCGCGGGGTTCACATCGAACTCACGCCAGAGGCAGCAACATGGCTGGGTGACAAGGGCTATGATGACAAGATGGGCGCGCGTCCCCTTGGCCGCGTGATCCAGGAACACATCAAGAAGCCGCTGGCCGAGGAGCTTCTGTTCGGCAAACTGGTCAAAGGCGGGGTGGTGCGGGTCACCGTCAAGGATGATGCCATCGTCCTTGAAATCGACGAGCCGCAAAAGCCGCGCCTCACAGGCTCCAAGCCGCCGCTGCTGACCGCAGAATAAGGCGGAAGCCCTAAGATCTGGAAAGGCCCCTGCGAAAGCAGGGGCCTTTTCCCATTGCATGACCGGCAACGCGGAGGGCCAGACACCGCCTCGGCCTTGGCCCTAGCGTTCTGTCAGCTTCAACTCGATCCGGCGGTTCTGCTGGCGTGCGGCCTCGGAATTGCCGCTCACAACCGGACGATATTCGCCAAAGCCGGTGGCTGCCATCCGGTCGGGCGGAAAGCCGAGCGAGGTCTGCATGTATCGCACCACCGACAAGGCCCGCGCCTGGCTCAACTCCCAATTGTCGGCAAAGGCCCCCGACCCCGACAGCGGCACATTGTCGGTATGGCCATCGACCCGGATGATCCAGTCGATCGTCTCAGGAATTTCGGCCCGCACTTCGTTCAGGATCTCGACCACTCCCGCAATCTGCGCCCGGCCTTCGGGGGCAAGATCGGCGGCACCGGGTTGGAACAGCACCTCGCTCGAGAAAACAAAGCGGTCCCCCACCACGCGCACGCCCTCTCGCCCCGCAAGCAAGCGGCTGAGTTGGCCGAAGAATTCGCTGCGGAACTTCGCCAGATCGGCGTTTTCCGCCTCGAGCCGCCGCCGCTCCGCCTCCTCCAGCGCCGCGCGCTGCCGTTGCTCGGACGCGACCTGCGCCAAAGCGGCGTTCAACTGTGACCCGAGCGCCTCGAGCTGCACCTGCGCCTGCGCATCCTTTTCGCTGGCCTCGTTCAGCACTGCCTGCAAACTTCCCAACTGCCCGCGCAAGGCGGCGATCTGGGCGTTCAACAGGGCCACCCGCTCTGCCGCCTCGATCACCTTGGCCTGCTCGTCGGTCAGCGCGCGTTCCGCCGCTGCCAGCAAGGCCGCGCGTTCATCCACCTCCGCCGCATTCTGCGCGGCTTCCGTCTGCGCTGCCGCCAGCAAAAGCAAGGTTTCCTCGGCCCGTTTGCGCTGTTCCTCCAAGGCAAGCGTCATCGCTGCCAACTCGGTATCCGCCCCCGCAAGGCGGGCCCGCAGCGCCTCGAGCGCCGCCGCATCCGCCAGTCGCGCGGCCTCCGCCTCCGAAAGCTCCGCCTGCGCAGCGCTCAGTGCGGCTGCATCCGCGTTGGATTGCGCCCGCATCTCCGCCAGCATCGCCTCGATCGCCTCGCGCTGCGCCGCCGCCAGTCGCGCCGCCTCGGCGCTTTCGTCAATCTCGCTGCGCGCCCGCGCCAAGGCCAGTTGCAGCGCATCGCGTTCCGTCAAAAGCGCGGCGCGCGCCGCCTCAAGCTCGGCAGAACTCGCCGTCAGATCCGCCACCTGCCCACGCGCAGCATCACGCTCGGCCAGAAGCGTCGCCACCTGAGCCTCAAAGCTGGCGACCCGCGCCTGCGCGCTTTGCAGATCGGCCTCTGCAACCGCCAGACGCCCCGTCAATCCGGCAACCAGCGCCGCCTGCCGTGCGCCCTCGGCCTCGCTCGCCGCAAGATCGGATCGCAGCGCCCCCACTTCCGCCTGCAAGGCCCCGACGCGCCCCCGCTCCAGCCCCAGCGCATCGGCAAGGGCGGCCACCTGATCGGTCAGCGAGGTCAACTCGCTGTCCTGTGTCGTGATGGTTTCCTGCAACACCGACTGCATCACGGTAAAGATGGTCAGCACGAACATCAGCACCATCACCAGCGTGGTGACAGCGTCCACAAATCCCGGCCAGATGATCGAGGCGTCCCGCCGCCGCGACAGTCCCATGACCTAGCGTCCCACACCCGTGCGCGAAAGCTGGCGCACCGCGGCGGTCAACGCCGAAATCTCGCCGCGCAGATCAGCCACGCTTTCCTGACGCCCTGCGGATATCTCTTCCAGAATGCGCAGCAACTGCACATCGATCGACCGCAGGCGCATCCGGCTTTCCGCGTCGGAATGTGCGCCCCCTTCCGCCCCCACAAGCGCTGCGATCAGCCGCTCCTGCCCCTCGGCGATACGCTCCAGCGCGGCGGTCTGGCCGCCGCCCGCCTCAAGCCGCTCGGCGAGTGCGCCAACCGCCTGCGTCAGATCGCCGATGCGCGCGTCCACCTCGGCGCGGCTGGCGTCCGATTGCGCATAAAGACCTTGCAGCACCTCCATCTGGCTGACCATCTGGTCCAGCACCAGAACCACGGCATCACCGTCCCCGTCGCCATCGGCTTCTCCGCTGGCGATCCCGAGCCGCGTGATCGAGGACAGCCATTCCTCCAACTCGCGGTAAAAGCGGTTCTGGCCGTGTCCGGCGAACAGCTCCAGCAATCCCACCACCAAAGACCCCGCCAGCCCCAGAAGCGACGAGGAAAACGCCGTCCCCATCCCGCCAAGCTGCGCCTCAAGCCCGCCCATAAGCTTTTGGAACACCGCGGTGCCACTTTCACCCGGCTGCGGTGACAGCGAGCGGATCGTTTCCACAATGGCCGGAACCGATGTGGCAAGGCCGTAGAAGGTTCCCAGAAGGCCAAGAAAGATCAGAAGGTTGGTCAGATACCGCGTGATGTCGCGCGCTTCGTCAATACGCGTGGCCACCGATTCGAGGATTGAGCGGGAGCTTGAGGCCGAAATCTGCGTCTGCTGCCCGCGAGAGCGCAGCAAAGAGGCCAAGGGCGCCAGCAAGCGCGGCGGGCGCTGGGTTTCCGCACCCGGCCCGTGGCTCACGAAATCTTCGATCCAACTGACCGACTGGATCAGGATCAGCACCTGCCAGAAACAGGTGAACACCCCCAAAACGAAGATAAAGGCGATGAACCCGTTCAGCCAAAGGTTGGCGCGGAACACATCGGCGACTTGCCCGTGAATAAGCCATGCCCCCGCCGCCACCAGACCGGCGATGACCAGCATGGTCACGATCTGCTGGATCGGTTGCGTGAATTTTGCGACCCTGCGCTCTCGCCCAGTGCGGCTTGCTTTGGCCTTGTTCTCGGCCTTGGTCTGCTTCATCAGACGCTGCCTGCCCGTTTGTTCTGCCCGCCTAGAGGATACGCCACGAAATCAGCGGTGCCAAAGAAATTCCCCCGATTTGCAGATATTCTCTGGCCCATCACAGGGTAAGCGCCTTTACGCGCTGTGCCAGCCACTCCAACTCGGGGTCCGAAATGCCCAGATCGGCCAGATGTTGCGCGGTCGACCACAGATAATCGCGGTTGAAACCGCGCCCGCCCTTGGCCCGCGCGATGATCCGCGCCTGCTCTTCCAGATCAAGATTGCCGCAATACTGCCAGTGATGGGGGTCGATCACATAGACCAGCGCATCGCACCCGCCCCCGTCCGGCCAATCGGCGCGCACCTGCGCCTCCAGATAGGCCGAAGAAATCAACTCCCGCTCGCGCAGCAGGGCCAGCGTAGCGGCCTCTGCCCCCGGCTCGACCCGGAAGGTCACGCCGTCACAATAATATCCGGCATCCGCATCCAGCGCCAAAACCAGTCCGGGCTCCGCTTCCGATCCGCGGTGATGGATCGAGCGCATGCAGAAAGACCGCCGCCAGCCCCGCACCCGCGCGATCCGCGTCTCGGCCACCGGAAACTCCGGATTCCAGATCAGCGATCCATATCCAAAGACCCACATCGTCTCGGTCACGTGACTGGCCCTCCGCCTGCGCAGCCTCTAAACAACACGGGCGAATGAAAGAAAAGGGCCGATGATGCGCGTATTGCTTTGGGTTGCCACGCTTTTGGTGGCACTTTGGTCGGGTTACTGGTTCGTGGGCAAGGCATGGGTTGAACGTCAGTTTGCCATCCTGTTGCAAACGGCACCGCAGCAGGGGTTCCTCTTGTCCGAATCCGGCTATTCCGTCGCGGGCTTTCCCAACCGCTTTGACCTGACGGTGACCGAACCGCGCGCCAAAGACCTGCGCAGCGAGATCCAGTGGGAGGCCCCCTTCGTCCAGGTGTTCTCGCTCAGCTACAGCCCGTGGCATGTCATCGCGGCCTTTGCGCCCGAACAGATGCTGCGCACCCCTGCCGAAGACATCACGCTGCAAAACGGCAAACTGCAGGGCAGCCTTGTGGTCAAACCCGGATCGGCCCTGACTCTGGACCGCGCGACACTGGTCGGAGATGCGGTGCGGGCCGAGTCGAGCCTTGGCTGGACGCTTGCCGCCGAAACCCTGCGCCTTGCCGTCCGCACCGATCCCAGCCGCACCAATGCCTATGACCTCGGGCTGGAACTGCTTGGCCTTGCTCCCGATCCGGCCCTTGCCGCACGCCTGCCGGACTTGCCGCCGCAGATCAGCGTCGCGCGGTTGGATGCCAATGCCACCCTCACCGCCCCGCTCGATCTGGTGCTGACCGACATCCGCCCCGAACTAGCCGCCCTGACCATCAAGGAGGCGCTGTTGACATGGGGGGGCCTGTCCATTCTGGCCAAGGGTGATCTACAGGTTCAGGATGGCCTGCCCGAAGGTCGTGTTACCGTCCGCGTGAACGGCTGGCGCAATCTGGTGACGCTGGCGACCTCGACGGGCCTGATCCGGCCCGACCTCGCCCCGATGATGCAAAACATGATGCAGGCGCTCGCCAGCAGTTCGGGCGACCCCGATGTGCTGGAAATGCCGCTGACCTTCCGCAATGGCCAGATGCTGCTTGGCCTGTTGCCGCTTGGCCCCGCGCCGCGTCTGAACTAGCGGCAATAGGTGCTGCCCCGCTGCGCCACGTCAAAATGCAGATGGTCCTCATGCATCCCGTCTGAACCGGGGCCAAGGGTCGTCTTGAAGATGCCGCAGGCCGCCTTGTGCGCTTTTCGCATGGTCTTGTCGAAATTGCGCAGGACAGAAACCGTCTTTCCGTTCGAAAAGGTAAAGCCAGAGATGTCAATCGCCCGCCCCCGCGCGTGCTCGCTCAGGCGCGCCCCGCTGCGATGGTTCTGGGTGCGGCACACATAACTGCCCGCCACCTGCAACTGCACCACCTTGCCCTTGCCATAGGCAGGCTCCAGCCCGCGCTCCACCCATGTCTTCAGTGCGCGCGCGGTGTCGCAATCGACCGTGGCGGCCTGGCTGAGCCTCACCCCCGCCACGCTGGTGATGCGCACAGGGTCCGGCACCCCGCATCCCTTCACCCGCGAGGTGATGGGGGCCAGAGCCTCGCCCATGATCGACGGATCACCGCAGACTGCCCCCTTCCTCGAAACAACGCCCTGCTTGCCGGGCGCGACGGGGGCCAAGGTGGCGGAAACCAGTTGCTTGTCCACCAGATCGCCGGGCCGCTTGTTCGGGCGCAGCATCCCGAAGAGCCCCTTTTTTTCCACGGGCACAGGGGCAGAGGCGGTCGCCATCACCACCTGCGCCGCCGCCGCCGGTGCTGCTTGGGCGGGCGCGGAAGCAGCGGCGACGGGCGCAGGCGCCAGGGCGGCAACGGTCACAGGGCGCGGCACCGGCCGCAAAGAGCGCGCAAGGCCCGGCAGGCCAGCAACCTCTGCCGTCAGCCCCAGCACCTGCGGATCGGCAATCGCAACCATACCGGGGCGCGGCATGGGCCGGGGTGAGCTTGACGGCGCATCCGCAAGGGCGGCTCCTGCCAAAGCCCAAAACACAGCGCCCGTCACCACCCCCCGCAGCATCACGTCTTGCCCTCTCCCCCACCCAACGGGACACGCCCGAAATCTGGTGCAGAAGTATCCTGACCCGCTTCGATAATGCCACGCCGGATTGCGCGGGTGCGGGTGAAATAGGCGTGAAGATGCTCACCGTCGCCCATGCGGATGGCGCGCTGCAGCACGAACAGCTCTTCGGTAAAGCGGCCAAGGATATCCAGCACGGCATCCTTGTTGGTCAGGAACACGTCGCGCCACATCACCGGGTCACTGGCCGCAATCCGCGTCAGGTCGCGGAACCCGCCTGCCGAATACTTGATGACCTCGGAATTGGACACCCGCCGCATATGCTCGGCCACGCCCACCATCGTATAGGCAATCAGGTGCGGCGTATGGCTGGTCACGGCCAGCACCAGATCGTGGTGCGCCACATCCATTTCGTCCACATTGGCACCCATGCCCTCGCACAGACCCCGCAGGCGCGCCACCGCATCGCGGTCCGCCCCGTCCAGCGGGGTCAGCAGCCACCAGCGGTTGCGGAACAGCGTGGCAAAGCCCGAGCGTGGCCCGGAATGCTCCGTCCCCGCAATCGGATGGCCCGGAATGAAATGCACGCCTTGCGGCATATGGGGGGCCACCGCCTCCACCACCGCGCCCTTGACCGACCCGACATCCGTCACCGTAGCGCCCGCCGCCAGATGCGGCCCGATCTCGGCGGCGATCTCGCCCATTGCCCCTACCGGCACGCACAGCACCACCAGATCGGCGCCCTGCACCGCCTCTGCCGCCGTGGCATACACCCGCTCGCACAAGCCGATCTCCAGCGCGATCTTCCGGCTCTCGGCCGATTTGGCATGGCCCACGATTTCATCGGCCAGCCCGAACTGGCGCATCGCATGTGCCATGGACGAGGCGATAAGCCCCAGCCCGATCAGCGCCACCCGCTTGTAAGCTGCGGTCATTTCAACCCCTTGAACTGCCCCACAGCATGCGCAACGCGCCGGCACCCCGCTTCATCCCCCACCGTGATGCGCAGGCAATGCGGCAGCTTGTAGGCTGCCACACGGCGCACGATCAGCCCTTGCGATTGCAGGAACGTGTCACAGGCCTCCGCCTCCTCTACCGAGGCAAAACGCGCGAGCACGAAATTCGCCATGCTGGTGTCCGAAGGCACCCCCACCTCGGCCAAGGCCTCGGCCAGCCAGTGCCGCATCCGCGCATTCTCGGCGCGGCACTTGTTCACCCAGTCCTGATCGCGCACCGCGGCCTCGGCCACCTCAAGCTGCGTGGTCGACAGGTTGAACGGCCCGCGAATGCGGTTCAGCACGTCCACAATGTGCCGTGGCCCATAGCCCCAGCCGATCCGCAAACCGCCTAGGCCGTAGATCTTGGAAAAGGTGCGCGTCATGAACACGTTGTCACGCGTCGTCGCCAGCCCCGCCCCCCCGTCATAGCCATCGACATATTCCGCATAGGCCCCGTCGATCACCAGAATGGCCTGCGGCGGCAGACCCGCCGCCAGCCGCTCCATCTCGGCCGGAGAGATCATGGTGCCGGTCGGATTGTTCGGATTGGCGATGAAGACCAGCTTGGTGCGCTTGTTGCAGGCGCGCAGGATCGCGTCCACATCGGTCATCCGCTCGCGCTCGCTCACCTCCACCGGGGTGGCCCCGACCGAAAGCGCCGAAATGCGGTACATCAGGAAACCGTGCTCGGTGAACACCACCTCGTCCTTGGGCCCGGCATAGGCCTGGCACAGAAAGGTGATGATCTCGTCCGAACCGACCCCGCAGATGATCCGCTCTGGGTCCAGCCCGTGCACCTCTCCGATCGCCTGCCGCAGGGCCGCGTGATCGGTGCCCGGATAGCGGTGCAGCGTATGGACCGTCTTGCTGAACACATCCTTCGCACGGTCCCCGGGGCCGAACGGATTCTCGTTCGACGACAGTTTCAGCGCATTCGACACACCGGCCAGATGTGCCTTGCCGCCTTCGTAAAGCGCTATGTCCAGAATACCGGGCTGCGGGCGGATGGTGTCGTGCATAGTGGCCTCCAAGTCACCCGGCGGTTCTAGCGGGCGAGGGGCGGTTAGACCAGTGCGATTATAGGGCGCAGCCGCCGCAATCGCACGGGTCTCCCCCGTTTCAAGCCACCCGCCCCCCGCCCAAGCAAAAAGGCCGCCCCGAGGGACGGCCTTTTCCGCAACAAGAACGAAAGATCAGTTCTTCGCGTAATATTCGACGACGAGGTTCGGCTCCATCACGACCGGATAGGGCACATCGCCAAGCGCAGGGGTGCGCACGAAGGTCACAACCATCTTGTTGTGGTCAACTTCCAGATAGTCGGGAACGTCACGCTCGGTCGACTGCACGGCTTCCAGAATGATCGCCAGTTGACGCGACTTCTCGCGCACAGAGATCACATCGCCCTCTTTCACGCGGTAAGACGCGATGTTCACGCGCGATCCGTTCACCAGCACATGGCCGTGGTTCACGAACTGGCGGGCGGCGAAAATGGTCGGCACCAGCTTGGCGCGGTAAACCACCGCATCCAGACGGCGCTCCAGCAGGCCGATCAGCATCTCGCCGGTGTCGCCGCGCACACGCTCGGCTTCGCCATAGATCTTGCGGAACTGCTTTTCGGTCAGGTCACCGTAGTAACCCTTCAGCTTCTGCTTGGCACGCAGCTGGGTGCCGAAATCCGACAGCTTGTTCTTGCGGCGCTGGCCGTGCTGGCCCGGGCCGTATTCACGCTTGTTGACCGGCGACTTGGCGCGGCCCCAGATGTTCTCGCCCATGCGGCGGTCGATTTTATACTTGGCAGACGTGCGTTTGGTCACGGCTGATCTCCTTCGTCAGATATGAAGGGCGTTGTCCTTGTGCCCCGCCTTCGAAAAGGCTTCGGCCCGACAGGCATCCCCTTGCGGGGTCCACCAACACCAATGAAAAGCCCCGGAGGTTTCCCGCCGGGACGTGGCGCGCTTATACGCCCGCAAAACCCAGAGTCAACAACCCCCCGCCGACAATCCCGGCCAAGCGCTCATTTTCTGTCCACAAATATCCTCGGGGGGAACCGCCGCAGGCGGTGGGGGGGCAGACAGCCCCCCGCATCCGCAGCCACAGATGCCGCCGCCGGGTCTTTTTTCCCGCGCGCTCAGGCCGCCAGATCATGCCGCAGGATGGCCACTTCCGAAGACGACAGGTTGCGCCGCGCATAATCGCCATAGCTCGCCGGATTGACCGAAACATCGGGCAAGATCGCCAGCAGGGCCTCGCGCTGCGAGGGCTCGATGGTGTCCATCGCCGTGTTCGACGGGTGAAAGCTCTCCGTCTCCATCCCGTTGGCCCAGATGATGTTGTGCCGGTCCAGAAGGATATGGATATAGGTCACCTCGCGCAGCGCATGATCGACGCAGATCGACACGTCATTGAGCAGGTCCTCGGCCTTGACCAGCACCTCCTCGGTGTTGAACAGCGACCGTGCCGCCGGTCCGTTCAGCACCATCCGGTGCTGGGGGGACACCACCAGATCCTCGTCCGGGCGGTCGATCCCCAGCGCACCCGCCCGAAAGCGGATCGGACGCAGATGGGGCATCGCGTAAAGCCGTGCGCCGCTCATCCGCCGACTGCCGGTCCACAAGATATCCTGCGCACCATTGTCCTTGGTCAGGATACGATCACCCGGCCGCAGGTCTTGGATCAGCCGCGCGCCGGTGGGCGTGGCGATGCGCGTGTTGGGGGTGAAACAGATCACACCCCCCGCCACCTTGGCGCCGGCCCCCGAATGGGTGCGGTCGATCGCGGTGCGCACCACCCAAAGGTCTTGCCCCGGCGGCGGCAGATCGCCCACGAACATCAACAGCCGCGCCCCTGTATCGGGAACCGGCAGAATGGTGACAGACCAGCTCTGGTGGCCGTCTGTCACGATGAACCCCTGATCGGGGGCGTCTTCCTCTTCCTGTTCCGTCTCAGGCGCGCTTGCCTCGCCTGTCACGGCAACGCCGATCAGACGGCGCACCATCTTGGCTGCGCGTCTGCGAATGTCCGCAACCCCCTCGGCCCCTTCCAGCAGAAGCATACCCCCGTGACCGTCCACACGCACAGGCTGTCCCGCCCAGCGCCACGAGGCACCGACAGCAAGAACATCAAGCGGCGCGGCGCTCAGGCCGTCTATCTCTGTCTGTGACCAGGAAATTACGAACGTGCCTCTCGAGCCCGTTCCCATGCCTGTCCCTTTTTAGTCTGCTCGTTTTTTTATTGTGTTAACTCTAACAAGCACTTCGCCGCTTGGCTATTGCAAAACAGCAACAATTCAGGGGACTGTTTAGGATTATTTCCAGCTCGCGATCAATTCACACAACCCTGACGGGAAACATCCTCTGGGTTACTTGCCGAAATGGGAAAACCTATAAGGCGAGACGCCGTATTTAATCCTGAACGATTTGGAAAAATGCGAACTGCTGGCATAGCCGCAGGCAATCGCGACCTCGGTCACGCTCATATCGGTTTCCGCCAGCAGCGCGCGGCCATGCTGCAACCGCAGGTCGTTCATGTAGCGCACCGGGGTCACCCCCATGTAACGGCTGAACAGCCGCTCGATCTGCCGCCGCGACAGGCCCAGTTGCGCGGCGCAGGCGTCCAGATCGAAGGGCTCCTCGATCCGCGCCTCCAGAAAGGCCACCGCCTCGATCAGCTTTTCATGCCGCGTGCCCAGACGCGCCGCCAGCGAGGTCATCTGCTCGTCGCTCTGCTTGCGCCGCTGGGTCAGCAGGCACATGTTCATCACCTCCTGACTGAGGGTGATGCCAAAGCGCTCGTGGATGATCTCCAGCATCAGGTCCGCCGCAGCGACCCCGCCCGCGCAGGTGACGATTCGGTCATCGATGCAATAGACCTGCCGCGCGGCACTGAGGTCAGGATAGGTCTCGCCGAACCCCGTCAGGTTCTCCCAATGCAGGGTGAACCGCCGCCCCTTCAGGATGCCCGCCCGCGCCAGCGCATAGGCCCCGGTGCACAGCCCGCCCACCACGCGCCCGCGCCGCCACAGCCCGCGCAGCCAGTCGGCCAAGGCCGCGCTGCCCTGCAATTCCGGCTCCACGCCCGAGCAGACAAGCACCACGCCGTCAGGCTGCACCGTGCCGAACGCCCGATCCACCATCACCGGCACCCCGTTCGAACAGGCCACCGGCTGCCCGTCAGAGGACAGCACCTGCCAACGGAACAGCGCCTGACCTGTCAGCTGGTTGGCAATCCGCAGCGGCTCGATCGCCGAGGCAAAGGCCAGCATGGTGAACTTGGGCAGCAAGACAAAGCTGACCTCGACAGGGCTTGCCACGGGGGGCAATTCGACATGGGCCACACCCTTTGCAATATAGCGCGCCGCATCATCCGTCATGGCCAGCCCCCCAAAGTTCACCGCTCTTTGGCATGCGATCTTGCCTTAGGCCATAACGCACAAACCCCTTTCGCAAAAGCCCGCGCCTTTTGCCCGGCACGGTTGTGAAACATCAGACAGTGTGGCACGCAATTCAGACCATGCCCCCGTCAAACGCCCAAGCCTTCATCACTCTATGGACCAAGGGCAGCGCCCAGCTTGTCGCAAACCTGCGCGCAAGGGTGGAACTGGTGCAGGCGGGCGGGGAAATGCTGCCCGTCACGCTCTGCGACGCCCGCGACCGGCCCAACTGCTACCTGTGCCAGCCCTCGACCGCCTATATCGACTATGGCATCGAAGAGACGCGGCATTTCACGCATTCCCCCCTCCTGCGCCGCACGCTCTCGGGCCTGCTGCGCGGCGCGGCCCCGCTTTTGCGCGCCAGCGGGCTGGACCATCAGGCACAGGTCAACAACTGGCTTCTGGCCACCAATCCGCCGCCCCCCACGGGCGTCCTGCCCGCGATGCAGGCGCTCGCCCGCCGCCATCCGGACCGCGCCATCCTGCTGCGCTCGCTCAACGATGCCACCGATGCCCCGCTGCTGGCGGCGCTGCGGGCGGCGGGCGTTGAGCTTTTGCCCGCGCGGCAGGTGTGGATATGGCATCCCCGCCCCGCCACGCAGGGCAAGCCGCCGTCCTTGCCGCGCGACCGCCGCCGCGATGCCGCCCTGTTGGCGGACGGACAGTTTGACCTGCACCCCGGCGCAGCCTTTACCCCGCAGGATTATGCAACGGCGGCAGATCTTTACGCCCGGCTCTACCTGCAGAAATACACTCCGCTGAACCCGCATTACACCCCCGCTTTCCTGCAGGGCATGGCGCAGACGGGCCTGATGCGGCTGACGGGGCTTCAGGCAAATGGCGCGCTTCTGGGCGTCATCGGCACCGTCGCGCTTGGCGGCATGCTCACCGCGCCCGTCGTCGGCTACCGCACCGACCTGCCGCAATCGCTCGGCCTCTACCGCCGCCTCCTCGCCCTTGCGATGGCCGAGGCCGAACAGGCACAGATCCCGTTCCACATGTCGGCAGGCGCGGCCAGCTTCAAGCGCAACCGCGGCGCCAAGCCCGCCATCGAATACACCGCCGCCCTCGTCTCGCACCTGCCCACGCGCAACCGCATCGCCACCGCCATCCTTGCGGGCCTGCTGACCCGAATCGGCGTGCCGATCATGCGCAGATACGGCCTCTAGCCGTTCCACTCGATATCGGCGGTCGAGGCGGCCTGCAGCCCCTGCCCCCGCCGCAGGGCAATCGCGCCGATCTCGGCCACCGCACGCAGTTGCGCGCCAAGACCCACCCGTGCGCCCTCCCATGCCAGCGCCTCCTCCGCCCGCGCCAGATCGGCGCGAAAACCGGCCCTGCGCCAAGCGCCGTAAAGCCACAGCGCCAGCCGCACTGCCTGCGGGCGCGCGCTCCCGGGCACCAGAACCGGCCCGCTCCCCGCCAGCGCCGC
Organism: Pseudotabrizicola algicola; assembly: GCF_010915705.1. Classification (GTDB taxonomy): domain Bacteria; phylum Pseudomonadota; class Alphaproteobacteria; order Rhodobacterales; family Rhodobacteraceae; genus Pseudotabrizicola; species Pseudotabrizicola algicola. The sequence continues at coordinate 63,842 of NZ_JAAIKE010000005.1, forward strand.
CGCCAGCGCCTCCGCATCGCGCATCAGGTGCAGGCCACTCGTCGCGCGCGGGTTGCACTCGATGGGGGCCACGCCCGCCGCAGTCTCGATCAGGTCAAAGGAAAGCTGCCCCGTCCACCCCGTCGCCGCCGCAAAGGCGCGGACAAAGCCCAGCGCCGGCGCGGGATCGACCGGCTGAAAGTAAATCCCCGCGCCCTGCCCTGCCCGATAGAGCGGATGATAGACCGCCAGCGCCGTCACCTTCCCCGCAACCGCAATGGCATAGGCGCACACCTCCCGCCCCGCGAGAAACTCCTGCGCCACCCAAGGGTCACGCGCCGATGGCCGCAGCCGCGCCACCTGCGCAGGCGAGGGGCGCACCAGAGTGCGCGTGGCAAAACGCGAAAAAGCGGGCTTCAGCACCAAGCCCGAAGGATCGGGCAGATCCGCCAGATCGTCCGCGCACATCAGCCGCCGCGTCTGCGGCACATGCGGCCAGACCTGCGCACACAGCGCGATGAACGCCCCCTTGTCATGCGCCTGCGCCAGCAGCGACATCGGCGGCGCAAACACCCGCACCCCCGCTGCCGCCAGATCGGGCGCAATCTGTGCCAGCCAGAACACTTCCTCACAGGTCGGCAGGATCAACCCGATCCCGTGTCGCGCACACAGCGCCAGCAGATCCCGCCGGAACCCGTCCAGATCAAAGGCCGGCGGCGCATGGCGCAGATAGCCGTCCGCAAAGCCGCGCCCGATGGGCCAGCGCAGGCTGTCGGCCAGATGCACCCGCCGCCCCGCCGCCCGCAAGGCCCAGGCCCAGTGCAGCGCCACGGGCGCGCGCGCACCTGTCACCATCACCGCCTCAGCCGCCATCGCGCACCACCCGCACCCGACGCAACTTGCGCGCATCGGGGCGCAGCGGCACCACCTCGGCCCGCACCGCCACCGCCACCCCGCGCGCGGCAAACAGCCCGCGCAAGGCGCACGCCGCCGCCTCCATCCCGGTTTCATCGGGCAAGCTCAGCACAACCACCCCGGCCCCCCGCTGCTCCAGCCGGAAATCGGTGATGCGCCGGTCGGCATCCAGCACCGCATTGCGCAGCACATCCGGCGTGATCTGCACATCGCCAAAGCGGAACACATCATCGGCCCGCCCCACCACCTCGTCTACCGCCAGCAGCGGGCTGCCGCAGGCACAGGGCCGATCCGACAGGCGCAGCAGATCGTTCATCCGGTATCGCGCCAATATCTGCGTGCGGCGGGTGAAACTGCTGATGACCGGAGAGACAAGATCACCCACCGGCTCGAACTCGAAGCGCACCACATCCTCGGCCAGATGCAGGCGGCCGTGGGCGCAACTGACCCCCAGCAACCCCTCGGTCGCCATGTAGATCTGCCCCAGGGTCACCCCGAACCCCGCCTCGATCGCCGCGCGGTCGGGCGGGTCCAGCGTTTCTGCCGCCGCAAACACCCGTTCGGGCCGGACGCCACCTTGCGCCGCCAGCCAGACCAGAACCTTGGGCGGCGCCACGATCACCGTGGGGTTCGCGCGCCGCACCTCCTCGGCCCAGACGGCCCAATCCCCGTTCAGATCGTGAAAGCTTAGCCGCAGCATCCGGCTTTGCGCCGCGCTGTCATAAAGCGCGGTGTGCAAGGGCAGGATCACCGCCACGCGGTGCCGCCTGCGCCAGACATCGGGCAGCGCCTTGGCCAGCATCACGCCCAGCCACTGGAACCGCTCGGCCTCGGAAATCACGAACAGCCCGCGGTTGCCGCTGGTGCCGGTGCTGGCCCCCACCGTGAACCTGCCGATCCGCCGCGATCCGGCAAAGGCCGCCCAGCCCTGCTCGGCCGTGATCCCCGCGCGGTTGAAGGCGGCGAAATCCGCCATCAGCACCGCTTTGTCCACCACCGGCAGGTCCTGCCGTCCGGCATAGAACGCAACCCTTGGCACATCGCGCCGCCGCCAGCGCGCATAGACCTTGTCCTGCCAGCGCAGGAAATCCGCACGCGCGCGCCGCCGCGACACCCAGAGCGTGCGCACAAAGGCCAGCAGCGCCAGCGCCCGCAGACTCACGGCAAACCTGCCTCGGGCAGATCAAAGGCGGTCGGCTCCGGATCATGGCACAGCATCACCTGCCCCCCCGCCGCCTGCCACCCCGCCGCCAGCGCCGCACTGCGCGCCGCCGCCGTCCGGTCCTCCAGCACCAGACGCAAGGGCAGCCCCGGTGCCTGCGCCTCCGCAAGTCCCTCCCGCAGCCATGCGGCATCACAGGCATAGAGCAATCCCGCCTCCGCAAAGGCGATCCCGAAATGCCCCGCCGCATGGCCCGGCAACTCCACCACCACGCAAGACCCGTCGCCGAACAGGTCCGCCCCTTCGCCCAGACCAAAAGGCAGCGCCACACGCGGCAATGTGGTCACGCAGGTCAGCCGCGCCTCCAGCCCCTGCGGGATCAGGTCCGGAAAGACCCCGTGCCGCTGGTTCACCAGATCATGCGCCGCCCGTATCCGCGCCAGCGTCGGCCCGTGGGCCACGATCCGCGCCATCGGAAACTCGGCCAGCCGCGCCACATGGTCGGCGTGAAAATGCGTGACGATCACCCCCGCCACATCGCGCGGGCGCAACCCCATCCGGTCCAGCACCGCATGCGGCGCCTGCGTCTCGCACAACCGATAGCGCAGCGCCGCCGCATAGGCCCGCAGCGCAAAACCGCGCCCCGGCGCGCTCAGCGCCTGCGGCCCGATGCCGGTGTCGATCAGCCAGACGCCCCGCACCGGATGCCGCAGCACCCCGTAACGCACCCGCAAATCCCGCCACCGCCACGCACCGCCCCTGCGCAGCACCGTCTCCGGCGCGGGCACAAAGCCGCTATTGGCGAACCCTATCTGCATCACGCCCCTCCGCCGAAGGTCCGGTTCAAACCGTCCTCGAAATCCACCACGGGCCGCCAGCCCAACTCCCGCCCCGCGCGCGAGATGTCGAGGGTCTGTGTATAGGCAAACAGCCCCACCCCATAGCGCGTCACGCGCGGCTCTGTCCCCGTCAGCGCGCCGCGCCATTCCATCGCCCGCGCCGCCGCCATCACCAGCGGCACCGGCAAGGCCCGCCAGCGCGGCACCACCCCGGCCCGCGCCGCCACCGCCCGCACCACCTCGCGGATCGGCAGCGCCACCCCGCCCGAGACGTGGAACACGCCGCCCGCATCCGAGCCAAGCGCCGCATGGATCGCCGCCACCACATCATCCACATGGGTCAGATCGGTCGCCGCCTGCCCGCCCCGCATCAGGGGCAGAGGCCCCGCCGCCATCGCCCGCAGCAGGCGCGGCAACAGTGCGCGGTCCCCCGCGCCATAAATCCCGCGCGGGCGCAGTACCACCGCCCCCGCCGCCAAGGCCAGCGCCTCGGACTCGGCCTTGGTCGCGGCATAGGCGTTCACCGGCGGCGGCAGCGCGGCATCCTCGCGCAGCCCGATCTGGTCGGCAAAGCGGAAGCAGACCGAGGGCGTCGAGATATGCACCACCCGCACGCCCCCCAGCCGCCGCGCCACCTCCAGCACCGTCTGCGTCGCCCCCACATTGCTGCGCCGGAACTCTGCCATTGCGCCCCAAGGGGCCGACAGCGCCGCCGCATGCACGATCGCACGCACCCCCGCCTGCTCCGCCGCACGCGTCAGCCTGTCCACGGCCCCCGCACCGGCAAGGTCGAGGGCCAGCGCCCCCACCTCGGCCGAGGCCTCTACACCCCGCCCCGTCGCCAGCACCGCCGAGCCCCTCGCGCGCAAATCCCGCACCAGCGCGCCGCCCAGAAACCCCGATGCCCCCGTGACCAGAACCGCCATCTAGAAATCCATCACCACACCGCCAAAGGAGACCCCCGCCGAGGTGCCCAGCATCAGCACCCGCGCCCCCGCTGGCACCCGTCCCGCCCGCCGCGCATGGTCCAGCGCAAAGGGGATCGAGGCGGCAATCTGGTTGCCCACCTCTGCCGCGATATCGACCACCTTCTCCGGCGCAAAGCCGCAGAGCCTTATCATGTGCTGCAAGGCCCCCGGGCTGGCCTGATGCGGCACCACCAGATCGATCTCCTCCCGCGTGACCCCAGCCTCGGCGAGCACCGCCTCGACGAAGGCACCGAAATGCTGCGCCGTCAGACGGAACAGCGCCCGCCCGTCCATGCGGAACCGCGCATGGGCCTCGAAGGCGGCGCGGTCCTGCGCGAAATCGAACCGCGTGCCGCCCGCGCCAATCTCGCAGGCCTCATAGCCGGACGGAAAGCTGCGAAACCGCGCGGCGCGCAGGCCCGCGCCCCGCGTCACCACCGCCGCCGCCGCCCCGTCGCCGAACAGCGCCGCGACCTCCGGCTGCGCCTCCCACGGCAAGGCCCGCGAGGCCACCTCGGCCGAAACGACCAGCGCCCGCGCATAGCGCCCCGTCGCCATCAACCCCTCGACCACCTCCAGCGCCGTCAGGAACGACAGGCAGGTGCTGTTGATGTCGAAACACGCCACCGCCCCGTCGGCCAGCCCCAGCCCGCGCTGGATCAGCGGCGCCGTGCTGGGCAGGGTCTGATACCCGATCCCGCAGGCCGAAACGATCAGGTCCATGTCCCCCGCCGCCATGCCCGCATCCGCCAGCGCCGCCCGCGCCGCGCCCAGCGCAAGGTCGATCTGGCTGCCCTCGGTCATCACATGCCGCCGCGCGACACCGCTTGCCGCAAGGGTCCAGCCCGCAGGCTTGCCCAACCGCGCATCGATCTGGTCGGCGCTCACCACCGTATGCGGCAGCGCCGATCCCGTCCCGATGATCCGCATCCCTCGCCTCCCCGCGCGCCCCTGATCCGCGCATACGCCCGCCGTTCGGCCCCGATCCGCGCAGACCGGCCCCGTGCAGCCCTGATACGCGCAATCGCGCCGCGCCTCAATCAGGCCCCGCGCGCCTCTGTCACCACGCGCGGTTGCAGCCCCGTCACCCCTCGGCTACGGTCACGCCGAAATCGGCAAAAGGACGCGCGCACATGTCACAATCCCTGCTCTGCCTTGGTGAATGCATGGTCGAACTCTCGCCCACCGCCGGAGGCGATTATACGCGGGGCTTTGCGGGCGACACCTTCAACACCGCATGGTATGCCCGCCGCCTCTTGCCCGCCGACTGGACCGTCGCCTATGGCACCTGCATCGGCACCGACGCCATCTCGGAAGAAATGGCCGCCTTCATCGCGGGCGAAGGCATCGACACCGCCACCCTGCGCCGCCTGCCCGACCGCACCGTGGGCCTCTACATGATCAGCCTGCGCAACGGCGAGCGCAGCTTTTCCTACTGGCGCGGCCAGTCGGCGGCCAGATGCCTTGCGGATGATCCCGACTGGCTGGCCGCCACCCTCCACGGGCGCAGCATCATCCACTTTTCGGCCATCACGCTCGCTATCCTCTCGCCGGACCAGCGGCGCACCTTCTGCGCCGCCCTCTCCCTCGCCCGCGCGAACGGCAGCCTGATCGCCTTCGACACCAACCTGCGCCCCCGCCTGTGGGAAAACGCCGACGCCATGCGGGCGGGCGTGATGCTGGGGGCCTCGGTCGCCGATATCGTGCTGCCCTCCTTCGACGAGGAAACCGGTCTCTGGGGAGACACCAGCACCGCCCAGACCGTCGAGCGCTATGCCAAGGCCGGTGCCACGCGCGTCGTGGTCAAGGATGGCGGCGGCCCTGTCACCCTGTGGTCCGCCGCCAATGGCAGCCGCCAGCACGCCCCAAGCCCGGTCAAGCACATCGTCGACACCACCGCAGCAGGCGACAGCTTTGCCGGCGGCTTTCTCGCCCATCTCGCGATGGGCCATGACGAAGACACCGCCGCCAAAGCCGCCATCGCCCTTGCCGCCGGTGTCATACAGGCGCGCGGCGCGCTGGTTCCCGGCCTTTTCGCCTGACCAGTCCCCCGCGCGCTTTCCCTCGGCGCCTCTGGAATACGCCCGCGCAAAGCCTGTCCCGCCATCCCGTCGGCGGGTCGATTAACCATGCGGCAGGCCAAGCCGAAGCCGATCCTTGCTTCGCATATTTTTTCATCTAAGCTGGCCGCAGTCGCCCAATTCCCGCCCACCCTCGCGCAATCCCGCATCAACCCGCCGCGCCGCCCTGTGACTCCCCCGTGCAAGTCTTACCGTCAAGAAAACCCCAACCGGAGTCTTCCCCATGATCCGTCCCGCCCTGTCCGGCTTTTTCACCGCCCTCTTGCTGACCCATGCGGCCCATGCCGAAACAGCCATGCCGTTTGCTCTGGACTGGAAGTTCGAGGGGCCTGCTGCTCCCTATTTCGTCGCACTCGACAAGGGTTATTTCGCTGCCGAGGGTCTGAGCGTGGAGATCACCGAAGGCGCGGGCTCGCTCGACGCCATTCCGAAAGTGGCCACTGGGGCCTTTCCGGTCGGCTTTGCCGATATCAACAGCCTGATGAAGTTCCTCGACCAGAACCCTGGTGCCCCCGTGGTCGCCGCGATGATGGTCTATGACAAACCGCCCTTCGCCGTGGTCGGCCGCAAATCGCTCGGCGTCAGCGCGCCGGCCGATCTGGCGGGCAAGGTGCTGGGCGCGCCGCCGCCCGACGGCGCCTGGGCACAGTTCCCGATCTTCGCCGCCGAGAACGGCATCGACATGGCCGCGCTCACCGTCGAACCCGTCGGCTTTCCGGTGCGCGAGCCGATGCTCGCCGAAGGCAAGGTCGCCGCTGTCACCGGCTTCAGCTTCACCTCCAGCCTCAACGTCAAGCGCCTCGGCGTGCCCGAAGATGACATCTCGGTCATCCTGATGGCCGATCACGGCGTTGCGCTCTACGGCAATGCGGTGATCGTGAACACCGACTTCGCCGCCGCCAATCCCGAGGCTGTCACCGGCTTCCTGCGCGCCGTGGCCAAGGGCTGGAAAGACACCGTGGCCGACCCCGACACCGCCATCGCCAGCCTGATGTCGCGCAACCCCGCCGCCGATCCCGCGCTGGAGACCGAGCGTCTGGCGCTGTCGATCCGCGACAACGTGATGACCGACTGGGTCATGGCCAATGGCATGGGCAACATCGACCCCGCGCGCATGGAAAAGGCGATCGAGCAGACAAAATCGGTCTATACCTTCACCAATGCGCCTGATGCGGCCCTGTATTTCAACCCCGCATGGCTGCCCACCGACGGCAGTCTGACCATGCAATAAGGCCCCGCCGCCCGAAGCATCCTTCGGGCGGCGCTCCTCTCATGGCCAACCTCATCGACATCAAGGGCGTCTCCCACGCCTACCGCACCAAATCGGGCCCGCTTCCGGTGCTCGACAACCTGAATATCGCTGTGCCGGAAGGCGAATTCGCCGCTGTCGTCGGCCCCTCGGGCTGCGGCAAATCCACGCTCACACGGCTGGTCGCCGGATTGATGAAACCCGATAGCGGCGAGGTCTGGCTGCATGGCGAACGGGTGACCAGCCCGCGCAAGACGGTTGGCATGGCCTTCCAGAACCCCGTTCTGCTCGAATGGCGCACGATCGTCGATAACGTGATCCTGCCGCTGGAAATCGTGGCCCCGCGCATGCCGCAGGCGCGGCGGGTGGAACGCGCGCTGCATCTGCTCGACATGGTGGGGCTAAGCGGCTTTGAATCCAAACGCCCGAGCGAGCTTTCGGGCGGCATGCGCCAGCGCGCCAGCCTCTGCCGCGCCATCGTGCATCGGCCTGATGTGCTTATCATGGACGAACCCTTTGGCGCGCTTGACAATTTCACGCGCGAGGACCTGTGGCAGACCATGCGGGACCTGCGCGCCGCCGAACCTTTCACCTGCGTTCTCATCACCCATGACCTGCGCGAAAGCGTGTTTCTGGGCGATCAGGTCTTTGTGCTGTCAGGCCGCCCCGCCCGCACCCAGATGGTGCTCAAGGTGGACCTGCCCGCCGACCGCAAGCTCGATGTCCTCTACGAGCCGCGCGCGCAACAGATGCTGCACACCCTGCGCGACCAGATCCGCATCGCCCAAGGCCGTGACGGAGAGCTGCACTGATGGAAACCCTGCAGAAAATCGCGGTGCCACTGGTCGCGGTCGTGCTGTTTCTGGCCGCATGGGAGGCGCTGGTCTGGGTCAACAACTGGCCCAATTACAAGATGGCCTCGCCATCCGACCTGCCGCCCGCCTTCTGGCGCTTCCGCTGGCTCTTCCTCGAAATGGGCTGGCAGACCCTGTGGCGTACCGTGCTGGGGCTGGGGCTGGCGGTGGTGGTCGGCACGCTCATCGGCATGGTGATGGGCTTTTCGCGCATCGCGCGCGACGGTCTCTACCCGCTGCTGGTCGGCTTCAACGCCATTCCCAAGGCCACGCTGGTGCCGGTGATCTCGCTCATCTTCATCGGCCAGCACGATTTCAACACCGTGCTGATGGCCTTTCTCATCAGCTTCTTCCCCATCGCCGTCTCGGTCGGCATCGGCCTGTCGACGCTGGAACCGGAATACCGCGACATCCTGCGCAGCCTCGGGGCCTCGCGGCTGACGATCTTCCGCAAGATCGCCCTGCCCAAGACCCTGCCCGAGTTTTTCGGGGCGTTGAAAGTGTCGGTCACGCTGGCCTTCATCGGCACCAATCTGGTGGAAATCGTGGCTCCGCACGGGCGCGGCCTCGGCGCGCTGTTCAAATCGGGCGAGACGAACGGGGATTACCCGCTGATGTTCGCGGTGCTGATCGCGCTCGCGGCGCTTGGCATCCTGCTCTATTACGCGGTGCTGGTGCTGGAACGCATCTTCGCGGGCTGGGCCGAACGCCCGCAAGGCTGAGCAAACCTTCCGACCGGGCGCTCGTCGCGCGTGACCGCCCTCCTCGCTGGCGCAGCGATGACAGCGGTCACGCTGGAAGAGCGGATGGCAAAAGGTAGCGCGCGCCGTCAGCGCGCCGGCCTATCTGCAAACGGGTCGACCGGATACCCCACTCCGGTCAGATAAAGCCCCTGCGGCGGACACACAGGACCACAGGCCGCGCGGTCCCGCGCCGCCAGCGCCTCGCCCACCTGATCCGGGCTCCAGCCCCCCGCGCCCACCCGCTCCAGCGTGCCGACGATCGAGCGCACCTGATTGTGCAAAAAGCTGCGCGCCCGCAGCACAAAACGGTACTCGACACCGCCCGCATATGGATGCTCTGTGATCGTGATCTCGTCCAGCGTCTTTACCGGCGATTTCGCCTGACACATCGTCGAGCGGAAGGTGGTGAAATCATGCAGCCCCACCAGATGCGCCGCCCCCGCCTGCATCGCCGCAAGGTCCAGCGGATTGAGCACCTGCCACACCCGACCCCTGTCATGCGTCACCGGCGCGCGCCGTGCCACAAGGCGGAACAGATACCGCCGCTCGGTCGCGGAAAATCGGGCATGAAAATCATCCGGCACGCGGGCCGCGTCGATCACCGCCACCGGCGCGGGCTTCATATGCCAGTTCAGCGCCTCGGACAGACGGAAGGGCGACCAGTCGCGCGCAAGGTCCACCGTCGCCACCTGTCCGGTGCCATGCACGCCGGTATCGGTGCGTCCGGCGGCGGCAATGGTATGCGGCCCCGGCTCCAGCCGCGCCAGCGCCGCCTCCACCGTGGCCTGCACCGAAGGCTGTCCGGCAGCCTGCCGTTGCCAGCCCTGGAACGGGCCGCCGTCATAGTCGATTTTCAGCGCATAGCGGGGCATGGTGCCGGTCTTAGCGGATTTGGCCTGCGCTGCAAGCCCGTCCGCATTCCAAGGCGACGCCCCCCGGCGCCCCCCGGCGCGCCCCGTGCGGGGCGTATCCGCAATGGTGCGATGCCAGGCAGCCTTCCTCTGCGCAGCCGCGGGGTCCCCCCTACCCAGCGCGCGCGGCCATGCCTATGTTGGGGACAAGCACAAGGAATGTCGCAATTGGTTCTTTCCTCATTGACCGACGGGATTTCGCGCAGCGTCGGGGCGCTGGCCGGATCGGTGACCGACCTGTTCGAGCCGACCCTGCGGCTGGGCGTCACCGGCCTGTCGGGCGCGGGCAAGACCGTGTTCATCACCGCGCTGGTCGCCAATCTGCTGGATCGTGGCCGGATGCCGCAACTCGCCGCCGAGGCACAGGGCCGGATCGAGACGGTGCTGCTGCAGCCGCAACCCGACCTGACCTTGCCGCGCTTTGACTACGAGGGCCATCTGTCGGCGCTTCTGGGAAGCGAGCCGCGCTGGCCGCAATCCACCCGTGCGGTGTCAGAGTTGCGGCTGTCCTTCCGCCTGCGCCCCTCGGGGCTGCTCGGTCTGGCCGGCAGCGGGCGGCTGCATCTCGATATCGTGGACTACCCCGGCGAGTGGCTGCTGGACCTCTCGCTGCTCGACAAGGACTATCCACGCTGGTCCGCCGAGACGCTGGAACGGATCGGTAAGCGCCCCGAGGCGGCGGCCTTTCTGGCGCTTGCCCGCGCCGAGGATGGCGCGCTGGCGCTGGACGAGCCGCGCGCGCAGTCCCTTGCGGCGGCTTTCACCGACTATCTGAACGCCGCGCGCGGCAAGGGATGGTCCGACCTGACACCGGGGCGCTTTCTGCTGCCGGGGGATCTTGCCGGATCGCCGGTGCTGACCTTCGCGCCGCTGCCCGAACCTGCCAGCGCACCGCGCGGCAGCCTCTGGCGCGAGATGGAGCGGCGGTTCGAGGCCTACAAGGCCAAGGTGGTCAAACCCTTCTTCCGCGACCATTTTTCCCGCATCGACCGGCAGGTGGTCCTGATGGATGTGCTGGGCGCCATCCATGCCGGTCCGCGCGCCGTCGAGGACCTGCGCCGCACGATGGCCGAGATCCTCACCGCCTTCCGCCCCGGCGCGAATGGCTGGCTCAACCGCATACTTGGCGGCAAGCGGGTGGAGAAGATCCTCTTTGCCGCCACCAAGGCCGACCATCTGCACCACCACCAGCACCCCGCCCTCACCGCGATCACCGAGGCGCTGCTTTCGGACGCCCGCCGCCGCGCCGATTTTTCCGGCGCGCGCACCGCGGCGCTCTCGCTGGCCTCAATCCGCGCCACGGTGGAGGATAGCGTGCAGCGCGACGGCGCCCCGCTCGATCTGGTGCGGGGACGGCTGCAAGGCACCGGCAAACAGGCGGCGATGTATGCAGGCGATCTGCCAACCGACCCCGCCCGCATCCTCGCCCCCGCGCGCGAAGGGGCCGAGCGCTGGCTGGACGCCGATTTCGCGCTGATGGGCTTCGCCCCCGCCCGCATGACGCTTAAGCCCGGCGAAGGCCCGCCCCATATCCGGCTGGACCGCGCCGCCGAATTCCTGATCGGAGACCGGCTGTGACCGACCTGCCCCCGCCGCGCAAACCGCTGCTTCTGGAACTCGAGGACGAGGCAGACCCCGCCGCCGCTGCTCCGGTGCCGGATGATCTGCCGCAAGGGCAGGCCATGCAGCTTGCCGCCCGCCTGCGTGCGCCCCGCTCGCGGCTCGCACGCTTTGCCCTCTGGACCTTCGGAGCCTTCTTCACCTTCGCGCTCTCGGTCGCCGCCTACGACTTCGTGACGGGGCTTTTCGCCCGCAATGCGCTTCTGGGCTGGGTGGCGGGGGTGCTGCTGGTGCTGGCGCTGCTCGCGGCCGTGTTGCTGGCGGGGCGCGAATGGTCCGCCTACCTGCGGCTGATGCGGCTCGACCAGTTGCGACAGGCCGCCGTCACCGCCCGCCAGACCGCCGACCTCAAGGCCGCGCGCCGCAGCGTGTCCGCACTCGTCTCGCTCTATGCCGCCCGCCCCGACACCGCCTGGGGCCGGGCGCGTCTGGCCGAGCGAGAGGCCGAGGTGCTGGACGCCGACGCGCTCCTGTCTCTGGCCGAGACGGAACTCCTCCCCCCCCTCGATGCCCGCGCCCGCGCCGAAGTCGAGGCGGCCGCGCGGCAGGTGGCGATGGTGACCGCGCTGGTGCCGCTGGCGCTGGCCGATGTGGCGACCGCGCTGGTGGCCAACCTGCGGATGATCCGGCGGATCGCGGAAATCTACGGCGGACGCTCGGGCGCGCTCGGGTCATGGGGCCTCCTGCGCCGCGTCTTTGCCTCGCTCGTCGCTGCCGGAGCCCTTGCCCTCACGGATGACCTCATCGGGACGGTTGCAGGGGGCGGGGTCCTGTCCAAACTCTCGCGCCGCTTTGGCGAAGGCGTGGTCAATGGCGCGCTGACCGCCCGTGTCGGCCTTGCCGCCATCGACCTCTGCCGCCCGATGCCCTTCGTGGCGGTCGCCCGCCCCTCGACCTCGGGCACCGTCAGCCGCGCCCTTGCCGGACTGGTGCCGCGCAAGGCCTGACAGGCGGCGCCCGGCCCCTGCGGTCGGACGCCTCCGGCGGGAGTATTTGGAAAGCAGCAATGCAAGGCGCGCGCTCAGGCTTTGCTGCTTTCCAAATACTCAAAGGCCACAGGCGCCGCGCCCTAACGCTCTGACCGCGACCGCAGCCGCGTCTCGATCCGCCGCAAAATCAGGCTCAACCCGATCGTCATGGTCAGATAGATCAGGGCGGCGACGTTATAGGTCTCGAAATAGCGGAAATTGCCCGCCGCCGTCACCTTGGCAAGCTGCGCCACATCGGTGACGCCCAGCACCGAGACGAGCGAGCTGTCCTTCACCATCGCCACGAAATCATTGCCGAGCGGCGGCAGGATCAGCCGGATGGCCTGCGGGAACACGATGTGGCGAAAGCGCTGCCAGCCCGACAGGCCAAGCGCCTGCGCGGCCTCGATCTGGCCACGCGGCACGGCCTGCAGGCCCGCGCGGAAGATCTCGGCGAGGAATGCGGAATAGGCCAGCATCAGGGCGATCACCGCCCGCGCGATCAACGGAAAATCGCGGGTGCGCCACGGCGCAAATCCCAGCGGTTCCAGCAGCGCGTTGACGCCCGTCACCAGCAGCGGTGCGAGCACGAAGGCGACATAGAGCAGCAGCACGATGATGGGGATGCCGCGCATGATTTCGATATAGAGCCGCGCCAGCTGCCGCAGCAGGAGAAAACGCGACAGGCCCATCACCGCAAGGCCAAGCCCGATCAGACAGGCCCCCAGATAGGCCACGACCGCGACAAGAAGGGTCACGCGGATGCCCTTGGCCAGGGTGTTCAGCACCGCACCATAGACCGGATTGGCAAGCACCTGCCAGAACAGGACCGCGCCGATGGTCACAAGGACCACCAGCCACCATGGAAAATCCTTGTCGGGGGACGTCTTGGGGATCATGGGCTGCCTGACAGAACGGGGCCCCGGCGCATGTGCCCGCCGGGGCCGCGCGCCTTACTGGCCCATCTTGTAGTCAAGGAACCACTTGGTATTGAGCGCCTCCAGCGTGCCATCCGCCTCCAGCGCCGCGATGCCGGCATTGATCGGGGCCACCAGATCCGAGCCCTTGGGGAAGATGAAGCCGAAATCCTCGGTCCCCAGCATGTCACCCACGATCTTGAGCCCGCCATTCGACGCCTCGACATAGCCCGCGCCCGCCGTGCCATCGGTCAGCACCAGATCGACATCGCCCGCCCGCAGCGCCTCGACCGTGGCCCCGAAGGTTTCGAACAGCTTGATGCGCGGATTGGCCTCGTTGCCATCGAGCACCTCGTAGACGCCCACGTAGAAGGGCGTGGTGCCGGGCTGCGCCGCCATCAGCAGGTTAGGGTCTGCCGCGAACCCCGCCGCGTCGCTGAACCGCGTCTCGTCGCCGCGCACCATCATCACCATCTGGCTGGTCATGTAGCTGTCCGAAAAATCGACCTTCTCCTTGCGGTCGTCGCGGATGGTGATTCCGGTCATGCCAAGGTCGAACTGCCCCTCCGACACCGCCGCGATCATCGCATCCCAGGAAATCGTCTCGTATTTCACGGTGAAGTTCAGCCGCTCGGCAAGCTCCGCCATCGCGTCATATTCCCAGCCCACCGCCGCGCCCGAGGCATCGATGAACTGCAGCGGCGGATAGGCGTTTTCCGTAACCACCACGATCTCGCGCCCCCCCAGATCGGGCAGATCCTGCGCCAGGCTGGCGGTGGCACTCAGGGCAAGGGCAGCAAGGGCAAGGGTCGGTTTCATGGGTCAGGCTCCCGGTTGGACTTTGATCACAAGACTATGGCGGCGGTCACCGCCCTCGGCAAGGGCAGGCCCGCCCAAGACGGGCGGGAAATGCCGCCCGCCCGAAAAACGATCGCCGCCGGTGGCCACGGTCCGTGGCAACGCCGCCGAGCGGGGGCTCGATGCCCCCCGAGGCGGCCCCCATCAGGCCCGCCCCTCCGCTCAACCACCGCCACCGCAGGCCGCGCAACCGGCGCGAGGCTTTACGCCGATCACCCGCGTTTCGGCATAAAGCGCGTCATGGATCACCAGCCGCCCGCGCAAACCCTCGCCCGCCCCCGTCAGCAGCTTGATCGCCTCCATCGCCATCATCGCGCCGATCACCCCGGGCAGGGGCGCCGCCACCCCGGCCTCGGCGCAGGTTGGCACCATCCCGGGCGCGGGGCGCTGCGGAAAGACGCATTCGAAACACGGCCCCCCCCGCGCCGGATCATAGACGCTGATCTGCCCTTCCCATTGCGTGATCGCCGCCGCGATCAGGGGCTTGCCCGCCGCCGCGCAGACGCGGTTCACCAGATAGCGTGTGTCGAAATTGTCGGTGCCGTCCAGCACCAGATCGTAGTCGGCCACCAGATCGGCCACAACGCTCTCGTCCAGCCGCCGCCTGTAGGGGCGCACCTCGATGAACGGGTTCAGTGCCTTCATCGCGATCTCGGCGGAAAACACCTTGGGCATCCCGATCCGCGCATCGGCATGGATGATCTGGCGTTGCAGGTTCGACCCTTCCACCACATCGTCATCGATGACGCCGATCACGCCCACCCCGCTTGCCGCCAGATACAGCAGCGCCGGACTGCCGAGGCCCCCTGCCCCCACCACCAGCACCCGCGCCGATTTCAGGCTTTTCTGCCCCGGCCCGCCGATCTCGCGCAGCAGGATGTGGCGCGCATAGCGCTCGCGCTCCACCGCCGAGAATGTCCCCGGACGGGCCGCAGCCCCGGCGGCGGGCGGGGCCACCCGCCGCCGCAATCGCGACAGCCCCGCGCGGTAGACCATGATAACCGCCGCCAGCGCCCCCAGCAGGAACCAGCCGCGCAGATCGCCTCCGACAAAAGCCCCCAGTTCCGGCGGCATATAGGGCGCATGCGCCAGCAGCAGCACCAGAAGCCAGCCCCAGGCCGCCAGCCAGACCCAGCGCGCCGCCCAGCCCAGCCAGCGCCCCGCGCCAAACAGGACAAGAAATCCCAGAAGCCCGATCATGCGCCGCCGCCCGTCACGACCGGCCGGTGGAGCCAAAGCCCCCCGTGCCGCGCTCTGTGTCGCCCAAGGCCTCCACCACCGCAAAGCGCGCCTGCACCACCGGAGCCACGATCATCTGCGCCACCCTGTCGCCGTGCTGCACGGTATAGGGCACATCGCTCAGGTTCACCAAGGCCACCCCCAGAGGCCCCCGATAATCGCTGTCGATCGTGCCCGGCGTGTTGGGCAGGGTGATCCCCGATTTGGTCGACAGGCCCGAGCGGGGCCGGATCTGCATCTCATAGCCCGGCGGGATCTCCACCCTGATCCCCGTCGGGCAAATAGCCCGCTGCATCGGGGCCAGCGTAAACCCGCCCGCCCGCATCCCGGGCGGCAGGTTGGCGCGAATATCGGCCCCCGCCGCCCCCGGCGTCTCATAGGCGGGCAAGGGCAGGTCGCGGTCCGCCCAGTCTTCGAACAGGATCTTCACCACAGGGGTCATTGCAACGCCTCCGCAATCTTCTGCGCGAGTCGCCGCGCCACCGCATCCTTGGCCATGCGCGGCCAGACCTCGGCCCCGCGTTCCGAAATCACCGTCACCGCGTTCTCGGCCCCGCCCATGATGCCGGTCGCGGGCGAGACATCATTGGCCACGATCCAGTCACACCCCTTGCGCAGCCGCTTGGCGGTCGCATGGTCGACCACCGCCTCTGTCTCGGCAGCAAATCCCACCACCAGACGCGGGCGCAAGGCGCCGCGCGACACCGTCGCCAGAATGTCGGGGTTCTCGGCAAACTCCAGCGCGGGGGCGCGGCCAGAGCCGTCCTTCTTCATCTTCTGCGCGCCCGCATTGGCCACCCGCCAGTCGGCCACTGCCGCCGCCATCACCGCCGCATCAGCGGGCAGCGCCGCCTCGACCGCCGCCAGCATCTGCGCCGCCGTCTCCACCCGCACCACGGCCACGCCGGCAGGGGGCGGCACCACGGCAGGGCCGGTGACAAAGGTCACCCGCGCCCCGAGATCACGCAAGGCTGCCGCAATCGCCGTGCCCTGCGCGCCCGAACTGCGGTTGGCGATATAGCGCACCGGATCAATCGGCTCATGCGTCGGGCCGGATGTCACCAGCACATGCCGCCCCGCCAGCGGCCCCGCGCCCAAAGCGGCTTCGACCGCCGCCACAATCTCCGCCGGTTCCGCCATCCGCCCCGGCCCGAACTCGCCGCAGGCCATCTCGCCCGCATTCGGCCCCACCACCCGCACGCCATCGGCCAGCACCGTGGCCAGATTGCGCTGCGTCGCCGGATGCTCCCACATCCGCACATTCATCGCAGGGGCCGCCAGCACCCGCTTGTCCGTCGCCAGCAAAAGCGTCGAGGCCAGATCATCCGCCCGCCCGCCTGCCATCTTCGCCATCAGATCCGCCGTCGCAGGGGCCACGACCAGCAGATCGGCGGCGCGCGACAACTGGATATGCCCCATCTCGGCCTCGTCGGTCAGATCGAACAGGTCCTGATACACCTTGTGCCCCGCCAGCGCCGATACACTCAGCGGCGTCACGAACTCGGACCCCGCGCGGGTCAGCACCGGCACCACCGAAGCCCCCGCCTTCTGCAAAAGCCGGATCAACTCCAACGACTTATAGGCCGCGATGCCGCCGCCAATGATCAAAAGCACCCGTTTTCCGGCCAGCATCCCGCGTCCCCTCTTTGCCTCCGGACGTTAGGGCGCAATGCGCGCCAAAGGCAACACCCCGTCAACGAAAGGCGGCACACGGGTCCTGGCGCGGCACGGCCTCGGTCACGACCCACATGTCAAACGGGGCCGCCGCAGGCGCAACCCCTTCGATCTGCCCGACCGACAGCACGGAAAGCCCCGGTGCCGCCTCGGCCAGCACGGCAGGCACCCCCCAATCGCGGCGGGCATGGCCCGACCCTGTGATCACCGCCACGGGCGGGCCCACCTCGGCCAGCGCGCGCAGCACCGCCTCGGCCAGATAGGCATCGCGCAGCCGCTGCGCCTGCACCATGCCGGGCAGCACCTCGACGGGAATCGCATCGCAATGCGCCGCCAGTTGCTCCGCCTCCCGCGCCGCCTGCTCCGCCTCGGGCAAAAGGCGCCTCAGGCCGGGGCCATCGGGCATCACCGCCAGCGCGCCTTCGCTCACCGCGCGCCGCGCAAGCTCGCGCGGCACCTCGGCCCCGTAATGGCGCGCACGGCCAGCGGCCACGAAGATCGGATAATACATCTCGAAATCGGGCCAGCCGCTTTCGGCCCAGCCCAGACGGCGCGCCACCGCCTCACGGTCGCTCAGGTCAAGCGGCACCCTGCTGGCGGTTTCCGCGGTCATCTGTTCCCAGACCACCGCCCGCGGCTTGAGCGAGAACACCGCCCGCGCCTGATTCATGTGGTGTTCGGCGTTGTCATGCACCTCGCCCAACACCACGACTTCGGCACGCGGCATGGCATCCAGCATCCCGGCCCCGATCTTGCCCGCCTCGGCCACCCCCGTGGCCCCGAACAGACCGAGTGTGAATGCCAGCACCCTCATTGCAGGAAGTGATGCACTTCCCGCGACTGGGTCTCAAGGTTGCGCCGCATCTTGGTGAAAGCCGCCGCCTCCAGCTGGCGCACCCGCTCCTTGCTCAGGCCCAGCTCCTCGCCAAGGCTTTCCAGCGTGCGCGGCTCCTCGCGCAGCTTGCGTTCGGCCACGATGAAACGCTCGCGCGGGTTCAGCGCCTGCATCGCGGTGATCAGCCAGCCGCGCAGCCGCTCGGCATCATGCGACAGCTCCACCTGCTCGGCCGCGCCCGCCGCATCATCTTCCAGCGCGTCAATCCACTCGCGCCCGTCCTCGTCACTCGACTGTGTGGCATTGAGCGAGAAGTCAGACCCCGAAAGCCGCCCCTCCATCATCTCCACATCGGCCAGCGGCACCCCCACCTCGGCGGCCACCATCTGCCGCAACTGGAACTGGTCAAGCACCTCGCCGCGCTGCGCCGCCTCGCGCTCCAGCTTGGCCTGCACGCGGCGCAGGTTGAAGAACAGGGCCTTCTGGCTGCTGGTCGATCCGGTCCGCACCATCGACCAGTTGCGCATCACGTAATCCTGAATGCTCGCCTTGATCCACCATACCGCATAGGTCGAAAACCGCACCCCGCGATCAGGGTCAAACTTGTCGGCGGCCTTCATCAGGCCCAGCGACGCCTCCTGGATCAGATCGGGCATCGGCGCGCCATAGCGGCGGAACTTCGCCGCCATGCTGATCGCCAGTCGCATATAGGCCGTGATGAGGCGGTGCAGCGCCCGCTCGTCCCGCTGGTCACGCCATGCATAGGCCAGCTTCAACTCGGTTTCGGCATCCAGCAATTCGGCCCGCATCGCTTGGCGGGACATGGTTTGGTCGTTATATCCGTCCAGTGCCATCTCGCTTCCCCCAGTGTTCGATCGCCGCAACAATCGTGCGGCTCAGATCCCGCTTTTGAAAGGTAATACGCCGCGTGCCGCCGATCGGATCACTTTCGCCATCGACTTTTTCTCTGCCCGCCCTAACGCTGGTGATCGGCGGGGCCAGATCGGGCAAATCCCGTCTGGCCGAACGCCTCGTTACCGCCACGGGCCGCCCGCGCTGCTACATCGCCACCGCGCAGGCGTTTGACGCCGAAATGCAGGCCCGCATCGACCAGCACCGCACGGACCGCGGCCCCGACTGGCAGACGCTGGAAGCCCCCACCGACATCGCCACCGCCCTTGCCGCCTGCGATCCGGGCAGCGCCATCCTGATCGACTGCGCGACGCTCTGGCTGTCGAACCACCTGCTCGCAGGGCATGACCTTGACGCCGCCGGCACAACCCTCGTCCAGGCGCTCACCACCCATGCCGCCCCCATCGTCATCGTCTCGAACGAGGTGGGCTGGGGTATCGTTCCCGAAAACGCGCTCGCGCGCCAGTTCCGCGATGCCCAAGGCCGCCTGAACCAGCAGATCGCCGCCCGTGCGGGCAGCGTCATCGGCGTGATGGCGGGCCTGCCCTTCGCGCTCAAGGGCGCATTGCCACAGGCCGCGCTCTGATGCGCCTGCACCTCGTCCGCCACGGCCCCACCCATGCCAAGACCATGATCGGCTGGACAGACCTGCCCGCCGACCTGTCCGACACCGCCGCCATCGCCCGCCTCTCGGCCCATCTGCCCGCCAATGCCGCGCTCGTCTCCTCCGACCTCTCCCGCGCCGTCACCACCGCCGACGCGCTCGCCCTGCCCACCCGCACCCGCCTGCCGCATGACCCGGCCTGGCGCGAACTCCACTTCGGCGCGTGGGAGATGCGAACCTTTGCCGAGGCCGAGGCAGCAGACCCCGCCCATATCCGCGCCTTCTGGGAAACCCCCGGCCCCATCCGCGCACCGGGCGGCGAATGCTGGAATGACCTCGCCACCCGCGTTGCAGCGGCGCTGGACCGCCTGCCCGACGAGACGATCATCGTCTGCCACTTCGGCGCCATCCTCGCCGCCCTGCAGGCCTGCCTCGGCCTGAGCGCCACCGATGTCTTTGCCCACAGGATCGACAATCTTTCCGTCACCGAACTGCACAAAACGGCAGCGGGCTGGCAGGCGCTGCGCATCAATCACATTCCGTGATGGGCGGGCGCAAAATTCATCACTTTCCATCCGGCGCGCCATGCCGCTAGCTGCGGCGCAAGCAAGCGGAAAGGCCCTGACCCATGACCCAGCCCTATGACCTCGTGATCGGCGACCGCGCCTATAGCAGCTGGAGCCTGCGCGGCTGGCTGCTCTTCGACGCCTTCGGCATCCCCTGCACCCTGCACCGCGCGCGGCTCTACACCGATGAGCTTCCCACGCTCTTGCAACAGTTCCACCCCGCCCGGACCGCCCCCACCATCCGCACCCCCGATGGCGTGGTCATCCCCGAAAGCCTCGCCATCGCCGAGGAACTGGCTTCCCGCCATCCCGATGCCGGCCTCTGGCCGGCCGAGCCCAAGGCCCGCGCCATCGCCCGCGTGCTCGCCGCCGAGATGCACGCAGGCTTCACCGCCCTGCGCAGCCATTGCCCGATGAACCTGCGGGTCAGCTACACCGATTGCGCGCCGCCGCAGGCGGTGCTCGACGATCTGGCCCGGCTGGAAACGATCTGGGCCTGGGCATGGGACCAGACCGGCTCGGCGCAATGGCTTTGCGGTGACTATTCCGCCGCCGATGTGTTCTTCGCCCCCGTCGCCACCCGCATCGCCACCTACAACCTGCCGCTCAGCCCGCGCGCGATGGCCTATGTGAAGGCCCATCTGGCGCATCGCTCCTTCCGCCAGTGGCGCGCAATGGGGCTCGTCGACGGCGCCGATCAGGAGTTTTACCGCCGCGACTACCCCACGCGGGTCTGGCCCGGCCCCGCCCCCCTGCCCGCGCGGGCGGTCGAGGGCGTTGCGGCGGAAAACACCGCCTGCCCCTATTCTGGCAAGGCGGTCACGCATGTGCTGGAGCTTCAGGGCCGCCGCTTCGGCTTTTGCAATGCCTTCTGCCGCGACAAGACGGCGGCCGACCCCGAGGCTTGGCCACAGTTCATGGCGCTGCTCTGAATCGCCACCAAGGCCCTGTTAACCATTCGCTAACCCTGCCCCGTTAACCCTCTGCCAAGGGATCGGGGTAAAACATGGTTGCCAAGGCCTATACAGTCGCCTTCGAAGGGGTAGAGGCGCGTCTTGTCGAGGTGCAATGCGCCATCTCTGCCGGTTTGCCCGGCTTTGCCGTGGTCGGCCTGCCCGACAAGGCGGTCTCCGAAGCCAAGGAACGCGTGCGCGCGGCGCTCTCGGCCATGTCCATCGCCCTGCCCACCAAGAAGATCACCGTAAACCTCTCGCCCGCCGACCTGCCGAAAGAGGGCTCGCATTTCGATCTGCCCATCGCGCTGTCGCTGCTCGCCGCGCTCGACATTCTGCCCAAGGACGAGGTGGAGGCGACCGTCTCTCTGGGCGAACTCGCCCTTGATGGCCGCCTGATCGCCGTCCTCGGCGCGCTGCCCGCCGCGATGGCCGCCGCCGAAAGTGACCGCGCCCTCCTCTGCCCGCGCGATTGCGGCGCCGAAGCGGCCTGGGTGGGCGCCACCGAAGTGCTGGCCGCTGCCTCTCTCGACGAGGTGGTGCGCCATTACACCGGCCAATGCCCGCTGCCGGCTGCCGAGGCGGGCGAGGTGATCTCGCAGCGCTCGGGCCGCGATCTGGCCGAGGTCAAGGGACAGGAACGCGCCAAGCGTGCGCTGGAAATCGCCGCCGCAGGCCGCCATCACATGCTCATGGTCGGCACCCCCGGCTCGGGCAAGTCGATGCTCGCCGCGCGCCTTCCCGGCATCCTGCCCCCGCTTTCGGCGCGCGAGGCGCTGGAAACCTCGATGATCCACTCCCTCGCGGGTCTGCTGACCGAAGGCGGCATCTCCCGCGACCGCCCCTTCCGCGAGCCGCATCACACCGCCTCGATGGCCGCCATCGTGGGCGGCGGCAAAGGGGCGAAACCGGGCGAGATATCGCTCGCGCACAACGGGGTGCTGTTTCTGGACGAGTTTCCAGAGTTTCCGCGTCAGGTGCTGGAAACCCTGCGCCAGCCGATCGAAACCGGCGAGGTGATGGTGGCCCGCGCCAATGCGCATATCCGCTATCCCTGCCGCTTCCTGCTCTTGGCCGCCGCCAACCCCTGCCGCTGCGGCTACCTCTCCGATCCGGCCCGCGCCTGCGGCAAGGCGCCCCTGTGCGGCGACGACTATCTGGGCCGCATCTCCGGCCCGCTGATGGACCGTTTCGATCTGCGCGTCGACGTGCCGCCGGTCGCCTATGCCGATCTGGACCTGCCTGCAACGGGCGAAAGCTCGGCCGCCATCGCCGCCCGCGTCGCCCGCGCCCGCGCCCTGCAATCCGCGCGCTATGCCGAGGATGACGGGCTGCGCGTCAACGCCGATCTGGAAGGCAGACGGCTGGAAGAGGTGGCCAGCCCCGACAGCGAAGGCCGCGCCCTGATCGCACGCGTGGCCGAACGCATGGGGCTCAGCGCGCGCGGCTATCACCGCGTTTTGCGCGTCGCCCGCACCATCGCCGATCTCGACGGCGCGCAAACCGTGCGCCACCCCCATGTCGCCGAAGCCATCAGCTACCGGTTCGCGCCAATCTCGAAACCGGACCGCAAATAGATCAAGTGAGCTGCGAAAATCCGGCTGCGCCCGGCGGCACCGCAGGGCCTGGCACCCGGCCGTGCACGCCTCATACGACGGATCGTGCGTCCGGTGAAACTCAGCCGCGCCGCAGCAGGGCTACCCCGCGCGCTTGGCCTCGATCACCTCCCAGATGCGCGCCGCCGTATTGGTCCCGTCAAAACGCTCGAGCTCCTGGATCCCGGTGGGCGAAGTCACATTGATCTCGGTCAACCAGTCCCCGATGACATCGATGCCGACAAACACCTGCCCGTTGTCCCGCAGCACAGGCCCGATGCGCGCACAAATCTCGAGGTCCCGCGCTGTCAGCCCCACCTTCTCGGGCCGCCCCCCCGCATGCATGTTCGACCGCGTCTCGCCCTCCTGCGGCACCCGGTTGATCGCGCCCACAGGCTCGCCATTCACCAGAATCACCCGCTTGTCCCCCGCCGACACCGCCGGCAAGAACTTCTGCACGATCAAGGGCTCGCGGTTCATCCCCGTGAACATCTCGTGCAGACTGGAAAGGTTGCGGTCATTCGGGTCCAGCCGGAACACCCCCGCGCCGCCATTGCCGTAGAGCGGTTTGAGGATGATATCCCCGTGCCGCGCCTTGAACGCCCGGATCGTGGCCAGATCGCGCGCGATCGCCGTCGGCGGCGTCAGATCGGGAAAGCGCAGCACCAGCAGCTTCTCGGGAAAGTTCCGCACCCAGAACGGATCATTCACCACCAGTGTCTTGGGGTGGATCATCTCCAGCAGATGCGTTGTCGTGATATATCCCATGTCGAACGGCGGGTCCTGCCGCAGCCAGACCACATCCATCTCCGACAGGTCCACCTCCACCTCGGGGCCATAGCTCACATGGTTGCCAACCTCGCGCCGCAACTCAATCCAGTAGCCCCGCGCCATCACGCGGCCTTCGACAAAGGCAAGCCGGTCCGGCGTGTAATAGAACAGCGCATGACCCCGCGCCTGCGCGTCAAGCGCGATCCGGAACGTGCTGTCGGCATTGATATTGACCGACCCGATCGGGTCCATCTGCAGGGCAACCTTGAGCGGCATGGGCAATCCTCCGTGAACGCGCAAGCTTTGGCGCAAACCCGGGGAAGATGCAAACCGTCAGGCCGCGAAGGCGTTTTCCAGAACCTCGATCCGCCCCGTGCCATCCACCAGCGCCACGTCGAAGCGCACAGGCGTTTCCTGCCCCGCCGGTTCGCCGCCGATGAAACACGCGGCCGAGGCGGTGATTCGCGCCATCTGGCGCGGCGTAATCCGCTCGGCGGCAATGGCATGGCTGCGCGCGTGCTTGACCTCGATGAAGATCACCTCTGCCCCGTTCCGCGCGATCAGATCGATCTCGCCACCCGGACCGCGCCAGCGCCGCGCAATCACCGGCCGGCCCGACCGGTCGTAAAGCCGCGCCACCTGATCTTCCGCCGCAACCCCGGCATGATAGCTTCTGCTTCCGCTCATTCCGCTGTCCCCCTTGCACATTCCGCCATCCGTCCCGCCCGTTCCGCCGATCCTTCAGCTCACTCCGCCGAATCGCCCGCCCGCCCGCGCGCCAGGGCAAGCTGGTAGACCTCGCGCCGTGGCAGCCCGAAGGCATCGGCGATGGCGGCGGCCGCATCCTTCACGGTCATCGTGGCCAAGGCACGGTCCAGTGCAGCCTCCACCGTTCCGGCATCGGCCTGCACCGCTGCGCCGCGGCCGATCAGCAGCACGATTTCGCCCTTCACATCCCGCCCGTCATAGGCAGCCACCAGATCGGCCAAAGTGCCGCGGGTGACTTCTTCGAACCGTTTCGTCAGTTCCCGGCACACCACCGCTTCCCTCTCTGCTCCGAAGCATTGCACACAGACCCTTAATGTTTCCCGAATCCTCTTCGGGCTTTCATAGAGGATCAGGGTCGCCCCGACATGGGCCAGGCCGCTCAGAAAGCTTTGCCGCGCGGCCTTGGCGCTGGGGGGAAAGCCTGCGAACATGAAGCGGTCGGATGGCAGGCCCGAAACGGTCAGCGCGCAGAGCACCGCCGAGGCTCCGGGCGCGGCCAGCACCGGCAGGTCCTCCGCGATCGCCGCGCGCGCCAGACCGAAACCCGGGTCAGAGACCAGCGGCGTTCCCGCCTCCGAGGCATAGACCACCGATTTGCCCTTTTGCAGCGCGCGCATCAGGCGGGGCAGCGCCTGTGCCTCGTTGTGTTCATGATAAGGCACAAGCGGGCGGTCTTTCAGCGCAACTCCGTGGATTTCCATCAGATGCCGCAGGCTGCGGGTGTCTTCCGCCGCCAGCACATCCGCGCCCGCCAGCAGATCGAGCGCGCGCAGCGTGATGTCGCGCGCCGCCCCGATTGGGGTGGCGATGAAATGCAGCCCCGGCGGAATGCCGCGCGCAGGGGCCGCATGGGCGCCCGCAGGCGGGGTCTGGAAAGCGTCTGCCGTCATCGGATTGGTCCTGACAAGTTTACTTCGTGCGTCATTGCCCGTAAGTTCAGCCGATAAAGCTGCGCCTTTCCGGAAAAGGAAGTTCTTATGTTGTCTGTTCTGAGCCGGGCCCGCAAGTCGCTGGGTCATGCCGCCGTTGCCTTGGCCGCCCTTGCGCTGGCCGCCTGTCAGCCCGCCACAGGCCCGGTCGCCGGTGGTCCGGCGGTTGATTCGTCCGCCCCCGTCATCGTGGCGCTGCTGGTTCCCTCGGGCTCCGGTCAGGCCAGTGACGAGCTCTTGGCCCGCTCCTTGCAGAATGCCGCGCGCCTTGCCGTCTCCGATCTGGGCGGCAACCGCATCGATCTGCGCGTCTACAACACCGCAGGCCAGCCCGCGACCGCGCAGGCGATGGCGTCCAAGGCCATCGCAGACGGCGCCAAGATCATCCTCGGCCCGGTCTTCGCGCAAGAGGCAAATGCCGCCGGTGCCGCCGCACGGGCGCAAGGCGTCAACGTGCTGGCCTTCTCGAACAACCCCGACATCGCCGGGGGCAACGTCTTCATCCTCGGCCCCACCTTCGGCAACACCGCGACCCGTCTGGCCACCTATGCGGTGCGCAACGGCAAGCGCCGCATCATGGTGGTGCATGACCAGAACACCGCAGGCCAGCTTGGCCGCACCGCCATCGAACAGGGCGTCGCCCGCGCCGGCGGCAGCGTCGTCGGGGTCGGCTCCTATGAATTCTCGCAAAACGGCGTCGTCTCTGCCGCCCCGCGCATCGCCGCCTCGGCCCGCGCCGCCAATGCCGATGCCGTGTTCCTGACCGCCGACACTGCGGGCGCGCTGCCGCTGATCAGCCAGCTTCTGGCCGACAACGGGCTTGGCCCGGCCGCAACCCAGTTCATCGGCCTCACCCGCTGGGATATCCCGCAGGCCACGCTTGCCTTGCCCGGCGTGCAGGGCGGCTGGTTCGCCCTGCCCGATCCCGCGCTCTACGCACAATACGAAAGCCGCTATCAGACCGCCTTCGGCGAGCCGCCCCACCCGATCTCGGGGCTGGCCTATGATGGCATCGCCGCCATCGGCGCGCTGCTCAAGCAGGGCCGCTCCAACGCCCTGACCGGGCAGGCGCTGACACAATCGGCAGGCTTCGTCGGGGTGAACGGCATCTTCCGCCTGCGCTCGGACGGGCAGAACGAGCGGGGACTTGCGGTGGCACAGATCCGCAACAATCAGGTGATGATCATCGACCCCGCGCCGCGCAGCTTCGGCGGCGCCGGGTTCTAAGACAGATCATGGCGCGCGCCGCCAAACCTGCGCAGCCGGGCTCCGGCGCAGCCCGCACGGCTGCGCCGGGCCTTGCCACGCCGCCCGCCTCCCTGTCATCGGCCCCTGCGCCAGACATGCTGCTGCCAGCGGACCAGATCTTCGATCAGACCGCCTGCCTTGCCGGGCTGACACAAGAGCTTGCCAAGGCCGACGACAGCCGCACGATGCGCAGCCTGACGGTGCAGCACCTGACCGAAGCGCGCAGCCGCGGCAACGCAGCCCTTGCCGAGGCGTTCACCAAGCGCCCGCATGACGCGCGGGCACTGGTGCTGGGGCAATCGGTGCTGACCGACGGGCTGGTGCGCGTCGCGCTCGAGGTGGCCTGCCGCTGGCTGCATCCCCTGTCCAACCCGACCGAGGCCGAACGCATCGCGGTGGTGGCCGTCGGTGGCTACGGCCGCGCCGAAATGGCCCCCGCCTCCGATGTCGACCTCTTGTTCCTCACCCCGTGGAAAACCACCCCCTGGGCGGAAAGCGTGGTCGAATCCATGCTCTACATCCTGTGGGACCTGAAGCTGAAGGTCGGCCATGCCACCCGCACCGTGAAGGATTGCATCCGGCTCGGGCGCGAGGACATCACCATCCGCACCGCCCTTCTGGAACACCGCTTCATCGCCGGACACGAACCGCTCGCCACCGAACTGGGTGACAGGCTCTGGTCGGACCTCTTCCGCAACTCCGGCCCCGAATTCATCGAGGCCAAGCTCTCGGAACGCGCCGAACGCCACAAGCGCCAGGGCGGCCAGCGCTATGTGCTGGAGCCCAATGTCAAGGAGGGCAAGGGCGGGTTGCGCGACCTGCAAACGCTTTACTGGATCGGCAAATACCTGCACCGCGTGCCCGCCGCGCGCGAGCTTGTCGCGGTCGGCCTCTTCCGCCCCGAGGAATACGACACCTTCCGCACCGCCGAGGAATTCCTCTGGGCCGTGCGCTGCCACCTGCATTACATCTCGGGCCGCGCGATGGACCAGCTCACCTTCGACCTGCAGGTCGAGGTGGCCGACCGCATGGGCTACCGCGACGCAGGGGGCCGCCGCGCGGTGGAAATCTTCATGCAGGACTACTTCCGCCACGCCACCCGCGTGGGCGAACTCACCCGCATCTTCCTTACCGAACTCGAGGCCCGCCACGCCAAGCCCGAAGCCAGCCTCTTCGGCATCTTCAAGCGCAAGAAACGCGTGCGCGAGGGCTACCGCCTGATCCAGGGCCGCATCGACGTGGTGGACGAGGTCGCCTTCCTGCAAGACCCGCTCAACCTGTTGCGCATCTTCGAAGAGGCCCTGCGCACCGGCTATCTCCTCCACCCCAACGTCATGCGGATGATCGCGGCCAACCTGTCGCTCATCGACGATTCCGTGCGCGACAACCCCGAGGCGGTGCGCCTGTTCACCGACATGCTGCTCAAACACGGCAACCCCGAACGCGCCCTGCGCCGGATGAACGAGCTTGGCGTGCTTGGCGCCTTCATCCCCGATTTCGAGCGCATCGTCGCGATGATGCAGTTCAACGTCTACCACCACTACACGGTGGACGAACACATCATCCAGACCATCTCGGTGCTGGCCCAGATCGAACGCGGCGAACTGGTCGAGGAACTGCCCATCGCCTCGCGCATCCTCTCGGGCGCGGTCAACCGCAAGGTGCTCTACATCGCGCTCCTCCTGCACGACATCGGCAAGGGCCGCCCCGAAGACCATTCCATCATCGGCGCGCAGATGGCCCGCCGCATCGCGCCCCGCCTCGGCCTCACCCCCGAGGAGGTGGAGACCGTCGAATGGCTGGTGCGCTATCACCTGCTGATGTCCGATGTGGCGCAAAAGCGCGACATCGGCGATCCGCGCACGCTGCGCGACTTTGCCAAGGCGGTAAAGACCCGCAAGCGGCTCGACCTTCTGACCGTCCTCACTGTCTGCGACATCCGCGGCGTCGGCCCGGGCACATGGAACAACTGGAAAGCCATGCTCTTGCGCAGGCTTTACAACGAAACCGCCGAGGCGCTGGAAAACGGGCTGGAAAACGTCAACCGCACCAAACGCGAGGACGAAGGCAAGAAGGCCCTGCGCATCGCACTGGCCGACTGGCCGCAAGCCGACATCCGCGCCGAACTCGCGCGCCATTACCCGCCCTACTGGCAGGGCCTGCCCACCGAAACCCAGGCGGTGTTCGCGCGCCTCCTGCGCGGCCTTGCCGATGACGAAATCCGCATCGACCTGCACCCCGAGCCTGACCGTGACGCCACCCGCGCCGCCTTTGCGCTGGCCGATCATCCGGGCATCTTCTCGCGCCTTGCAGGTGCGCTGGCCCTTGTCGGGGCCAATGTCGTCGACGCGCGCACCTACACATCCAAGGATGGCTACGCCACCGCCGTGTTCTGGGTGCAGGATGGCGAAGGCAAGCCCTATGACGAGGCCCGCCTGCCCCGCCTGCGCGGCATGATCGAAAAGACCCTGCGCGGTCAGGTCGTCGCCCGCGACGCGCTGAAAGACCGCGACAAGGTCAAGAAGCGCGAAAGCGAATTCCGCTTCCCGACCCATATCACCTTCGACAACGAAGGGTCCGACATCTACACCATCGTCGAGGTGGACACCCGCGACCGCCCGGGCCTGCTCTATGACCTCACCCGCACGCTGGCCAACAACAACATCTACATCGCAAGCGCCGTCATCGCGACCTACGGGGCGCAGGTCGTCGACAGCTTTTACGTCAAGGACATGTTCGGGTTGAAAATCCACGCCAGACCCAAGCAAGAGGCTTTGGAGAAAAAGCTGCGCCAGGCCATTCTGGAAGGCCGGGAGCGCGCCGCAACATGAAACCCATCCGGCTGATCCGCTCGATCATGGTGGTCGGCGGCTGGACTCTGCTCTCGCGCGGGGCCGGCTTTGCGCGCGACATCATGATGGCCGCCTATCTGGGCGCAGGCCCGGTGGCCGAAGCCTTCCTGATCGCCTTTTCCCTGCCCAACATGTTCCGCCGCTTCTTTGCCGAAGGTGCCTTCAACATGGCCTTCGTGCCGATGTTCGCCAAAAAGCTCGAAGGCGGCGAGGATGCCAAGGGCTTTGCCCGCGATGCGTTTTCGGGGCTGGCGGGCATCCTGATCCTGTTCTCTCTGCTCGGCACGCTGGCGATGCCGTGGCTGGTCTGGGCGATGGCCTCGGGCTTTGCGGGGGACGAACGCTTTGATCTCGCGGTGCTCTATGGCCGCATCGGGTTTTCCTACATCCTGTTCATCAGCCTTGTCGCGCTTCTGTCGGGCGTGCTGAACGCCTTCGGCCGCTTTACCGAGGCCTCTTTCGTGCCTGTGCTGATGAACCTGATGTTCATCGCCGCCATGCTGCTTGCCGACCGTTTCGGCTGGGATATGGGCCTGACCCTCGCATGGACGGTGCCGGTGACAGGGGTGGCGCAATTTGCCTTCACATGGTGGGCCGCCGCCCGCGTCGGCTTTGCGCTGGTGCCGTCATGGCCCAGAATGACGCCCGAGTTGAAGCGCCTCTTCATCATCGCCGCCCCTGCCGTGCTGGCGGGCGGGGTGGTGCAGATCAACCTGCTGGTGGGCCGTCAGGTCGCCAGCTTCACCGAAGGCGCGGTGGCATGGCTCTCCTATGCCGACCGGCTCTATCAACTGCCCTTGGGCGTCGTCGGCATCGCCATCGGCACCGTGCTTCTGCCCGACCTCTCGCGCCGCCTGCGGGCAGGCGATGCGCAGGGCGGGCGTGACAGCTTCAATCGCGGCACCGAATTCGCGCTGGCGCTGACCTTTCCGGCGGCGGTGGCGCTGGTGGTCATCGCCATGCCGCTCTGCTCGGTGCTGTTCCAGCGCGGGGCCTTCGGGCCGGATGACACCGCCAATACCGCAATGGCGCTCGCCGCCTATGGCATGGGCCTGCCGGCCTTCGTGTTCCAGAAGGTTCTCCAACCGCTCTACTATGCGCGCGAAGATACCAGACGCCCGTTCCGCTATGCGGTGATCTGCATGATCGTGAACGCGCTCATCGCCATCGGGCTGATGCCGGTGATCGGCTTTGTCGCGGCGGCACTGGCGACCACGCTTTCGGCCTGGGTGATGGTCTGGCAACTCTGGCGCGGCAGTCGCGGCATGGGGCCGGAAGCGCAGTTTGACGACCGGTTCCGCGCCCGCGCATGGCGGATCGTGCTGGCCTCGCTTGCGATGGGCGGGGTGCTTCTGGCGGCGATGACGGCGCTCGGCCCGATGCTCGGCACCGAAGGGCTGCGCTACCTCGGCCTCGCGCTGCTGATCGCCTCGGGCATCGTGGCCTATTTCGGCCTCGGCACCCTGATCGGGGCCTTCCGCCTGTCCGATTTCAAATCCGCCCTGCGCCGCAATCGCAGTTGACCCGCCCCTCATCCGGCCTGATGGCCGTCTTCGGTCGCACCAGCGAAGGCGGCCATCAGGCCGGATGAGCGGGACAAAAGGTTAAGACCACGTTAAACCGGAAATCTAAACCTTTGATTTCATTGAGTTCGCGCCTGTGTAACACAGCGGTTCTACCGCTGGCGCATCTTCTCCAGCACCCGCCCCCAGCCACCGGGGCTGACCACGAAAGACAGGGCAAAGCCGGTGGCAAATCCCGTCAGGTCCGCCACCCATTCATACCCGCCCCCGAACAGCAGCCCGAAGATCAGCTGGATGCCCAGGAGGAACCCGATCAGCGTGAAGGCCCGGTATTTGTTGGCCCCCACCGCCGCCAGATTGACCCAGAGCAGGAAGGTGAACCCCCCGATCAACCCGTAGACCGGCGGATACCCCCCGATCAACGGCGCCCGCACGCCGGGCAGGATCAGGGTATAGACCAGCGCCCCCCCGATGGCCGAGGCAAAGAAGATCAGCAGCACCGCCCACCAGCGGAACACCTCCCCCACCATCTTTCCCAAGGCCAGCAGGATCACGACCACGAACAGCACATGGGTCAGGCTGCCATGCACGAAAGGATAGCTGACCAGCCGGTGCATCCCGTCCAGCGGATACTGCCCGGTGTCGAGGAGATACCGCATGAGGTCGGGCGAGAAGGCAAAGCGTTCCAGCGCCTGCAAGCGCCAGCCGATCCCCTCCGCCCCGCCCACAAGCCCCGCCCCCGCCGCGGCCAGCACCAGTTCCATCGCGATCATCGGCAAGGCCAGCACCCAGACCACCATCGGCAGCGGGTTCAGGGGGGCGGCGTTCATGTCCTGCATCGCAAACTCCTCGCGGGGCCAGCATGATTGACGCCCCCTTGCCCATGGATTACGCCAGCGGCAGGACTTTATCCAGATGGAGACGACCATGTCAGAGACTTCGGCGGTCCACACGCCGCAAGCCTTCACGCCGCGTATCTTCTCGGGAATCCAGCCCTCGGGCGGACTGACCCTTGGCAATTACCTCGGCGCTCTGAAACGCTTTGCCGAAAAGCAGAACGAGGGCATCCAGACAATCTATTGCCTCGTCGACATGCACGCCATCACCGTCTGGCAAGACCCCGCGAAGTTGCGCCAGCAAACCCGTGAGGGCGCGGCGGCCTTCATCGCCTCGGGCGTCGATCCGGCGCGCTCGATCCTGTTCAACCAGAGTCAGGTCAGCGCCCATGCGGAACTCGCGTGGATCTTCAACTGCGTTGCCCGTCTGGGCTGGATGAACCGGATGACCCAGTTCAAGGACAAGGCGGGCAAGAATGCCGAGGCCGCGTCGCTGGGCCTCTACGCCTATCCGGCGCTGATGGCGGCCGACATCATGGCCTATCACGCGACCCATGTTCCGGTGGGCGAGGACCAGAAGCAGCATCTGGAACTGACCCGCGACATCGCCACCAAGTTCAACCACGACTACGGCGTCGATTTCTTTCCCATCGTCGAGCCGTTGATCGAAGGTGCCGCTACCCGCGTGATGTCCTTGCGCGACGGCACCAAGAAAATGTCGAAGTCTGATCCGTCGGACCAGAGCCGCATCAACCTGACCGATGACGCCGACGCCATCGCCGCCAAGATCCGCAAGGCCAAGACCGACCCCGAGCCCCTGCCCGACAGCCTTGACGGGCTGAAAGACCGGCCCGAAGCGCGCAATCTGGTGAACATCTACGCCGCGCTTGCGGGAATGACGGCGGCAGAGGTGATCGCCGAACACGCCGGCGCACAGTTCGGCACCTTCAAACCCCGGTTGGCCGATCTGGCCGTGTCGGTGATGGCCCCGATCACAACCGAGATGAATCGCCTCATGCAGGACCCTGCCGAGATCGACCGCATTCTGGGCGAAGGGGCCGACCGTGCCGAAGCCATTGCACGCCCGATCCTGACGCAGGTTTATGACATTGTCGGCATGATCCGGTCGCGTCGCTGACCTCTGGCGGACGCGCGCGGCACCGCGCAACGGCATGCAGGGTGGAAAGGGCTGGGACGCCCTGCCCAGCCCTGTTATCCTGCCTGCGATGAAGCGTCTGCTGCGTGCCCTTTTGCTGCTTGCCTTCGCGGGGTCTCTGACGGTGACCCTGCGCGCAGGCTATCAGATTGCCAATACCCCCGCGCTGCGCCCGCTGATCGACCGCAGCGCGGCCGAGATCGAGGCGGCGACCGACCGCATGATGGCGCGCGAGGCAACGCCTGACCGGCTGGCGGCCCTGATCGAGGCGCGTCTTGACGAAAGCCCGCGCAACTGGGTTGCGCTGACAGCTCTGGCCGAAGTGTCCGAGGCGCAGGGCTATCCGCTGCCCGCAAGCTATGCGCAGGCATGGGAGGAAGAGTCGGGGCTGATGGCCCTATCCGGTGATTGCCTTGCCTGCATGTGGGACATAAACGCCTGTTCCCTCTCCACCGCCCTGATCTGCAAGGCGCCGATCTTTCTGACTCCGGTGGAGGACCTGCGCGGCGTGGTCAAGGCAGGGGCGGACTACAGCCTTGGCCGGCCGATTGACCAACTGGACCTCGGGCTTTCGGTGCTGGGGTTGGGGGCCACCGCCGCCTTTGTTGCGACGGGCGGCACTTCGGCCACGGTCAAGGCCGGAACGGCGACGATCCGGCTCGCGCGCGGAATGGGACGGCTTTCGCCTGCCTTGGGCGCGCGGATGACGGGTGCGGTGACAGACGGCATCCGTTGGGCCGACCTGCCGATGGTGCGCAGCGCCGACGATGCGGCGGCACTGCTGCGCACGGATGCCCTGCGTCCGCTGGCTGAAACGGTTGCCGACCTTGGCCGCATGGCCGATGCCACGGGCCCCGTCCCCGCGCTGCACCTGCTGCCTCTTGTCGACGACGCGACCGACGCACGGCGACTGGCCAATGCAGCCGAGGCGCTGGGGCCAAAGACCGTGTCCCGCGCCGAGGTGCTGGGCAAATCGCGCCTGCTGCGGGCCACCCTCCGCTATGGCGATGAGGCGGTGGCGCTGATCGTGGGTCTGGTGGGGGCGCTGCTGTCTTTCGCGATGCTGCTGGCCGGAATGGTGCAGAGCATGGTGATCCGCCGGCTGCGCGCCCGTGTCACATGATTGACGCCGAGCGCGGCTATGTCTTGCCGCAGGCGGGCCTTTCCCGAACCGTCGCTGCCACGAGGGTCTTTCCCCGGCCCTGTGCGGCCCGCTTTTTCCCCCAGCCCTGAGGGGTTGGGGGGCTTTTTTCGACAGAACCTGTGCGCCGGTGCGCCTATGGAGATGGCCAGCAATGGTCTATGATCGCTTTCGCAGGGCAGCTGTCCGAAGGAGACGATGATGCATACCATTCACCCCGGCACCCGCGTGGGCCATGTCCATCTCAAGGTGGCCGATCTGGACCGTGCCATCGGCTTTTACGGCGGCCTTCTGGGCTTTGGGGTGACGCAGCGCTATGGGCCGCAGGCGGTCTTTCTGGCGGCGGGGGGCTATCATCACCACATCGGCCTGAACACTTGGGAAAGCGCTGGCAGCACACCGCCACCCCCCGGCCACACCGGACTTTACCACACCGCCTTTCTGTTTCCCGACCGCAAGGCACTGGCGCAGGTGTTCAAGCGGCTGGTCGAAGCGCGCTGGCCGATTGATGGCGCCGCCGACCACGGGGTGAGCGAGGCGATCTACCTGCGCGACCCCGACGAGAACGGCGTCGAGCTTTACGTCGACCGTCCCGAAAGCGCATGGCCGCGTGATGCGAACGGCACCCTGGCGATGGTGAACAAGCGGCTTGATCTGGCCGCCCTGCTGGCCGAGGCCAATTGATCCGCGCACGGGTGGGCCTTTACAGCGCGCCGCAAAGCGCTTAGGTCCGCCCGCTTGCAGTCAGGGGGCAACATGGCACAGGCAGGCGTCTGCGGGGTGGACTTTGGCACCTCCAATTCCACCGTTTCAATTCCTGCGGGCGACGGAGCGCGGCTGATCGCGCTCGAGGGCGAGCACACGACCCTGCCCTCTGCGGTGTTCTGGGATGCCGAGGGCGCGCCGCCCCAGTTCGGACGTGCGGCGATGGCGGCCTATGTCGAGGGCGAGGACGGGCGGCTGATGCGCGGGCTGAAAAGCGCGCTCGGGTCCGATCTGATCCACGAGAAAACCAAGGTCGGCAACCGCGCGATCGCCTTTACCCAGATCATCGGACGCTTTTTCGCCCATCTGCGCACGCGGCTGGAGGCGGCACAACCCGGGACCGAGCATGTCGTGCTGGGTCGTCCGGTGCATTTCGTCGATGACGACACGGCGGGCGATCAGGCGGCGCAGGATGTGCTGGAGGCGATTGCCCGCGAACAGGGGTTCACCGAAATCGGCTTCCAGTATGAGCCGATTGCGGCGGCGCTGGATTATGAAAGCCGGATCAAGGGCGAGGAACTGGTGCTGATCGTGGACATCGGCGGCGGCACCACCGACTTTTCGGTGATCCGCGTTTCGCCCGAAGGCGCGCGGCGGGCGGACCGGTCGGGCGACATTCTTGCCAATCACGGCCTGCGCTTGGGCGGCACCGATCTGGACCGCCTGCTCAGCCTTGACCATATCATGCCGGAACTGGGGTTCGGCTCGCTCGTGCATGGCGGCAAAGCCCCGATGCCGCAGCACTACTATCTCGATCTGGCAAGCTGGCACCGGATCAACGCGATGTATGCACCCGCTGTCGCACGTGAAATCAAGGAGTTGCGCCAGCGGGCGATCCGGCCCGATCTGCTGGACCGGATGCTTTCGGTGCTGGAGCAGCGGCAGGGTCATTCACTGGCCATGGCGGCAGAGGCGGCCAAGATCGACCTGTCAGCGCGCAGCATGACCCAGATCGAGATTGCCGCGCTGACCGGCGCGCGGGACAAGACATTGTCGCGCACGGGGTTTGAAACCACGGTGGAACAGCCTGTCTTGCGGCTGACCTCGGGTCTTGCCGAAGTGCTGCGGCGGGCCGGAGTGGCACCGCAGCAGATCGGCACCGTATTCATGACCGGCGGCTCTGCCAGCCTGCCCGTGCTGCGCGATGCTGTCACCCGTTGCCTGCCGTCCACGCCTATCGCCACCGGAGACATGTTCGGCAGCGTCGGCACCGGGCTTGCGCTGGACGCAGCCCGCCGCTTTGCCTGAACTGCCTTCAAGGCTTGCCAGCCCCCGTTGCCGTCGCCATGATGCCTCCGCTTGGGGAGAATACAGATGCGGAAGTTTCTTGTCGTGCTGGATGACAGCAGGGAATGTCTGAACGCAATGCGATTTGCCGCCTTGCGCGCGGCACATACCGGTGCGGGCGTCACCATTCTGTCGGTGATCCCACCCGAAGAATACCAGCACTGGATGGGCGTTGCCGACCTGATGCGCGCCGAAGCCCGCGAAAGGATCGAGGCGCATTTCGAGGTTTTCGCCAAATGGATGCGCGACAAACAGGGCGTGAACCCGAACCTTGTCATCCGCGAGGGGGATTCGGTGACCGAGATCCTGAAACTGGTGGCGGAGGACCCCGAAATCGGGGTGCTTGTCCTGGGGGCAGGCAGCGACAAATCGGGACCCGGCCCGCTGGTCACCCAGATGTCGAAAAACGCGGGGGGCCTGCCGATCCCGATCACCATCGTTCCGGGCGAGATGTCGAAAGAGCGGCTGGAGCGTATCACCTGACCCATGCGCGAGGCGCAGAGCGGCGATGCGGCCTTGGACCTTTTGCTCGGGCGCTCGGGCGATTAGCTCTCGTGCAGGGAGGAGAGCAACGAAAGGGCCAATGCCATGACCGCTCTCCCATCGCAGAGCATGTTTCACCTGCCGACCCATGTCACAGCGCTTGCGCGGGCGCGGGCGGCCACGCCGGACTATTGCAACTCGGCCTCCGCCGACAAGATTCACGCACCTCTGCGCGCCCTGACCCCGATCGAGGCGATGTATGCCTATTTCGGATCGGACGAGGCGCTAGACTGACCAAGGGCGTGCTGTCCGGCCGCACCGCTGGCAGGCGCACAGGGGGGCAGCCACCCGGACGGCCAGCAGGTTGACTTGTGCCGGGCAAAGGCCCATATCCGAGTGGAACTGTCGGAGATAGCCATGTTCATCCAGACCGAGTCGACCCCGAACCCCGCCACGCTGAAATTCCTGCCCGGCCAGACCGTGCTTGATCTTGGCACGGCTGATTTCCCGACCGCCGAGGCGGCTGAAAAATCGCCCTTGGCCCGCCGCATCTTTGCCGCAGGCGGAGTGACAGGTGTGTTCTTCGGTGCCGATTTCGTCACGGTGACCAAGGCAGATGACACCGACTGGCAGCACATCAAGCCCGCCATCCTTGGCGCCATCATGGAGCATTACCAGTCCGGCGCTCCGGTGATGGAGGGTGAGGCAAAGCCTGCGGGCGGCCATGCCGAACATACGGGCGAGGATGGCGAGATCGTGCGCCAGATCAAGGAATTGCTGGACACGCGCGTGCGGCCCGCGGTGGCACAGGACGGTGGCGACATCACCTTCCACGGCTTTGACCGCGGTGTGGTGTATCTGCACATGCAAGGCGCCTGCGCGGGGTGTCCTTCCTCGACCCTGACGCTGAAGATGGGCATCGAGAACCTGTTGCGCCATTACATTCCGGAAGTGACCGAGGTGCGTCCGGTTGCCGCCTGACGCCATTCTGGCCTTTGACACATCGGCGGCGCATTGCGCCGCCGCTTTGCTTTTGCCCGATGGCCGTTGCCTTATGCGGCACGAGGAGATGGCAAAGGGACAGGCCGAGCGCCTGATCCCGCTGCTGGAAGAACTCTTGTCCGAGGGCGGCATCGGCTGGCACGATCTGGCGGCGATTGCAGTCGGCACCGGGCCGGGCAATTTCACAGGGGTGCGCATTTCCGTCGCGGCGGCGCGCGGGCTGGCCCTGTCCTTGGGGGTGCCTGCCATCGGGGTCACGCGGCTCGAGGCGCTCGCCTTTGGGCTGCCGCGCCCTGTGACCGTTGTCGAAGATGCGCGGCGCGAGGAAGCTTATGTGCAAACCTTTCAACAAGATGGCGCGGGTCCGGCTGTGTTGCGGCCCCTTGCGGGGCTAGAGCCCGCAACGCCAGTGACCGGATCGGCGGCGGCGGCCTTGGGCCTGCCGGTTCTGCCGCAACCGACGCCACTGGTCGAGGCAACGGCGCGGCTGGCGGCGGGCCGTCTGGACCATCCGCAGCCGCGCCCTGCCCCCTTCTATCTGCGCGGGGCCGATGCCGCGCCGCCAAGCGACCCGCCCCCGGTTATCCTCGATGCCTGACATCGCCGCTCTGGCAGCGATCCATGCCGCCTGTTTCACCCTGCCGCGCCCGTGGTCTGCCGCCGAGATCGAAAGCCTGCTCGGCAGCCCCGAGGTGTTTGCGCTGGTCGAATCAAGCGGTTTTCTGATGGGGCGCGTGGTCGCCGACGAGGCGGAAATGCTGACACTTGCCGTCATGCCGGACGCGCGGCGCACGGGAATGGGGCGCAGCCTGGTTCAACGCTTTGTGACCGAGGCGCGCGTGCGCGGCGCAGCGCAGGCTTTTCTGGAGGTTGCAGCCTCAAATTGCGGAGCTATCGCGCTTTATCGGCAGGCGGGATTCGTGGAAGTCGGGCGGCGCAAGGGGTATTACAGCGAGCCGGATGGCACCCGTGTCGATGCGTTGGTGCTGTCGCGCGCCCTGTAACGCCACGTCAGATCGCCCCTGCGCTGCCCGGAATTTGATCGGAAGATCAAATCTGATGCGCCGCCTTTCAAATGGCACTTGACCCTTTGCCGCGACCCTGCCCTAAATTGCAACGATCCGGACACCCGCTGTTGCGGTATGTCTTGGGCAACAAAAAACGTAATCGTCGTAATGACAACCGGGAGACTCTCCATGACCATGATGAAGCAGCTTTTGGGCGCAGCCGGTGCGCTGGCGCTGACCGCTGGCGTTGCCAGTGCGGAACCGGCGCTGATCTACGATCTGGGTGGCAAATTCGACAAATCCTTCAACGAAGCCGCGTTCAACGGGGCCGAGCGCTGGGCGCAGGAAACCGGCGGCACCTACAAGGAAATCGAGATGCAGAACGAGGCCCAGCGTGAGCAAGCGCTGCGCCGTCTGGCCGAAGCGGGGTCCAACCCGATTGTGACCACCGGCTTTGGCATGTCTGACCCGATCGCCACCGTCTCCAAGGACTTCCCCGACACCAAGTTCGTCACCATCGACGGCTTTGTGGACCCTGCCGCGCATCCGAACGTTCTGTCCATCGGCTTTGCCGAGCATGAAGGTTCGTATCTGGTCGGCATGATGGCTGCCCTGGCCAGCAAGACCGGCACCGTCAGCTTTGTCGGCGGCATGGACATTCCGCTGATCCGCAACTTTGCCTGCGGCTATGCCCAAGGCGCAAAGGCGGCAAACCCCGACATCAACTTCATCTCGAACATGACCGGCACCACCCCCGCCGCATGGAACGACCCGGTGAAGGGTTCGGAACTGGCCAAGGCGCAAAAGGCG
Source organism: Pseudotabrizicola algicola (assembly GCF_010915705.1). GTDB lineage: Bacteria > Pseudomonadota > Alphaproteobacteria > Rhodobacterales > Rhodobacteraceae > Pseudotabrizicola > Pseudotabrizicola algicola. Next base: position 102,862 of record NZ_JAAIKE010000005.1, read on the forward strand.
CAAGGCTCTGACGTGATCTTCGCCGCCGCAGGGGGCACCGGTCTGGGCGTTCTGCAGGCCGCCGCTGACGAAGGCATCCTGTCGATCGGCGTCGACAGCAACCAGAACCACCTGCACCCGGGTTCGGTCCTGACCTCGATGCTCAAGCGTGTGGATGTCGCCGTCTACAACTCGATGAAGCAGGGCGAGGCGCTCGACACCACGCCGCAGGCTCTCAACCTGGCCTCGGACGGGGTCGGCTATGCGATGGACGAGCACAACGCCGCGCTGGTCACCCCCGAGATGCAGGCTGCTGTCGATGCCGCCGCCGAGAAGATCAAGTCGGGCGAGCTGGTGGTGCATGACTACCGCACCGACGACACCTGCCCGGTTGCCACGTTCTGATGGCCGCTTCGGCAGACAACATGGGGCGGCAGGCAACTGCCGCCCCCTTTGCCATCGAGTTGAAGGGCATCTCCAAAGCCTTTGGCCCGGTTCAGGCAAACAAGGACATCAACATCGCCGTGCCGAAAGGCACGATCCACGGCATCATCGGTGAGAACGGTGCCGGAAAATCGACCCTGATGTCGATTCTCTACGGATTTTACAAAGCCGATTCCGGCCAGATCCTCGTGGGCGGCCAGCCCACCCCGATTCCCGACAGCCAGAGCGCCATTCGCGCCGGTATCGGGATGGTGTTCCAGCATTTCAAACTGGTGCAGAACTTCACCGTTCTGGAAAACATCGTGCTTGGCGCCGAAGAGGGCGCATTGCTCAACACCTCGCTGGGCAAGGCGCGGCAGGTGCTCAAGGACCTTGCGCAGGAATACGGGCTGAACGTCGACCCGGACGCGCTGATCGAGGATCTTTCGGTCGGCCACCAGCAGCGCGTCGAGATCCTGAAGGCGCTGTACCGGCAGGCCGACATCCTCATTCTGGACGAGCCCACCGGCGTTCTGACGCCGGACGAGGCCGACCATCTGTTCCGCATCCTGCGCGGGCTGAAGGATCAGGGCAAAACCATTATCCTGATCACCCACAAGCTGCGCGAGATCATGGAAGCCACCGACAATGTCAGCGTGATGCGGCGCGGCACGATGGTGGCCACCGTCAAGACGCGTGACACCAGCCCCGAACAGCTTGCCGAACTGATGGTGGGCCGCAAGGTGCTTCTGGAGGTAGAGAAAACGCCGCCCGCCCCCGGCAAGGTCGTGCTGTCAGTGCAGGACCTGCGCGTGCGTGACGAACATGGGGTCGAACGGCTCAAGGGCGTGAGCCTCGATATCCGCGCCGGGGAAATCCTCGGCATCGCGGGGGTGGCGGGCAATGGCCAGTCAGAACTGCTCGCAGCTTTGGGCGGCATGACCAAGGCCAGCGGAACGATTACCCTGAACGGGGTGCCGCTGCCCCTCTCCGGCCCCGGCTCCGACGGGCAAAGCCGCCGCGAGGCGGGCATCGCCCATGTTCCGGAAGACCGCCACCACCACGGGCTCATCCTAGATTTCGCCGCTTGGGAAAACGTCGCCTTCGGCTACCACAACGACCCGAAATATCAGAAATCGGCCCTGTTCATGGATAACGACGCCCTGCGCGCCGATACCGAGAAGAAGATGGCCACCTATGACGTGCGCCCGCCGATCCCCACGCTGGAAGCGAAGAACTTTTCCGGCGGCAACCAGCAAAAGATTGTCGTTGCACGCGAGGTGGAACAGAACCCCGATCTCTTGCTGATCGGCCAGCCGACGCGCGGGGTCGACATCGGGGCCATCGAATTCATTCACAAGCAGATCGTCGCCCTGCGGGATGCGGGCAAGGCTATCTTGCTGGTCAGCGTGGAACTTGACGAAATCATGTCGCTGTCGGACCGCATCGCCGTGATGTTTGACGGCCAGATCATGGGCATGCGTGACCCCGCCAGCACCGACGAGCGCGAGCTGGGGATGCTGATGGCCGGCATGACAGGCACAAGCGACGCCAAGCTCAAGAAAGAGGCTTACTGATGGACCGTTTGCCAAGATGGGCCGACCTGACCTTGGTGCCGCTGGTCAGCCTGCTGTTTGCGGCGGTGATTTCCGCGCTGGTGTTGCTGTCCATCGGGCAAAGCCCGACCGAGGCGCTGAAGGTGATGATCGACGGGGCGCTCGGCTCTCCCTACGGGTGGGGCTATACGCTCTATTACGCCACCAGCTTCATCTTCACCGGCCTTGCGGTCACGGTGGCTTTCCATGCGGGTCTGTTCAACATCGGCGGTGAAGGTCAGGCGCAAATCGGCGGGCTGGGCGTGGCCCTGGTCTGCCTGTCGCTGCCTTGGCCGCACTGGACGGTGGCACTTGCTGCGGCCACGGCAGGCGCGGCGCTGTTCGGGGCAGCTTGGGCCGCCATACCGGCCTATTTGCAGGCCAAACGTGGCAGCCATATTGTCATCACCACGATCATGTTCAACTATATCGCCGCCGCGCTGATGGTTTATGTGCTGGTCGATGTGCTGCGCCCGACTGGGCAGATGGACCCCGCCTCGGCGCGGTTTCCGGTGGGGGCGCAACTGCCCGCGCTGAATGACATTCCCGGCTTTAGCCTGATCTTCCAGCGGCCGGTGCCTGCCAATATCACTCTGCTGATCGCGCTTGCGATGGCCGTGGTGGTCTGGGCGCTGCTCTGGCGCACGCGGCTTGGCTATCAGATCCGCGCCTTCGGAAAATCCGAGGCCGCGGCCAAATATGCCGGTATCAATCCGGTGCGCATCACCATCATCGCCATGCTGATCTCGGGCGGGCTGGCCGGCATGATGAGCATCAACAACGTGATGGGCGAAGCAGAACGGCTCCTGCAGAACTCGTCCGAGGGGGCGGGCTTCATCGGCATCGCCGTGGCACTGATGGGCCGCAACCACCCGTTCGGCGTGGTGCTGGCGGCGCTGCTCTTCGGCTTTCTTTATCAGGGCGGGGCGGAACTGGGCCTTTGGACCAGCATCCCGATCGAGATGCGCATCGTGGTGCAAGGCCTTGTGATCCTGTTCACCGGCGCACTCGACATGATGGTGCGCATGATCCTCGAGCGGCTCTTCGCGCTGGTCCGTTCGGCCAAAGCGGTGAGGGCAGCCTGATGGATTACGCAACGCTTCTGCAAGTCCTTGACACCACGGTGCGCCTTGCCACCCCGTTGCTGCTTGCCTGCCTCGCGGGGCTCTACTCCGAGCGGGCCGGCATCTTCGACATCGGTCTGGAAGGCAAAATGCTGTCCGCGGCAATGTCGGCAGGGGCGGTCGCTGCCCTGACGGGGTCGGCTTGGGCGGGGCTGCTGGCCGGGATCGGTGCGTCGATGCTGTTCGCAGCGCTGCACGGGCTTGCCGCCATCACCTTCCGCGGCAACCAGCTGATTTCGGGTGTGGCGCTGAACTTTCTGGCGTCGGGCCTGACTGTGCTGATCGCGCAGGCCATGTTCAAGCAAGGCGGGCGCACACCGCCCCTGTCGGGGGATGCCCGCTTCAACCCGGTGACCTTGCCCGGCGCCGAGGCCCTGCGCGATGTGCCGCTGATCGGCCCGCTCTATTACGAGGTGATTTCGGGCCATTCGGTGCTGGTCTACATCGCCTTCCTGATCGTTCCCTTCACATGGTGGGTGCTGTTCCGTACCCGCTTTGGCCTGCGCCTGCGCGCCGTCGGGGAAAATCCGGCGGCGGTCGATACGGCGGGCGTCTCTGTCATTGGCCTGCGCTTTGCCGCCGTGGCCATCACCGGCATTCTGTGCGGTGTTGCGGGGGCCTATATGGCAACCGCGCTTCAGGCCGGTTTTGGCCGCGAGATGACCGCAGGGCGCGGATACATCGCGCTCGCGGCGCTCATCTTTGCCAAATGGCGCCCCGTCGCGGCAATGTGGGCCTGCCTTCTGTTCGGCTTTTTCCAGGCGCTCGCCCTGCGGCCCGATGTGGTGCAGTCCGTGGTCCAGATGAAGGTGCCGGTGCCGCTGCTTGACGCCCTGCCCTACATCCTGACCGTGCTGGTGCTGGCGGGATTTGTCGGCAAGGCCATCCCGCCACGCGCGGGCGGACAACCCTATGTGAAAGAACGCTGACGCGCGCGCCTGCAACCTGCCCCCGGGGTTTGCCTCGGGGGCAACGGCCCGCCGGAGCCATGCAAGAACAAAGGACCGTACCATGAGTGTGACATCAGAAGCAGCCGATCTGATCCGGCAGCGTGCCGGAGCAGAGCCGGTGCGGCTCGGGCTGATCCTTGGCTCCGGTCTGGGCCATCTTGCCCATGCGGTGGAAGGTGTCGCGATTCCCTACGCCGACCTTCCGGGCTTTCCACATGCCGCCGTTTCTGGGCACAATCCGCATCTGCATGTCGGTCTGCTCAATGGCGTGCGCGTGGCGGTGCTGGGCGCGCGCGAGCATTACTACGAAAAGGGCAATCCTGCGGCCATGCGGCTGGCGCTGGAGGTTCTGAGGGACCTTGGCGCGCGCGATCTTATCCTGACAAATGCCGCAGGATCGATGCGGCCCGACATTCCGCCGGGCGATCTGATGCTGCTGACCGACCATATCAATTACAGCGGCCTGAACCCGCTGATCGGGGAGCCGACGGATGCGCGTTTCGTCCCGATGACCGATGCCCATAACCCGGCCCTGCGCGCCGCGCTTTCGGACAGCGCAAAAGCCGAAGGCATCGATCTGAAGGGCGGGGTCTATGCGTGGTATTCCGGCCCGTCCTTCGAGACTCCCGCCGAAATCCGCATGCTCAAGCTTCTGGGTGCGGATGCCGTGGGCATGTCCACTGTACCAGAGATCATTCTGGCCCGCTTTCTGGGGCTGCGCTGCGCCGCAATCTCCACCATCACCAACATGGCGGCGGGCATGTCGGACGAGCAGATCAGCCATGAACACACCAAGGCGATGGCCCCCTTGGGTGCGGCAAAACTGGAACGCATCCTGCGGCATTTCCTGAACACGCTGCGATGAGGCGGATCGGGGTTTGACTTCCCTGCCAAAGGCGCGCAACCCTTTGGACTGACCGCCCTTTCGCCTGCCGGGGCCACTGATGCAGATTTTTCTTCCCATTGCCGATATTTCGGTGAACATGTTCCTTCTTTTGGGAATTGGCGGCGTGGTCGGGTTCCTGTCGGGGCTGTTCGGTGTGGGGGGCGGATTTCTGATCACCCCGTTGCTGTTCTTCATCGGCATTCCGCCCGCCATCGCCGTGGCAACCGGCGCCAATCAGGTGGTGGCCTCTTCGGTTTCGGGGGTGCTGGCGCAGCTCAAGCGCAAGGCTGTCGACTTTCCCATGGGCTTTGTCCTGCTGGCCGGCGGTATGGTCGGTTCGGCGTCGGGCGTCTGGGTTTTCGCGCGGCTTACGGCGGCGGGTCAGGTCGACCTGTTTGTGCAACTCTCCTATGTGCTTTTCCTCGGGCTGATCGGCCTGACGATGTTCTGGGAATCGGTGATCGCGCTGCGCCGCACGCGAAAGCCCGGCGCGCCCATCCGCCGGTCGCATACGCATAACTGGGTGCATGGCCTGCCCTTCAAGATGAAATTCCGCGCCTCGGGCCTTTACATCTCGGTGCTGCCCCCCTTGGCGGTCGGGGCCTTGGTGGGCTTTCTCGCCGCGATCATGGGGGTGGGCGGCGGGTTCATCATGGTGCCTGCCATGATCTATCTTTTGGGGATGCCGACCAAGGTGGTGATCGGAACCTCCCTGTTCCAGATCATCTTCGTGACGGCCTTCACCACGGTGATGCATGCGGTCACCGCCAATACGGTGGATATGATGCTGGCGGTGCTGCTGATCTTTGGCGGCGTCATCGGGGCGCAGATCGGGGCCGCGGTGAGCGGGCGGCTCAAGGCCGAGCAATTGCGCATCCTGCTGTCGCTGCTGGTGCTGGGCGTGGCCTTCAAGATCGCGCTGGACCTGCTGCTGCGCCCGTCCGAGCTTTACACCATCGCGCCGGGGTTGTTGCCATGATCCGCGCCGCGCTGTTGTTCTGCCTTTTCGCGCTGCCCGCCGCCGCGTCCACAGAAGACATTGTGGCAGGTCTCAGCCAGAACCGGGTGTCGATCACGGCGGATTTCGAAGGCTCCGAAATCCTGATCTACGGCGCGGTGCGGCGCACGGCCCCCGCACCGGAAGGCCAATTGCATGTCATCATCACCGTCGAAGGGCCTGCAACTCCTGTGACCGTGCGCAGGAAGGAACGGACGGCTGGCATATGGATCAACCGCGAGTCGGTGCAGATCGCGAGCGCCCCGTCGTTCTATGCCATCGCGACCACAGGTCGGCTGAAGGAAATCCTGTCCGAGACAGAGAACCTGCGGCATCAGATCACCATTCCGCGTGCGATCCGGGCGGTGGGGATCTCGCAACAGGCTGCCAATGCGCCCGAGTTTCTGGAGGCGCTGATCCGCGTGCGCGAGAGCGAGAACCGCTATCGCCTGAACGAGCGCTCGGTCCAATTCACCCAGTCCACCCTGTTCCGCTCGGATGTAGTGCTGCCCGCCAACCTGACCGAGGGGCTGTACAGGGTGCGCATCTTCCTCACGCGGGACGGACAAGTGGTGGACAAGATCGAGCGGCAGATCAACGTGCGCAAAGAGGGGCTGGAGCGGTTCCTGTTCAATCTCTCGCGCGATCAGCCGCTGATCTACGGGTTGCTCTCGCTGCTTATCGCGGTGGTGGCCGGCTACGGAGCCTCGGCGGCCTTCCGGCTGTTCAAGCGCTAGACCGAGGCACCCGCCACTACTCGGCAGGTGCGCCGGGTGCGGGCGGCATCAGGAAATGCCCGGTGCCTTGCGCGAAAAGCCGCGTGCGGTTGTCTTGCCATGCCTCGACATGCACGCTGGCATAGCGCCTGCCCGACCGGTTGATCCGCGCCCGCGCATAGGCATCTCGCGGCAGGCCCGACCGCAGGTAATCCACGGTGAAATCGATGGTCTTGGGCAGGCGGACCTGTCCAAGGTCGGCGGTCAGGTCCAGCCGTCCGGCCTCCATCTCCTCCCACAGATTGCCCCATGCCAGTTCGATGATCGCCGCCACCTCGAGAAAGGCCGCCGTGACCCCGCCATGCAGCGCGGGCAAGGCCGGATTGCCGATCAGCTTTTCGTCGAAGGGCAGGATTGCCGTCAACTCGTCACCGCGGCGGTCGAACTGGATGCCGAGGTAGGCGATATAGGGAACGCCGGACAACAGACTGCGCAGGGCGGCATCGCGCCGCTGCTTGACCACTTGCACGGGTTCGGGGCGTGCGGGCTTCATGCGGCGTTTCCTTTGGGCCGATCAAGCGTAAAGGCACCCGTCGCGGCGGCAACAGGCCGCGTCTCGTCCTCATCGACCGCAGTCACGCGGACAAAGGCGACCGAGCGGGTCACGTGATAGCACTCGGCATGCGCGGTGATCTTCTGGCCCGGCGTCGCCGCGCGGAAATAGTCGATGCGCAGATCGAGTGTGGCGGTAGAGACCGGGGCCACCGGATGACACATCACCGCCGCCCCCGATGCCGTGTCCATCAACGCCGAAACCGCGCCGCCGTGGATGACCCCCGTGGCAGGGTCCCCCACAAAGCGCAGATCGTAAGGCATGGAAATCACGGCCTTGCCATCGCCCAGACTTTCAAACGACATACCCAAGGCGCGGGCATGCGGAATAGCCTCGATGAACTGGCGGGCGATGCGGATGATATCGGTCATGGCGTCTCCTTGCGGCCCATAATCGCCGCTTCGCTTGCCGCCGCAAGACCGGAAATGACGGCGCGGGCGTTGCGCACCGCACGATCCGTGCTTAGTCTTGGGCAACGGAGGACCAGAATGACCGACACCAACCGCCTCAGCTTCAAGGAAATGTGTGCCCGGTTCGACGTTACCCCGCGCACGCTGCGTTACTACGAATACATCGAGTTGCTCTCTCCTGAAAAAGAAGGGCGCGCGCGGTTTTACGGGCCGCGAGAACTGGCGCGAATGACGCTGATCCTTCGGGGGCGCCGCTTTGGCTTCAGCCTTGAAGAAATCCGCCAATGGCTGCTGATCTATCGCCAGCAAGGCAGCCGTCCACAGTATGAAACGTTTCTGGGTCTTGCCGACCGCCAACTTGGCGCGCTGGAGCAGCAACGCGCGGAGCTTGACGCCACCATCGAAGACCTGCGCGCCCTGCGCGCGACAACGGTCGACGCGCTCGCAAAGCTCGATTGATCTGACATCACGTCACCCGGTTTTCTGACGTGACGTTACATTTACGTTAACGTCAAGCACTCTAGTATGCTCGGTCAAAAGCACACATCTGCCTAGCACAGACGATGTGGCAAAGAGTGCATGACGATGACCGATGACCTGATGACCATTCGCCAGATGTGTGACAGTTTCGATGTCACGCCGCGCACCTTGCGCTTCTATGAGGCCAAGGAACTGCTGTTTCCGCAGCGCGATGGCACGCGCCGGCTGTTCACCCGGCGGGATCGCGCGCGGCTGACGCTGATCCTGCGCGGCAAGCGGTTTGGCTTCAGCCTCGAGGATATCCGGCAGGTGCTCGATCTCTATGATCGGGACGGCTCGAACCATGCGCAGGCCATTCGGACCTATGAACTGGCGCAACAGCGCCTCGCCCAGATGGAGGCGCAGCGCGCCGAACTCGATGAGGCGATTGCCGAACTCAAGACCGAACTCGACGCGGGCAAGGCGATGATCGCCAGCCTGCGCCGTGCCGCGGAATGATCCAGAACAAGACCAAGGGAGAGAGCACCGATGCCAACCTACACCGCCCCCGTCAAGGACATGCAATTCCTTCTGCACAATGTCCTGAAAGTTACGGCTTCCGACACGCCCGGCTATGGCGAACTGGATGAAGGCTTCACTGCCGCCGTGCTGGAAGAGGCGGGCAAGGTCGCGTCAGAGGTTCTGGCCCCGCTGAACGCTGTAGGCGACCGTGAGGGGTGCGTGCTGGAAAACGGCATCGTGCGCACGCCCAAGGGCTTCGATGCCGCCTTCGCCGCGATGAAAGAGGGCGGCTGGACCGCGCTCGACTGCGACCCCGAGTATGGCGGTCAGGGCCTGCCCTATCTGATGGGCACCGCGGTGGGCGAGATTTTCGTTTCGGCCAACATGGCCTTCAACATGTATCAGGGCCTGACCCACGGCGCCTATTCCGCGATCCATACCCACGGCACCGATGCGCAGAAGGCGCAGTATCTGCCCAAGATGGTGTCCTGTGACTGGACCGGCACCATGAACCTGACAGAGCCGCATTGCGGCACCGACCTCGGGCTGATGCGCACCAAGGCCGAACCGCAGGAGGACGGCAGCTATCTGATCACCGGCCAGAAGATCTTCATTTCGGCGGGTGAGCATGATCTGGCCGAGAACATCATCCATCTGGTGCTGGCCAAGGCTCCCGGCGGCGGCGAAGGCACCAAGGGGATCTCTCTGTTCATCGTGCCGAAATTCCTCGTGAACGAGGATGGCTCGCTTGGTGCGCGCAACAGCCTGTCTTGCGGCAAGATCGAAGAAAAGATGGGCATTCACGGGAATGCCACCTGCGTCATGAACTATGACGGGGCCAAGGGCTGGCTTCTGGGTGATCTGCACAAAGGCATGCGGGCCATGTTCACCATGATGAACGAGGCGCGTCTGGGCGTCGGCCTGCAAGGCTATGCCCAGGCGGCCGCAGCCTATGAAAATGCGCTCGCCTATGCCAAGGACCGTCTGCAAGGGCGCGACGTGACCGGGGCAAAGAACCCGTCCGGCCCCGCCGATCCGCTGATCGTGCATCCCGACATCCGCCGCAACCTGATGGAGCAGAAAAGCTTTGTCGAAGGCGCGCGGGCGCTGACCTTCTGGGCCGCGCACCTGATCGACCGTTCGGTGCGTCAGGATGATGCGGCGGCCGAAGGGCTGGTCAGCCTGATGATCCCGGTCATCAAGGGGTTCCAGACCGACAAGGGCTTCGACATGGCGGTGCAGGCCCAGCAGGTGTTCGGCGGGCATGGCTATATCGAGGAATGGGGTATGAGCCAGTTCGCCCGCGACGCGCGGATCGCCATGATCTACGAAGGCGCGAACGGGGTGCAGGCACTTGATCTGGTCGGCCGCAAGCTGGCGCAGGATGGCGGCAAGCATGTGATGGCCTTCTTCGACATGGTCAAGGCCGAGTGCAAGGCGCATGACGGCGATGACCGCATGAAGGGCTTTACCGAACCGCTGAAACTGGCCTCGAAACAGTTGCAGCAGGCGGGCATGTTCTTCATGCAAAGCGGCATGAAGAACCCCAACACCGCCCTGTCGGGCAGCTATGATTTCATGCACCTGATGGGCCATGTCTGCCTTGGCCTGATGTGGACGCGCATGGCGCGGGCCGCCTATGACGCGCTGGATGGCGGACATGCCGACCGTGACTATCTGGAAGCCAAGATCGCCACCGGCCGCTTCTACATGGCACGGCAACTGCCCGCCTGCGGCATGCATCTTGCGCGGATCGAAAGCGGGGCCGAGACGGTCATGGCCTTGCCCGCCGAGGCGTTCTAGACTGGGCTGCGACAGGGGCACGATTTTTCGCGAAAGATCTGCCCCGCCCCAGACGGAGAACCCAGATGCCCAAACGTTTTCGCCTGACCCGCCGCTTTCCCGTCGCCATGACCGAAGACGGCTACCGCAGATTGAAACGTTTCGCCGCCGAGGCCGGGCTGGATGAAGGAGAGGCGCTGTCGTTCCTGTTCGAACATTTCGACAGTGTCACCCACAGCGAAAATCTGGCCCACAGGCTCCGGCTGTTCAATTCGGAACTCGAAGACCGCAAACGCTGACACTTCAGACCCTGCGGCCTTCGTCTGTTCCCGAAACGCCTCCGGCAATCCGGGGGCGCAAAACACCGGCACAGCAGCCGGAGACACAGGGGAGGAGACAGGGATGACGGTGCAGCTCTACTGCTTTGGCGAAAGCGGCAACGCCTATAAATGCGCGTTGGCGCTCGTCTTCAGCGACACGCCCTGGCAGGCGCGCTATGTCGATTTCTTCAACGGCGAGACCCGCACCGCCGCTTATCGCGCGCTCAACCCTATGGGCGAGGTTCCGGTGCTGGTGAGCGGTGATGAGGTGCTTACGCAGTCGGGCAGCATCCTGATGCACATCGCGGCGCAGACGGGCAAGCTGGGAGGCTCCACAAAGCAGGAACAGGCCGAAATCCTGCGCTGGATCCTGTGGGACAATCACAAGCTGTCGACGCAGATCGGCACGGTGCGGTTCCTGATGAACTTCCTGCCCGCCGAAAAGCGCCCCGAAGGTGTGGTCCCGTTCCTGCAGGGCCGCCTGAAGGCCGCCTATACCGTTCTGAACGATCATCTGGCCGCGCGCGACTGGGTGGTTGGCGATGGCCCGACCATCGCCGACCTGTCGTGCTGCGGTTATCTCTATTACCCCGAACCCTTTGGCTTTGACCGCAAGGACTGGCCCCATATCGATGCCTGGCTGGACCGCATCAGCGCCCTGCCCGGCTGGAAACACCCCTATGAATTGATGCCCGGCTCCCCTGCGGACCGGACATAAGGAGAAGACATCATGTCAGAAGCCTATATCTACGACGCCGTTCGCAGCCCCCGTGGCAAAGGCCGCCCCGATGGCAGCCTGCATGAGCTGACCTCGGTCGCGCTGTCGGCAAAGGTGCTGAACGCGGTGAAAGAGCGCAGCGGTCTCGAAGGCCATGCGGTCGAGGACGTGATCTGGGGCAATGTCACGCAAGTGGGCGAACAGGGCGGCTGTCTGGCCCGCTCGGCAGTCCTGCTGTCCGATCTTGACGAGCGTATCCCCGGCCTTGCCATCAACCGGTTCTGCGCGAGTGGCATGGAGGCGGTGAACCTTGCCGCCAATCAGGTCAAGGGCGGGGCCGGACAGGCCTATATCGCGGGCGGGGTCGAGATGATGGGCCGTGTCGCGATGGGCAGCGATGGCGCGGCCATCGCCGTTGACCCGAGCCTTGCGATGAAAACCTATTTCGTGCCGCAGGGGATCTCGGCCGATATCATCGCCACCGAATACGGCTTTTCCCGCGATGACGCCGACGCTCTGGCCATGGAATCGCAGCGCCGTGCGGCAGCGGCCTGGGCTGACGGGCGCTTTGCCAAATCTGTCATCACCATCCGCGACCAGAACGGCCTGCCGATCCTGGCGCATGACGAATACATGCGCCCCGGCACCGACATGCAGGCCCTTGGGTCCCTGAAACCGGCGTTCAAGGACATGGGCGAAGTGATGCCCGGCTTCGACAAGATCGCGCTTATGAAATACCCCCATCTGGAGCGGATCAACCACATCCACCATGCCGGCAATTCCTCGGGGATCGTCGATGGCGCGGCGGCGGTTCTGATCGGGTCGAAAGAGTTCGGGCAGGCGCATGGCCTGAAGCCGCGCGCCCGCATCCGCGCCACCGCCAAGATCGGCACCGACCCCACGATCATGCTGACAGGCCCGGTCCCCGTGACGGAAAAGATCCTCAAGGACAGCGGGATGTCGATCAGCGACATCGACCTGTTCGAGGTGAACGAGGCCTTTGCCAGCGTGGTGCTGCGCTTCATGCAGGCCTTCGATGTCGACGCGAGCCGGGTGAATGTGAACGGTGGCTCTATTGCGATGGGGCATCCCCTCGGGGCGACCGGGGCCATCATCATCGGCACCCTGCTCGACGAGTTGGAGCGGTCTGGCAAAGGCACCGGCCTTGCCACGCTTTGCATCGCCTCGGGCATGGGCGCGGCCACCATCATCGAGCGGGTCTGACAGATGGAGGCAGGTGCCATCCTTCAGACCTATCTGGACGAGATCGCCGCTGCCGTCATGGCGGGGGATTTTGCGGCCTATCAGACCGGGGTGGCGCTGCCGTTTCATCTTGTGACCCACAGCGCAAATCTGACCATCACGACAGAGGCAGCCCTGCGCGAGGGCTTTGACGCCTTTCGCACCATGCTGCAAACGCAGCGGGTGACCGATTACATCCGCCTTGTCGAAGGCGCGCAGTGTCTCGATCCCGATCTGCTTTCGGGCCGCTATGTCACCCACCTGATTTCCGGCGGCATGCGGGTGCTTGATCCGTTCCATTCGCAAATCACGCTCCGCCTTGTCGAAGGCCGCTGGCGCGCGGCCTCGATCACCAATGCTCTCGCCAATTCGCGCTGGCCGTTCCTGATTTCCAGCACGCGAACGGCCGCCCTACCGAAAGGACCGCAAGAATGACCGATTTCACCACCACGATCGACGCCGATGGCGTCGCCACCATCACCTGGGACGTGCCCGGCAAATCCATGAACGTGATGTCCCTTGCGGGCTTTGCGGAACTCGACAGCCAGATTGATGCCGCCCTTGCCGACAGCGCGGTGAAGGGCATCATCATCACCAGCGGCAAAAAGGACTTCGCCGGCGGGATGGACCTGAACGTCATCGCCAAGATGCGCGACGAGGGCGGGGCCGAGGGGATTTTCAACGGCGTGATGCATATGCACGCGATCCTGCGCAAGATCGAACGCGCCGGAATGGACCCCAAAACGCTCAAGGGCGGCAAGCCGATTGTCGCCGCCCTTCCGGGAACCGCGCTCGGCATCGGGCTGGAGGTGCCTCTGGCCTGCCACCGCATCATTGCCGCCGAAAACCCCAAGGCCAAGATCGGCCTGCCGGAAATCATGGTCGGCATTTTCCCCGGCGCAGGCGGCACCACGCGGCTTGTGCGCAAGATGGGCGCGATGATGGCCGCGCCCTATCTCCTCGAAGGCAAGCTCTCTGACCCCAAGGGCGCCAAGGCGGGCGGTCTTATCGACGAGGTCGTTGCCCCCGATGCCCTGCTGGCCCGCGCAAAGGAATGGGTTCTCGCCGCCACCGATGCCGATCTGGTCAAGCCTTGGGACGCCAAGGGCTACAAGATGCCCGGCGGCACCCCCTATCATCCGGCCGGTTTCATGACCTTTGTCGGCGCATCCGCAATGGTGCACGGCAAGACGATGGGCGTCTACCCTGCCGCCAAGGCGCTTCTGGCTGCGGTCTACGAAGGCGCGCTGGTGCCCTTTGATCTCGCGCTGAAGATAGAGGCGCGGCACTTCACCTCGGTGCTGATGAACCCGTCCTCGTCTGCGATGATCCGCAGCCTGTTCATCAACAAGGAAGCGCTGGAGAAAGGCGCCAACCGTCCGGACGCACCTGACCAGACGGTGAAGAAGGTCGGCATCCTCGGCGCGGGCATGATGGGGGCGGGCATCGCCTATGTCTCGGCCAATGCAGGGATAGAAGTGGTGCTGATCGACGCCGCCCAAGACGCGGCAGATCGCGGCAAAGCCTATTCCGAAGCCATCCTCGACAAGGGCATCGCGCGCCGCAAGGTCACGCCCGAGAAAAAGGCCGAAGTGCTGGGCCGCATCACCGCAACCACCGATTACGCGGCACTTCAGGGCTGCGATCTGATCGTCGAAGCGGTGTTCGAGGATATGAAGGTCAAGGCCGAGGTGACAGCCAAGGTCGAGGCGGTGGTGGGCGCAGAGTGCATCTTTGCCTCCAACACCTCGACCCTGCCGATCTCGGAACTGGCCCGCGCCAGCCAGCGGCCCGCGCAATTCATCGGCATCCATTTCTTCTCGCCCGTCGACAAGATGATGCTGGTGGAGATCATCCGCGGCAAGGAAACCGGCGATGTGGCGGTGGCCAAGGCATTGGACTATGTGCGCCAGATCCGCAAGACGCCGATCGTGGTGAATGACGCCCGCTTCTTCTACGCCAACCGCTGCATCATTCCTTACATCAACGAAGGCATCCGCATGGTCGCCGAAGGGGTGGAACCGGCGCTGGTGGAAAACGCGGCAAAGCTGGTGGGCATGCCGCTGGGGCCGCTGCAACTGGTCGACGAGACCTCGATCGATCTCGGGGTCAAGATCGCCAAGGCCACCAAACTGGCGATGGGCGACGCCTATCCCGATGGCGCGGTGGATGAGGTGCTGTTCTGGATGGCCGATCAGGGCCGCATGGGCAAAAAGGCCAATGCCGGCTTTTACACCTACGACGCTGCGGGCAAGCGCGAAGGTCTTTGGGACGGGTTGGCGGCACAGTATCCGCTGGCCGATGCGCAACCGGACCTGACCGAGGTGCAGCACCGTCTGCTGATGGCGCAGGTTCTGGAAGCCGTGCGTGCGCTGGAAGATGGGGTGCTGACCGATATCCGCGAAGGCGATGTGGGTGCCATCCTTGGCTGGGGCTTTGCCCCGTGGTCCGGCGGCCCGTTCGGCTGGCTCGACATCATCGGCGCTCCGCGCGCGGTGGAACTCTGCGATGCGCTCACCTCCCGCCACGGGGCACGCTTTGCCGTGCCGGACCTTTTGCGCGAGATGGCAGCGTCGGGACAGACCTTCTACGGCAAATCCGCCCGCAAGGCGGCCTAAGCCAGCGAACCGTTCGGGTGCTGCCTTGCCAGACGCAGGGCGGCACCCGCCTCCTCGGCCATCAGGCAGGTGACCAGATGCCGCGCCTGTGCCAGCGAACAGACGCTGAAATCGCGCGGATGCCATTCGGCCTCGGCAAACGGATCACCCGCGCAAGACAGCAATATCCCCCGACTGGCATAGACAAGCTGATGCCGCGCAAACCGCAGTTGCACCGAAGCCAGCAATTGTGGCGGGCGGCTCCTCTCTATCCCGCGCCACCCTTCCAGCGCCCGCGCAGGGACCAGCGCAAAGGGATCACCGAACAGGTCTTCGGCGCAATCGGCCTCGATCAGCACCTTCTGCTCGGGCAACAGCAGCACATCTTCCCGATTGTCCATCGCCCAGGCTGGAACCCGCAGCGGCCAGAACTCGGGCGGCGGCTCTTCCAGCGGCAAGGTCAGCGCGCGCGTCACGGTCTGGTTGCCGCCATCAAAGGTCATCACCTCTGCGCCGCTGTGCAATTCTCCGGCGGGACACCAGCCCGACGGGGTGGCAATCGGGGTCGTGGCAATGATCCCTTCGGCCACAACCGAAGGTCCGTCCTGCCCCGCCTGTTCCGACCCCGCCCAGATCATCGACGTGTTCCCATCCGCACCCCGTTTTGCCGGCATCGCAATGGGCCAGCCCCTTCAGCCCTGACCGATGCACAGGGCCACCCCAAGGCAAGGCTTTGGCAAAACCAAGGCAGACCGCGCAATTGGACGCGAAGGCTGGCGGCAGACGGGCCTAACCCGACGCGGTCATACCGGGTTCGGCAAATCCCGCCCGTCGGCGAAGGCCAGCAGATTGTCCACCGCCATCATGCCCATGTTGCTGCGCACCTCCAAAGCGGCGGTGCCCAGATGCGGCAGCAGCGTCACATTCTCCAACGCCATCAGCGCGGGGTGGATCTTCGGCTCGAACTCGTAGACATCAAGCCCGGCCCCGGCAATGCGCCCGCCCGTCAGGGCCTCGGCCAAGGCGGCCTCGTCCACCACATCGCCCCGGCTGATATTCACCAGAATGGCGTGCGGCTTCATATGGGCCAGCGTCCCTGCGTTGACCAGATGATGCGTCTCCTTGCCACCCGGCACCGCAAGCACCACCACATCGGCGGCCATCGCCTCTTCAAGCGTGACCTGCCGCGCCGGAACTCCGGCATCGGCCACGGGCGAGCGGTTGAAGAACACCACCTCCATGCCGAAACCCGCCTGCGCGCGGCGCGCAATCGCCTTGCCGATACGGCCCATCCCGATCACGCCAAGCCGCTTGCCCGAAAGATGCATACCCAGCATCTGCGTCGGGTGCCAGCCCTCCCACAGACCGGCCCGCACCATACGCTCGCCTTCCCCGGCGCGGCGCGCCGTCATCAGCATCAGCGTCAGGGCAATATCGGCGGTGGCATCGGTGACAGCGCCGGGGGTGTTGGAGACCTGCAACCCCGCAGCACGGGCCGCTGCCACGTCGATATGGTTGTAGCCCACCCCGAAATTGGCCAGCATCCGCGCGCGCGGGGCTGGCACATCGGCAAACACATCGGCCTGATAACGGTCGCCCAGCGTGGGCAGCACCAGATCATAATCGCGCAAGCTGGCGCGCAATTCGTCCGCGGTCAGCGGCAAGGTGCTTTCGCGCACCGTCACGTCAAAACGGGCGCGGGCGGCGTCCAGAACAGCATCCGGCAGCGGGCGTGTGATCAGCAGTTTCATCAAAACATCCTTCCGCCCGCAGGCACATTCTGGTCGGGTGCCAAAAGCACCACCTCTCCCGTTTCATCCGGCACGCCCAGCACCAGCACCTCCGACAACACCTTGCCGATCTGGCGCGGCGGGAAGTTGACGACCGCCATCACCTGCCGCCCGACCAGCGTCTCTGGCGTGTAATGCCGCGTCAGTTGCGCGCTCGAGCGTTTCTCCCCAATTTCTCCGCCAAAATCCACCCATAGCTTGATCGCGGGCTTGCGCGCCTCGGGAAAGGGTTCGGCGCGGGTGACAACGCCCACACGGATATCGACCTTCTGGAAATCCTCATAGCTGATCATTTGCCAAGCTCCCGCCCGCGGTCCGCCGCCGCCTTGACCGCTCGGCGCAGCAGCGCCGGAAACCCGTCCTCCGGCGCCATCAGCACCGCAAGGGCCGCTGCGGTCGTCCCGCCGGGAGAGGTGACGTTGATGCGCAACTGCTCGGCACTTTCGGGGGCGCGATGGGCCAGTTCCCCCGCCCCTGTCACCGTGGCCCGCGCCAGTTGCATGGCCAGCGGCGCAGGCAGCCCCTCGGCCTCGCCCGCGGCAGCAAGCGCCTCGATCAGGTGGAACACATAGGCCGGGCCAGAGCCGGAAACGGCGGTGACCGCATCCATCTGGTGCTCGGCCTCCAGCCGCACCACCTGCCCCACGGCCGACAGCAGGGCTTCGGCAAGATCCAGATCGGCAGGCGTGGCGGCAGCATTGCCGATGATCGCGGTGATCCCGCGGCTGACGGCGGCGGGCGTGTTCGGCATGGCACGCACGATGTGGCTGCCTGCGCCAAATGCCGCCTCATAGGTGGCAATGGTCGTGCCTGCCGCCACCGTCACGATCAGCGTATCCGTCCCGCCAAACCGCGCAATCTGCGGCAGCGCCGCCCCCATCATCTGTGGTTTGACCGCAATCAGCACAACCGCAGGCGCCTCGGGCATGCCCGCGTTCAGCCGCAGGCCCTTTTCGGCAAGCCCTTGCACCCATGCCGAAGGATGCGGGTCGATCACCCATGTCGCGTCGGGCTGCAACCCCTGCCCCAGCCAGCCTTCCAGCATGGCCGATCCCATCTTGCCGCAGCCCAAAAGCACAAGGCCCCGGCGGTTGATCCTATCCAGATTCATCGTGTTCCCCGTCTTTACGGGGGGCAAGTTAGGCGCGACCGTAGGCCTCGGCAATGGCGACTTTCATCGCTTCGGCCGGAGTCTTGTCGCCCCAGCCCACCAACTGGAACGCCGGATAAAAGCGCTCTGCCGCCATGACCGCGCTGGAAATCAGCCGGTCAATCTGCTCCGGTCCCGCAATCTGCCCGCCCGCCAGCACCAGCCCATAGCGCCAGACCATCAGCTTCTGCTCGGCCCAATAGGTGAAAGCGCCGGTCCAGACCATGTCATTGCAACGGTTGATCACATCGAGAAGCGCCGGAAGCTTGCCTTCGGGCGGCTCCATCTCGAAGGTGCAGATCAACCGCAGCGTCTCGTCCTGCGCCGACCATGCGAGCGTCAGCGAATAGGTGCGCCACTGGCCCTCGACCGCCATCGCGATCTGATCGTCGGTCACCCTGTCAAACTCCCACGCATGGTGTTCGGCAAGGGTTTCGACGATATCGATCGGGTGCATATCGTCGTTTGACAGGAAATCTTCGGTAAGTGACATTGCCCGGCCTCTTGATGATGCCTTCCGCAGGGGCGAACCCACGAAATGCTGGGTGTCTGGCAAGGCTCTGCGATTACCCGACAGGCCCATACTAGATATGGTGTTGCAGAAGCGAAAGCCTGTAAAGCGATTTGTTTGCAAATCTCTTGTGGACAACCTTGCCGACGGCGGCTGTAGCGCGACATCGTAGTTTGCAGAGTTTTACGTCATAACCTGCAGCAGCGCGGTTTTCGTTGAAGGGGGTGTTTAACGCCCCTTTACCGAGAACACCATGCCCCCATGCCACCTGCTTCGGACCGACCCATCACGTCACCACCGTCCCGTTAGCTGCCACGATCCCGGCCATGCCCGGTCCGCCCTTCAGGGCCGCCGATCCGATGTCGGTGTGGTTGTGGTGCACGATGCTGGCTCCGGCGGCGGCGGCATAGAGCGCGTGCTCGGTGCAGCCGATGGTCCAGGTGTCCCACAGCTCCATCCGGTGCGATGCGCCCACGCCGACGTAAAAGCCGCGCGGGCAGTCGCGGATGATGACGCCACGGCACTCCACCCGCGTGCCGGTGCCATCGTCGATGACAGGGTTGACCGCCGCGATCCCGGCGCGCTCACCGCCGCTGCCCGCGCCGGTGTCCCAGCCGCAGCCGACGATTTCGGTGCCATAATAACCGTCTTCCGCTCCGCCTGCGGGGGCGCATCCTGTTGAGCCGCACTGCTCGAACAGCCCGCCGTCTACCCGCCCGCGCCCGCGCTCGTGCAGCGACCGGCCATCATCGTGAGCCAGACACGAATAGGGCTCGATGCTGTGCAGAAAATAGTCGATCGAGGCCCGGCCATCCTGCCGACCGGGCGTGTCGCCGGTTGTGCCATGGCCGTTCCAGTTGTCATTAGATGAGCCGATGACGCTGCAAAACCGATCGGTGCCGCTGACCCAATCCAGCGACAGGCCGTCGACCGGCGCACCGATGACATTGATGCCCTCGAAGTCATAGCGCGCCATGTTGTCGCAAGTCAGGCCGACAAACTCCCATGTGATGCCCAGGGCCGACAGCTTGTTCTGCTGGCGGCGGTTGGTAATGCCATCGCCACGCGGCACCCGCACCGCCATTGTCAGCGGATCGACGCCCGGCACAGACCGGACATAGAGCACGCCAGAAGACCACCACCAGCTGACGCGCGCGGCTGCCTCCAGCGTGTCGAGGCTGGTCGGGCCTGCGTAAAACGGCATGTGCGGGCAACGGTGCGAGCGGCCATGGTGTTGCGTCCGCCGATCTGCGGCGCTGATCTCGGACCAGGGCACCCCGATCAGCCAGACAAACCCGCGCGGGGTGCTGGCATGGTGCATCGCCGGGGCAGTCGCCAGCGCCGCCTGATACACGTCGGTGCGGCCCGGCACCGCCGTAAACCCGGTCACGATATCGCCGCCGCGAATGATGGGCATCGCGCCGGGGGCCGCGATCAGGTCGATGCCGCCAAACATATTGCCGTCGATCAGCATGTTGGCGGCGGCATAGACGCCGTCCGCCAGGATGATCGTAGACGCCCCGGTCGCCATCGCGCGGCGCAAGGTGTTGACCGGCGCAGCGGCGGTACCAGCCGCGCCCAGCGTGCCGGTGGGGCTGACATGACAAACCCGGCCTGATGTCATGAAGTCGGGCGTCGGGAAGGCAAACCGCTTGGCTCCGGCACTGACCCAATCCTCCTTGATCCTGATTGTGCCGGTGACCCCGGACCCCATGTCTGAGTACAGATCGACAAAAGCGCACGTAGGGGCGAGGGGTTTGTCCAGAACTGAAAGCGGAGCGTTCGCCATTCCGGCGGTGATGTTGAGCTGGGTGCGATAGTCGCCGTTGCCATCCGAGAGGTCGCGGATTTCCGTCAGGGCGGCCGTCATTTGCATGGCCAGGATACGGCCTGCCACATCCGAGAAATCTACGACCGCGCCTGCCGAAAAGGTCTCGCCGTTGATCGCGTCGCGCGGAATACGGGCAAATCGTCCGGATGCAGCCGTGCCAGATACCTGCACCCCGGGGGTGCCATCCGCGAGGACGACGCGGGTTGCTTGTGCGTTGACAAAGGGGCGGGTGATCCAGTCGCACAAGTTGACCTGTGACACGTCGCCGTTGCGCGCGAGAGGTGCGATGGCCGGGGTCAGCGCGGCGGTGATCTGCGCCGCCACATCGGATGGCAGGGTGGCGATGATGCGCAGGGTTGTGCCGTCCGCCATCACCCTGAGCTGATACAGGCTGGCCACCCGCACGTCTCCGGCGGACAGCGTGCCGCCGGTTGCCGCCTTGAGGGTGCGCGGGCCAAAACCGCCGACATCCAGCGTCGGATCGGGGGCGGTATTGGTGGCGGTGGCCTGCCACAAAAACACCTGAGAGGGGGCATATCCCGTCATTCCGGGGGGCGCAGTTGACACCTGAGCGTTTGCGCTGCCACCGTCTGCAGCTGCCAGCGGCAGGGTCTGCAGGAGCGGCGCTCTCCCGCCGATGGCAGCTGTGGTGGCCGGATCCTCTGCGGACCGCCCGACGATACGCCATTGGGTCGCGCCATTGGAGCAGCGCAGCAAAAGACCGATTGATGCAGGTACGTCGGCAGGCAGCAGCGCCCCGCCGGTCTGGCGCAGGATCGGCAACCCGTTGAGCGTCATCGCCCCGGTATTTGTATTGCCAGAGAACAGCATCACCATCAGGCCTTGGGTCAGCGTCACGCCTGCAGGCAAGGCAGCGGTCTGAGCGGCCGCGTCGCCCGACGACTGCAATGTGATGATCGGCATGTCGCGGGCTGCCTTGGCCGCAAGCTGGGCCTCTGTCAGAGCGCTCTGCGGCACATCGCCGATGCGCGTCCAGCTACCTGTGCCCCAGGCCCCCAGTTTGAGGTAGACCCCGCGCAAGGCCTCGGTTGGATCGCCCCAGACCGCGCCACGCACACCGTCGCCCCAGGACAGATCGGCGTCGAGCAGCGCCCGCGTCTCCTTGTTGACCACGATGGCATCCAGGCTGAGCTGCTGGGCCAGCCGGGCGACCGGGATCCTGACACTCTCGCCGGACTGGTTGCCGAGCACATCGGTAACCACCGACGCCTCGGTGAGGTTGGTGGACGCAACGCCAGCGGGCATGGGCTCTCTCCATCAGGGGCACGCCCGTCTATGCGCGCGCGGGGGGCACAGCGGCGACCGGAACCGGGTTCCGGGCCGCCGGGTTTCTGCAGCCCTCGATACGCGCGCGCGGGGCGGCGTGGCCGGGGGATGCGGTTTCGGGGGGGGTCAGATCACGACGATGGTGAAGGGGCCGCTGACCGGCCCGGGGACGCCATCATCGTTCTGCGGCTCGATCCAGATGTAATGGATGTCCTGCGCCAGACAGGCCCCGGTCTCCAGATAGACGATCACATCGTCGATCGCGCCGTCAAAGGAGGTGCCCGCCAGCCATTCGATGCGGTCATTGCCGGTGACCGCCTGGATGCGGTCGCGGTGAAAGCCGTTGGCCGCAATGCTGGTGCCGGGACGGTCCGATCCGCCGGTCAGGCGCGGTGTCAGCCCGCCCGCCGTGCGGCCGGAGACGATGTAGCCGAGGCGGTACCATTTGCCTGCCTCAAAGGCCCGCGCCTGACCGATGGCCCCCGCCGTGCCCGCTGTGTGGGTGGCCAGCCCGGCGGCAATCGCCCAGCCCGGATCCAGATCCCAGGCCGCCGGGGCGTCCATGGTGCCGCCCGTGACCAGATTGGACCGGGTGGTGTCGCCCAGAGCAAAACTGAAGCTCTGCAGCGGGCTGACAGCATGGACCCCGCCGACCGCGTCGGTCTCGCGGTCCAGCACGGCCGAGGTCGAGCGGTAGAGCTGGATCTGGGTGGTATTGGCATCCGGGCCGGTGGCCAGCTGGATCAGCGCGCCCCCGAGCAGCGTGGTGATCGAGATGGTCTCATCATCCAGCGCCGCCGGGATCGGCGCATCGCCCGCGCCGATGATCACTGTCACCGGCGTGGTCCATGGCCCGGCCACCCCCGTCCAGGACAGGGCCTGCGCGGTGATCTGGGCGGTGCTGCCAGAGCCATAGACAAGGATCGATCCCCCACCGGCCGCGACCGGGATCACCGCCTCGGTCCAGTCGCCGCTGGTGCCGAGCCGGTGCGAGATCCGGAACGAGACCGCGCTGATCGCCCCGCTGCCCGGCACGATCAGAAAATCGATCCGCCCGGCCTCGCCGGTGCCGGAAATCCCCGAGGTGATCGAGGTGAAGCGCGGGGCCGAGGGCTGGAGCAGGTTTGCGCCCAGCTCGACCCCGACGCGCCCCGACCATGCCGGAACCTCGGCCGCATTGGTCAGGGCGTCGATCTCGGGCGCTGCAGCCACTGCGCGGATGATCTGGCACTGATCCTGGGTCGCCTCGATATGGGTGACGACCACCGGATAGCTGTCGGTGCCCATCTCGCCGAAATGCACGATGTCGCCCGCGAGCGGCACCGGGCCGGAGCCGGTCAGGGTCAGGAGCGTCTCCTCCCCCGGCAGGGTCGCGACCGGGCGGACCACCGAGGTGCCGACCGTATCCTCGTCATCCGCAAAGACCCGGAACCGCAGGGCATAGCTGCGCCCCTCCACCATGGTCACCAGCTCGTCAAGCGCGACCAGCGATCCTGACACATGCCGCACCCGCCCGGCCCATTGCATGCGCGACAGCACGTCATGGCTGAGCATCGCCGTATCGCCCCGGGTCGCCACGCGCAACGCGCCCTCCTGGGTGGCCTCGAACACATCCGGCCTGTACTCCGCCTCAAAGAACCGTCGCAGGCCCTCACGATAAACGATGGCGGCATTGGTGATGCCGGGCAGCTCCAGCGTCTCAGTCACGGTGATGTCGCCGGTATAGCCCGGCCGCCGGATCACCCGCTGGGCTTCCTTGTAGTCGTTGTCCTCGTCCTGGAACTTGCAGATCCAGGCATGCGGCTTTTCGACATAGGCGCGGCGGACCGAAAACCCCCAGGAATTGCGCGGGTTGATGTGATCGACGATCAGCTCGGCCGGGCGGTCGATGACCACGCCCCATCTGGTGCCGTCATGGCGCGGTGAGGCGCGCCCGGCGGCGGCAACCTCGGTCAGCACCTCGCGCAGCGTGGTCCCGGCCTGATCCAGCACCCGGTTGTACTGCAGCGCGCGCAGATGACAGAAATGGTGCCAGTCGGTCAGCTGGCCCAGATCGATCTCGGCATCGGTGGCGGGTTTCGGATTGGCCGGGCATTGCAGGATGTAGCGATAGAGCGAGGCGGGGTTCGAGGTCGGGCGTTCGATCCACTCTTCGGCCACATGGTCCCAGTCGAGGCACACCCGCCAGGCCAGCGCCGAGAAATTGTCCAGCGACCCCGACAGCTGATGCGTCGCCCGGACCCGGACCGCGACCAGCGCCAGCGGCTGGCGATAGGCGAGCGGGTATTCCGGGCGCAGCGTCTGCAGCCCGGCCCAGACCGCGCGCTGCTGCACCTGAGTCTCCTCGGTTTCCGGCGTCATCATGGTGAGCCGGATCTGGAAGCGGCCGCGCGTCGGGAATGACCAGGTGAGCTGGCGGTAAAACGCCTCGATGCGCCGGGCCGATATGTCCAGCGGCGTGACCAGCTGCCACTCATCGGCCCCCGCCAGACGTTGCTCGACCCGGATGGACACACCGTGATGCTGCTTTTTGACCTTGCCGGAAAAGCTGATCAGACCGGTGGGAAAGGCGATGATTATGGATGCGCCCTGCGCATCGGGTCCGGTGGTGCGCACGACCGGCGTCTCTATGGCCGGGCTGCCCGCGATGACCTCGCCCAGATTGTCACGGGGCAAGGGCCGGGTCAGCTCGACGCCGATGCTCTCCTCGACAATCTGGCGCGGGAAGAGGCTGAGCGGCAGATCGGTCGGCCGACCCTCCCGGACCTCGATGTCGACATCGTCGAAATCCGCCAGCGAGGTATCGCCGATCCGGAAATCCGACAGCCCGACCGCACCCTCGCCAAAGCAGAACACCGCCCGGATATACTGCGCGTCGCCCACGATCTCGGTATGGCTGCGCACCGCAAAGGGCGGCGCATAGCGGACCTGACCCAGCACCACCGGCACCGCCCCGTCAGGGTCAAGCCGGTTGCGCCAGCCCGAAATGCTGTAGCTGTTGCGCCGTTCGTCATCCGGCTTGACCGGCGGGATCAGGGCGTTGATCAGCAGACTGCCGAGCAGGTTGACGCCAATGCCGATCAGGGCCGTTGCGGTGCCGACCGCCGCAGCGCCGGTGCCCCAACCCAATGCGCCCGCCAGCGCGGGACCGAACATCGTGCCAAGCGCCACCGCCGCGATCGACACCACGACCGACAGGATCGTCCGCAGCGCGTCCTTGCCCGGCACCAGCCGGATCACCACCCGCACCCCCGGCCGGGGCCGCACGGCATGCCAGTGCTCTGGCAGGATCATGGCCGATCCGCGCGGGCTGACCAGCGTGACCCGGGCACGTGCCCGATCGGCAGGCGCGGCACCGGGCAGCACCATCGCCACGATCTCGCCGATGGTCAGCCCTTCGGGCAGCGTCACCTCGATCCGGGCGCTGCCGGGATCAATCGCGGGGGCGGCGAGGACGGGAATGCCGGTCATCGGACAGCCTCCGAAATCAGTTGAACGGGGCGTTCAATGGCTCTTGAAGCATGCCGGTA
Organism: Pseudotabrizicola algicola; assembly: GCF_010915705.1. Classification (GTDB taxonomy): domain Bacteria; phylum Pseudomonadota; class Alphaproteobacteria; order Rhodobacterales; family Rhodobacteraceae; genus Pseudotabrizicola; species Pseudotabrizicola algicola. Next base: position 128,294 of record NZ_JAAIKE010000005.1, read on the forward strand.
GTGGCCTGCAAAGCGGTGCTTGTAGGGGCCATCGGCATAGCCCTGCACCTTGGCCTGATCCTCTGCGACCATATGGATCATGATGCCATGCCGGATCACGATCCCGAGGTGCGTCGAGAACCGGCCGCGCCGGAACACCGCGATGTCAAAGGCCACCGCCGCGCCGGTCACCGGCAGCCAGAGCGGCGAGGTGGCCGCCCCCGAGATCAGCGCCGCGATCTCGCCATGCTCATCAACTGATCCATAGCCCAGATAATCGGGCAGCGTGACGCCCAGCTCCTCGCGGTAGATGATGCAGGCCAGCCCCCAGCAATCACAGCCGTGACGGTCGCGGCCGAAGTCGGCATAGGGGATCCCGATGAAGCGATCAGACCAGCTCATTGGAGACTCCGGGATTGTGCGGTCATGAAACGCCGATACAGTCGCGACACCGGGGAGCGTGCCAGCGCCCCCCGGATCGTCGCTATCCCCACGCGCTGCACACACGAGAGGAATGACATGGACATCACGCTCACAATCGGAAGCATCCGGCTCGAACAAATGGAGGATGGGAACGATGGTCCGGACTTTTTCACCACCATCTTCAACATCTCCTGCGTACATCAGACACACGGAATATCGTTCGAGAACGATCTGACAATTGGTCTGCCGGTTCTCGCGACGGGACGGGATCAACCGTATGGGGAGGTTGAAGACGCTGGCGCTCAAGCTCTTCCAGCCTTTCTTCGACAGCTTGCAGACGCCGTAGAAGCTGACCTGCATAGGGTTGCCGAAGAGCGCGAAAAGCGGACACGGACCAGCGCGCAATAGCTTTCATGAGCGGGACCCGGGAAAATTGAGCCGGGTCATGCTCTCTGGCGGGAAGAGCACTGAGCACCACGTCTTGCAGGCAATATCGTTGCATCCGCTCTCCTGATTGCTTTCGCGCGCGGAAAACTTCGCGCCAAACATCAGACGGCGCACCTTCAAGAGTGATTGTTGGCTGAGCCGGAACGAAGTCGTCCGTCGCTCTGTCGGGGCAGTTGATCGGATCCCCGTTAGAGACAATCTTGGTGTAGCCATTTGGGAAAGGCATAGTTTTCTCCTCATGTGTGCAGCCCCGGAAAATTGAGCCGGGTCATACGGCCCGGCGGGAATGCTTCAAGCTCTACCTCGTCGCGGCTGATCGACAGGACGATCTCGCCTGCGGTGATGTCGGCCGAGACCAGCAGCAGGCCGGTCCACTCGCCCTCGATCACATCCGGGGACCCTGCGAGCACCACGGCCAGACTGACGCTGGCGGGATCGGTGAAGGACCGCACCAGGTCCACCATTTCGGCATCAAGGTTTTCCAGCGCGATCTGGGCGGAGGCCGGGGCATCATCGGCGTCGCCGGGCAGCACCGCCGAGGCGATGACCCAGAGATAGGGCTCGGTCACCGGATTGGCCCCGCGCCAGCTGGACCGGGTGCCATACATCAGCGGATCGTCCGACAGCCGTTCGGTGTTGTCGGTGGACAGCCGGATCGGGGCCTCCAGATCGGGGTGCTCGATGTGGATCAGCGCCACCTCGATCTCGGCCCCGCCTTCGGCGTCCTGGGCGAGGCGTGCATTCAGGGAAAGACGTCTCATGGCATCACCTGCAGATTGAACGATTTCTTGAACTCGACCTGCCCGTGGATGGTCTCGACCGGCACCTGATCGCCCCAGGAGCACAGCCAGCGCGCCGCCATCAGGATCGGCACGCCCCCGCCGGTCAGCAGCGGGGTGCCGTCTGAGGTCAGCAAGGCCCAGCCATCGGTGGTCGGATCGGGCATGTAGAACAGCCGCGCGCCCTCGGCGCAGTCCTCGTGGAAAAACCTGTCGAAGATCGCCTTCTGGTCCCGCGTCAGGATCACGGACAGGGTCACCAGCTTTGCCGCCGAGGAAAACCGGCGGCGGTAGCGCGCTGGCCCGGCATCGGATTGCGTCTTGCGCCGCGCGTCCTGCGAGGTCAGCTGCCAGCTGGGCCGCTCGGGGCGCGGCAGATCTGCGGGCCATGTCAGGATCACGACCGCCGCCTCGCCGGTTTCTTCACGTTGTAGAGCTGGCTCATGTTGCGCGCGGCCTTGCCGCCCGGCGTGGCCAGCCCGTCGCCCACCACATCCGAGATGACATAGCGCTGCTGGCGCTGGCCGCGCGCATCGGTGGTCTCCTCGACCTGCAGATCGACCTGCCGGGCGGTGTTGTTGACCAGCACCGGCTGCAGCTGGATGACCGATGGTGCGCTGTTGGCAGCGACCGGCGGGCGCGAGGTCATGATAGACCGGGTCAGGTTGGCATTGAGGATCCTGCTCGGCCCGGTGAACTCCAGCTCCGGCCCGTTCTCGCCCACAACCCGCAGCCCGCCCCCGAAATCACCCCCCGCCGCAAAGCCGGGGATCTTGAGTTTACCCGCGATACCCTGCGCCAATGCGCCGAGCAGGCCCACAATCCCGCCCTGCGCACCGCCGCTGGCAGCGCCATTCAGACCCTGCGCAAGAGCGCTGCCGAAGACGTCGAACCCGGTGCCCAGCGTGCCGAGATTGCCGGTGGCGGTCTGGGCGGTGGTGCCGAATTTCGCAAGAGCGGCTTCTGCCGACCCGACGCGGCCCGCCCAGTTGTGCGCGCCCATCGGGTTTGCGGCTGACCAGCCCTGCGGGCGCTCAAAACCCACGAAGGCAGAGGTTGCCTGCTGCACATCGGGCGCGGCCAGCAGCTTTTTCAGCACCCCGCTCTCCGAGGTCAGCAGCTCCTTCCAGACATATTCGAGCTGCGCATTGACATTGCCCAGCCCGGCCATGCCGCCGGTTGCATCGAGCAGGCCCGCGCCCCGGCTCTTATGGTGCTGGAACAGGCCAAAGGACGTGCCGTCATCCCCGACCGCCAGCGGATTGAACCCGCTCTCCGCCTGCACATTGCCCATGATCGCCGCAATCTGATGCGGCTTCAGCCCCTTCGCCGCGAAGAATGCCCAGACCTGCTGCTGCACGCCCACAGCGCCGCCGAGCCCCCCGCCAAAGGCTCCCGGAGCGCCAGCGGTGTTCGCGGCCATCCCTGCCCCGCCAGCGGCTCCGGTCATCAGGGACATGGCCCCCGGCCCGGCAATGGTGACGCTGGCAGCAGTGACCTGCATCGATGCGACCGGTCCCATCGACGACACCGAGGCGGTCAGCGGATCGGCCTGGCCGGTCAGCCGCCCCCAGATGCCTTTCAGCCCGCCCACATCCTGCATGGTGCCGTAATTGGTCCCGAGCATCGCGTTCTTCAGCGGGTTGGTGACAGCAAGCTCGGTGAACATGCCCGTGATCTGGCCTGCCAGCGCCTCCAGCGCGCCATCGATGTCGCCGTCCATCAGCTTGCCGACGATGCCGTCGATCGCGCTTTCCGCCGAGGACTGAACCTTTTGCCAGGCCTCCTGCTGACGCTCGATCATCCGGGTCAGGGACACCTCTTCCTCCGCTGCCGCGCGGATCTCCGCCGCCCGCGCGCTGGTCAGGTCAATGCCCTCGCGGATCATGTCACGTTCGACCTGCCACAGGGCAACGATCCGGGTGCGGACCGCCTCGTTCTGGCCGAGCAGGCTGTGCTCCAGCCGCAGCCGCTCCAGACGCTCCTGTTGCCCGCGCGAATAATCGCGACCAGCGCCCAGCGATCCGAACGGATCGGCCGAAGCCAAGCCGCGCGCGGCATCCCATGCGGCGAGCAACTCGCGCTTGACGGCCGCTGTCACCTCCAGCGTGGCCAGAGTCTGCTCGAACGCGCGGCGCTCGGCAGCGATCTGCAACCCCTTCACGTGCAGGCTGTCTTCGCCGGACTGAGCGATGGCCGCATTGATCGCGGCCTCTTCGCGCAGATCGGCCAGCATGCTGTCGGCGCTTTTCCGGGCGGCTTCAGTGCGGATGGCCCGCGCGCGGTCCCGCTCGGCAGAGGCAAGTCCAAGCGCCATGGCGATCAGCAGCGGGGCCATGCCCATTTCCTCAAGCCGCGCCTTGAGCACATCATCGGCATGCCGGGCACGCACGGCCTCGACCTCTGCTGACGTCTCGCCGAACTGGAGGATGGCCTGCGACATCTCTTGCTGCCGCCGCAGGTCGGTGAAAATCTCGCCCATTGCCTTGCGACGGCGATCCGTGTTGACGCCAGCCTCGGCAGCCTGTGCAGCCTCCAGCTCGCCCAGGGCGCGCTGTTCGTCGGCACTGCCCTGCACCACGCCGATTTCTTCCAGCCGGATGCGCAGGGCCTCGCGCGCATGGCGGTTGCGCAGCGCCTCGACCTGGGCCGAGTTCTCGCCAAACTGAAGGACCGCCTGCGCAAGCTGTGCCTGCTGATTATAGCCCTGCACCATTGTGTCGATCTGGCGGGTGATGGCTTCGGCACGGCCAGAGCCGTCAACCAAAGCTGCCTGTTCAAGAAGAGCGACATTCTGTTGAAGAAGTGCCTCCAGGAGCATTTCCTCCGCAGCCGTGCGCTTGCCGTCGAGGTCGACCGCCTCTGTTGTCCGCGCCACAAGATCGGCCATCGCTGCGGACATTTTTTGCAGGCGAGCAGATGGGTCACGGGAGTATGAGGCAGAATTGACAGCCATCATTGCGTTTCGAACTGCGGAAGCCGCCTCTCGTTCTGCCTTCTCCGTCGTGTCCAGGCCAAAGGTTTTAGACAAGGTTTTGAGGTCGGCCCCAAACCCGCTGGCAGCCCCGCCAAGCTTCAACCCCTGATCAGTTGCAATGCCCCGAAATGCATCAGATGCTGCAAGCAGCGCCCGGGAAGCTTGGACTTTCTCCAGATCCCCAAGCAGGCGACGTGCCTCTGCACTCGCCGCGCCGAAACGCTCCTCCAGAGATGCAGTCGATGATCCGGCATCGCCCGCCGCTGACTTGTAGTCCGCCATGCGCGATGACAACTGATCCATTGCATCATCTAGCGACAGCACTTTGACGGTTGAGGATGTCAGCCATTGGAATGCCGCCGCCCCGAAGGCGATGATCCCGATTGTGGCCAGGCTGATCGGGTTCAGCATCGCGATGAAGCTCTTGCCGACGGCCCGTAGCGCCGTCGTTCCACCGCCGAGCCCCATCAGCACCTGACTGACCTGCGTGCCCTGCTGCAGGGCAAGCTGCATCGGGTTCTGGCCCGCTGCCATCATCACCGCAATATCGTTCCACTGTGCAAACAGGTTGGCGTTCGCGGCGGTGGCAGCGTTGGCCGCCCCGGCGTTGCCTCGCAGCTCGCTGTTCATCGGGGCCATGGACTGAGCTGCCCGGTCCCGGGCCGCTGCTGCCTCCTGTGCCGATATCGCCCCCATCCGCTCGGCTTCGGCGATGTCGCGCAGGGCCATCTCATATTGCTGCGATGCCGCGAACAACGGATTGAACCGCGCGCGGACCTCATCCAGCTGCGTCTTGAGCAGACCAGCCTCGCGCGCCTCGGCCCGCATCGCCTCGACCTGATCCTTGATGCTGCGGGTCAGTCCGGTCGCGGCATTCATCATGCCGCCCACCGCTGTCGTGTTGCGGCCCATCTGCGCGGTCAGATTGATCGATTGCACCACATTGGTTGCCGTCGCCTGGCTCAGCACATTCAGGGGGGCAGCGGCCGCTTGGGCGGCGGTCCCGGTCTGACCGATGGCGGCCCCTGCGCCCGCTGCCTTGCGCCCGGCTTCTTCGGCAGCAGCCCCGAGCGTCTTCAGGTCAGTGCCCGCGCCCGACATCTCGCGCCGGGCCTGATCGGCCAGAAAGCGCAGGATGATCGATACATTCAGATCGCCGTTGGCCATGTCACCGTTCCTTGTTCAGCTCATCCAGTGCCCCGGCTTCGATCAGGCGCAGATCGGCCCAGACATCCGGCGTCACCGTGATCCCGGCGAGATCCAGCCCGTCCCGGACAGCGCCGTAATCGAGACCGATCCAGCGGATATCGCCCATGCCATGCGGGCGGGTGCGCCACTGGCCCGAGACGGCGAGGAAAGCCAGCAGCGCGGGCAGATGCTCCTGCCATATCCCCTCGTCCAGCTGCCGGTCATTCCAGCCTTCGGGCAGTTCGATCCCCCAAAGGGCGGCATCCTCTTCGGCCTCCTGCGGGGCTGCGCCGTCCAGCTCGCCCCGGACCCACGCCGCCCCGGCCGCCGTCAGTTTCCCCGCTTCGCGCCCATCATCGCAGCGTTGTAAGCCTGGATGATCGCCATGCGGATAAAGGGCACATCCAGCAACTGGTCGCGGACCGCGTTGTTGAACGAGAGGGGCTGGTCATCCTCGCCCACCACACCGTCCCAGCCGATCAGGATCGTGCGCAGCCAGTCATCCGTGCCCCGGATCGACATCATGTCGAAGGCCTCGGACTCGCTCACGGTCAGGGCCTTGAAACGGGCGGTGAAGTTCATGTCGGCATAGCCACCCTCTGCGGGCACCTGGACCTTTACCGGCGCGGTGAACTCGGGGTTCTTGACGATTTTCAGCATGGGGATGTCTTTCTGTTGGGAAGTTGAAAAGGCAGCGGTCAGGTCAGGGTCAGCGTCCACTGGTCATTGCCGGTGACCGGCAGCGGCACCATGCGCAGCGGCCATTCCTTGATGTTCTGCTGGTTCTCCAGCGATTGCAGGCGCTGCATCTGCGCCGCAGGCACCGCGAGCGATGCGATGCGGCCGGCAACAATGCCATGGGTCAGCGCCAGCGCCGCCGCCGTCTGGCTTTCAGCCAGCGCAAACGGGTCGAGCGTGGTCAGCGGCACCGCCTCGACCGTGGTCTCGATCGTCTCTGCCTTGTCGGTGATCAGGATGCTTTCGGACCCGATCAGGAACCGGGTCTCCACTGCATTGCCAAAGTTCAGGGCAAAGCTGCGCATGACCAGCGGCACCGCGTTGTAGGTATAGACCGGCGTGTTCGCGGTGGTGCCCACACGCGGCTTGTTCGCCAACTGTGCCGCGAGCGCAGGGGTCGGCTGCACAACTTCGGTTGGCTTGCTCCACAGGCCGGTAAACTCGAACTCCAGATAGGGGATGCCCTGGGCATTGACCCGCAAGGTGCAGGTGCCACGTGCGCCGCGCAGCCTGTACTGCGTCCCGGCAATCCAGAGATACAGCGTGACGGACTCATGGCCATTCGTCACCGGATTGTAGGCCACCGATGTCGCAGCGGTGATCACTTCGGCAATGGCGCAGCCGCGCAGCAGCACGCCCCAGGCCGGAGCGGTGCCAACCGTGCCGGAGGGCGTCATCTCGACCCGGAATGCCAGCTTTGCATGCAGTTCGGTCGGAATGGACGCCTGCGCCCCAAGCCAGGGCAGTTCAAGGTTGCGATTGACATCCTGACCTTCCATCGGGGTCAGGCGGACCTCGGTCGCAAGGATGGCATTGTCAGCTCCGGTCGGCGTCGCATCGGTCCCGTATTCGGCCTCGATCTTGGCCAGGAGAACCTTGGATTTCCACTTCAAGGGCATGTCAGGCCTCCTTTACCGGCTGTTTGACGGGTTTGATCGCGGGCTTCCCGGCGTCCGGGGCGGGTGCATCGGACGCAGCCTCGACCACCTGAATTGCGCCGGTCTTCGGATCGCGGATGTAGCTGCCGCCCGCATCGGGCAACGGGGCATTGGTCTTGCCGGTCATGGAATGGTCCTCAGCTGGTCTTGAAGGGTGAAGTTCAACTCGTAGATCGCCACGCCACGGGCAAAGCTGGCCAGCGCCGCCCGGCGAAAGACGAAGACCCCGACGGTATCGTCATCCGGGGTCCAGCCCGCGAGCGCGTTGGCGATCTCCATGATCATCGGGATCACCTCGTCCAGCGCCGCCCGCTCGCCCAGCGGATCATGGGCACGCAGCGACAGCACCACGGCAAAGCCGTAGTCATAGGACTGGACATAGGCGCCTGTGGCGGCGTCGCCGTCGCTGCGTCCGGTCAGGCCGGTTGGCAGCACATGGGCGCAAGGGGTCACCTTCGGCACCGCATCGGCCTTCATGAGGGCGGCAAGAGCCGCCGCGCCATAGACGCGGTTGCTCAGGAGCGGTGCCCGTTGCTTCAGGCGCTCGATCACAGCGGGCATCATTGCAGGGCCTCGATGATCGCGCCGTAGCGGATCTCGACAAGATCAAGGGCGCTGGCCCGTTCTTCCTCCGAAATCCCGAGATAGGGCCGCGCCGGAATATCGCCCCAGGGCGACAGCACAGTCATGTCGCGACCATTCTTGTCATTGCCGACCCAGACCCCAAGCGAGCCGGTCGCCGCCCCCAGCTGGTGGACGGCGGCATAGGGCACATTGGTGCCGACGACGACCTGATCCGGGGAGGCCCAGGCGTTGATGCTGCGCATCAGCACACCGCTGTCATGCAGCGTCTTGCCCCCCTTTTCGGTCGCGCGACGGCTTGGCTGCCAGGCCACACCATCCGGGCCGACATTGGTGGTGCCGATCCGCTCGATCGCGCCGTTGACCAGGACACGACCGATTTCTTCCATCAGAGGGGTCATGTCCTCGGAGGCGGCGGCCAGCGCGGACAATGCCCGGCTGGCAGCGGCATCTTCGAGACCGACCGTAAACTGCACCCCAGCCATGTCAGAAACCCTTCAGGCTGTTGCGGGTGATCTGGCGGGCGGGACCGTCTGTCATCGCCACACCGGGAGAGGTGATCAACGGCGCGACTTCGCCGCCATCCCCAAGGGAAGCATCGCCCCGGGCGACCGATTTCAGATAGCCGATGGCATCGTCGCGCAGGCTCTTGCGCGCCTCCATGCTGTGGCCGATGTTCACATAAAGCCGGTGCAGCGCCAGATCGCGGCAGATGACCTTCAGGATGCGCGGCACGGGCGACAGCGGCACTGTCACCGCCTTGGCGATGTAACTGTCGATCTCAGCCGAGGCATCGTCCAGCGCCGCCTGAATACGGTCGTCATCCACCTCGCCAGAGGCATCAACGCCCAGATCGGTCAAAGCCACGAGATCCCGCCCGGGGATCCCTGCCTTGAATTCTGCGATGCTTGCATAGGACATGGGCCACCTTGGGCGCTGGAGTGTTCTTGGTTGCGGGGGCAGGACTTGAACCTGCGACTTCCGGATTATGAGCCCGGCGCTCTACCGACTGAGCTACCCCGACAAATCAGTCCTCTGCGGTCGCCTCTGACGGGACCGCGCCAATCGAGACGATCAGCGCCGGATCCCGTCTCAACGCCTGCAGATCATCCTCAGAGAGATCAGCCAGCGGAATATCTGTCGGCTCCGGGCCGAAACGCCGGTCCGCGCGGCGACGGCCTTTTTCAGGGCCAACCACCCGGACCACCTGAACATGCCCTTCAGGCTCACCGTGCTCCTCCGGGCCACCAGCGCCGGTGGCAGAACTGTCCAAAGGGCGATCACCCACCGGCGGGACCGGCGATTTGCGGGGCGCGGTACTGTTCGGCTTCGCCTTTGTTTCGGATTTGGTCTGCACATCGGATTTGGCCGCAGCCGGACCTGTATCTGGGGTAGTCATCTTTGGTCTCCTGTCGGTTTATCGTCGGGGCGGATTTTGCCCGCCCCTCGGGAAGCCGACCGCCGGGGTGGCAGGTCAGAGCGTCAGGCGGGTCTCGCAATGCAGCTCGGCGGTGTTGCGCCATTTGTTGGTGGCCCCGTTTGCATCGCGCTCGTTGAGCAGGATTTCGCGGGCAGCCCCTTCGAGCGACGGCGGCACCACCAGCAACTTGGGCTTGAGGTTCAGCTTGCGGCCGCGATGGCCCCGCATCGACATCATGGCGGCACGGGCCAGACCGTAGTTGGTGGCGTTCAGCGTCTGGCGCGAGGCATAGACCAGCTGCCAGGCCCCGAAGCCCGAAGCACAGCGGCGCTTGGCCCCCCAGACGAATTCGTCCTGATTGAAGACGTTGTCGTCGGTCAGGCTGGTCTTGGCGGTGATCTTCGCGGCCTCGCGGTCCTGGAAGATCATCGGCTTGATCGCCCGGCTGTCGTCGATCAGATACCAGGCCGCACCGGAACCGCCCTGGAAGTTCGACACCGACACTTCCACGCCCTGCTCGTTTTCGACCGGGTGATCGGTGTCAAAGAAAAACTGGCCGTCATAGTGGGTGGTGTTGAAGCCCTTCTCCATGTGCTCCCAGACCAGATCGTCGGGCAGTTCCGCCGCGACCTGCGCCATGTCCGAGACCAGCGGCGTGTAAATGCCATACTGATCATCGGAGATGTCATCGACCGGCACCGCAACGGTCTTTTCGAACTTGCGGTTGGTGATGACAAAACCATCGGTCTCCAGCCGCTCGATGTAGCGCTCGCCGATCCACTCGCGCATCGGGCCAAGCTCCGACAGCTTGGGATAGGCCTGATGGCGGGTCGATGACTGGACCGTCATCGCAACGCGGCCAAAGGTGGGTTCAACGCCCGTGAACCGGGTGTTGAAGGCGGTTGTCATGGCGATGTTGAGGGCTGCCAGGGAGGCCCGGGTGATATCCATGGTCGGATCTCCGTTCAGAGGATTTCGACGACGACGCCCTCGGGCGTCACGTCCAGGCACTTGCCCGCCGCGATCGTGCCAGCCGAGGCCGACCCGACGGTGTTGTCATCGACCACGTAGACCGTGCCGCCGATATGGACGCGGGTGACAGCATTCGTGGTGTCGTTGGCGAAGAGGAACGGGCCGCGCTCGATATCGACGCTGGCCGCACCGGCAGCGCCATCCGAGTTGTCGACCTCGGCCAGGGCAACGCCGCGCACCCGGGTGGCGGTCGGGATGGCCTTCACCGCGTTACCGGCCGCATTCAGGGCGACCATCGACCCGGCAAAGATGCGCATCGAGGCCGCGACAGGATCGCGGAAACGCTTTCCCTCCCCAACCCGGGTGCGGGGGGCGTTCTTGGTCAGAGCAGTCATCGGTCAGCCCTCCTGGCCTGCGTTGCGGTTCTTGATGAAGTCTTCGGCAGACACACCCATCCGGGCGGCAACCTGCCGCTCCAGCGGATCGAGTGTGTCGCCGGTGGCCTTTGGCGGCTGCTTGCCCGCCAGCTGGCGGCGGCCAAGATCGACGCGGACTGGAGCAACCTTCACCCAGGCCTCGAACTCGGCCAGATCCTTGGCTGCCAGCTGGGTCGCCCAGGGTTCGAGATCAGGCGTCAGCTTGCCCTCGTCACGCGCCTTTTCCAGCGCATCCTCGACCTTGCCATCCTTGATGTCCTTTGCCAGCGATGCGAACTGCGTCTGCAGCTCGTCGAACGAGGCCTTGGGCACGAAGAGCGCCGGGTCGGGTGCTGTGGCCGTGAGGCGGCTGCAGATCTGGGTGACAGCATCGTCACCGGTCACATTTGCGGCTTTGGCGATCGAGGCCAGCTGGGTTTCGGCTGTCGCGAGGGCTTTCACACGGGAGACGATGTCATCGGGCTTCTCGGCGGCAATGCCGAGAATGCCCGCAATCTGTTGGATCGGGTCCATCAGGGTTTCCTTTGACGCAAGTTGACGGAGCTGCGGGAGTGCGGGTGTGTTGACGAGGCCAGCCCCTTCGATCAGGACCACCTGACCGTCGGCGCGGTTCTTGAAGACGGGCGAGATGAAACGGTAGCTGCGGTCTTCCAGCGCCTTGCGGCCCTCGGCTGTCCATTCGACCGATGCCATGATGCGACCGCCGTCAGCCTCCAGCCCGGTGATCCAGCCCGCCGCGCGGCTGTCGGTGCTGCCCTTCTCGCCAAACGACCGATGATCGAAGTCGATGGGCAAAACACCGCCCGCCGCGACAGACAGGCTGTTGCGGATGACGTCCTCGGGATGATCGAGGCTGAAGACGGGGCGGCTGTCAGCCGTCTTGAATGGCCCGACCGGGATCAGTTCGATCCGGTCGGCCGGAGCCGATGGCAGAGGCGCAAGCTGGGCGCAGATGTTTCGGGCAAGCTGTGTCATGGGCCAGCTATGCCAAATGACGCGCCTTCAGGGCCGGGGGATGCTGTTTCGGGGGTCGGTCCGCCCGCACAAGCGGGGTGTTGGCGCGGGTCGGGCCAGACTACCGTTCAAAAACCCGCCAGCGCGTTCAAAAATGGCCAGTCCGGGTTTGCGCGAACGTCGCCCGCAGCAAGCCTCAGGGCTGCTGTGCGGGCGTTTTCCGGGGCAGTTCCGCAATCGCCGAAAGATGCGCTTCCGCATAGGCGAGATAGGCCGGGGCCGCCTCGGCAGGAGGGGCAGCCCGCAGCTCAGAAACCAGCGCGCGCCAGCCGGGCACGTCATAGAGTTCAGGCTCTGGCCTAAGGCGTGCCATCGATCAGTCTCCGCACCAATTCGGCGTTCCGGTCCAGCAACTGCCGGACACGCTCGCTCATGTGAAAACGATAGGTGATGACACCGTTTTTCTCAAGCCATAGCGCAAGCGCATGATGATAGAGAAACCGGGCATCCGGATTGCCGGTCAGCTCTGATCTGAAGACCGCAAGGCGCGAGGTGAATTCGGCAAGGCTATCGCGCGCCAGCGCCGCAGGCACGCGCACCGCCCGCCAGATCGATCCGCCGGGCGTGATCGCCACAACCGAAGCCGCACCGCTGTCAAACATCTCGGTCAGGTCCTGGCTGGACAGGGTGGTATCGGTGATGTGGCTGTGAAGCAGCGAGCCGCCAGCGGGCACCGCCCCACGATCAAAGCTGACGACAGCAGGGCGATCCGGCCTGGCCGAAGCCATCCATGCCGGTTCGCCATCCGGGCGCGTGGCCACCAGGCTTTCGGTGCCCCGCCCCAGCCGCTGGAGGCGCAGGCCTTCGATGATCCCCAGCTCACGGGCGCGCTTGTCTGGCGCAAACTCCGGTGTCACCGCCGTCCAGGCGTCCTTGATATCCAGCCAGGCCGCCCCGGGATTGGTGTCAAAGCCCGGATTGACGCCGCGCGGAACATCGAAAACCTCCCCCGAGCGCTTGTTGACCCAAGGCCTCTCTTCAAGATCAGGGACCGGATCGACCTTGCGGTTGTTGCGCTTCATCCAGCCTTCGGTCCGCTGGATGACATGGCATCCGCAGAACCAGCCGTTCGGCGGATAGATGCGCAGCCAGACCGGATCATCCACATGCCAGATCTTGTCATGGAACCGGGTGTGGTCGTGGCGTTTGCTGGGCCGCTCCACCTGAATGTAGTGCAGATAGGGAAAGGCCCGCTTGGTGCGCTGGATCGCGGCCCAGTGCCCGGCGGCATGGGCGGTGCGCATGTTGGTGTCAAAGATGGTGCGCAGCCGCCGCATCGATCCGAGCTGGGCGTTGACCGTCTCTCCCGTCTGCGGATCGACCCTCGACTGCTTGCCCCACCAGCCCAGCTCCTGAAGGCGCGGGGCCAGCTCGGCCTGAAACTGCGCCAGCGTCCGGCCTTCCGCCAGCGCACGTGTCATCTCGTCCCGGATCGCCTGCGAGACGTCATCGCGCATCGCCTTTGCCACAACCCAGTTCCGGGCGTGTTCCTCCCGGAAGACATCGAGATGGTGAAACCGCTGCAGCTGCGGCGCATAGCCCTTGGAGGTGAAGTACTCGATCGCATCGCGATGTGGCAGCGGACGAAGCTCGATCCCGGTCATGCCGGTCACCGGACCGGAGCGCCGGTTTCACCGGCGACACGGGCGGCAAAGGTCGATTGCTCCAGTTGGTCAAGCACCGGACCGGGCGGTGCGGCGTTGAACACAGCAAGGATGTCCTGGACCTCATCCAGGGAGCCCGCCCGGCCGAGCGCCTCGATCAGCTGCCCGATTTCGCCGTCCAGTGCCTCCTGCATGTCACCCGAGGCAATCAGCTCGTCCACCAGGGCGTCGACGCTGTCGCGTGGGACAATATCTGAAACGCGCGCAGCAGTCTGACGGATGGCTGCCGGGTCGGGGTTGACGGGCGGCACATCCGGCTTCGGCGGTTCCGGCACAGGGGGCGTCAGCACCTCCTCATTGGCCTCGGGTTCGCGCAGGGCAAAGACGTTGCGGATCTGGCTCACGGCAATGCGCAGCCCTGCCTTGGGGCCTTTCTCCATCAGTTCCAGCATCAGTTTCGGGTCAGCCCGCTCCGGCGAGACAAACCGGATCACCGGCAGCGCCACCCTGTGCCGGTCGGCGAAGTTCAGCCGCACGATGGCCCCGGCAATATCGCGCTGCAGGCTCCCGGCGAGCTGCTCGGCATCCGCATCCCGGATGTCTCCGCGGACCTCTTCATGGATCTTGCCGACCGCATGGCCGCCCGCGATCGCATCGGTGGTGGCAACCTGCCCCAGCACCCCTTTCGAGATCTGTTCATCCCAGAACCGCGCGTTGCCCTCATAGAGCTTGTCCGACCCGGTGGTGGCGGCCGTGATCACCTCAAGCTCCATGTCCTTGGGGATGATCGCCGCCATGTCGACGCCGATCTGCCTTGCCGCCCTGAGCAGCGTCAGCCGGTCTTCCGGCGACGAGGATGGCCCATATTTGCCCAGGCGCAGCGGGTGGCCATAGGCCTCGAGAAAGATCGCCCAGTCCTTCAGGCTGAAATTCTTGAACAGATATGCCCAGGCCGCAAGCCGGGCCAGACCACCCCGGATTGCGAGACCGGATTTCGCCTTGGCGATATGGATCATGTAGCTGTCAGGGCGCAGCGGTTGCGGCCCGGCATTGTCGCGCAGGTAGATGTGGGTGCCGTTGTCGCGGTCGAATTCGAACCAGCGCGGATCGACCAGCTCAAGACCGGCCAGCTTCAGCCCCTTGCCCTCACGCTCCCAGACTATCTCCGACACCGAAAAGCCCTTGCCCAGGGCATCCATGATGTCGATCAGCGAGGACTTCACTGACGACGAATTCAGGGTGTTGCGCACCATATCGGCGGCCTCGTTGGCGGCTGCGGTCTCGTCGCCGGGATCAACCTGAATTTCGAGGGACCGGATGGCCCGCTTCCGGACCGCCAGAACGGCTGCATAATGGAGATCCTTTTCCTCCATCTGCTCGGCCATTTCGAGATAGGCGGTGGCATCACCGTCCTCTGCCTGGCGCAGGATGGTGGTCAGGCGCGGCGGGGTCAGCCCGTCCGCCGGGTGCCCGCTCTGCACCTGGCGCACAGAGCCGATGGAGGCCACCGCCTGGCGTTCCAGCAACTCGGCGGCTGTCACCCGCCGCATCGGTCGGCCGAATTGATCGAGTAGCATCACCAGGCACCTCCGCCATGGCCCCAGCGCTGGCCGGAAGCCTTGTCATCATCATCATCATCGGCCCGCCGGTCGGCCCAGCGGGACCGGACACCCGGCGCAGCCTGATACCCATAGTCCTCGGCCCCCATATCGGCGGCGGACACGGCCAGCGCACCCGCCCAGAAGCGGTCGGCATGACCGTCGCTGTCCCCGTCCGCGATCAGGCGGCGTGTGCCGGTTACCCCGACCTGCGATTTGATGGAGTGCAGATCGGCCCGCAGCTTCGGATCGCCCGCTGGAATGCGGGTCTTGCGGTCCTGCATCCGCTCTTTCAGCGTCGTCGCCATGTCGAGCTTCGACGCGGCTGAAAACAGCACGCCTTCAACCCGCTCGGAACCGTGCACCCGCTTGGCATCCTCGACCGGCTTTTCGCCCATGCCGGTCTGGTCCATGCGGCAACGCACCACGCGGTACCGCCGCATCACCTCGGCCAGAAGCGCATCCTGTTCGGCGAAGCTGATCCGGCGGCGGGCAATGATCTCACGGGTCCACAGGACATCTCCGACCAGCTCCACCACCCAGATCACGAAGAGGTCGTTGCGGGCCGCGATATCAACGCCCACGAAACAAAGCCCGCCCTGATAGCCTTCGGGCTTTCCGGCCCCGGCATGTTCGCAGGCCGAGATCAGGTCGTAATCCAGCCAGGCGCTGGCCTCGTCGAGCCATTTCAGCTCGTATTCCTGCGCCCAGGCATCCTCGTCCGCCATCCCGCGCCGCAGCATGTCGACATCGCGATCAAGCCCCTGACGCACCGCCTCATAGATATCGACCACATGCCGCGACCAGACGCTGTCCTCGGCGGTCATCAGCTCGTAAAACTTGTTGCCCTTGCCGTTCGGCGTCGAGATCACCCGCAGCTTCTGCTGGCCCTTGGAGATGACCGGGAAGAGCGCCGCCCAGATTTCGCGGCTCTTCGCGTGAAAGGCGAATTCGTCCAGGATCACGTTGGCCGAGAACCCACGCGCGGTGTCAGGATTGGCAGGCAGCGCTGTGATCCGGCTGCCGTTCGGGAACCCGACCTCAAGCGCCTTGTAGACTGCATCCGGGCCGCTCGCCTGTGGGGCACGGAACTCGCCTTCGGAAAACACCGGCTCACCGCCCTTCAACAGGGTGTTGTAGACCTCGTAAAAGGCCTTGGTGAACGGCTTGATCACCTCGGTCATCATCTCGGCCGCCTGCCGCTCGCCACGCGACAGGATCACCCAGCGGCTGCGACGGCCGTCGATCCATGACCTGAAGCAATCATCGGCGCATTCGCCGCCCGTCGAGAAGGTCTTGCCGGTCTGGCGGGCGAACATGCCGATCTTGAACCGGCTCTCGTCAGCGATCCATGCCCTCTGATAGGGCAGGAAATTGATGACCGGGCTGAGCGGGGAGATGGCGCTCATGGCGCGTCCTGCGGGATCTCCGCGAAGGCCCGGAGCAAGGTGACCTCATCATGAAGCCGTTCCAGCTCATGCACGGCACGGTCAAGACTCCGGCAAAGGCTGGTCATCATCGTTCCCTGCACATGAGTGCCTTCAAACGCACGGGAATGTGCCCGAAGATCATTGATGATCTGGCGCGTGCTCGCCATCATGCAAAACCCATGATCGCGCGCGCCTTGGCAGCAGCCTCGGCGTCAATGTCGCCCGATGCGACTGCTGCATCGAGCTTTGCGGACTGGGCCTTGCGTTCCTTGTCCTGCATCGCCTGGACGATGCCGGAACTGGACATGACGTCTTTCATCATTTTGGCGAGGAAGTGCAGGTTCTGGGGGCTGATCTCGGCACCCTCCTTGGAAACCTCGGCCTGCATCACCTTGAACGCCAGCGTGGTCAGCATCTGGAACAGCACGTTCTGACGCTGCGCCTGATCCTCCATGCCCATGTCGCCAAGCCATTCCTTCGCCCAGTCGGATGCCTGCTCCTGAAGGCGGACGAATTCCTGATATTCGCTGCCCCAGGCATGGATGGCTGACTTGCGGATGCGCAGGTCCAGCCCGGCCTCTTCCAGCCGGAAGTTCAGAGCCTCGGCCAGTTCTTCATACTGGCCGAAGCCACGGGCGCGCAGCTCCTCCTGAAGCCAGCTGCGCAATTCTTGCGGCAGCAGGTCGATCTTGCGGGGCGGCGGCATCTCAGCGCCTCGGGCTGGGACGTTGGATGTCGGGGTGCGTGGCGCGGCCGGTAGCGATTTCGACCCCACGCGCGGTCGCGGTCGCCACCCGGAAATCACTCGACCCGCCCAGCGTGACAAAGCCATTTTCGGCCAGCCAGCCCAGTTCGGTGGTGGCCTGATCCCGCGTCGTGTCGATGCCGATCCGGTCGCTGTTGAGCACATCGGTCAGGATCGAGACATTCGACGTGTAGGTCGGGATCGCTTCGAGGAACCGCAGGATGGCCAGACGGCGATGGCGGCTGTTGAATGCGAGATAGTCGGTCATTTGCGCTCCAGCAGATACTGTTCGACACGGGTCAACACGATGTCCTGGCGCTTGCTGGCCTCGATCGTGGCATTGTGTGCGGTGCGCAGCATGCCCACCGATCCTTCCAGCCGCTCCATCGCCAGCGCGAGGCTGTGGATGTCTTCCTTGGTCGGCTGGCCGCGCAGCGTCTGTTCGACCGAGCCCAGCCGGTGATCCAGCCGGTCCATGCGTTCGCTGCCCGCCTTGAAGCGGGTTTCAACGTTCTGGTCGCGGGTCCGCCACCAGGTGTAGAGGATGTTGATGATGCTCAGGCCTGCCAGCATCACGGCAAGAGCCGGGCCCAGTTCAATAGCGGCTTGCATCAGGGCCGGGCCACACCAGCAGGCCAAGCTGCGGGATTGCCGTCCAGCCGATAGACGGGCGATGCCTCGATGGCCTCGCGCAGCTTGGCCTCAGCAATGGATACAAGAACTCCGGCCCCCGGATTGAGCGCAGCGATCGCGTCAGGCACGCTGCTGCCCGCATGCAAGATCGCTTCGTTGATGGCATCCTCACCGACAGTGCCGCGTGACAGTGATGCCCGGATCCCGGACATAATAGCGGAATGCAGCGCCTCCCGGTGGCGAGCCTCAATCTCGATGCCCCAGCGGTTTTTTGCCGTTCTGGCAGCCCAGATCAGAAAGAGGCCGAGAACCGCACCAATGAGTTGCAGCAGCATCGGCAAGAGCTCCCAGTAGAGCATGAGCAGAAAATCGTTCATCGGGAAACCTCATCGGGGTTGAAGGGGGTGGCATAGCGCGCGACGATCCAGCCTTCGTGCCCGGCGTACTGCACGAGCAACCAGTCCCGGCCATCAAAGCTGCCCCTGCGGATCACCGGCACCACCGCAGCATGCGGGATGGCGGCAATGGCATTGGGGTTGAACGACGGCCAACGCCGCAGGGTAAGCGTGTCGCCCGGCGTGTTGACCTGAACCCACTGATCCGCAGCGACCTGTGCACTTGCGGCCTCGGCCTCTGCAGCGGCCGGATCATCGCGGCCAAAGACACGGGCGCGGATCGCCTCCAGCGGAAACAGCGGGTTGGTGTCGATCTTGCGGCCGGGGCTGACATACCAATGCGTGGTGATGTCCTTGAGCGTGGGAATGCCAGCAAACAACGCCTCCAGCAGATCGATCACCGCTTCGATCTGTTCCGGCGCATAGGGCATCCAGATGCCACGACCATGCTCTTTGGTCTCGGCCTCGACCACCTGGTACGCGCCATAACCAAAGTCTTGCCCCCACCAGGCCAGCGCAGAGCCGCCGAGGCCCCGGGTCAGCTTGCCCGGATTGACGATCTCGATGCCGATCGAGAAGGCATTGCAGTCCTTGCGACCATGATAGCTGGACTGCCCGGCGTGACCGGCGCGGAGGTTCGTGGCCACCAGCTGCGAGACCGTGCCATCCCGCTCCACCACGAAATGCACCGAGGCAACCGTGGTCCGGGCGAGATAATCGCGGCTGTTGAACGCCTCCAGCCGCCCGGCTGTGTCATGCATGATGACAATCTCGGGGACGATCTTGCCCCCGGTCAGTTTTGCGGGGATGAAGGGCACCCCCTCGATCTTGTGGTTTCTCAGACGCATGGTGGCCCCGCTCAAGGGGCACCTCGCGGCCCCGGTCACGGACCGGGATGCCATATGCCCCCGGCAACAGGCCGGGGGATGCGGTTTCGGGGGTCAGTCGAACAGGGGCAGGAGCGGTTCAAATCCGGCATCGCGCCGCATTTCGGCCCGGAGCTTGCGCACCCACATCGAGGTGACGCCATGCTCCCTTGCCAGATCATTCGCCGTCCGCGTCGGATTGGTCAATCCGGCTTCGAGGACAGCAGCCCGCAGAAGGCTTGCCCGGCGCTGCACCTCGTTGCCACGCGCCGAAGGGATGTCGATCTTGGTGCCTGCAAAGCGCTCGGCGAGCCAGCGGACGGCATCCACGCCGATCTCGGAGGCAAGGGCAGAAGCTTCGGAATGCTCCGGCCGAGGGATATCACGGCGCTGACCACCGGCGTTGGCAATGACATTCAGCCGCACGGTCAGGCCGAGGTCACGTTCGAGTTCATCAATCCAGGCGGTCATCCAGCCGCCTCCTGTTGATCATACGCGGCATCCCCGGATCCGATGACGCAGGGGTGACGGTGGTGACCCGGAAATCCGAGATCGTGTAGCGAAACCCGTCTGATACCAGCCCGCAGGCCCCCATCTCGACGGCGGTGGCAACCCGGCGTTCAACCTCGCGGCGGTGGGTTTCGACATCAATGCCGACCACCCGCTCAAGGTAGCGCAGCATTGCGTGATCGCTGACATGGGGGCGGCGGCGGGTCACTTGAGCGCTACCCCCGCCCGGCGGCACATCGCCTTGAGCGCCTGCACCACGTCATTGATCTGGTCGTGGTCGCGCATCGCATCAATGTCGATCGGCACCGACTTCCACTTGCCCTCGAACTGCGAGCGCAGGAATGCGTTGAGACCGGCCCGACCCGGCTTTTGCAGTGCGCCGGCCTCGCTCAACAGCCGCCACAGCACATGGCAGAACCGCACATCGCCCCGCGCCGCCGCAGGGCGCTTCGCCTTGGCCCCGCCGGTCGGCTTGAACCCCTCGGCCTTCAGCGCGTCCAGAACCTTCTGCTGCTCGGCAGCCGTCATGTCTGACAGACTGGCCTTGCCCACCACGCGCAGCTGCAGCTCGCGCCGCGTGTCCTCGTCCAGCCCGAGCTGGCGGCAACCGACATGGATGGTGCGGATCAGGGCCGCGGTCATTTCGCGCCGCCGATCTGCTTCGGAGGATTGTGAGTGCTACCGACACCACTTGCGAGGTTGACCTTGCTTCCGGCAGTCCAGCCAGACCAGACAGCATCATCAAACCGCGCCTTGCCAACTGCTGGTGCACAAACTGGTTTCGCACCTGAAAATCGTTCATCCCGAGCAGATGTCGCGACAGCATTGGCCTGCTTGTCGATAGACGGGCCGAAAATCTCAATCAGTCGATTGGACAGGCGGGCGACCATCCCCATCGTAAAATCACGAACTGCCACGCGGCGGGTAGCATCCGTCCTGCGGCGACGATAGACCCCCCCGGCTTTGAATTCCGCAATGCTGGTATCCACAGCACGATTGAGGACAGCGACCAAATAAGCTGCTATCTCCGGGCCGGGTTCTCGTCCGACGAAAACCAGATCGGCACCCCGCATGCCTTTTTCATGCAGAAATGTCGGCGCGGTATTGGTGCAATAGGCTACGACCTTCCAGAGGGCATCGCGCGCACTCCTGCCTTTGGTCGAGGCACTGACTGAGGCTTGCCCGATAGTCACCTCGGCCTCAGACAACCCATAGTCGCGCATCAACGCCGCCGCCTTCTGAGCAGCAGCGAGCGCTTCTGCCTCGGTGCAACCGGCTGCCGTGGTCATTTTCAGGAGAGCGGCGATCTTTTGCTTGATGTTGTCCGAGGTCAAAGCAGCACCTCCAACTCGCGGGCGATGTCGTGAAGGTCATGGGCCACACGCGCATCATCGAAGGGTCGCGCGATCACATAGACGGAGAGATCGCTGGCGTTTGGGCCGTGCGCTTCGACGGACATCTCTGGCCCGCGATCAAGCGCGCGCTCCAGTGCCGCCTCAATAATGGCGATCCTTTGATGCAAAGGCAGGTCAGGTTGAAGACGGGCCGACATGGGGGTTACTCCTCAGCTGGGGGCACCGGCGGGGCCAGCATGGACTCGACGGTTTCAAGGGTGAGTTTCAGTCGGCGCGCCACCGCCTTGCGGGCGGCATGCAGGTCCAGCTCGGTCGGGATGCCCGCGAACCAGTATTTCCGGCGCTCCACGACCTCTTCCGCCATCGCGGCGTGGACGCGGGAGGCAAGCGCCGCAATCTCTTCAAATATCTGGGCGCGGAGGTCGAGATGAACCATGATCATCGCGCCTCCGGGGCGGGCAACGCAAGACGCCTTACAGACTTTGCGCGCTGACCTTGTTGCACCTCACCCAATTCTCCGAGTGCGTAGCCGAGTGCAGCCATGTCTTCTGTTTCGATCTCAATCCGGATCGTCGCTTTGACACCTTTCACGGTTGCGCCAAACGACTTCAGACGGAGCTTTTCGTCGGGAGCGCCAAAGATATGAAAACCCATGATCACACGCCCCCTGCAGCGATCATCAGCGCCGATGCGGCAATGGCCAGTGCGACAGCACAGGACAGACTTACAACGGTCGCGCGCCGGTCCTCTTGGAGAACAAAAGTCCCGCAAACCGCGCCGAAGAAGATCGCGAAGCACTGCAAGACAAAGGCGATGATGATGAGAAGAACTCCGATCATAGCTATGCACTCGCCAGATCAATGGTCAGCGTCTGCCAAGGCGCGTCATAGGCATCGCGGTGCTGGAACCGCAGGTAGCTTTTGGACCCGATGACATGCATCGCAGCCCGGATCGCCTCCTGCCCCTTGCGGAACTCGGGATCATCGTCCTGGACGTTCAGCAGCACGAAGACATTGGCCCGGTTGATCTGGCCTTCCTTGTCAGTGTCAAAGGCGCTGGTGATGATCGACCGGATCAGCGGATCGGCCCCGGCCGCCCGTTCATTGAGCACCTTGTCGAACAGCATCTTGGCGATCTGCATTTCCGGGCCATAGGCGATCCGGTCCTGAATGCGGACTTCCACCTTCATCAGCCCGTCAAAGGTGGAATAGGTGCGGTTGCCCTTCGGGCCGCCCACGGTCAGGCCATAATCCTGCATCATCAGCGCGTCGAATGAGCCAAGGTCTTCGTAAACATGGCCTTTGAAACGGGCAATCTGGGCGGCAAGGGCAAAGGCGAACCCAAAGATCTTGCGGACCTGCTCATCCTGCAGACGCTTCATCGTCGGAACGTTCTCGACGGCACGCAGACCGCCCTTCCCGTCCGCCATGTACAGGTTGCCATTGGCTTCGATGATGCCGGTGGGGACCGGGTGTGGTTCAAACCGCGTGGTATGGGACGTCATGTCCGTGTCCTTTCGATAAGGGTGTCTGGGGTGGCTTCGCCGGGCAGGACCGGCACCAGGCCGAGCGCGATCAGCGTCCCGGTCATGGCGGTGATGTCATCAATCGAAAGGCCGGTGATGCCGCGCATGTCATCGCGCAGAACCCGGCCCACCGCACGCGCCGCGCGTTCGACCATCTCTTGCGGTGCCATGGGCACGATCGGGCGGACAGGCCTACCCATGCCGCGCCTCCGTCAGCTGCAGTGCCGCCTTGCGGGCCTCGGCATCGGACAGGTCCCCGTTGGCCAGCACCGACCGCACGGCGGTCAGGCAAAGGTCGGGCATCATGCCCGACGAGGCACCCGTCAGGATGGAGCGGCGCAGATACTGCACCTCGCGGCGATAGCCATCATCCTGCGCAATGCGGTCGGACACCTGATCGATGCCATAGCGCACCGTGGTTTCGTCGCGGCCACCGACCAGCTGGCCGATCCCGGACAAGGTCAGGTGGGTCAGATCGCGCAGCAGCCACATCAGCTCATGGCGGACGCGGACCACGGGACGGATACTGATCCGCGAGGTGATGATCAGATCTGCGGATGCCTGGCGCAGCGACAGGAAGGCGTCGATCACCTCCTGTGCCGGGCGGGTTTCCTTCATCGACGGGGGAAGCCTCATTCCTGTGTCTCCTTCAGATATCGGGGGCAGCGCTGACAGGCACGGAACATGCGCGAGCGCAGCGGGTTGCCGGTCTGGAAGCGCTTCGCCTTGGCCCGCCAGTCCTGACATTCATTTGTCGGCATGTTGCCCAGGGCCGGACAGGCGACCACGGCGCGGCCATAGACGCCGCGATAGCGTTCCTCGACCGCCACCAGGTCACCGCCATATTTGTTGGCGAGCACAGCGCTCACCAGCGAGGCGGACCGGCCAAGCGCCTTGGCCACCTTGGCCTGACTGGCTTTGCCACATTCAATGGCAAGCCCCTCCACCCAGTCCGGCAGACCATCACCCCATGCAGCGCGGGCGGTATCGAGCGGGCCGCTCATTTCGCGCGCTCCATCCGGCCGATGCCGCTGACAAAGGCATAGACCCCCTCATTCGCATCCCAGACCGCCGAGACCCGCTTTTCCTGCGGCGCACGCGGCCCGCTGTTGTGCACCAGCACATAGGTGGCCTCGCGGCCAACCGATGGGTCTGCCGTGCGCAGAACGCTCAGATAGCCGCCCTGCAGCAAGGCCCGGCAATAGGCCCGCGCCTCCTTCAGCTCTGGCCGGAGGTCTTCCCGGCAATGCGCCAGCAAATCGACCGGCCCGAACTTCTTGAGATTGCGCATCGCCGTCCAGAACTGTCCGGCGATCAGCGATGCCCGGTCGGTTGGTTGCCGGTATTCGGGGGTGAGCGCGAACATCTTGCGCCCCCGCGCCCCACCGCCATGCTCCACCCGCACCCGGCCCTCATCGCACCAGCGAAGGATGATCTTCTTTGCCGCCTCCAGGCTGATGCTCAGCTCCGTGGCAATCTCCGCGTAGCCGAATTTTCCGACCCGCTGCGCCAGCGCCCAGGCCTTGGCCTCGGTCTCGGGCAACCGGGCGGCGGTCACAGTCTGATTTGCCCCCATCAGCATGTCACGCGCTCCTCCGGGCCTGACGGGCCGCAATCTGTGCCCGGGCCACCACACTGGCCTCCTCGCGGCGGGGTGCCGGGGCGTCACCTCCGAAAAACGGCCGCCCACCCCACTCTTTCAGGGCAACTCTCTCCCAACCCTGGCGCATCGCCTCCTCGCGCACCTTGGCAAGGTTGATGGAAACCCGCCGCAGCGAGCGCCGCGATTGTTCGAGGATGAGCGCCTTCAGATCGTCACCAATCGTGATGCCCCGCGCATAGATCGGGGCCAGTTGTGACACATCACCGATCTCGGCCGGTTGCGCCGCGACCCAGTCCAGCATCCGGCCATGCACCCGCTCCCAGCGCTGCAGCATAAGCGGCAATTCTTCCTCGCCGATCAGGATCACAGGCACGTTCGAGGCCTCGTAAAGCCCGCGCACGACCTCGACCATGTCGCCGCGCGCCAGCCGGTCGGCTTCATCGATCAACAAAGGGCGCTGCGCTTTTGCGAGAGCTTCGGCAACCTGATGCGCCAGTTCCGGTGCTGTCCGAGCCGGTTTCAACTCCAGCTCGACAGCAAGGAAGTGCAGCAGCTGCTTCGACCGCCAGAGCGGCTGCACTTCGACATGGATCGCGTCAAAGCTGTTCTGGACATAGGTGGCGGCGCAGGATTTGCCGTAGCCCGAAGGGCCGTAAAATGTCGCCATGCCGGGCAGGCCGTATTCGCGCATCTGCACCCGGTCCACGAGGGCGTGCAGCGCGGATACATTGCGCAGGGCGGCGACATTTTGGTACAGGACGTCTGACATGCTCGATCGTCTCCTTTTTGTTATCCGAACAGCGTGTCGCCGTGGGTCAGCCACAGCTTCCGCTCGGTCCGGTAGTCGGATGTCGTCTGAAAGCCGGTGAGCCACCGCTGTTGGTCAGCCGTGACCGGCCCACCGGCTTCGATGATCTGTTCCAGCTCCAGCGCCCGCCGGAACAGCTCGCGGGGCGACTGGACAGGATCGACGGCACGCCGGGGGCGTGATGGCAGGGTGGTGACGGTCGCACCCGGCGCGTCTGCCTGTGGGGCCACCTTCGGCTTGCCGCGTACAACGGCCTTTGTCGGCACCAGCTGCACCACGCTCGCCGCCGGTGCGCCGGGTTCGACCGGGGCCACCTTGTCCAGCTCACGGCCAAGCTCTGCCGCTGTGAACACCTTGTGCGCTTTTGCGGCCTCGCGCTCGGCCTTGAGCCAGGCGCGCTTCGACTTGGCGAGAACCTTCGCATCCTCCATCGCGAAAAAACCGCCCCGGTGGAATGTTTCGGCATGGCCGAGGTAAGCGTTGTCCTGACTGTAGATGTGCAAACCGGCCCAGAGATCGGCAGGATCGAAGCGCACCACGACAGCACGACCTGCCAGTTCGGTCATCCAGGACGACCAGTATTTGTTGCCCATCAGACTGACCTCGCCGGTCCGGCTATGGGTCTTCAACCCTTTGGCCCCCATCATCCACATGCGGCGCTGTGCTTCTGTGGCTTTGGTGATCTTCGATCTGGCGTAGCTCTCGTCAAACGCCTCGGCAAAGCTGCGCCCATAGGCCACTTCCGAGCGCCGCCCCACACGGGTGTTATGCTCCGCGATGCCCTCGGCAACGATCCGCAGGAATTCTTCCAGTTCGATCGCACGGCTGCCGTAATTCTCGGGCTTGGCATCGGGCCGATTGCCCGTCCATGATCCTTCAAGCCGGGGATCCTTGGCGATGCTGTCGCACATATCCCGGAAAGCGCGCTCGATAGGCTTGGATTGGCCGCTATAGGGCGTGGCCCAGTGGATCTCGCAGCCGAGCGATGTGAACAGGCCCGGCACATCGTCATCCATGACCTTGAACCGATACCGGGTCTCGGAACCGCCGGTCACCGATTTCGCGGCAAATTCGCGCCCGTTGTCGAGCAACACATGCTTCGGGATGCCCCAGTCCTCGATCATGTCGCCAGCGGCCAGCAACACGGTGCTGCTGTTGGCGGTCTGGTCGACCCGCCATGCGATGATGCGACCGGAAAAGATGTCCTGAAACGCCACCATCTGGGGCCGCCCAATATACGGTGGCTCATTCTGTCCCGGCTCGACCGGCCAGATGACGAAGTTGTCCCACTTGTGATAGTCGGCGTTCACCGCTTCCAGCGCATGCAGGCAGGTCTTGTCACGCACCTGGCTCGGATACAGCCGCTTGACCGCATCGAGCCCTTTGCGCAGCAGGACCTGCGTCACATGGCTGACCACCGCATTCAGCCGCCGCCGCATCATCCATTCCGGCAGGATCGCCAACCCCCTGGCCTTCGCGATCCGGACAACCGCCCGATAGGCCGAGGCAAAGGACGGCCCGGACAGCCGCAGATAATAGCTCTTGATCAGGTCGAAGAACTCGGGATCGCAATCGACGGTGCCCCCCTGACGGCTGGCACCGTCATTGCGGCGATCCACAAGATAGGGCAGCCGGTCGGCGCTGCGCACCCCCTCGATCATGTTCAGCCAGTTCCAGATCGTGCGCGCGCCCTGACCCGTTGCCATGGCCACCTGCCGCACCGCCAGATCCCGGCCCAGCACCGGCTCCATCGCCTCGACCTGCTGGATGATCCGCAGCCGGGTCAGCGCCCTGGCCTTGGCATTCTCCTTCAGGCCCTCATACCACGCCCAGGCCTCCTCCCGGTCCATGCGCTCGGGTGCAGTCGGATCACCAGCATCTGCAGCAGCGGCTTCGATCAGCCTGCGCTGAGCGCGTGGTGGCAACAGCCGCCAGCTGTATTCCCAGCCACCGCCCCGCCCGGACCGGCGGCGCGCGAATTCAGGGTGCCCGCGCCAGTCGTTGCGCCGGGCGAAATCATCAACACCCTGCCGGGTGTCCGGCAGATCGGGCAGCGCCGCAGCAGACAGCTCTGCCGTCGACCACCATTCCTTTTGCGGGGCGGCGGCGATCATGCGGCCTCTCCCCGGCCCTTGGCGACACGCGCCATCACAGCGGCAATCGCGCCGTATTCGTCATCGACAAACTGGGCGCGGGCCGCAGGGCGGGCGCGGGACCATGCCGCCAGCAGCGCCTTGAACTCGGCTGCAACCGGGTCTTTAACGGGGGTTTCAACACCGGATTTCAGGCTGCGCCGTGCCTCGGCGGCGGACTTGCATTGACCCGCCGCCATCCGCCCGACCACGTCATGACGTTCGGTCGGATCACTGATCCGGGCAATCTCGGTCAGGTCTTTCAGGGTGACCGGGCGCGGGGCCTGGCGCAGCTGGTGCACCTCGCCAGCGCCGAGCTTCCCACCAGCGGCAACGATCTTGCGTACCTGCCGATCGGTGAGGCCGAATTTCTCTGCTGTCGCGGTCACGAATGCGACGGAACTCGGTTCCGTCGCATCCCAGCGTTTGGCCGCCAACGCTGCCCCGGTCGCATATTTCGTTTCTGGGTGCAGCCGCTCATAGACCTTCTTGCGCTCCGCCAGAAACACCGCCGTATCCAGCGCATTCATCTCCGCGCCCGCAAGGTTGTCATCGATCTCCATCAGACGCGCCCAGTCGTCGGTCACGTCGGTCCAGACCTTGGCCTCGATCTCTTCCCAGCCCAGCCGCTTTGCCGCCTCCAGCCGGTGCGCCCCGGCGATCAGCACAAGGCTGCCGTCCTTCTTCTTGCGCACATGGATCGCATCCTTCATCACGCCGGTCTCGCGGATCGAGGCGATCAGGCTTTCGACCCCCGCCTCCGAGACCGGGCGCAACCGGCTGCGGGCGTCGATATCGGCCAGCTTCACCGTGGATTGCTGCATCAGGGTTGGTTTCTTCACGTCTGGCCCCTTGTCTTCCCCGTCACGCCCTTGCGGCGCGACGGACCTTTCCGCTCGATGTGGCGGCAATCGTCATGCTGCCGCCGTCACTGCGCCCCCGGCAGCCATTGCAAAGCCGGTGATGGATGCCCTCACTCGCGAACTCTGTGCTGCAGGACAGGCAGGGCCGAGGCCCGCGCTTCGCCTTCAGATCAGCGGCGCGCTGCAAACGGTCGCGCAGCTGCTCGGCTTGCACCCGGAACGGTGTGATCCGGCCACACATCGCCCCCTCCGGGTCAAACACCGCATAGCCCTTGCCGGGCAGATGCTCGGCCCGGAAAGCCATGCGCGCGGGCTTTGGCAGGTTGCAGTCCTTGGTCATCAAAACCACCCTCCCCGTGCCAGCCAGAGCGTGATCCGGCCAAGCAACTGATTGGACATGCAGCGGTGCAGGGCATCGACCAGAGCGTCGACCGAATGCGTGTAGCGGGCCGTGGCACTGTCCCGCTCCGCCTGGGTCACGGTGCGGTCGCGCATCTGCGCGCGGGCATCAAGCGCCGCCTGCAAATGGCCCATGGCCGTCGCCCAGGTCTGAGGAACGCCGAGCATCATCATTGTGCCCCCTCCCCTGCCAGCAGGCAGACATACAGCAGGGCAAACAGCGCAGCCGCGCCCAGGACATCACCGATCAGGCTGTTCTCAAGGCGGGCATGGGCCGCGAGCAGGCGGTGCAGCACGCCCTGACCGGCCGGGGTTGGCTCCCCGGCCCGGTCAGGGCGGCTCCCGCTGCGGCAGGGGCCAGCCGACCGCCGCGAAACAGAAACAGGTGCCCGGTCCGGCAGCGAATTCGCTTTGGCCGGACCGGGGCCTCCCCTACCATCCGAAGCGCAAACAACCGGACGGGAAGAAGGACTTGGCCGATGGAACATTTCGACCGATACATCTGGGAGGCGGAAGCGCATGCTAACGAACTCCTTGACGTGTATTCTGAGGACGAGCGGGAAGTGTTGGCGGATTGGCTCGAACGCGACTGGCAAACTCTGCTCCCGCAGTTGCTTGACCCGCCAAAGGTGGCCTTTGTCTACCTGGGCGAAGATCCGGCTGAGCGGGATCGTAGGATTGCCCGTCTTGGCCCGGATGATCAGGTTCTTCTGTGGGTTCAGGCGCGGTTCCTCGCTCTTCGAGCAGCCAGAGCCATGCGGCTCGCTCAGCGCGTACTGCCCACGAAGGGTTGGAAATATCGCAAAGCCGCCCGACACGCGGCCGAATGCGTTTCTCAAGCTCCGGGGCTGCCATCACCAAGGGAGACAGCAACACTTCTACTCCCCGGATAAGAAATCTGTCGATCAGGATGCCGGGAATGAACGCCGGAGCTGCTGTCCGCAACTCTTCGCGCAGGCCGGGAAACAGGCGCATCACGCAGCCTCCTTCTTGCTCTTGGGGGGACGGGGAATGTCGGAAGGCCAGGTGAGGTCTTCCGGCCAGTTGTCGGAGAACCACTGCAGTACGGCCGTTGCGGTTTTGACTGTGCAGCCTTTTCCTTCACGCAACCGCTTGAAGAACTGGCCGTCACCACGGGCGAGGAATGACACCCGCCAGTGGCTCATATTGGTGTGCTGCGCGAACGCATCACTGAGGTCGAGAAGGTGCTGATAGCTGGCATGGGTCATGCCGCATATAAGACATATCAATCTTGTCTGGTCAAGATATTTGCGTCTTATCCACCCGAATCAGATTTATTTATCTTGCCTAGGGTGTATAGTCACACGCCATGCAAGCTAACACATTGAAATCACAAGACATAAGAGAGCGCATTCGCGAGCTGGTTGAAGCTGGCCTGCGTAACAAAGGCGTTTCTGGCCGCTTGGCTTCTTTCGCCATCGTCGGCCACGATGGACTGATCAGAGATATCCGGGCTGGACGGCTCGTGGGCATTGACAAACTCGACGCGCTCTTTGAATACCTCGGGCTTGAGCTTTACTTCGGGCCGCCCCGTGACACCGCCCCAGCGGAACAGATGTTTATTGACGGCAAGGATTTCGCCCATATCCCATTGCACGGAGCAAGCCTTGCCGCAGGCGGGGGCGCAATGAACGAAGGTGAGACGGTGATCGACCACCTGGCCTTCCGGCGTTCTTGGTTGACCAGGATAGGTGTATCGGCCTCTTCTGCCAGACTGGCTCGGGCTACTGGCGACAGTATGATGCCGACGATACATCCGGGCGATATGCTTTTGATCGACACCTCAAAAGACGCACCACCTGACAAGCCCAGATCGCCGAAAGACACTCGGCCTGCCCCGATCTACGCTCTCCTCGACGACGGTGCGGCAAGGGTCAAGCGCTTGGCGCTCGTCGACAAAAACAATCTCGGTCTCCTGTCAGACAACCACACAACACCCCCAGAATTTCGCCCGATTTCCGATGTAAAGATCATCGGAAAGGTGATGTGGTGGGGTCACACGAATAAGGAGTAACCGGCTATGGCAACCTGTTCAAACTGCACCGCCGAAGTATCCCGCTGGGATCTTCAGTTCGGTCTGTGCGCCCCATGTGCACTGGCAAAAAAGGCAGAAGAATCGTCTCGGGAAGCTCTTGCCACTGCGGCCGCAGAACAACAGAGACGAGACGCTGGTCAGGCCGCCTCCCGCATCATCCTGACCACGGAAACCGCTCACAACCTGCCGGTGATCGAGCGGCTGGATATCGTGACGGCCGAGGTCGTGATCGGCATGCATCTGTTCAAGGATATCGGGGCGATGTTCCGCGACACCTTTGGTGGCCGCAGCAAGATCATGCAACAGGGCCTGCGCGAAGCCCGCGAAACCGCCCTGGCCGAACTGCGGCTGGAGGCGTTCAACCTCGGGGCCGATGCTGTCGTGGGCGTTGACCTCGATTATTCAGAAATCTCCGGCCAGGGCAAAAGCATGCTGCTTCTTGTAGCCTCCGGCACGGCTGTGAGCTTAGAAAAGCAGGCTGTTAGGCCATGACCAAGCCAAACGCCTCAAAAGCTCAACCGAGACAAAAGGGCAGCAAGATAAAGCCTGCCAGAGAGCGCGCCGCCCGCGCGCTTTGTCGCTTTGCGGGCAACCCCGAGGACATCCAATTCGAAGGCAAACCAATGTGGCAGCATTATCTGGCGGAAGTTGATATCGTGCTGGGCGCGGTACTGACGCTAGACGAAATGGATCGCATCGACGGGCTGTGACACCCGCCTAAGTTCATGATATGTTCCAAGCTTGTCTCAGCCGCAGGACCCCCCATGAACGCCGATTTAAGGCCCGTTGAACCGACCCTTCCCGTCGCCCCCTGGCTGGGCGGCAAGCGCAACCTGGCCAAGCGCATCTGTGCCATTCTTGATGCGACACCCTGCACCACCTATGCCGAGCCCTTCGTTGGCATGGGCGGTATTTTCCTGCGCCGCCGCACCCGGCCAAGGGCCGAGGTGATCAATGACGCGGGCCGCGATGTCGCCAACCTGTTCCGCATCCTGCAGCGGCACTATCCGCAGTTCCTCGACACGCTGCGCTTCCAGTTGACGACGCGGGTCGAATTCAACCGACTGGTCGAGACCAGCCCGGACACGCTGACCGATCTCGAACGCGCAGCGCGTTTCCTCTATCTCCAGCGCACTGCCTTTGGCGGCAAGGTCTCGGGCCGCAATTTCGGCGTCGCGGTTGACCGGCCCGGCCGGTTCAACCTGACGACACTGGAACCGATGCTGGAAGATCTGCACACGCGCCTCTCGGGCGTGGTCATCGAATGCCTCGACTTCGGTGATTTCATCCGGCGCTACGACAGCCCTGGGACGCTGTTCTATCTGGACCCACCCTATTGGGGTTGCGAGGGCGACTATGGCAAGGCCCTGTTCAGCCGCGACGATTTCCAGCGCCTCTCCGACCAGCTGGCGGGCGCGAATGGCCGGTTCCTCCTGTCGATCAACGACGTGGCAGAGGTCCGCCACGTCTTCGCCTGGGCCAAGATCGAGGAGGTCGCAACGACCTATACCGTCGCCGGAAAAGGCCGGGCAAAGCCCGCCGCAGAACTGCTGATCAGCCGTCTTTAGCGCCAAATCCATTTGCATGTTCGGCCACCGCCCCCGGCTGCGCCACTCCACTGGTAATGCTATTGTTTCAAAGGGTTACGCCGAACATGCAAACGCCTCCGGAACTTGCGGCCAAATTTGCATGTTCCGGAGCCCGCCAGACCGGCCAAACATGCCACCCGCCTGCGCACTCTCGCCTGAAAACCATTGTTTTACAGCTATTTGAACGGTCCGCTCTCGACGCCCCTAAAGAGCGGCTGCGAATGCCTCAAACTCGCTTTTGAGGTCGTTTCGTGGTCCTACTGCAAACTTCGCACATTCCGCGCCAAGAGCCTGCCGACCCACCATAACTCCCCGTTTTCCCGCGCTTTTCCACGTTCTTCCGGCTTCAGTCGGCCTCTTCCGGTTTCCTGCAGATTACAGCGTCAACGTACAGGCGCGGCGCAAGAAGCGGGCGGCAAATGCGGCCTGTGCCGCAGGCTATCCGGCCCGCCGCACCCTCTGTCTGATGATTGCTGCGGGGTCAAGCCCCGCCCGCGCGCCGTCTGCCGTCAGGCCGGCGCGCGAATATGGGCGCAAGCCTCGCGCGCCAGAGGCGACAGGCCCGCACCGCCGGCCGCCGCATGATCGAGCAGTTTCGCCCGCATCCGCGGCTCCCAGAAATCATTGATATGGGCCGCCACACGCTCTGCCCGGTTCTTGTCGGGCTGGGACTCGAAAAATGTGGCGATCTGATTGGCCATCATCACCATTTTTTCAGGCTGCATCACAGGCTCCGGTCTGAATACGGTCAGGGTGGGTATAAAGATCAAAGCCGCCGCCCCGTGCAAAGGCGGCAAGCGTCAGCCCCGCGTCCAGGGCAAGGCGCAAGGCATGGGCGGTCGGAGCAGAAACGGCGATCAGCACCGGACATCCGGCCATAACGGTTTTCTGCACCATCTCCACCGACACGCGCGAGGTCAGCACGATGGCTCCGGCCCCGGCCTCCACCCCGCCACGCACCATCGCTCCGATCAGCTTATCAAGCGCATTGTGCCGCCCCACATCTTCGCGGGCCAGCACAATCCCCTGTCCGGGCAGCAGGAATCCGGCGGCATGCACGGCATGGGTCTGGTCGTGCAGGGGTTGATGGGCGCGCAGGGCGTCGGTCGCGCGGGCCACCTCGGCCCGCGTCAAGCGGGGACCCGCCGCCACCAGCCTCGGCAACGGGCGGATCGCCTGCTCCAGACTGTCGATCCCGCACAGACCGCAACCCACGGGGCCAAGCATGTTGCGGCGGCGCGCCTGCATCGCCTTGGCCCGCGCCTCGGTGATCCAGAACCGCGCCTCTATGCCAGCCTCATGCGCGACAACCTCGAACGAATCCACCTGATCCAGCGTGTCGATAAATCCCTCGGTCAGCGCAAAGCCAAAGGCGAAATCCTCGATATCCTGCGGAGAGGCCATCATCACCGCCGCCGTGGTGCCGTTGAACACCAGCGCCACGGGCGTCTCCTCGGGCAGGTTGCGCCAAACCTCGCGCATGCTGTCACCCTGCACTGAAACCCCGCGCAGGCCCGTGATCGCCGCCCGCATCGCTATTCCGCCGCCGGAAGGATGCGCCGCGACATCTCGGCCTGTGCGCTGTAATCCTCCTGCCAGTCCGATGGGCCGTTGGACGGAGAGACCTGCACCGCCGTGACCTTGTATTCCGGGCAGTTGGTGGCCCAGTCCGAAAAATCGGTGGTGATCACATTGGCCTGCGTGTCGGGGTGGTGGAAGGTGGTATAGACCACGCCCGGCGACACCCGGTCTGTCAGTTTCGCCCGCAGGGTCGTCTCCCCCGAACGCGAGGCGAGACGCACGAAATCGCCTTCCTTCACCCCGCGCACTTCGGCATCATGCGGGTGGATTTCCAGCACATCCTGATCGTGCCAGACCACATTCGCGGTGCGCCGGGTCTGCGCCCCCACGTTATATTGCGACAGGATGCGCCCCGTGGTGAGCAAAAGCGGGAAGCGCGGGCCGGCGCGTTCTTCGGTGGCGACATATTCGGTCACGATGAACCGCCCCTTGCCGCGCACGAAACCGTCCACATGCATCAGCGGGGTGCCATCGGGGTTCGCCTCGTTGCAGGGCCACTGGACAGAGCCTTTCTCCTCCAGCACCTCGTAATTCACCCCCGCAAAGCTGGGCGTCGTCAGCGCGATTTCATCCATGATCTGCGACGGGTGGGTATAGTGCCAATCGGCCCCCATCGCACGCGCCAGCATCTGCGTCACCTCCCAGTCGGCATAGCCGTTGCGCGGGGCCATCACGCGCCGCACGCGGTTGATGCGGCGCTCGGCATTGGTGAAGGTGCCGTCTTTCTCAAGGAAGGTGGAGCCGGGCAGGAAGACATGCGCGTAATTCGCCGTCTCGTTCAGGAACAGGTCATGCACGATGACACATTCCATCGCCGCCAGACCCGCTGCCACATGTTTGGTGTCGGGGTCGGATTGCAGAATGTCCTCGCCTTGGCAGTAGAGCCCCTTGAACGTTCCCTCCACCGCCGCATCCAGCATGTTTGGGATGCGCAGGCCGGGTTCCGGATCAATCGTCACCCCCCAGGCCGCTTCGAACACCGCGCGCGCCTCGTCGCCTTTCACATGGCGATAGCCGGGAAGTTCGTGCGGGAATGACCCCATGTCGCATGACCCCTGCACGTTGTTCTGTCCCCGCAGCGGGTTCACCCCCACACCGGGGCGGCCGACGTTGCCGGTCAGCATCGCCAGATTGGCAATCCCGATCACGGTCGTGGAGCCCTGCGAATGTTCGGTCACGCCAAGGCCATAGTAAATCGCCCCGTTGCCGCCGGTGGCAAACAGCCGCGCCGCCGCCCGCAGATCGGCGGCAGGCACCCCGGTCAGCAACTCGGTCGCTTCGGGCGAGTGGCGCGGGTCCGAGATAAAGGCGGCATAGTCCTGAAACTCGTCCCAGTCGCAGCGCTCGCGGATGAAGGCCTCATCCATCAGCCCTTCGGTCACGATCACATGGGCCAAGGCCGAGACCACGGCCACATTGGTGCCGGGGCGCAGCGGAAGGTGGTGCGCCGCCTTGATATGCGCCGATTTCACCAGATCAATCCGGCGCGGGTCGATCACGATCAGCTTGGCTCCGGCGCGCAGGCGCTTTTTCAGACGGCTGGCAAAGACCGGATGGCCGTCGGTCGGGTTGGCCCCGATCACGATCACCACATCGGTGTGTTCGACCGAGTCGAAATCCTGCGTCCCTGCGCTGGTGCCAAAGGTCTGGCCCAGACCATAGCCAGTGGGCGAGTGGCACACCCGCGCGCAGGTGTCGGTGTTGTTGTTCCTGAACACACCCCGCGCCAGTTTCTGCACCAGATAGGTTTCCTCATTGGTGCAGCGGCTGGAGGTGATGACCCCGATCGAGCGGCGGCCATATTTCTCCTGCAAGCCCCGCATCCGGTCGGCGGCAAAGCGCAGCGCCTCGTCCCAGCTGACCTCTTGCCACGGCTGGTCGATCCGGTCGCGGATCATCGGCTTCAGTATGCGGTCGCGGTGGGTGGCATAGCCATAGGCAAAGCGGCCCTTCACGCAGGAATGGCCACGGTTGGCCTTGCCGTGCTTGTAAGGCACCATGCGCACCAGCTGGTCGCCGTTCAATTCGGCCTTGAAGGAACAGCCCACGCCGCAATAGGCGCAAGTGGTGATGACCGATTTCTGCGGCGTGCCGAGTTCGATTACCGATTTTTCCTGCAAGGTCGCGGTGGGGCAGGCCTGCACGCAAGCACCGCAACTCACGCAATCGGACTCCAGCGCGGTATCGGTTTTCGCCCCGAACGACACCCGGCTGTCAAAACCGCGCCCTTCGATGGTCAGCGCAAAGGTGCCCTGCACCTCTTCGCAGGCCCGCACGCAGCGCGAACAGACGATGCACTTGGCCGGATCATAGGTGAAATACGGGTTCGACGTATCTTTCGGAATATACTGCGGGTTCGCCTCGCCACTGGTGTTGCGCGGGCGGAAATGGGTTTTCTGCGCCTCATAGCGCACATCGCGCAGGCCTACCGCGCCCGCCATATCCTGCAACTCGCAATCCCCATTCGCCGAGCAGGTGAGGCAATCCAGCGGGTGGTCCGAGATATACAGCTCCATCACCCCGCGCCGGATCTTGCGCACGGTGTCCGACTGGGTGTGCACCACCATGCCGGGGGTCACGGGCGTGGTGCAAGAGGCGGGCGTGCCGCGCCGCCCCTCGATCTCAACCACGCACAGACGGCAAGAGCCAAAAGCCTCCAGACTGTCTGTCGCGCAAAGTTTCGGCACCTGAATGCCCGCCTCGGCCGCCGCGCGCATCACAGAGGTGCCGGCGGGAACCGTGACATCAAAGCCATCGATGCTCAGCGTGACCATCTCTTTGGCGCGCGCGGCAGGGGTTCCGAAATCGCGGTCGGGAATGATGAAGTCTTTCATCTCAGGCACCCTTCTTCTTCTGGGCAAGCTGGTGGGCGACGATGGCATTGGCATGGCCGTGGCCCATCGCATGGGTTTCCTTCAGGAAGGACACGATCTGCATATGCGAAAGCTCCAGCATCGGCGCGATCTCGTCGAACCAATGCTGCATCGGCTGGCCGTATTTCTTTTCGATGGCGGGGAAATAGGACCCGGGGCCCTGCACCTTTTCGGTCATTCCGCAGCCTCTTTCCGCGTCGCGAAGTCATCGGGGAAATGGGTCAGCGCCGACATCACCGGAAACGGCGTGAAGCCGCCCAAGGCACAAAGCGAGCCAAGCTTCATCGTCTCGCACAGGTCGGTCAGGATCGGCACCGCCGCCGCATCGCCGCGCGCAATCCGGTCGATGGTTTCCATGCCGCGCACCGCGCCCACACGGCAGGGGGTGCATTTGCCGCAGGATTCCACCGCGCAGAATTCCATCGCAAAGCGCGCCATGCCCAGCATGTCGGTGGTGTCGTCAAACACCACCAGTCCGGCATGGCCGATCAGACCGCCCGCCGCGTCAAAGTCTTCATAGCCCAAGGGCGTGTCGAACTTCGACACCGGCATATAGGCCCCCAGCGGCCCGCCCACCTGCACCGCCTTGACAGGGCGGCCCGTGGCGGTGCCGCCCGCGACCTCGTTCACCAGTTCGCCAAGCCGCATCCCGAAGGCGGTTTCAAACAACCCGCCCCGCGCCACATTGCCCGCGATCTGCAGCGTCACCGTCCCGCGCGACCGCCCCAGCCCGAAGTTGGCATAATGCGTCGCGCCCTTTTCGAAGATCACCGGCACCGTCGCCAGCGAGATCACGTTGTTCACCACGGTCGGGCGGCCCATGAAACCTTCCAGCGCGGGCAGCGGCGGCTTGGCCCGCACCACGCCGCGCTTGCCCTCCAGCGCGTTCAAGAGCGAGGTTTCCTCGCCGCAGACATAGGCCCCCGCCCCGACGCGCACCTCAAGGTCAAAGGCACGGCCCGACCCCAGCACATCGGCCCCGAGCAGCCCCGCGCCCCGCGCGATCTGCACGGCGGCGTTCATCACTTTTATGGCGTCAGGATATTCCGAGCGCAAAAACACAAAGCCCCGCGTCGCGCCCACGCCAAGCCCCGCAATCACCATGCCTTCGATCACGGTAAAGGGGTCGCCTTCCATGATCATGCGATCGGCGAAGGTGCCGCTGTCGCCTTCATCTGCATTGCAGACGATATACTTTTGCGGGGCCTTCGCCCCCAGAACCGTGTTCCACTTGATGCCGGTGGGAAAGCCCGCGCCGCCCCGCCCACGCAGGCCGCTGTCGGTCACTTCCTGCACGATCTGCGCTGGGGTCATTTCCAGCGCGCGCCGCAGGCCCGCAAGCCCGCCATGCGCCTCGTAGTCGCGCAGGTTCAGCGGGTCGATTACGCCGCAGCGCGCAAAGGTCAGCCGCGTCTGCCGCGCAAAGAACGGGATCGCCTCGACCGGACCCAGCCCTGCAAGCGTGCCATCGAGCAGTGCCGGCACATCCTGCGGCGTGACAGGGCCATAGGCCAGACGCCCGCTGCCGCTGTCGATCTCCACCAGCGGCTCCAGCCAGACCATCCCGCGCGAGCCGTTGCGCACCAGTTCCACCGCCAGCCCGCGGCGCGCGACCTCGGCCACAATCGCCTCGGCCACCTCGTCCGCGCCCAGCGCCTTGGCGGCACTGTCGAGGGGAACGTAAATCTTCATGCCCCCACCTCGCGCAGCAAAGCATCCATCCGGGCGGCATCCACACGGCCCACCACCTTGTCATCCACCATCGCCGCAGGGGCGCAGGCACACAGGCCAAGGCAATACACAGGCTCGACCGTCACCGCGCCATTCGCCGTGGTGCCATGCCAGCCGATTCCCAGCCTGGCCAAGGTCTGCTCGGCCAAGGCCGCGCCGCCCATCGCCTGACAGGCCTCGGCGCGACAGATCTTGACCACATGCCGCCCCGCAGGCACCTCGCGGAAATCGTGATAGAACGACACCACGCCATGCACCTCGGCCTTGCTGATATTCAGCGCCTCGGCAATCAGCGGCTGCGCGCGATCGGGCACATGGCCAAAGCGCGCCTGAATGTCATGCAAGATCGGCAAAAGCGGCCCCTCGAGCGCAAGATGCGGCGCAATCAGCGCAGAGATTTCGGCATCCGAGGGGACGGGCAGTCTTGTGTGCATGGCTGACCTTTGGCTTGCGTGCGCCAAAGGCTACCCTGCTGATGCCCCTGCAATCAATATCGGAAATCCGTCAAGCGATAGACGCAGCCTATCAATCCGCCCTAGCGGTGCTTGCCATAGGGCTTGGTGGTCTTGTTTCCACGCGGTCCGGTCGCCACGGGGGTGTTGGCGCGGTTCTCCTCCATCAACTTGCGCCAACGCTCCAGCCGCGCCGGGTCCAGATCGCCTGCGGCAACGGCGGCCTGCACGGCGCAACCCGGCTCATGCGCATGGGTGCAGTCGCGAAAGCGGCAGGCGGGGGCAAGTTCCGCGATCTCGGCGAAAAGCACGTCAAGGCCCACCGACAGGTCGCTGACCTGCAGGCTGCGGATCCCCGGCGTATCGATGACCCAGCCACCCCCCACGATCCGGTGCAAGGACCGCGCTGTGGTGGTATGCCGCCCCCTGGCATCATCCTCGCGGATGCTGCCCGTCAACTGCGCCTCTGCCCCGGTCTTGGCTGCCAGCGTATTGAGCAAGGATGACTTTCCCACCCCCGAAGAGCCAACCAGCGCCACCGTCTGCCCATGCCCGCACCACGGCGCAAGCGTCAGCGCCGCCTCGGGCGCATTGGCATTCAGCGCCACCACCGGCAAATCGCGCTGCAACCCGATCACCTGCGCAACAAAGGGCGCCACATCCGCGACCTGATCGGCCTTGGTCAGCACGATCACCGGCGCAGTGCCAACCTCGTTTGCCAGCGCCAGATACCGCTCCAGCCGCGCCGGGTTCAGATCGTCGTTGCAGGACGAGACGATGAACAGCGTATCCACATTGGCCGCCATCAGTTGCGGCACCCGCCCGCCTTCGGTACGGCGCTGGATCAGCGTCTGACGCTCCAGCCTGCGCACCAGCAAATCGGTTTCGGGTTCCACCAGAACCCAATCGCCCACGGCGTAATCGGCGGTATTGGTCAGCGGCGCGATTTGCAGGCGCACCGGCCCTGCCGCGCCCTCGGCGCTCATCCGCGCGCGGTGGACCGTCGCCACGCGCATCGGCAGCAGCGCGGCATCGGCGGGCGTCAGTTGCGCCTCGAAAAACGGGGTCCAGCCCAGCGCCTCTGCGGTCAGGCGGGCCTCGGCCTTGGCGGGGTTCGGATCGTCGGCATGTGTCATCCCCCTTGCATGCGCGGCCCCTCGGTTTGATGCAAGGGCCAGCGCCCGCAAAGGCAGCGGATTTTGCGTGGCAGTGGTCAAACCCGCGCGGGATGCTTACATAGAAAGGCCAGCGGCGCGCCACTTGTGCCGAAACCGAAAGGCCCCGTCATGTCGAACGACACACGCGCAGCAGTCTCTGCCGAAGGGCTCACCGCCTCGCTCGCGGCCCTGCCCCAAAAGGGCCTGCCCCCCGTGCATCTGTGGAACCCGCCCTATTGCGGCGATCTGGACATGCGCATCGCCCGCGATGGCACATGGTTCCACGAAGGCACCCCGATCGGGCGGGCGCGGATGGTGCGGCTGTTCTCGACCATCCTGAAACGCGAGGGAGACCGGTATTTTCTGGTGACACCGGTGGAAAAGGTGGGGATCACGGTAGATGACACCCCCTTTCTTGCCATCGATGTTACCCGCACCGGCACAGGGCGCGACCAGACCCTTACCTTTCTGACCAAGACCGAGGATGAGGTGCTGGCCGGCCCCGACCATGCCATCCGCGTCACCATCGATCCGCAAACGGGAGAGCCGTCGCCCTATCTGCATGTGCGCGGCGGGATGGAGGCGCGCATCGACCGCAAGACTTTCTACCGCCTTGTCGATCTTGGCACGCAGGAAGAGGTTGACGGCACCCCCTGGTTCGGCGTCTGGTCTGCGGGCGCGTTTTTTCCCATGATCCCATCGGCCGACCTGCCCTGAATGCCCCGATTTGCCGCCAATCTGACCATGCTGTTCACCGAGGTGCCCAGCCTGCACCGGCCGGACCTTGCCGCGCAGGCAGGCTTCGACGGGGCCGAAATCCTGTTCCCCTATGACCACTCCGAAACGGAATGGGAAAAGGCGCTGGCCGGTCTGCCGCTTGCACTCATCAACACGCCCCCGGGCAACTGGTCAGCCGGAGACCGCGGTTTTGCCGCCGTGCCGGGCGAGGAAGAGCGGTTTCGCAGCGGCTTTCTGCGCGCGGCCAGCCTTGCCAGCCGCCTTGGCGCCAAACGGGTGCATGTGATGGCGGGGGTCGCGCGCGGCCCGCAGGCCGAACAGACCTACCGCGAAAATCTGACATGGGCTGTGCATCAGGCACCCGATCTGGGCCTCACGATAGAGCCGATCAATTCCGATGACATGCCCGGCTATTTCCTGAACGATTTCGATCAGGCGGCCCGTATTCTGGAAGACCTGAACGCGCCGCAGATCGGCCTCCAATTCGATGTCTGGCACGCCGCGCGCATCCACGGCAATGCCAGCGCGGTCTGGGCCAGCCACCGCGAACGCGTTTCCCATGTCCAGATCGCGGGTTTTCCGTCGCGCAACGAACCGGGCGGCGGCGGCTTCGATCTGCCCGCGCTTTGCGCCGAGCTTGATGCCGCAGACCGCGACATCTGGGTCTCGGGCGAATACCGTCCGGCCCGCGCCACGGTGCACGGGCTGATGTGGCTGCAGGCGCTCAAATCGCGCCATCGCAAGATCGGCGATTGACGCGCCGCGCCCTTGCCCCAGCAGCGGTTTTCCGTATGATGCGGGCGCAGCAAGACCAAGGATCACAGCCATGAGCATCGACGCGCCGGAAACCCAGATCGTCACCACCTGGAAAGTCGCCTGCGACGGCGGCGAAGGCGCCTTGGGCCACCCGCGCGTCTGGCTCACGATCCCCGAGGATCTGGGCTATGTCGAATGCGGCTATTGCGACAAGCGCTATGTGATCGACCGCGAGCATGCGCACGGCGATCACTAAGGCCCGCGCCTAGCCCAGCGGCACCGCAAAGGACGGCCCCGGCATCGGGCGTTCCACCAGCCCCATCGCGCGATAGGCCAGCGCCGCCCCTGCATTGCGCGGATGGGTGCCGATGGTCAGCCGCTTGCAGCCTTCCGCCTGCGCAAGATCGCGCGCCGCCGCGACCAGCGCGCGCCCGATCCCCCGGCCGCGAAACACATCCTGCACGAACAGATGCGTGATGTCATAGCCCGACCGCCCGGTGATCAGGTCGGTGCGCCGCGTCAGCAGCGCATAGCCGACCGGAAGACGGGACGGACGGTCTGCCGGAAAGGCGACCAGCCCGCGCAGGTCCGGTGCATCCAGCACCAGCGCGCGCAGCATCGGCGGCGTGATGGTGGCCACATCGCCATGATGGGCGGCAAGGTCGATCAGCATGCGATGCACCTCGGGCAGGTGCGCCGCCGCCAGCGGGCGGATTTCAACAGGGGGATGGTTCGGGATCACGATCTTGGTCTCTCTCACGCGAGGGGCCCGCGCGGGAGGAACCATCTTCATCGGCCTGACCCTTGCGGGCGGCTGATGGGGGTTTCATGCGAAACTGCCCTGCCGCCTATGTGGCGCAGGTCCAATAAAACGACGCAGGAGCGGTCTTTATGGCGTTCAGGTGCAGCATGCCGCGCAAACTGCGGCGGATTGCCCCTCCTGTCAACCCTCTGCCCCCTTGGGCCGCGCGCATATTCTGCCGTGCAAAGGGTGGCAGCATGCGGCGGAACATGGCAAGACTGGCCGCGACGGTTCGGCAAGGAGATTGGCCATGAGTGACGGTTTCGGAAAAGGTCACCACCTGCATCTGATCGACGGATCGGCCTATATCTTCCGCGCCTATCACGCCCTGCCGCCGCTGACGCGCAAATCCGACGGGCTTCCGGTCGGCGCGGTTGCCGGCTTCTGCAACATCCTGTGGGGCGAGCTGACCAAATCGGGCCGCGAGGTGCCGACCCATATCGCTGTGATCTTCGACTTTTCGTCCAAGACCTTCCGCAACGACATCTACCCGCTCTACAAGGCCAACCGCCCCGAGCCGCCCGAAGACCTGCGCCCGCAATTCCCGCTCACCCGTGACG
This sequence comes from Pseudotabrizicola algicola, assembly GCF_010915705.1. Classification (GTDB taxonomy): domain Bacteria; phylum Pseudomonadota; class Alphaproteobacteria; order Rhodobacterales; family Rhodobacteraceae; genus Pseudotabrizicola; species Pseudotabrizicola algicola. The sequence goes on from NZ_JAAIKE010000005.1 coordinate 170,949, forward strand.
CCACCCGCGCCTTCAACGTCGCCTGCATCGAGATTGACGGCTATGAGGCCGATGACATCATCGCCACCCTTGCCCGTCAGGCGGTCGAGGCGGGCGGGGCCTGCACCATCATCTCCTCGGACAAGGACCTGATGCAACTGGTCGGCAATGGCGTGCTGATGCGCGACCCGATGAAGGACCGGACCATCGACCGCGACGAGGTGTTCGAGAAGTTCGGCGTCGGTCCCGAGCGCGTGGTCGATGTGCAGGCACTCGCGGGGGATTCGGTCGATAACGTGCCGGGGGCCCCGGGCATCGGATTAAAGACCGCTGCCCTCCTGATCAACGAATACGGTGATCTTGAAACCCTGCTGGAGCGTGCGGGCGAGATCAAGCAGCCCAAACGCCGCGAGGCGCTGATCGAGAATGCCGAGCTGATCCGCATTTCCAAGCGCCTTGTCTCGCTCGATGCGCAGGTGCCGCTGGACTTTGGCATCGACGATCTGGCGGTGCAGGAGCCGGACCCCGAAAAGCTGCTGGGCTTCCTGCAAGAGATGGAGTTCCGCACCCTCACCCGCCGTGTGTCCGAACGGCTCAAGGTCGACGCGCCTGCCGTGCCCGAAGCGCCGGCACCACAGGCCGCCGCGCCCGAACGCCTGCCCTTTGACCCCGCCAGCTATGAAAAGGTCGACAGCCTGCCCGCGCTCGAGGCCTGGGCCGCCCGCATCCGCGAGGTGGGGCATGTCGCGGTGGACACCGAAACCACCAGCCTTGATGAAATGCGCGCCGATCTGGTCGGCATTTCCCTTGCCGTCGATGCGGGCCGCGCCTGCTATATCCCCATCGGCCACAAACAGGGCGGCGGCGATCTGTTCGGCGCAAGCGATCTGGTGCCGGGGCAACTGCCGCTCGGCGACGTTCTGGCGGTGCTCAAGCCCGTTCTGGAAGACCCCGCGATCCTCAAGATCGGCCAGAACATGAAATATGACTGGAAGATCCTCGCCCGCCTCGGCATCACCGTGGCCCCAATCGAAGATACCATGCTGATGTCCTCGGCCATGTATGCGGGCCTGCACAATCACGGCATGGATGTGCTGTCGGAAACCTATCTGGGCCACACACCCATTCCGATTAAGCCGCTGCTGGGCACGGGCAAATCGGCGATCACCTTTGACCGCGTGGCGATTGACGATGCTGTAAAATATGCCGCCGAGGATGCCGACATCACCCTGCGCCTGTGGCAGACCTTCCGCCCCAACCTGCACCGCGCCCGCGTCACCACCGTTTATGAAACGCTGGAACGCCCGCTGGTGCCGGTGCTGGCGCGGATGGAAATGCACGGCATCCAGGTAGACCGTGACACGCTCTCGCGCATGTCCAACGCTTTCGCGCAGAAAATGGCGGGGCTGGAAGACGAGATCCAGACCCTCGCGGGAGAGCCGTTCAACGTGGGCTCCCCCAAGCAGCTTGGCGAAATCCTGTTTGACCGCCTTGGCCTCCCCGGCGGCGTGAAGGGCAAGACGGGGGCTTATGCCACCGGCGCCGATGTGCTCGAGGACATCACCACGCTGGAAGACAGCCACCCGCAGGGCGCGCAACTGGCGGCACGGGTGCTGGACTGGCGGCAGCTTTCCAAGCTGAAATCCACCTATACCGACGCCCTGCAAGACCACATCAACCCCGAAACCGGGCGGGTGCATACGTCCTACTCGCTGGTCGGTGCGGTCACGGGGCGGCTGTCCTCCACCGACCCGAACCTGCAGAACATCCCGATCCGCACCGAGGAAGGCCGCCGCATCCGCGAGGCGTTTGTTGCCCCCAAGGGGCGCGTGCTGGTGTCGCTCGACTACAGCCAGATCGAACTGCGCATCCTCGCCCATGTGGCCGACATCCCCGCGCTGCAACAGGCCTTCCGCGAGGGCATCGACATCCACGCGCTCACCGCATCCGAGATGTTCAGCGTGCCGCTCGACCAGATGACCGGCGAAATCCGCCGCCGCGCCAAGGCGATCAACTTCGGCGTCATCTACGGCATTTCGGGCTTTGGCCTCGCACGCAACCTGCGTATCCCGCGCGCCGAGGCGCAGGGCTTTATCGACCGCTATTTCGAGCGGTTTCCCGGTATCAGGGAGTATATGTCGGAAACTGTCAAATCGGCGCAGGCCACGGGCTATGTTCAGACCCTGTTCGGTCGCAAAATTCATACGCCCGAGATCAACGCCAAGGGTCCGACCGCCGGCTTTGCCAAACGCGCCGCCATCAACGCGCCCATTCAGGGCACCGCCGCCGATGTGATCCGCCGCGCCATGATCCGCATGCCCGAGGCCATCGCAGGGCTGGATGCCAAGATGCTGCTACAGGTGCATGACGAATTGCTGTTCGACGTGGCCGAGGAAGATGCCGCAGAACTGACGCGCATCGCCAAGGCGGTGATGGAAAACGCCCATCATCCGGTGCTCAGCCTCAAGGTGCCGCTGACGGTCGAGGCGGGGCAAGGCCAGAACTGGGCCGCAGCCCACTAGCCCCGCCCCCGCTCGGGGTCAGGCCCGTTCGACCAGACGGCCCAAGACGCGGCCGCCCAGGATATGCAGATGGTAATGCGGCACCTCTTGCATGCCGTGGGCGCCTGCATTGGTGATCGCGCGGTAGCCGTCTGCGCCCGTCAGGCCCAGCATCTCGCAGACCTGCGCGCAGGCGCGGTGGAAATCGACCAGTTCCTCTGCCGAAGCCTGCGCCGCGAAAGCCGCGAAATCGACATAGGCCCCCTTGGGGATCACCAGCACATGCACGGGGGCCTGCGGATTGATGTCGTGAAAGGCAAGGCTGTGCGGCGTTTCCAGAACCGTCTTGTTCGGAATCTCTCCGCGCAGGATGCGGGCAAAGATATTGGTCGGATCATAGGTTTTTGTCATCGGGGTCAGTCCACAAAGAGATATTCGGTGGCCGCGATCTCGCGGGCGTTCTCGACCGGAATATCAAGAAACTCGGCCAGCGGAAGGGTGTTTTCATCGACACTCGCGGATTGCCTGATCCGGTGCAGGTTCCGGAACCCCGCATCGCGGATACGGTCGGATTCAAACTTCACGTCATAGCGGATCGTGGGCAGCAGGCGGTCAATCGTGGCCTGCGGCGTGCGGTCACCCGCCAGACCCACCCGCCGCGCATGGCCGATCAGATAGTCGTCACTGAAATCGCATTCGATCTCCAGCAGACGCACGGTGGCCTTGTCATTGTAAAAATCCTGCATCAGATCGACATTTGCCGGATCAATGCACAGCACCAGCTTGTCGGTCTGCCAGTAATCGAACAGCATCCGCACCAGCGCGCGCCGGTGGCGGGTGCGCTTTTCCAGCGTGTTCTGGATACCGCCCAGATCGGGCAAAGGCGTGCTGTCCTCGTTGAAAAGGTATTCGATGGCTGGCATGTTGGTAACCTGCCGCACCCTTTCCACCAAGCGCTTGGCCACATGCCATTTCTTGCAGGTGACCATCATCAACTGCCGCTCGCGGCCCAGCGTGCTTTCCTTTTCCCAGAACCTTGGCGCGAACCGCCGCCCGATCCGGCCCCGCCCAGTCAGGAACTTGAACAGGCTGCGCCCCTCGTTCGAGATCTGGAAGCGCACGTTATGACTTGTGTAGAGCGCACCCAGACGCGCCTTGAGCTCTTTTGCCTGCGGGCTGATCTTGCGGGCAAAGATGAAATCCTGACTGAGCAACAGATCGTAATGATCGTTGTAGAAGGTCACCGGCATCCCGTAATCGGTGAACATCAGGAATGTCAGCGTGCGGCAGCGGATTTCGGCCTCCGGCACCAGATGGCGCACCAGCGTCTGGAAAAACGTCTCATCCGGAATCCATGTGGTGCGGAAGAACCGCATCACATCGCCGCGCCGGTCGCAGAAGTTCAGCAATTGCTCGATCGTCCGACGGCGCAGGCACCACCATTGCGAGCCGATCTGCATCTGGATATCGGCCGGCACCTTGCGCGACAGCCCGAGGCGGCGCTGCAGGTTCATCGAGCGGTAGAACCACTCTTTCTGGGTGCGCTCGTTGAAGTAGTGGCGGTAGATCAGCCGCTCTTCGCGGATGCCGGTCTTGATCCAGTCCGAGTTGAAGAAATCCACCGCCTCGATGTAGTCGATATCCTCGCGGTCCAGAAAGTCATGCGCATATTCCGCCGATTTGATCGGCATGCAGTCGCCCGACAGCATGTAGAAATGCGTGGCCCTCGGAAACGCCTCCACCGCCGCGCGCACGGCCAGCAAGGACGCTTCGACAAGGCTCCACTCGCCCCAGCCACATTTGACGCGGCGCTTGGCAAAGACGACCGAGGCGTTAGAGGCCAGCACGGTTCGGATCTTGTCGAAATCCGCCGGATTTGCGTTGGCGTCGAAGTGGATCGCCACGAAATCGCCAGCCGCCGTCAGCCGCTCCGCCTGCGCGATCACGCCCTCCGGGTCCTTATGCGTCAGAAGGATGTAGGCTATTCTTGCCATGCTGGCGACGTTCCCCGAGGCGGCTGAGTCACTGTTTCCCTAAATAGCTTTAACACACGTTGAAACGACAGCGTTTATTTGCGATTCATGGGGCAAGAATGCATCGGGCGGCCAAGCCCGGCAGGAATGGAGCAGGCGAACATGGGGTTTCCCGGAACGTGGATGACGGAAAGCGAAAGCATGGTCTATCGGGTGGTGCCCAAATGCGCCTGCTCGACCATCGGCCAGATCATGTTCTATTCCGATCATGGCAAGTTCTTTGACGGCGATATCCACGATTCGAAGACCGGCCTGCACAAATGGGCGCAGGACGAAAGCCAGCCGCTGATCGAACAGAATGTGAAGGCGCACAAGTCCTTTGCCTTCACCTGTGTGCGCAACCCCTATCAGCGCATCCTGTCCTCGTTCTTCGACAAGATCTGCGGCATCCAGCGCAACGGCAAACGCTATCGCGGCAATCTGGTGCCGCAACTGGCGCAGAAATACGGGGTCGAGGTGGGCAGCCCCGAAGACAATTTCGACTTCGACCAGATCAAGAGCTTCCGCCGCTTTCTGCTCTTTGCGCGCGACACCATCCGCTGGCGCAAACCGATGGAGCCTGACATCCACTGGTCGGCCATGTCAGGACATATCTCGACCTTCATCGTCAACGGCGGGCGCTATGACCACATCTTCTTCACCGAGATGTTCAACGACGGGATGCAAGAGGTGTTGAACAAGACCACCCTCAAACACCCGGTAGACCTGAAGAAAATTCCCCGCTTCAACGAAAGCGAGGGCCACGGCCCCAAACGCGCGCATCCGGTCGAGGATTACTTCGACGATCTGTCGCGCCATCTGGTGTGGGAAATCTACAAACGCGACTTCCAGCTTTTCAAATATGATTTCGACAATCCGGCGAACAAGCTGCCCATCGGCCAGATCGATCTGGACGAGGTTCACGCCAAACTGGGCGACTGAATTTCTTCTGGCTTTGTCAGGGGGCTGCTCTACCTTGCCGTCAGGCATAGACGGGGGCGGTACATGCGGACGGTGATCATCATGGGCTCTGGCCCCGGCGTTCTGGCCTCAAAGGCTTGGGCCAAGGACGGGGCCACGCTGGTTGCCATCAACAACGCATGGCAGGTCAGGCCCGATTGGGATGTGCTGATCCACCCCGATGATTTTCCGGTTGACCGGCGGCCCGTGCAGCTTGGCACCGGACAGCGCATCGTGACCTCGGCCGAATATGTGCCGCTGCAGAACGACTTTGGCGGCTTTGTCTATGCGGGCGGCACGATGGCCTTTACGGCGGCCTATTGGGCGCTTGCGGCGCTGCGCCCGCAGGTGATCGGCTTCATCGGTTGCGACATGGTCTATCCCGCCCGCGGCAACACCCATTTCTACGGCACCGGCACCGCCGACCCGCTGCGCCCCGACATTTCCCTGCGCTCTCTTGAAGCCAAGTCGGCCCGTTTCATGGCGCTGGCCGCGCGCGAAGGCTGCGCGGTGGTCAACCTTTCCGATGCGGCAGACTCGCGGCTGGTCTTTCCCCGCGCGGCGCGCGCCGATCTGTCCCGTCAACGCCCGCAGATGCCATCACCGCACCTTCACGCCGTCCTGCAGCGCGAGGCAGAGCTTGGCTACATGGTCCCCTCGGGCAAATACTGGAAAGAGGCGCATCGCTTCGATCCGGCCCAAATCGACCGTCTCGATGCGATGTGGCTTGAAGTCTGCGCGGTCAGATCAAGCCTTCCCGCCTGAACAACGCCTTGAGGTCGGTCTCGGGGCGCGCGCCGAAATGGCTGATGACCTCGGCGGCGGCCACGCAGCCCATGCGGCCACAGGTGCCAAGCGCCTGCCCCGTCGCCATGCCATAGATGAACCCCGCCGCGAACTGGTCCCCCGCGCCCGTCGCATCCACCGGAACGATCCGCTTGACCGGCGCCTGCGCCCGCTCCTCGCCGCGCAGCAAGATCACGTCGCGCCCCGAACGGGTGCAGACCACCAGACCGCAATCCTGTGCCGCCTGCGCCAATGCCGTGTCCAGATCGGTCTGGTAGAGCGATTCCCATTCGTGCTCGTTCCCGATCACATAGTCGAGGTCGCGCACAAGGCGGCGGAAGCTCTCGCGGTGACGATCCACGCAGAACGGGTCCGACAGCGCGATGCCTGCCTTGCCGCCATTGCTCCGGCACAGCTGCGCCGCGCGCTCGAACGCCTGCTTGCCCTTGGGCTTGTCGTAAAGATACCCTTCGAGGAACAGGATCTCGGCCTGCCCCGCCACGTCATCGGACACGTCATCGGGGCCAAGCTCGGACGAGATGCCCAGATAGGTGTTCATCGACCGCTCGCCATCGGGCGAGACGAAGATCATCGACCGCGAGGTCGGCAATTCGCCCCCCGGCACGGGCGGGTTCACAAAGCTGGTGCCGTTGTCATCCATCGACTTGGCATAGAACCGCCCCAGCGCATCATCATGCACGCGGCCGATGAACCCCGTCGTCAGGCCCAGATTGCCAAGTCCCGCCAGCGTGTTTGCCACCGACCCGCCCGGCGCCTGCTTGCGGTCTTTCATCGCGGCGTAAAGCAACTCGCCCCGCTCACGCTCGACCAGCTGCATGATGCCCTTCTCGATGCCCATCAGCTCCAGAAAACTGTCATCGGACTGGGCAAAAACATCCACGATGGCATTGCCGATCCCGACAACCTGATACGTTTTCATTCGGTCTTATCCTCGTAAAGGCACCAGTCCCGGATCGGGCAGATACCGCATTTGGGTTTGCGCGCGACGCAGATATACCGGCCATGCAGAATAAGCCAGTGATGCGAATGCTGCTGGAAGGCGACCGGCACATGATCTTCCAGCGCGCGCTCCACCGCCAGCTCGTCCCGCCCCGGCGCAATGCCGGTGCGATTGCCGACGCGAAACACATGCGTATCGACCGCATGGGCCGGATGGCCGAACCACATCTGCAACACCACATTGGCCGTCTTGCGCCCCACCCCCGGCAAGGATTGCAGCGCGGCACGGCTCGACGGCACCTGCCCGCCATACCGATCGACCAAAATCTGGCTCAGCCGCATGACATTCTTGGCCTTGTTGCGGTAAAGGCCGATGGTCTTGATATGGTCAATCAGCCGTTCCTCGCCCAAGGCAAGCATCTTTTCCGGCGTGTCGGCAACGGCGAACAGGGCGCGCGTGGCCTTGTTCACCCCCACATCGGTCGCCTGCGCCGACAGGGCCACAGCCACCACCAGCGTAAAGGCGTTCACATGCTCAAGCTCTCCCTTCGGCTCCGGCTCCAGCGCCTGAAACCGTGAGAAAACCGCCTGCATCGCGTGAAAATCGAGCTGTCTGACCATGCGCTTTTGCACCACACATCGCGGGGCATCGCAAGCAGTCAAACCCGCAGGAAACGGGTCGCAATGCCGCATCGCGCGTCCTAGACTGCCCGCAAGGAGAAGCCCGATGTCCGACCTGTCCCCCGACTACCATTACAACGTCATTGGCCGTGCCCTGCGCGAGATCGACAGCGGCGGGCCGGGCCTGACGCTCGAGGCGCTTGCCGCCCGCATGGGGATGAGCGCGGCACATTTCCAGCGCCTGTTCTCCGCTTGGGTGGGCGTCAGCCCGAAGCGCTACCAGCAATATCTGGCGCTCGATCACGCCAAGTCGCTGCTGGCCACCCGCCACACAACCCTTGCCACCGCCGATGCGGCGGGCCTGTCTGGCAGCGGCCGCCTGCATGATTTGTTCCTGACATGGGAAGCGATGACACCGGGCGATTTCGCCCGCGCGGGCGAAGGGCTCACCATCCGCTGCGGCTGGTTCGACAGCCCCTTTGGCCCCGCCCTTGTGACCGGAACCGAAAAGGGCATCTGCGGCATCGGCTTTGCCGCCGAAACCGGCGAGCAGGCCGCGCGCGACGATCTGCTGGGCCGCTGGCCCAAGGCGCATTTCGTCGAAGACCCCGATTTCCTGCGGCACTGGGCGCTTCAGGCCTTCGGTGCGCGCCACGGCCAGAACGCCAGCACGCCGCTCTTTCTCATCGGCGCGCCGTTCCAGATCAAGGTCTGGGAAGCGCTGTTGCGCATCCCCTCCGGCCATGTGACCACCTACAGCGACATCGCCACCGTCATCGGCCACCCCAAGGCGGTGCGCGCGGTCGGCACCGCCGTGGGGCGCAACCCGATCAGCCTGCTGATCCCCTGCCACCGCGCCCTGCGAAAAAGCGGGGCCTTGGGCGGCTATCACTGGGGCCTGCCGGTCAAACGCGCGATCCTCGCCCATGAATCCGCCCGCGCCGACGCCGCCAACACCGCAATGTGATGCGCGAAAACTTGCGCAACCTCACAGGGAACTGTTTGGCCTGCGCTTGCGTTGGTATAAGCGCAATCAGCTTGCGGGCTCTGTCCGCAGCGCACAATATTCATGAGGCGGCAGACATGACCTTCAAGACCCCCCTTCTTCTCTCGGCAGCATCGCTTCTCGCGTTGACCGCATGTGTCGACCCCAACGCATTCCCCGACAATCCGAACGCGCGCGCGCAACAAGGCGCAATCCTCGGCGGTCTGGTCGGTGCGGCTGCCGGTGCCAGCTCGGGCGAGGACCGTCTGGGCCGGGCCGTTCTGGGCGGCGCAGTCGGCGCAATCGCGGGCGGTGCCATCGGCGCCACGCTGGACCGTCAGGCTGCCGAACTGCGCGGCTCGATCAACAACCCGAACGTGACCGTCACCAACAACGGCCAATTCCTTGTGGTGAACCTCCCGCAAGACCTGCTCTTTGCAGTCGACAGCACCGCGCTGCGCCCCGACCTGCGGGCTGACCTTGCCTCGGTCGCGCAAAGCCTGATCCGCTATCCCAACAGCCGGATCGAAGTCATCGGCCACACCGACAACACCGGCTCGGCAGCCTATAACTACGATCTGTCGCAGCGCCGCGCCGTGGCCGTGTCGAACGTGCTGACGCAGAACGGCGTGCCGTTCAGCCGCATCACCAACATCGGGCGCGGCTTCGATCAGCCGGTCGCCTCCAACGCGACCCCGCAGGGCCGCGCCCAGAACCGCCGCGTGGAAATCATCATCCGCCCGACGCAGTAAGCCACCCTTACATCGACAAGGCCGCTCCTTCGGGGGCGGCCTTTTTGTTGCGGCGGGGCGACAGAGTTTTGCCTTGAGCGCGGACCGCTGTGGTCATAGATTTTGACCAATCCAATCAGGTGCCCGTGTTCATGCCTTTTACAAAAATCCACACCGAAAAGCTCTCGCAATCCGTCGTGCGCCAGATCGAGCAGTTGATCCTGCGCGGCATCCTGCGCCCCGGTGAACGCCTGCCCTCCGAGCGAGAGTTGTCAGACCGTCTGGGGGTCTCCCGCCCCTCGTTGCGCGATGCGGTGGCCGACCTGCAGGCGCGCGGGCTTCTGGTCAGCAAGGCCGGTGCGGGCATCTATGTGGCCGAGGTGCTGGGTTCCGCCTTCTCCGGCGCGCTGGTGCAACTCTTTGCCACCCATGACGAGGCGGTGTTCGACTACATCGCCTTTCGCCGTGATATGGAGGGGCTGGCCGCCGAGCGGGCGGCGCGTCTTGGCTCGGACACCGATCTCAAGGTCGTTGATGCCGTGTTCCAGAAGATGGAGGCCGCGCATCTCAAACGCGATCCCACCGATGAAGCCGCGCTCGATGCCGCCTTCCATCTGGCAATCATCGAGGCCAGCCATAACGTCGTGATGCTGCACATGATGCGCTCGATGTATGATCTGCTGCGGCAGGGCGTGTTCTACAACCGCCAGATGATGTTCCGCAACCGCACCACCCGCGATGTGCTGCTCGACCAGCATCGCGCCATCAATGTCGGCCTGCAATCACGCGACCCCGCCGCCGCCCGTGCCGCGGTAGAGGCGCATCTGTCCTATGTGGAACAGGCGCTGTCCGACCAGATCAAGGCCGAAAAGAACGAGGCGATTGCCCAGCAGCGTTTCGAACACGAACGCACGCGTGGCTGACACCGCATGAAAAAACCGGCGCAAGCGCCGGTTTTTCCGTATCATCCTGGTGCACGCCGCTCAGTGCAGCTTGGCATCGACCTGCTTGATCGCCGCGTCGATCGAGGCTTGCGCCGACTCTGCCGTCATCTGCTTGGCCAGAACGGCACCCGCAGCGGCAACAGCGACCGAAACCGCCTCTTCGCGCACGGCCCGCACAGCCGAGTTCTCGGCGGCCTGGATCTGCTCTTCGGCAGCGGCCATCCGGCGGGCAATCGACTGGTGCATATCGGCCTTGGCTTGCGCCGCAGCGGCCTCTGCCTCGGCCTTGGCCGCGGCAACGATCCGCTCCGACTGTTCCTTGACCTCTTTCTGCTTGCGCTCATAGGACGCCAGCAGGGCCTTGGCCTCTTCCCGCAGCGCGCGCGCTTCTTCCAGATCGGCTTTGATCTGGGCGGCGCGGGCGTCGAGCATGCCGGTGATCTTCGACGGCACCTTGAAGTAGATCAGGATACCGATGAACACCAGAAACGCGATCGACACCACGAAGTCGGAATTGCGCAGGCTGAAAAACGGGCCGCTGGCCGCAAAGGCCGGGCTGGCTGCAAGCGCAAGGGCAATGGTCATAACTCTGGTCATTGCCTTACCCCTTCAACCGGGCGGAAACCGCCGCCGTCACAGCACGGGCATCGCGCGAGCCGCCCAGGGCAAGCACCAGTTCCTGTGCGGTATCCTTGGCCACCTGTGCCACGGCATCCATTGCACCGGCGCGGATTTCTGCAATCCGGCCCTCCGACTCGGCGGATTTCGCCGAAATCTCGGCATCCGCCTTGGCAAGCGCCGCATCCAGGTCTTTCTGGATCTCGGCCTTCGCCTCGGCCACGATGCGGTTTGCATCGGCACGGGCCTGCGCCAGAGCCGCCACATAGGCCTGTTCGGCGGCAACCGCCTGCAGTTTCATTTCCTCGGCAGCGGCCAGATCATTGGTGATCGTGCCCTGACGTTCGGCCAGAACGGCACCGATCCGCGGCAGACCAATGCGCGACAGGAAGAAGTAGATCGCGGTCAGGGCAACCAGAAGCCAGAAAATCTGGTTTGGCATCCAGTCGACGCAGAGCTGGGGCATGCCAATGGCACTGCCGTTCGCTCCAAGGCAGGAACTGAGCGCAGCCCCGCCATGCGCAACACCTTCTGCGAGTGTTTCAGTAGCCATCATGTCCTCCATCGGACCCTTTGAAACTCAAGGGGGCAACGCAAGCGCGCTGCACCCTCGTTTCGCAAGACGTCAAAGGGTGATCAGGCTGCGAACATCAGCAGGAGGGCGACGAGGAAGGCGAAGATGCCCAGAGCTTCGGCGAAGGCCAAGCCGATGAACAGGGTCGCGGTCTGCGAAGCGGCTGCCGACGGGTTGCGCAATGCGCCAGCGAGGTAGTTCGCGGCCACGTTGCCCACACCGACTGCGGCGATGCCCGCACCGATGGCTGCAATGCCGGCGCCGATGAATTTGCCAAGTGCGGCTGCTGCTGCGAGTTCCATGTGATGCTCCTTACGATGGAATTTGGATTTCTGGACGAGACGACCGGTATCAGTGCGCCGGATGCAGGGCATCCTTGAGGTAGACACAGGTCAGGATGGTAAAGACGTAGGCCTGGATCACGGCCACCAGCACCTCGAGGGCGTAGATCGCGGTGATCGCAAGGATGGAGGCCGGGGCAATCAGGGCGATCCCCGCAAATGCGGCGAAGACCTTGAGCACGGCGTGACCGGCGGTGATGTTGCCCGCAAGACGGATGGAATGGCTCACCGGACGGACGAAGTAGGAAATCACTTCGATCACGGCGATGATCGGACGCAGGAAGAGAGGCGCATCCTTCATCCAGAACAGCCCGAGGAAATGCGTGCCGTTCTTGACGAAACCGATGATGGTCACCGCAAAGAACACACCGAAGCCCAGAACCGCGGTCACGGCGATCTGCGAGGTCGGCGAGAAGGACATCGGGATCAGCGCCAGCATGTTCGAGAAGAAGATGAACAGGAACAGCGTCATGATCCACGGGAAGTATTTCACGCCGTCATGGCCCGTCACATCCTCGACCATCTTGTAGATGAAGCCGTAGAACACTTCGGCCACCGACTGCAGGCGGCTCGGAATGACGGCGCGGCCACGGGTGCCAAGCACGAACAGGGCCACAACGCACAGCACCGCGATCAGCATCCACAGCGTCGCATTGGTCGGCGTGTACCACATCACCGGACCTTCGCCGAACAGCGGCTTCACGATGAACTGGTCCATCGGATGGAACACCAAGCCTGTGCCTTCTGCTTCCGTTGCCACGTCAGTCATCCCTCTTTTCGGCGGCGTCTTCGGCCTGCCGGCGTTCCTGCACTTCATTGGCCGACCGCAGCATGGTTTTCACCCCCGCGGCCAGACCGAACCCGATGAACAGCACCAGAAATATCGGCATGGTCCCCAAGAGGGTATCCAGCCCGTATCCGATGCCGAAGCCGATCACCAGACCGGCCACAAGCTCGATGACCATGCGCCATGCCACCTGGGCCTGCGAATAGTCTTTCTTCACATGGGGCGTCGGCGCGCCGGCTGCTTTTGCCGCTGCGATCCGGGCCTCCAGCGCCTTTAACCGGGCGGCTTCGGACGGATTCTGCGGGTCGGACACCAGCCTTGCCCCCATGAAGAGTGTTGGCGCGGTGCTAATGGCACAGCCGCGCCGAGTCAAGCAGACAGGCAGCACCCAGTTTTGAAGAAAAATCAGTCGCTTACGCTGTCACGCTCCACCACGCACCGCCGCAAAGCCGGGCCGCACCCCCGATTTCCATATTCAACTGATCAGTTGATTTTCTCTTTGCCGCTGCCAGAGCGCGCCAACCCTCAACCCGCCGGTTGACCTTTTTGCCAAAGGATGACCAAGGTTTACGCCATGACCGACGCGCTTTCCTCTGTCTTCGCAGCCCTCGCCGACCCGACCCGTCGGGCGATCCTGTCAATGCTGCTGGAAGACGACATGGCGGTGACAGATGTGGCAGAGCCATTCCAGATGAGCCTTGCCGCCATCTCGAAACACCTCACCGTGCTGACAGAGGCGGGGCTGGTCAGCCGCGAAAAGCGCGGGCGGGTGATCTGGTGCAAGCTGGAGCCGGACGCCCTGCGCGCCGCAAGCGTCTGGATGCAGGGGTTCGGCCAGTTCGAAGCCGTGGATCTCGACGCCTTCGAGCGGTTTCTGGCGCGCGAATTGTCGGGCGATCTGCCCGCAGACGACACGGCTACCGATGAACCCGCGCCCGCTCAGGACGGCTGATCGCCCCTGAAGGCATCCGCATGGCTCTGGCGCAGCGCCGCCTTCTGCACCTTTCCCATCGTGTTGCGGGGCAGCGCGTCGACAACAGCATAGCCCTTGGGGTGCTTGAACTTGGCCAGCCTTTGCGCCACCGCCGCGCGCACCGCGTCCAGATCAGGCCCCCCGTCGCGCCCCCGCGCCAGCACGGCAAAGACCGCCTCGCCGAAATCCGGATGCGGCACCCCGATCACGGCGGACTCGGCCACGCCGGGCAAGCTGTCGAGCACCTCCTCCACCTCTTTGGGATAGACGTTGAAACCGCCGGTGATCACCAGATCCTTGGCGCGGCCCACGATGGTGACATAGCCATCGGCATCGCGCGTCGCCAGATCGCCGGTGATGAACCAGCCATCGGGGCGCAGGTCTTCGGCGGTCTTGTCCGGCATCTGCCAATAGCCCCGAAACACATTCGGGCCGCGCACCTCGATCACGCCAACCTCGCCTTCGGCCACCGGCCGCCCCTCGGCCATCAGGCGCAGCTCCACCCCCGGAAGCGGCAGGCCCACCGTGCCCGCCCGCCGCTCCCCGTCATAGGGGTTGGAGGTGTTCATGTTCGTTTCCGTCATGCCATAGCGTTCCAGAATCCGCAGTCCGGTGCGCGCTTCGAAGGCGATGTGCGTTTCCGACAAGAGCGGCGCCGAGCCGGAGATGAACAGCCGCATATGCGCCACCCCCTCACGGGTCAGGCGCGGGTCATCCAGCAGCCGCGTGTAAAAGGTCGGCACCCCCATCATCACGGTGGACTGCCCCAGCGCCTCCACCACCGCATCCAGATCGAACCCCGGCAGGAACACCATCTGCCCGCCGGTCAGCAAGCTGACGTTCGAGGCCACGAACAGCCCGTGCGTGTGAAAGATCGGCAGGGCGTGCAGCAGAACATCCTCCTTGGTGAACCGCCACAGATCGGCCAGCACCTCGGCATTCGACAACAGGTTGTCATGGCTCAGCATCGCCCCCTTGGACCGCCCCGTCGTCCCCGAGGTGTAGAGGATCGCCGCCAGATCATCGCCCGCGCGGTCCACCGGCACGCGCAGCGGCTCCTGCGCCGACGCAAGGTCCATCAGGCTGCCCGTGCCTGTCGCGGACAGGCTGACGATCTGCGCAGCATGTGCCGCGCAGACCGGCCCCAGCGCTTCGGCCTGCGCCGGGTCAACCACGGCCACCCGCGGCGTGGCATTGCCGATGAAATAGTCCAGTTCCGCCGCCGTATAACCGGTGTTCAGCGGCAGGAACACCGCCCCCACCGCAACGGTCGCGCCATAGAGCGCCAGCGCCTCGGGCGATTTGGCGACCTGTGCCGCCACCCGGTCCCCCGGCTCCACTCCCAGCGCCTTCAGGGCCGCAGCGATCCGCCCGACACATTCCGCAAACTCCGCTGCCGTCACCTGCCCCCCTCCGGCCAGATGCAGCAGCGGGCGGTCCTGCCCCCGCAGCGGGGCGAACAGCGCGTCAAACAGCGGGTTGGGCATGGCACTCCTCCTCTGGCAGCACCGTGTTGTGCCATCCCCCGCCCCTTGGCTCAAGCCCGGCAACACATCGTTTCGACAATGCCATTTACCCGACCACAGAGCGCCGTGATTTTGCCGCAACCCGCAGCCAACCTGACAGCATCAGGTGACCCACACGGAACAACAGGAGCAGGCCATGTCCTTCGCACGCGCGCTTCTTCAAAGGTTCGGGCTGTTTGCCCCGAAAGCCGATACCAGCGATGCCTTCGCGCATCGGCTCAGCCGGATCGGAACGCGAGAGTCGCGGCGCGAGGTGCGGGCGGCGGTGTTCATCAGAACTCCGGCGTAACCCCCGGAAGGTGCAATTCGCGCATCAGGTCGCGCACTTCCTGCCGCGCCGCGATGTTCGAGATGTTGAGCTGGTCCACGCCGGTATCCTTCAGATCCAGCAGCGTGATGCCCCGCGGAAACAATTCGCGGAAAATCACCCGCTCCGAGAAGCCGGGCGCCACCCGAAAGCCGATCCGGCGCGAAAGTTCCTCCAGCGCGGCCCCGACCTTCTTCTTGTTGTGCATCTGCTGCGCCCCCAGACGGTTGCGCAGCACGATCCAGTCAATCGGCTTCAGCCCTGCCTGCGCGCGCAGTTGCCGCGCGTTCCACACCATTTCGGAATAGATCGACGGGCCCTTGACCTTGCCCGTCTCGGGATCGGTCCGCGCCAGCAGATCGAAATCGATGAAACTGTCGTTCAGCGGCGTGATCAGCGTATCGGCAAGCGAATGCGCCACCTGCGACAGCCGCGTATGGCTGCCGGGGCAGTCTATGATGATGAAATCCGAAACCGGGTCCAGCGCGGCCACCGCCGCAGAAAGCCGCGCATCGAACGGGTTCTCGCCGGGGGCCAGCGTTGCCTCGTCCACCTCGGGCAAGTCGCGGTAATCGGGTGTGGGCAGGTTCAGCCCCGCGCGGGCCATATAGGCGCGGCGGTTCTCGACATACCGCCCGAAGGATTTCTGCCGCAGGTCAAGGTCAAGCCCGCCCACCCGAAACCCTTGGCGGACAAGGGCAGTCGCCACATGCATGCAGGTGGTCGATTTGCCACTGCCGCCCTTTTCGTTGCCCACGACGATGATATGCGCCATGCCCTGTCCCTTTGCATCGGTCTGGCCGCCCTTTTAGGCGGGTTCCCGCGCAAGGGGAAGCGGGAAGGCAAAGCCCCCCCTTGCGCGGCGGGGACATTGTGTCGGCGCCGCGTCAGACACGGCTCCACTGCGCAGGCAGTCATGAAAAAGCCCCGCCGAAGCGGGGCTTTCGCAAAACGGTGTCGTCCGGATCAGAAGCCCAGACCGGCGTATTTGTTCTTGAACTTCGACACGCGGCCGCCGGTGTCCATCAGCTTGGCGTTGCCGCCGGTCCACGCCGGATGCGCCAGCGGGTCGATGTCCAGCGCGAGGCTGTCGCCTTCCTTGCCGTAGGTCGAGCGGGTCTGATAGGTCGAACCGTCGGTCATCTTCACGGTGATGAAGTGATAGTCGGGGTGAATGCCTTCTTTCATCGGTCCGATCCTTATTCAGCTTTTGCTTTGTAGGTCGCGTCTTCTGCGATACGCGCCGACTTGCCGCGGCGGCTGCGCAGATAATACAGCTTGGCGCGACGCACCTTGCCGCGACGCACAACGTCGATCGAGTCGATGTTGGTCGAATACAGCGGGAACACACGCTCCACGCCTTCGCCGAACGAAATCTTGCGCACGGTGAACGAGGCAGAGATCGTGGCGCCACCCTGACGGGCGATGCAGACGCCTTCGTAGTTCTGGATCCGCGAACGGGTGCCTTCGGTCACCTTGTAGCCGACGCGCACGGTGTCTCCGGCCTTGAAGTCCGGAATGGTCTTGCCAAGCGCAGCGATCTGCTCGGCTTCGAGTTGGGCGATCAGGTTCATGCCCTGGTCCTTTCAAAACCTGCGGTGGGTCCGCAGAGGTGATGCCTGCCTCAGAGCTCTTGGTCCTCACCGAGTCCCCATCCGCAGATGAGCCCGCCAGAGTTCAGGCCAGCTTTTCATGTCAGCCGCCCGGTTTGCCTGCGCGCCGGGGAAGAAACCCGGCGAAACGACAAACAGGAATCGGGTCCGCTGGACCATTCCGGCCCCGGACAGGCGCGTATAGGGCCAAGCCGGACGGACGGTCAAGACCCTCGGGGTTGCGCTGCCCCCGAATTGCGCAGAAAACACCCCCAACGAAGGAGTTTCCCGCCGCATGGACAAGACCGCCGGAGGAAGCGCGCTGAAAGGCGTGCTGTTTGTGACCACAGCCGTTTTCCTGTTCGCTGTCGCGGATGCAATGAACAAGTATCTGGTCGAACGTCACCCGATCAGCCTCGTGCAGGCGGGGCGGTATCTGGTGAACGTGCTCTTGCTGCTGGTCATCATGCTGCCCCGTCACGGCACCGGCCTCTGGCGCACACAGCGCACCGGCTGGGTGGTGATGCGCGGCATCATTCTGGCGCTGGCAACCCTGACGATGAGCCTTGCGCTCCAGCGGATGCCGGTGGGGGAAACCGTTGCCATCATCTATCTGGCGCCCATCATGGTGATGCTGCTCTCGGGGCCGCTCCTGCACGAAAAGGTGCATCCCGCGGCATGGTTCGGCGCGCTTCTGGCCTTTGGCGGTGTCATTCTGGTCATGCGGCCGGGGGGCGGGCTGGACACATGGGGCGTGGTCTTTGCCCTGCTGAACGCCGCACTCGGCACCGCCTATCACCTGATGACCCGCGTTCTGGCCCGCACGGAAACCACCATGTCGATGCTGTTCCATGTGGCACTGGTCGGCACGGTCGCCTTCGGGGCCACGGCGGTTGCCGCGCTGCCGTCCGTGCTCCCCACCACCACCGATCTTGCGCTGATCGCCGCGATGGGGGTGATCGCCACGGCGGGGCATTTCCTGTTCACCATCGCCTACCGCGAAGGCCCTCCGGCCCTGCTCGCTCCGGTCAACTACCTGCACCTCGTCTGGGCGGGGCTGCTGGGCTGGCTGGCTTTCGACCACATCCCCGACACGCTCAGCATTCTGGGCATGGCCCTCGTTCTGGTCGCGGGGGTCGCGGTCGCCGTGCGCGCGGGCCGCGCCGACTAGGCGCCCGCCCCTACACCTGCGTGCGCCGCGCCCACAGGTCGGGCCGCCGCTCGGCGGTCAGCGCCTCGGATTGCGCGCGCCGCCATCTGGCAATCTTGGCATGATCGCCGGACAAGAGCACGGGCGGAATCTCCCGCCCCTCCCACTCCGGCGGGCGCGTGTATTGCGGATGCTCCAGCAAGCCGTTGGAATGGCTTTCCTCTTCCAGACTCTCGGCATTGCCGATCACGCCGGGCAACAGCCGCACCGTGGCATCCAGCACCGCCTGCGCCGCAATCTCGCCCCCGGTCAGCACGAAATCCCCCAGCGACACTTCCTCGACCGCGTGATGGTCCAGCACCCGCTGGTCCACCCCTTCGAACCGCCCGCACAGCAGCGTCAGCCCCTCGCAAGCCGCAAAGCGCCGCGCCATCGCCTGATCGAACGGCTTGCCGCGCGGCGACAGATAGACCACCGGCCAGCGCGCGCGGTCGGGGCTGGCCCCCGCACTGGCCGCGTTGAAGGCCGCATCCACCACATCGGCGCGCAGCACCATGCCCGCACCGCCCCCCGCAGGCGTATCATCGACATTGCGGTGCTTGCCGATCCCGAACTGCCGCAGGTCATAGGTTTCCAGCCGCCACAGCCCCAGATCCATCGCCTTGCCGGTCAACGATTGCTCCAGCACCCCCGGAAAGGCCTGCGGAAACAGGGTAATCACCCGCGCCAGCCACGCGCCGCGCACCGCGCGGGCATCGTCAAACAGATCGCGCGGCCGCAACACAGGCCGCGCCGACAACCGCCCGTGCGAGCGCGAGGGGGCCTTGGTCAGACCGGCTTCATCAGGTGTTTCATCAGACATGGCCTGCTCTTACCCAAGCCGCCGTCGCCGTGCAAAGGGAATAACCACCTGCGCCCTCAGCCGACAGCCGCCGCCTCGCGGCCCGCCCCGCGCCGCGCCGCATCCTCGGCCCAAAGCGCAAGCCCCTGGCGCAGCCCCGCATGGCCGTCACCCTCCGCAGCCAGCACGGCCTGCAACCGCGCGAGCCGCGCCGCACCGCCCGGCGCGCTCACCGCCGCCGCAATCGCATCGGCCACCAGCACAGGGTCGGCATCGTCGGGCAGGTCCAGCAGCGCCGCCAGCATCGGATCGGGCTCTGCCGCCGCAACCCGCCGCCCCGCCTCGGGCGTCCAGACCAGCCGCGACAGCGGTATGGCGAAAAACGCCAGCGCCACCGGCACCAAAGGCGACAGCGGCAGCACAACCCCCGCCACCCCGCCGATGCCCCGGCCAATCGCGAACAGCGCCACCACAATCAGCGCATGAACCGCCACCTGCGCCGCACCTGCAACCGCCACCTGCCCCGTCCACAGCGCCATCTGGCGCGGCCAGTGCTGCGGCCGCATCACGACCAGCCACAGCGTCATCAGCGCGACAAACACCGGAACCGCCGCCCAGCCGGAACCGGAAAGACCCGCCAGAAGCGGGCCGATATACAGCGGCAGCGTGGCCACTCCCAAAATCCGTTTGTTCCGCTCCATCTGCCCCACCCTCATCTTGGTTTTTTGCGACAGGGTGGCGAATCTCGGGCTTTTAGTCCAGCCCTTCCGGCAGATCGGCCACAACGCGCCGTGCCGCCAGATCGACGGTCGGCACCGCCGCCTTGGTAAAGGGGATCAAGAGGGGCTGCTTGCGGGTCGGCGCATAGACCTCCAGCAGGTCGCCCGCCCCGTGATTGTGCACCGCCCGCAAGGTGCCAAGCCGCACCCCGCCGGTGTCGAAAACCTCAAGCCCGATCAGGTCCGAATGATAGAACTCGTCATCGGGCAAAGACGGCAGACGCGCCCGGTCGACATAGAGATCGGTGCCGCGCAAGGCATCGGCCTGCTCCTTTGTCGCCACGCCCGCAATGCGCGCGCCAAGGCCACCCGCCACCGGACGGGTCAGCTTGATGATGAAACTGCGGCTGCCATCGGCGGTGTAAAGCGGGCCGTAATCCGCAATCGCCTCGGGGTCAGCGCAAAAGGATTTCAGCCGCACCTCGCCCTGCACGCCAAAAGCGCCCGCGATAGAGCCGACACAGATACGTTCGGGGTGTGTGGTCATGGCCGATCCCAAAAGGCTGCACGGCCCCCCCGCAGGGGGGCCATGCAGGAACAGATCACTCTTCGGCAGGCGCGGCGGCGCGTGCGGCCTTCTTGGCAGCGCGCTCAGCCATCTGCTTGCCGGGAACCGCCGATTTCGGGTTGTTGCGGGCCTTCTTCTCCAGAACGCCAGCCGCTTCAAGGAAACGGGCCACGCGGTCGGTCGGCTGCGCGCCGGTTGCCAGCACTTCCTTGATGCGGTCGATGTTCATCACGACGCGCTTTTCATTGTCCTTGGCCAGCATCGGGTCATAGACGCCCAGCTTTTCCAGAAAACGGCCATCGCGCGGGTTGCGCGAGTCGGTCAGAACGATCGAATAGTGCGGGCGCTTTTTCGAGCCGCCACGGGCCAGACGAATTTTAACAGCCATGGGTAGTCTCCTTCAGGGTATGTGTAGGGTGCGTGATCTCACGCACCCCTGTTTGGGTTATTTTTGCAGTTTTTCGTGATGCCTGATGACTTCGGAAATGATGAAGGTCAGGAATTTCTTGGCGAATTCCGGGTCAAGATTGGCGTCCTGCGCCAGTTGCTCCAGCCGCGCGATCTGGCGGGCCTCGCGTGCGGGATCACTCGGCGGCAGCGCGTGCTCGGCCTTCAGCCGTCCCACGGCCTGCGTGTGCTTGAACCGCTCGGCCAGCGTATAGACCAGAATGGCGTCCAGCCGGTCGATCGACTCGCGGTGCTCTTTCAGCACCTCGGCGGCGCGGCGGGTGGTATCGGTCATTGCATCCTCCGGGCATGTCGCCACACCAGATCCTGCGGATCGGAGCGCACGGCGCTTGCATCCAGCACCGCACCCAACCGCTGCGCCACGCGGATCGAGGCCGTGTTATCGGCGTCCGTATAGCTGACCAAAGACTCCACGCCCAAGTTGTCAAACGCCCAGTCCCGCAGCGCGCCTGCCGCCTCGGTGGCATAGCCCTGTCCGGCATGGCCCTCATAGACCAGCCAGCCCAGTTCCACCTCGGGAAATTTCGGTCCGCCGTTCAGGCCGACCAGCCCCACGGTCTGCCCGCCGGCCGTATGGTCGACCATCAGGCTGCCATGCCCCAGCAGCGGCCATTGCGCGACCTCATGGCAGAACCAGAACCACGCGCCCGCCACATCCTTCGGCCCGCCCATATGCACGGCCCGCTCCGACGCCCAGAACGCCGCATAGGCCGGAAAATCGGCCATGACGGGGGCGCGAAGCGTCAGGCGCTGCGTATGCAGGGTGGGCGGGGTCATTTCTTCTTCATCAGCCCCGACAGGCCCGAAGGCAGGCTCAGCCCGCGCGGCATGCCCGGAAAGCCGCCGCCTTGGCCGAGGGACTCTTTCATCCCCTTGGCCGCCGCTTCCAGCTCGGCAGGCGACATCTTGCTGGGGTCGGGCATCCCGCCCTTGCCCATCATCTGCCGGATGGCCTGCTTCATGCCGCCACCCTTGCCCATCTTCTTCATCATCTCGGCCATCTGCTTGTGCTGCTTCAGCAGACGGTTCAACTCCGACACCTCAAGCCCGGCGCCCGCCGCGATCCGCTTCTTGCGGCTGGCGGCCAGCAGATCGGGGTTGGCGCGCTCCTTCTTGGTCATCGAGTTGATGAGCGCGATCTGCCGGCGCAGCATCTTGTCGTCAAAACCGGCTTCCTCGGCCTGTTTTGCCATCTTGCCCATGCCTGGCAGCATGCCCATCAGGCCCTGCATGCCGCCCATCTTAATCATCTGCTCAAGCTGGCCCTTCAGGTCGTTCATGTTGAACAACCCCTTGGCAAAGCGCTTTGCCATCCGCTCGGCCTGCTCGGCCTCGAATGTCTCCTGCGCCTTCTCGACCAGCGCCACGATGTCGCCCATGCCAAGGATGCGGCCCGCCACACGACCGGCCTCGAAGGTCTCCAGCGCGTCCATCTTCTCGCCAAGGCCGACGAAACGGATCGGCTTGCCCGTCACCGCCCGCATCGACAGCGCCGCACCGCCGCGCCCGTCGCCGTCCATCCGCGTCAGCACGACGCCCGAAATGCCGACCTTGCCGTCAAACTCGGCGGCCACGTTCACCGCGTCCTGCCCGGTCAGACCGTCGACCACCAGAAGCGTCTCGCGCGGCTGCGCAATGTCGCGCACCGCCTGCACTTCGTCCATAAGCACTTCGTCGATGTGCAGACGGCCCGCGGTGTCAAGGAACAGCACGTCATAACCGCCCATCGCGGCCTGCGTCTTGGCCCGCCGCGCGATCTGCACCGCCGACTCGCCCTTGACGATCGGCAGGCTGTCCACGCCGATCTGTCCCGCCAGAATCGCCAGCTGCTCCATCGCCGCAGGGCGGTTGGTGTCCAAGGACGCCAGCAGCACCCGCTTGTTGTTCCGGTCCTTCAGCCGCTTGGCCAGCTTTGCGGTGGTCGTCGTCTTGCCCGACCCCTGCAGACCCACCATCAGGATCGCCGCAGGCGGATTGTCGATCTTCAACGCATCGGCAGGCCCGTCGCCTTCCAGCACGCGGATCAGCTCGTCATGCACGATCTTGACGACCATCTGCCCCGGCGTGATCGACTTCGTCACCGCCGCGCCGGTCGCCTTGTCCTGCACCCGCTTGATGAAATCGCGCGCCACCGGCAGCGACACATCCGCCTCCAGCAGGGCGACCCGCACCTCGCGCAGCGCGGCGATCACATCCGCCTCGGACAGCGCGCCCTGTTTGGTCAGGCGATCAAAGACGCTGCCAAGGCGATCTGATAGGCTCTCAAACATGCGCGTCTCCCGCAGAGGGCGTTACGGCAATGGCCAAGGGCACCTGCGGGCGCAACGCGCTGGCAGATGGCGATCCCGGCATATGCCAAGGGACCGGAAGCGGCAGCCTCCGGGGAATTGCGCGACCCTTAGGCCGCAACGCTGGCCGAGTCAACCCATAGCGCAAGCCCACCCGCCCCGTCGGCAACCAGGGCCCGGACCCCGCAAAACAAAACGGCCCGCCTCCCCTCGGGGTGCGGGCCGCCTTGAACGGGGGGCCAGACTCGTCCGGTCCAGCCCCTGCACTCATACGCTCGGCAAATTACGAACGCTCGGCGTCATAACGCTCGGCGTAAAGCGCGGTCAGCTCGCTGAAAGTGTATTGCGAGGCGTCCACACCCAGCGATGCCGCCAGTTGCGCCTGACCCGGCGTCACAACGGACGTGCCCGACTGGGCGCGGTTTGCACCGGACAGGATGAAATCCACCATCTCGTTGTCATTCTGCTGGCGGGCTTCGATCAGCAGCTGCAGCTCGTTTGCGGTAAAGCGGCCCGGCTCCACACCTGCCGAAGCGGCAAGCTGTGCATCGCCCGAGGCCGACACCGTCCCCATGTCGCTGCGGGTCACGTCGGCACCGGCGGCTTGCGACAAGATGAAGTCGACGGTGATATCGTCATTGTCACGCTGGGCTTCGATCAGCTGGATCAGCTGGGCCTGGGTGAAGGCATTCGGCGACACACCGGCAATGGCGGCAAGCTGTGCAACACCCGGGTTGGCGGCAGCGATGCCGGCGGTCAGCGCGAGAGCGGCAGCAGAGATCATCAGAGTACGCATTTTCATCTTCCTTTATCGAAAAGCTGCAAGCTGCAGCAGGTAGTTAACGGGTTGAGAGGCCGGGCAGTCCGGCTCCGGACACCACGTCTCGTTTGTCTGTGAAACGGAGATAGGCCCTACAATTTTCCTTTACATTACAAATCTTTGGCGTCACTCTGTGCGCCAATGCACAGCAAACTTTTGTGAATTTCCGTTATCAGAATGGGGTCCGAGACATGGCACAACCCGCCTGGGATGAGATCAGAACTGCCTTTCAGGTCGCGCGTTTAGGCACCGTTTCGGGGGCCGCAGAGGTGCTGGGCGTTCATCACGCCACGGTGATACGGCACATCGACGCGCTGGAAAAAACGCTTGGCACACGCCTGTTTCAGCGTCATGCGCGCGGCTATACCCCCACCGAGGCCGGGCGCGACCTGTTGACCGTCGCGCAAACCACCGAAGAGCAATTCGCCCAGCTTTCCAGCCGCATCAAAGGTCAGGGCGAAGTCGTGGCCGGAGAGTTGACGGTCACCTCCATCGCCGGAATCGCCGATCTGCTGGTGCCGCTGCTGACCGAATTCCAGGACCTTTACCCGATGGTGCAGGTCCGCTTCCTGACCGACATGCGGGTGTTCCGCCTCGACTACGGCGAGGCGCATGTCGCCATCCGCGCGGGCGCGGCACCCGAAGAGCCCGACAATGTGGCCCAGCCCCTGCCCCCGATCCGCACCGGGCTCTATGCCTCGCGCGATTACATTGCCCGGCACGGCCAGCCGCGCGATGAAAGCGAATTTGCCAATCACCGCTTTGTCTGCGTCGACAGCGAGACCAGCCGCGCCCCGTTCTACCGCTGGCTGCGCTCCACCGTTCCGGCTTCGGCGATCAGCTTTCGCGGCACCGAAGCCGCCGCGCTGGAAGAGGCGCTGCTGCGCGGCGCGGGCATCGGCTTTCTGGCCGCCTACAAGGCTTCGGCCAATCCCGATCTGGTGGAAATCTTGCCACCCCGCCAGGATTGGGACGCACCGTTGTGGATCGTCACCCATGTCGACTTGCACCGAACCCGCAAGGTGCAGGCCTTCCTGACCCATCTCAAGGAGGCCGCGAAAAGCTGGCCCGTGTGACAGGATGCCTGGCCCCGAGGCGCTGCGCGGCCATCTGGCCATGCTGTCCTTTTCGGCGCTCGTCGCCGGATCGTTCAGCCTTGGCGCGCTTGCCGCCCCACTGATCGACCCCGGCGCGCTGACCGCCCTGCGGTTCCTGCTGGCCGGAGCCCTCGTCGGGGGCGTTGCCTTGGCCCGCGGCACCATCCGCCGCGCCACCCTTGATGCGCCGTGGCGCTACGCGGTGCTGGGCGGGCTTCTGGCCGCCTATTTCGTGCTCATGTTCTACGGGCTGCGGTCCGCGCCGCCGGTCTCGGCGGCGGCGGTGTTCACGCTCACCCCGCTGATGGCGGCAGGCTTCGGCTGGCTTTTGCTGCGCCAGCGCCTGACCACGCGCATGGCGCTCGCGCTCGCCCTTGGCGGGCTCGGGGCGCTGTGGGTCATCTTCCGCGCCGATTGGCAGGCGGTGCTGCGCCTCGATCTGGGGCGGGGCGAGGCGATCTACTTTCTGGGCTGCGTTGCCCACGCGCTTTATGCGCCGCTGGTGCGCAAGTTCAACCGGGGCGAGCCTGCGGTGGCCTTCACCTTCTTTACGATGGTGGCAGGCTGGCTCCTGCTGACAATCTGGGCCGCCGCCCCCATCCGCGCGACCGACTGGGCGGCGCTGCCCCCCATCGTCTGGATCACGCTGTTCTATCTTGCAATCGCCGCCAGCGCGGCCAGTTTCGTGCTGCTGCAATACGCCAGCCTGCGCCTGCCCGCAGCCAAGGTCATGGCCTATACCTATCTCACCCCCGCATGGGTGATTCTGTGGGAACTCGGCCTCGGCCATCAGGGGCCGTCGGCGCTTACCCTTGCGGGGCTGGTCCTGATTGCCGCCGCGCTGTGGCTTTTGCTCGAGGACGCCCCCGGGCGCTGACGGGCGAAAACAACCATCGCGATAATGTTCGCATCTGGCCACAATTGCGCCCAAATCTGGCGCAATCCTGCCCAAGCAAAGACAGGAGGGCTCTATGGCAGCGATCTTCATTCTGGCGGGCGGCGTGTTCGGCTTTCTCAGCGCGATGGCCTCTCTTGTCCTGCTGGATGCCAGCCTGCTGCTGGCGCTCGCCATCTGGTCCGGCGCGGGTCTTGCGGTCGTGATCCTTGGCCTTGGCATGGCGGCCCTTGTCGGTCAGGCCGGCACGGCGCAGGCCAAGTCGCTTGGCGCCGATGCACACTCGGCCTGATCCAGCATTTTCAGCAAATATTCTTGCCTTGCGGGCCAACTGACCCCATACTTGCGCCGCGACGTTATCTAACTCGACCACTGCCTTCGCCTCACGGCCACAGCAATCGACGATCAGCTGACTGCGCCGGGCCGCCGCAATCCCGCGGGCGGCGATACTACAGGAGACTTCACGATGGCCAAGGGCACCGTGAAATGGTTCAACGAAACTAAAGGCTATGGCTTCATTGCGCCCGAAGGCGGCAAGAAAGACGTATTCGTCCACATCACTGCGCTGGAACGTGCGGGCCTGCGCGGGCTGAAAGATGGTCAGGCTGTGACCTTCGACATCGAAGCCGGCCGCGATGGCCGCGAATCCGCGACCAACCTCTCGCTGGCCTAAGCCGGGCTTCGGGCGGCATCCGCCCCGGACGCCAAGGCTGGCCACGCAAAGGGCGCGCCATCCCGGCCGCGCCCTTTTTCATTCCGCCCCTTCAATCCCGCCCCCTTCAATCCCGCCCCCTTCAATCCCGAACGGGGGGCGCAAAGGCCAGTTCCAACCCGATTTGCAGCGCCACGGCAGACACGGGCGCGCGCAAATGGAACGGGCCCGCCAACCGGACCGGAAAGATCTGCTCTTTGCAGGTCGACGACACCAGCATCACCGGCAGACAAATTCCCGCCGCCCGCAGCCGCCTGTATCCCTGCACGGCCAAGGCCATGCCCCCCGCGTGATCGCAATCGACCATCAGCAGGTCACAGCCCGCCTCCCCCCGCAGCACCGCCTCCAGCGCGGCATCGAGCCCCGCCCAGAGCGTGACACGCGCGCCCAGCCCCGCCAGACGCCGCCCCGCCAGCCCCCCGCCCTCCAGCGGGCAAACCAGCGCCGCCGACAGGCCCCAACCGGCCAGCCCCCCACGATCCAATGCGACGGGCCGGAACATCTCCATCCAGCGCTCCTCCTTCTTATTGTCCAAAGGCGCGGTCAAACGCGCGCGGCCCGACCCCGCCGAAAGCGGACTTTTCCCTTGTGACAGGTCCGGCGCCGCGCCACAGTTGCCCCATGCACAGCAACCCGCCTCCCAGCATGCCCGCCCCGGATTACCAAAGCCTTATCGACGCCCCGACATGGGCCTTCATCCGCGCCACGGAAGCCGCCTATGCGGCTCAGTCCCCCGGCCCCGACATCGCCGACCAGCGCCGCGCCTATGATGCGATGTGCCGCGCCTTTCACGCAGGCCGCCCGCCGGGCCTGCACGTCACCGATGAAGCCGTCGCGGGCGTTCCCTGCCGCCGCTATGCCGGAGCGGGACCGGCGGTGCTTTATTTCCACGGCGGCGGCTTCGTGGTGGGCGGGCTGCACAGCCATGACGATGTCTGCGCCGAACTCGCCGCCGCCACCGGCCTCGGCGTGCTGGCGGTCGACTACCGGCTCTGCCCCGAACACCCGCACCCCGCCGCCTATGATGATTGCCTCGCCGTCGCCCGTGCCACCCCCGGCCCGATCCTTCTGGCCGGAGACAGCGCAGGCGGCGCGCTTGCCGCCGCCGTCGCGGCCGCGCTGCGCGGCCCGCGCCTGCTGGGTCAGGTCCTGATCTACCCCGGCCTCGGCGGATCGGGCGACAGTTACCGCCGCCATGCGCAGGCCCCGATGCTGACGGCCGAAGATGTCGCCTATTACGCCCGCCTGCGCGGCGCAGGCCCGCAGGATGCCACCGCCGCACCGCTGGCGGGGCATGATTTCACCGGGCTGCCCCCTACCCTCGTGCTGGGCGCAGAATGTGATCCGCTGGCAGATGATGCCCCCGCCTATGCCGCCCGCATCACCGCGGCAGGCGGACGCGCCGCAGCCTTTGTCGAACCCGGACTGGTCCACGGGCATCTGCGCGCCCGCCACTCCGTGCCCCGCGCGCGGGCCAGTTTTGCCCGCGTCACATCCACCCTCGCGGCCTTTGCCGCAGGCCATTGGCCGTTTGGAGACACCTGATGACCGACCTGCCGAACCAGACCCACTGGACCCAGCGCCGCGACATGGCCGCCGCCTTCCGCTGGACCGCGCGGCTGAACATGCATGAATCGGTGGCCAACCATTTCAGCCTCGCGGTCAGCCCCGACGGCAGCCGCTTCCTCATCAATCCGGCGGGGCGGCACTTCAGCCGCATCACCGCCAGCAGCCTGATCGAGATCGACGCCAACGACCCCGCCACGATGGACCGCCCCGATGCGCCCGACCCCACCGCATGGGGCCTGCACGGCAGCCTGCACCGCGCCTGCCCGCACGCGGTCTGCGCCATGCATGTCCATTCCATCCATGCCACCGTGCTGGCCAGCCTTGCCGACAGCCGCCTGCCAGCCATCGACCAGAACAGCGCGATGTTCCACAACCGCACCGTGGTCGACGACCATTACGGCGGCATGGCCTTCGAGGACGAGGCGGCGCGCTGCGTCCAGCTTCTGTCAGACCCGAAGATCACCACGCTCATCATGGGCAACCACGGCGTTCTGGTGATCGGCCGCACCGTCGCGGAAACCTTCAACCGGCTCTATTACTTTGAACGCGCCGCCGAAACCTATATCCGCGCCCTGCAAACCGGCCAACCCCTGCGCCACCTGCCGGAAGAGGTGGCCGAGAAGACCGCCCGCGAATGGGACAGCTACCCCGGCTTCGCCGACGACCACCTGCGCGAGATCAGGGCCATCCTCGACGCCGAGGCCCCCGATTACGCCAGCTGACACAGGCGGCAGGGCGCATCCTGAAAGCCCCCGCGCGGGCGTGGTTCAGAAAACTGCAAGGACCGGGGCGGCGCTCAGTTCCCGGCCGCCGCCATCTTGCGGCTCTCGAGCACGCCTTCCAGCCAGCCCAGCTTCATCTCCGGCACCGATGAGAGCAACAGTTCGGTATAGTCGTCATAGGGCGGCGCCAGCACGTCGGTCTTGCTGCCATAGCGCCTGACCTCGCCGCGATACATCACCGCGATCCGGTCGGCGATGGCGCGCACCGTGGCCAGATCATGCGTGATGAACAGATAGGCCACGCCCTCCGCCGCCTGCAGGGCCAGCAAGAGCTTCAGGATGCCATCCGCCACCAGCGGGTCGAGGGCCGAGGTGACCTCGTCGCAGATGATCAGCCTCGGCTTGGCCGCCAGCGCCCGTGCGATGCAGACGCGCTGCTTCTGCCCGCCCGACAATTCCGCCGGATAGCGGTCGATGAACCCCTTTCCCATCTCGATCTGGTCCAGCAATTCCTGCACCCGCTGCCGCTTCGCCTCGCCCTTCAGGCCAAAGTAGAACTCCAGCGGCCGCCCGATGATGGTGCCGACGGTCTGGCGCGGGTTCATCGCGGTGTCGGCCATCTGATAGATCATCTGCACCTCGCGCAGATCATCGCGGCTGCGTGCTGCCAGCGCCGGCGACAGGACGCGCCCGGCAAAACGGATCTGCCCCTGCCGCGGCGGCAACAGACCGGTGATCACCCGCGCCAGCGTCGACTTGCCCGACCCGCTTTCCCCCACCACCGCCAGCGTCTGCCCCGCCGGCAAATCCAGCGTGATGGACTTGAGCACGTCAAAGGGCGTGCCCTGATAGCGCGCCGTGACCGACTCGATCTGCAGGACAGGTGGCGCATCGGCCTTTTCCACATGCTCGATCGACCGAACCGAGACGAGCGCCTTGGTATAGGGCTCCACCGGCGCGGTGATGATCTGCGCGGTGGTGCCATACTCCACCCGCTTGCCGTGGCGCAGCACCAGAATGTCATCCGCCACCTGCGCCACCACCGCCAGATCATGGGTGATATACAGCGCCGCCACCCCGGTATCGCGGATGGCTTCCTTGATCGCGGCCAGCACCTCGATCTGGGTGGTCACGTCCAGCGCCGTGGTCGGCTCGTCAAAGATCACCAGATCGGGTTTCGGGCACAGCGCCATCGCCGTCATGGCCCGCTGCAACTGCCCGCCCGACACCTGATGCGGATAGCGCCGGCCAAAGCTCTCGGGGTTGGGCAGGCCCAGCTTGCCAAACAGCATCACCGCCCGCGCCTCCGCCTCGGCCCGCCCCATCACCTTGTGCAGCAGGCAGGTCTCGATCACCTGATCCATCAGCGGAATCGCCGGATTGAAGGCCGCCGCCGCCGATTGCGCCACATAGGTCACCTCGCGCCCGCGCAAGGCCCGCAGCGCCTTGGCATTGGCCAGCCTGATGTCGCGCCCGTTCAGCGAAATCGTGCCCCCCGTCAGACGCACCCCGCCCCGCCCGTAAGCCATCGACGACAGGCCGATGGTCGATTTGCCCGCCCCCGATTCCCCGATCAGCCCCAGCACGCGGCCCTTGCCGACCGAGACCGAGACATCCTCGACCAGCACCACATCCCGCGGCGGCTCTCCCGGCGGATAAGAGGTGGCCTCGATCCGCAGGTTGCGAATGTCCAACAGGGTGTCAGCCATGCCCGGCCTCCTGACTTGCAGCTTTTCCAAATACTCCGCGGGGGGTCCGGGGGGCGCGAAGCCCCCCGGGGGTGCCGGTGGCAAAAGGCTTCAGGATCATCCGCGCCCGCCTTTCAGGCTGGTCGTGCGCGACAACACCCAGTCGGCCACCAGATTGACCGAAATCGCCAGCGCCGCGATGGCAAAGGCCGGGATCAGCGCCGCCGGAATGCCGTAAACCAGCCCCGAGGCGTTTTCCTTCACGATGCCGCCCCAATCGGCCAAGGGCGGCTGCACGCCCAGCCCGAGGAAAGACAGCGTCGAGATGAACAGCACCGCAAAGATGAAGCGGAGCCCCAGTTCCGCCACCAGCGGCGACAGCGCATTGGGCAGGATCTCGCGGAAGATGATCCAGCCCCAGCCTTCGCCGCGCAGGCGCGCGGCCTCGACATAATCCATCACCGTGATGTCCACCGCCACCGCACGGGCCAGACGGAACACCCGCGTCGAATCCAGCAGGCCCATCACGAGGATCAGCACCGTCAGCGTGACCGGCAGCACCGACAGCACCACCAGCGCAAGGATCAGCGCCGGAATCGCCATCACCAGATCGACCAGACGGCTCAGCCCCTGATCCGTCCATCCGCCCGCCACCGCCGCCGAAAACCCCAGCACCGAGCCCAGCGTGAAGCTCAGCACCGTCGCCGCCGAGGCGACGAAGATCGTCGTCTGCCCGCCATAGATCATCCGGCTGAGAAGATCGCGGCCAATGGCATCGGTGCCAAGCCAATGCGCCTCCGATGCCGGGTCCCAGACCCCGCCCACGATCTCGGCCATGCCATAGGGCGCAATCAGCGGCGCGAAGATGGCGGCCAGAAAGAAGGCCCCGGTAAACACCATGCCCACAAGGGCGGAAATCGGTATCCTCATTTGGGGTGCCTCAGCCTTGGATTGGCAAGGATCGAGATCACATCCGCCATGATGTTCAGCCCGATATAGACGGCGGCAAAGATCAGCCCCACCGCCTGCACCACCGGCAGGTCACGCTTGGCCACATGGTCCACCAGATATTGCCCCATGCCGGGATAGACGAACACCACCTCGACCACGACCACGCCCACCACCAGATAGGCCAGGTTCAGCATCACCACATTGACGACAGGGGCGACGGCATTGGGAAAGGCATGGCGCCAGATCACCCGCATCGGCGACAGGCCCTTGAGCTCCGCCGTCTCGATATAGGCCGATTGCATCACGTTCAGGATCGCCGCCCGCGTCATGCGCATCATATGCGCCAGCACCACCAGCACCAGAACGATCACCGGCAGGATCACCGCGTTCAGCCGCTCCATGATCCCCATGCCGGGAAACACCATCGCGACCGAGGGGAAAAGCTGCCATTTCACCGCGAGGAAATACAGCACCAGATAGCCCACCACGAATTCCGGCAGGCTGATGGTCGACAGGGTGACGCCGGAAATCAGCTTGTCGGGCCAGCGCCCGTTATAGCGCGCCGCGACCAGCCCCAGCAGGATGGCCAAAGGCACCGAAATCACCGCCGCCCATGCCGCCAGAAACAGCGTATTGCCCAGCCGCTGGCCGATGGCGGTCGCAATATCGGTGCGGTTTGACAGGGATGTGCCAAGATCGCCGGTCAGGATACCGCCCAGCCAGTTGAAATAGCGCGTCAGCGCGGGCTGATCGAGGCCCATCTCGGCGCGCAGGTTGGCAAGGGCCTGCGGCGTGGCGGACTGGCCCAGAATGGCCTGCGCCGTATCTCCGGGCAGCGCCGCCACCCCGAGGAAGATCACCGCCGACACCGCGAACAGCAGCAGGAGGCCCAGCGCAATGCGCTGGACCACCAGGGTCAGAACCGGATGCACGCGACCCGGCCCTTATGCCAGCCAGCAGCGGGCATGGGCGCGGCCGTTCATCATCTCCTGTACAGGGTCGGCCTCCCAGCCCTGGATCTCGTCGCGCACCGCCTCGACGAAATCGTTGAACATCGGCAGGATCAGCCCGCCTTCGTCGCGCAGGATATTGGCCATCTCGGCATAATTGGCCTTGCGGGTATCGCCGTTCAACTCGGCACGCGCCGCCAGCAGCAACTCGTCGAAACGCGCGTTCTTGAAGCGGGTGTCGTTCCAGTCCGAGCTGGACAGATAGGCCGTCGAATACATCTGGTCCTGCACAGGGCGACCGCCCCAATAGCTGGCGCAGAACGGCTCCACGTTCCAGACGTTCGACCAATAGCCGTCATCGGGCTCGCGCTTGATCTCCAGCGGAATACCGGCGGCCATCGCCGATTGCTGGAACAGCTGCGCCGCCTCGACCGCGCCGGGGAACGCCCCCTGTGCCACCCGCAGGATGATCGGGCTGCCGTCATGGCCCGACTTCTTGTAATGCTCGGCAGCGGCGGCAGGGTCATATTCGCGCTGCGGAATGCTGTCATCGAACAGCGGATAGGCCGCGTTGATCGGGAAGTCATTCCCGATGCTGCCCAGACCGTTCAGGATCTTGTCGACCATCTCTTGCCGGTTGATCGACAGCTTCAGCGCCATCCGCAGATCGTTGTTGTCAAACGGCGCCTTGTCGCAATGCATGATGAACACATAATGCCCGCGCGACGGCACGTTCTTGACCTGCACCCCCGGAGCCCGCGTCAAAAGCTCGGCAATCTTCGGGTCCACGCGGTTGATCATGTGAACCTGCCCCGACTGCACCGCCGAGGTGCGGGCGGTGCCGTCATTGATCACCAGAATCTCGGTCTGATCTGCGTGACCAAGGTCGGGGTCCCAGTAATTGGCAAACTTTTCAAACCCGTGGCGGATGCCCGGCTCATGCACAACCACCTTGTAGGGACCGGCCCCGACCCCTTCGGTCGGATTGTCCACGCCGCCATTGGGCTGGATCACAAGGTGATAATCGGCCATCAGGAAAGGCAGGTCGGCATTGCCGCTGGCCAGCTTCAGCGTCACCATATCACCGCTGGCAGACATCTCGGTGATGCCCTGCACGATGCCCAGCGCGCCCGATTGCGATTTCTCGTCGGTGTGGCGGCGCAAGGTCGCGACCACATCCTCGGCGGTCACGGTCTTGCCGTTGTGGAACTCCACCCCCTGCCGGATCTTGAACTGCCATTCGGTCGCGTCGGCATTGGCGCTCACCTCCTCGGCAAGCCGCATCTGCAATTCGCCCGTGGCCCCCACATCCACCAGCATTTCGCCCCAGCTCATGTTGATGGCAAACGGCACCGGAGAGGCAGCTAGCGCGGGGTCAAGGCTGTTGGTCGACTCGCCCCCCTGCATCCCCATGCGGATCAGCCCGCCCTTCTTGGGCTGCGCATGCGCAGCCTTGGTAAACAAGGCCGAGGCCAAGGCGGCCGAAACCCCCAAAGCCGTGGTGCGCCCGACGAACTCCCGGCGCGAGATACGGCCCGCCTTGGCGGCGGCTACCATACGGTCAAGCTGATCTGTCATTCGTGTCGTCTCCCTGTTTGGCTGCGGTTAGATCCGCGCCGGTTTTGTTGACTGGTGGATCAATAGAAACGGCAGATTCCCCTCGGGGCAACGATTCGTGCTGGCAGGGCCGATATTTTTCACACAAACAGCCGTTTCACTTTTTCGTTGTATTTCCGTGAAAAGACGACCTGATCGCCTTCCCATGCGGTCAGTTCCGCCTCCATGTGCAGATGCCCGGCGTCCGCTGTCATCACGGCGCGCGCCTTGGTGCGCACCCGCCAGTCCCCGCGCGACAACCGCTGCTCCCACACATGGGTCGCGCGGGCCGAAAGCGGGTCATCGGGGTGGATCTCCCAGCGCTCGGTCATCGTCTCGCCCGAGCACAGGCCGTGGTCCAGATTCTCCACATCGCCACCATCCTCCAGCACGCAAAGCGCCCGCGTGCCACGGATCAGATCGGTTTCGACCACCCGCCGCGATTGCCCCGCCCGCAGCACGCGGTGACGCCACGCCGGGGCCGCCTCCGGCTCGGGCGGGGTCCATGTGCCGCCCCCCTGATGCACGGGCAGGGAAAGGCGGCCTTCGGTCAATGTCAGTTGGCCCTGCGCGGGTGACGGCCACAGGAAAGGCCAATAGCTGTTCGACAGCGCCAGCCGCAGCCGATGCCCCGCCGCAAGACGGTAAGCCATCTGGTCAAGATCAAGGCAAACCTCTTCCGCCCTTCCGGGCGTCATCGGCTCGGGCTGCTCGCGGCTGTGACGGTGGCACAGGTTCAACATGCCATGCGCGATCCGCACCGAAGACCCGTCCGGCGCCACGTCACACAGCCGCGCCACCACAAAGCCCAAGGGCTGGTCCGACGCCAGCCGCAGCCGCAGCCGCGCCGCGCCCAGAAGCGCCAGCGGTGCCTCCAGCACCGGCCCGTCAAAGCACAGGCTCAGCGCATCATCCGCCGCCTGATCCCCCGGCATTTCCGCATTCAGCCCCATCGGGAAGAACTCGCCCGCCGACAGGCCAAGATGTTGCGCCGTAGACACAATCCGCTCAAAACCTGCCGGTTTGCCTTGCCCCGCCCGCCCCAGCGCCCCGCTCCCGTCCAGATGCAATTCCTCCACCGTCACATTCGGGCTGGGCCATTCCGCCTCGACAACCCAATGCCCCGCGCGGTGGCGGGCCGAGGCATCGGGCGGGGCCGAATGCAGCATGTAGGCGCGCATTGCAGGGTCCGCCTCCACCCCGGTCTCCACCCCCTTCAGCCAGCGATCCCACCAGCGCAGCGCCTCCTGCAGAAAGCCGATCGCCGGCCCCGGCACCGCCGTATGCGGGTATTGATGCACCCAAGGCCCCACGATGCCCTTGGCCCCGACATGGCGCACCAGCGCATCCACCGTGTTCATGTAATTGTCCGCCCAGCCGCCGATCGACAACACCGGCACCTGCATCCGCGCATAATCCTCGCACACCGACCCGTGCCGCCAATAGTCATCCCGCGCCTGATGCGCGGCCCAGCGCGGCGCCAGCCACGGCTCCGCCTCCAGCCGCGCCAACCACTCCTCCCGCCAGTCCGGACGCAAGGCCGGGTCCGGCGGACGGCTGGAAAACGACAGCATCACCGCCCCCCAGCCGAAGTTCTCGCCCAAAAGACAGCCACCCTTGAAATGGATGTCATCAGCAAACCGGTCGGTGGTCGAACAGACCGAGATCACCGCTTTCAGCGCTTCAGGCTGCAAGAAGGCGGTCTGCAGGCAGTTGAACCCGCCCCAGCTCTTGCCCATCATCCCCACCGCGCCATTGCACCACGGCTGCGCCGCCAGCCAGCCGATCACGTCACAGGCGTCCTGCAACTCCTGCGCGGTGTATTCGTCGGCCATCAGCCCTTCGCTGTCGCCATTCCCGCGCATGTCCACCCGCACACAGGCATAGCCATGCCCCGCCACATAGGGATGCATCAGCTCGTCGCGCGGCAAGGTGCCGTCGCGCTTGCGATAGGGAATGTATTCCAGCACCGCAGGCACCGGCTGCGCCTCGGCATCCTCGGGCATCCAGACCCGCGCCGACAGCCGCACCCCGTCGGGCATCACGATGCCCATATCCTCGAATTCCATGATCTTGCGCGGAAAATCTGCTAGCGTTCTCACTCTGCCCCCCTTGGTGGCGCATTTGGCCTGCGCTGGTCGCAGGCAGTCAAGACAAGTCCGGGGCCCCTTTGCAAGCTCGCCCCGCAGCCCAAGTGAAAAGGACCCGCCCGATGAACGCCCCCCGACAGGCCCCTGCCGCGGCCCCGGCCAAGGATCGCCCCAATATCCTGATCGTCATGGTGGACCAGCTCACCGGCACCCTGTTTCCCGACGGTCCCGCGCCTTTCCTGCACGCGCCGAACCTGCGGCGGCTTGCGGCGCATTCCCTGCGCTTCCGGAACTGCTACACCGCCTCGCCGCTCTGTGCGCCCGCGCGGGCCTCCTTCATGTCGGGCCAGCTTCCCAGCCGCACGCGGGTCTATGACAATGCCGCCGAATTCGCCTCCGACATTCCCACCTATGCCCATCACCTGCGCCGCGCGGGCTATCACACCGCGCTCTCGGGCAAGATGCACTTCGTCGGTCCCGACCAGCTCCACGGGTTCGAGGAGCGGCTGACCACCGACATCTACCCCG
The DNA here is from genome assembly GCF_010915705.1 of Pseudotabrizicola algicola. GTDB lineage: Bacteria > Pseudomonadota > Alphaproteobacteria > Rhodobacterales > Rhodobacteraceae > Pseudotabrizicola > Pseudotabrizicola algicola. The sequence goes on from NZ_JAAIKE010000005.1 coordinate 207,798, forward strand.
CCGATTTCGGCTGGACCCCCGATTACCGCAAACCCGGCGAGCGCATCGACTGGTGGTATCACAACCTCGGCTCGGTCACCGGCGCAGGCGTGGCCGAGATCACGAACCAGCTCGAATATGATGACGACGTGGCCTTCCAGGCGGTGCAGAAACTTTACGACCTGTCGCGCGGTGCCGATCCGCGGCCCTGGTGCCTCACCGTCAGCTTCACCCACCCGCATGATCCCTTCGTCGCCCGCCGCAAATACTGGGATCTGTATGAAGGCGCGCCGGAACTGGAGCCGCCCGCCGCCATTCCCTACGACAGCCAGGATCCCCATTCGCAACGCCTGATGGATGCCTGCGACTGGCGCGCCTTCGACATCACCCCCGACCAGATCCGCCGCGCCCGTCAGGGCTATTTCGCCAACATCTCCTATGTCGACGCCAAGATCGGCGAGCTTTTCGCCGTGCTCGAGGCGACGCGGCAGGAAGCCGTGGTGGTGTTCCTCTCCGATCATGGCGAGATGCTGGGCGAACGCGGGCTCTGGTTCAAGATGAACTTTTTCGAAGCCTCCGCCCGGGTGCCCCTGATGATCTCGGCCCCCGGCCTTGCCCCGGGCCTGATCACCGATCCGGTGTCCACCATCGACCTCACGCCCACCCTCGCCGCCCTCGCCGGAGTCGACCTTGCCGAGGTGATGCCCTGGACCGATGGCGTCGACCTGACCCCGATGGCACAGGGCGGCACCCGCCCGATGGTGGCGATGGAATACGCCGCCGAAGGCACCATCACGCCGATGGTCGCCCTGCGCGAGGGCGCGTGGAAATACATCCGCTGCCCCGCCGACCCCGAACAGCTCTTCGACCTCGCCGCCGATCCGGCCGAGCGCGAGAACCTCGCCACAGACCCGCGCGCCGCCCCCGTCCTCGCGCATTTCCGCAAGGCCGCCGATGCCCGCTGGGACCTGCCCCGCTTCGACGCCGCCGTGCGCGAAAGCCAGGCCCGCCGCTGGGTGGTCTACGAGGCTTTGCGCAACGGCGCCTATTACCCGTGGGATCACCAACCCCTCCGCGCCGCCTCCGAACGCTACATGCGCAACCATATGGATCTGAACGTGCTGGAGGAAAACAAGCGCTTCCCCCGCGGGGAGTAGCGCCCGAGCCGGCGCCGGATGCGCTCCGCGCGGGAGGTTTTCAGAAAGCTGCAAATGACTTGCTGCTTTCAAAATACTCCCCGCGAAGCGTCCGCTGCGAAAGCCGCGCCACGCCTCGGGGCCCGCGACCGCCCCATGCCTGCGCTGGCAACGCCGCCGAGCGGGGGCTCGATGCCCCCCGAGGTGGCCCCGGCCTCGCGGGGTCCGGCCTCCCGCGGCGCGCGCTTGCGACGGCACGGTGCTGCAACACCCTCCGTCTTGCCGCCACGCTCAGGGCGCATCCTCTAGCACCATTGCCGCGCCCCTCCAGCCCATCAGGATGGCAGGCGCATTGGTGTTGCCCGCGATGATGTTGGGAAAACTCGACGCGTCGATCACCCTCAACCCCTCCACCCCGCGCACCCGCAGCCGGGGGTCCAGCACGCTCGTCGCAGGGTCGCTGCCCATGCGGCAGGTACAGGAAGGGTGATAGACGGTGCCGGAACGCGCGCGGAAATCCGCGATCAGATCCTCGTCCGAGACGACCTCCGGCCCCGGGCGCAATTCCTCGCGGATCAGCCGCGCCATCGCGGGCTGCGCCGCGATATGGCGCAGCATCTTCACCGCCGCCAGCATCTCGGCCACGTCATGCGCGGTGGCAAAGGCATTGGCGGTGATCCTGGGATGCGCCAGCGGGTCGGGGCTGACAAGCCTGATCTCCCCGCGCGAGGTCGGGCGGCAGTTCGACAGCCCCAGCGACAGGCCCGACCACGGATCGGGCGACAGGATCGGGCGCTCGCCGTTGCGCGGGATCAGCGTGGAAAACGCCTGCATGTAAAGCTGCATGTTGGGCCGGTCCAGCGCCGGATCGGTGCGGAAGAACCCGCCCGCATGGTTGATCGACTTGGCCAGCGGCCCGCGCCCGCCCAAGAGGTATTGCAGCCCCGCCCATGCCTTGCCCCACCACGGGCGCAGCACGTCGTTATAGGTCGGCACCCGCATCGACCAGGTGTAGTTGATGCCCTGATGATCGCTCAGATGCGCGCCCACATTCGGGTTGTCGACCAGCACCGGCAGGCCCAGACCCTGCAACAGCGCCCCCGGCCCGATGCCCGACAGCTGCAACAGCTGCGGGCTGTTCACCGCGCCACCCGACAGGATCACCTCGCGCCGCGCGCGCAGCACCTCGACCCGTCCGCCCCGGCGCAGTTCCACCCCCACGGCGCGCCCCGCCTCGACCAGAACCCGCGTCACCTGCGCATGGGTCACCACCCGCAGGTTCGGCCGCTTCATCGCCGGCCGCAAGAACGCCCGCGCGGTGGAATTGCGCCGCGCGCCCTTGATCGTCATCTGGTAGACGCCGGCCCCCTCCTGCGACGCGCCGTTGAAATCGCGCGTCTCGGGCAGCCCCGCCTGCCCGCAGGCGGCGATGTAGTCATGCACCAGCGGGTGCAGCCCCTGCCGGTTGGCCGAGATGAACAGCGGCCCGCCCTGCCCGCGCCAATCATCCGCACCGGCCTCATTGTCCTCGATCTGGCGGTAGGCGCCCAGACAGTCATCCCAGCCCCAACCGGGCGCGGCCTGCCCCCACTCGTCATAATCCGCGCGGTGCCCCCGGATCCACACCATGGCATTGATCGACGAAGACCCCCCCAGGATCCGCCCGCGCGGCCAGTGGTCGGCATTGCCCGCGAGCCCCGGGTCGGGCTCGGCCCGATACATCCAGTTCACCGCCGGATCATAGAACAGCTTGCCATAGCCCAGCGGCAGGTGGACATAGAACCGCCGGTCACTGCCCCCGGCCTCGATCAGCGTCACCCTGTGCCTGCCCGAGGCGCTCAGCCGTTCGGCCAGCACACAGCCCGCCGACCCTGCCCCCACGATGATGTAATCGCTCTCGTCCATACCGCCCCGTTGCCTGTCGCCCGCCGCACCGGCCCGCGCAGGGGCCAAGGCGTCAACCTAGCGCGCCGCGCCCCGCCCACTTGCCCTGTTGCGACATCCCGTGTCGCGTCTAAACGATCACATGGTGCGGCGCATGGCTCACCGGAAAGGCCACCGACCGCGCGATGAAGCACACGGCCGAAATCCGCGCGTGCAACGCCTCCGCCAGCGTCAGGTCAGACCCCGCCGCCAGCGTGATCCGCGGGCGCAACTGCACCGACACGAACCGCCCCGCGCCCCCCGGCTCCACCTCGCCGATGCCCAAGGGGCTGTCCTCATAGGCGATCACCACCACCCCGGCATCTGCGGCGAAATGCAGATACCACAGCATATGGCAGGCCGAGAGCGCCGAAAGCAGCAGATCCTCCGGGTTCATCTTGCCCGGATCGCCCCCCAGAAGAGGATCGTTCGAACAGGACACCACCGGCTTGCCCGGCACCGCGATATCCCAGCTGCGCGCATAACCGCGATAGCTGCGCGTCCCCTCCCCCGTATTGCCCGTCCAGACAATCCGGCTCGTATAGGCATGTTCCGACATCGCCGCTCCTTTCCCCGCATGGCCGCTGCGCCCCTTATGCCGCGTTCCGTCCCCCCCGCCTATCCCTGCTCCACGACTGGACTTCCCCCGCGCGCGACCTACCTGCGCGGCATGGAAAACACACCCGACACCTCGGTCCTTTTCAACGCGCAATGCCCGGTCTGCAATTTCGAGATCAGCCATTACGCGCGCTATGCCGAACAGGCCGGTCTGCCGATCCGGTTTGACGATCTGAACGGGCCGCAACGCGCGCATTGGGGGCTTGATGCCGATACGGCAGCGCGGCGGCTCTATGTGCTGCATAGGGGAGAGTTGACCTCGGGCATCCCGGCCTTTCTGGTGCTCTGGGCGGAGATGCCGCGCTACAGGCTCCTGGGGCGTATCGTCGGCCTGCCCGGCATACGGCAGGTGGCAACCCTCGCCTATGACCATGCGCTCGCCCCGCTGATCTACCGCTGGCACCTGCGGCGGCAGCGCAGGCAAGCGGCAGCACACCGCCGCTGATGCACCCCCCCGATTTCCCCGAAGACGACAGCACCGCCGCCGCCGTCCCCACCGGACGCGCGGCGCGCCTGTGGCATTTCGGCGGCATGGCGGGCGGCATCGCGGGCAGCGTGGCAACGGGCGGCCTGCGCGCCCTTGCGGGCGGCCAGCGCCCGCGCCTGTCGCACCTGCTGCTCACCCCGTCCAATACGCAAAGACTGACCGACGGGCTGTCGCATCTGCGCGGCGCAGCGCTCAAACTCGGGCAGATGCTCTCGCTCGACACCGGAGTGATCCTGCCACCCGAGCTCACCGCCATCCTGTCCCGCCTGCGCGACGACGCCCGCCACATGCCGCCCAAACAGGTGCAGACGGTGCTGAACGGCGAATGGGGGCCGGGCTGGTATGGGCGCTTTGCCCGTTTCGATGTGCGCCCCTTCGCCGCCGCCTCCATCGGGCAGGTCCACCGCGCGGTCACGCGCGATGGCACCGAACTCGCCATCAAGGTGCAATACCCCGGCGTAAGGGACAGCATCGACAGCGACATCGACAATGTGGCAACGCTCCTGCGCCTGCCGGGGCTGCTGCCGCGCGGAATGGACCTCACGCCCCTTCTGGCCGAGGCCAAACGCCAGTTGCACGCCGAAGCCGATTACAGCGCCGAGGCGCGGCACCTGTCGCATTTTGGCGAAAGGCTGGCAGGGTCCGAAGACTTCCTGCTGCCCGCCCTGCACGCCCCCCTGTCAACGCCGCGCGTTCTGGCGATGACCTATGTGCAAAGCGATCCGCTCGACAGCCTGGCTGACGCGCCGCAAGCCCTGCGCGACAGGGTGGCCGCAGCCCTCATCGATCTGGTGCTGCGCGAGCTTTTCGTGCTGGGTGCCATGCAGACCGACCCGAACCTTGCCAACTACCGCTTTGACCCGAAGACGCGGCGTGTCGTGCTGCTCGACTTCGGCGCGGTGCAATCCATTTCGCCCGATCTGGCCGCCGATTTCCGCGCCCTCGCCCAAGCCGCCCTTGACGGCGGGCCCGAGGCGACTCAGGCCGCCATGCTGCGCATCGGCTATTTCGCGCCAGACACCGCCCCGCATCATCAGGCGCTGATCCGGTCGATGTTCGACACCGCGATGGCGCCGCTGCGGCAGTCCACGCCCTTCGACTTCGCCGCCAGCGATCTGCTCGACCGCCTGCACCGCATGGGCCGCGCCATCGGCGATGAACGCGACCTCGCCCATGTGCCACCCGCAGCGACGCTGTTCCTGCACCGCAAGATCGGCGGCATGTATCTGATGGCGACCAAACTGCGCGCCCGTGTGGCCCTGCGCCCGATGGTGGAACGCTACTGCCTCCCCGCCTGACCGCCCGCGCCGATGCCCCTCTGGCAAGCGCGGCAGCCGAAAGCCTCTCGCAACCACGGGGAAAGGCACCGCGCAGGCGGCCCGCAGCCGCCGGACGTCACCACGCGCCCTTCGGCGCAAGCGCGAAAAGCTCCCCCGTTCAACCGCAATCGCCTCCTCCAAGCCGGTGAACAAGGAGGCAAGGCACGCGCGCCCGACACCGGCCCCCGTCAAGGCCAGCCCGAGCCCGCCTGCGGATCGTCCCGAGGCCCGAACACCACAGCCCCCCAAGACAAACGGGCGCGGCCCGCCCCTCGGCGCGCGCGACTGCCCTGCCCCCTCTGGCCGCAGCCCCGTTTCTGGCCGGACTTTCGGGTATTTGGAAAAGGCGCAAGTCCTGCGGCGGGACTTTAGCTGCACCTTTCGCAAACACTCCACGCGCAAGGCGCATCCACCTCCAACACCGCCGCAGGCCCGTCAGGACAGGCGCGGCACCAGTCCGGCGAGGGCGCGGCCAAGGGTGACAGGGGGGCGCCGCCTGACGGCGAGCCGAAAGGGCCGGTAAGCGGCGCGGATCAGGAGCAGTGGTTTCAAAACGCGCGATCAGGGTGCCTGCGCGACCCTGCCCGAGCGCAGCGCGGCATCCGGTGCCAAAGAACCTAGGCGGCAGCACCCCTCGGTGCGATCGGCAAGCCTCCGGACATGACGGGGGCAGATCGGGGGGCAGATCGGGAGCAAAGATTAACACCCCCTTAATGCCGTAAGGTCAAGCCATTGGAATCATTACAGTCTCCCTTGTGTAACACAGGGGGAACCGTGAGCAGCCTTGCCTGACCCTTCCGAAGCGGCTAGGAACCTTCCGACCCCCTTTAGCGATAGGCCGCCCGCATGCGTCTCTCCCGATACTTCCTCCCCGTCCTCAAGGAAAACCCCGCCGAGGCCCAGATCGTCAGCCACCGCTACATGCTGCGGGCGGGCATGATCAAGCAGCAGGCGGCAGGCATCTATTCCTGGCTGCCCCTCGGGTATCGGGTCCTGCGGCGGATCGAGCAGATCGTCCACGAGGAACAGGCCCGCGCCGGCCACATCCCCCTCCTGATGCCCACCCTGCAACCCGCCGACCTCTGGCGCGAAAGCGGCCGTTACGACGACTACGGGCAGGAAATGCTCCGCATCAAGGACCGCCACGAGCGCGACATGCTCTATGGCCCGACCAATGAGGAGATGATCACCGACATCTTCCGCTCCCATGTCGGCTCTTACAAGGACCTGCCGCTGACCCTCTACCACATCCAGTGGAAATTCCGCGACGAGATGCGGCCAAGGTTCGGCGTGATGCGCGGGCGCGAGTTCCTGATGAAGGACGGCTACAACTTCGACCTCGACAAGGACGCGGCGCTGCACGCCTACAACCGCCACATGGTCAGCTACCTGCGCACCTATGAGCGGATGGGCCTCACCGCCATTCCGATGCGCGCCGCCTCGGGGCCCATCGGGGGCGACAACACCCATGAATTCCTCGTGCTGGCCAGCACCGGCGAGTCCGAGGTGTTCTACGATGCCGCCGTCACCGAGTTGAAACTGGGCGACCGCGAGGTCGATTTCGACAACCGCGACGAGGTGGCAGGCATCTGCCAGGAATTCACCACCCTCTACGCCCGCACCGATGAGACCCACGACGCCGCCCTGTTCGACCAGATCCCGGAAGACCGCCGCAAGGTGGGCCGCGGCATCGAGGTCGGCCAGATCTTTTACTTCGGCACCAAGTATTCCGAGGCGATGGGGGCCACGGTGGTGACACCCGAGGGCACCAAGGTTCCGGTCGAGATGGGCAGCCACGGTATCGGCGTCAGCCGCCTTCTGGGCGCGATCATCGAGGCAAGCCATGACGACAAGGGCATCATCTGGCCCGAGGGGGTGACACCCTTCCCGGTCGGGATCGTCAACCTCAAGCAGGGTGATGCCAGCACCGATCTGGCCTGCGAGGGACTCTACAAGGCGCTTGCCGCCAAGGGTCTCGAGGCACTCTATGATGACCGCGAGGAACGGGCCGGTGCGAAGTTTGCCACCATGGACCTGATCGGCCTGCCGTGGCGGATCACGGTGGGGCCACGCGGCCTTGCCAATGGCGTCGTGGAACTGACCAGCCGCCGCACGGGCGAGTCCGAGGAGATGAGTGCAGAGGCCGCCGTCGATCGGATCGTGCAGGTTTACGCGGGCCATCGCTAGCGGAACCGGCGGGGGCTGCGCGCCCCCGCACCCCGCGGGATACTTGGAAACAGAGGAACAGGGGCAGAGGATGACGCGAGCATTGATTACCTGGGGCGGCTGGGACGGGCATCAGCCCGATCTGGTCGCGGCCCTGTTCGCCGGCTGGCTGCGGGACGCAGGTATGGAGGTGCAGGTCACCGACAGCCTGACCTGCTTTGACGATCCCGGCGCGTTGGAAGGGCTGAGCCTGATCGTCCCGGTCTGGACCATGTCCGAGATCGGCAAGGAGCAAGCCGAGAATGCCGCAGCGGCCGTCGCCGCCGGCGTGGGGCTGGCAGGCTGTCACGGCGGCATGTGTGATGCCTTTCGTGCCAATGTGAAGTGGCAGTTCATGACCGGCGCGCAATGGGTCGCCCACCCCGGCAATGACGGGGTGCGCTATCGTGTGCGGATGGTGAGCGATGATCCGCTTGTCAGCGGAATCGCCGATTTCGAGGTGGAGACCGAGCAGTATTACCTGCATATCGACCCCGCCGTGAAGGTGCATGCCGTTTGCGATTTCCCGCTGGTGGACGGTCCCCATACACCCAACGGTCCGGTGCAGATGCCGGTGGTGTTCACCAAGCGCTGGGGGCTGGGCCGCGTCTATTACAATGCGCTCGGGCATCAGGCCAATGTGATCGACCACGGACCGGCTGCCGAGCTGATGCGGCGCGGTTTGCTCTGGGCTGCGCGCTGACGCAACGTCAGACCACTGATCGATTGACGCCGAGACGGCGGGCAGCATCATATGGCGCGTCTTGCCACAGGATTTGCCATGTCTCTGCCTGTTGACCACCCCCGATTGATGAAGCGCCCCTTCACGCTTGGAGAGCTTGTGGCCGATGGGGTTGTACATGCCCTTGCCCTGCTGGCCGGGCTGATCGCATTTTCGGCTTTGCTCTATCATGTGCTGGCGCGGGCAGAGTTCGGGCTTTTCGTGGCGCTTGCGGTCTATGCCGCCGGCTTCTTCCTGATGTTCGGCTTTTCGCTCGCCTATAACATGGCCCCGCCCTCGACGCTGAAATGGATGCTTCGGCGCTTTGACCACTCGGCGATTTATGTCATGATTGCGGGGACTTACACCGCCATTCTGGCGCAGTTCGAGCCGGGCCTGACGGTCTGGGCGCTTGGGGCTGTCGTGTGGGCGGGCGCTGTCTTGGGCGTTGTGGTGAAGCTTGCGCTGCCCGGCCGCTACGACCGTCTGTCGGTCATTGCCTATATCGCGCTTGGCTGGATCGGCGTGCTGGCCATTGGCCCTGCGCGCGCCGCGCTGCCCGATGTGTCGCTCTGGCTGATCGTATTGGGCGGCGTCACCTACGTGGGAGGCGTTGCGTTTTACAAATGGCATCGGCTGCGGTTTCACAATGCCATCTGGCACCTGTGCGTGGCGATCGCCGCCGGTTTGCACTTTGCCGCCATTGCGATTGCGGTCAGCTAAGGGTGATCCCGCCGAAGTGAGGCCGGCGCATATGGGCATGACTTGACGCGGCCGGACGCAACCGACACTGTCCGCGCGAAAAGATAACAGAGCAGCCATGCCCCAGACAGCCCCATTTTCCCGCTTCGAACGGATGATCGCCTGGCGCTATTTGCGCGCAAAACGTGCCGAGGGCGGGGTCAGCGTGATGACCTGGATCAGCCTGATCGGCATTACCTTGGCCGTGTTCGCGCTGATCGCGACACTTGCCGTGCGCGCCGGATTCAGGGCCGAGTTCGTCGATACCATCCTTGGCGCCAATGCCCATGTGACGGTGTATTCCACCGGACAGGCTGACGCCTTTGGCAATCTGGTCAAGGGCTTTCCCGATTACGAAGAGCGCTCGGCCGCCTTGTCTGCCGTGCCGGGCGTGACGCGGGCGGCCCCCCTGATCCGCGGTCAGGTGATGGTGTCAAGCCAGGGTGCCACCAACGGGGCCGAGGTATACGGCCTGACAGAGGCCGATCTGAAATCCATTCCGCGTGTCGGTCTGGGAGCGGATGCCTTCGGCGACATCGAGCGGTTCGAAGAGGGCGTGGCCATCGGATCGGTGCTGGCAAGGGACCTCGGGGTCACGGTCGGCGACCGCGTGCGCGTGATCTCTCCCGACGGGGTCAAGACCGCCTTTGGCAGCAGCCCGCGCGTCAACGCCTATGAGGTGGTCTATATCTTCACCGCCGGCCGATATGACATCGACAAGACGCGGCTCTATATGCCCTTCGCCGAAGCACAGAGCTATTTCAACCGAGAAGGGATGGCGGACGAGTTCGAGGTGATGGTGGACCGCCCCGACGACATAGACCGCTTTGCCGGACCACTGCTGCAGGCGGGCGGGGACACGGCGATCTTGTGGACGTGGCGGGATTCCTCGGGGGCCTTCCTGCGGGCCTTGGACGTGGAGGACAACATCATGTTTGTCATCCTGTCGATACTGGTGCTGATCGCGACGATGAACATCATTTCCGGCCTGATCATGCTGGTGAAGAACAAGGGGCGCGACATTGGCATCCTGCGCACCATCGGGCTGACCGAAGGGTCGGTGCTGCGCATCTTCTTCATGTGCGGGGCCTTCACGGGGATCGTCGGCACGGTGTTCGGGGTCGTCTTGGGGTGCCTGTTCGCGCTGTATATCGACCCGGTGTTCTCGGCGATCAACTATCTTGCCGGAGGCGGTGTCTGGGATCCGTCGATCCGGGGCATCTACGCGCTTCCGGCCAAGCTGCAATGGGCCGATGTGCTTTCGGCGGTGTCACTTTCCTTGGGGCTGTCGTTCATCGTGACGATCTTCCCGGCGCGGCGGGCGGCGCGGATGAACCCGGTGGAGGCGCTGCGCTATGAGTGATCTTGCCTTGGATCTGGCGGGGATCGAGAAGACCTACAATCGCGGCAAGCCGTCAGAGGTGATGGTGCTGCGAGGTGCGACCCTTTCGGTCAAGCCCGGAGAGGTGGTGGCCCTCGTCGCGCCATCGGGGGCGGGAAAATCAACGCTGCTGCATGTGGCCGGTCTGCTCGATACGCCCGATGCCGGGCAGGTGCGGCTGAACGGGCGCGAGATGAACGGGCTTGCCGACAAGGTGCGCACCAAGGTGCGGCGGGCGGATGTGGGCTTCATCTACCAGTTCCACCACCTGCTGCCCGAGTTTTCCGCGCTGGAGAACATCGTGATCCCGCAGCTTGCCAACGGGGTGGACGAGGCGCAGGCGCGGGCGCGGGCGATGGACCTTCTTGCAAGGGTGGGCGTGGCGGCGCGCGCGGATCATCGCCCCGCCGCGCTGTCGGGGGGCGAGCAGCAACGCGTCGCCTTCTGCCGGGCGATGGCCAATGCGCCGCGCCTGCTGTTGGCGGACGAGCCGACGGGCAATCTGGACCCCGGCACTTCGGATCAGGTGTTTGGCGCTCTGATGGATCTGGTTCGGGCCACGGGACTGGCGGCCCTGATTGCGACCCACAACATGGAATTGGCGGCGCGGATGGACCGGATTGTGCGGCTTGATCAGGGAAGGGTGGCCTAACGGCTTGTGCGGCGCCTTCGGGCCTGTCAGGTTGCGGGCAATAAGAAGGAGATCGCCATGGCAGCCCGTTTGCCCCTCATGTCCCTGTGTGCCGCCCTTTTGCTCGGGGCCTGTGTGATCGGGGGGGCGCGGGCGCCCGTGCCGACCGGAGCGCAGGACTTTGCCGATTTCTGCGCCGGATGCCACGGGGTGTCGGGCAAGGGGGATGGAGAGATGGCGGCGGGTCTGGCGCGGCGGCCTGCCGATCTGACCCTGCTGGCGCGCCGGAATGGCGGCACCTTTCCCACCACGCAGGTCATGGCCAAGATCTGGGGCTATACCGGCGGGCGGGGGGCGGGGGTGATGCCGAATTTTGGCCCCCTGCTGGACGGCGATCTGGTGCCCTATGACGGGGGGGACGGGATCTTGACCCCGACCCCGGTCCGGCTGGTCCAGATTGCGGAGCATTTAAAGACGCTTCAGACGCGGTGACCCCTGTGTTACAGGGATGATTTTCTTTTTAAATCAAAGATTTGACATTCCCGCGTTAAGGAAAATTTAACGCTTTGACCGGCACCTTTGCGGCTGGCGAGGGGGGAAGCGGTGCGAGACCCTGTGCCGGACCGTAGTGCGGCTGGTGCCCACCGTCACCCCCCTGCCCGCTCTGACCGGGCGCGGGTGCCGGAGCTTTGGGCAGGGCGGGCGCGAAACGGGCGCGCCGGACGCACCGCGAGGGGGCCCCGGCCTGTGGAGGCTTGCGTCTGGAACGGCCAAGAGCAATATCAGGGGCGTGAGCAGAGCCGACAGGCAGGCAGGGGCGGACGCGATGGCACTTCCGATGACACAGCAGGCGAAATACTGGGGCATCGCGGCTGCGGTGTTCCTGCTGCTGGTCTGGCTGATGGGCAATGTTCTGGTGCCTTTCCTTGTGGGCGGCGCGATTGCCTATTTCCTTGATCCGGTGGCCGACCGGCTGGAACGGCTGGGGCTGAGCCGCGCGGCGGCGACGGCGGTGATCACGCTGGTGATGTTTCTGGTGGTGGTCTTGCTGGTTCTGGCGGTGATTCCGACGCTGATCCAGCAGACGGTGGCGCTGGTGAACGCAGCGCCCGACATTGCCCGCAATCTGCAAACCTTTCTGACCGAACGCTTTCCCGACCTGACGGATGAAACCAGCATCATGCGCACGACGCTGGCCGATATCGGGGCCTTCATCCAGTCGCGCGGGGCCGATCTGGCGCAGGGCGTGGTCAGTTCGGCCATGTCGATCCTGTCGGCGCTGGTGTTCATCGTGGTGGTGCCGGTGGTGGCCTTTTACCTGCTGCTGGACTGGGACAAGATGGTGGCGCGCGTCGATGCGATGATCCCGCGCGACCATGTCACCACGGTGCGGCGGCTGGCGCGTGACATCGATGCCGTGCTGGCCGGATTCGTGCGCGGGCAGTTGACGGTGTGCCTGATCGTCGGGGCCTATTATTCGGTGACGCTGATGCTGGCCGGATTGCAATTCGGCCTTGTGGTCGGGGCGATTGCCGGTGCAGTCAGCTTTATCCCCTATGTCGGGGCGATCATCGGGGGCGTGCTGGCGATCGGTCTGGCGCTGTTCCAGTTCTGGGGTGACTGGTTTTCCATCGGCATCGTGGTGGGCATCTTCATTCTGGGGCAGTTCATGGAAGGCAATATCCTGACGCCGAAGCTGGTCGGCAGTTCGGTCGGCCTGCATCCGGTCTGGCTGCTGCTGGCGCTGTCGACCTTTGGTGCGCTTTTGGGATTTGCGGGAATGCTGATTGCGGTGCCGGTCGCGGCGGCGCTGGGGGTGCTGGCGCGTTTTGCCATCGGCCAGTATCAGGGCAGCCTGCTCTATCGGGGGCTCGACCCTGTGCAGGTGCCGCGCGACGAGGATGTGGTTTGACGGAGCAATTGGCGTTCGATCTGCCTGTGCAGGCGGTCTATCGGCGGGAAGATTTCTATGCCTCGCCCGCCAACGCGCATGCGCTGGCGGCGGTGGAGGGCTGGCGCGGCTGGCCGGGGGGCAAGCTGCTCTTGATCGGGCCGCCCGGGGCGGGCAAGACCCATCTGGCGCATATGTGGCACGAGGCGACAGGGGCGCCGATGGTCGCGGGCGCCGATCTGGCCGAGGCCGATCTGCCGGCGCTGGCCGCTGCGGGCCGCGTGGTTGTGGAAGATGCCGATGCGGTGGCGGGCGATCCGGCGACGGAAGAGGCGCTGTTCCATCTGCACAATATGGTGGTGCCGCAGGGGTCCTTGCTGTTGACCGCGCGGGGGCCTGCGCGGGACTGGGGCCTGCGGCTGCCCGATCTGCGCAGCCGCGTCGAGGCGGCATCGGTGGCGCGGCTGGAGCCGCCGGACGATGATTTGCTGTCGGCGGTGCTGGCCAAGCTGTTTGCGGACCGGCAGACGGTGGTGGCCCCGTCGCTGATTCCCTGGCTGGTGGCGCGGATGGAGCGATCTATCGCGGCGGCGCGCGCCCTGGTTGCCGCGATGGATGCCCGATCTCTGGCGCAGGGCAAGCCGATTACCAAGGGAACCGCGCTCGGGTTGCTGGACAGGGATGATGCGGAATGAAACAGTGTCATAGAAATGAAAGAGTTCGGAAGCATAAGTCCTTTCCATGACACAGTCTGATTTCCTCAAGGCCTCGTTTCCCGCCCCCGTCGCCGTTTCCGAGGCCGAGATTTCGGGACCGGGGCGGTTTTTCAACCGCGAGATGAGCTGGCTGGCCTTCAACTGGCGGGTTCTGGACGAGGCCGCGAACCTGCAGGTGCCGCTTCTGGAGCGGCTGCGGTTCCTGTCGATTTCGGCGACCAATCTGGACGAGTTCTTTACGGTGCGCGTGGCGGGGCTGCGCGCTCTGGTGCGGACGGGCAATGCGGTCTTGTCCGAGGACGGGCGCACCCCCGCCGAGCAACTGGTGCTGATCCATGCCGATGCGCGCAAGCTGATGCAGCGCCAGCAACTGGTGCTGAACGGGCTGAAGCGCGAGATGGAGGCCGAGGGGATCTGCATCGTCACCCGGTCGAAGCTGACGGCGGCGGATTTGCGGCATCTGGAGGCGCATTTCCTGCACAAGGTGTTTCCGGTGCTCTCGCCGCTCGCGATCGATCCGGCGCATCCGTTTCCCTTCATTCCGAACACGGGCTTCTCGCTGGCGCTGGAGCTGGAGCGGCTGACCGACCGGCGCACGCTCAAGGCGCTGTTGCCGATCCCGCAGCAGATCGCGCGCTTTGTGCCCTTGCCCGCCAAGGCGGGGGTGCAGCGGTTCCTGCCGCTGGAGGAACTGCTGCTGCTGCATCTGAACATGCTGTTTCCCGGCTATACCGACCGCGGGCATTGCGCGTTCCGCGTGCTGCGCGACAGCGATCTGGAGGTCGAGGACGAGGCCGAGGATCTGGTGCGCGAGTTCGAGACCGCGCTGAAGCGGCGGCGGCGGGGCGAGGTGATCCGGCTGAAAATGACGGCGGGGGCACCGGCGGATCTGCGCGCGCTGATCATGGACGAGCTGCATGTGACCGAGGCCGAGGTGGTCGAGGTCAAGGGCTTGCTGGGGGTGGCGGACCTGAAGGAGCTGGTGCTGTCGTCGCGGCCCGATCTGTTGTGGCCACCCTTCACGCCGCGCGTGCCCGAGCGGGTGCAGGACCACGAGGGCGATCTGTTTGCCGCGATCAAGCAGAAGGACATCCTGCTGCACCACCCTTATGAGACCTTCGATCTGGTGATCCGCTTTCTGGAGCAGGCGGCACGCGACCCCAATGTGCTGGCGATCAAGCAGACGCTGTATCGCACCAGTTGGGACAGTCCGGTGGTCAGCGCGCTGTGCGAGGCGGCGGAGGCGGGCAAATCGGTGACCGCGCTGGTGGAGCTGAAGGCGCGGTTCGACGAGGCGGCGAACATCCGGCAGAGCCGGCGGCTGGAGCGCGCGGGGGCGCATGTGGTCTACGGGTTCATCCACTACAAGACCCACGCCAAGATCAGCACGGTGGTGCGGCGCGAGGGGGATGCGCTGGTGACCTATACCCATTACGGCACCGGGAATTACCATCCGATCACGGCGCGGATCTATACCGACCTGTCGTTCTTCACCTGCGATGCCGCGCTGGGGCGGGATGCGACCAAGGTGTTCAACTACCTGTCGGGTTATGTGCAGCCCGAGGGGCTGGAGAACATCGCGATCTCCCCCATCACGCTGAAGCCGAGGCTGCTGGAGCTGATTGCCGCCGAGGCCGACCATGCACGGGCGGGGCGGCCTGCGGAGATCTGGGCCAAGATGAACAGCCTGATCGACCCCGAGGTGATCGACGCGCTATATGATGCCTCGCGCGCGGGGGTGAAGATCAGCCTTGTGATCCGGGGCATCTGCGGCTTGCGGCCCGGCATCAGGGGGCTGAGCGAGAACATCCGTGTGAAATCCATCGTGGGGCGGTTTCTGGAGCATAGCCGGATCGTCTGCTTTGGCTCTGGCCACGGGTTGCCGAGCAAGCAGGCGCGGGTGTTCTTTTCCAGTGCGGACTGGATGGGGCGCAACCTGACGCGGCGGGTGGAAACGCTGGTCGAGGTGCATAATGACACGGTGAAGGCGCAGATCCTGAGCCAGATCATGGCGGCCAATCTGGCCGATGAGGCGCAAAGCTGGGTGCTGCGGGCCGATGGCACCTCGGTGCGGGAATTGCAGCCGCGCGACGGGAAACTTTTCTCTTGTCACACGTTCTTTATGGAGAACCCGTCATTGTCGGGCCGTGGCACCGCGGGGGCCAAGGATGTGCCGAAACTGGCCACGCTGCGCGACTGACGCGGGCGGCCAAGCCGGTGCGCGGATGGCCGGAGCGGCCCGGCACAAGGCAAGCCGACGGTTCTTGACGCCGCCACGGACCCTGCGCAAAGGTCCGGTTCAGACGAGACTGGGGATCAGATGAAACGCGATCAAGACGATACCGCCGCCGCCGAGGATGACGATTTCGGCCCCTTTGGCCGCGCCCTGTTCGAAGACCCGTCAACCCGCGCGCTTGGCCGTGTGGGTGTGGTCGACGTGGGCTCGAACTCGGTCCGGATGGTGGTGTTTGACGGGGCGGCCCGCAGCCCTGCCTATTTCTACAACGAGAAGATCCTCTGCGGTCTGGGCAAGGGCCTTGGCGACACCGGGCTATTGAACCCCGAGGGCAAGGACCGTGCGCTGGCGGCGCTGAAACGCTTTTCCCTGCTGGCCGAGGGCATGGGCGCGGCCCCTCTGACGGTGGTGGCGACCGCCGCGACGCGCGAGGCCAAGGATGGGCCGGCCTTCACCGCGCAGGTGCTGGAAGAAACCGGATTGCGCCTGCATGTGATTGATGGCGACGAGGAAGCCCGCCTGTCGGCGCAAGGCGTGCTGCTGGGCTGGCCCGATGCCAAGGGCATTGTCTGCGACATCGGCGGCAACTCGATGGAGTTCGCGCGGATCGGCGATGGCAAGGTGGGCAAGCGCCTGTCGGTGCAGCTTGGCCCTTTTCGGCTGCAACAGGTGCAGGGCGGCGAGGAGAAGCGACGCGCGCTGATCCACCGCGTGCTGACCACCGCGCAGCAGAAGATGAAAACCGAAGGCGAGCGGTTCTATCTGGTGGGCGGGTCGTGGCGGGTGATCGCGCGGCTGGATATGGAGCGGCGCAACTACCCGCTGACCGTGCTACATGAATACCGCATGCCCGCGAAATCGGCGCTGGATACGCTGGACTGGCTGCAGGGGGCGGACCTGAACATGCTGCGGGGCCGCACCGGCACCAGCGTGGAGCGGATGGAACTGGTGCCGCTGGCCTGCGAGGTGCTGCGCGAGGTGATAAGGGTGTTCAAGCCGTCCGAGCTTGACATCTCGTCCTACGGCATCCGCGAGGGGCTGCTGTATGAACAGATGCCGCAGCAGTTGCGGGCGCGCGATCCGCTGATCGAAGCGGCGCGGGCGGCGGAGCAGACCAGCGCGCGGCTTCCCGGCTCGGGCAAGGCGCTGTATAATTTCCTGATGCCCCTGTTCAAGGACCGCAGCAAGGAGCGCCTGCGCCTGATCAAGGCCGCCTGCCTTTTGCATGACACCACATGGCGTGCGCACCCCGATTATCGGGCCGATGTGTGTTTCGACAATGCCACACGCGCCAACCTTGGCGGGCTGGACCATCCGGGGCGGGTGTTTCTGGGGCTGGCCTTGCTGCACCGCTACAAGAACAACCGCTCGGGCACGCGGCTGGAGCCGCTGTTCCGCCTGCTGTCCGAGGACGAGATGCAGGAGGCCGAGGTCTTGGGCAAGGCGATGCGGTTTGGCGCGATGTTCGCGGCAGGTGATCCGGCGTCGGCGGGCGCGTTGACGTGGAAGCCGAAAAAGCGGTTGCTTGACCTGCAACTGACGCCGCTGGGGGCGGGCTTGTTCGGTGAGGTCGCACGGGCACGGTTTTCGTCGCTGACGCAGGCGCTGCGGGCCAAGGGGCGGGTGTTGCAGCCCGGCGATGATGCTGAGGCTTGACCATCTGGCGGTGAGTTGCGCCGATCTGGCGGAAGGCGCGGCGGCGGTCGAGGCAGCACTCGGGGTGCCTCTGGTCGCGGGGGGCAAGCATCCGCATATGGGAACCCACAACCGCCTGCTGGGGCTGGGCGAGGCCTATCTGGAGGTGATCGCGGTTGATCCGTCGGCGCCTGCGCCCGCATGGCCGCGCTGGTTTGCGCTGGACGAGTTTGCGGGGCCGCCGCGGCTGACGAACTGGGTCGCGGCCTGTGATGATCTGGAGGCGGCGGTGGCGACGGCTCCGGCCGGGGTGGGCGTGCCTGTCGATCTGGCACGCGGCGATCTGCGCTGGCGGATGGCAATACCCGAGGACGGGCGTTTGCCGTTCGGGGGCTGCTTTCCGGCGTTGATCGAATGGCGGGGGCCGCACCCTGCCCCGCGTTTGCCCGATGTGGGCGCGCGACTGGCGCGGCTGGTGGTGACGCATCCCGAGGCGGCGGCGCTGCGGGCGGCCTTGGCCGGGTGCGCCGATGCGCGGCTGGTGATCGAGGCGGGGCCGAAGGGGATGGCTGCCGAGATCGACACGCCGCAGGGGCGGCGGGTGCTGGCATGATCCGCGCGGCAGGGGCGGCGGATGCCGCGGCGGTGGCCTTGATCTGGAACCATTACATCCGCGAGACGCCCGCAACCTTCAACGCGGCGGAAAAGACGGTGGAAGAGGTGGCGGCGACCATTGCCGCGCGGCAGGTGCAGCGCTGCTTTCTGGTGGCCGAGGTGGCGGGCGCGGTGCGGGGCTTTGCCACCTATGACCAGTTTCGCGGCGGCGTGGGCTATGCGCACAGCATGGAGCATACGGTGCTGCTGGCCCCCGGTGCGGGTGGCGGCGGGCTGGGGCGGGCGCTGATGGCGGCGGTCGAGGCGCATGCAACATTTGCTGGCGCACATGTGATGGTGGCGGGCGTCACGGCGGAAAACGCGGCGGGACAGGCGTTTCATGCCAGATTGGGCTATGTCGAGGTCGGGCGGATGCCGCAGGTGGGCCGGAAATTCGGCCGCTGGATGGATCTTGTGCTGATGCAGAAAATCCTGACCTGACAAGTGTTGCGGGGCGCGCTATCCTGACCCCATGTCGATCTGGACCCGCATCGCTGACGCGCTTTCGGCCCTCGCGCAAGGCGAAGGGTTGTCGGCTGTGTTCGACCGTTTGCGCGGGGTGGAGTCGACGCCGGAGAAATCGGTGGGCTTTACCATCGCGGTGATCGCGCTGGGGGCCAAGATGGCCAAGGCCGATGGCGAGGTGTCGCGGCACGAGGTGGCGACCTTCCGGCAGATCTTTGCGATTCCCGACGAGGAAGCGGCCAATGCGGCGCGGGTGTTCAATCTGGCGCGGCAGGATGTGGCGGGGTTCGATGCCTATGCGCGCAAGGTGGCGGCGATGTTCCGCAGCGAGGGGCAGGCGCTGTGCGCCGATGATCGCAACGTGCTGATCGACCTGCTGGAGGGGTTGTTCCATATCGCGATGGCGGACGGGGATTTTCACCCCGCCGAGGATGCGTTCCTGCGCGAGGTGGCGCGGATCTTCGGGCTGGATGACCGCTGTTACGCGACGATGCGCGCGCGCTTTGTCGAAGGCGCGCCGCGTGACCCCTATGACGTGCTGGGCGTGACGCCCGATGCCCCGATGGAAGCGGTGCGCGCGGCGTGGCGGCAGGCGGTCAAGGACAGCCACCCCGATGCGATGATCGCGCGCGGCGTTCCGGCCGAGGCGGTGAAGCTGGCCGAGCGGCGGCTGATCGCGATCAATGCGGCGTGGGAGGATATCTCGGCGCGGCGGGCCGCGTGATGGCCGCAACCGAGCGGCTGCGGATTGCCACCTACAATGTGGAATGGTTCAACGCGCTGTTCGATGACGACGGGCGGCTTCTGGCAGACGGAGCGCCCTCGGCCCGCCACCGGATCAGCCGTGCCGAGCAGGCGGGGGCCTTGGGGATCGTGTTCACCGCGATGGATGCCGATGCGGTGATGGTGATCGAAGCGCCCGACACCGGATCGCGGCGCAGTTCGGTCCGCGCGCTGGAGACATTCGCGCGCGCCTTCGGGCTGCGCACCAGCAGTGCGGTCACGGGGTTCATGTCGGAGACCGAGCAGGAGATCACCCTGCTGTATGATCCCGCGCGGCTGACGCCCCGGCATGACCCTGTGGGCGATCCGGCGGGCAAGAAGGGCAGCCGCGATGCGCCCCGCTTTGACGGCACCTTCCGCTATGATCTTGACGCGGACAGCGCGCCCGACCTGATCCGGTTTTCCAAGCCGCCGCTGGAGTTGGAAGTGACGACCGCGCTGGGCCGCAGGCTGCGGCTGATCGGGGTCCACGCCAAGTCGAAGGCCCCGCATGGCGCGCGCAAGCCCGACGAGATCACCCGGCTGTCGATCGAGAACCGCCGCAAGCAACTGGCCGAATGCATCTGGCTGCGCGCCCGTGTCGAGGGGCATCTGGCGCAGGGGGATGATCTGATCGTCATGGGCGATTTCAACGACGGGCCGGGCTTGGACGAATATGAAAAGCTGTTCGGCCATTCGGGGGTGGAAATCGTGCTGGGCGTCGATGTGCCGCCCGAGGCGCGGCTGTATGACCCGCATGCCGCGATGGCGCAGGCGGGACGGATGAATCTGGCGCCGACGACGGCGCGGTTCTGGCTGAACCCGCAACAACGCTATTTCGAGGCGCTGCTGGATTTCATCATGGTGTCGCCGCGACTGGCCCAGACACATCCGAACTGGCGCATCTGGCATCCGTGGAACGATCCGGCCTGTCTGAACACGCCCGAATTGCACGAGGCCCTGTTGCAGGCATCGGACCATTTTCCGGTGACGATTGACCTGACACTTGACGGGCCGGCCCCCGCCCCGCGAGACGGCTAACGGCGCAGAACCTCGGCCAGAAGCGCGTTGGGAAAGCGGCGCGCCTGTGTGATGGCGAAGAAGGTTTCGGTCAGACCGTCGAGCCGCGCCACCTCGACCAGCGTGCCTGCCTGCAGTTCGTCGCGCACGACGATGGGCGGGATGACGGCGAGCCCCGCATCGGCCCGTGCCAGAAGGCGGATCATGGCCATGTCATCCACCTCGGCGGCGAGGATCGGGGTGATGCCAAGGCGGGAGGCCATGCCGTCGAAGGCGGCGCGCAGGCTGGTTTCGCGCGTCGGCACGATCAGCGGTTCGGAAGCCAGAACATCCCGCAGGGGCCGTTCGGTCCGCCCCAGACGCGCGGGCGTGCCGATGAGGCCGATGGGCTGCTCGTCAAGCCGGTGGACCAGCCACGAGCTTGCCGCATCGCGCGCGGGGGCAAGGTTGGTGAGCACGACATCGAGCGCAAGGCTGCCGAGGCCGCGCAGCAGTTCATCCTGCGAGCCGGAGCGCAGCACCACCTCGACATCGGGGCGGCCGATGAGGGGGGCGAGGAACTGCATCTGGAAGTTGCGCGACAGGGTGGCAAGCGCCCCCACCCGCAGCGCCCGCCGCGAACGGCCCGTTTCGCGCAAGGTGGCGGTCAGGTCTTCGACGGTGCGGAAGATCGCCTCGGCATGGTCGAGTGCGATGCGCCCCGCTTCGGTCAGCACAAGGCCCCTGCCCCGGCGTTCGAACAGGTCTTGGCCCAGCGACGCCTCTAGCGCGCGCAACTGTGTGGACAGCGCCGATTGCGACAGGTTCAGCGCGCGGGCGGCCCCAGTGAGGGTGCCATCGCTGGCAATGGCGCGGAACAGCCGGAGATGATGGAGGTTGAGTTGCGCCATTCGTTCTATTTCATCAAATTATTTCGCATAATATATGTAATTTTCTGAAAGTCCGGCAAGCGATATGTGATGGCGCATGATGCCATGACCGGAGGTTGCCATGACAAGCGTTTCGTTACTCGCCCTTGCCCCGTTGATTTTAGGCGCTGCGGCGCTGGTCTTTGTGGCGCGTCCCGGCCGCCGCCCCGGACGCTGGCCCGTGCTGGCCGAGGCGGCGAGCCTTGCCGCGCTCGGGCTTGGCCTTGCCGGTGCGGTGCAGCTTTGGGCAAGCGGGCCGCAGGTGTGGCAGGCGGGCGCTTTGGCGCTGGTGCGGCTGGATGCGGTGAGCGTGACGATGGCGCTGCTGGTCGGTTTTGTCGGCTGGGTGGTGGTGCGCTATGCGCGGCGCTATCTGGACGGAGAGGCACGCGAGGGGCGGTTCCACGGGCTGACGCTGATGGCGATTGCCGCCGTGCTGCTCTTGGTGCAGGCGGCGAGCCTGCCGGTGCTGATCGCCGGATTCGTGGCGGTGGGCGCGGTGCTGCGCCAGTTGCTTTTGTTCTACCCCGAGCGCGCCGAGGCGCAGCGGGCGGCGACCAAGTTCAGCCGGGTCTGGGGGGCGGGCGATGTGGCCCTGATCCTTGCGGCGGTGCTGTTGTGGCAGAGCTTCGGCACGCTGGACCTTGCGGCGCTGAACGCGCAGGCCGCCCTGCCGCCATTGGCGCAGGTGGCGGTGGGGCTTCTGGTGCTGGCGGCGGCGCTGAAAACCGCGACCTTTCCGCTGCACGGCTGGCTGACCGAGGTGATGGAGGCCCCGACGCCGGTGTCGGCGCTGCTGCATGCGGGCATCATCAATTCGGGCGGTGTGCTGCTGATCACGCTGGCCGGTCTGGTGCAGACGAGCGCCGGGGCAATGGCGGCGCTGGTGATGATCGGCGGGCTGACGGCGCTGTTCGGCGGTCTGGTGATGCTGACGCAAAGCGCGGTCAAGACGGCGCTGGCATGGTCCACCGTGGCGCAGATGGGGTTCATGCTGCTGCAGTGCGGGTTGGGGCTTTGGGCGCTGGCGCTGCTGCATATCGTGGCCCATTCGCTGTACAAGGCGCATGCCTTCCTGTCCTCGGGCGGGGCGGTGCGGGCGGTGAATGCGCTGCGCAAGCCCGGTCCGGTGGCCGTTCCGGGCCTTGGGGCGGTGGCGCGGGCGCTGGGGCTGGCGCTGGTGCTGTATGCGGCGGTGGCGGCGGGGTTCACGGTGCTGGTGGGCGAGAAGTCACCGCAGGCGCTGGCGCTGGGGGCGATGCTGATCTTCGGCGTGTCCTATCTGATTGCGCAGGGGCTTGCCGATAGCGCGCCGGGGGCGCTGACGCGGCGCACGATGGCGGCCTCTGTCGCGGCGGCGCTGGCCTATTTCGGGTTTCAGGTGCTGGCGCAGACGGTCTGGGGGCCGTCCTTGCCTGCGACCCCGGTCGCCGGGGCGCTGGAATGGGCGATGATCGTGCTGGCGGTGCTGTCCTTCGGGCTGGTCGCCTTTGCGCAGGCGCTGTTCCCGCTGTGGGCGCATCACCCCTCGACCGCCGGATTGCGGGTGCATCTGGCGAACGGACTTTACCTCAACGCGCTGCTGGACCGTCTGACGGGCGGGTTCCGGACGGCGGCAAAATCCTGATCGGGAGAGACGAGCATGTTCATGAAGCATTCCCAAATTGCCGCGTCGATCGCGCCGCGGTTCCTGCAGGCCGCCGAAGCCGCTGCGCGCGCCATTCCGCCTGCCTTTCCGCTGGATGCCACGGTGGCGGTGAACCCGTTCCTCGGGCAGACCGGCGAGGATCTGGCGGCTGCATCGGCGCGGCTGGGACGGGTGGCCGGAATCGGGCTGACGCTGCCGCGCGCCGAGCTTGCGGGGCGGGTCGCGGCCGGAGAGATCAGCGATGACGATCTGGTGGAGGCGCTGCTGGCCTGCGACTCGCCGGTGAAGCCGCAGGATCTGGGCTGGCTCAAGGCGCGGATGCGGCTGCCTGCCGCGCCGCCGGTGGCGCTGCCGACGGTGGCGCAGCTTGCGGCGGATGCGACGGGAATCGACTGGGGCGCGGTGCTGGCGCGCAGTTTCGGGCTGTGGGCAGCGGGGTTCTTTGACCGCGGGCAGGCGCTTTGGACGCCGCGGCCGGGGCATGGGGCCTTTGCCGCCTGGCGCGAATGGGCCACGCATGACCTGACCCCCGAGATCGCGGGCCTGCACGGGTTCTGCGCCCATGTGGCCGAGGCGCCCGACACCGCCGAGCGGGCGATCTTGCGCGCCTCGGAAACGCTGGGGCTGACGCCCGATGCCGCCGAGACGGTGTTCCACCGCTTGCTGGTCGATCTGGGCGGCTGGCCCATGCATGCGCGCTGGCTGCTCTGGCAGGCGGAACTGAAGGGCGGCACCGACAGCACGCTGGTGGAGCTTCTGGCGATCCGGCTGGTGTGGGAAGAGGCACTGCTGGCGCTTTGTCCGGTGGTGGGGGGGCAGTGGCGGGCCACGGTGGCGGCGCATGAAGCGCCGGTGCAACCCAGTCCAGACCAGGTGTTGGACGCGGTGCTGCAAGAAGCGGCAGAACGGGCGCATCAGCGCAAGCTGGCCAGCCTGCTGAGCGGCCCCGCCACGCCGAAGGACACCCCTGTGCTGCAGGCGGCCTTTTGCATCGACGTGCGGTCGGAAGTGTTCCGGCGGATGCTGGAGGCGCAGGATCACCGCATCGAAACCATTGGCTTTGCAGGATTTTTCGGCCTGCCCCTTGCGCATCGGCCAAGCGGCACCGATGAGGTGCAGGCGCATCTGCCCGCGCTGTTGTCGCCCTCGCTGGTCTCGACCAGCCATGCCAGCCCTGTGGCCGAGGCCGAGGCGCGGATCGGTGCGCGGGCGGCGCGGGCCTGGGGGCGGTTCCGGCAGGCGGCGGTGTCTTCCTTCGCCTTTGTCGAGGCGGCGGGGCCGCTTTATGGGGGCAAGCTGGTTCGCGACGCGCTGGGCCTTGTGCCCAATCCGCTGCAACCCGCGCCGATGCCACAGATCGAAGGCGGGCTGACGGCGGCGCAAAAGGCACAGACGGCGGCGGCGGTGCTGCGGGCGATGAGCCTGACCGAAGGCCATGCCCCTGTGGTGCTGCTGATCGGTCACGGGGCGCAACTGTGCAACAACCCGCATGAAAGCGCCTATCACTGCGGGGCCTGCTGCGGGCAGACCGGCGAGGTTTCGTCGCGGCTGCTGGCGGCGCTGCTCAATGACCCCGAAACGCGGCAGGGCCTGCCCGCGCTGGGGCTGAGCCTGCCCGCGCAGACGTTGTTTGTGGCAGGACAGCATGACACGGTGACCGATCAGGTGACCCTGTTCCGCGACTGCGCCGCGCCGGACCATGCCGATGCTCTGGCACAGGCCGAGGGCTGGCTGGCGGCGGCGGGTCTGCTGGCGCGGGCCGAGCGGGCGGCGCGAATGCCGGGGGCATCGGCACACACGCTGGCACGCCGTGCGGCGGACTGGGCCGAGGTGCGGCCGGAATGGGGGCTGGCGGGCTGCGCGGCCTTTGTCGCGGCCCCGCGCGGGGCGACGGCGGGACGCGATCTGCAGGGGCGGGCCTTTCTGCACAGCTATGACTGGACGCAGGACCGGAGCTTTGCCACGCTGGAACTGATCCTGACCGCGCCTGTCGTGGTGGCAAGCTGGATCAGCCTGCAATATTACGGATCGAGCGTTGCGCCGCAGGTTTTCGGCGGCGGCAACAAGCTGATCCACAATGTGGTGGGCGGCATCGGCGTGGTCGAGGGCAATGGCGGCCTGTTGCGGGCCGGTCTGCCCCTGCAGACGATCCATGACGGGGCGGGCATGGTGCATGACGCGCTGCGCCTGACGGTTCTGGTCGAGGCCCCGACAGAGGCGATCACGGCGGTGCTGGCCAAGCATGATTCCGTGCGGCAGCTTTTCGACAACGGCTGGCTGCATCTGTTTGCGCTGAATGGCGGGCAGATGTGCGCGCGCTATCGCCCCGGCCTGACATGGGAAGGCGTATCGGGCGCAGGGCAAGCGGCGGCCTGAGCTGTCCATGCCCCCCCGCACGCACGAAGGCAGGCGGGGGGTGCACCCCTGCCCGTCAGCAGGCGACGGTGACGCGGGTTCCCCAGCCTTCGCAGGCGGACATCAGGTTGTCGGGCAGGGGCTGATCGGTGAACACCGCATCCAGTTCCGACAGGCTGGCGATTCGCGCCGGAGCGGATCGGCCAAGCTTGCTGTGATCTGTCACCAGAAACGCCTGACGCGCCTGCCGCAGGATGGCGCGGCTGACGCGAACTTCGGCCAGATCGAAGTCGAGCAGGTCGCCATCACGGTCGAGCGCGGAGGTGCCGATGACCGCGAAATCGACCTTGAACTGCTCGATGAACTGTGTGGTCAACTCGCCGACCAGACCACCGTCGCTGCGCCGCAGCGCGCCGCCCGCCAGCATGATCTCGCAACTGGGATTGGCCAGCAACAGATTGGCAACATTCATGTTATTGGTCACGACGGTGATGTTGCGATGATGGACAAGTTCGCGGGCGACGGCCTCGGTCGTGGTGCCAAGGTTCATGATGATCGAGGCGTTGTCGGGGATGGCTGCGGCGCAGGCGCGGGCGATGGCGGCCTTTGCCGACTCGTTCATCTTGCGGCGGGCGTCATAGCCGATATTGGCCACGCCCGTGCGCGGCACCGCCCCGCCATGCACCCTGTCCAGATGCCCGGCCTCTGCCAGTTCGGTGAGGTCGCGGCGGATCGTCTGCAGCGTCACGTCAAACCGCTGCGCCAGATCTTCCACCACGACCCGGCCTTCCTGCCGGGCAATCTCGAGAATACCGCTTTGCCTAAAATTCAATGCCACAGATGCGTCCTTTCCTTCCCTTTTGCCATAACTCGGCGCGGTTTGTCACCGCCTGAAGTTTTGCGCCCCGTTATTCGTTTGCGCGCGGCTCCCGAAGAATACGTCAGATAAGCTGCCCTTTACCCGCGTAAATGTTCGTATCGAATATTTTCGCGCAAAAAGGAAAAAATACGATTGACGTGACGGGATCGGCTGGGGCAGGGTTGCGGCATGGGGGGGCAACCTTTCCAGGGGGGATTTCGACTTGGACAATGCAGCAAACGGTCAGCCGACCGATATGGCAGACCTGTTCATCATCGGCGGCGGCATCAACGGCTGCGGCATTGCGCGTGACGCGGCCGGGCGCGGCCTGTCGGTGGTGCTGGCCGAGCAGGGTGATCTTGCGCAGGGGACGTCATCTGCCTCGACCAAGCTGTTTCATGGCGGGCTGCGCTATCTGGAGTATTTCGAGTTCCGCCTGGTGCGCGAGGCGCTGGAAGAGCGGGAAACCCTGCTGGCTGCGATGCCGCATATCTCGTGGCCGATGCGCTTTGTGCTGCCCTATCACCGCGACATGCGCTTCGAGAGCGACACGCCGACAAGCCGCCTGCTGGGGCTGGTGATGCCCTGGATGAAGGGGCGGCGTCCGGCATGGCTGATCCGGCTGGGGCTGTTCCTGTATGACACGCTGGGCGGGCGCAAGATTCTGCCGGCGACGCGCACGCTGGACCTGACGCGCGACAGCGCGGGCAAACCGCTCAAGGCGAAGTTCGTGCGGGCCTACGAATATTCCGATTGCTGGATCGAGGATTCGCGGCTTGTGGTGCTGAACGCGCGGGATGCCGAGGCGCGGGGCGCGCGGATCATGGTGCAGACCCCTGTGGTCAGCGCGACGCGCAAGGGCGACCATTGGGAGATCGTGACGAACGGCCCCGGCGGAGCGGTCACCCACCGCGCCCGCGCGCTGGTGAATGCCGGCGGGCCGTGGGTCGAGGATGTGATCCGCAACGTGGCGCGCATCAATTCATCCGAAGGGGTCAGGCTGGTGCGGGGCAGCCATATCGTGACGCGCAAGCTTTACGACCACGACCGCTGCTATTTCTTTCAGGGCGAGGATGGCCGCATCATCTTTGCCATTCCCTACGAGCAGGACTTCACCCTGATCGGGACCACCGACAAGGACCACACGGGCGCGCCGAAAGCGGCGGTCTGCACCGACGAGGAGCGCGATTACCTGCTGGATTTCGCGTCGAACTATTTCGCAACGCCTGTCACCCGTGAAGATGTGGTCTGGACCTATTCGGGTGTGCGCCCCCTGTATAACGACGGGGCGAAATCGGCGACCGCGGCGACGCGCGATTATGTGCTGTCGCTCGATCAGGCGGGGGCGCCTTTGCTGAACGTGTTCGGCGGCAAGATCACCACCTATCGCCGCCTCGCCGAATCCGCGATGGAAAAGCTGGCGCCGTTCTTTCCCGCTGCCAAGGGGAAATGGACCGCGCGTCAGGCGTTGCCGGGGGGGGATTTTCCGGTGGATGGCGTTGCGGCGCTGACGGCGGCGCTGCGCACGGCGCATCCCTATCTGACCGCCTATCACGCCGCCCGCCTGATCCGCGCCTATGGCACGGAGGCGATGACGCTGCTGGGCAGCGCGAAGGCCTATGCCGATCTGGGCGAGGATTTCGGCGCAAGCCTGACCGAGGCGGAATTGCGCTGGCTGATGGCGCGTGAATACGCGCACAGCGCCGCCGATGTGGTCTGGCGGCGCACCAAACTGGGCCTGCGGCTGACACCGGCGCAGATCGCCCGCATCGACGAGTACATGACCAATCGGCGGGCGGTCAGCCCGGCGGCGGAATAAGGGAACGCGGATGGCTTTGGAATTGCACTCTGTGTCACGGTCGGTAGAGGGGCGGGTTCATATCCACCCGACGACCCTGACGCTGCAAAAGGGCACGATGAACGTGCTGCTTGGCCCCACTTTGTCTGGCAAGACCAGCCTGATGCGGCTGATGGCGGGGCTGGATGCGCCGACCACCGGACGCATCCACTGGGACGGGAAAGATGTGACGGGCCTGCGGGTGCAGGATCGCAAGGTCGCGATGGTCTATCAGCAGTTCATCAATTACCCCGGCCTGACGGTTTACGAGAACATCGCCTCGCCGCTGCGGATCATGGGGCGGGACGCCAAGGACATCGACAAGGCGGTGCGCGAGACCGCAGAGATGATGCGTCTGACCCCGATGCTCCAGCGCAAGCCGCTGGAACTGTCGGGCGGGCAGCAGCAACGCTGCGCGCTGGCACGGGCGCTGGTCAAGGGCGCGGGGCTGGTCTTGCTGGACGAGCCGCTGGCGAACCTTGACTACAAGCTGCGCGAGGAGTTGCGGATCGAGATTCCGCGCATCTTCGAAGCCTCGGGCGCGATCTTTGTCTATGCGACGACCGAACCCGAAGAGGCGCTGCTGCTGGGCGGCAATACCGCAGCCCTGCACGAGGGACAGGTGACCCAGTTCGGGCCGACCCCGCAGGTCTATCGCCAGCCTGCCGACATGACGACGGCACGGGTGTTTTCGGACCCGCCGATGAACTTCCTGCCCTGCACGAAGGCGGGTGGGCAGCTTGCCTTGGGCGAGGCGACGGCCCCCGCGACCGGCAGTTTCGCCGCGCTGGCCGACGGGCGCTATACCGCAGGGTTTCGCGCCAATCACCTGACGCTGGAGCGCACATCTGCCGATGCGGTGCCGTTCCGCTGCACGCTGGGCGTGACCGAGATCACCGGATCGGAGACGTTCCTGCACCTGAGGCACGGGGGCGACAAATGGGTGGGCCTTGTGCACGGGGTGCATGATCTGGCGGACGGAACCGAGGTGACGGTCTGGCTCGATCCGGCGCATGTCTACTTTTTCGATGCCGAGGGCCGTCTTGCGGCAGCGGCCGCCTATGCCCGCTCGGACGTCAAGGGAGCCGCGTAAGATGGCACAGATCACGCTCAAGAACCTTGCGCACAGCTATTATCCGAATGCGACCAAGGAGTCGGATTTCGCGCTGAAGCAGATGGATCACGTCTGGAAGGATGGCGGGGCCTATGCGCTGCTCGGCTCTTCCGGCTGCGGCAAGACCACGCTTTTGAACATCATTTCCGGTCTTTTGCGCCCGTCGCAAGGGCGGGTTCTGTTCGGTGACCGCGACGTGACCGATGCCGAGACATCCGAGCGCAACATCGCGCAGGTGTTCCAGTTTCCGGTCGTTTACGACACGATGACGGTGCGCGACAACCTTGCCTTCCCGCTGCGCAATCGCGGCATGGACCCGAAATATATTGCCGAGCGGGTGCAGGCCATTGCCCAGATGATCGGGATGGAGGACCGTCTGTCGCGCAAGGCCCAAGGGCTGACCGCCGATGCCAAGCAGAAGATCAGCCTTGGTCGCGGCATGGTGCGCGAGGATGTGAACGCCATCCTGTTCGACGAGCCGCTGACGGTGATCGACCCGCATATGAAGTGGGAACTGCGCACGCAGTTGAAAAAGCTGCACCGCGATTTCGGCCATACGATGATTTACGTCACCCATGACCAGACCGAGGCGCTGACCTTCGCCGACAAGGTGGTGGTGATGTATGACGGGCGGGTCGTCCAGATGGGGACGCCCGAGGAATTGTTCGAAACCCCGGCGCATACCTTTGTGGGCTATTTCATCGGCTCGCCGGGGATGAACCTGTTCAATGCCAAGATCGAGGGCAACCGCGCCCACCTGCAAGGGGCGTCGGTCAGTCTGGGTGCGGCCTATGGGCCACTAAGCGGCCGCACCCAGATCGGTATTCGTCCGGAATATGTGACGCTGAGCCGTGGCGAGGGCCTGCCCTGCCGCATCCGCCGTGTCGAGGACGTGGGCCGGCACCGGTTGATCCGCGCCGAGGTGGCGGGGCAGCCGATCAGCATCGTCGCGCCCGAGGGCATGGAGATTGGCGCGGACCTGACCCATGCCGCCTTCGCACCGGGCAAGATCAATGTCTATGCCGATGACTGGCGCGTAACGGGGGGGGCTGCGTGATGATAAAGACCCAGAACAACAAGGCGTGGTTTCTGGTGCTGCCCGTGCTGGTGGTGGTGGCCTTCTCGGCGGTGCTGCCGCTGATGACGGTGGTCAACTACGCGCTGAACGACACATTCGGCAACAACAAGTTCTTCTGGGTGGGGCTGGAGTGGTTCGAGGAAATGGTCACCTCGTCGCGTCTGCATGACGCCTTGGGCCGCCAGATCTTGTTCTCGGCCATCATCCTGACAATCCAGGTGCCGCTGGGGATCTACATCGCGCTCAACATGCCGAAAAAGGGGTTCTGGGCCTCGTTCTGTCTGGTGCTGATGTCGCTGCCGCTGCTGATCCCGTTCAACGTGGTGGGCACGATCTGGCAGATTTTCGGCCGCGTCGACATCGGGCTTCTGGGGCACACGCTGGGCGCGCTCGGGATTGACTACAATTACACCAACGACCCGTTCGACGCGTGGATGACGGTCATCGTGATGGACGTCTGGCACTGGACCTCGCTTGTGGCGCTGTTGGCCTATGCCGGGCTGCAATCCATCCCGCAGGCCTATTATCAGGCCGCCAAGATCGATCAGGCCAGCCGCTGGGCCGTGTTCCGCTACATCGAATTGCCCAAGATGCAGGGCGTGCTGCTGATCGCCATCCTGTTGCGCTTCATGGACAGTTTCATGATCTACACCGAGCCCTTCGTGGTGACAGGCGGCGGCCCCGGCAATTCGACCACCTTCCTGTCGATCGATCTGGTGAAGATGGCGATCGGCCAGTTCGACCTTGGTCCGGCGGCGGCGTTCAGCCTGATGTATTTCCTCGTCATCCTTCTTGTGTCCTGGGTGTTCTTTACCGTGATGACCAACCTTGATCGGCAGGAGTCCAAATGATGCGTGTGAAGCCTTCCGCCCTTGTGATGGGCCTGTACCTGCTGTTCCTGTTGCTGCCGATCTACTGGCTTGTGAACATGAGCCTGAAGACCAACACGGAAATCCTGTCCTCCTTCACCCTGTTTCCGCAGGAACTGACCTTCCGCAATTACATGGTGATCCTGACCGATCCGAGCTGGTACATGGGTTACATCAACTCGATCATCTATGTGACGATGAACGTGGTCATCAGCCTGGCCGTGGCGCTGCCTGCCGCCTATGCCTTCAGCCGCTACAGCTTCATGGGGGACAAGCACCTGTTCTTCTGGCTGCTGACCAACCGGATGGCCCCGCCTGCCGTGTTCGCGCTGCCGTTCTTCCAGCTGTATTCCTCGGTCGGCCTGTTCGACACGCATATCGCGGTGGCGCTGGCGCATTGCCTGTTCAATGTGCCGCTGGCGGTCTGGATCCTCGAAGGCTTCATGCGCGGGGTGCCGAAAGAGATTGACGAGACGGCCTATATCGACGGCTATTCTTTCCCCAAGTTCTTCGTGAAGATCTTCATGCCCCTGATCGCTTCGGGCATCGGTGTGGCCGCCTTCTTCTGCTTCATGTTCTCCTGGGTCGAACTGCTCCTGTCGCGCACGCTGACCTCGGTCAACGCCAAGCCGATCGCGGCCACCATGACGCGGACGGTGTCGGCCTCGGGGATGGACTGGGGCGTGCTGGCAGCCGCGGGGGTGCTGACCATCGTGCCGGGGGCCTTGGTGATCTACTTCGTCCGCAACTACATTGCCAAAGGCTTCGCCTTGGGGAGGGTGTGATGACCGCTTCGAACAACGCCGCGGCCAAGGGCGCCAACTGGACGCTGATCAGCCTGTCTGCTGCCGCCGTGATGGGGGCCATCCTGGGCGCGCTGCTGCTGGCGGCGCCACGGCAGGACGGCGCCATCGCATGGTTCGCCCCGATGAACCCCGGCGGCTGGATGGCATGGACCCTGCCCGTCGCCCTGTTCTTCTGGACGATCGCCTGTCTTCTGGTGACCTTCACGCTGCTGGCGATCCGCTTTCCCGAAACCCCGCGTGTCGGCGTTTTGCGGATCGAAACCACGCGGGGCGATCGTCTGTTCATCTCGCTTCTCGGCTCGGCCTTCATCTGCCTTGGCTGGCTGTTCTTTTTCGGCGCTCCGCTCTGGGGTGCCGTCATCCTCTGCCTTGTCTATGCCGCAGCGGTCTTCCGCTGGGTCTAGGCAGGACGGCCACGACCGGACACAGCACAAAGACTGCGCCCGGCACCACATCTGTTGACTGATATTTCTGGGAGGAAATGGAATGAGACTTCGTCACACTGCCACCGCCATGGCGCTTGCGCTGATGGCCACGGGATCGGCCCCGGCCTGGGCCGACATGAACGCCGCCAAAGCGTTCCTCGACGCGGAAATCGGCGAGCTGTCCACGCTGTCGCGGGCCGAGCAAGAAGCAGAGATGCAGTGGTTCATCGATGCCGCTGCGCCGTTCAAGGGCATGGAAATCAAGGTGGTGTCGGAAACCATCACCACGCACGAGTATGAATCCAAGGTGCTGGCCCCGGCCTTTACCGCGATCACCGGGATCAAGGTCACGCATGACCTGATCGGCGAAGGCGACGTGGTGGAAAAGCTGCAGACGCAGATGCAGTCGGGCGAGAACATCTATGACGCCTACATCAACGACTCGGACCTGATCGGCACCCACTGGCGCTATCAGCAGGTGCGCATCCTCGATGACTGGATGGCGGGCGAAGGGGCGGCGGTGACCAACCCGAACCTCGACATCGCCGATTTCATCGGCACCAAGTTCACGACCGCGCCGGATGGCAAGCTGTACCAGCTGCCTACCCAGCAGTTCGCCAACCTCTACTGGTTCCGTTACGACTGGTTCAACGACGAGAAGACCAAGGCCGATTTCAAGGAGAGATACGGCTATGATCTGGGCGTTCCGCTGAACTGGTCCGCCTATGAGGACATCGCCGAATTCTTCACCGGCCGCGACATGACCTATGCCGGTGGCCCCGCTTCGGCCTGGGGCAACATGGACTACGGCAAGAAGGACCCCTCGCTTGGCTGGCGCTACACCGACGCGTGGATGTCGATGGCCGGCATGGGCGATGTGGGCGAGCCCAACGGCCTGCCGGTCGACGAATGGGGCATCCGCGTGGACGAAAACTCGCGTCCTGTCGGGTCTTGCGTTGCGCGCGGCGGTGCGACCAACGACGCAGCGGCCGTCTATGCCGTGACCAAGGCGATCGAGTGGCTGCAGAAATACACCCCGCCAGAAGCCCAGGGCATGACATTCGGCGAAGCCGGTCCGGTTCCGGCGCAGGGCAACATCGCGCAGCAGATGTTCTGGTACACCGCTTTCACCGCCGACATGGTCAAGGAAGGCCTGCCCGTGATGAACGAGGATGGCACGCCGAAGTGGCGCATGGCCCCCTCGCCGCACGGCACCTACTGGCAGGATGGCATGAAGGTCGGCTATCAGGACGCCGGATCGTGGACGCTGATGAAATCCACTCCGGTGGACCGCGCACAGGCGGCATGGCTCTATGCGCAATTCGTGGTGTCCAAGACCGTGGACGTCAAGAAATCGCATGTCGGCCTGACCTTCATCCGCGAGTCGACGATCGACCACGAAAGCTTCACCGAGCGCGCGCCGAAACTGGGCGGTCTGGTCGAATTCTACCGCTCGCCCGCCCGCGTGCAGTGGTCGCCGACCGGCACCAACGTGCCGGATTACCCGAAGCTGGCGCAACTGTGGTGGCAGAACATCGGCGACGCCATGTCGGGGGCAAAAACCCCGCAGCAAGCGCTTGATGCCCTGTGCGAAGAGCAGGAGCGCGTGATGGAGCGGATCGAGCGCGCGGGCGTTCAGGGCGACATCGGCCCGAAACTGAACGAGCCGCAAGATGCGCAGGTCTGGCTCGATGCTCCCGGCGCGCCGGTGGCCAAGCTGGAGAACGAAAAGCCGCAGGGCGAGACCATCAGCTATGACGAGCTGATCAAGTCCTGGCAGTGATCTGAACCAAGATGGGGCAAGGCGCAGGCTTTGCCCCATTTTCTGTCTTCAAATATCCCCGCCGGAGGCTCCTGCCGCCGCTGTCGGATGCCTCCGGCGGGGATATTTAAGGACAGAAAATACCAAAAGCCTCTGAAAGACATGCCATGACCCATATCCTTGCCATCGATCAGGGCACCACCTCCAGCCGCGCAATCCTGTTTGATGCCGGGTTGCAGGTGGTCGCTTCGGCGCAGGAAGAGTTCACGCAGCACTATCCGCGCCCCGGCTGGGTCGAGCACGATCCTTCCGACCTGTGGTCCACCGTCGCTGCCACGGCACGCGCGGCGATGGAACGGGCCGGTGTCAAGGCGGACCGGATCGCCGCCATCGGCATCACCAACCAGCGCGAGACGACCCTGATCTGGGACCGCGCGAGCGGGCAGCCGATCCACCCCGCCATCGTCTGGCAGGACCGCCGCACCGCCGACACCTGCACCGCGCTGAAAGACGCGGGCCACGAGCCGATGATCACCGAGCGCACCGGCCTGCTGCTCGACCCCTATTTCAGCGCGACCAAGGTGAAATGGCTTCTGGACCATGTCGAGGGTGCGCGGGCGCGGGCAGAAGCGGGGGAGCTGGCCTTTGGCACGGTGGACTCCTGGCTGATCTGGAACCTGACCGGCGGGCGGGTCCATGCGACCGATGCCACCAATGCGGCGCGCACGATGCTTTACAACATCTCGACCGGACAATGGGATGCCGAGATCTGCGCGCTGATGGGGGTGCCGATGGCGCTGCTGCCCGAGGTCAAGGATTGCGCCGCCGATTTCGGGGTGACGCGGGCCGATCTGTTCGGGCGCGAGATCCCGATCCTCGGGGTGGCGGGCGACCAGCAGGCGGCCACCGTGGGGCAGGCCTGCTTTGCCCCCGGCATGATGAAATCGACCTATGGCACGGGGTGCTTTGCGCTGCTCAACACCGGGGCCGACCGGGTTCCGTCGACGCATCGGCTGTTGACGACGATCGCCTACCAGCTTGACGGCAAGCCGACCTATGCGCTGGAAGGGTCCATCTTCATTGCTGGCGCGGTGGTGCAATGGCTGCGCGACGGGCTGAAGATCATCCGCCATGCGTCAGAGACCCAAGGCCTTGCGGAAGCCGCCGAGGAGGCGCAGGGCGTGGTTCTGGTGCCTGCCTTCACCGGGCTTGGCGCGCCCTATTGGCGGCCCGAGTGCCGCGGGGCGGTCTATGGGCTGACGCGAAACTCGGGTCCGGCGGAACTGGCGCGGGCGGCGCTGGAGTCGGTCGGGTATCAGACGCGCGATCTGCTGGAGGCGATGCGCGCCGATTGGGGCGCAGCGGCGGACGGGGTGTTGCGCGTCGATGGCGGGATGAGCGCGTCGGATTTCGCGATGCAATTCCTGTCGGATATCCTTGGCGCGCCGGTAGACCGTCCGCGCGTGACCGAGACGACGGCGCTCGGGGCGGCCTATCTGGCCGGATTGCAGGCGGGGCTCTGTGACGCGCCAGAAGCCTTTGCTCAGGGCTGGGCGCTGGAACGGCGGTTCGAGCCGAAGATGGACGAGGCCACGCGCGACGCCAAATACGCGCGTTGGGGCCGCGCGGTGCAGGCGACGATGTCGGTATGAGCTTCGCCATCCATCAGCCGCCGCAGATCCTGTTCGGCCGCGGGCGGGCGGCAGAGGCGGCAAAGGCGGCGCGCGCTTTCGGTCCGCGGGGCGTTGTGGTTCATGGCCGCGATCCGGCGCGGGCGGCGGCGCTGCTGGCTGCGCTCGGGCCCGGGGCACTGGCGCTGCCCTGCCCCGCCGAGCCGAGTTTGCCGATGCTGGAGGACGCGACGCAGCGCGCCCGCGCCCATCGGCCCGACTGGGTTCTGGCGATCGGGGGCGGCGCGGTGCTCGACTTGGGCAAGGCGCTGGCCGCGATGATCCCCGCGCCGGGCGAGGCGCTGGACCATCTGGAGGTGGTGGGCAAGGGGTTGCCACTGGTGGCGGCGCCGCTTCCCTTCATCGCGGTGCCGACCACGGCGGGCACAGGCGCGGAAGTCACGAGAAATGCGGTGATCGGGCTGCCGGACCACCACGTCAAGGTGAGCCTGCGCGATATGCGCATGATCGCGCGGGTGGCGATTGTCGATCCGGCGCTGACCGATCATTGCCCTTGGCCGGTGACGCTGGCATCGGGGCTGGATGCGGTGGCGCAGGTGATCGAGCCCTATGTTTCGATCCGCGCGACACCTTACAGCGATGCCATCGCGGAGCCGGTGATCGAGACGGGGCTGCGCGCGCTGATGCGGTTGCAGGCGGGAGAGGATGCGGCGGCGCGCGATGCGCTGGCATGGACCTCGCTGTGCGGCGGGCTGGCGCTGGCGAATGCGGGGCTTGGGGTGGTGCATGGCTTTGCCGCCGGGATCGGCGGTGCAACGGGGGCGGCGCATGGGGCGATCTGCGGCGCGCTGCTGGGGCCGGTGCTGGCCATGAACCGCGCGCGCGCGACCGGAGAGGCGCGGCGCAGACTGGATCATGTGTGCGGCATCCTTGCGCGCGTCTTGGGCGGCGCGCCGGACGAGGCACCGATGCGGCTGGCCGACTGGGCGCATGGGGCGGGATTGCCGCGACTGTCTGCGCTTGGCGTCACGCCCGAGGCGCATGCCCGCTTTGCCTCGAGGGCGCAGGGGGCGTCCTCTACCAAGGGCAACCCCGTGACCTTGTCGCATGACGATCTTTGCACCATTCTGGAGCGCGCCGGATAGGGAGTGCCCCCGCGGCCTCGACCACGGAAGCCAGACCAATGCCCTGCCGCACATGAAACGCGCCGGGGTGCGTGAACTATCTGCCCTTGATCGCAGGACGGCCCACGTCGTCCGGGGCGAACGGACAGCGGCTTTGGCGCGGGCTGCATCATCACAGACGGACGCAGCCCGACGAGACCGCCCGAGGGCGATCAGAACACGAAGAAATCGGTGTGGCTCAGCGCTAGCCCCGCATCGAGCTGCGCAAATTTCACAGCCGCCACGCCGCCCTCGCCGTCACTGTCATAAAACAGATCGCCCAGATCAAAGGCATAGATGATGCGGTGATCGGCAGTCGCGTTTTCACCGGCGGTCAGCGAGGCGAAAGCGGTGGCCGCAAGCCCGCCGAAGGGCAACACGTCAAAGATCGCCGCGCCCAGACCGATGCGGTCGAGCAAGACCGTGAAGTCGAGAATGACGTCGACATTCGCGGGCCCGAGACCGGTGTCGAAGATGAAGACATCGGCACCCGGTCCGCCGGACAGTATATCATTGCCAAGGCCACCGATCAGGGTGTCGTCGCCGCGTCCACCGCGCAGCACATCATCGCCCGCGCCCGCGTTCAGGACGTTGGCGCCGTTATTGCCGATCAGCAGGTCTGCGCCGGCGTCCGAGGTGACATTCTCGATGCTCCGCAGGGTGTCGAGGCCATGATTGGTGTTCTGCGGACCGGTCTTCCTGAGATCGACCACGGTGTCGATCGCGCCTGTGAACAGGGCGGTATCCGTGCCGGCACCGCCGATCATCAGATCGTCGCCGACGCCGCCCTCGAGCGTATCATCGCCGAGGAGGCCGCTCAGGCTGTCGTTGCCCTCTCCGCCGCTGAGGAGGTTGGCGGCACCGCTGCCGATCAGCCAGTCATCGCCTTCGCCCGAGAACAGGTTTTCAATCCCGAACAGCCTGTCCACACCATGCCCGGTATCCTGTGCTGCGGTCGTCCTCAGATCGGCAACCGTGTTGACCGCACCGGTGAACAGGGCGGTATCACTGCCCGCGCCGCCGCGCAGAATGTCATTGCCGGTGCCGCCTTCGAGCACATCATCGCCTGTGCCGCCGTGCAGATCGTCATTGCCCTCGCCGCCCGAAAGGCTGTCGTGACCAGAGCCGCCATTCAGGATGTTGTTCGCGGCATTGCCGATCAGGTGGTCGTTTCCCGCGGAGGCAAGGATGTTTTCGATGCCGACAAGCCTGTCGAGCCCGTGACCGGTGTTTTGTTCGGTCGTGATGCGCAGATCGACAAAGGTGTTGGCCGTTCCGGTGAAAACGGCGGTGTCATTGCCGTCACCGCCATCGATCACGTCATCGCCAGCGCCACCGCGCAGCGTGTCATTGCCATCGCCGCCTTCGAGATTGTCATCATCTGCGCCGCCATACAGCACGTCATGCCCCCTGCCCCCGAAGAGCCGGTCCGCGCCGTCACGCCCGACGATAATGTCGTCACCACGGCCACCGTGGAATTCATTGGCAAAGCTGTTGCCGTAAATCCCGTCGTTGCTATCGCCGCCCACCGCGTTTTCGAACGCGCCTTGCAGGCTTGCCGCCGCAACACCACCCAGCGCCAGTGACCCGCCGGTGTCATTCAGGAACAGTTCGATCTGTTCAGTCACCGCCGCCAGGTTCAACCAGTCTCTGCCGCCATCCGCCTCGACGATCTGGCTTCGGGCAGGATCAAAGCCGACCATCGTCATGAATTCGTCGGTGATGTGATGCACGGTGTCGGGGCTGTAACTGGAGCCGTAGATATCAAGCTTTGCGTCGCGGATGAAATCGCTGCGCGATGTGTTGCGGTCGATGATGTTCAGCGTCCATGTTCCTGCCGACAATTCGCCGCGCAGATGGTCGATGCCGAAGGTCCAAGGCCAGGCCACACCCCAACTGGAGTCTCCTGCGCGATCCGAAACCACGAGGGACGTGCCATCAGGCGAGGTCAGGGTGATGAACAGGTCCCAGATGTATCCGGTAAAGTCGAGGGTCAGCGCCACATGGTCGATGAAGACATTCTCGATGATATCGATCGTTCGGGTAACGCCGCCGGCAATGGCAGAGGTCGCGTTGACATTGAACACGGCGCTGCCGCTGGCTTCAATTTCGTTCTGGCTGGTCTGCGCCTCGCCGAACAGGCTCCAGACCTCTGCCATCCGCACGGCGTTGTAGGCATTTACGGTGCCGTAACCGTAATTGGTATGGATATGCATGCCGCCGCCGTTCCAGTTCGCGGCGGAGTTGCTTTGCCACACGCCATTTTCGTTGGCCCCTGCAACTGTGGCGGTATAGGCAGACCCGACAAATGTGGCCGAATTGGCGAGGATGTTCTGCACATCGCGCCAACCGAGGTCGGGGTTTGCCTCGAGCATCAGCGCGACAACGCCTGATGTGACAGGGGCCGACGCCGAAGTCCCGCCAAACCGGGATGTGTATTCCCCGTCGCTATAGCCAAACCTGCTCTGGGAGGTAAATGCACCCGTGCCATCGTTGAACAGGACGTACAGCGTGCCGAACTCTTCGCCGACGACCGCGTCCATGTCACCATCGTCATCGATATCGGCAAAGGTGGGTGCGCTGAACCTGCCGACATCGAAGCCGTTAAACGGATTTGCGGCGCCGGTTGCTACGGTAAAAACTCCCGCGCCGTTGTTCAGGTACGTACGCAGCGTTCCATTTTGGGACCCCACGACCGCGTCCATGTCACCGTCAAGGTCGATGTCGACGAAGGCAGGTGTGCTAAAACCCTCGACAATCAGCCCGTTGAAAGGGTTGGCGCCCCCGATGGCCTGCGTGAAAACCCCCGAGCCATTGTTGAAAAAGGTGAGCAGCCCCCCGCTCTGATTTCCTAGCAGGGCGTCCATGTCGCCGTCGCCGTCAATGTCTGCAAAACTGGGCGTGCTGTATGAACCGATGTCCACCCCGTTGAAGGGATTGTCGGCGCCCGTCAATGCGGTGAACACGCCCGCGCCTTCATTACGAAAGCTTCGCAACTGGCCGTTTGCTGCCCCTGACACCAGATCCGCTCGACCGTCACCGTCAAGATCGACAAAGCTCGGGGCGGTCAGGCCAGTGATGCCGTTGAAAGGGTTTGCGGCGCCTGTTGCCTGGACGAAAGAAGTGCCGGTATTGATGAAGGTGTGGAGCGCGCCAGGGTCGGTCCCCACCACCACGTCCAAATCGCCGTCGTCGTCAATGTCGACAAAACTCGGGGTGGAGTAAAGCGGAACGCTAATCAAGGAAAGCAGATTGTCCGCATCATCGGTCCGGTCGGTGGTGAAAGCGGCGGCCGGGGCAGCAACAAGAATGCTGGTGCCGTGGTTCGAATACCAAGCCGCCTGCCCCGAAAGGGTCGCCGCAATGGTGGCCGTAAAGCGAGAGGCGTTGGCGACCGAGCCATTTGAGTCGATGGAATTGTTGCCCGCCGATTGCACGATGACTGTGCCAAACCCGCCACGCCCCGTTGCCACCAGATCGGAATAAATGGCGTCGAGCGTCGGTTCGTAATCATAAGGATAATAGTCGGGCGTACGGCCCCAACTGTTGTTGATGACGTCAAATTTGACGCCCTGCTGCATGACATTCATAAAGGGGTTCATATCAACAGCGTTGATAAAACCATAAACGCCGGCATTGAAAACATTCACGCCGGTCAGCGTCGCGCCGTGCGCCACCCCCACCGAGCCGGTGCCATTCATCGCAGCGCCGATCAGGCCGGCGACAGCGGTGCCGTGGCCATCGGCCGGACCGACCGGAAACGGGTCCACCGGATTGTTCGAGTCGTTCACAACATGCAGCGAGGCATCGTAATTGACCGCAAGATCTTCATGCAGGTAGTCGATGCCGTCATCATAGATACCGACCTTGACTCCGGCCCCCGAATAATCGGCCCAGATTGTCTCTATGTCCCCCAGCATGGGGAAATGCCACTGGAGCGGATAAAGCGGATCGGTCGGTGCTGGCATTTTGGCCTGCCTCTTGGATGAAATGGTTAAATGCCCGAACACACCACGCCGTGGTAAACCGGCGGTGGCGGGCATGGGTCAACGGTCGGCGGTGAAAAAGGACAAGGCGAGAGCGGAGAGCGAGTCATCCGCACGGGTGCAAGACTTTGGACTTGGGACGGTGCGAGGCGGCGCGAAAAGGTTTCAGCGGCCCGAGAAACGGCAAACACAGTTTGAGCGGACCTTCGCACCAAACACCCCCAAAGGAGAGATTACACAACCCGCGGTATGACAGACCCATCTGAAAGATAGGTAACGCTCTCTTAATAGTGCATCACGCCGCGAATCAACAAATGATTCGTATCGATTGGAACTTTGGAAAAGCCAGATTCGTCCGGCGGAAATGGCGAAAGCTGGCCGCCCGCAACCACAGCCACCACCCTGGCCGCGCAAAGCTGTATCGCGGCACAGCCTGCCCAAAATTTTTTTGTTTATTCAACATAGTTTATACCCTATCGCCGCACGGGGTGATTTGCTGCACGCTGACGCGCGACAAATTAAACCGGAACGGCGCGGCGCGATTGCGGAACCATTGCGAAAGCGTATAGTTCTTTAAAATCAAATGGTTATGGTGTTTCATTCCGAAATAATTGGTTGCACTTTCGCAAAAGCTAACCTATTGATTTCATTGGATGCACCTGCGATTGCGGAACCGATTGCGGAACCTCACTTCGCGGCGAAAACCTCGTCATATG
The DNA here is from genome assembly GCF_010915705.1 of Pseudotabrizicola algicola. GTDB lineage: Bacteria > Pseudomonadota > Alphaproteobacteria > Rhodobacterales > Rhodobacteraceae > Pseudotabrizicola > Pseudotabrizicola algicola. Next base: position 249,475 of record NZ_JAAIKE010000005.1, read on the forward strand.
CGATAAGGGAAACGATGTTGAAGGCGTCATCTGACCCGCTTTCGGCCATTGCCTCTTGAACGTCTTTGCAGGCCTTTGACCAATAGATAGGCCATGTCGCAGCGGCCTGTCCGGACCGTTCAAGAAACGCCCTGTAATCTTTCGCTATGTCCCCGAAGTCTCGCATCAGGCGAAGCATGGCAAGTCGCATTGCCGCACTTTCAACCAAGCTCATGTCAACAATGCCCGTGGAGAATGCAGACCAGTTGATGTCGCCTTCCGCAACGCGCTGATATCGGTCCGGCACGCTGTTCCGGTTCCGCCAGTTCGCAACTGAACTTCGGCTGATCATCAGCTTGGCGGCAAGGTCACTGTCGGAATCGACACGGAACCGCGCCTTCAAACGTTCGATGATTTCCCCTGCATCATTCACAGTTGACCGTCCCATTGTGAACATGTAGTGTTCATTGTGAACAACGTCCCCCAATGGGAAGCGCCGAGTCACATGAATACACCTTCTCCCGAGCTTTTGAAAGACGTTCGCGCCGAGCTTGTCCGCCGCGGATCGTCGTTGAAGGCCTTTTGTGAGGCCCATGGCTTCGTGAGACAGCATGTCGGGCAGGTCGTGTCCGGCAAGCGAACCGGGCCAAAGGCAACTGCCCTTGCGGCGGCATTTCTGGCAAAGGTCAGAGAAACCAAATGAGTATCGTTGGAGTGGACCAATTTGCAAAGGTGATGGGCATCGGTGACCGGGCCGCGCGAAAGGTCTTTTCCAACGCCGCCCTTGGCAAGCCGTGGCGGGGACAGGTTCTGCCTGTGGTGGCCCTTCCCGGCAACCGTGGGGGCAAGGCGGGGATGGTCTGGGGCTTGGCGCTGGATCACTGCCCACCGGCCTTGCGCGACCGTCTGGACGCCCTGTTGCCGGTCGTTCAAAGCCCCTTTCAAACACCTGTTAAATGCCACGTTGAAGACTGGCAATTTGAGGAACAGAAGGCGCGGCTTCGGATCATCCAGCCCATTCTTGAGGCCCCGAAAGGCACGGCGGAACGGGCCGAACGGTTCCGCATTGTCGCGGCAACCTTGCAGGCCATACGGTCGCAAACCGTCAAGATTCCCGAAAGCACCCTGCGCGATTGGGTGAAGGCGTTTGAAGAGCGCGGGCTTGTCGGCCTGTTGCCGGACCAGCGCAGCGACCGGGGGCAATTGCGGGTCATTGTCACGCGGGAATGGGATGCGGCGATTGATCTGCCCGAGAAGGCTTGCCGGGGCATATCTGAGAAACTGGTGAAGTTCGCGCGTAGCTTGATAGCCAATGACGGCACGGCCATTCGTGAAGTGTTGAGGCTTGCAAGCAAAGAGCTTTGCCGCCTGTCCCTTGAGGCCGAAAGCAAGCTTTTGGTCCGGGATTTGCAGCCGTTATGCGGCCTGAACACCAAATGGGCCGAGCGGCATGATCTGGACAGTTACTATCTGATTTATTGGAAGAAGAAGGACAACAAGAAGTTTCAAGACAAGGTTCCGCCGCGCGTCCGGCGCGGCCTGCACCCTGTTCCCATGGGTCTGCTGATCGGGGACGTTCACTATGTTGATATTCTGGTGGAAGAGGCCGGAGAACCTGTCCGCGTTCGCCTGATCGGATGGCTTGATGCGTCCAGTATGTTCCTTTGGGTGACGCCCGTCTTCCTGAGCAAAGGCAAGGGAGTCATTCAAGCAGATGTGGCGGAATCGCTTGCACAGGTGACCATGTGCCCACATGGGGGCATCCCGCAAGAATACTACCTCGACAACGGAGGCGAGTATTCGGCACTTGCGGGGGCTATGCAGCGGCTTTCTGTCGTTGCGGAAATTGACCACAAGGTAACTCTCGCCAAGCCTTACAGCCCGACAGGAAAGGGCGGAATCGAAGGCCTTTTCAACATCTTTGAAGGGATACTCAAAGGTCTTCCGGGGTGGATTGGCGGTGACCGCACCAACAAGAAGACGGTCAACAAGGGCAAAGTGGTTGAGCCTTACCGCAAGGGCCTTGCACAGTTGGAACAGGATATTAGGGATGCGGTGGCGATCTACAATAGCCGCCCGCAAAGCGCCGGAAGCCGCCTTGCAGGCCTGTCGCCGAAACAGATGCTTGAAGCCAAGATCAAGGCAACGGGTTTCCATCCGCGCAACCCAGATGCAGAAACCTTTGACCTGATATTCAGCCAGTCCGATACACGCATGGTGCGGCAAGGCTGCATCAATGTGGATGGGCGGCAACATCACAGCAACTGTCTGGACGGCCTGTTGCCGGGTGACACGGTGGAAGTGTTCACGCCCTTGCGCAAAGACAGGGGCTACGTCTTCGTGCGCACGCCCAAGAAAAAGGACATCGTTCGGATCGACCTCTTGCCAATCTTTGCAGATGGGAACCGCGACGGAGCAAGGCTGCAAGGTCAGCTTGAAGCCGGGGTCAATCGGGCAATCCGCGACCTGTCGCGCGACATTGACCCGAACCTGTCCACCTTTGAAGCCCAGAAGGCGGCGGCGGACATGACGCCGCCCATGGCACCTTCGCCCGATATCTGGACACGGGCCATCGACAAGACCAACCGGCCCATATCGGAAACCGACCTTGAAGAACAGGAAGACGCCCGCAAGCGGCGGCTTCTGGACGACCTGTTTCCCCGTTCGGGGGACCAGACAAGCCGAGAGGCCAGCGACGGCAATCGCTGACCCCTCTTTATGCAACCCATGATCGGAGAAGATCACATGTTAGATATGCACTTGGATAGGGTTACCATCGAAACCCGCGCCCATTCAATCCTTAAGGAAGTCGCGGGGCAGATCATTGCGACGGCAGGCCTTGGCATCATCCGGGGGCCTGTGGGCATTGGCAAAAGCTTCGCGCTGGAGACCATCCGGCGCGACCTCGAAGCGAACGGGGACCGGGTGTTGTTCCTGACCTCTTCGCCCGAAGTGGAAGGGTCAATCGGTTCCTTCGCCCGCGCCATGCTTGCGCCTTATGGCATCAGCGGCGGTGTCGCCAGTTCCGCAGTCGAATCCCTTGCTGACCTGATCTTATCCGGTTCCCCTTTCCGGGGCTTTGGTGAGCGTATCCTTGTGATCATCGACGAAGGCCAAGGCCTCAAGACGAACATTCTGGAAATGCTGCGCGGCCTCTGGGATCGCGGCGACGCCGCGCGCCTTGGCGATACTTTCGCCCCCGCCTTCGGGCTGTTGCTTGTCGGGAACGACTCCTTCTTCAACAAAGGGGGCCGGACCAAAAAGGCAGAGTTCCGCCCGCTCATGTCGCGCGTTACGCATGATCTGGAATTGCCCCGGCCTGATCGGGCCGAATATGCCGACCTTGCCCGTTGCCTGTTGCCCGAAGCCGAAGATCTGCGCCCGATGCTGGAAGCCTTCGGCCATGACAGCGGCAACCTTCGGGCCGTGGCGAAAGCGCACCGTCAGGCCGTCGCCTTGGCGGGGAATGGCCCATTGACCGCCGAACATCTGCGGCGCGCCATCATGTTCTGCGGGGGCCGCAAGTGATGGACCGTCAAGACGTGCTGATCCGGCTGACGATAACCAAAGAGGAAGCCGAAATGTTCAGGGGCCGTTGGGCAATGATCGTTCCGCTTTCGTCAGAGGAAGCGGATGAACTGCGGGCCATCTTCAACGTGACCCACGACACGTTGCGCAAGATCGCGCAAGCCCTGTCCACCTTGGGCGTGGTGCTGGATACGCGCGGTTCGGACGAACCGGACGTGCGCAAGGTGCTGGATATGTGGCTGAACCCGACCCGACAGAATGAGGCGCTTATGGGTCGCGGGCGTGAACTCTTGGGCCGCGCAAAATTCGTGGGCGGCGTGGAAGATGGAAAGGATCGCGCTCAATGATGCAGGCTGATCAAGAAGACTACCGCGTCAAGAATGCGCGGGAAGGCAGGGCCATCTATGTGCCGGGTAAGAGTGCCGAGGAAATGAAGGCAATCATCGCGGCCGAGAAGGCCGAGGCAGACGCAAAGGTGCCGCCCCTCAAACTGACGGCCGAGGAAGCGACCACTTTTGCCGATGCGATCGACACTGTTTGCATTCGCATGAGCCAAGCGGAAAATGTCTTCGCACTCTTGGCCCGTATTCAGCAAGACGGCGAATACGAAGGCCACCATGGCCTTGCCGATATGGCGCATCTTGCCGCCGCCGCACTTGGCGCGCTTGGCAATTCCGAACTTGATACTTTGAACAAACTCTCAAACCGGATCATGACCGGATCATAATGGAGGCAAATATGGCGATATCCCCGCGTCAAATCAGCCTGATAAAATTGGCTGTTCGGCAATTGAAAATACCGGATGATGTTTACCGCACGGCGCTTGCGCAATTCGGCGTCACGTCCTGCACCGAGTTCGACGCCGAAGGCTTTAATGCCTTCATGGCATGGCTTGAGCGTGTCGGCTTCCGGCCAATGGAAAAGAAGGGGCCGGATTATGGTGAGCGTCCCGGCATGGCATCGCTTGCACAGCTCGAGCTGATCCGAAACCTTTGGAACGAACTGACCCACCATCATTACCAGACCGAAGACCAGTTGAACGCATGGCTATTGCGCACCTTCAAGGTATCGTCCTTGCGCTTTGTCACGAAGCCGCTGGCACAGAAGATCATCACCGCCTTGAAGGCCATGCGCCAACGCGCGGCCTGACCTGGGCGAAGGGACGATGGGGGCGGCGCCGAACGGTTCCGCCCCTCTCTTTTGCCGGACTTCGCCAGAGGCCCGGAAAACGGCCTTCTAGGCCCCTTCGGGCCACTGCCCCCCGCGCAAACCCGCCACCCCGTTTAAAAACGCCTAGAACCCGTTTAATTTTGCAAGTGTATGGTCGGTGTTGGGTCACACTTGACGCAGGCGGGCGAAAAGGGGCATCTTCCGGGCATCCGATCCAGCCAAAGTGTCCCTCGTTCCCCAACGCGACACCTTGCTAAATCTGCCCTCCGCATTGAGACGAACTGACCCGCTTTTGTCCTGGAAGATCCCCCGCGCAAGTGGACATTGATCATCCCTCACGGGTGTGCGGATTATCCCGATTTCCCAGTTCGGTTACACCTTTTCCCAGCAACCCGCACCGCGCGGGCAAATGGACAAAGGGCCTGACTATGATCATCAACAACGAAAATCTTGACCTTGTGTTCCGTGGTTTCAAGGCCACCTACACAACCGCTTATCTCGCCGCCCCGACGCATGGTGACAAGATCGCCATGACCGTTCCGTCTGCCTCGCGGGAAGAAACGTATGGCTGGCTTGGGGCTTTTCCGAACATGCGGGAATGGATTGGGCCGCGCCATGTGAAAAGCCTTGAGGCGCATGGCTTCACCATCAAGAACCGCAAGTTTGAAAGCACGGTTGAAGTCAACCGCGATGACATTGCCGATGATAAGATCGGGGTCTATGGTCCAGCGTTTTCGGAAATGGGGCAATCGGCAAAGCGTCACCCCGAAGAACTGATCTTTGGCCTTCTGGCTTCTGGCTTCGATACCAATTCTTATGACGGACAAAACTTCTTCGACACTGACCATCCCGTGAAGGATGAGAATGACAATGAAGTCACGGTGTCGAACATGCAGGCCGGGGCCGAACCGGCTTGGTATCTTTTGGACACCTCGCGCGGTGTCCGCCCGATCATCTGGCAAGAGCGTGAACGCTATGAGTTCAGCCAGATCACCCGCGCCGATGATCACCACGTCTTCATGAATGACAAGTTTGTCTATGGCATCCGGGCGCGGGTGAATGCGGGCTTCGGTCTGTGGCAACTGGCTTTCGGGTCCAAGGCCACTCTGAACGCCGCGAATTACGCCCTCGCCCGCGCGTCCATGATGCGCTTTACCGCCGATGGGGGCCGCAAGCTGGGCGTGTCTCCCACGGTGATGGTTGTTCCGCCCGAACTGGAAAGCGCGGCGCTGGCCTTGCTGAACACAGAGTTCGGCCCGAATGGCGAGTCGAACATCTGGAAGGGCACGGCGCAACTGATCGTGACCCCCTACCTGTAAGGCGCGCGCATGTCCGCCCTGACCCTTGCCACCTGTGACAATGCCCTGCCGCCGGGTGGCACAGCGCCCGAATGGGTGCATCTGTTGCCCGCCGGGAACATGCAGGGCCGCGACGGGCGGGCCTATAGTCTGCCTGATCCGGCAGGCGTGATCCTCGACTTCCAAGAGCGCGGCATTGATCTGCCGGTGGATTATGAACACCAGAACGACAAGCCAGAGGCCAAGCTGAAAGGCCCGGTTCCGGCGGCGGGCTGGATCAAGGAACTTGCCCACAATGCAAGCGGCCTTTGGGGCCGCGTCGAATGGACGGCGACGGCGCGCGAGATGATCGGGCGCAAGGAATATCGCTACCTGTCGCCTTCGTTCTTCCACAACAAGAGCGGCCAGATCATGCGCCTGAAAGGCGCAGGGCTGGTGCATGAACCCAACCTTCACTTGAAGGCCCTTGCCAGTCAGGAAGCCCCGATGCTTGACCCCAAGACCAAAGCAAACCCGAACCCTGAAACCGGGCCTGTGTCACCGCTGATCGCGCGGCTGGCCAAGGTCTTGAACCCCTCGCCTGATGCGACCGAAGAAGAGGTGATGGACGCCCTTGAAGCTTGGCTGACCGAAAAGGAAGCCAAGCCCGACCCGAAGAAGTTCATCCCGGTGGAAGCCGTGCAACAGATGTTGCAAGAGCGGCACCTTGAAAAATCCGTCATGGCCGAAGGGCAAGCGCAACAAAAGGTGAATGACGCCATCCGCAAAGGCTACTTCCCGCCCGCCCTTCGGGATTGGGCCATTGCCTTGTGCCGCGAAGACGCAAGCAGCTTTGACGCTTTCCTATCCGGGTCTGCACCGGCCTATGCCCACCTTTCGCAAGAGTTGATCAGTGGCGTTCCGGCAGGCAATCCCCGGTCTGTAGCGCAGACCGAGGCCGAAGCCGCGATTTGTGCCCAGCTTGGATTGAAGCCGGAGCAACTCGCCACCGGCTGACACCAGTTTGTCCCCTGTCTCACAAGCGCAGGGGACAAAGGCCGGACCGTTCGCCGACCGCGCCCATCGGTCCAGTGGGTGAAGGAAGGGAACGGTTCGGCCCACAAGATTGCCGCCTCTGTTCAGAAGCCGGGGGCGACAATGCAGGCCGTAAAGGAGAACCGGCCATAGCTGGCCCCCGTGAAACCCGCGTTTGGCTGGCGTTGGTGGATGGGGGCCAGCTCGCAATTCCCCTTCATTCCCCAGAAGGACGCCTGCTCAGGATGACCGACCGCAAACACCTTCCCACCCGTCCCATGCCACAACCGACAGCACAAGTGCAGGCATATGTTGACGCAATGGGACCTGAATTGACCGTCCGTTTCCTGCTCGCCTTTGGTGGCGCTGAAATGGCGGTTCCCGATAGTCCGAACGGGCGTTCCGCCCATGAAGCGCTGATCGGTTCAGAAGCCGCCGCGCGCCTGTCTGCCGCCAAGGACAAGCTGCAAAGGCGCGTCCCGCTTGCAAAGGCATGGCTTGCCGCCATGCTTTACTGGCAGGGCCATTCCACCGCCCATATCGCTCGCACTTTGCGGGTGTCAGATACATCGGTTCGCAACATGCTGAAGGACAGGAAGGGATGAACCGACTTGAGCCTGAAGCCTGTTCGATTCCGCCAGATGAGCGACAAAGGCTAAGAGATGAGTGTGCCAGAATAATCTGGAACCCTCGCTGGGTTGAGTATCGTCTACATTGGATCGCACGCCGTTTGGAGCGAGACGGCCATCTGGAACTGCCTATGACCCCCGACGAGGAGGCATCTGGCGAATACGTGAAGCTGCTTCATGAAGCGCAGCGCGGCAAATACACCAAGTTAGAATACTCGGCACACATTGGCGATGCGGTCTGGTCGGACTATTGGTGGTATCATGGCGGCACTCTCGGACTGAAACCGAGAGACAATCTTCTGCCGGCAAACGTCACCAAAAAGAGCCGTCGTAAGGCCCCCGAAGGCAGCCACTGCGAAAGTGTCTATATAACAAGGAAATGGTCTGTCGCAAATTACTACGCGCATCAGTTGCGATCTGGAGTGATATACCAGTGTGCGCCAGAAGGAAAAATCAGGCCAGAAGTGCGAGAACTTCGTGCTCTGATGGTTGTCAGCGAAGTGCCGGGCTACATGCCCCTGACCACGCTGCAAATGTGCCTCCTCGTTGAGGGTTTCACCTGTGACAAAGCGTTGGTAATCGGTTCGCAACATCCCCAGCATGAACGGCATGACGACGACGCGAATGGAGAGTTCGCATGAACCGACTCGAGCCGGAAGCCTGCCTGATACCACAAGAAGATCGGGTGAAGCTTCGTGCAGCGCTGCCATCCCTGTGGGTCTTGCCATTTAAAAGGGGTGACCATAGGCGATTCTTTCGCCTCGTCGCACTCATTGAAAAAAACCCAGATTGGTGCCAAGATCTTACCTCGGAAGAGTTGCCTTCTGGCGAATATGTAAAGCTGCACCATGAAGCCAGACGCAATGGAAGCCACTGGTCTGATTACTGGTGGTTGCACGGTGGAATACGCGGCAGGAAGCCCGGTGAGTATCTTTTGCCTGCATCCGTAACTGGGCAAGATCCCAGACAAGAAGGTAACAGCTTTCCGCGACGCAAAGACTTTGTGTTTATCTGCCGAAACGATGTCTTTGCGAATCTGTATGCCTGCCATCAATCAGACGGTGTGATATACGAGGTTGCCCCAGATAACCCAATCAGGCCTCAACCGTCCCACTTGCGGGCGCTGATGATCCTTTGGGAAGACCCGAAGCTTGCACATGTGCCTGGCTCTATACTTATCGAAATGCTGGAAGGCTTCACCTGTTCTCGGGCAAAGGTGATCGCGACAAGAGAACGATCACTTCCTTGGTATCATGACGATCAGGCGGGAAGGCCACGGCGCCATGACTGACCAGCCCGGCACCGCCCTCGCCGTTCTCGCCCAAATCCGCGCGCAAGCCCGCGCCGGTGCCGAAGCGCTGGACGGCTTGAACAGGGCGGCAGAGGCCCTTGAGGGCATTATTCAAGAGGGGCTTGAAGGGCCGTTTAAGGGGGTGTTCAACGCTCTGCCAAACGGGGCTGTTCGCAACAAGCCGCGTGGCAAAATCGAGCAAGATCCGGAGTTGCAAGCCTTCATCGGCGCCCGCGTCATGACTCTGACCTTCCCCGAGGTCGCGGCGCAAGTCGCCGCCCACTTCCCCCCAGAACGCCGCGTCACAACGTCCAGCATCCACCGCTGGTGGCATCGCCGGGGCAAGAAGTCACTCCCCTCAACCGGCTGATCCTAAGCGTTCCTAGGTGATCCTAGATGCAGCGGCCAGATACCGGCCATTCCGGTTTAATTGGTAACGTTCTGATTTAATTGGTTACACAACAACGCTGCGGAAATCCACTTGCCCCCCGGATCGCTTCACGCGATTGAGCGCCGGGGGTATATCCTTTGATTGCACTGCGCAGGGCATGCTGGTGAGAAGATGGCACTGAAATGACAGAACGGGTCGTGGTCTTTCTGGGGGGACGCTTGACGGCGCCCGATTCACCGCCGAGCGAGAGCAGCGGGCGGGTGCGTCAGCTGGCACGGCAGGCGAGGAAGGACGGAGCGGACGCCGTTTTCTTCAGGCACGGGTTTTCGGGCGGACTTTACGGGTATTTCGACACCCGTGGCTTCATTCCGCTGGGCGAGATGCCCGAAAGGGTCGAAGCCGCGTTTGACGGCGTTCCGACGCGACGGGCTGTCTGTATTTCAGCCAGCGGGGTGACGGCGATCAACCTGGCCATCCGCGCGCGGTGCGACATGATCCACGGGCTGGGCGCGCTGACCCATGTGGATGAGGCCATCTGGCAGGAAGACCCGCGTCTGGCCGATCCTGCCTCCAGCCTTGCGATCAATCAGGGGCTCGAATTGGGCTGGGGCGCGGATAACGCGGCCATCGCGCGCGAAATCGGGTTTAAAGGAAAGCTGATCCTCGCCTATGCCGCGAAGAACCCGCTCGATTCCCGTCATGCCATGCATATGGCCGATTTGCCCGGCGCGACCCTGCACGGGATCGCGCGGCGAGGGCATGTCTTTTGGAAAAGCTGGGCGGATTACAGCCTTTACACCTGATGACGGGGCCAAGGCGGGCAGGCGCGCCGTGGCAAGTGCGCGCCCTTACTTGCCCCGCACGGTTTCAAGCGCCTTGCGCACAGGGCCGGTCAGCTTCCACGATGTGCTGTTGAGCACCGCGCTGATCCTGTCTTCCTGCGCCTTTGCATGGGCGCGGGCGGCATCGCGTTCGGCGCGCAGGGCAGCGCGGTCGGCATTGGCTTTGGCGCGCAGACGGTCGGTCTGAACCGCCTGATCGCTCAAAAGGGCCCGCAGCTTTTCGGATTCGGCTTCCTGAAGCGAAAGGCGCTGTTCTTGCGTGGCATAAGCGGCCTGCAAAGCGGCCAGCGTATCCTGCACGGCGCGGTGCTGGTCGGCAGCGATCTGGTGCTTTTCAAGCTCTGCAGTCAGTGTAACAAGGCTGCGCGCCTCACGCGCATGGTTTTGCGCCAGTCGATCCTTCACCTCGCGCAATTCGGCCTCGAGCGACAGAACATCAGCGGCCCGTGCGGCGGCCTCCCGCTGCGCGGTGTCAAGCTGCGCCGACAGGTCCTGCACCTGCCGCAAGGTCAGCGCATGTTCTGCCCTGATCTGGTCATGGTCGCGGCGAGCCTGGAAGGTCTGGGCCGCTTGGGTCGCAAGTTGCGCACCAATAGCGGTGAACTGTTCGGAGGCTGCAGCGATTTCAGCGCGGGCAGCCTCGAGTTCTGCGGCCAGCGCCGCGCGTTCCTCGGACAAGGCTTGCGCCGCCTGCTGCGTTTCCTGATGCTGGCGGGCCAGATCGGCATAGCGGGTGTCGTGACCGATGGTGACCGTTTCAAGCTGCTGCGTCAGCGTTGCGATGGCCTCGGCCTGGGCTTGCACTTCGGCGGCACGGGCGTCGCGGTCCTGGGTCAGGGCGTGCAGGCGCGCGTCTGCATCAATCCGGCTCTGCTCCAGCTGGCGCGTCAATGTGGCGATGGTGTCGGCCTGCGATTGCGCTTCGGCGGCGCGGGCATCATTCAGGCTTTGAAGCCGCGCTTCCGCCTCGGTCTGGCTCTGCTCCAGCTGGCGCGTCAAACTGGCGATGGTGTCGGCATGCTCCTCCGCCTCTGCCCGCGCCGCTTGGGTGCGCGCTTCTGCCTCGGCATGGCTCTGCTCCAGCTGGCGCGTCAAACTGGCGATGGTGTCGGCATGCTCCTCCGCCTCTGCCCGCGCCGCTTGGGTGCGCGCTTCTGCCTCGGCATGGCTCTGCTCCAGCTGCCGCGTCAAGGTGGCGATGGTCTCGGCATGCGCCTCCGCCTCTGCCCGCGCCGCTTGGGTGCGGGCCTCGGCCTCGGATTTGCGCTCCTGCGCCTCTTTGGCGGCGCTGTCGAGCGCACGGCGCAGTTCGGCCTCTTCCGCCTGCAGCCGTTCGCGTTCCTTGCGCAGCCATGTCTGCTTGTTCTGGGCGGTTTCCAGATCGGCGCGCAGAGCATCGAGCGCGGCAAGTTCGGCAGTCCGCTTGTCGACGAGAACAGCAAGCTCGGCCTCACGTGCGGCCGCCGCAGCAAGATTGGCCTTTGACTCCGCAAGCTCTGTCGACAAAGCCTCGGCGGCGGCGGCCATATCGCCCTGCTTCACTTGCAGGTCGAGCATCTTGCCTTGGATCACCGCGATCTGACGGTTGCGCTCGTCATAGGCCTCGTTCAGTCTGGCGAGGGCGGCACGGGTTTCTTCCCCGGCGGCGCGGCTCTGTGAAAGCGTTTGCTCGGCCTTTTCAAGACGCTGCTGCAACTCTTCTGCCCGCAGGTTCTCGTGGCGCGCGCTCATTTCGGCATGGGCGGCGCTGCCCAGTCTGCCGAAGACATGCAACACCGCCGCATAGCCCGGATCGCCGATCGCCATCTTGCACAGCCGCGCCAGACGATCCTCGGGCTGCGCACCGCGCAGAACCACCAGCAGACCTTCCCCCGTATCCAGATGGAAGGTCGGGTGCAGACCCTTGAGACGGGCCAGAAAGCCTTCATCGCCGCCCTGCTCGAGCGCCGCATTCACCCCGTGAAACACCATGACACCGCGCGCCGACATGCGGTGCGACCAGTCGCGGTCGATCCAGTCGCGCACTCTTGCTTCTGCCGCGCCCGCCTCGGCATGGTCACCAAGCTGGACCGACAGAAGATCGACGGTTCCGGCAGGAAAACTGCCCGCCGCCTGCGCAGGATCGCTGGGCGACAGGCGCGATCCATCGGGATAGGTTTCACTGTTGTAGCGGGCCAGATCGGTCGGCACGGAACCGGATTCGGTGCCCCAAGGGCCAAAGCTGTAGCCACGGGCGTCAAGATCAAGTTTTTCGGCAGCCTGACAGAGTGCGAAGTGCACGACCCCGTCACCGCCGCCCAAAGAGACGAAGGATTTGGGGCGCAGCGTGTCGACCAGCCAGAACAGGAAGGGCAGATGATGCAGGCTTGCGCCATCGCGCAGGTAGCGCGGGCGCCAGAACAGGGTGCGCGACGATAGCGGCGTGACGACGTCAAAGCCTGCGACATGGGGCGCCGTCTGACTTGCCTGCATAAGTTCCTGGGCCATCGCACCGTTATCCTGAAGGGTTTTCTTCATCTTACCGCTTTGTTTTACTAGTAAAAGGTTTTGGCTGCCAAGGTCTTGCTCGACATGTCGGACTTTACGGACCCTCGGGGCTTTGGGTTTCATAGCGCCTCTGAAAAGTTGTCCGGTTCGGGTTCGGCGAGGCCAATCTCGAGCCGCTCGGGAAGGGTCGTCAAGTCTTTGAGGATGCTTGCGCGTTGCCCCGCCAGAAAGCATTCGACCGGCAGCCGTGACATCGCACGGCTTTGGCGCTGGAGATAATCCGCCACGCGCGGCGGTGTTTCCGTGCAATCGAAGCTGCGGGTCCAGCGGGAGAAAGCATCGGCGAGACGGGGGATGTCATAATGCTCGGCGCTGAGACGCTCGACGCCCTTGTCGCGGACCAAGAGCGCCTCGTCTGCCGCAAGAGGAACGTCCATAGGCCCTTTGCGCGTGGCAACCGTCACATGGCCCGTGGCCGGATTGCCGGTTACAATCAGGGGCGCCCGTGATCCGCGCAGGCGCGGCGCAGGTGGCAGCGGCGCGGGAAAACCGGGGCAGGCCCTTTGCATCAGGTCCTGCAACGCGGCGTCCAGCTGGTTGGTATGGCCGATATGCACCCGATCAACCCCGAACATGGCGATGGCCGTCCCGATCATCTGGGCAACCTTGGGCAAGAATTTGTCAGCCGACTTCGGGCGCTGCAACTCGTCGAGAAATGTGCTGGTGTAGAGGTGCCGAAAGCGGCGCGGGTCGGTCGGTGTCTGCACCGACCAGTAGCGGCCAAAGGGTGCATATTGGGACGAGATATCGTGCCAGTAATGCGAGAAGGCCCGCGCCAGCAGGTTGCGGACCATGAACACGAGCGTCACGTCGAAACCCAGATCGCGCAGCGCCATGACGCGGGTCAACACCTGCTCGTAGCGCTCGGTCCCGCCGCCCGTATAGGGGGGCGAGGATTCGAACAGCAGCGGCCCCGCCGGATCGGTGAACCGAGCGGTATAGGACTGCGGTTCGGCGTCGGACATGAAGAACTTCAGCTCCTTGATCCCTTCCGGAGTCGACATGCCGGGCACGGCGCTGAAGAGTGCGGCGGTCGCCGTTGTGCCGCAGCGCGCCAGTCCCATGTTGAGGATCAGGTGCTGCCTAGCCAAGGACGTCTCCGAAATCTGGCCAGTCCAAGCGCTGCGCCAATACGCGGGCACTGGCCCCCATTTGCGCCAGCCTGCCATTATCTTTGGCTTCGAGCAACAAACGCATGCCCTTTTCCAGTCCCTCCCTGCCTTCATCGGCACCATAGAGGTGGCCTGCGCCCTGCCCTTCCAACACCTCTGCCGTCATGGCGCTGCGTGGAACGACGGTCGGCACGCCGAAGCTGAGCGCCAGCAACAGCGAGCCCGAGGTGAGGATGCGCCGATAGGGATAGGCCGCGATATCCGCAGCACGGAAGAAGAGCTGCAGTTCGGAGTCGTTGACAAAGCGGCCGGTGGTGAGAACGCGGGACCGTTCGTCCTCGGTCAGCGCCGGTTCCAGCGCGGCAAGCGGGTCGAACCACGGATGCCCCGCGATGATAAGCCGCGCCCCCGGGCGGTCCGCCAGAATGGAGCGGAAGGCGCTGACCAGATCCTCGACCCCCTTGTAGGGCCGCACCAGACCGGTGAAGAGGATCACATCCTCCTGCGCCCCGATCCCCAGATACTGCCGTGCCTGATCGCGGCTGACGTAATCGGGATAGGCGCCGATGTAAGAGCCATGCCGCGAGATGCGGACCTTTTCGGCAGGCAGGGCAAAACTTGCCGCCACCTCATCCTGCGATCCGGCGCAATGCAGATGGATCACGTCTGCCAGCCCCGCGATCCTTGCCGAAAGATCGGTTTCGATCGCGGCAAAGGGAGTGTCATGCGACACGGTGTTGTGGACCGTCCACACCAGCCTTGCCCCTGTCTGGCGCAATTGCTCAAGCTTGGCTAGAAAGGTATCCGCCGCGGCCCGGGCGGCCTCTTGCGTCGTGATCCGGCGGAAGAGCGCGTTGAGCCAATGCAGGTGGAAGACAACATCCTGCGGACGGGCGCCCTTGGTGCGAAGGACGTGCAAGACGGCATCGATATCGCCTGCGACGACCTCGGCCTTGGCAGAGGCCTTGGCGTAGAGCAGTTTCTGGTAGGGGTTTCCGCGCGAGTAATCCGGCCAGAACACCACCATCGGCAGGCCATCGGGTCGCCGATACGTCACGTTGCGCGGTTTTTGCGGATCGGGGACATGCACGTCCCAGAACCTTGACAGCCCCTGTCGGGCAAGCGCCTCGCGCTGGACGCGGTGGGTGTTGGTGGTCTGGTGATGCTCGTTCACATGGCTGGTGTTCTCGCCATGCCAGCGCCGCTGGTAGAGCTTTTCCTCGACATGGCGAAACTCGCCAAGTTCCGACATCTTCAGGAAAATGTCATAGTCGACGCCGTTCACGATATCCTCGCGGAACCGGGTCGTGCGCTCCCATGTCTGGCGGCGGAACATGCGGAAGTGATGCGCGATCGAGGTGATCATCATCTTCTCGCGGCTGAACACCGGCCAGGCATATTCGTCTTGCGTGTAATTGCCCGCCGCGTCGATCCGCTCGCACGAGCCATAGGCGCAGACCACCGACGGGTTCTCGTCCAGCACCGTCATCAGGCGCCGCACCGCGCCCGGCTTCAGGCAATCGTCGCTGTCAAGCTGGCCGATATACAGGCTGCGCGACATGCGGATCGCCGAATTGGAGGCAAAACCGATGCCGCCATTGGGGTTGTCCAGCCAGCGCACCCGCGGCTCGCCGGCATAAAGCCGCTCCAGCAGCGCAAGCGTGCCATCGCGCGAGCCGTCATTGGCGATGCAGACCTCCAGATCGGCAACGTCCTGCGCCAGAACGCTTTCCACCGCGCGCTCAATGTATTTCGAGGCGTTATAGGCCGGAATATACACCGAAACCTTCGACACCTCGTGCCAGACATCCCGCTTGCGGTCCCAGTGGTTCGGGCACAGCGCCTTGTAAAGCTCCTGCTCGGCGGCGGATGGTGCCGCCTCGGGTGCCATGTCGGGCACACGGACCGGCGCGAACCAGACGCCCCGCGCGTGCATGCGGTAAGCCAGTTCGCGCGCCGCCACGCCGGGCGTGACAAAGCGCGGGTCGAGGAGCGGGCCAGACTGGTTCATCTCGCGCAGCAACCGAGCGGGCAGTGCGATGTTCAGCCCGATCACGTCACGGAAGGGATAGCGCCCCGCAAAGCTCTGGCGTGGCAATTCGGGCGTGAAGGGCGTCACCATTCCACCCTCTGACAGGGCGGCACCAAGCGGCACCAAGGGGAGCGCGACACGGTCGGAGACCCGCGCCAGCCGTGCCATGCGGGCAAGCACCATCGGATCGAGCCGGATCTCGCCGGACAGGAACAGGACCAGATCGGCATTTTGCGCCAGATCCGCCAGATGCGCCTGCGCGGGGGGCTGAAACGGCGCGTCTTTCCGCAGGCGGATGGCAAAAGGTGCCTGTCCGGCGCCAGAGATGGCATCCGCCGCCATATCTGGCGCAAAAATTGTCAACCCCGCCGGAAGATGCGGCGTCTGTGCGCAAAGCGAGGCCAGCATTTGCGCAAGCTGTGCCGCACCTGTTTCGGGGGGGGCAATCCAGACAACCTCGGCCCGAAAGGGAAAGCGCGACAAGGCAGGCTCGAGCGCGGTGGCAGCTTCCTCGAGAAAGCTGATATCATTGCCCGCCCCCGCATAGGCTGGCAGTGCCATCGCCCAGGGATAGGGCTTTGGCACCTGCCGCGCCACATTCAGCATCCGGAACGGTGGGTGCCAGAGCCGGTGACGGTTGGCCAGATAGTCTGCCGGCCGGTTGATCGCGGCGGGTGCGCCCCGCAGCGCCTCGGCATCGGCCAGATGCGCGCGCCAGAGGTCCAGCATCTCGGAGGACAAATCAGGATGATAGGTCAGCCCGTCCAGCCCGTCGCGCGCCTGCGCCAGATCGCCCTGTGCCAAATGGTGCGACACCGCCAGAAGCCGGGTCCAGGGATTGCGGGGGGTGGCAAGTATCCGGTGGGGCGGCGTGTCCAGCCTTGCTGAAGGCATTGATCTTCCTGTCTGACGGCAAAGCGGCAGACCCTGTCAGGGCCTGCCGCTTCCACCTCTACAGGGCAAGGCGCAGACGGGCAACCCAAGGCGGCACGCGGCGGGGCGCCCTGTGCGCGCGCAAGCCCGTCAGGCCGGATCGACTGCGGTCAGGGCAAGAATTGCCTCGCGTAGCCGGCTGATGTTTGCGCGCGCCTCGGCGCGGGCGGCGCGCAGGGCGGGGTCCATCGCAGGGCCACCCTCGGCTTCGCGGATCACCTGCCAATCGGTTGCAGCGAGGTCTGCCTCGGCCTGAACAAGTTCGGCCTGCAACCGGCGACACTCGTCCTCGGCCTCACGCGCGCTGCGGGTGATGATGCGGCTGAAATCAATCTTGCTCATGGTCGCTCTCCGGCAGGGCAGAGGGGGTATCAACGGGCAACGGCATGTCCGCACCATGCGGAGGCAGCGTGACAGGCCCGTCGGCTGTCAGGTTCATCGGCTGAGGAAAAAGCGTCTGATGCGGGGCGTCGGCCCCATGCGGCAGAACGAGCGTCAGCGATAGTTGCCCGTCAGTGCGCGTGACATCAGAGGCCAGCCAGCCGCACTCTACCGCGTCACGCGGCAGCACGGCGCCTTCGGGCAGCCGGGAGAAATCATAGCTTTCGCCATTGAGCGTCAGAACATCGCCTGCGCGGTGAAGTGTAAGGCGATCATCGCGGCGCATAGGCGTGAATGTGATCTGCATGGGTTTTCCTCAGAACCAGGTGCCGATGGCATTAAGGGACAGATGGGTAAGCTCGCCCGCCGTTCCGGTGATGCTGGACGGGGCCCAAAGGGCAATGCCCACCCAGTCCGCCTCGCCCAAGGTGCTGCCTTGGCGGGTTTTCAGCACACTGGCATTGTTACGAATGCTGGCATTCTGGCTGGCCATCATCGTGACCCCGACCGACTCGACGGTTGCGAAGGTCGCCGGAAAATCGAAACTGCCCACCGTGGCACGAAACAGGCTTCCCATCGCGACGTTGATGCTGATGCCGGTCAACTGCACGCGGCGGGTGCAAATCTGGGTGCCATCGGCAAAGCGCATGTAATTGCCGTTCGCATTGCTGCCCCGTTCGATCAGCGCGCCGGTGGGTTGTCCGCCCGACTGGCTGACCGGACCAAGCACTGTGCCACGCCGATAAAGGGACGGGTCAAGCTGCCCCGCCCCTGCCCCGACCTTCAACAGCCTTCCCGGCGTCAGATCGCTGGCCGTATCGGTGACGGCGGCCCCGGCAAGCAAGCCGTTCGCCGGATTGACGCTGAGCGCGGTGGTGAAAGTGTTGCCATCGGCGCTGACCTTGATCGAAAAGGAATCGTTGCCCGCCAACCCCATTTCGGCCCGCCCCGACCAGCCCGACTGGAACAACAGGCTCGCCGTGTCGCTTGCAGTGGCCTTGTTCACCTTCATTTGATGACCGGCACCGGCATGGCTGAAGAGCGTTGCGGCCGAGGCCACGGCCAATCGGTTCACCGCATCCGAGGTGGTGCCTACGCCAAGACCTTGAAGGTTCTGCAGCAGCAGTTGCCAGCTTCCGCCCCGGTACTGTCGCAGTTGCCCTGTGGCGAGATCATGGGCAAGCCATCCTTCCTGCGGCAACAGATAAAGCCAGCCGCCTGCGTTCCAATAGGCCAGATGCCCCGGCGCCTGCGCCCACACCCCCGTGGGGGCCGCGCCCAGCGCGTAGACATGCCCGTTTTCCGGGGCCGAGGGCGGTGACTGGCTGTCGAAGGACTGGACCGCCAACTGGACAATCGCATCCAGCATCTGCACGGCTTCGTTGTGGGTGATGTGCTTTTGCGCCTGAGCGGGCATGATATAGGGCAGCTTCAGCCGACCTGATCGTTCGAAGTCCGGCATGACGGGTTCCTTTAGCCAAGGGACAGTTCTGCCGTGATTTAGGCAAAAGCTGCTAATCGGCCGTCACACCCCCGGTCGCCGCATTAACCCCTTGGTCGCAGATCACCGCTCATTTCAGCACGATATCCTTGTGATAGCGGCGCAGGAACAGCAGGCCCAGGACCGTAAGCACGAGCGCGATGGTGAACACATAAAGCGGCCTGACGTGCACCGCATCATAAGTGCTGAACAGGCCCTTGCGCATCTCGCTTGTGATATGGATCAACGGGTTAAGCATCAGGATGTCACGCAGTTGCCCCGTCATGTTCTCGGGGATGAACAGGATGCCCGAGATGATGAACAGCGGGCGGTTTGCCACGGCCCATGCGCGTTCCCACAATGGATAGCTCGTGACAAGAAAACAGTTCATCACACCGACCCCGAAGGCCAGCGAAAGGGCCATCGCGATGGCCAGAAAGATCGACGGCCAATTGAGGATGGGGTTCAGGTTGTAACCGATGATGATGCCGGTCAGCACCAGAAACATGATGAGAAGATAGGTCATCGCATTCAGCACAAAGCGCGCCAGCACCGCGTCGATGAAGCTGACCGCCGGATATTCGAGCAGCGCCTTGGAAAACCTCACCGCCCCTGCCGTGGTGTTGCTGACCGTCAGGTAAAGCCCGAAGGGGAGCAGCCCGCCGGCAAAGAAATACATGAAGTTGTTGCCAAGGCTCGGCGTGCGCACGATGTAGGAAAACACTATGCTCAGCAGCGCCAGACCCGCGACAGGCTCCAGAATGGCCCAGAGGTAACCGCCGGGCGAGCGACCGTAACTGGTGGTCATCTCGCGCAGGATCAGGGCGCTGAAGGACCGGAAAAAACGAAAGCGCAGGCTGGCGGGGCGCTGCGCGGGCGGGATATACGACGCATCCCCCTCAACCTGTTTCATCTGGAACAATCCTGTCTCACCCGATAAGGTAGCATAGCGTTTCAGGTCAGAATTAAAAAGGCTAAGGTCGAAGTGTCTTCAGATCCAGAGACTCCGGTCGCCCCTGCGGCCCCGCCCAAGCCAAAGGTAAAACTTGTCGAGGTTGCACCCGCCGCACGGCCCGCAAGATTGCAGCGGCGCCATCGGCTGACCATACTTTCGCTTGGCATCTGGGTTGTGCTGCCTGTCATCGCCCTTGCCGTCTATCTGTATGTGTTCGCGGCCGATCAATACGCCTCGACTGTCGGCTTTACGGTGCGCACCGAAGAAACCGGATCGGCGATGGAGATCTTGGGCGGGCTGACCAGCCTGTCGTCGGCCAGTTCGTCAGACACCGACGTGCTTTACAAGTTCATTCAGAGCCAGGAACTCGTGCGCGAGATGGACGCAACGCTGAACCTGCGCGAGATGTTTCGAAAGCCGGCCGCAGATCCGGTTTTCTCGTTGTCGCGGGACTCCAGCATCGAAGACCTTGTCCGCTACTGGGCGCGCATGGTGCGGATCTACTACGATCCGGGCACCGGTCTGATGGAGATCGAGTCGCGCGCCTTTGATCCGGAAGATGCACGGGCGATCTCGACCGAGATTTTCGCGCGCTCGACCCAGATGATCAACACGCTTTCCGCCGTCGCGCGGGATGATACCACCCGTTACGCCCGTGAAGAGCTGGACACTGCGGTCGAACGGCTCAAGGAAGCCCGTCAGGCACTGACCCTGTTCCGCAACGAAACCCAGATCGTGGACCCCTCTGCCGATATTCAGGGCCAGATGGGCTTGCTCAATTCGCTCAACGCGCAACTGGCCTCGTCGCTGATCGATCTCGACATTCTCATCGAAACCACGCGGGAGAGCGATCCGAGGATCGAGCAAGCCCGCCGCAAAATTGCCGTGATCGAAAAGCGCATGTCGGAAGAGCGCGAAAAGCTGGGCGTCGGCGGCAATCACAACGGCCGCGCCTATGCCGACCTGATCGGTCAGTTCGAGGCCCTGCAGGTCGATCTGGAATTTGCGCAAAAGGCCTATCTTTCGGCTCTGTCCGCCTATGACACCGCGCAAGCCGAAGCACGCCGGCAAAGCCGTTATCTGGCCGCCTATATCGAGCCGACCTTGGCTGAAACCCCGCTTTACCCGCAGCGGGCCATCATTCTGCTGATTTCTGCCTTTGTGCTGTTCGGCACCTGGGCGGTCAGTGTGCTGATCTATTACAGCCTTCGCGACAGGCGCTGATCTACGATGATCCGTCTTGAGAATGTCTCGAAAAGCTTTCGCCTGAGGGGCAGCTTGCGAACCATTGCCGACAATATCACGGTCACGTTCCCCAAAGGACGGTCGGTCGGATTGTTGGGGCGGAACGGGGCGGGCAAATCCAGCTTGCTGCGCATGATCTCGGGCGCAATCGCACCCGACACCGGCAAAATCACCGTGGTCGGCTCGCTGTCCTGGCCGGTCGGCTTTTCCGGCAGCTTTCACCGCGACCTGACGGGGGCACAGAATACGCGCTTCATCGCGCGGGTCTACGGCGTCGACACCGAGGAACTGCTGGATTTCGTGGCCGATTTCTCTGAACTGGGCAAACAGTTCCATCAGCCGGTCCATACTTATTCGTCCGGCATGAAATCGCGGCTCGCCTTCGGCATTTCGATGGGCATCCATTTCGACATGTATCTGGTCGATGAGGTGACTGCCGTGGGCGATGCGTCATTCCAGGAAAAAAGCGAGGCGGTTTTCACCAACCGGATGTCGACCAGCGGGGCCATCTTCATCTCGCATTCGCTTGCGTCCATCCGGCGGGTCTGCACGGCGGTGGCCACGCTTGAAAACGGGGTGCTGACCTATTTCGACAATGTCCAGGAAGGCATCGAACATCACAAAGAGCACATGCAACGCCGCAGCGACCGCGTCGGCTGATCGCGCGGCGGTCAGTTGGCGGCGCTGTAATCCACCGAGTCTCCGGCGAGGCTGCGACGGGTACAAAGCTCCATCAGCAGATCCTGCATCCACAGTTCCTGTTCGACCGGCGCAAGCGTGAACATCGCCATCCGGCCGACACGGCGAAGCGGTGCCGCGAAACGCTCTACCACATGATAGGCAGGGCGATCGGTATAATCGTCAAACAGAACCGTCACCGGACGGGTGATGCGCATCGCCGTCGCAACAAAACAGGCCGGACGGAAGCGGCCATCGATAAGAACCGTGTCGGGATGCCGAAAAAACGGCTCTGACCAGATCGACAGCGGATAGTGATGATAGCGCTGCCAGCCATCATCCCCCACCGGACGGCCCCAGCGCCCCGTTGGTCCGATATCGACATGCCAGACCACGGCGGGCGAAGGCAGAGCGGCGCGGTCAAGTTGCAATTGCAACTCGACCGCCCAAGTCCGGTCACTCTCGACCGCCATCACAAATTTACCGGGCAGCGATGCCGCCAGATGGGTAGACCCGCCCGAGCCGTACTCAAGGATCACCCGCCCCGCCGCATACACCTCGCGCACCAGATCGGCCTCTTCGGGCGGAAAGGTCAGATGCGTGACGGTCGTGGTCATGAAGATGTCCCTTACGGTTACGTCAGCCTCATCGGCCGATCGCGGCGTGCAACCCGTCGCGCAGACGGATCATCACGTCCTTTGCCCTGTCACGCAACATGGCAACGGACTCTGGCGCAATCGGTGCCGGCGGCGTTTCAAAGCGCTCACACAGCGTGGGGTCATCGTATTTTGACAAAAGATCGCCCCGCCCGATGCGGTTCATGAAGTTGCGGTTCTTGTTTGTCGGGATCAGCACCGTCGAGGGCACGCCATACATCGTGGCCACCACCGTGCCGTGGAACTTCATGCTGGCCAGGGCCGTGCAGCCGCCGATGGCGCGTGTCAGATCGTCGAGCGACTCGGAATAGATCAACTCTTTCGGCCCGGTCACATCGACAGCATCGGCCAGATCACGAACGCCTACCTCTCCGGTTCCCAGAATGATGTGCCGGATATGCCAGCCCCGCTTGCGCTGCTGCTCTGCCAGCGCGTTGAGTTGCGTGTAGTCATCGTCCTGATTGGGGCGCTGGCGGGTGACAATGCCCAAGACCGGCTGGTCCGGCTTGGCTGTGGCTGCCGGCAGGGTCAGGGCGCAGACGACGTCAGGGGCCTCGAAGACGCCGATGGCGGGTTTGGTCTTGGAGGTGATCCAAGTCGCAGATTGCTGGTCGCGTGCGTGGATGAACTTGACCGAGGGATGGTTGAAGAACGACGCATATTTGTCGACGATCCAGTCCTTCTCGGCATGGTTCGGGTTCATGTTGCTGCCCGAGCGGATCGGAACCCCCACACCGATGACAAACACCGGCTTGTTCAGGAACTCCTTGCTGAAGTAGCGCGGGTCCATGTTCCACGGCTGCACGATATCGCCACCGCCGATCACAATGGCATCGACGCCGTCGACCACTTCGTTGATGGGCTTGGAGTAATAGGGCTTGGCCAGCTGGTCCGACATGAACCGCAGATCGAAGTGATCTTGCAGATATTCCTTGTAGACACTTACGAAAAGTTCGTCCCCGTAATTGCCGTAGCCAAAGAAACCCGCCAGCCCGACAACAGGCTTTGTGCCGGTTTCCCTACGCAATGTTTCAACCACGGACGTTCTCCTTCTTGGCTTTGTTTGGGCCGGTCTTGGCCGCTTTGATGATATGGATCAGGCTTTTACAGGCGCTGCCTTGGGTTTTCGCGCCGTGCGAGAGGCCCAGAAGGCTTCTATCCGCGCGTCGACCATATCATGGCAGGTATCGTCTATAGGGGCCAGCAGCATGGGCTCTACACCGCTGCCAAGCACCGCCTGCAAGGCAGGGGTTCCGGCGACCAGAGCTTGGTTTTCTTCGGCATAAAAGCGCGTAAAGGCATCCTCTTGCTGGCGATCCAGAAAGCCATACCCTGAAGAGATGCGGTTCTTCAGAGCAAAGTTGTTGAAGGCCTTGGAGAGTTGCGCATCGCAACTGCCGTTCATGATACGCTGCTTGGCAAGGCAATCCACCACATCGAGGCTCGGGTTCTTCTCGCGCGGCGGCTGCGCCGATTCCGTGATGTTCACGCCAAGTGTCTGAAAGAACGACGCGACGAAACCATCGCGGCTGGCCTTGGAATAGGGCAGCAGGTGAAACTTTGCCTGCAAGGGGGTGGCATAGCGGGACAGGATCGTCGCATATTGGAAATTGCTATGGTTCCGCTCCAGCCATTCGGAAAACGGCTCCGGAACTTTGCTGAAAGCGCGGTAGTGGTTACGGTACAGCGACTCCGCAAATTCCGCCCGCGCGCGCAAGGAGCAAACCACGGTGCAGCGTCCGGCGCCGAATACCTCCAGCAGAAGATCTGTCACCTTTTTCGCAGCGGTGTCATCCAGCCGGAACAGCGACTCCGCGCTGAGCAAGATATCAAGCCCGTCCGCCTCGGCCATATCGCGGGCTTTGGCAAGCAACAGGGCAGGGCTCTCTGTCTCCGGCAGCGGGTCAGCGCGGGTGATCCGATTGACCATGCCAAGATGCGAACGCTCACGCGTGCCGCCGATCAGCTCATAGCTGGGATAGAGCAGCCCCTGCCCCATGAGCCAGCCACCATTTTCCGAAGCAAACTCCTGAATGGCGGTGGTTCCGGTCTTGTGGGAACCGATATGCAGGAATACGCGCATCAGACAATCTCTTCGGACATGGCCCGCCAGCTGGGCAGGGTGGGGAACAGGGCGGTCATCATAGCCGAGACAGCGGCCCGACCCAATTGATCATATACGGAATAATAGGCGGCGATCAGTTCCGGCGTTGTCATGACCACCTCACGCGCGCGGAAGTCGGTCACCGGATCGAATTCCAGCGCAAGCGCTTTGCGCACAAAGGCTTGCAGCGGATACTGCGGCAGTTTGAGCGGATCGCGGCGCACGAAACGGGCCCGCTCCTCCTCCGTCGGGGTGATCCCCAGCTTTGCCAGCGCATGTTCCGCGATCAGGCCTAGAATCTTGCCCGACGGATGGCGAGGCGACCAGAAAAGCTGCTCGCGCCGGAAACCCTCTGCGATGACATCATGCAGCCGTATGTCGATGTCATGGGCAATTTCTGACTTGCGCAAATGGCCGAGGCTTTCAGCACAACGCCGCCGAGCAAAATCTTCATCGCCCTCGAAGCCTTCATGAAAGGCATTGAGCGCCTCGTCTTGCGGCATGCCCTTGAGATAGGCCATCATCACCTGCGCGTAGTGAAACAATTCCACCCCGGCCAGCCCGAAAACCGCGCGGCACCTTTCGCGAATATCCATCGGCAGATCGGCGGGCGTCTTGGCGGCAGCGTGATAGCCATAGAACTGGATCGACGGGTAGGAAATCACCTTGGTCTTGCTGTCCAGATGTTTGATCGCTTCGGCAAATCCAAAGCCGCCGCCCCTGTAGTTCTCGGAAATTGGCTGGTACATGAACAGGGCGGCAGCGGGCAAAATCTCGGACAGGAAATGCCGGTGATCTTCGGCAGAGATGCGGTGGATCGGCTTTATCTTTTGAAAGGCGTATTGCTCGCGAAAGGCTGCGCAGACCTGCAAGGTAGACGCGATGGCATTTGCTTGGCAGTTGCCAAGAATGCAATAGGTGTTCATCGCAGCCTCCCCGTAACGACGCTCACACCGTTACCATAGCCCCAAAATCAGGCCAGTCCATTTCTTGCGCCAGCCTGCGCGCTCTTTCCGCCATCTGGGGCAGCAGGCCTTCGTCCTTGGCCGCCAGAACCTCACGCAGGGCCGCCTCCAGCGCGGGTGCGCCGCCGGCGGCATCGTAGAGCCTGCCTGCATCGCGCCCGTCAAGCACATCGCGCGTCATGCCGACATTCGGCACCACGGTCGGCACCCCGAAACTCAGCGCCAGCAACATCGAGCCCGAGGTCAGGATTTTCTGGTAAGGATAGGCTGCCACATCCGCCGCGCGGAAAAACAGTTGCAACTCGCCATCCTCGACAAATCGTCCCACGCTCAGGATGCGCGAGCGTTCGGCTTCGGTGATGGCAGGGTCCTGTCCGGCCAGGGCGTCGAAATCGGGACGTCCCGCAAGCACCAGACGCGCCTTGGGACGGTCGGCCAGAATGGCCCGGAAGGCCGTGACCAGATCATCCACGCCCTTGTAGGGCCGGATCTGCCCACTGAACAATATCACATCCTCATCCGCCCCGATCCCCAAGACACGGCGGGCCTCGTCCCGCCCGACGAAATCGGGATAGGCTCCGATATAGGACCCGTGACGCGAGACACGCACCTTTTCCACCGGAACGTCAAAGGTCGCCGCCACTTCTGGCACCGATGCGCCGGAATGGAAGTGCAGCCGATGCGCCAGTGCCGCCAACTGGCGGGACAGATCGCGCTCCAGTTCGGGAAAAGGCGTATCGTGCGAGACAGTGTTGTGGATGGTCCAGACAAGCTGTCCGCCCTTGTGCAGGAATTTCTTCAGCTTGGTCAGAAACTCTTCTACCGCGGCACGCGCGCTCGGCTCGTCGGCCCCCGGTTTGAACAGGAAGTTGAGCCAATGCAGATGGAAGGTCACAGCCTCGGGCGGCGCGGCCTGGGTCTCGAGCACGCGAAGGGCGGCGCTGATATCGCCTGCCACAACTTCGGCACTTTGGCGCAGCTTGCCATAGAGCAGCTTCTGGTACGGGTTTGATCGGGAATAGTCGGGCCAGAACACCACCATGCGCGTATCGGGGCGCAGTTGATAGGTCACGTTGCGCGGTTTTTGCGGATCGGGGACATGCACGTCCCAGAACCTTGACAGCCCCTGTCGGGCAAGCGCCTCGCGCTGGACGCGGTGGGTATTGGTGGTCTGGTGATGCTCGTTCACATGGCTGGTGTTCTCGCCATGCCAGCGCCGCTGGTAGAGCTTTTCCTCGACATGGCGAAACTCGCCAAGTTCCGACATCTTCAGGAAAATGTCATAGTCGACGCCGTTCACGATATCCTCGCGGAACCGGGTCGTGCGCTCCCATGTCTGGCGGCGGAACATGCGGAAGTGATGCGCGATCGAGGTGATCATCATCTTCTCGCGGCTGAACACCGGCCAGGCATATTCGTCTTGCGTGTAATTGCCCGCCGCGTCGATCCGCTCGCACGAGCCATAGGCGCAGACCACCGACGGGTTCTCGTCCAGCACCGTCATCAGGCGCCGCACCGCGCCCGGCTTCAGGCAATCGTCGCTGTCAAGCTGGCCGATATACAGGCTGCGCGACATGCGGATCGCCGAATTGGAGGCAAAACCGATGCCGCCATTGGGGTTGTCCAGCCAGCGCACCCGCGGCTCGCCGGCATAAAGCCGCTCCAGCAGCGCAAGCGTGCCATCGCGCGAGCCGTCATTGGCGATGCAGACCTCCAGATCGGCAACGTCCTGCGCCAGAACGCTTTCCACCGCGCGCTCAATGTATTTCGAGGCGTTATAGGCCGGAATATACACCGAAACCTTCGACACCTCATGC
>NZ_JAAIKE010000005.1:276614-282848 GCF_010915705.1 Pseudotabrizicola algicola
CGAGCCGTCATTGGCGATGCAGACCTCCAGATCGGCAACGTCCTGCGCCAGAACGCTTTCCACCGCGCGCTCAATGTATTTCGAGGCGTTATAGGCCGGAATATACACCGAAACCTTCGACACCTCATGCCAGACATCCCGCTTGCGGTCCCAGTGGTTCGGGCACAGCGCCTTGTAAAGCTCCTGCTCGGCGGGGAAGGCTTCCTGGTCGGAGTGGCCCGCCAAGGAGTCAACGGCAAGCGGACAAAGCCAGGCACCGCGGACGCTGGCCCGGTAGGCGAGTTCGCGCGCCGCAAGTGTGGTGCTGGCAAAGCGCGGGTCGGTCAGCCCGATTTCGCGCAGCAGACGCGCTGGCACCAGCATGTTCAGCCCCGCCACGTCGCGGAACGGATAGCGCCCGCTGAACCGCTCGCGCAAGGCCGCGTCGGAATACAGCGTTGCAAAGCCCTGCCCTGCCCGCGTGCCGGTTGGCATCGGCACAACGGGCTGCACCACCGCATCCGAGATTTCGGCCAGTTGCAGACCGCGCTGCAAAAGCATGCGGTCGATCGCCGGTGCTCCGGCAACGAAAAGCACCTGATCGCAGTCCCGCACGATCTGCCGCAGGTCCGACTGTCCCTGCGAGCTTTGCAGCGCATGCGCACGCAGCGACAGCGTGCCTTGCCCCGGCAAGACAGCGGCTGCGTCAAGCCCGTCGCCTCCGAAAACAGTCACATCGAGGCGGCCCGCAAACACCAGATCGCAAAGGCCGGCCAGCACGGAGCGCTGCGCCGAGGCGTCGACGGCAAGCGGCGACCAGACCACATGAACCCGCCGCACTGCGGGGGTGAAATGTCCGGCCAGTCCGGCGGCCGCTTCTTGCAAGAAACGGTAAGAATTGCCCGCCCCGGCATAGGGCGGCAAGGCCATCGCCCAAGGGTAGGGCTTGGGCACAGCCTGATCGGCATTGAGCCGACGGAAGGGCAGCAAAAGCCGCTCGTCCAGCGAGCCCGTGTAATCGCTGGGTATGTTGATCTTGCGCACCGGGCGCTGCTGCGCCTCGGCCTGCATCAGGCGCTGCCAATAAATGGCGCAAATGTCCTCGCTGGCCTCCGGATGATACTTCAGCCCTTCGAGGAGCCGCCGCGCGCCGTAAAAGTCATGCGCTTCGATCCGGTCCAGAGCGGCGCGGAACTTGGTCCAGATGTTGCGGGGGTATTGCTGCAAACGGTGCGAGACATCCTGCTCGGCAAACAGGTGCGTGCTATCCAAGCTCATGAGTCAATCTGCCCCGTCAACATGGGAGGAACCAAAGGATCACAAAAAAACCTAGACCAACTCATTAAATTGAACGCACGGCGCGGACGTTAACCTTTGACCGGATTTTATCGCGAGTCGCAAGGGTGATCCTTTGGACGCCTATGTCATGAGCGAAATGTGGATGAAGTTTTGCTCAACATGCCTTTACCTTGTGCAACTGGGGTGCGTCACGTTCCGGCGAGGCGGCGCGCGGCGAGCCAGCTTGCAAGGGCCATCGCCCCTGCGGTGGCCAGGCACAGCGGCAGGCCCCCGAACTGGTAGCTGAGTCCGGAAAGCAGCGTGCCGACCAGCCGACCCGCCGCATTTGCCATATAGTAAAAGCCCACATCGCGGGTGATCCGCTCTGCCGATCCGAAGGCAAGGATCAGGTAGGAGTGGACAGAGGAATTCACCGCAAAGACAAAGCCGAACAGCAAGAGGCCCGCGACAAGTGTGGCGGTCAGCCAATCGGCAGGCGCGGGTGCCATCCAAGCTGCCCCTGCCAGCACAAAAGGGATCGGCACGAGACGCCCGGCCCAGACAATCGCGTTGCGGACCGTCTCGGCCTCGGGCTGGCCTTTGGCGCCCAGAAGGCGCGGCGCCATGCCCTGCGCCGCGCCATAGGCGATGATCCAGAGCGCAAGAAAACTGCCGATGAGAAAGAAGGCCTCGCGCCGCCCCTCGGCGCTGCCGTCCGAGAGCACGGCCTGAAAATAGACCGGGATGCCGACGACGAACCACACATCCCGCGCGCCGAATAGGAACAGCCGCGCAAGGCTGAGCCGGTTCACCCGCGCATCTTGCGACCGCCAGCCGCCCCAAGCCTCGTCAGATTTCATCCGCCCCGGCAAGCCCGCAGGCAGGAAAAGCACCACCGCCAAGAGGATCAGCGCCAGGACCCCGGCCATGCTCCAGACCGCAGCGCGGAACCCCGCCAGCGCCAGAAGCGCCGCGCCGAGGAAAAAGCCCAAGCCCTTGACCGCGTTCTTCGACCCCGTGAGCAGAGCGACCCAGCGAAAGAGGCCGCCGCTTTCCTTTGGCGCGAGCAGTTTCACGGCGGATTTGGAGGACATCTTGGCCAGATCCTTGGCCACGCCCGAAACCCCCTGCACCGCCATCACGAAGGCGACCGAGGCGGCGATGCCCCATGACGGATCAAGCTGCGCCAACGCCACCAATGCGCCCACCTGCAAAGCCAGTCCGCCATAAAGCGTTGCTGCAAGGCCGAAGCGCGCGGCGAGCCAGCCCGCCGCCAGATTGGTCACGATGCCCGCCAGTTCATAAAGCAGAAAGAGCCATGCCAATTGCACCGGCGTGAAGCCAAGGCTGTTGAAATGCAACAGCACCAGCATGCGCAGGGCGCCATCCGACAGCATGAAGGCCCAATAGGCGGCAGTGACGGCAGCGTAGGCGCGCAGCGGGTTGAGATCGGGCATCAGGTGCGCCTCGGGCTATGGGCGGTCCGCGGCGACTTTCCCCGAGGGTCCGCCAGAGGGTATCTGGAGACAGGCGACACGGTCAGGCGTGGCGGGCGACCATGCGGGCAATGTCGGCCAAGCGGCAGGCATAGCCCCATTCATTATCATACCAGGCAAAGATCTTGACCTGCGTGCCGCCGGTCACCAGTGTCGAAGGGCCATCGATGATGGCCGAGCGCGGGTCATTGGTGAAATCGCAAGACACCAGCGGGCGGGTTTCATAGCCGAGGATGCCCGAGAGTGGCCCCTTGGCCGCCGCCTCGAACAGGGCGTTCACCTCTGCAACCGTGGTGGCCCGCTCCACCTCGAACACGCAGTCGGTGAGCGAGGCGTTGAGCAGCGGCACCCGCACGGCATGACCGTTCAGGCGGCCCTTCAATTCGGGATAGATGAGGGTGATCGCCGTGGCAGAGCCCGTGGTGGTGGGGATCAGGTTCATCAACGCCGAGCGGGCGCGGCGCATGTCCTTGGCGGGCCGGTCCACGATGGTCTGGGTGTTGGTCACGTCATGGATGGTGGTGATCGACCCGTGCCGGATGCCAAGCGCTTCGTGAATGACCTTGACGACCGGAGCGAGGCAATTGGTGGTGCAGGAGGCCGCCGTCACCAGACGTTGCGAGCCATCGTAAAGATGGTGGTTCACGCCATAGACAAGGTTGAGCGCATCGCCGTCCTTGACCGGGGCAGAGACAAGGACCGTCCTGACCCCGGCGGCGTAATAGGGGGCGAGCTTTGCAGCGGTCTTGAACACGCCCGTGCAGTCGATGACCAGATCGACGCCCATCTCGGCCAAGGGCAACGCCTCGATGGTCTTTTCATGCGCAAGGCGGATGCTCTGGCCGTTCAGCACCAGCGCATCGCCCGCCGCCGCGACAGGGGTGCGCCAGCGACCGTGGACGGAATCGAACTCCATCAGCAGCGCGTGCTGGTCGGCATCGCCAACGGGGTCGTTCAGAAGCACGATTTCGCCGCCTGCGCCGCTGTCGATCAGGTCACGGAGAGCGAGTTTTCCGATGCGGCCAAGGCCGTTGAGGGCGATACGCGTCATCTTGCATCAGTCCTTTGTGCCAGTATCGGTGCCGATCGCATCGACCTGTGCTTGCAGCGACATCCGGTTCAGACTGTCAAACGGCAGGGCGACAAAGGCCGCGATGCGGCGGCGCAGGGCGGTATAGGTCTGGGCAAAGACCAGCGCCTTTTCGGCATCGGTGCCGCCTGCCTTGACCGGATCGGGCAGGCCCCAATGTCCGGTAATCGGCTGGCCGGGCCAGGGCGGGCATTCCTCGGCTGCGGCGGTGTCACAGACGGTAAAGACAAAATCCATCGTGCCGGCGTCCGGCGTCTGAAACTCTGACGCATGTTTTGACCGCAGGCCCGCAATGTCGTGGCCGTTGCGGCCAAGCACAGCAAGCGCGAAGGGGTTCGGCGCGCTGCTCGGCCGCGTTCCGGCGGAATGGGCGTGAAACCTGCCCTTGCCCAGATCGCGCAACAGCGCCTCTGCAAAGATCGAACGGGCGGAATTGCCCGAGCAGAGGAAGAGCACGTTGAAAGCGGTGCCGCGTGGCTCGGGGGTCATGGGCGCAGTCTCCTTTTGTGCAAGGGCCAAGGGGGCCAGAAGATCGGGACGCGCCCGCCCCACATCGAGCGCGAGATAGCCGATCAACCCTTCGGTCGCGTCAAGATCAACCGCGTAGAACAGCGATCTGCCCCGCCGCTCCACAGCGACAAGACCAGAGGCGCCGAGGTCTGCCAGATGGTGCGAAAGGGTGTTCTGCTTCATCCCGAGCGCTTCGGCGATCTCGGTCGGGCGCACGCCTTGGGGGGCAAAACGCATGAGAAGCCGGAACACGGCAAGACGGCCGGGGTGGCCGAGCGTGGCGAAGGCATGGGAGGCGCGGTTATGTTCCATATTTCCCGAATGAAGGAAATATAGACGATTGTCGAGTGAAAGTTTCATGACGCAGACCCGACGAAGGCGTGACAGCGCCGCGTTGGGTTTGGCTTGAACCTGCGTGGCACGTCGGTGAGCCCGTGCTCCTTCTATGCCCACCGCAAGTGGTGTCCCGATCACACGGTGATTTGGCTGACGCACGGGCTCAAGTATCGCGGCACGCTCAGCATCTCCTGTGATGCCTAGCTCCGGGCGGCCGAGGTCTGCAAACTCAAGATCGGCGATATCGACAGCGGCCGGTTGCTGATCCACGTCAAGCAGGGCAAGGGCCAGAAGGACCGCAAGGTCATGCTGTCGCCCGGCCTGCTTGAGTTGCTGCCGCCGCGTTGGCGCGAGGCGCGCCACGAAGGCTGGCTGTTTCCGGGCAAGCCCAAGATCAACCCGATCTCATCGCGCCAACCGAACCGCGATTTCACCTCGGCCAAGCATATGGCCGGCGTCAGAAAGCACGCGAACTGCACAGGATGAACAGGCGCGAGAGCAGAGCCGTCGCTGCGTGGCTGGCCCCGTTCCACAAGCCCGAATGGGTGGTCTATGCCAAACCACCGTGCGGCGGACCCGAGGCAGTGCTGGGGTATCTGAGCCGCTACACCCACCGGGTCGCGATCTCGAACAACCGCCTGATCTGCGCCGACGCCGCAACCGTCGCCTTCTGCTGGAAGGACTACCGCATCAAGCGGGGCGACCGGCTGCTGTCACGCGGCTGGCCGCTGGCGCGCACGTCCTGCCCGATGGCTTTCGTCGAATCCGTCACTACGCCCTGCTGGCCAGCGCCAACCGCAAGGTCAACATCGCGAAGAACCGCGCCATGGTCGGCGCCTACCTCAAGTTACGCCTCCCGATGCGGCGATCGGACCAGGAGCGCTGACCCTGCGCGCGCCTTGCCCTTGCTGCGGCGGCCCCATGCGCGTGATCGAGATCTTCCGCCCCGACCAGTAACCGCGGTCACCTGCCCCGACGAGGGACTTGTTGGCATGATGATACGACCATTCCCCAGACGTTCATCATGCTGGCACCAGCCAAAGGGAGGACCGGCCGAACCCGCGTGTCCTGCCCGCCCTCCGCGCCAAACTTCGCCGACAAAATCGCCGCCCGCGCTGCCCGTTTCCTGGCCGTCCGTGCCCGGAGACGGACCGGCCGCCGCAACAAACGGACACGGTCCCAAGCCGAGACCGATCCCGGCCACCACCCTCGCCACCCTTTCCCCATAGACAGCTCCCGGCAACTGGCGGCTGCCTCCTTGGGTGGTTTCCCAACGCGGGCCGTCCGTGCGCCAAGCTGCGCCCTCTCGCCGCAGCCCGCATATCTTAACCAAAGCGGCCACTCACTGCTTACAGGGCGACCGGCAGCTTTCGGTAGATCTATGAAACCAGCGTCGCCTCTGTGGCGGCGCGGAGTTCGGCTTCGGTGACGCCATCGGCGAGTTCGACGAGTTTGAGGCCGCCCGGGACCACGTCGAGCACGCCGAGGTTGGTGATGATGCGGTCGACCACGCCCTTGCCGGTGAGGGGCAGGGTGCAGGCGCGC
>NZ_JAAIKE010000006.1 GCF_010915705.1 Pseudotabrizicola algicola
GGTAATCCTCCCCATGGTTAAGGGGATGCGGAAGTAGAATTTTCTCGGCAGGATGAACGAGGAGATTCCGATGAAGAAGAGCCGTTTCACCGAAGCCCAGATCATGGGCGTGCTGCGCCAGGCGGAGGGCGGGATGCCCGTTCCCGAGTTGTGCCGCGAGCACGGGATCAGCAGCGCGACGTTTTACAAGTGGCGGGCCAAGTATGGCGGCATGGATGCATCCATGGTGAGCCAGATGAAGGCTCTTGAGGATGAGAACCGGCGGCTGAAGCGCATGTTCGCCGATCTCAGCATGCAGGCCGATCTGCTTCGAGAAGCTCTTGGAAAAAAGTGACGCGGCCAGCTCAGCGCCGGGAGTTGGCCGAGAAGGCGGTGGCGATGAAGGGGGTCAGCATTGCGCTGGCCTGTCGTGCGTTCGGCGTCAGCGAGACCTGTTTCCGCTACAGCCCGAAGCGTGACGACGAGAACGAGATGATCGCCGACCTGCTAGTCGGGCTGTATGATTTCATCTCGGAGGCCTGGACCGCCCGGATCACGGAGCTGGAGAAGGATCTGGTTCATGTGTCCGACGATCAGGAACGCGTAATCCGCACGCAGCAGATCGAATGGATGCGGAAGACCGAGATGGCTGTCGTGGTCAGCGACGAGCGGGGCGAGGTTCAGAAGTTCAAGAACTGGGGCCTCGACATCATCCCGCACCGCAAGCGGATGAAAGATGGCTTAACGATCAAGGAAGTGGTCGGCGGACGGGAGGTCGAAAAGCGGCTCGACGTGGAAACTGCCTTCAAGCGCGATGACCACCCGTTCCGGATCGTGATCGTGTGCGCGATGTGGCTGACCGGCTTCGACGTGCCGTCACTGTCGACCCTGTATCTCGACAAGCCCCTGCAGGCGCACATTTTGATGCAAGCCATCGCCCGCGCCAACCGGGTCAAGGAAGGCAAGAACAACGGCCTGATCGTCGATTATTGCGGGATCCTAAAGAACCTGCGGAAAGCACTGGCCACGTTTGCAGGCCACACCGGAGGCAGTGGTCCGCTTGGCGGTGGCGAGGGTGAGCCAACCGTTGATCCGTTGAACCCGGAAGAGGCCCTGCTTGCCGAGCTTGCAGAGGCTATCCAGATCGTGCGCGAAGGCCTGCGAGCGGATGGCTTCGGCCTGGAACGGCTGCACGTGGAAGATGGCTTCAAAAAGCTGAAGGCACTCAAGGATGCCAAGGAACTCATCAACGCGAATGACGAGTCTCGGAAGCGGTTCGAAATCGCGGCACGGGCGGTGTTTCGCAAATACAAGTCCTGCCTGACCTTCGCGAAGGTCGAGACCTTCAAGTCTGACTATCAGGCAATCAACTACATCTACAGTTCGCTCCAAGAGGACAAGATGGCTGCTGATACGTCAGCGATCATCCAGAAGCTGAATGCAATTGTGGCGGAGGCCATCGACATCCGGCCTGATGGCGAGGGCGAGCGGGTCTTTGACATTTCAAAGGTTAATTTTGAACTCCTGCGAAAAGAGTTTGCCAAAAGCGAACGCCCGGCCAGTGACGTTCAAGACCTCCGGACCGTTCTTCAGGAACGGCTGGCAAAGATGCTTGCGGCCAACCCAACCTTGACTGACTTCCAGGACCGCTTCGACAAGATCGTGGCGGAATACAACAAGGAAAAGGACAAGAACACAATCGAGGCCACCTTCGAAGCGCTGATGAGGATTGCCGCCGATTTGGAAGATGAGGCGCAAGGCCACGTAGCGCTTGGCCTGACACTAGAACAAAAGCCCGTTTTCGACCTTCTGATGCGGGATGACCTATCGAAAGAAGAGATCCGGCAGATCAAGTCAGTATCGGTCGAAATTTTGAAGGCGATACAAAGGCGCATGGAGGAGGTGCAAGACCTTTTTGAAAAGCAGAGCACCCGCGACGGGCTTCGCCAAGAGATCTATGACCTGCTTTACGATGACCGCACAGGTCTGCCCGCATCAAAGTATGGCGAAGATACGCTTTCCGAAAAGACGGACGCCATTTTCCAACACTTCATGCACCAATTTGACTATGGCACGGACGCTGGCGCGCATCCCCGCTCTGGATGAGAACAGCAGATTTCTCTGTCTTAAACCTAAAAGCGCCCAAGCGGCAGATCTTGACTGGTCTGAGTTCGGTGATCTCACCCTGAAGGCTTCCAGCAGCCCTCAAGTGATCAACACCTGCATGGCGACCGAAGTGTGGAGCAGTTACCTTCGTTGCCCCAAAGCCCCTCTCCTAAAAATCGCGGCGAAGGGCGCACATCACAAAATCAACGCCTTACAAAACCTTTGTCCCGGACCGGCCAAACTTTACCCCAAACGGCAGCAACTATGCCCCGATTTACAGGAGTTCAGTGCGTCCACGCGCCGCGGCGGTCGGTGGCGAAGTTCTCGCCATAGCCGCGCGCGCGGATCAGCGGCTTGCGGGCCTTGGGCAGGACCACCTCGTAGTCGATGCCCTTCGCCTGCGCATAGGCCTCGGCCGCGTCGCGCGTGTCAAAGCGCAGACGAACCTGCGCCTGCGTGTCATCCGACGAGGTCCAGCCCATCAGCGGGTCCACCTCGCGCGCGGTGGCAGGCACGAAATCCAGCACCCAACCCTTGGTCTTGGCCGTGCCGGATTGCATCGCGGTTTTGGCGGGCTGATAGATGCGGGCGCGCATGGGAAACCTCCTGAACAGACAGCCCCCATATGCCGGAAAACGGGGGGAAAGTGCAAGCACGAAGGCACGGGGGCAGCGCAAGGCAAGGGCTGCCGGTTGACCACGGGGTGTGGGTGGGGTGTGGTGCGATCAACCGGCAGCGTCAGTTGCTGCTTGCCTGTTGACTGTGCCAAACTCCGCCCCGCCCTTCAACCAAAAGATGCAATTTTTCATCGTGTTTTCGTTAAAATT
Organism: Pseudotabrizicola algicola; assembly: GCF_010915705.1. Lineage (GTDB taxonomy): Bacteria > Pseudomonadota > Alphaproteobacteria > Rhodobacterales > Rhodobacteraceae > Pseudotabrizicola > Pseudotabrizicola algicola. Next base: position 2,913 of record NZ_JAAIKE010000006.1, read on the forward strand.
GAACGGCACTTCTTAACCTTGACGCAACGAGGGTTAATGTTCCCCTCACAGCCTCTTTAACCGGAACAAAAACGGAATACATTGACCTTTCCGCGACTCGACCGGAGCGAAGGACCGCCATGCCCCACAACAATGCCAACGCCCTGACCGCCCGCCCCGAGGTCTTGACCCGGCCCAAGCTGGAAGGCGGGCGGCGCTTTGTGATGTCGACCCCGTTTCAGGCCGCAGGCGACCAGCCCACCGCCATCGCCGAACTGGCAGCGGGGGTGCTGGCCGGAGAGCAAAATCAGGTGCTGCTCGGGGCCACCGGCACCGGCAAGACCTTCACCATGGCCAAGATCATCGAGGAAACCCAGCGCCCCGCCATCATCCTTGCGCCCAACAAGACTCTGGCCGCGCAATTATACGGCGAATTCAAAGGCTTCTTTCCCGACAACGCGGTGGAATACTTCGTTTCCTACTACGATTACTACCAGCCCGAGGCCTATGTGCCCCGCTCGGACACCTATATCGAGAAGGAAAGCCAGATCAACGAACAGATCGACCGCATGCGCCACTCGGCCACGCGGGCGCTGCTCGAGCGGGACGATGTCATCATCGTCGCCTCTGTCTCCTGCATTTACGGCATCGGCTCGGTGGAAACCTATTCGGCGATGACGCAGGATCTGGTGGTCGGGCAAAGCTATGACCAGCGCAAGGTCATGGCAGAACTGGTGGCGCAGCAATACCGCCGCAACGATCAGGCGTTCCAGCGCGGCAGTTTCCGCGTGCGCGGCGACAGTCTCGAGGTCTGGCCCGCCCACCTCGACGACCGCGCGTGGCGGTTCAGCTTTTTCGGCGAAGAGCTTGAATCCATCGTGGAATTCGACCCGCTGTCGGGGGCCAAGACCGACACGTTCAAGCAGATCCGCATCTATGCCAACAGCCATTACGTCACCCCGCGCCCGACGATGCAGCAGGCGGTTCTGGGCATCAAGAAAGAGCTGCGCCAGCGGCTCGACCAGCTGGTGAACGAAGGCAAGCTGCTCGAAGCCCAGCGGCTGGAACAGCGCACCAATTTCGACCTCGAGATGCTGGAGGCCACCGGCGTGTGCAACGGCATCGAGAACTATTCGCGCTACCTGACGGGCCGCGCCCCGGGCGAGCCGCCGCCGACCCTGTTCGAATTCATTCCCGACAATGCCATCGTCTTTGCCGACGAATCCCATGTCTCGGTGCCGCAGATCGGCGCCATGTATAAAGGCGACTACCGGCGCAAGTTCACGCTGGCCGAACACGGCTTCCGCCTGCCCTCCTGCATGGACAACCGCCCGCTGAAGTTCGAGGAATGGGATGCGATGCGCCCGCAATCGGTGTTCGTCTCCGCCACCCCCGCCGCGTGGGAGATGGAGCAGGCCGGCGGCGTCTTTACCGAACAGGTGATCCGCCCCACCGGCCTTGTCGATCCGGTCGTCGAGATCCGCCCCGTCGAGATGCAGGTCGATGACCTGCTGGATGAGATCCGCAAGGTCGCGGCGCAGGGCCTGCGCGTGCTGGTCACCACGCTGACCAAGCGCATGGCGGAAGACCTGACGGAATATTTCCACGAACAGGGCATCCGCATCCGCTACATGCACTCCGACATCGACACCATCGAACGCATTGAAATCCTGCGTGATTTGCGGCTGGGGGCCTTTGATGTGCTGGTCGGCATCAACCTCTTGCGCGAAGGCCTCGACATTCCCGAATGTGGTCTGGTGGCGATCCTCGATGCGGATAAAGAGGGCTTCCTGCGCTCGGAAACCTCGCTGATCCAGACCATCGGCCGCGCCGCCCGCAACGCCGAAGGCCGTGTCATCATGTATGCCGACCGCGTGACGGGCAGCATGGAACGTGCGCTTCGCGAAACCAACCGCCGCCGCGAAAAGCAACTCGCCTATAACGAGGCGCATGGCATCACCCCGCAGACGGTGAAAAAGAACGTCGAGGATGTGCTGCAAGGGCTGTGGCAGGGCGATACCGACATGGCCCGCGTCACCGCCAAGGTCGACAAGCCGATGATCGGCCAGAACCTTGCCGCCCATCTCGATGCCCTGCGCCTGCAGATGCGCAAGGCCGCCGAGAACCTCGAGTTCGAGGAAGCCGCCCGCCTGCGCGACGAGGTCAAGCGGCTGGAGGCGGTGGAGCTGACGGTGGCAGATGACCCGCTGGCCCGTCAATCCGCCGTCGAGGAAGCGGTGGACGAGGCGCAGAAGATGACAGGCCGCAGCACCGCGGGCCGCCCCGGCCAGCGCGGCGGCGTCAAACGGCGCAAGCGTTAGCCCGCCGTCTCCAGCCACAGCACCCCGTCGCGGTAACCGCCGCGCCGGACATGTCCGGGCTGCGCCACTTCGGGGAAATCCCCGGCCCAGTCGCGAAAGCGGTCATTGCTCAGCACCCCGATCCCCAGATCGCGCGCGGTGCGCAGGATGAACGGGTCGGCCTGCTCTCCCTTTGGCACCACCAGCACCTGATCTTCCGACAGGCCCAGCGCCCGCGCCAACGGCCCGTCATCCATATACCGCCCCGCCAGCTTGTATCCGGCATTGGCATCGAAGACAACGCCCGGCTCATAGCCCTGCTCGCGCAGGGCGCGCAGCACTTCCTTGAGCGTGTCGAGCCGCGGCTCGTCATTCTTCCAATGCATGATGTTGGACCCATCCACCAGAATCGCGCCCCGCCTTTCCACGCGCCTTGGCCGCCGCGGCACAGGCGGGCGGCGCAGCATCAGCGCCAGCGCCAGAAGCGTTGCCGCCAGCGCCAGAGCCACAGGCTCCGACCGCGCAGAACCGGTTGCCCCGTATCCGAACAGGGCGACGGCAAGAGACATCAGAAACAACAGATTGGTCATCATCCGCGCAGGCTAACGCAGAGAAACGGGCGGCACCAAGGCGGAAATAGATGCAATTTGTGGCACCGGCCCTTGGATCGCGGGTCCCGAGCCGCTACCTCTGGGCCAGACCTTGCCGCCAGCCAGACCAGGACCGCCCGTGCTCAAGAAATTCCTCGACCCGAACCACCCGTTCTTCGCCAATGCGCTGGTGCGCTGGCTCTCTGCCGGTATTCCGGTGATCTGGGCGGGGGTGGAATTCGTCAACGGCAGCCCCGGCTGGGGCTTCGTCTTTGCCGCGCTCGGCGCGCTGGCCTTCTGGGTGCTGATCGTGCGCGGGCCGGACAAGCCGCAAGGCCCCGGCAAGCCTCAGGACTGAAGCCGCGCCATGATCTCGTCGGCCAGCGCGGCAATCTCCACCGCCGCCGCCGATTTGCCGCCTTCGGCCACGCCGAGCCCGTGGCCCATCGACTCGGCATAGGCCACGCGCTGGCCCAGACGCGCGCTTGCCACCTCGGCAAGGGCGCCCGCCGCCGCCGCCACCTCCTCGCCCAGCCGCGTGCCCGCCTTGCAGCGGTTCAGCACGATCAGGCAGGGGCGACTTTCGCGCGCGGCAAGGTCCAGCACGCCGTCGGTGGCCCACAGGTCGACATGGCTCGCCGCGACGGGGATCAGCACCAGCGAGGCCTCGCGCAGGCTGGGCCGCAGATCGGCGTCGATCTTGGGCGGCGTGTCGATGATCACGATGTCATGGGCCTTGCGCAGTTTTTCGCACTCATAGCCCACGCCCCATGCGCTGGCGGTCGAAAGCTCCATCCCCGGATCGCCCAGACGCTCGCGCCGCGTCATGAACCAACGGCCAAGCGAGCCCTGCGGATCGGTGTCGAGCAAGGCCACCGTCACCCCCCGCCGCGCCAGCTCCACCGCCAGATTGACCGAAAGCGTGGTCTTCCCCGACCCACCCTTCTGCTGCGCGACCGTGATGACCTGACCCATGAAGCACTCCCGTTGCTGCGGTGCAGCATAGGGTGATTCGGGGTTGGGGGATAGGGGGATGGTTGGGAGGAGGCGTTCCAGAGATCGCCGATCAATTCACACGATGGCTAAAGGAAGCTCAAGACACATCTCCAATCCACGTCCAGGAACTGGTCGAAATAAATCACCGACTCTAATCTGCGAGTTATACCTTATGAACATCTCACTTGGCGCTACCACTGCAAACCCCGCCACACAGTCCCTATAAATTATCAAAAACGCTCCGAAATCAGTCTCATTAGACAAACTGTATCGGTAAGAAAACTTACTGCCAAAACTCTGCGAACGAGTCGCCATTTCGCCAACGAACGGCAGAATTTCACAAATTTTTATAGGCGCCCCTGAAAAAATAAATGTGTCTACAGGGAGCCAGGTTACAGATATTCTTTTCGACTTATCCAAAATTTCTTTTGTCTCATAGTACCAAAGCGCAGCCGTCTGCTTGGCCAACCATGGATTCAGCCAACGAGTATACAGCCTTCGGTTAACGGGCACCCTGAGAAGTTCACTTTTATGACCACCGAAGTCACAGTCTATCTCTTTTGCATCACTGCTCCAATCCTGAATGTAACTTAGAACTTCAGGGTAGTTATTTGCAACGCCCTGCATAAGTTGAAAAGTGTATGGGTTTTCAGCTTTTTCACTAACTGCATCTGCCGTAATTGATACAAACATGGAGGCGACCTGATCCAGCGAGGAAGTCCCATGATTGCAGGACGAACATGCCGGGAACTCGAAACCCTTTGGTCTTATTTTATTTTGAAACAACGCGATCGGCGGAGCATGTTCAATAGTTGTGGCCAAAACGCTGCCACCACAAAAAATGCAGAGCTTTCCCTCAACTAGCTTTCTGAGACCTTTATTTCTGCTACCCACGCGACGAACTACCCCCAAACCCCCTCAAACTCCCGCCACTCGCCCTTGCTCATCCCGCTGTCTTCCTGCGTCACCACCTCGCCCGCCAGACGCCGTTTCAGCACCGCGATCGCCTTGGCACTCAGCGTCACCCCGCCCATGCGGTAATCCTCGAAGGCGGCATAGGCCAAAGGCACCCAGTCCTTGACGCAGGCCGCAATCGCCTCGGCATAGACGCGGATTTCATATTGGGCGTGGGCGTCGGCGCGCAGGCGCAGGAAGTGGAACAGGTTGTGCAGGTCGGTCTTCCAGTACCACTGGGTATAGGTGTTCATCGGCAGGTTCATCCGCGCGAGTTCCCGCGCCAGCCCCTGCTGACCGTCCTGCGACAACATCTGCTCATAGCTGTCAAACGCCTGCCCCGCGTCGCGTTTGAGCATTTCCAGCACCCGCGCGGCCTCGGCCCCCTCCAGCACCGCGCCGCGCCCCTGATTGTTGACCGTGCTCTGCGCGGCCAGCTGCTCGGGGGCGGGGATGTAGAATTCGCGGTCCAGAATCGAATAGCGGGCAGAGTATTCGTTCACATTGGCGGTGCGGTGGCGGATCCACTGGCGGGCCACGAAGACCGGCAGTTTCACATGCAGCTTGATCTCGCACATCTCGAACGGGGTCGAATGCCAGTGCCGCATCAGATAGCGGATCAGCCCCTCGTCATTCGACACATGCTTGGTGCCGGCGCCATAACTCACGCGGGCGGCCTGCACGATGGCGGCATCGTCGCCCATGTAGTCGATCACGCGGATGAAGCCGTGGTCCAGCACCTCATGCGCGCGGTACAGATGCGCCTCCATCCCCTCGCTCACCGCACGCAAGGTGGGGCGCGGCGTGCTGCGGGCAGCCTCGATTTCGGCGATCTGGTCAGGGGAAAGCGGCATGGGACGGGCCTTTCGAATCCGGGCGTTCACAACATGTGGGCGTCATTGGCGCGCAGGATACGAGAGGTTGGGGAACCGTCGCAAGGGTGCGCGGCAATTCTGCATCAGGCGCCTGTGCAGGCGCATGGATTCATTGACACAATGCCGTGAGAAAGGCAGTTTTGTCCGCAAAATAACACCTATAATCGAGCAGGTAATCATGAAGTGGCGTGTGATCGCGGTCCTCGGGGCCGGTCTGGCCGTGGCAAGCTGTGGCAGCGGCGGCAACCCGTTTGGCAACGCACCCCAATGCGGCGGCAACCCGCTCGCAGGCACCCCCTGCCCCGACCCGACCCCGCCCGACCCGACGCCGACCCCGCCCGAAGACGGGCCGGGCGGCCTGCCCGGCACCGAGACGCCCAGCGCCGCCACGCCCATCATCCGCTATGAAGACGTCAGCGACGACACCGGCAACGGCTATGCGCAGGGCTTCACCTTCAATGCCGCCGACAACACCTATACGGTCGACAACCTCGCCTTCGACGGCGGCAACGATTATCGCAAGCGTCTGGGGCAACCCGTGGACCGGCTCGGCGGATACGAGGTCTACGAGGCGGCGGCCGAGGTGCGCGACCCGCAGACCGGCGCGCTGATCCCGCAGTTCGAACACAAGCTGCTGGCCGGTGTCAGCCGCAGCGGCCGCACCGAATTTGCCATCGTGCGCACGGGGGCCTATCGCGGCTACGGCTTTGGCGGCTTCGTGATGAAGCGCAACGACAATTTCGTGCGCCCGCCCAATCCGCCCAGCGGGGCCAATCAGGCCGCCTATTCCGGCAATTACGCCGCCGTGCGTGACTTCGACGGGGCCTCGGGGCTGGAATATGCCACGGGCGCGATGACCATCGCCATCGACTTCAACGACTTCAACCGCGGCGATGCGGTCAAGGGCACCGTCAGCAACCGCCAGATTTTCGATGCCAACGGCACCAACATCACCGCGCGCGTGCTCGAAGCGATGGATGCCAAGTTCGACCGCGACGACAAGGCCCCCGCCACCCGCGAATTGCCCACGCTGGTCTTTGCGGTCGGCCCCGGTGCGATCAACGCCAATGGCGAGATCGGCGGCCTGCTCGACAGTTCCGTGATCGACTATAACGGTGACCGCGCCCGCGTGGTGACCTATGAAGCCGGCAAGTATTACGGCGTCGTCTCCGGCCCCAATGCCGACGAGGTGGTGGGCGTGATCGTGATCGAGGCCGAGGACCCGCGCATCGACGGCGTGACCGTGCGCGAAACAGGTGGCTTCATCCTCTACCGGCCATGAGCGGCACGGGCGCAGCGACAGTCCGGGCGAAATCGGTCCGCCGCGCCGGCGCGGCCCTCAGGGCGGCGGCGCTCTGCCTCGGGCTGATGGCGGCAGGCGCGGTGGCACAGGCCGCGCCGCTGGTGCTGACGCCCGAAGGCATGGTGCAGATGGCGGTCACCCTTCTGGACCGCGGCGAGCCCGCACAGGCCGAACGCTTTGCCGACGCGCTGCTGCAACAAAACCCGAAGGACGCCACCGCGCTGATCCTCAAGGCACGGGCGCAGCGCGACATGGCGGCCTATCCGCAATCGCGCGCCACCGCCCGCCTCGCCTGGACAGGGGCCACCCTCCCCCGCGAACGCTATGGCGCGGCGATGGCCATGGCGCAGGCGCTGGCCTCGGACGGGCAAAGACTGCGCGCCCAGCTCTGGCTGCGCCGCGCGATCGATGCCGCCCCCACCGAGACCGCCCGCGCGGTCGCCGTGCGCGACCTGCGCTATGTGCGCAACCGCAGCCGCCTGTCGCTGCGGCTGGACTTTTCGGTGCGCCCCTCGTCCAACGTGAACGGCGGCACCTCCGAGCGTGTGATCGATTTTCTGGGCCTACCGCTGACCATCGCCCCCGACAGCCGCGCCCTCTCGGGCGGGGTCGTGCAGGCGGCGGCAACCGCGCAATACCGCCTCGCGGAAAGCGCCGCCGCCAAGACAGACCTGCGCTTCGGCCTCATCCAGCGCGAGGTCTGGCTTTCCTCCGCCGCCAAGGCCGCCGCCCCGATGGCCCGCGCCGGAAACTACCGCCTCTCCGGCTACGAGATCGGGCTCGACCGCGCCGTGAAACTGCCTGCCCTGCAAGGCGAGGCCACGGCGGCGCTCACCTTTGGCCACAACCGTTTTGGCGGCAGCCCGATGTCGGATTACGCCCGCGTGGATCTGGGCCTGTCGCGCCAGCTTGCACCCCGCCTGACGGTAGAATTCGGCCTCACCGCCGAACGCCAGCGGCGTCTCGATGCGCCAAACCGCTCGGCCAATATCCTCGGCGCCAGCGCGGGGCTGACCCGGCAGCTTGACGGCGGCGACCGTGTGGGCGTCACCCTCGATCTGCGCGACACCCGCTCGCGCGCCGACAGCATCGACCACCGCGCCATCAGCGCCGATCTGACATGGACAAAGGCCGAACCGGTGCGCGGCATCGGTCTGTCGGCGGGCATGGGGCTGGCCGCCCGCGACTATGACCGCGCCGCCCTCAGCCCCGATGGCCGCCAGGATGTGACCCTGCGGGCAGAGGCAAATCTCGCGCTGCAAGAGCTTGACCGCATGGGCTTCATGCCGGTGCTCTCGGTCAGGGCCGAGCGCACCCGCTCCAACATCGCGCTCCACCGCGCGCAATCGCTCGGCCTTGGCCTGTCGATCCGCTCAAAGTTCTGACCGCACGCCCTCGCCTTTCCGGTCCGCCGCGTTATGATGACCCCGGCACAGACAGGAGACATGGCATGGCACTGAAATACCTGCACACAATGGTCCGGGTTCTCGACCTCGAGGCCTCTATGGCCTTCTACCGCCTTCTCGGGCTTGAAGAAACGCGGCGGCATGACAGCGAGAAGGGCCGCTTCTCGCTCATTTTCATGGCCCCTCCGGGCCAGCCGGAATGTCCGGTGGAACTGACCTACAACTGGGATGGCGATGACGGCCTGCCGTCGGACAGCCGCCATTTCGGCCATCTCGCCTATGAGGTGGACAACATCTACGAAACCTGCGCCCATCTGCAGGCCAATGGCGTCACCATCAACCGCCCTCCCCGCGATGGCCGCATGGCCTTTGTCCGCAGCCCCGACAACATCTCGATCGAACTGCTGCAAAAGGGCGAGGCTCTCGCTCCGGCCGAACCTTGGGCCAGCATGGAAAACACCGGCCACTGGTAAAGGCACCCGCCGGGGTGACCTGAGCCCGGCGTTGAAAGACGAGTAATGGAAAAGGTGCAAATCCCGAACCCCCGGATTTGCACCTTTCTTACAGCCCCAGCGCGAAGCGCCCTGCGGCAGCCAAGGGCGCGCCGGTCAGGCGCTCAGCGCAAGCCGCGCCTCGACCTTCGCCATCGCTTCTTCGATCTCATGCCAGGCCGTGCGCGCCATGGAACGGAAGGTAAGCAGGGTAAAGCCGCCCTCCCCTTCCGCAATCAGAACCAGAGGCATATGCCCCAGCGCAGAGCGGAACGCCTGCCCCCGCTGCGCGGCGCGCAGGTCCAGCGGAACCAGCCGCGCCAGCACGTCAACGGCGCGCGGCCCCACCAGCGTCAGCATCACCCAGGCATCGGATTGATCGCTGACCATCGCGGCCAGCCCCTCGGGCAGCGTGGCCGCGCTCGCCTCCGCCCCGATCAGAAAGGCCATGTCGCGCCCCGCCCAGACCAGCCGCGCCCCGCCACTTTCGCTCACCGTATTCGGCGCCGGAAACGCCAGACCAAGCGCCGCGCCCACCGCCGCCGCCTGCCCCGGATAGGGCGCGATGGCGATGATCTGCGGCAGCGGGATTTCGGCCAGCGTGGTTCCGGCATGGGTGACGGGGGCCACGCCCAGCGCGGGCTTTGCAATCAGGTCAGGCACGCAGCTTCTCCCCCTTCGGATCGTGGAACACCGGATCGGTCACCGTGCAGAGCACATCCACCCCGCGCAGCCGGTCGACCAGCCGCACCGTCTCGCCATGCCGCGCGCGGCCGTTGTCCAGAAATGCCAGCGCCAGATGGCTGTGGAGCGTGGGCGAATAGCCGACCGAGGTGACATAGCCCGCCGACTGCTCGCGCACCAGATCGACGCCTTGCGCGAAAAGATGCGCGCCCGCCGTGATCACGCTGTCGGTCAGCGGCTTCAGCCCCACCAGTTGCGCCCGCGCAGGCCCTGTCATGCCGGGCCGCGCAGCGGCGGCCTTGCCGATGCAATCCTTCTTGGCGCTCACCATCTTTTCCATGCCGATGTCAAAGGCGGTGATGCGCCCGTGGATTTCGGCATGGGTGATGAAGCCCTTCTCGATGCGCAGGACGTTCAGCGCCTCCATCCCGTAAAGCCCGCCCCCCATCGTCTCGGCCCGCGCGGTCAGGTCACGGAACAGCGCCTCGCCATAGCGGGTCGGCACCGCCAGTTCATACCCCTCCTCGCCCGAGAACGAGATGCGGAACAGCCGCCCCGCCACCCCCTGCACCGTCACGGGCGCACAGCCCATGAAGGGCAGGTCCGGCGCATGGCCCAGCGCGCTCGCCACCAGCGCCCGAGCCTTGGGGCCAGCGATGGCGAATTGCGCCCAGCCCTCGGTGACCGAGGCAAAGCGCACCTGCCACCCCGCGCAAAACGCCTGGCTCACGAAATCGAGATGCCGCATCACCAGACCGGCGGCGGCGGTGGTGGTGGTCATCAGCCAGTGCTGATCCCCCAGCCGCGCACAGGTGCCGTCATCCAGCACATGCCCGTCCTCGCGCAGCATCAGCCCATAGCGGACCTTGCCGACCGGCAGGGTCGAGAAGGTATTGGTATAGACAAGGTCAAGGAACCGCGCCGCATCGGGGCCCTGGATGTCGATCTTGCCAAGGGTCGAGACATCGGTGACCCCCACGCTTTCGCGCACCATGCGCACCTCGCGGTCGCAAGCCTCGCGCCATGTCGTCTCCCCGGGTTTGGGGAAATAGCTCGGCCGATACCACAGCCCCGCCTCCACCATCGGCGCACCCCGGTCACGGCTGGCCTGATCGCTGGTCAGGAACCGCTGCGGCGCAAAGCCCGCGCCCCGCCCGCCTGCCCCCATCGCGGCAATCGACACCGGCGTATAGGGCGGGCGGAAGGTCGTCGTCCCCGTCTCGGCAATGCCGCGCCCGGTGGCATCGGCCAGCACCGCCAGCGCCGCCACGTTCGAGGACTTGCCCTGATCGGGCGCCATGCCTTGCGTGGTATAGCGCTTCATGTGCTCGACGCTGCGGAACCCCTCCTGCGCCGCCAACGCCACATCCTTGACCGTGACGTCATTGGCAAAATCGAGCCAGGCCCGCCCCTTGCCCGCCACCGCCCAGAGGGGCGCGATAACATAGGGCGCATCCTCGGCGCGCGGCAACTCCACTGCGCCCGCCGCCCTGCCCAGCGCTTCCAGACTGGCCCGCGCCGCCTCGGCCCCCGATGCAAGGCAGCCGTGGGTCGAGAAACTGCCCCCCGCCGCGCCGGCCACCAACATCCCCGGCACCGCACCTTCCATCGGCACGAAGGCCGCCAGATCCTCGGACCAGCGCGGGCGACCGTTCAGGTGGCAGGTCAGATGCACCGACGGATTCCAGCCGCCCGACAGGCCCAGACACTCCACCTCCAGCCGCTGCGCGCGCCCGTCCTTGGTGAAACTAATCTCGCGCAGACCCATCCGGCCCCGCGCGCGCTGCACCACCGCCCCCTTGTGCACCACGATCCCCGGCTCATCCGGCGCATCGGGGCGGCTGTCGAGGATCGCCGCCACCTCCACCCCCGCCGCCATCAGGCTGCGGGCCGTGGCGCGCACCGAGTCGTTGTTGGCAAACAACGCCACCCGCTTGCCCGGCACCACGCCATAGCGGTTGAGATAGGTGGCCAGCGCCGAGGCCATCATCACGCCCGGGCGGTCATTGTCCTGAAAGGCAATCCCGCGCTCCAGCGCGCCCGCCGCCAGCACCGAGCGCTTGGCCACAATGCGCCAGAAACACTCGCGCGGCAGGTTGGGGCGCGGGCTGCGGTGCAGGCCCACCCGCTCCAGCGCGCCAAAGGTGCTGTCATCATAAACGCCGGTCACCGTGGTGCGGCGCATCAGCCGCACATTGGGCAGGTCCGCCAACTCGGCCAGCACCCGCGCCACCCACTCCGCCGCGGGCGCGCCGTCGATCATGCCCTCATCGGCCAGCAGCCGCCCGCCGGGTTCGGCAGACTCATCGCACAGGATCACATCCGCCCCGGCCCGTGCCGCCACCAGCGCCGCCATCAAACCCGCAGGCCCGGCCCCGATCACCAGCAGGTCGCAATGCGCCCAGGCCTTTTCATAAAGCCCCTCGTCATGCTTGCCCGACAACCGGCCGAGGCCCGCAGCGCGACGGATCAGCGGCTCGTAGAGCCCCTCCCAGAAGCGGCGCGGCCACATGAAGGTCTTGTAGTAAAACCCCGCCGACAGGAAGGGCGCGGCCAGATCGTTCACCTCCAGCAGATCAAACCCCAGCGACGGCCAGCGATTCTGGCTGCGCGCCACCAGCCCCTCGAACAGCTCCTGCACGGTCGCCCGCGTGTTGGGGGTCTGGTTCGCGGGGCCGACCACCTCCACCAGCGCATTGGGCTCCTCGGGTCCGGCGGTCAGGATGCCGCGCGGGCGATGGTATTTGAAACTGCGCCCGACAACCCGCACATCATTGGCAATCAGCGCCGAGGCGAGCGTATCACCCCGGTAACCGGCATAGCTGCGCCCGTCGAAACGGAAGGTGACCGGCCGCGTGCGGTCAATGCGGCCCTTGCCGTCGATCCTCATGCCCGCCCCTCCGCCGCATCGGCCCCGGCCACACTCTCCACCGCAAGGATCTCATGCGTCACCGTGTTGCGGGTCACCTTCAGCCAGGAGCAGCAGCCCTGCTCGTGATACCAAAGGTCCTGCGTCACCCCGGCGGGGTTGTCGCGCAGGTGTAGGTAATCATCCCATGCCTCGGGCGGTGCGCCCTCTGCGGGACGCGCGAGGTAATCCGCCGCCCCGTAGTAATAGAATTCACGCCGGTCGCGCGGGCCGCACAGCGGGCAGGTCAGGCGCATCTTGAAAAGCCTTTCTGTTTGGCAGTCGTCGCAAGGGGCTCCGCCCCTCGGCCTGCGGCCTCACCCCGGAGTATTTGGGCAAGCAGCAAATCATGGGCGCGGCACCCTGCATTGCTGCTTGATGAAATACTCCCGCCGGAGGCATCCGACAGGCGGGCAAGGCGAAAAGCGGTCAGACCCATCGCGCCCCTCAATGCAGGTTGTGCTGGCTGCCGGTGCCTTCTTCGTCGAGAAGGTGGCCGGTGGCAAAGCGGTTCAGCCGGAAGCGGGCGGCGACGGGATGGCTTTCGCCGGTGGCCATCAGATGCGCCATGCAATATCCGCTGGCCGGCACTGCCTTGAAGCCGCCGTAGTTCCAGCCCGCATCGATGAACAGCCCGTCGACCGGCGTGCGGTCGATGATGGGCGATCCGTCGGGTGTCATGTCCATGATCCCGCCCCAGGACCGCAGCACGCGGGCGCGGCCGATCATCGGCATCAGCGTCATGCCCGCCTCCATCACATGCTCGACCATCGGCAGGTTCCCGCGCGAGGCATAGCTTGCGTAGAAGTCGAGGTCGCCCCCGAAGACCAGCCCGCCCTTGTCGGACTGGCTGATGTAGAAATGCCCCATGCCGAAGCTGATCACATGGTCGATCACCGGCTTCAGCCCTTCGGTCACAAAGGCTTGCAGGATATGGGATTCGATCGGCAGCCGCAGCCCCGCCATCGCCGCCACCTGTCCCGAGCGGCCTGCCACCACCATGCCCACCTTCCGCGCCCGGATCGCGCCGCGGGTGGTCTGCACGCCGGTGACGCGGCCATTCTCGATGTCGATCCCCGTCACTTCGCAATTCTGGATCAGGTCCACCCCGCGCCGGTCGACAGCGCGGGCATAGCCCCAGGCCACCGCATCATGCCGCGCGGTGCCGCCGCGCGGGTGCAGGAGCCCGCCATAGATCGGAAAGCGCGTGTTGTCGAAGTCGAGATAGGGCAACAGCTCGCGCACCCCCTCGCGGTCCAGCAGCACCGCATCATCGCCCTGGTTGATCATCGCATTGCCGCGGCGGGCAAAGGCATCGCGCTGGCCATCGGAATGGAACAGGTTGATCAGCCCGCGCTGCGAGTGCATCACGTTGTAATTGAGATCCGCCTCCAGCCCTTCCCAGAGCTTGAGGCTGTGCGAATAGAATTCGGAATTGCCCGGCAGGAAGTAGTTCGCCCGCACGATCGTGGTGTTGCGCCCGATATTGCCCGAGCCGAGGTATCCCTTTTCCAGCACCGCGATATTGGTCAGACCGTGGTTCTTGGCCAGATAATAGGCGGTCGACAGCCCGTGCCCGCCGCCGCCGATGATCACCGCGTCATATTCGGCCTTGGGGGCGGGATCGCGCCAGGCCGGTTTCCATCCGGTGTTTCCGAACAGACCCTGTGCAATCACCCTGAAGCCGGAATAGCGCATGTCAGACCTTTCCCCGACCCGAAGCCCTCTGGCGGCACTAAAGCGGGTCCGCCGCAGATAAGCAAGGATCGCGGCCCGCGCCTTGGCCATCCGCGACATTGTGTGTCGCAGATGGCCAGAGCCGCCTTACAGGCCCTTGGAGCGGTAGGATTGTGCCACCCGCCCGATCGACACCAGATAGGCCGCCGTGCGCAGGTCATCCACATCGTCGCGTTCGTGCCAGACCTTGCGCATCGCCTGATAGGCGGTGCGCATCGTGTCATCCAGACCCGAGCGCACCAGCGCCAGCTCGTCCGATCCGGTCAGGAACTTTTCCTTGAAATCGGGCGACAGGGTCCAGCCCAGCCCCTGATCGGCCGACAGCCGTTCCAACTCCTCGACCAGAATGCGCGAGCGGGCCTCCTCGGCGCGGCGCTGCATGCGGCCAAAGCGGATGTGCGAGAGGTTCTTGACCCATTCGAAGTAGGAAACCGTAACCCCGCCCGCATTGGCATACATGTCGGGGATGATGACCACGCCCTTCTCGCGCAGGATCTCGTCGGCGCCGAAGGTCACCGGCCCGTTCGCCGCCTCGACGATCAGCGGCGCCTTGATCCGCGCGGCATTGCCCATATGGATCACCCCCTCCAGCGCCGCCGGAATCAGGATGTCGCACTCGGCCTCGATCAGCGTGCTGCCATCGTCGACAAAGGCCGCTGTCGGATAGCCCTTGATGCTGCCATGCTTGACCATCCACTGCCGGATGTCCTCGATGTCCAGCCCGCTCTCGCTGTGCAGCGCGCCGTCGCGTTCGATCACCGCCGTGATCTTGCAGCCATCCTCCTCGCTCAGGAACTTGGCGGCGTGATAGCCCACATTGCCAAGCCCCTGCACGATCACCCGCTTGCCCTCCAGCCCGCCGGTCAAACCCGCCTTGGCGATATCCTCGGGGTGGCGGAAGAACTCCTGCAACGCATATTGCACGCCGCGCCCCGTCGCCTCCACCCGGCCCTGAATCCCGCCCGCATGCGGCGGCTTGCCGGTCACGCAGGCATTGCCGTTGATATCGGTCGTGTTCATCCGCTTGTACTGGTCGGCGATCCACGCCATCTCGCGCTCGCCGGTCCCCATATCGGGCGCGGGCACGTTCTGCGCCGGATGGATCAGGTCGCGCTTGATCAGCTCATAGGCAAAGCGGCGGGTGATGAGCTCCAGCTCGTGCTCCTCCCAGGCGCGCGGGTCGATGCACAGCCCCCCTTTCGATCCGCCAAAGGGCGTCTCCACCAGCGCGCATTTATAGGTCATCAGCGCCGCCAGCGCCTCCACCTCGTTCTGGTTCACCGACAGCGCATAGCGGATGCCGCCCTTGACCGGCTCCATATGTTCCGAATGCACCGAGCGGTATCCGGTGAAGGTCTCGATCTTGCCGCGCAGGCGCACACCGAAACGCACCGTATAGGTCGAGTTGCACACGCGGATCTTCTGCTCCAAGCCGGGGCTCAGATCCATCAGCCGCACGGCGCGGTTGAACATCAGATCGACCGACTCGCGAAAACTCGGCTCTCCATCCCTGATCATGCCATTCCTCCTGACGGGCCGGGCGCGGCGGACGGCGCCCCGGGGTTACGCTAGCGGTCCGCTCGGCCCAGTTCACCGCAAAAACTGACGCGTGAATCCAGAAATAACGAATCGAATCGTAGCGATTTGTCGGCATTTCACGCCAAACGGATGGCGCGCTGCGCATCCGTCAGCCGCTCTGCGTTTCCCACTCTAGCACAATTCGCACCACAATCCGCGATTGTTTCCAGAACGGCAACGCCAGCCCGCCCGCGCCCCGGCTTGCCATAATTTTGCCCCGCCCCCTCGCTTAGGTGAACGGTGTTTAACAAAGCTGTAGACCCGTGGGGGCGGTTCTGCGGCGCATAGCGACTTGGGATCGGACCGCAGAATGAAGAGTGCTGCCATGAGGTTTTCGCGGAAATCTGCCCTGCGTTTTGCACGCGACGAAGACGGCCACATCCTTATCTTCACCACCGTGATGCTGACGCTGATGCTGATGCTCGCAGGGATCGGGGTCGATATCATCAACTTCGAAACCATGCGCACCAAGCAGCAGCAGACGCTGGACCGCGCCACGCTGGCCGCCGCCTCGCTCACGCAGCAACTGGATGCCGAAGCGGTGGTGCGCGATTACTTTGCCAAGGCCAACATGACCGACCATCTGCGCTCGGTCTCCTTCGAGCGCACCTTCAACGCCTCGACCGTGCGCGCCGAGGCCGAGAAGGAAATCACGCCGATCTTCATGAACCTCTATGACATGTCCAACAGCACCAAGCTGGTGGCGCGCGGCCGCGCCAGTGCCGAACAGCGCATCAACAACATCGAAATCGTGATGGTGCTCGACGTGTCGGGGTCGATGAACGATTCAAGCCGGCTGGTGAACCTCAAGACGGCGGCGAACGAATTCATCGACACCGTGCTCGATCAGGATACAGAAAACCGGGTGTCGATCAGCATCGTTCCGTTCAACGGACAGGTGAACCTGCCCGAAAACATGCAGCAGCTGTTCACCAACCGGATCGACGATCATGGCGTCGCCACCGTGAACTGCTTTGATCTGCCCAGTTCGGTCTACGGCAACCTGTCGCTGCCCCTCAACACCGCGATGCCCGTCACCGCCCACGCCGACACCTATTCGACGACCACAACCGGCAGTTACATCGCGCCCACCCATTCCAATGCCGTGGTGAACACCGGCAACCGCTGGTGCCCGCCCACCGTCAACGGGACCGTCAGCAATACCAATTTCATCCGGGCGCCCACCAACAACCGCACCGCGCTCAAGGCGCATATCAGCGGCCTGCAGGCCATCGGCGCGACCTCGATCAACGCCGGCATGAAATGGGGCATGGCGCTGCTCGATCCCTCGGCCAGAACGCTTTATTCGGGCATGATCGCGGCCGGCCAGACACCGTCCTACTTCAACAACCGTCCCTTCAACTTCGGCGACCGCGAAGCGATGAAGATCGTCGTGCTGATGACCGACGGTGAACACTTCGCCGAAGAACGGGTCAACGCCGGTTTCCGTGCCGGAACCTCGCCGATCTGGCGCGGCAACTCCGACACGCTGTTTTCCATCTTCCATTCGTCGCGTGTGAACACCTCCTCTGCCACCAACATCTGCAACAGCCGCCCCTTCTATGTGCCGCATCTGAACGCATGGCATTCGCGCCCGTGGAACAGCACTACGCCGTCCAGCTCGACCTGCTACAGCACCACCGCCACCTACAGCGGGGCGACACAGCAGACATGGCCGCAGGTCTGGAACAGCGTGCGGGTGGCATGGGTGGCACAGCAGCTTTATGCGCGCCCGCTGGGCCTCACGCAGGCCAATGCGATGAACGCCATCCGCACCCAGACGCCGACCTCCACGATGGACAGCCAGCTTGCCAACGTCTGCGGTCAGGCCCGCGCGCGCAACGTGCTGGTCTACGGCATCGCCTTCGAGGCCCCGCCGAACGGCCAGACGGCGATTGCCAACTGCGCCTCCTCGCCCGCGCATTACTTCAACGCGCAGGGGCTGGAAATCCGCACCGCCTTCCGCTCCATCGCGACCAACATCACCCAGCTGAAGTTGACCCAATGATGTCCCGCCTGCGCTCGCTCTTTCGCCCCTTCCGCAAGGATGAACGCGGCCTTGCCTCGGTGGAGTTCGCCCTGTTCTTCCCGGTCTACATCAGCATGTTCTTCTGGGCCGCCGAACTGGGCATCATCACCATCAAGTCGGTGATGCTCGATCACGCGCTCGACGTGTCGATGCGCGAGCTGCGCCTTGGCCTGATGCAGAACCCCACGCAAGAGACGCTCAAGCAAAGCATCTGCAACCGCGCGCGGATCATCGGCAATTGCGAAGACCAGATGATGATCGAACTGCAATCGGTGTCGACGGTGACATGGGCCATGCCGCAAACCCCCGTCACCTGCGTGAACAATGACGAGGAAATCCAGCCCGTCGTCAATTTCGATCTGGGCCGCCAGCAGGAACTGATGCTGGTGCGCGCCTGCATCGTGCTGCCGGTGCTGTTCCCGAACATGATCTTCGGCCGGCAGCTTTTCCGCGATGGCTCGGGCGGCATCGGCATCGCCTCGATTTCGTCTTTCGTGAACGAACCGTCTTGATCATCGGGAAAGGATCGCCATGAAAACCCCCCTGACCCTGCTCCGCCACGCCCTGCGCCGCTTCCGCCGCAACGAAGACGGGCTCGCCTCGGCCGAGATGATCCTCGTGCTGCCGCTCTACCTGTTCTGCATCCTCGGCACCTTCACCTTCTGGGATGCCTTCGACGTGGCCAACCGCTCGCAAAAGGCATCCTACGCGGTGTCCGACCTCATCACCCGCAAGCAGGACAACGTGACCGAGGTCTATGTGCAGGGCATGTTCAACACCATGCAATACATGATGGGCCCCTCGCTGCCGACCCGCACCCGCATCACCTCGGTGTTCTACAGTCAGGCCCGCGCAAGATACGAGGTGCTGTGGTCCCGCTCCAGCGTCCCCACCATCCCGCGCCTCACCACCGAAACCCTGCCGACGATCCAGAGCCACCTGCCCGTGATGTATGACGGCGACGCGCTGATCGTGGTGGAAACGACGGTGGAATTCCGGCCGATCCTCGGCGCGGTCGACATGATCATCAACGACATCGACACCGGCCCGATGCGCAACGTCGTCGTCACCCGCCCGCGCTTCCTGCCCAAGATCTGCATGCAGGGCGTCGCCTGCGGCTAAGGCCAGCCGCCCCCCGCAGCCGCGCCCCGACCTGCGGGCGCGGCAAACCGGCCTGCGGCACTCAGCGCGGCTTGATCAGCTCGTCCAGCACCTCGGCCATGTAACGCGCCTCGTGCCGGTGGGTCACGCCGCCCACGCCCACCGACCGCCCCAGCCGCCACCACAGCCCCGGCGCCCAGCCGCGCGGGCCGCTCTGCCGCAGCGAAAGCGTGAACCCCCCCGCCGGCTTGAAGGCAAACACCCCGCGATTGACCGCGCGGATATCCTCCACCCGCGCCAGCACCATGCCCGACCCGTCGCGCAGCACCTCGCGCGTCAGCACCAGCGACGCGCCGCTCACCTGCCACATGCGCACCGCCAGCCAGAGCGCCGAAACACCCAGCGCCAGCAGGACCAGAAGCCAGCCGAAAGCCGCAGGCGGAAAGGCCAGTGCCAGCCACACCAGCGTGCCCCCCAAAGCCGCCAGAATCGCCACCCCCAGCACCCGCCGCGGCGGCGATGGCCGCAGCTCGGCCAGAATCGCGCCTTGGGCCGCTGCGGGCATCTCGGGCGTCAGGTCGGACGGATCGGGCATCGTGGCGGCTCCTCGCTCGGGTTTGCCAAGCCATAAACCAGCCGCCGCCCCCGCGATAGGGTCCAGATGCCACGCCCGTCCCCCGAAACGCGCCCCCGAAAACATCGCCCCGAGCCCCCCTTGCCCGCAACCGCGATCCTGCCTAGGCTTTGGCCCATGCGGCGCAGCCTGCCGCCGCCGACGGATGCCAGACCATGCACCACCCCCGCCTTTCCCGCCGCATGGCGCTTGCCGCCTGCCTCGGCCTCGGCCTGTCAGGCTGCGCGCCCCTGCCCGATTTCGCCACCGCCACCCGCGCCGCAGCCCCCGGACCCGCGCCGGTTCTGGTGCCGATCGACGGGCTGCTGGCGCAAGCCGACGCGTTGGGCAACGGCGCCGCCGCCACCGCCCCCGTCACCGCGCGGGCCGAACAGTTGCGCGCCCGCGCCGACCGCCTGCGCCGCGAATAGCCGCCCCCGCGCGCGCCATGCCCCGGCCCGCGTTTTTCCCGCCCTTCCGCCCGCCGGCCCGCGTTGCCTTGCCCCGACAGGCGCGCTAAGACCGCCCCGAACGCCACGCCACAGACAGACGGAGTCGCCCCATGCCAGCCCCCTTGCGAATTGGTCTTGCCGGTCTGGGCACCGTCGGCATCGGCGTCGTCAAGATCGTGCAATCCCATGCCGACCTGATCGCCGCCCGCGCGGGCCGCCCGGTCGAGATCACCGCCGTCTCGGCCCGCGATCCGCAGAAGAACCGCGACGCCGACCTGTCGACCTATCATTGGGAAGCCGATCCCGTGGCCCTCGCCCGCCGCAATGACATCGACGTGTTTGTCGAGGTGATGGGCGGCCACGAAGGCCCCGCCCGCCTTGCCACCGAGGCCGCAATCGCCACCGGCAAGGATATCGTCACCGCCAACAAGGCGCTGCTGGCCCATCACGGCCATGCCCTCGCGCTCGCCGCCGAAGCCGCAGGCCGCGTGATCCGCTTCGAAGCCGCCGTCGCAGGCGGCATCCCCGTCATCAAGACGCTCACCGAAGGGCTGGCAGGCAACCAGATGCGGCGTGTGATGGGTGTGATGAACGGCACCTGCAACTACATCCTCACCCGGATGCAGGCAGCGGGCCTGCCCTACGAGACGGTGTTCGAAGAGGCGCGCCAGCTTGGCTATCTCGAAGCCGATCCGAACCTCGATGTCGGGGGCATCGACGCGGGCCACAAGCTCAGCCTGCTCGCAGCCATCGCCTTCGGCACGCGGGTCAGCTTCGACAATGTGGAACTCGAAGGCATCGGCAACGTCTCGATCGACGATATCAACCTCGCCGACGACATGGGCTATCACATCAAGCTCCTCGGTGTGGCGCAGATGACGGGCCGCGGGCTGGAACAGCGCATGACGCCTTGCCTCGTCCCCGCCGAAAGCCCGCTCGGCCAGTTGCAGGGCGGCACCAACATGGTGGTGCTCGAAGGCGACTCCGTGGGCCAGATCGTGATGCGCGGCGCGGGCGCGGGCGCAGGCCCCACCGCCAGCGCGGTGATGGCCGATGTCATCGACATCGCGCGCGGCACTCGGCTCTCCACCTTTGGCCGCCCCGCCGCCTCGCTGGCCGAACCTGTGGCCGCGAAATCCGCGACGCCCGCGCCCTATTACCTGCGCATGACGCTGCTCGACAAACCGGGCGCGCTGGCCAAGATCGCGACAGCACTGGGCGAGGCAGGCATCTCCATCGACCAGATGCGCCAGTTGAACCAGCCCAACGAGGCCGACAACAAGGCCACCGTGCTGATCGTGACGCACAAGGCGTCGCCTGCCGATGTCGCCTATGCGCTGGCCCAGTTCGACACGACAGGCGTGCTCATCGGCGCCCCCGCCGCCATCCGCATCGAAGAGGTCTGATCCCGCCCGCCACTTCGCTGGACCTGCCTGCCCTTCTGCCTCCGCCAGACCTCGCAGCGCGGCCCCAAGGCATTTGCCCCCAGCGTCGCGGCAGCGTCAGGGCGGAGCGGACGGCGGCGACTGCGGCACGACAGGGCAAGCGCCTTGCGCGCGCCCATCCTGCTCGCCGCCAGATCCGTCACACCCTGCCCGCCGCCTCCGCCGCCAAGCCCGCCCCCCGCGCGCCCCTTCGTTCGCAAATGCCGCCCGCAATCAGACTCCAACCGCCCCCCTGCCCCGCCCCGCACAGGCCCCCAATCGCTCGCCCATCCCTGCTCCTCGACATGCTGCGCGGGAACTACAATGGGGGTCTGAAGTGCCTTGCGCGCGCGGTTATCCCTGCTCCCGCCAGATCCGTCACACCCCTGCTCGCCGCCTCCCCCGCCAAGCCCGCCCCCGCACGGGCCCCTTCGCTCGCAAATGCCGCCCGCAGTCAGACTCCAACCGCCCCCCGCCCCGCCCCGCACAGGCCCGCAAGCGCACCCCCATCCCTGCTCGTCGACATGCTGCGCGGGAACTACAATGGGGGTCTGAAGTGCCTTGCGCGCGCGGTAATCCTTGCTCCCGCCAGATCCGTCACACCCCTGCCCGCCGCCTCCCCCGCCAAACCCGCCCGCCAAACCCGCCCGCCCACGCGCGCGCCCCTTTGTCTGCAAATGCCGCCCGCAGTCAGACTCCAACCGCCCCCCTGCCCCGTCCGGCACAGGCCCCCAATCGCACGCCCTCCCCCCTTCCTGCGCAACTGCCTCCCCGCAGGCGCAATCTGGCGCGCCGCCGCCCCTCGGCCCCGCCGCTCCCGCTCAAATCCTTACCGTTTCCTTAACACACACAGATCAACGCTTTGAAATACCTCAAGATCGTCCCTGTAACACGCGGGGCAATGCAGGCATCGCCGCCTTTTCAGGCGGGGCCGCGATTTCCCCGAAGGTTAGCGCCATCAGGCTTGCCCCCATCGGACAGGGCAGGCTAAACCCGAAGCCAAAGCATTTCCCGAAAAAGGACAGATCATGCCCGTCGCCCCGCCCAAAGTCGCCGAGTTTCAGGACCGCCTGCTCTCGCTCGGCCTCGCCCGCGTGTCCGAGGCCGCGGCCTTGGCCAGCGCCAACCTGATCGGCCGCGGCGATGAGAAAGCCGCCGACCAGGCCGCCGTGAACGCCATGCGCGACCAGCTGAACCTGCTCGACATCAAGGGCGTCGTCGTGATCGGCGAGGGCGAGCGCGACGAGGCCCCGATGCTCTACATCGGCGAGGAGGTCGGCACCGGCAACGGCCCCGCCGTCGACATCGCCCTCGATCCGCTCGAAGGCACCACCCTCACCGCCAAGGACATGCCCAACGCCCTGACCGTGATCGCGATGGCCCCGCGCGGCAGCCTCCTGCACGCCCCCGACGTCTACATGGACAAGCTCGCCATCGGTCCCGGCCACCGCCCCGGCACCGTCACGCTGGCCATGACCCCCTCCGAACGCGTCTCCGCCCTCGCCGCCGCCAAGGGCTGCTCGACCAATGACATCACCGTCTGCGTGCTGGAACGGCCCCGCCACGAAGAGATGATCGCCGAGATCCGCTCCACCGGCGCCGCCATCCGCCTCATCACCGATGGCGACGTCGCGGGTGTCATGCACTGCGCCGAACCCGACCTGACCGGCATCGACATGTACATGGGTTCCGGCGGCGCACCCGAAGGCGTGCTGGCGGCGGCGGCCCTGAAATGCATGGGCGGCCAGTTCTTCGGCAAGCTCCTCTTCCGCAACGATGACGAGCGCGCCCGCGCCCGCAAGGCCGGCATCGAGAACTTCGACCGCGTCTACACCCGCGACGACCTCGTGCGCGGCGACGTGATCTTCGCCGCGACCGGCGTGACCGACGGCAGCCTGCTTGCCGGCATCCGGCGCGAGCCCACCCACCTGACCACCGAAACCATCCTGATGCGGTCGAAAACCGGCTCGGTGCGCCGCATGACCTACCGCAACCCGATCCGCCGCTGACTTGGCGGGGGCGCAAACCATGCCCTGCTCCCCCTCCATTGCTGCTTGCCCAAATACTCCCGCCGGAGGCGTTCCCCGGACGCCTCCGGAGCCACATTTCAGGTTGAAGCGCCGCCCCCGCTGGTGCAGACCAAAACGATGACACGCGCATTCCTCAACGTCGAAGCCTCTGTCCTCGGTCGCCGCTGGACCGGCCCTGCCGTCGAGGAGGAACGCCTCGCCGAGGCGATGGCGCAGCAGACCCGGCTGCCGATGGCGCTTTGCCACACGCTGGTGCGGCGCGGGGTGTCGCCCGCCGATGCGCCGGCCTTCCTCGCCCCCGTCCTCCGCGATCTGCTGCCCGATCCGCTGACCCTGCGCGACATGGGACCTGCGACCGACCGTTTCCTCCATGCCCTGCGCCAGCGCCAGCGCATCGCCATCTTCGCCGATTACGATGTCGATGGCGGCGCTTCTGCCGCGCTGTTGATCGTCTGGCTGCGCGCGATGGGGCGCGAGGCCACGCTTTATATTCCCGACCGGATCGACGAGGGCTATGGCCCGAATGTCCCCGCGATGCAGGCTTTGGGCGCGGCGCATGATCTGATCCTCTGCGTCGATTGCGGCACGCTGAGCCACGAGCCGATTGCGGCGGCGGGCTGTGATGTGGTGGTACTGGATCACCATCTGGGCGCAGAGACGCTGCCCCCCGCCGTCGCCGTGGTGAACCCGAACCGGCAGGATGAAAACGGCGATCTGGCGCATCTGTGCGCCGCTTCGGTGGTGTTCCTGATGCTGGTCGAGGCCAACCGCCGCCTGCGCGCCGAGGGCGTGCAAGGGCCGGACCTGATGGCGATGCTTGATCTGGTGGCGCTGGCCACGGTGGCGGATGTGGCCCCGCTGGTCGGGGTCAACCGCGCGCTGGTGCGGCAGGGCCTGCGGGTGATGGCACGGCGCGAACGGACAGGTCTGGTGGCCCTGTCCGATGTGGCGCGGATGGATCAGGCCCCCACCCCCTATGCGCTGGGTTTCGTGCTGGGGCCACGGGTGAACGCGGGCGGGCGGATCGGGCAGGCCGATCTGGGCGCACGGCTGCTGGCCTGCGATGATCCGCGCACCGCCGCCGCAATGGCCGCCCGGCTGGATGAGCTGAACACAGAGCGGCGCGAGATCACCGAACGTGTGCGCGAAGAAGCGATGGCACAGGCCGAGGCGCGAGGCGCGGATGCCCCGCTTGTCTGGGCGGCAGGCGAGGGCTGGCACCCCGGCGTGGTCGGCATTGTCGCCGCCCGCCTGAAAGAGGCCTTCAATCGTCCTGCAATCGTGATCGGGCTGGAGGGCGGCATCGGCAAAGGGTCTGGCCGCTCGGTCACAGGGGTCGATCTGGGGGCCGTGGTGCAGCGGGCAGCCGCCGAAGGCGTCTTGCTCAAGGGTGGCGGGCACAAGATGGCAGCCGGGCTGACGGTCATGCAAGAGCGGCTGGACGAAGCCATGACGCGGCTGGCGGATTTGCTCGCGAGGCAAGGCGCAGGCAGCGAGGAGCCACGCGATCTGCGGATCGACAGCCTGCTGATGCCCTCGGCCTGCACCCCCGGCTTTGTCGAGCAGATCGAGGCCGCCGGTCCCTTCGGCCAAGGCGCGCCCGCCCCGAGATTCGCCTTTGCCGATATCGGCGTGGCACCGCGCCGGATCGGCGAGAAGCACCTGAAGCTGGTGCTGTCGGACGGGATGGGCGCGCAGGTGGAGGCGATGGCCTTCGGCGCCTTCGACTCGCCGCTGGGGCCGGCGCTTGACGGCGCAGGTCACCGCCGTTTCCATCTGGCCGGACGGCTGGAACTGAACCACTGGGGCGGTCGCACAAAGGTGCAACTGCGACTGGACGACGCCGCCCCCGCTTCCGGCTGATCAGATCGTTTTTCCTCTTGCGAGTCAGTGGGAAGCCCACTAGATACCCCTCACCGACAGCGTGGCCCGTTCGTCTATCGGTTAGGACACCAGGTTTTCAACCTGGGAAGAGGGGTTCGACTCCCCTACGGGCTGCCACTTTCCCCTGATCTATAGACTAAAGAACTGTCACCGGGCGCATCTGACCCCGGGGTGACCTCTTGTCTGGCGGCGGTTGCCAGTTCGAGATGGTAGCCGCAAACACAAACTCGGCGACGCGGCGAAGAGCATCGAACCGGTCGCCGGAAGTCGCTATTATGTGAAGGTGCAGATGCGACCTCCGGCGGGGGCCCAACCAAAATCCCGCGAAGCGTGGCCCGACGGGCAGAAGCGCATTCAAGCCCGCGATGGGCGTTGCGGGGCCAATCGCGCCCGCGGCACACCTGCCACCCACCCCCAAGCTGAAAGACCCTTGAAAAGCCGCCGCGCTGCGCCATCCCTTGTGGCGCGGGGCCGACGGGCGGTTGATCCGGGGCAGATGGGGTGGCGGCGACGATGATCCAGACAGAGAAATTTGCGCAAATCGAGGTGCAATCCGCTGCCGCCCTGCGCGACTGGCTTACGCTGCACCATGCGCAGTCAGACAGCGTGTGGCTCGTCACATGGAAGAAGGCCCCCGGCGCGCCCTATGTCCCGGTCAGTGAGGTGCTCGATGAACTGGTGGCCTTCGGCTGGATCGACGGGGTCCGGCGCAAGCTGGATGCGCATCGGACCATGCAGTTGATCTCGCCCCGCAAGCAACAGGCCTGGGCGGCAACCTACAAGCAGCGCGCCGCGCGGCTGGAGGCCGAGGGCCGGATGCACCCCGCCGGACTCGCGGCCATCGCCGCGGCCAAAGCGGCGGGTCGCTGGGATGAAACGGCAGCGGTTGACGCGCTGCAGGTGCCGCCGGATCTGGCCGAGGCGCTCGCCGCCAGCGGCAGCGCGGATCGGTTTTTCAGCGCCGCGGCCCCCAGCTACCGGCGCAATGTGCTGCGCTGGCTTCACAATGCCAAACGCGCCGAAACGCGCGCGGCACGCATCGCGCAGATCGTGACCGCCTCGGCACAAGCGCGAAAACTGCCGCAGCTTTGACCCGCCGCAGGGCGGGCCAAACGCGTCAGTCCAGCATCTGGGTGGCCAGAGCGAACTCGGTCAGCTCGTCCTCGACCAGAATGTAGATGCTGGCGGGCGGGGTCTGCATGGCGCGGGCCGACAGGCGCAGGTCAATCCCCATCTCGCCAAGATAATCCAGCACATCGGCCTGCCCGTGCTGGATGCTTTCCACCGCGACAAAGGCGGGCAAAAGCGTGTTTTCCCCGAAATAGTGTTGATGCACCCCCACCATCGCGCCGCGGCTGACCCGTCGCTCGGCCCCGCCTGCAAGGATATAGGGACAGGCCGAAAAGCAGGCCGCGCCACCTTGCATCAAGGTCGGCAGTCCGGCCGCGCGGATCTGGCGGCCAATCTCCAGCGCATCGGTGACCGATCCGCCGGGGCTGTGCAGCGCGATCTGGTCGGGCAAAGTGCCGCGCGCTGCAAGATAATCGGCAAAACGGGCGCTGTCGCCGGGTTCGATCGCGCCCTCGACCAAGAGGGTTTTGCGCCCCTCGACCTCGGTTTCCGTGAATTGCAATCGCGCCGGAACGGAATCGCTGCGGGGAAATTCGGGCGAAGCGGGCTGCTGGCGCGGCAGGTCGCGCGGTGCATAGCGGCGGGTCTGGTCCCCCGGCCGCACCGGCACGGCGGCGGGCGGGGCCGGGTTGGACTGGAAGAGACCGGGCAGCACCTGCTGGAAGTCGCCGGCGATGATGAGTCCGGCAAGGGCAATCTGCACCATCAGCATCGCCTGCAACACCCGCCCCGACCGGGGCACCCGCAAACCGCGCATCAGCGGGTGCCGCTGATGAGGTGCGGCGGCGGCACATCGGGCTGGGCTGCTGGCCCCGCAGGCTCTGCCGCAGCCATGCGCAGGGGTTCCGGCGCGGCAACCGGGGCAGAGCCGGGGCCCGTTGCAGGCGGCGGCTCCAGCGCCCGCAGGGCCATCACGGCGGCACGGACCTCGGCCAGCGTCATGGTTTCCTCGGGCGCGACGGTGCCGCGCTCGGCCCTGATCGCGCCTTGCGCCACCATCATGATCAGCACCAGCACGGCAGGCAGAAGATCGATCGCAATCGCCCCCGCCCAGGACGGGATGAAATCGCCCGCATAGCGCAGCACCGCATCGGCGGTCGATATCGGAGCATAGGTGGTATCATCCGGGGTGGGCATCGCCAGCACCTCGTCCGCCGCCGCCTTCAGGGTGGTGGCACGCTGGGCAAGCAGGGTCAGCACCGCATCAATGGTGCTGCGCTGGTCGCTGCGGATGCTGTCGGTTGATCCGTCAAGCTCTGGCACCACGACCGAGGCCGACAGATCCTGCGCCGCCCGCGCGACAAGGGGGGCGACCGACAGCTGGCGCAACTGCGCGATCAGCCCCGCCAGCCGCACCGATTCTTCGGCAAACTCCACCGATCTTTGCTCGACGTCCCCGACCGAGGCGGTCAATGCCCGCATCCTGCTCAGGATCTGGTTTCCTTCGGCGAAAGCGGCATCGACCAAGGGGCCTTGCGCGGCAATCTGGGCCTCCAGCCCGGCCAATTCATCGGCTTTCTGGATCAGCACCCGAAACACCGCCCCCCGCCCCGCGGTGCCGGAAAGATTGCCCGTTGCCTCTTGCGCCGACAGGTCCTGAAAGCTCTGGCGCGTGCGCGCCACATCAAGGCCAAGCCCCTGCGCGGCGACCGCCACACGGTGCGCCTGCTCCAGACCGACCTGATACTGCTGCACCGTCTTGGCCAGATGCTGCTCGACCGCCGCCGATCCGGCCAAGGCCGCCGCGTTCAGCCAGCTTGACATTGCGATGATCGCCAAAGACCCCAGCGCCATGGACAAAAACAGGCCCAGACGCGACGCCGCCGACCGCATCGCGGGCAAGAGCCGGATCAGATAGCTCCAGAACACGAAGATCGCCACCGAGACCGCCAGCGAATAGGCGACCGCCGCAAAAAAGGTCAGCGCGCCGCTGTTGTTCAAGAGCGAGGACACGCCAAGGTAGGTGTAAATCCCCGATGCCACCGACAAAACGCCCAAAGCCATCGGCGTGAATGTCTCCAGCGCGGACAGATGGCCCTCTATCTCGCGCGCGGCATGCAGGCCACGGGCTTCGGCGGACGTGGGGGGCGGGGTCATGGTGCGGCGGCTCCTTGATGCGACGCCGGAACCCGGCAGGCGGACCTGCGCAAGATAGGCGCGCGGCCCCGTGCCGCCAAATGCCAACAGCGTGATCGCCGCCTTCTGCTCTTTGCATCGCCTGCCCCGCGCAGGGAACCTCGCAAAGGCCGGGGCGTTGACTCCGGCAAGCGGGCCATTTGCCCGCATCCCAAATCAAAAAGGTTCATCATGTTGATTGATCGCTTCTGGAAAGAAATGGAAAGCGTGCATTCCGCCATGTTGTCGGTGGGCGATGCGCGCCATGTGCCGATGTCGCCCTATGCCCGCAAGGAGGACCGCGCCATCTGGTTCATCACCGCGCAGGGCACCGCGCTTGTCGAGGCGATCACAAGCGGCCAAAGCGATGCGTCGCTGATCGTGACGGGCGAGAGCAACATCCACGCCCGCATCGAAGGCAGCGCCAGTCTTGTGCAGGATCGCGCCAAGCTCGAAGAGCTGTGGAACCCTGTGGCCAGCAGCTGGTTTGACGGCATCGATGATCCCGACATCCGCCTGATCCGCCTTGTGCCTACCGAGGCCGAGGTGTGGTTGACCTCGGGCGGGATGGGCTTTGCCTTCGAGCTGGTCAAATCCAAGCTGACCGGCAAACAGCCTGACACGGGCGAGCATTTCAGCGTGACGTTCTAAGCCCCCGTTTCGCCCACAACGGCCCCCGCCCCCTCATTTGGGGGCGGGGGCTTTTCAATGTGCCGCATTGGCGGCGTGCGGGGATCGGCCCTTCACGCCGCCTGTTCATCCGCTTCATGGCGCAGCACCGGCTCGCGCCCCGGACGGATCTCGGCGCAAATCACCCCGCTCGCCGTTTGGCGGCGCACCAGATAGCCGCGCCCTGCCGCTTCGACCTGCGTTCCGCCTGCGCCGCGCAGGTCGCTGATGCGGCGCGCCCGCAGGGACAACAGGCTGCGCGTCAGCCGATACTTGCGCCCCGCGAAATCCTGTTGCTGGTCCAGCGCCGAGAGCGCCTTAAGGTCAACCGCACGGCGGTTGTCAGGATCGGTGAGGCTGAAGGACGGCCCCTCGCAGCCGCGGTAAATATCGGGCACCCCGCGTGCCAGCAGCTTCAGGGCCAGTTGCACAAGCGACAGCACCTCGCCACGGTCGATCAGGGCCGCCGCCGCTTCGGGAAGATTGGCCTGCCACAACACCGTCAGGGCCCGCGCAAGGCCAAGGGCCGGGGCCTCGGCGGCATCATTAGGGTAGCCCGGCACGGAGATCTCTTTCGCCTCGCGCATCGCCTTTTGCAGATAGCCCGCTACGCGCTCTGCCAGATCGGGCGCAAGGTCGGCGGGCTGCCATGCGGCCAGCAGGCTGTGCATCAGCGTCCAGAGTTCTTCCTTGCGCATCCCGCCCGCAAGCGCGGCCTGCACCCGCGGCAGCGCGCAGGTCTCGTGCCACAGCACCTGCACGGCATCGGGCAGCACCGCGCAGGCCACCAGACGCATGCGAGCATCCTCGCTGCGCTTGGTGTCATGCGTCGAGGTCAGCACCATGGCCCCTGCGGGCATCGACGCCCAGGTTTGCGCAAATTCCTCGGGCGGCAGGGTCGGCGCCTCGGGCGAGGCCCCCACCTCACAGGCGGCAGGATAGGGAACAAAGCGGTAAAGCGCGGTATCTTCGGCAGATTTCGCCAGAACCGCCCCGCTTGTCTGCTGGAAGAGATCGCGGAACGCGGCTTCCTCGGGCGATTGCGCCTCTGCCAGCACATCGATCAGACGCAGCGCGGTCAGGGGCGGACGCAACGTGGCGGCCACATGCGCGCGCATCGCGTCCAGCGGCGCGGCGGCATCTTCTGCCGCCTGGTGCGCCTCGCCGAAATAGGTGCGATAAACCGGCATCCCCTCCAGCATCCCGATCACCGATTGGCGCAAGGTTTCGGGGCCGGGGTCATGCTCCGGATCATCCTTGAGTGCCGCGCGCGCAAGATCGACCAGGCGCAAGACCTCGGCGGCCAGATCATGGCGCAGAATATCCCGCTTGGCCGCTGTCAGCGTGGCCGCATAATCCGTGCCGCGCGCCACCGCGCCAGACCACAGCGCCCCGAGCGCGGCAACTCCGGCGGGCGGGGTCAGCACCCGCGCTATGTCGCGCGCGTGTTCATATCCGGTCGTGCCTTCGACCGGCCAGTCAGGCAAAGGCTCATCCCCCACAAGGATCTTTTCGACCCAGATCGGCACATCCGGCCCAACCCTGCCGCGCAGGCGTTCCAGATAGGCCCCCGGCGCGCGCAGCCCGTCGATATGGTCGATCCGCAACCCCTGCACATCGCCCCGCGCCACCAGATCAAGCACGAGCGCATGCGTGTCATCAAACACCTCGGGGCGGTCGACCCGCATGCTGATCAGATCGGTGATGTTGAAAAACCGCCGATGGGTGATGCTGTCGCTGCCCGCCTGCCAATCCGCCAGATGCCAGCTTTGCCGCTCCAGCACCTCTTCCAGCGGCCCCTGCGTGTCACCCTGCAAGGGCAGCCGCAGATCGTCCACAACCAGAACCGGGCCAAGGCGCGCGTCCTGTCCCACGTGCAGGGCCCCCTCGGCCAGAAGCGCCTGAACCGGGCGCGCCAACCACGGCAGCACCAGACGGCCCGCCGACCAGTCGATGTCGAAATGCTGCGCATAGCGGCTGGCCTGCCCGTGCCGCAGCACATCCACCAGCCACGGGTTTTCCAGCGAAAAGGCCGTGTGATTGGGCACGATGTCAAGGATGATGCCAAGGCCCCGCGCCCGCGCCGCTTCGGCAAGGCGCCGGAACCCCTCCAGACCGCCCAAGGCCGGATCAATCTCGTCGGGGCGCGTCACATCATAGCCGTGAGTGGAGCCTGTCGTCGCCGTGAACACCGGCGAAAGATAAAGATGGCTGATACCAAGGCGGGTCAGGGCATCGATATCCGCGATAACCGTGTCAAAATCCACGCCGTTGCGCATTTGCAGGCGATAGGTGGCAAGTGGCAGCATCGGGTTTTCCTTGTGCGCAGGCGGGTGAAAGGCGGCAGATGACCGCGCAGCGGGGCGCGCGCGGGCCTGAGGGTCCAACCCGCGCAAGGCCAACAGGTTCCACCCTTTGCGCAACGCGGAACCCCCGCTAGACTGGACCCATGTCTAACCGCCCCGCAAAACACTCGCTCACCCTGCACGGACACCGCACCAGCGTCACGCTGGAGCCCAGTTTCTGGGATGCCTTCCGCGCGATTGCCACCGAGAGCGGCGAGACCGTAAATGCGCTCGCCGCGCGCATCGACGCGGGCCGTCAGGGTGATGAAGGACTGGCCTCGGCCATCCGCGTGTTTGTCCTGCAGCATTATCGCGGCAAATAGGCCAATCGCACACTGGAAGCGCGCCTTCGCTTGCGCTATGGGGCAAGGCAGATCGCACCATCAGGGAGAGTCCCCCATGAAAGCCGCTGTCATCACCTTCCCCGGATCGAACTGCGACCGGGATCTGGCATCGGCCTTTGCACAGGCGGGCTTTCAGGTGGCGCGCGTCTGGCACAAGGACACCGACCTGCCCCCCGGTGTCGATGTCGTGGGCGTGCCGGGCGGATTTTCCTTTGGCGACTACCTGCGCTGCGGCGCGATTGCCGCCCAATCCCCCATCGCGGCGGCGGTCAAGGCCCATGCCACCCGTGGCGGTTATGTGCTGGGCATCTGCAACGGCTTTCAGGTGCTGACGGAAATGGGGCTGCTGCCGGGCGTGCTGATGCGCAACGCAGGGCTTAAATTTGCCTGCAAAACCGTCGCACTGCGCGTCGCCACCACCGACAGCCCCTATACAAGCACCTATGGGCGCGGGCAGGAAATCCTGATCCCGATCGCGCATCACGATGGCAATTACACCACCGATGCCGAAGGTCTGGCGCGTCTGCAGGGCGAGGACCGCATCGCCTTTACCTACGCGCAGAACCCCAACGGCTCGATGGGCGACATCGCGGGCATCCTATCGGAAAACCGCCGTGTGCTGGGCATGATGCCCCACCCAGAGCGCGCCTGCGAGCCGGTTCACGGCGGCACCGATGGCGCCGGAATGTTCAAATCTCTGATGGGCGGGATGGCGCTTGCCTGACCGACCCCGGCTTGAGACGCACCTGACCACAGCCTAGAGTCGCGCGCATGGCGGACACACGGCTTCCCAACGACCAGACAGACGACGCGCAGGGCATCTCCTGGCGCGTGAAACTTGTTGTGGCGCTGATGATCGTGCTGGCCGTGGGGGTGGTGCTGGTCACCAACCGTTGGCTCACCGAGCGATTCTCGGAAACCACGCGCAACAGGGCCGACCTGCGGCTGGCGCTCTATTCGGGCAATATGATTTCCGAATTGCAGCGCACCTCGGTGGTGCCGCTCTTGCTGTCCACCGACCCCGCCTTTGGCGAGGCGCTGCGGCAGGGCAATTTCTCGCAGACCTCCCAGCGGCTTATCAAGGTGCAGTCCGAGATCGGGGTGGCCTCGATCATGCTGATGGACCGTGATGGCCGCGTGGTGGGCGCGACCAACCGCAATCTCTTGGGCACGCTCTATCGCACCGAAAGTTTCTACGTCGATGCTTTGCGGGCCAAGGATACGATCTTTACTGCCGCGCGGCGCGGCACGGCGGGGTTCGATTTCACCTATTCCCGCTCGATCATCGTGGATGGCCGCCCCGTGGGGGTGATCGCGGTCGCGGTCGACCTGATGAAATACGAACGCGCCTGGGCCGGTTTTCAGGATGCGGTGCTGGTCACCGACAGCGAAGGCACCGTCATTCTGGCCACCGAACCGCGCTGGCGCGGCCTGCCGCTGGCCGAGGCGCTGGCGGTGCGCGAGGAACGCTCGGCCATCGGGCGCGCGCTGCAGGCCACCGCCGACTGGGCGCAAAACCCGCCCGATGCCTATCTTGCCGGTCAGGCCGTGATGAAGACCGAGGCGCGGGTGCCGTTCCGTGGCTGGCGCATGGTCACCTTCACCGCCTATGATTCGGTGCGCGAGCGGGTGAATGGCGTTCTGGCGCTGGAAATCATGGGCTTTGCCATCCTGCTGGCGCTTACCTTCTATGCCCTGTCGCGCAAGGCATGGTCGCAAAGCATGAGCTTCCGGCGCGAGTCGGCGGAACTGCGGCTGCTGAACGCCCGTCTGCAACGCGAGATTGCCGAACGCGAGAAGGTGCAGAAAGACCTTGCCGTGGCCGAACTCACGCTGGCGCAATCGTCAAAGCTGGCGGCCTTGGGTGAAATGTCGGCCGCCGTCAGCCACGAGTTGAACCAGCCGCTCGCCGCGATGAAAACCTATCTCGCCGGCGCGCGACTGTTGTTACAGCGCCGCCGCCCCGAGGAAGCCCTGTCGTCGTTCCAGCGCATCGACGACCTGATCGAACGCATGGGCGCGATCACCCGCCAGCTCAAATCCTACGCCCGCAAGGGCGGCGAGGCGTTCGAGCCGGTGGATATGCGTCAGGCGCTCAGTTCGGCGCTGTCGATGATGGAGCCACAACTCAAGGCGCGCGTGGTCAAGATCACGCGCACCCTGCCCCGCCAGCCGGTGATGGTGATGGCAGACCGCATCCGTCTGGAGCAGGTGATCATCAACCTGCTGCGCAACGCGCTGGATGCCACCAAGGACCGTCAAGGCCCGCAGATCGACCTGATCCTGAGCCAAGGGGATACCGCCATGCTGATGGTGCGTGACAACGGCCACGGGATCGCCGATCTGGATAACCTTTTCGAGCCTTTCTACACCACCAAAAAGCCCGGCGAGGGTGTCGGCCTTGGTCTTGCGATCTCTTCGGGGATCGTGGGCGATCTGGGGGGCCGTCTGACCGCGCGCAATGCCGAAGGCGGCGGCGCGGTGTTTGAAATGCAATTGCCCCTGATGGGGCCGATAAAAGAGCAGGAAGCTGCGGAATGAGGTTTTCATGTCGCGCGCAATGAAGGTGGCCATCGTCGATGACGAGGCCGATATGCGTCAATCCATCAGCCAGTGGCTGGCCCTGTCGGGCTTCGATACCGAAACCTATGCCAGTGCCGAGGATGCGCTGAAGGGCATCAGCGCCGATTTTGCGGGCGTGGTTGTCAGTGACATCAAGATGCCCGGCATGGACGGGATGGCCTTTCTCAAACGGTTGATGAGCATGGATTCCGGTCTGCCCGTCATCATGATCACCGGCCACGGCGATGTGCCGATGGCGGTCGAGGCAATGCGCGTGGGGGCCTATGACTTTCTGGAAAAGCCGTTCAACCCCGACCGCATGACCGAACTGGCCAAGCGTGCAACGCAGGCCCGCCGCCTCACGCTCGACAACCGCGCGCTGCGGCGCGAATTGTCGGACGGCTCGGTGCTGATGAAGAAGCTCATCGGCGGCAGCCCTGTGATGGAACGGCTGCGTGAAGACATCCTCGATCTCGGGCAGGCCGACAGCCATGTGCTGATCGACGGCGAAACCGGCACCGGCAAGACGCTGGTGGCCCATGCGCTGCATGCGGTGGGGCCGCGCGCGGCCAAGAAATTCGTGACCATCTCTTGCGCCGCATGGTCGGAAGACCAGCTTGCCGCCAAACTCTTCGGCCCCGCCGAAGATGGCAGCATCCCGCTTGTCGAGGAAGCGCGCGGCGGCACGCTCTGCCTTGAGGATGTGGAGGCGCTGAGCCAGTCGCTGCAAGCGCGTCTTCTGACGCTGATCAACGAAGGCGGCACCCCGCCGGAAACCCGTATCATCGCCATCTGCAACGAACACGCCCCCGACAAGACGCTGGAAGACGCCCTGCGCGCCGATCTTTACTATCGCCTGGGTGCCATGACGATCCTTTGCCCGCCGCTGCGGTCGCGCGGCGAGGATATCCTGACGCTGTTCACCCGCATGTCGGAACAGTTTGCCGAAGAATACGGCTGCGACGCGCCGCAGGTCACCGCGCAAGAGGCCGCGCAACTGCTGCAGGCGCCTTGGCCCGGCAATGTGCGCCAGCTGGTCAACATCGCCGAACGGGCCGTGCTGCAGAACCGGCGCGGGTCGGGGTCTATCGCCAGCCTCCTGATGGCCGACAACGAAGCCTCCGGCCCCGCGATGACAACGGAAGGCAAGCCGCTGAAAGAATATGTCGAAAGCTTCGAGAAAATGCTGATCGACAACACCATGCGCCGCCACAAGGGTAGCATCGTCGCCGTGATGGATGAACTCTGCCTGCCGCGTCGGACGTTGAACGAGAAGATGGCGAAATATGGCTTGCAGCGGCAGGATTACACCTGAACCTGTCGCATTGCTGTTACCGGCGCGGGAGTAATCACGGCGGAACCATCCTGAAAGGTGCCCTCCGTGACGACCCCCGCGCAAGACTGGCTGGAAGCCGAACTCGCCGACACTTTTGACGAGGATTTCGAGCTGGAGTTGGAAGATGCCCAGCTTTCGCTCGAAATCGCGCGGATCTACAAGCAGAAGCACCCCGATACGATTGACCGGCACCGCTATTTCCATGCGCTGATCCGCATGCAGTCAGAGCTGATCAAGCTGCAGGATTGGGTCCAGTATCACAAGAAGAAGATCGTGGTGATCTTTGAAGGCCGCGACAGCGCCGGCAAGGGGGGCGTCATCAAGCGCCTGACCCAGCGGCTGAACCCGCGCGTGGTGCGCACCGTCGCCCTGCCCGCCCCGTCCGACCGCGAAAAGACGCAGTGGTACTTTCAACGCTATGTGCCGCACCTGCCCGCAGGCGGCGAAATCGTCCTGTTTGACCGCAGCTGGTATAACCGCGCCGGTGTCGAGCGGGTGATGGGCTTTGCCAGCGAAGACGAAGTCGAACAGTTCTTTCACGATGTGCCGGAATTTGAACGCATGCTGGTGCGCTCCGGGATCACCGTCATCAAATACTGGTTCTCCATCACCGATGAGGAACAGCAGATGCGCTTCCTCATGCGCATCCATGATCCGATGAAGCAATGGAAGCTGTCGCCAATGGACCTGCAAAGCCGGGTGCGGTGGGAGCACTATACCAAGGCGAAAGAGGAAATGATGGCCCGTACCAACATTCCCGAAGCGCCGTGGTATATCGTGGAAGGCAATGACAAGAAGCGCGCGCGGCTGAACTGCATCGCCCATCTGCTCAGCCTCATCCCCTATGAGCCTGTCCCGCATGACGAGGTTCACCTGCCCGAACGCGTGTTCAACCCCGATTACGAACGCGCCGTGCTGCCGCCAGAACTCTACGTTCCCGCCCGCTACTGACCGGATTCGGCCGCGCCACGAGGGCAGCGGGTCGGTGTCGTGCACAAATTGCCCATTGCCCTTGCGCGCGCTTTGCCGCTAGGGTTGGCGAGCATGGGCAGTCCCATGTTCAGAATTCTCTGCAAGCCATGGCCGATGCGATGAAACGCGACGCGCGGGCAAGCAGCCGGATCGGCCGCAAGGCTGTTGTCATTGCCCGTAAGTCGTTGGACAACCGGGCTTTTTGAAGGTGGGGGGCTTTGCCCCTCAGACGTGAACCGCGATGACGCGCGCGACAAAGACGATGAACGGCGTGGGGTGCCCAATGGGCATTCTGCCGTCACGCCTGACGCGCGAGCCCGCCCGAACAAGACGCCGCAACCCGTATCAATGCCCCTCCGGTCCGCCAGAGGGGTTGATGCGTTTGAGGCGCAATGGAATGATATGGCTAAGAAAATGCTTATTGATGCCACCCACGCCGAGGAAACTCGGGTTGTGGTGGTCGACGGAAACAAGGTCGAGGAATTCGACTTTGAAACCGTCAACAAACGCCAGCTTGCTGGCAACATCTACCTTGCCAAGATAACGCGGGTCGAACCCTCGCTTCAGGCAGCCTTTGTCGATTACGGCGGCAACCGGCACGGATTTCTGGCCTTTGCCGAAATCCACCCCGATTACTACCAGATCCCGGTGGCAGACCGAAAAGCGCTGATCGAAGAAGAACGCGCCTTTGCCCGTGCCGAGGAAGAGGAAGAAAACCGCCGCTCGCGCCGCCGCGCGCCGCGCCCCAAGCCGGCCGCCGAAGAGGCCAAGGCGCAGGATGCCGTGACCTCGGGTCCGGCGGGCATGGATGTGGTCGATCTGGACGAAGATCACGATGGCGAAACGGCAGAGGCACCCGCCACCGCCGCCACGCAAGACCACGCGGACCACGGCCACGACCATGCGGCAGATCACGGCGCGGAAAACGGCGCCGAGAACGGCAATGGCGAGACGCCCTACCGCGCGATGGACCACGCCTCGGACACCGACGATGAAATCGAATCCATCGCCGAAGAGGACGTGGCCGAAGAAATCAGCGCCCCGCGCAAACCCCGTGCGCGGCGCTACAAGATTCAGGAAGTCATCAAGGTCCGCCAGATCATGCTGGTGCAGGTGGTCAAGGAAGAACGCGGCAACAAGGGTGCCGCGCTGACCACCTATCTGTCGCTTGCAGGCCGTTACTGCGTGCTGATGCCCAACACCGCGCGCGGGGGTGGGATCAGCCGCAAGATCACCAATGCCGCAGACCGCAAGAAGCTCAAGGAAATCGCCGGCGAGATCGAAGTACCGGAAGGCGCAGGCCTCATCATCCGCACCGCAGGCGCCAAGCGCACCAAGGCGGAAATCAAGCGCGATTACGAATACCTGATGCGGCTGTGGGAACAGATCCGGGAACTTACGCTCAAATCCATCGCCCCTGCCCCGATCTATGAAGAGGGCAACCTCATCAAGCGCTCGATCCGCGATCTCTATAACCGCGAGATCGACGAGGTTCTGGTCGAAGGCGAAGACGGGTTCCGCACCGCCAAAGACTTCATGCGCATGATCATGCCCAGCCACGCCAAGGCGGTGCAGCGCTACACCGACCCGACGCCGCTGTTTGCGCGCTATCAGGTCGAGGGCTATCTGGCCGGCATGTTCAACCCCGTGGTCCAGCTCAAATCGGGCGGCTACATCGTCATCGGCATCACCGAGGCGCTGGTGGCCATCGACGTGAACTCGGGCCGTGCCACCAAGGAAGGCTCCATCGAGGAGACCGCGCTGAAAACCAACCTGGAGGCCGCCGAAGAGGTGGCACGCCAGTTGCGCCTGCGTGACCTTGCGGGCCTGATCGTGATCGACTTCATCGACATGGAAGAGCGTCGCAACAACGCCGCCGTCGAGAAGCGCCTGAAAGACAAGCTGAAAACCGACCGCGCCCGCATTCAGGTCGGCCGCATCTCGGGCTTCGGCCTGATGGAGATGAGCCGTCAGCGCCTGCGCCCCGGCATGCTCGAATCCACCACCCAGCCCTGCCCGCATTGCCACGGCACCGGACTGATCCGGTCGGATGATTCGATGGCCCTGCAAGTGCTGCGCGCGCTGGAAGAGGAAGGCACGCGCAAACGCTCCAAAGAGGTGCTGCTGCGCGCGCCCATCGGCATCATCAACTATCTGATCAACCAGAAGCGTGAGCATATCGCGCTGATCGAGGCCCGGTATGGCATGGCGGTGCGGCTCGAAGCCGATCCGTCGATGATCAGCCCCGATTACACCATCGAAAAGTTCAAGACCGCGCTGCGCGTGGTGCCGGAACCGGGTTCGGTGATTTCGGGCAACTCCAGCCTGATGGGCGCACCTGTCGCCGAGGAAGAGGACGAGGATCTGCCGATCGAAGCCGAAGCCGAGGACGAGGCCGAGACGGAAGAACCCGCCGAAGCCGAGGCCAAGGCAGAAGGGACCGAACCGCGCCAATCGGACGGCAACGGCAAGAAAAAGCGCCGCCGCCGCCGCCGCCGCAAGGGCGCTGGCGCGAATGGAACCGACGCCGAGGGCAATGCCACGTCGGATGATGCCGATGGTGATGAGGGTGACGAGGTCGATGGCGCCGAGGCTGCCACTGATGCGGTGGTCGCCGAAGGTGCAGCACCAGAGGTGCCCGCAGCAGAGGCCGGTGCAGAGGCCCCCGCGGCAGAGCCCGAAGCGCCGAAAAAGCGCAGCCGCTCGCGCAAGCCGAAGGCGGCCCCCTCCGAGGCCGTGACCGAAGCCGCCGCGACGCCCGAGGCCGAACCGGCACCGGAAGGCGCGTCAGCGCCGGAACCAGAGGCTACCGAAGCCCCGAAGAAGCGCAGCCGGTCCCGCAAGCCCAAGGCAAAAGAGGCTGAAGCCGCGCCAGAAGCCATCGCCGAAGCCGTTCCGGCGGCAGCATCGGCCCCGGTGACAGAGGCAGCGCCCGAAGCCGGCTCTGCCGGACCTGTGGCCGAGGCTCCTGCGGCCGAACCTCCGGCGGCAGCGCCGGAAGCTGCGTCGCAGGTCGAGGCCACTCCGGCCCTGCAACCCGCGCCCGGCGACGAAGCGGCGGCGGCACAAACCGGATTGCAGGTTGATCCCGGCCTCGCCTCCGCGCCAGAACCGGAAGCCGACGACACCCCCGCCAAGCCCAAGCGCAAGGGCTGGTGGTCGCTGGGTCGCTGACCTTTGCACATTCTGACGGGGGCGGCAGAACCATCTGCCGCCCCCGCTGCTTTGACGCGAACGTCCGCCTTTGTCCGATATTTCACTCACACCACGCCGATGTGACACCCCGCCCCCGTGACGCGCGCGGCGCGTCAAGCTATCACTGCCCCAAAGGGGACACGCGGCCATGTTCGGAATAGACCTGATCGACGCAGCCTTGCTGCCCGCCATGCTGATTGCACTGGCAGCGGGGGTGCTTTCGTTCCTCTCGCCTTGTGTGCTTCCCATCGTGCCGCCCTATCTGGCCTATATG
This sequence comes from Pseudotabrizicola algicola, assembly GCF_010915705.1. Taxonomy (GTDB): domain Bacteria; phylum Pseudomonadota; class Alphaproteobacteria; order Rhodobacterales; family Rhodobacteraceae; genus Pseudotabrizicola; species Pseudotabrizicola algicola. The sequence continues at coordinate 43,190 of NZ_JAAIKE010000006.1, forward strand.
GGCGGCATCTCGATGGGCGACATGCGCGACAATGCCACCGCGCGCCGCAGGGTGATCCTGCCCGCGCTGTTCTTCGTGATGGGGCTGTCGACCGTCTTCCTGCTGCTGGGGTTCACCGCCTCGGTCTTCGGCGCGTTCTTCCTGCAAAATCAGGTGCTTTTCGCGCGCATCTCGGGTGTGGTGGTTATTGTCTTCGGCCTGCATTTCCTTGGCCTGTTCCGCATCCCGATCCTTGACCGGGAGGCGCGGCTCGATGCGGGCGATCGCGGCGGCACCGCCCTTGGGGCCTATGTGCTGGGCCTCGCCTTCGCCTTCGGCTGGACCCCCTGCATCGGCCCGCAACTGGGCGCCATCCTGTCGCTTGCGGCGCAGGAAGGCTCTGTGCAGCGCGGCACCATGCTGCTTGCGGTCTATGCGCTTGGCCTCGGCCTACCCTTCCTGCTGGCCGCCCTCTTTGTCGAACGCTCGCTCGGCGTGATGCAGCGGCTCAAACCCCACATGAAGACCATCGAGCGCGTGATGGGGGTTCTCTTGCTTGTGGTCGGGCTGGCGCTGGTCACCGGGGCCTTCACCGATTTCAGCTGGTGGCTTCTGGAAACCTTCGACCGTTTGGGCATCCCGCTGCTGGGCTGACAGCTTTCCCCTTATTTCTGCCCGAAATGCCGCCTAGACTGCGCAGGCAGGAGGGGCGGATGGCCAAGATAGACCCGATCACGACCGACACGGCAGCACAAGGCACACGGCCTTTCCGCCGCCGCGTGTTCTATATTCCGGGCTACGATCCCATCCATCCGCGCCGCTACCGCGAACTCTACCGCCGCGAGGCCGCCGAACAGGCCGCGATTTCGGGCTATCAAATCACCCTGCAGCCCAAGCAAACCAAGGGCCCCTATGGCTGGCGTGCCGAGGGTGTGATCGGGGGCGCGCGGGCCGAGGCCGATGTTCAGGTGCTGGTCTGGTCCGACATCGTGCGCGACAGCATGTCAAACACCATTCCCGCCACCTATGCCCAGCTTGTGCGCACGGCATGGGCCTATATCGGCTCGGGCGCGCTGTTCCGGCTGATGCGTCTGCGCAAGGGGCCGGTGATTGCCGCGCTTTATCCCATCGTGTTCCTGCTGGCGCAACTTGCCCTTGCCTGCGCCATCGGCTGGGGCTTCGGCACGCTGCTGGCGCAGTCTGTCCACCCCGCGCTGCTCGCAGCCGGTGTGCTTCCGGTGCCGTTCATCCTGCGCTGGTTCAAGGCGCATGATAACAAGGTCTTCGCCTATTACCTGATGCATGATTACGCCTTCTCCGCCCGCTGGAACGGGGCCAACCCGCCCGCGCTTGAAACGCGGATGGCCGAGTTTGCCGCCACGATCCGCGCGGCACTCGAGCCTGACTGTGACGAGGTGCTGGTGGTCGGCCATTCTTCGGGCGCACATCTGGGCGTGTCGATCCTGTCCGACCTCTTGCGCACCGGCCTGCCCGCCGGCCACCCGCCGCTGGCCTTCCTGTCCCTGGGCCAAGTGGTGCCCATGGTCAGTTTCCTGCCCGGAGCCACCCGCCTGCGCGCCGATCTGGCCTTCCTGTCCACCCGTGACGACATCACATGGGTCGATGTAACCGCTCCCGGCGATGGCTGCGCCTTTGCGCTTTGCGATCCGGTGGCGGTGACGGGCGTTGCGCCAGAGGGGCAGCGCTGGCCGCTGGTGATCTCGGCCGCCTTCACGCAAACCCTGTCGCCCGCACGCTGGAAGGCTCTGCGCTGGCGCTTTTTCCGGCTGCATTTCCAGTATCTCTGCGCCTTTGACCGCCCCGGCGATTACGATTATTTCCAGATCACCGCAGGGCCAAAGACCCTTGCGACCCGCTATGCCAACCGCGCCCCGTCCAAAAGCCGCATCACCCGTGCGGTCAACCGCTTTAGACACACGGCATGACGCCTCCCAAGCCTATACCCCGCCCCGACCGCATCTCGCTCTGGCGTCACCTGCGGCTGTTCCGGCAAGATATTCTCTCGGCCCAGCCCGCACGGCTTTACCGCGCCTGGATGGCCGAATTCAGAACGCCGTTCTTCCGCAGCTATCTGTGCAACGATCCGGCACTGGTCGATCTTGTGCTCAAGACCCGCCCCGATGATTTTCCCAAGTCGGACCGCATTCGCGAAGGGCTGAACCCGCTCCTCGGCAACTCGGTCTTTGTCACCAATGGCGCGCAATGGAAGCGACAGCGCCGGATCATCGATCCTGCCTTCGAAGGCGGCCGTCTGCGCGACACTTTCCCCGCCATGTGGGATGCCGCCCGCGCCGCCACCGCCCGCCTCGCCGAGGGAGAGGTGGAGGTCGAGGAAGCAATGAGCCACGCCGCCGCCGATGTGATCTTCCGCACCCTGTTTTCGATCCCCATCGAGCATCAGACCGCCCAAGAGGTGTTTCACGAATTCCGCGCCTACCAGCGAACCCAGCCCATCCTGAACCTTGCCGCCTTCCTGCCGCTCCCGCGCTGGGTTCCGCGCCTGCACCGCCGCAGCACCCTGCGCGCTGCCGCCAGAATCCGCGCCCTCATCACCCGCATGACAATGGCGCGCGCCGCCGAAATCGCCGCAGGCACTGCCCCCGATGATCTGGCCACCAAGATCATGCTCACCCCCGACCCGCAGACCGGCCAGCGCTTCGACACCGGGGAAATGGTCGATCAGGTCGCCATCTTCTTCCTCGCAGGGCATGAAACCAGCGCCTCCGCGCTCGCCTGGGCGCTCTACCTGCTCGCGACCCACCCCGAGGCACAAGACCGCGTCGCCGCCGAGGCCGCAACCCTGCCAGCCGAGGCCGATTTCGCAGCCCTGTCAAAGCTGAAATTCACCCGCGACGTGTTCCGCGAAACCCTGCGGCTCTACCCGCCGGTGCCGATGATGGTGCGCGAAAGCGCCTGCCCCGAAACCTTCCGGGGCCGCAGTCTTGCCCCGGGCGCACAGATCGTGCTGTCGCCCTGGCACTTGCACCGCCATGAACGGCTCTGGGCCAATCCCGATGGATTCGATCCTGACCGCTGGACGCGCGAAGACAACAAGACCTGCGCCCGCGACGCCTACCTGCCCTTCTCGGCAGGCCCCCGTGTCTGCACCGGCGCAGGCTTTGCGATGGTCGAAGGCACGCTGCTGCTGGCGCACCTGATCCGCGCCTACCGCTTCGCGCCGATCGAAGGCGCGACGCCGGTCCCCGTCGCGCACCTCACCGTGCGGGCAGCGGATGGCATCCGCCTCGCACTCACGCGGCGTCCGGTCTGATCTGCATTTTCTGTCTGAAAATATCCTCGGGGGGTCCGGGGGGCAGACAGCCCCCCGCCACCGCCAGCCGCGCGCGGCACCGGAGTCAGAGAATCTCGACGCGGTAGGACTCGATCACCGTATTGGCCAAAAGCTTCTCGCACATGGCCTTCACCTCAGCCTCGGCTGCCACGGCATCGGTTGCCGCCAGATCAAGCTCGATCACCTTACCCTGACGCACCCCCTGCACCCCGGCAAAGCCGAGCGTTCCAAGCGCATGGCGAACAGCTTCACCCTGCACATCCAGAACGCCGGCCTTCAACATGATGGTGACACGGGCTTTCATGGCAATTCCCCAAATGGCTGTCCGATTTTCGCCCCACCCTTAGCGCCCCCTCCCCTTCGGAGCAAGAGGGCGCGCGGAGCTCACAAGCCGCAAGGCGGCCCGTCCCTCCGATGGGGCCAGCTAATTGATCAGCGTCGGCTTGGTCGTATGGGTGACATTGGTCGGCAAGACCCCCAGACGCCGCGCAAGCTCGGTATAGACGTCGGCCATCGGCCCGGGTTCCGCTACGGGCTGCCCGTCGCCCCGGTCGATCACAGGGCGCATGTCCCACAGCCGACAATTGTCGGGGCTGATCTCGTCAGCGACGATCAGGCGCATGTAATCGCCTTCCCAGACCCGCCCGACCTCGATGCGGAAATCGGCCAGACGCACGCCCACGCCCATCATGACACCCGAAAGGAAATCATTCACCCGCAGGGCAAGGGCCACCACATCATCCAGATCCTGCTGGCTGGCCCAGCCGAAGGCGACGATGTGCTCTTCCGCAACCATCGGCGACGAAAGCCGGTCATCCTTGTAGTAGTATTCGACAATCGGACGCGGCAACGCGGTGCCTTCGGGAATCCCCAGCTTGGTCGACAATTCGCCGGCAGCGAAATTGCGCACGACCACTTCCAGCGGCAAAATCTCGGCCATGCGCACCAGCTGCTCGCGCATGTTCAGCCGTTTGAGGAAATGCGTCGGCACCCCGATGCTGTTCAGCCCGGTCATGAAGAATTCCGACAGGCGGTTGTTCAGCACCCCCTTGCCTTCGGTGCCTTTCGCTTCGGTCGTCACCGGCGCTTCGGACGAGATGCCTTCATCCTTGAAATACTGGATCAAGGTGCCGGGTTCCGGGCCATCATAGAGGATCTTGGTTTTTCCCTCATAGACCTTCTTGCGCCGTGCCATGAACTCTCCAAGAGAAATGCATCAAGGGGCGGTGAAGCACCGCCCCGTCTGTCTTTGACAGGCCTATACGGGAAGCCCGCCCTGTCTGCAAGCCAGAGGCCACGAAAGACACCCCGCGGGGACCAGCCCCTTTTGCACCTGCGCCCGCGGCGTCCCGTCTTCCCCTGTGACAAAGCGGGCAGGCACATGATCCGCCTCTTGCGGCAGGGCGGCGGGAAGGGCATATCAGACCAAAGACTACTCCAACAAAGGGGCCGCCCATGACCACCTTCGACGACCGCGAAAACGCCTTCGAAAACAAGTTCGCCCATGATGCCGAAATGCAGTTCCGTGCCGAGGCGCGGCGCAACAAGCTGGTGGGCCTCTGGGCGGCGGGCCTGATGGGCAAATCGGGTGACGAGGCCGCGGCCTATGCGATGACGGTGGTCGAAGCCGACTTCGAGGAAGCCGGGATCGAGGATGTGGTGCGCAAGGTTGCCGCCGACCTGAACGGCAAGGCCACGGCGGACGAAATCCGCGCCAAGATGGCCGAACTGCTCGTCACCGCCAAAGCCCAGTTGATGACCGAGATCTGAGAGCGCGCGCGAAAGGCCCCCCCCGCGCGGGCCGACCTTTCGCGCCAGCCCTTGCCCGCTGCGGCTTGCGCTGCACCTTCAGGCGCACGCCCCGCGACATCCCTGTTCCCGCCCCTTCACCCCGAGGCCCCGATGCCACAAGATGCCCTGTCCAAACTGCTTTCCACCCGCGACTGGCTGATGGCCGATGGTGCCACGGGGACAAACCTGTTCAACATGGGACTGTCCTCGGGCGAGCCGCCCGAGTTCTGGAACATCGACCAACCCGACAACATCCGCAAACTCTATCGCGGTGCGGTCGAGGCAGGGTCCGATATCTTTCTGACCAACACCTTCGGCGGCAACGCCAGCCGCCTGAAACTGCATCAGGCGCAGGACCGTGTGCACGAATTGAACCGTGTCGGTGCGGCCCTCGGGCGCGAGATCGCGGATGCCTCGGGGCGCACGGTGGTCGTGGCAGGCTCGGTCGGTCCGACGGGCGAGATTTTCGAGCCGATGGGCACGCTGACCCACGCTTTGGCGGTCGAGATGTTCCACGAACAGGCCGAGGGGCTGAAAGCGGGCGGCGCCGATGTGCTCTGGATCGAAACGATCAGCGCGCCCGAGGAATACAAGGCCGCCGCCGAAGCCGCCGCCCTTGCCGGAATGCCGTGGTGCGGCACCATGAGCTTTGACACCGCAGGCCGCACGATGATGGGCACCACCTCGGCAGCGATGGCCGAGATGGTGGAAAAGCTGGCCAACCCGCCGCTGGCCTTCGGCGCAAACTGCGGCGTCAGCGCGTCAGATCTGATGCGCACCGTTCTGGGGTTTGTCTCGACCGGCACCGCCCGCCCGATCATCGCCAAGGGCAACGCCGGGATTCCGAAATATCATGACGGCCATATCCATTATGACGGCACGCCGGAACTGATGGCCGAATATGCCGTGCTGGCGCGCGATGCAGGCGTGCGGATCATCGGCGGCTGCTGCGGCACCATGCCGGAACATCTCAAGGCGATGCGCGCGGCACTGGAGGCAACGCCCAAGGGCCCGCGCCCGACGCTCGAGGATATTTCGGCCAAGCTCGGCGGCTTTTCCTCGGCCTCCGATGGCACCGGCGACACGTCGAACGATCCCAAGCGCGAGCGCCGCAGCCGCCGCGGCTGAGGGGTGCCTTGCGGCAGGGATCGCACGCCGGATGGCTCCCGCAGGGTCAGTTTCCCCCAAGGGGCTATGCCGTTGAACCCGTGACCTTCGCCGGTCAGAACAGCGCCAGCTGATCCCCCGCACGCGGCGGCGGCGCAAAAAGATCGCAGCGCAGCGGTGGCATCTGCTTGGCAAGCCCCAGCCGCGCCACCGCCTTGTCAAAGCGCTGCGCAACAAGATCGGCCCAGATGCCCTCGCCGCGCATCCGCCGCGCCCATTGCGCATCATAATCCTGCCCGCCGTGCATCTCGCGCACCCGCGCCATCACCTTTGCCGCCCGCTCTGGCACATGCTGCGCCAGCCAGTCCTGAAACAGCGGGGAAACCTCGCGCGGCAGGCGCAGCACAATCCAGCTTGCGGCCTGCGCCCCTGCCGCACGGCAGGCCGCCAATATCCGCTCCAGCTCTGAATCCGTCAGCCCCGGAATCACCGGCGCGATCATCACCCGCACCGGGATCCCCGCGTCCGACAGCCGCCGGATCATCTGCAGCCGCCGCTCCGGCGCGGGCGCGCGCGGCTCCAGCCGCCGTGACAGACCGGCATGCAGCGTGGTCACCGAAATCCCCACGCGCAAGAGACCGCGCGCCGCCATCGGGGCCAGAATGTCGATGTCGCGCTCGATCAACGTGCCCTTCGTCGTGATCGCGGTCGGATGGTGAAAGGCTGACAGCACCTTCAGCACCTGCCGCATCAGTCCATGCTCAACCTCACAGGGCTGATACGGGTCCGTGTTGGTGCCAAGCGCCACCGTCGCCACCTTGTAGGACCGCGCCCGCAACTCGCCTGCCAACACCTCGGCGATACCCGGACGCGCGACAAGCTTGGTCTCGAAATCAAGCCCCGGCGACAGGTTCAGATAGGCGTGGCTTGGCCGCGCAAAGCAATAGATGCAACCATGCTCACACCCCCGATACGGGTTCACCGACCGGTCAAACGGCAGGTCGGGCGAACGGTTGTAGGTCAGCGCCGACCGCGGCCGCTCCAGCCGGATCTCGGTGCGCAACAGCCGTTCCTCCTCGGCGATGTCCCAGCCATCCTCGACCCGCTCCCGCCCCTGCGCCTCAAAGCGCCCGGCATGGTTGGACGACGCCCCGCGCGCGCGGATGCGCTGGCCGGGCATCAAGCTGGGATCAGGCTCTGACATCGGCCATAACATGAACGTATCATGAACATAATTCAAGCCCCGACACGCCCCACCCCCCTTGCTGTCGGCTTTCATTCCGGGCATGTCGTAAACCGCAAAGTCGCAAGGCCGATTTGGCCCCATGCAGACTGCAAGACACCCCCGCCGCAGGAGCGCTCCCCCATGGCCGACGACGAAATCATCCTTGCCGATCTTTCGGATGACGAACTTGTGCTGCAAATGCACGATGACCTTTACGACGGCCTGAAGGAAGAGATCGAGGATGGCGTGAACATCCTGATCGAACGCGGCTGGACGCCCTATGACGTGCTGACCAAGGCTCTGGTCGCGGGCATGACCATCGTTGGCAACGACTTCCGTGACGGTATCCTCTTCGTGCCCGAAGTGCTGCTGTCCGCCAACGCGATGAAGGCGGGCATGCATATCCTCAAGCCGCTGCTGGTGGAAACCGGCGCGCCGCGCATGGGCAAGATGGTGATCGGTACCGTCAAGGGCGACATCCACGACATCGGCAAGAACCTTGTCGCCATGATGATGGAAGGCGCAGGCTTCGAAGTGCTCGATCTGGGCATCAACAACTCGGTCGAGAAGTATATCGAGGCGCTGGAAACGGAAAAGCCCGACATCCTCGGCATGTCGGCGCTGCTGACCACGACCATGCCCTACATGAAGGTCGTGATCGACACGATGAAGGAAAAGGGCCTGCGCGACGATTACATCGTTCTGGTCGGCGGCGCGCCGCTGAACGAGGAATTCGGCCGCGCGATCGGCGCCGATGCCTATTGCCGCGATGCCGCCGTCGCGGTGGAAACCGCCAAGGCCTGGGTCGCCCGCAAGCACAACCAGATGGGGGCCTGACCCCTTTTCGGCGCAGACACCGCGCCCGCCAGACAATGCCCCGGCGTCACCGACGTCCGGGGTTTTTTTGTTGTATTTTGGGCTTCACATTTCTGAAACGAGCGACCACATTCGAGTCAAGGAAAAGGAGTATGGAATGCCCCTCCCCCTGTTCTTGGCAATGCTGGCCTTTGTCATCACCGCCGCCGGCGCAACGCTCGCCCTTGCGATCTGGGCGCAGGTGCCGCTGCTGGCGCTCGCCTTGGCAACCCTTGCGGGCAGCTTCATGCTCGGCCTGCGCCAGTGGCGCTGACCTCCCTCGACGATGACACGCTGACTACCGCCGGCCTGACCCTATCGGGCAGCAACACGGCAGAGGCAGAGCGGGTGCTTCTCGTCGCATGCGGCGCGCTCGCGCATGAAATCCTCGCGCTCAAGCAGGCGAATGGCTGGACCCATCTCGACCTGCAATGCCTTCCCGCCAACCTGCACCTCTGGCCGGACCGGATTCCCGCCGCGGTGGAGCAGGTGGTGACCAACCGTCGCGCCGATTATGCGCAGATCTTCGTGGTCTACGCCGATTGCGGCACCGGCGGGCTGTTGCAGGCCAAATGCGCCGAACTGGGTGTCGCCATGATCGAAGGACCGCATTGCTACAGCTTTTTCGAAGGCAACGCCGCCTTTGCCGCAAAGGCCGACGAAGAGTTCACCGCATTCTATCTCACCGATTTTCTGGTGCGCCAGTTCGATGCCTTCGTCTGGCGCCCTATGGGCCTCGACCGCCATCCCGAACTGCGCGACATGTATTTCGGCAATTACACCACCCTGATCTATCAGGCCCAGACCGATGACCCCGCGCTGGATGCCAAGGCCGCCGACTGCGCGGCTCGGCTGAACCTCGCCTATCAGCGGCGGTTCACCGGCTATGGCGATCTTGCTACCGCCTTGGCACAGGTTGCAGGCCCCGCCGCCGCCCCTTAATCTCCACCGCCTGACCCGCGCCCGCCACGGCCCGCACGGGTCCTGCCCGGAGGTGCCATGCGTCTAGATCTCGCCCTGTCCGAACTTGCCTTTCTGGGCAACCGCCTCAGCACCGCGCGCGCGGTCTGCGACCAGCACAGCCAGTCCGAAAGCCATATCCGCAGCCGCAGCCCCGATGCGGTGGCCTATCCCGAAACCACCGCCGAAGTGGCACAGATCGCCCGCATCTGCACCAGACACGGCATCCCGATGACCGGCTGGGGCGCAGGCACCTCGCTCGAGGGCCATGCCCTCGCCGCCCACGGCGGCCTGACGCTCGATTTCAGCCGCATGAACGCCGTGCTCGCCGTCTATCCCGAAGACATGCTGGCCGTGGTGCAACCCGGCATCACCCGCGAAGCGCTCAACGCCGATCTGCGCGCCACCGGCCTGTTCTTCCCGGTCGATCCCGGTGCCAATGCCAGCCTTGGCGGCATGGCGATGACGCGGGCCTCCGGCACCACTGCGCTGCGCTACGGCACCATGCGCCACAACGTGCTGGGGCTCGAGGTGGTGCTGGCCAATGGTCAGATCATCCGCACCGGTTCCTGCGCGCCGAAATCCTCGGCAGGCTATGATCTGACGGCGCTCCTCGTGGGTTCCGAAGGCACGCTGGGCCTTGTCACCGAACTCACCCTGCGCCTGCATGGCCAGCCCGAGGCGGTCTCTGCCGCCATCTGCGCCTTTCCCGACATCGCGGGCGCGGTGGACTGCGTCACCGCCACCATCCAGATGGGCCTGCCCCTTGCCCGGATCGAGTTTCTCGACACCGAGGCGGTGGCCGCCTGCGCCGCGTGGTCAGGCCAGACCCTGCCGCCCACCCCGCATCTGCTGGTCGAGTTTCACGGCAGCCCGCATGGCGTCGCCGAACAGGCCGAACGCTTTGGCGACATCGCCCGCACGCATGGGTGCCGTGGCTTCCAATGGGCAAAGGCGCAAGAAGACCGCGCCCGCCTGTGGAAGATGCGGCATCAGGCCTACCCCGCCATCCTCGCCAGCCGTCCGGGCTCTACCGCTATTGTCACCGATGTCTGCGTGCCGATCTCGGCACTTGCCGAGGCGGTCGAGGAAACGCGCGCCGATATCGCAGGCTCGCCCATCCCCGGCCCGATCCTCGGCCATGTCGGCGATGGCAACTTCCACGCCATCCTGCTGGTGCGGCCCGACGATCCCGCCGAGGCCGCTGCCGCAAAACACCTCGCCGACCGCATGGCCGACCGTGCCCTGCGGCTGGGAGGCACCATCACGGGCGAGCATGGCATCGGCATGGGCAAACTCGGCCATATGCCCGCCGAACACGGCCCTGCCTGGGCGGTGATGGGGGCCATAAAACAGGCGCTGGACCCGCAAGGCCTGCTCAATCCCGGCAAGCTGGTGCCGCAATGACCGCCGCCAATGATTTCCCCCGCGCCTTTGCACAGGCCTTCGGCAGCCAGAGTGCCGAAGCCCTCGCCGCGCTCTTTGCCGAGGATGGCAGCTTCCACATGCTGACCGGTCACTGGGCCGAAGGCCGCAGCCAGATCGCCAAGGGGATGCAGATGGAATTTGCGGGCCTCTCGCGCATGGCCCGCCTCGTCACCGGCAAGACCGCGCTGCGCCCCCTCGGCCCCGGTGCCGCCGTCTTGCATCAGCGCTTCGTTGTCACCGGCCTGCGGGACGCAAGCGGCGGAGAACTCCCGCGCATCGCCGCCCTGCTCACCGCCGTGCTCGCGGCCAAGGGCGAAGGCTGGCTCGCCCTCACCGCCACCTTCGCGATGGTCGAAGGCTGAACCGGAGCCCCCTGCCTGCACCTCGCTGGAATACCCCCGCGCGGAGCGCTCCTCTCTCCCTGACGGTCGATCCTCGCAGCCCCCTCCCCCGCGAGAAGCGCCCGAAGGGAGCGCCGAGCCGTGCGCTACCCCAACAGCGCGCGCGCAGCCTCGCGTGCGGCATCGCTCACCGTATCGCCCGACAGCATGCGCGCGATCTCTTCCACCCGCTCGGCCGCCGACAGGGGCAGCACGGTCGACAGGGTCTGCCCGTCAACCACCCGCTTTTCCACCCGCCAATGATGCGCGCCCAGTGCCGCCACCTGCGGGCTGTGCGTCACCACCAGAACCTGCGCCGTGTCCGACAACAGCTTCAGCCGCCGCCCCACCGCATCGGCGGTCGCGCCGCCGACGCCACGGTCGATCTCGTCGAAAATCATCGTCAGCCCCTCGGCCTGCCCGGTCAGACAGACCTTCAGCGCCAGCAGGAAGCGGCTCAACTCCCCGCCCGAGGCAATCTTGTTCAGCGGCCCCGACGGCGCGCCGGGGTTGGTGGCCACGGTGAAGGTCACCTCATCGGCCCCCTCCGGCCCCGCCTCGCCGCGCGTCACCGCGGTGGCGAACACCGCACGCTCCATCTTGAGCGGGGCCAGTTCCGCCGCCATCGCGCGGTCCAGCCGCGCCGCCGCCTCGACCCGCGCCGCCGTAAGCCGCGCGGCTTCGGCGGTCCATGCCGCCTCGGCCTCGGCCACCGCACGCTGGAGCGCCCCGATGCCCGCCTCGCCATTGTCCAGCGCCTGCAAGCGCGTGCGCAGGCCCGCCGCAAAGCCGCCCAAGTCATCCGGCAGCACCCCGTGCTTGCGTGCCAGCGCGCGAATGGCGAACAGCCGCTCTTCCACCGCCTCCAGATCGCCGGGGTTCACGTCCAGCCCCGCCAGACAGGCCTCGACCCCCGCCTGTGCCTCCGACAATTCGATCAGCGCGCGGCCAATCGCCGCCAGCGGCGCCTCCAGCGCGCCCTCCGCCCGGTCGGCAGCGCCTTCCAGCCAGCGTGTCGCATCGCGCAACGCGGCCTCGGCCCCGTCCTCGGACAGCATCTGCAACGCCCGCGCCACATCTGCCCGGATCCGCTCGGCCCCTTGCATGGCACGGCGGCGCATATCCAGCGCCGCCTCCTCGCCGGGTTCGGGGTTCAGCTTGTCGAGTTCCGCCACCGCGTGGCGCAGGAAATCTTCTTCCGCCCGCGCCGCCGCCAACGCCGCCTCCGCCTCGGCCAGTGCCGCGCGCGCCACCCGCGCCGCAGCCCAGGCCCGGCGCGAGGCCGACAGGTCCAGCCCGGCGAAGCTGTCCAGCAAGGCGCGATGCCCGCGCGGGTTCAAAAGCCCGCGGTCATCATGCTGGCCGTGCAGCTCCACCAGGCCTTCAGACAGCGCCCGCAGCACCTCGCCCGACACCCGGCGATCATTGACGAAAGCGGTCTTGCGCCCATCCGCGGTGTTCACCCGTCGCAGGATAAGCTCATCCTCGGCCTCGATCCCCGCCTCGGCCAGCACCGCATGGGCGGCATGGCCCGCTGGCAGGTCGAACACCGCCGTCACCTCGCCCTGCGCGGCACCGGCGCGCACCAGTTCCGCCCGCCCGCGCCAGCCCAGCACGAACCCCAGCGCATCGAGCAAGATCGACTTGCCCGCTCCGGTCTCTCCGGTCAGCACGTTCAGACCGGCCCCCAGATCAAGGGTCAGCCGATCAATGATCAGCACATCGCGGATATCAAGTGAACGGAGCATAGGTTTTCCCGTAGGGCGGGGCTTACCCCGCCATCTTCACAGCCATTCGCCCCGGATCATCTGGCGATAGACCTGGCTCAACCAGCTGTTGCCCTGCGCCTCGGGGGCCAGACCACGCCCCTTCAGCAGCCGGAAGCTGTCCTCGTAGAAGGGCGAGGACTGGTAGTTGAAGCCAAGGATCGCCGCCGCCGTCTGTGCCTCTGCCGTCAGCCCGAGGCCCAGATAGGCCTCCACCAGCCGGTGCAGCGCCTCTGCGGTATGGGTGGTGGTCTGGAAATCCTGCACCACGGTGCGGAAGCGGTTGATCGCCGCAGTATACTGCCGCCGCTTCAGGTAATAGCGGCCGATCTCCATTTCCTTGCCCGCCAGATGGTCAAAGGCCAGCTCGAACTTCAGCATGGCCGACCGCGCATAATCGCTGTCGGGATATTCCTCGATCACCGTGCGCATGCCCTGCAGCGCCTGAAAGGTCAGCCCCTGATCGCGGCCCACTTCGTCAATCTGGTCGTAATAGGACAGCGCCATCAGATAGGCCGCATAGGGCGCATCATCATCGCCGGGATAGGTGTCGAGAAACCGCTGGGCGGTAGAGCGCGCCTCTTCATATTCGCGCGCCTTGTGCTGGCTGAACGCCTGCATGATCAAAGACCGCTTCGCCCATTCGGAATAGGGGTAAAGCCGTTCCACCTCTTGAAAATACCGGATCGCCTCTTTCGGCCGCGCCCCGGTCTCCAGCTGCAATTCGCCTTGTTTGTAAATTTCTTCGGCGGTGTAGCTGTCCAGCGCGCGCTCTTGCGTGCGCGGACCGCAAGCCGAGAGAAATGACAGAATGAGCGCGATGCCCAGCCATTTCGCGCCCGATTTTCCGACTGCCATCGTCTGCCTATCCATCAAACCACCCGGATCATGCGCACCTCATGGCGCATCATCCGCCCTGTTGCAGTCGTCCTAGCACAGAAAAATCGGCGGCGCAAAACGCCTTTGCGCCACCGGTCACAACCCTGTCATGCCGTTGCGGGAAGATCGCTGCGATGAACGCCCATTCCGGGCAGCTTGCCCACGGTCAGCGCACTGCATTCCACCATGCGCCACGCGGTCAAATCGGCGAAAAGCGCCACCAGCAGACGATTGGTCAGCGCGTGGCCCGACCTTATGCCGGTGTAGCGGCCTAGAATTGGCCCACCCGCAAGATAGAGATCGCCCATCGCATCCAGCATCTTGTGGCGCACAGGCTCGTCCCGATGGCGCAGACCGCCCGGCGACAGCACACGGTCGCCCTCGAACACCACCGCATTGTCCAGCGTTCCGCCAAGCGCCAACCCGCGGGCGCGCATCGCATCCACATCGGCCTGACGGCAGAAGGTGCGGCTGTCGGCAAGTTCCCGCACAAAGGCCCCATTCGACAGGCTCAGGTGCTTGGCCTGCGAGCCGATCGCCGCCTCGTCGAAATGGATCGAGAAATCGATCTCAAGCATGTCGGCGGGGTCCAGACGGGCCACGGCCTCGCCCTCGCGCACTTCCACGGGCTTCAGCACGCGGATCGCCCGCACAGGCGCGGACTGTTCGATCAGCCCCTTGGCCAGAAACGCATCGACAAAGGCCAGCGCCGAGCCGTCAAGGATCGGCACTTCGGGGCCGTCGATCTCGATCACCGCGTTATGGATCGCACAGCCCGCCAAGGCCGCCATCACATGCTCGATGGTCGACACTTCCACACCGGACGCATTGCGGATCAGCGTGCACAGCCGCGACGGCACCACCTGATCCCAGCGCGCGGCGATCATCGCATCGCCACTGGTCACATCAGTGCGCTTGAACCAGATGCCGTAATCTGCCGAAGCAGGCCGCACAACCATGCGCACGGGCGCGCCAGAGTGCAAACCCCGGCCTTCGAACACCACAGCGGATTTCAGCGTATTCTGCACAGTCAGACCCCTGGCCTATCGCAACAAAGTTGTCACGGAACAACGGAAAGATTCCCGCCTCCGTTCCCTGACAATGACTTAAGGAGTCATGAAGCCAATGCCAACTCACGCTTTATGTCGGCGCATGACAGGCACAAACAACCGCAAGATGATGAAATCAAACAACAAAGCCCGCCAGACCGGCGGGCTTTGCTGCAATTGTTACAAGTCTGTCTCAGTTCGCCTGGCGCCGCAGGAAAGCCGGGATCTCGATCCGCTCCTGATCGGCGCTCATGTCCTGCTCGTCATCATAGGACGTCACGGGCGGCTGCTGGCGGCTCGGGGCCGGACGCTCGCTCGCCTGCGGCTCATGGCCGCCACCCGCCATACGGTTGATCAGCGATCCGATGCCAAAGCGGGGACGAGCCTGCTCGGCGGTCTTCTGCGCAGCCGCGGGCTGGGGCGCAGCAGCGGCGGGACGCGGCGCGGCGGCCTGCCCCGGACCGCGCGACACAGCGGCCTGCAGACGGGCCAAAGCCTCGGGCGACGGGGTGCCGGCGGCACGGGGGCGCGGCGCGACAAAGGCGGCGGCGTCGTCATGCATCGGCACACCGCGCGCGGCGGCAGGCTGCGGGCGATAGGCGGGTTCTGGCAATTCGTCATGCTGCTCGGCTGCGGGCGGCGCATAGGCGGCGCGGGCCGGAGGCGCGTCGAACAGTTGCGGCTGCTGCTGCGGTTGCGGCACGGGTTGCGGCATCGGCTGCGGGGCCGGCGCCACATGCTGCACCGTCACCGCAGGCTGCGGCGCAGGGGCCGGCGCTTCGATCGGCGCGGTCAGATGCGACGGCAGCGGCGCCGCCATCGACCGGCGTGCCACCGGCGTCTCTGCCTTGGCCACGGCCACGTCAATGCCGGTTGCCACGACCGACACGCGCAGCATGCCTTCCATCGTGGTGTCCAGCGTCGAGCCGACGATGATGTTCGCGTCGGGGTCCACCTTCTCGCGGATGATGTTCGCGGCCTCGTCGAGTTCGAACAGCGTCAGGTCATAGCCGCCGGTGATGTTGATCAGCACACCCTTGGCACCGTTCAGGCTGATTTCATCCAGAAGCGGGTTGGCAATCGCCTTCTCGGCGGCCTGCACCGCGCGGTCTTCGCCACTGGCTTCGCCGGTGCCCATCATCGCCTTGCCCATCTCGTCCATCACGGCGCGGACGTCAGCGAAGTCGAGGTTGATGAGGCCCGGACGGACCATCAGATCGGTCACACCCTTCACGCCCTGATACAGCACGTCATCGGCCATCGCGAAGGCTTCGGTAAAGGTGGTGCGCTCATTCGCAAGGCGGAACAGGTTCTGGTTCGGAATGATGATCAGGGTATCGACCACCTTCTGCAGCGCCTCGATCCCGTCCTCGGCCTGCTTCATCCGCTTGTTGCCCTCGAACTGGAAGGGCTTGGTCACGACGCCAACGGTCAGCACACCCAGCTCACGCGCGGCCTGCGCGATGATCGGGGCCGCGCCGGTGCCGGTGCCGCCGCCCATCCCGGCGGTGATGAAGCACATATGCGCGCCTGCCAGATGGTCGACGATTTCCTCGATGGTTTCCTCGGCGGCAGCAGCCCCCACGGACGGGCGCGCGCCCGCCCCCAGACCCTCGGTCGCCTTGATCCCCATCTGGATCTTCGACGTGGCTTTGGATTGTTGCAGGGCCTGCGCGTCGGTGTTGGCCACGACGAACTCCACCCCTTCGAGGTTTTGCTCGATCATGTTGTTGACCGCGTTGCCACCTGCGCCACCCACACCAAACACGGTGATCCGGGGCTTCAGCTCTTCGCGCTGCGCGTTCACGATGAAGTTGAGTGCCATTGCCTATCCGCCTGTCTTTTGTTGTGCCGCCAGAGGTCTTCTTGCCGCCGCGTTTGATATCCTGATCGGGCCGAAGCGTCTGTCCCGGACGCGTTTTCTCCCGAATTACCCCCTAGAATATCCACAAGGCCGACAGTCGTCACTTAAAAAAGCGTTAGCGCCCCACAAAATATGGGGTTTGTTGCAAGAATTTCAGCGGGATTTCGCCCACCCACGCAAGGGGTGGGGGTCACCAGTTGTCTTTGAACCATTTCACCACCCGCTTGAGCGACCGCGCGGGATAACGCTCGGCCGGAATCTCGAAATCCCACCATTCGTCCTGCGGATGTGCCGCGAACAGGCACAGACCCACGGTCGAGGAAAATGCCGCGCCGGTCGCCGCCTGTGGCAATCCCTGCACCCGCAGCGGACGGCCAAGGCGCACGCGCTGGCCCAGAATACGGCTGGCAAGCCCGTCCAGACCGGGGATCTGGCTGGCCCCGCCCGTCAGCACGATCTGCTGGCTTGGCAGGCTGTCAAAGCCCGCCGCGTCCAGCCGCGCCCGCACCTCTTCCAGAATTTCCTCGACCCTCGGCCGCATGATGCCGATCAACTCGGCACGGCTGACCTGACGGCGATCCTTCTCCCAGTCGCCGCTGTCCCCGCCGACCTCGATCATCTCGCGGTCATCCATGCCGGTCGCCTGCACGCCGCCATGCTTGGTCTTGATGCGCTCGGCCACCGCCATCGGCACCATCAGACCCTTGGAGATATCGCTCGACACATGGTCGCCCCCCATGCGCACCGCATCGGCGTAGATCATGTGCTTCTTGATAAAGACCGAAATGCCGGTCGACCCGCCGCCCATGTCGATACAGGCCGCGCCCAGCTCCTGCTCGTCCTCGACCAGTGCCGCGATGCCCGAGACATAGGCCGAAGACGCCATGCCGGCGAGTTCCAGATCACAGCGCTGGATACAGTGCAGGATGTTCTGCACCACATTGCCGTCAATCGACAGCAGATGCATGTCGGTGGCAAGGCGGTTGCCGATCTGCCCGCGCGGATCGCCCAGACCCGAGCGGTGGTCCAGCGCAAAGTTCACCGGCTGCGCATGCAGCACCTCGCGGTCCGGCCCGATGTCGGGCAGATCGCAGGCCGCCAGCACACGGGCCACATCCTGCTCGGTCACGACGCTGTCTTCCAGATCGATCTCGCCCGCCAGCCCATAGCTGCGCGGTTCTGCCCCCGAGAAACAGGCGATCACATGATCGACCCGCACATTGGCCATCTTCTGCGCCGCCTGCACCGCGGTGCGCACCGCGCGCTCGGTTTCCGCCATGACGGCGATTTCCCCGAAGCGCACCCCGCGCGAGCGTGTGGTCGCCGCCCCGATCACGCGGAACGACGACTGCCCCGCCATCGGTCCGACCGTGTCATCGCCGAAGCTGTCGCTTCCGTCAAACCGCAGGATCAGACAGGCGATTTTCGAGGTGCCGATGTCCAGAATGGCAATGACGCCCCGCTGCATGGCGGCACGGCGCATGTTCCGCATGGCGCGCTGCGCCTGATAAAGATCGGTCATAGCTGGCTCCTGCTGATGTCAATGCCCTGCGACTGGCGCAACTGGTTCAGCGCATAGGGCGCCAACCGCAGCACGGGGCGGTGTTCGGTTCTCAGGTCCACGGTCAGAATGTCGCGTCCCAGCAGATCGCCCGCCTGATGCAGGGCGATCAGCCGCTCGATGGCGGCAATCGGTTTGGCTTCCGGCAAAAGGATGCGCTGGTTGCGATCCAGCACCACATCCCAGCGCCGCTCGCCCACCCGCACCAGACCGCGCACGCGGTCGGCAATCGGGGCTGCGGCGGCAAGCAGGGCCAAGGCCTCCGGCGTCGCGGCATCCGCTGCATCGCCCGCAATCAGCGGCAGATCCGGCCGGTCCGTGCGCGCGGCGAGGCTCGCCACGCGGTGTCCGGTCGCATCCAGCATCTCGATCCCGTCGGCGGTGCGCCACAACAGGGCCGGCTCCCGCTCGGTGATCGCCACCTCCAGCACGCCCCCCGTGCGCACGATCAGATCGGCGCGCGCAATCGCGTCCAACTCCTGAATCCGCGCCCGCGCGGCGGCAAGGTCGATATCGAAGGATGATTGCGGCAGCTTCAGATCCAGCCGCGCCCGCACCACATCGGCCAGTTCGGGCGAGGCCCCCACCACCGACACCAGACTGACCATGAATTCGGGCCGGTTCTGGAACTGCGTGCGTATCTCGCTGATCCCGCCCGCAATCGCGGTGCGGCGGTCTTCATCGGCCAGCACGATCCCGACCACCAGCATCAGCACAAAGGTCGGCACCCCCACCCGGAACATCACGCGGAACAGCGGTGTCAGCCACAGGCGCTGCATGCGGTAGGCCCAGCGCGACGGCGCCGGATCGCGCCGCAGCACGTTTGGCGTCACGGGCGCAACGCGGCGCGGGGCGCTCAGCGGTTGCATGACGCATCCTCCACGATCCACGCGCACAGCTGTGGAAAGCTGATCCCCAGATGCGCCGCCTGTTCGGGCGACAGCGAGGTCGGCGTCATCCCCGGCTGCGTGTTCGTCTCCAGAAGGATCAGCCCGTCCACACCCTTCGCCTCGTCCCAGCGAATATCGGTGCGGCTCAGCCCGCGGCACCCCAGCGCCTGATGCGCGCGCAAGGCGTAATCCAGACAGGCCGCCTCCACATCGGGCGGAAGCGCCGCAGGCACCTCGTGGCGGCTGCCACCGGGCTTGTATTTCGCGTCATAGTCATACCAGCCATCGGTGATGATATCGGTCACGCACAGCGCCCGATCTCCCATCACGCTGATGGAAAGCTCCCGCCCCGGCGCATAGGCTTCCACCATCACCTCGGCCGGCATCTCTGCGGCCAGACGCGGCGCATTGCTGCCCGGATGCACAATATACACCCCGACGCTCGAGCCTTCGTTGTTGGGCTTAACCACATAGGGCGGCGGCAGCACATGGGCCTTTTCCACCTCTTCGCGCGCCACGATCACCGACTCCGCCACCGGCAGACCGGCGGCGCGATAGACATCCTTGCTGCGCTGCTTGTCCATCGCAAGCGACGACGCCAGCACACCCGAATGCGTATAGGGAATCCGCAGCCATTCCAGCAGCCCCTGCACGCAGCCATCCTCGCCCCAGCGTCCATGCAGGGCGTTGAACACCACATCCGGCTTGATTTCGATCAGACGTGCGGGCAGGTCCGGGCCAGCATCGACCTCGACCACGTCATATCCCGCCTCGCGCAGCGCGTTTGCACAGGCATTGCCTGTCGATAACGAAACCTCGCGCTCAGCCGAGGGTCCGCCCTTGATAACCGCCACGCGGGACACCTTGCCAGATGCACCCGCCATTTACTGCCTCTCGAACCCCGTTCGGGTCCTTATTCTTGTTATTTTGCGCGCGGTTGGCCGTTACGCTTCGCCGACGCGCATGATTTCCCACTCTAACGTGATCCCGCTGGTTTGGAAAACCTTTTTTCGCACCGCCTCGCCCAGATTTTCCAGATCGGCGGCAGTCGCCCCTCCGGCGTTGATCAGGAAATTGGAATGCATCTGGCTCATCTGCGCCCCGCCCAGCGTCGCACCGCGCATTCCTGCGTCATCGATCACCTTCCACGCCTTCAACTCGTGGCTGTCATCGGCCCGCCCGGTCGAGGAATGGCCGACCGGATTACGAAAAGTTGATCCGGCGCTGCGCTCCTTGGTGGGCTGGCTGGCGTCGCGCCTGGCAATCTGCTCCTCCATGCGCTGCGCCAGCGCCGCAGGGTCGCCCTCCGGCGCGCGAAAGGTCGCGCTCACCACCACCGCGCCCTCGGGCAGGTCCGATTGCCGATAGCGCAGGTTCAGCGCCGCTGCCGGAATGTCCACCACGCTGCCATCGCGCAGCACCACCCGCACGCTTTCCAGCACATCAGCCACATAAGACCCGTAGCACCCTGCGTTCATCCGCACAGCGCCCCCGATGCTGCCCGGAATGGTGCGCAGAAATGTCAGGTCCAGCCCCGCCTCGGCCGCGCGCCGCGCCACATGCGCATCCAGCGCCGCCGCTCCGGCCGTCAGCCTCCCCTCGCCCTCGATCGCAATGGCATTGAACCCGCGCCCCAGCCGGATCACCACGGCGCGCAGGCCCCCATCCCGCACGATCAGGTTGGACCCGACGCCCATCGGGAACACCGCCACATCGGGCGGCAGCGCCGCAAGAAACGCGGCAATATCCTCAACATCCGCAGGCTGGAACAGCCAATCCGCAGGCCCGCCCACGCGCAGCCAGGTCAGATCGGCGAGGGGCCGGTTGGGGGTCAGGGTGCCGCGGGGGGTGGGAAGCGTCTGTGTCATGCCCCTAGCTACCCGCGCCGCGGCCCCAAAGACAAGGCCCCCGATGGGGCCGGAACCTTGTTCCCTGCAACGCAAAACGGGCGCAGCCCCGCTGCGCCCGTTTTGGTCTTTCGGTCCCGTCAAAGGCTTAGAGCCAGTAGGGAGCCACACCATAGTATTCGTGGCTGCGCCGCTGCCATTCGCGGTCCTCGCGCCACGTTTCATGCTGGCGCGGGGCCTGCTCCAACTGCTCTTTGGTCAGGTCAGTCACATACCCCTCGCGCGAGGTGTCATAGCGCAACTTGCCAAAGGGAATGGCATGGTGATCGCTGCCGATCCCCAGAAAACCGCCAAATTCCAGCACGCCATACACGATCTTGCCGGATGAGGTATCAATCATCACATCGTCAATATGGCCAAGCTCTTCGCCCGCAGGGCTGTAAACGCGGGTGCCCTGCACCGTCTTGCCGGAAATCAGGCCGTTGCCGCTGCTCTGGGTCGAGGGGTTGGCCGCAAAAGATTGGGCTTGCATCGGATATCCTCCATTTTGCGCAGACGGGCCTTCAGGGCCGATCGGTCTGCCAGATGCAAAGACAACGGGGCAGCGCGGCAAAAGTTCCCGCATTTCGCCCCCGCCCGCCGTCGGGTCACAAAAAAATCATTTATAGTCAAATGTTTAGCGCAGGCATGGAACCATGACCCCGTGGCCCCGTTGATTTAGCAACCCCGTGCGGGCGCCCGCGCTGACGCGCCCCGAACGGGCAGACCCGATCAACGACCCCGATCATCGAAAGGAGATCGCCATGACCTTTCCCTATCTGCGCGCTACTGTCGTGCCCTTGGCCATCGGCTGCTTTGCAGGTGCCGCGATCATCGCTGGCCTGACCGCCGGACTTTACGGCTGGCAACTCTTTGCCGTCGCCGCCATCATCGGTCTCGCCGCGGGCGTTCCCTTCGGCATCTGGAGCGTGCGCCGCATGCGCCGCACCCCGCCCCTGCCGCGTCCGGAAAGCCCCACGATGGACCCGAGCGCCGCCGCGCGCGAGGTGGACCCTGCCCGCGCCGAACCCTATCCGCCCGCGCCGGATCAGGGGCGCGCCTGACGCCGGATGGCGTGGTGAGCCAGGGAAATCATTCTGCGGAGATCATTCTGCGGGCGAGTCGCCCTTGCCCTTGATCCAGCGCCAGAAATACACCAGCGGCCAACGCAGCACGCTCGCCCCTGCGGCAAGGATAAGCAGCCCCCAGATCGGGCCGCTTTGCGCCGTGACCCAGCCCACAAGCGGAATGCCCACCGCGATCAGCACATAGGCCGCGCGCCAGTGGTGGTCGCGGCTTGGCAGCATGGCGATCACATTCGCCAGCACCAGCCACAAAAGCGCCGCTGTCAGCGCCGGAGTCACGCCGCCTTCTCCACCAGTTTCGCGGGCAGCGCATTGGCCCATGTGCTGATGGTCCCCGCACCGAGGCAGACAAAGATATCGCCCGGACGCGCCTGCTCGCGGAACAGACGGGCCAGATCGGCCTCGTCCATCACCGCGCGGGCGTGCCTGTGGCCATGCGCGATCAGACCTGCCACCAGATCATCGCGGCTGATACCGGCAATCGGTTCTTCTCCGGCGGCATAAACCTCGGAAATCGCGGCCACATCGGCCTCGTTGAAACAGGTGCAGAAATCCTCGAACAGGCTGGCAAGCCGCGTGTAGCGATGCGGCTGGTGAACCGCGATCACGCGGCCCTTGGTCGACTGGCGCGCGGCCCGCAGCACGGCGGCAATCTCCACCGGATGATGCCCGTAATCGTCGATGATGGTCACGCCATTCACCTCGGCCACCTTGGTGAAACGGCGGTTCACTCCGGCAAAGCCCGCCAAGGCCTCGCGGATTTCTTCCTTCTTCATGCCCAGATGCCGCGCCACGGCAATCGCCGACAGCGCGTTGGAGACGTTGTGATCGCCCGGCATCGGGAGCACGCAACCTTCAATTTTCGAACCATCTTCCTCATTGTTCAGCAGAACATCGAACATTGCGCTGCCATTTTCGAACCTGAGGTTTACAGCCCGCACATCGGCCTGCGCATTGAAGCCGAAGGTGACAATCCGCCGATCCGCCACCTTGCCCACCAGCGCCTGCACCTCGGCATGGTCGGTGCAGCACACCGCAAGCCCGTAGAACGGGATGTTCGACACGAAATCGAGAAAGCCTTTGCGCAGCGCATCGAAGCTGCCCCAATGCTCCATATGCTCGGGGTCGATGTTGGTGACGATGGCAATGGTCGCGGGCAGGCGGTTGAAACTGCCGTCACTCTCGTCTGCCTCCACCACCATCCATTCGCCCGCCCCGGCGCGCGCATTGGAGCCGTAGGAATGGATGACGCCGCCGTTGATGACCGTCGGATCAAATCCGCCCTTGTCCAGCAAGGTCGCCACCATCGTCGTGGTCGTCGTCTTGCCATGCGTGCCCGCGACCGCGATGTTGGACCGCATCCGCATCAACTCGGCCAGCATCTCGGCACGGCGCACAACCGGCAGCTTGCGCCGCCGCGCCTCTTCCAGCTCGGGGTTGCCCTTCTTGATCGCCGAAGAGATCACGATCACCGCCGCATTGCCGATGTTCTGGGCCGCCTGCCCCTCAAAGAACGTGGCCCCCAGCGATACCAGCCGGTCGGTGATCTTGCTCGCCTTGGCGTCCGACCCCTGCACGGTATAGCCCAGCGTCATCAGCACTTCGGCGATGCCCGACATGCCGATCCCGCCGATCCCCACAAAATGGATCGGGCCAAGTTCCAGCGGCAACTTGGTTGCTGCATTCATTGCGGGGCTCCTTCTGCGAGGGCTTCAACAAGCGCCACCAGACGTTCGGTGGCATTGGGGCGGCCATGCGACAAGGCGTTGCGCGCCATCTGGCTCGCAGCCTCGGGCTGCGACAGCACTGCCGCCATGTGGCCGCTGAGCGTTGTGGCGTCAAGCACCTTTTCCGGAATCACCACCGCCGCCTCGGCCCCCGCCAGCCCGCGGGCGTTGGCAGACTGGTGATCCCCCGTCGCCGCCGCGAAAGGAATAAGGATCGACGGACGCCCGATCACGCTGATATCGGCAATCGACGACGCCCCCGAGCGCGACACCACCAGTTGCGCCTCGCTCAGCCGCGCCGGAATGTCATTGAAGAACGGCTGCACCTCGGCGCGGATGCCGGCCTCTGCATAAGCATCCACCACCCGCTCAAGGTCCTCGGCCCGCGCCTGATGCGCCACGCGCAGGTTGCGGCGGATGGCGTCGGGCAGCATCGCCACCGCCTCCGGCACCACATCCGACAAGATCCGCGCGCCCTGACTGCCGCCGATCACCACCAAGGACATCGGGTAATCCCCCGGCGCGATGTAACCCGCGCCCGCACGGTCCAGCACCGCCATCCGCACCGGATTGCCGGTGTGCACGCCCTCCACCCCGGCGGGCAGATCGGTCGGCCATGTGCCGCAGGCCACCCTGTCCACGCGCGGCGCGAAAATCTGGTTCACCCGCCCCAGCACGCCGTTCTGCTCATGGATCATCCGGGGCCGCCGCAAGACCCAGGCCGCCGCCAGCGCGGGTATCGTCGGATAGCCGCCGAAGCCCACCACCACCGCAGGCCGGTCGCGCATCTGCGCCAGCACCGCGCCGATCACGCCCCCCGCAATGCGGAACGGCACCGCCGCCCGCGCCAGAACACCGCCGCGTGCGAAGGTGGCCGAGGCCACCCGCTCCACCTTGACCACATGCGGAAAGCCGCCCGTATAGCGCGCGCCGCGCGCATCGGTCGACAGCTTCACCCGCCAGCCCTTGCGCACCATCGCCTCGGCCAGCGCCTGCGCGGGGAACATATGCCCCCCGGTGCCGCCTGCCGCGATCAACAACAGCTTTCCCTCAGCCATCAGCGCCCCCTGCGGAGGATATCGCCAATCTCGCCCTGCGGACGGGTGCGCGTCAAGGCCAGCAGCATCCCCACCGTGATGCCCGCCGCAATCACCGACGACCCGCCATAGCTGACAAAGGGCAGCGTCATCCCCTTGGCGGGCAGAAGCCGTACCGCCACGCCCATGTTGATCATCGCCTGCACGCCGAAGATGCAGGCAAGCCCGGTGCCCGCCAGCCGGATGAACGGGTCACGTTCCCGCATCAGGCGGAACAGGCTGCGCACCACGATGGTGCCATAGAGCGCCAGAATGACCAGCACGAGGATCAGCCCGTATTCCTCCGCCGCCACTGCGATGATGAAGTCGGTATGCGCATCGGGCAGCGTCCATTTCACCTGCCCTTCGCCCACGCCCACGCCAAAGAAGCCGCCCTCCTGGATGGCGTTGGTGGCATAGCCGATCTGGCTGCGCGGGTCGATCTCGGGGTTCAGGAACCCGTCGATCCGCCGCGCGAAGTGTTCCGAACTTTCATAGGCAATCGTCGCGCCAAAGCCGACGATGCCAAGGATGATCCCGATCAGCGTGATCGGCGCTCCGGCCACGAAATAGATCACCCCCCAGCCAAACAGGATCAGCGCGGCCTGCCCGAAATCGGGCTGGATCGCCAGCAGCATCACCACCACGAAGGTCAGCCCGAATGACACCGACTTGCCGGGCGGCCCGTTCAGGTCCTGGCTTGCGGCCATCAGCCAGGCCACGATCACCATAAATCCGGGCTTGAGGAATTCCGACGGCTGCACCGAGGCAAAGCCGAAGCTGAACCAGCGCACCGCGCCCTTGCCGAAATCGGTGCCGAAGAACGGCAGCAGCATCAGCGCCACGAAGGCCCCCAGAAAGCCCACGACGCCCAGACGGCGGATCATCGCGGGCGGCATCATCGACACGCCCGCCATAAACAGCAGCGCCACCACGCCGAACACCGCCTGCCGCTGCACATAATAGAAATCATTCAACCCGTTGCGGCTCGCCAGCGGCACGCTCGCCGCCAGCCCCAGCAGCAGGCCGATGCCGAACAGCACCATGATCGCCGTCAGCGACCACTTGTCGATGGTGCGCCACCAACGGGGAATGACAGGCTCTGTCACCCGAACGGGACTGGAGCCATAGACCATTTCAGTCATGGGAAAACCGCCTGTAAACTCTGCTCTGCCGAACGCCCGTTTGCCGGGTCTGGTGCAAAGTGTAGCCAACAAAGCGGCTTATGGCCAGAGGAAAGGCAGCCCCCCGCGCACCGCGCCGCGCATCGCGCGCGGCACCGGCGGGTTACAGCACCTCGGGCACCGGCCCCCGCCGCCGCTCGCGCGCTTCGGCCCATGTGATATAGCTGACAGACCCGACAATCACCGCGCCGCCGATCAGCACGAACACATCCACCCGCTCGCCAAAGGCGGCCCAGCCCAGAAGCGCCGCCCAGATCAGTTGCAGGAACACCACCGGCTGCGACACCGCAATCGGCGCGGCGGCAAAGGCGCGGCTCATGCAGTAATGCCCCGATGTCGCGCAGGCCGCCACCACTGCCAGCCACGCCAGCTGCTCAAGGTCCATCGGCACCCAGACCCAGGCCGCCAGCGGCGCGAGACCCAAGGTCACGATCAGGGACAGCATCGCCACGATCTGCCCCGCGCTCGCCACCCCCGACAGCCGCTTGGCAAAAAGGTAAGATCCGGCAAAGCACACCGCCGCGCCAATCTGCGCGATATGCCCGTCCGTCACCTCGCGCAGGCCGGGGCGCAGCACAATCAGCGCGCCGCCCAGCGCCACCGCAATCGCCAGAACCCGGCGCAGGGTCAGCCGCTCGCCAAAGAACACCACCGTGCCCAGCGTCAGCAAGACCGGGTTCAGATAGCCGATCGCCGTCACCTCTGCGACAGGGATACGCGCCATCGCATAGAACCAGCAGATCACCGCCGCCACATGCACGACGCCCCGCCCCAGATGCAGCCCCAGATGCAGCCCTGCAAAGCCCTGCCGCAGCAGACCGATCAGCGCGGGCGCCAGAAACAGCGCCCCCCAGGCAAAGCGCACGAAGGCCGATTGCGCGGCGGGCAGATCGGTGCCCAGATAACGCACGATCCCCGTCACCCCCACAAAGCTCAGGCCAGAGGCCAGCATCCACAGGATCGCATGAACGGGGTTGGTGTCGGTCTTGACCATCATCCGCGTTTTCTGGTCTCCGGCGCGGGCAGAGACAAGCGCCTTATTGTATCCGTAACATCTGCGCCGCCGCGCGGCGCAGCGCCCGCGTCAAGGGCGCAATCGCCCCCGCCGTCAGCCGCGCGAACTGCCAGTGCAGCGCCACATCATGCGGCGTGTCCGGCACCACTTCCACCAGCCGCCCCGCCGCCAGATGCCCCGCCACCAGCGGCTCGGGGTTCAGCCCCCAGCCCAGACCCAGAAGGCAGGCATCGACAAAGCCCTGCGTCGAGGCAAGCCGGTGGCTCGGAAACTCGGCCCGCGCGCCCAGCCCCCGCGCCGCCACCCATTGCGCCTGCAGCCGGTCCTTGTCGGAATAGGTCAGCGCAGGCGCACGCGCCACCGCCTCTGGCGTCACGCCCGCAGGAAACCAGCGCGCCATATAGGCAGGGCTCGCCGTCGCCCGATAGCGCAGCGCGCCCAAAGGCTGGGTATCGCACCCCTGCAACGGCCCCGCATGTCCGGTAATCGCACCCACCACCTCGCCGCGGCGCAGCCAGTCCTGACTGAAATCCTGATCGTCGATCACAAGATCGAACAACACCCCCGGCACCTCGGCCAGCGCGGGCATCACCCATGTGGCCAGTGAGTCCGCATTCACCGCAATCCGCAGGCTCACCGCACCCGCCTGCACCCCGGGCAGATCTTCCGCCACCTGCCGCTCCAGCAGCACCAGCGCGTCAAAATGCCGGATCAGCCGCAGCCCCGCCTCGGTCGCCACGCTCGGACTGCCACGGCGGATCAGCAGCGTGCCCGCCCGTTCCTCCAGCGAGCGCAGCCGCTGCGATACCGCCGATTGCGTCACCCCCAGATCGGCGGCGGCAAGGTCGAACGACCCGCGCCGATGCACGGCGGCCAGCGCGGCCAGTTGCACAGGGTCAAAGATCAGCACGGCTTATCCAGCATCAGAAAGATGATCTGGATTGATCCACGCCTGCCGCGCTAAGTCAAGCCGACCCCTTGAAAGGCCCGCCATGACCGCCCTTATCGCCGGATTTCTGACCGCCCTGTCGCTGATCGCCGCCATCGGCGCGCAAAACGCCTTTGTCCTGCGCCAAGGCTTGCGGCGCGAGCATGTCCTGCCGGTGGTGCTGACCTGCGCCCTGTCCGATGCGGTGCTGATCGCCGCCGGAGTGGCGGGCTTCGGCACCCTTGCCGCGCTCGCGCCGTGGATCACCACCGCCATGCTCTACGCGGGCGCGGCCTTCCTCTTGGTCTATGGCGCTTTGCGCTTCCGCGCCGCCTTCAGGGGCGGCGAGGCGCTGCGCCCCGCGCCGGGCACAAGCGCCAGCCTTGGCCGCACCCTCGCCACCGTTCTGGTGTTCACATGGGCCAATCCGCATGTCTATCTCGATACCGTGGTGCTTCTGGGCGCAATTTCAGCGCAATACGCCCCGCAGCACTGGACCTTTGGCCTTGGCGCAATGGCGGGCAGCTTTGCCTTCTTCACTGCCCTCGGCTTCGGCGCGCGCCTGCTTGCACCCCTCTTCGCCAATCCCAAGGCCTGGGTCTGGCTGGAACTGGGCATCGGCATCACCATGTGGCTGATCGCCGCCGCGCTGATCGCCGGAGCCTAGGCGCAAAGCAAAACGGGGGCGGCTTGCGCCACCCCCGTTCCAGATGTCTAACCCGAGGTCAGACCTGACAGATCAGGCCAGAGCCAGGTTGGTCGCCGATTCGCGACCGTTGCGGTCACGCTCCAGATCGAAGGTCACAGCCTGACCGTCGTTCAGCGCACGGATGCCAGCGCGCTCCAGCGCGGTGATGTGCACGAACACGTCCTTCTGGCCGCCTTCCGGGGCGATGAAACCGAAGCCTTTGGTGGCGTTGAACCATTTCACGGTGCCGTTGGCCATCGTGAGATCTCCTGTATTTTGTGCCACCCACAACATGCGATGGCCCGGCCGAGAGTCGTCTAGATCGCGAAACTGTGGGCCGAAGCAGACAGAAGACCGAAAGAGAAGAAGCTTTGCCCCCCCTACATGCGCGCGATGGCCCCCGATTGCAAGGGGCAACACCACAATTCGCCCGCCATGCCGCACATCCGGCCTGATGGCCGTCTTCGCTGCTTGTCCCCCGCCCGGGCGTGCCGTGCAGCGACAAGCGCCCGAAGGGAGCGCGGAGCGCCGCCTTACAGCTGCGCCGCAACCTCTTCGGGGATGTCGAAGTTATGCGTCACCGTCTGCACATCGTCATCTTCTTCCAGCAGGTCGATCAGACGCATCAGCTTTTGCGCCGTCTCCAGATCCACCTCGGTGCGCGACTGCGGCTTCCAGATCAGCTTGGATTCCGTCGACTCGCCCAGTGATTTCTCCAAGGCGTCCGACACCTCGTTCAGCGTCTCGACCGAGCAGTAGATCCAGTGGCCCTCCTCATCGGATTCCACATCATCGGCCCCCGCCTCCAGCGCGGCCATCATCACCGTATCGGCATCGCCGACGCTTGCCGGATAGGAAATCTCGCCCACGCGGTCAAAGCTGTGCGACACCGATCCGGTGGTGCCAAGATTGCCGCCCGCCTTGGTGAAATAGCTGCGCACGTTGCTGGCGGTGCGGTTCAGGTTATCCGTCATCGCCTCGACGATGATGGCGATGCCGTTCACCCCATACCCCTCGTACCGGATTTCGGTGTAATCCTCGGCATCGCCCATCTGGCTTTTCTTGATGGCGCGGTCGATCACATCCTTGGGCATCGACACCGCCTTGGCCGCCTTGACCGCCAGCCGCAGACGCGGGTTCATGTCCGGATCGGGCATCCCCATCTTGGCCGCGACGGTGATCTCTTTCGCCAGCTTGGAAAACATCTTCGAGCGCAGCTTGTCCTGCTTGCCCTTGCGATGCTGGATGTTTGCCCATTTTGAATGGCCGGCCATGACCCGATCTCCTACCGTCTTTGCGTGCTGGCCTCCCTTACACCAGCCGCAAGCCCGCCTGCAAGGCTCAGCCCAAGCGGGCCTTCACCTGCGCAAAGGCCTGCGCCGCCTCTGCCGTTCCGGCCTCGGCATAAACGCGGAACTCGGGCGCATTGCCCGACGGGCGCAGATGCACGATCCGCCCGTCCGCAAGCGTCGCGCGCAAGCCATCGGTGCGGTCCAAAGCCGCCACCGCACCGAAGGGCGCGACAAAACCCTCCAGCCCGCCGTTTGCAAGATCGGCCAGCAGCGCCTGCGACGCCTCCACCGGCACATGCTCCAGCCGGTCGGTCACGGTAAAGCGTGCAGGCTCCTGCCCCACCCGCGCGGCCAGCGATCCGGCCCGCTTGGCCTCGATCAAGGCCGCCACGATCGGCAGCAGGCTGTCGCGCGTCATCAGGCGCGGCAGCGCGCCCTCCGGCCCCTCGGCCTCAAATCCCAGCAGGAAGCCGCCATTCGGCTCGTATCCCACGACGCGCCCGCCCGCCTCTTCCATCGCCGCAATCACAAAAGGCGATCCGATGCGCGTGCGCAGCACACGGCCAAACCGGCCCGACAGGTCTACGCCGGTATTGGCCGAAACGGTGGTCACCACCACCTCTGCCCCGACCAGCGCCGCCGTGATCTGCCCCAGCACATCGCCCGGCACGATCCGCCCCGCCGCATCCGCGACCAAAGGCCGGTCGCCATCGCCATCGGTGGAAACAATCGCATCCAGCCCCTCGGCCCAGCCCCTGAACTGCGCACGCACGTCGTCCGGCACCGCCTCGGTGTCCACGGGCACAAAGACATCCGACTGCCCCAGCACCGCCACCCGCGCTCCCAGCGCCTCGAGACAGGCCACCACACCGTCGCGGCTCACCGCCGAATGCGCCCAGACGCCCACCTTCATCCCGTCCAGCGCACGGCCGAAGGCACCGCGATAGCGCGCCGCCCAGTCGCCCGTGGCCTGCATCGTGGCACGCCGCGCCGCCTCCTGCCCCGCAGGCGCGCGGCCCAGCCCCGCCAGAATGGCCGCCTCGTCGCGCTTGGTGATCTCGCCCTCCGGCACATAGAACTTGAGCCCGTTGCGATCCGCCGGAATGTGGCTGCCCGTCACCATGATGGCCGCCGCCCCCGCCGCCATCGCGGCCATCGCCAGCGCCGGTGTCGGCACCGCGCCGCAATCGGTCACCGCCACACCCTCGCCCCGCGCCGCGGCAATCACGTCCTCCGCCAAGCGGGGCGAGCTTTCGCGCAAATCCCGCCCGACCCACAGCCCGCTGCCCACCGGACAGGTCGCCAGAAAACTGCGGGTGTAATCCGCCACCAGCGCCGGGGTCAGTTCCGTGACCAGCCCGCGCAACCCGCTTGTGCCAAATTTAGGAGCCATGAGATCAATCCTTGAAAATATTCCCGACCGGCGGCGGCGAGACAAACACCTGCGAGCGCCCCGCCGCATCGGTGATCTCCACCTCGGCCATCGGCGGCACCGCCCCCTCTGCCCCGAGCGCCGAGGTCAGCCCCGTCCAGATCTGGCGGAGGAAATTGGGGTTCTCGACCAGCCGCACCGCATAGCGCGCGCCCGGCAGGCACGGGTCCAGCCGACCCTCGGGCACCACGGTCCAGTTCGTGACGCGGCACACCGTGCCATCGGTCAGCGTCAGCGTCAGCACTTCGGCAGAAAGCCGCGCGGCCTGCGGCTGCGGCGCCCCGCCCAGCGGCCCGACACAGCCCGCCAGCACCAGACAAGCCAAGAGTTTACGCATCGCTTTTCCCTTCAGAATGGAAAGAACAGCGGGATCAGGGCCGAGATCGCCACCATCATGACAAGATTGAGCGGCAAACCGATCCGCAGGAAATCACTGAACCGATAGCCGCCCGGACCATAAACCAGCGTATTGGTCTGATAACCGATCGGCGTCGCAAAGGAAGCCGAGGCCCCGAACATGACTGCCACCACAAAGGGGCGCGGATCAACCCCGATCTGTGCGGCAAGCCCGATCACAATCGGCGTCAGGATCACCGCCACCGCATTGTTGGAAACGATCTCGGTCAGCACCGAGGTCAGCGCATAGACCACAAAGATCAGCGCAAAGGGCGGCAATCCCTGCATGAAGGGGGCAACCGCGTTCACGATCAGTTGCACCGCGCCGGAATGTTCCAGCCCCGCGCCCACCGCCAGCATCGCAAAGATCAGCGCCATCAGACGCCCGTCGACAAAGCCGAAGGCCTCGTCGGCATCGATGCAGCGGGTGATCAGCACAACGCCCACCCCGATCATCGCCAACAGCAGGATCGGGGCCACGTTCAGCGCCGACAGGCCCACCACCGCCGCCAGCACCAGCACCACGATAGGCGCCTTGGTGCGGCGATAGGCGCGGTCCGACGGCTCCGAGATGTTCACCACATCCATATCCGCCGCCAGCCGCTGGATATCGGCGGGCGCGCCTTCCAGCAGCAGCGTATCGCCGACCTGCACCACCAGATCGTCCAGCTGCCGCCCGATGTTCTGGTTCTTGCGATGCACCGCCAAAGGATACACCCCGTAGCGCCGCCGCAACCGCATGCTCCCCAGACTGCGCCCCACCATCGCGCAACCGGGGGTGATCAGCACCTCTACCGTGGTCGTCTGCACCGAGGACAGCTTGTCCACCATCCGCAATTCACGGCTTTCCTGCAGCGCCAGCACCTCCGACATCGGGGTGCGCAACACCACCCTGTCGCCCGTCTCAAGCACCACCTCGCTGAGCTGCCGCCGCAAGCTGGCATCTCCGCGCAGCACATCGACCACCCGCATGTTGTCGCGCTTGAACAGGCCCACACTGTCCACCCGCTGCCCCACGATGGGGCTGTCCTCGGGCACCGCCACCTCGGTGAAGAACTTCATCCGGCTGCGGTCGGTCAGCATCATCGCCATGCTGTCCCGATCCGGCAGCAGCCGCTTGGTGAACAGCGCCAGATAGGCCATGCCCACCAGACAGGCCGCAATGCCCAGCGGCGTGATCTCGAAAATCCCGAACGGCTCCAGCCCGCGTTCCCGCGCAACGCCATCGACCACGATGTTGGTGGATGTCCCGATCAGGGTGATCGTGCCGCCCAGAATCGCCAGATATGACAGCGGAATCATCAGCTTGGACGGCGACAGCGACAATTGCCGCGCAATCTGCATGAACACCGGAATCATCACCACCACAATCGGCGTGTTGTTCATGAAGGCCGACATAGAGACCACGCCCAGCGAGATCACCGCCAAAGACCCCTTCGGATGCGTCTTTACATAGCGCAGCGCATATTGCGTGGCCGAATCCAGCGCCCCCGTCCGCACCAGCCCGCCCGCAATGATGAACATGGCCGCAATCGTCCACGGCGCAGCATTGGACAGCGATTTCACCGCATCTGCCTGCGGCAGGATGCCCAGCACCAGCATCAGACAGGCCCCGCCGATCGCCGTCACCTCGACCGGATAGGTCTCTCGCACGAACAGCACCAGCATCCCCGCCAGAATTGCCAAGGCCGCATAGGCCTCCACCATCTGATCCAGCTCGATCCCCAGCATCACGCCCCCTGTTCCGTCCGGGCCGCCGCCCTTGGCTGCACCATTGCCACGCCCGCCAGCATCACCACAAGCGCAGCCCACACCAAAGGTTGCAAACGCTCCCCCAAAAGCAGCATCGCCCAGATAACGCCCGCGCCAGTGACCAGATACGAGCATTGCGCCGCAAAAACCGCCCCCGCGCGTGCGGCCAGCCAGACATAACCCGCATAGCACAGGGCATGCACGACGCTTGATCCGATCAGCCCCCATTCGGCCACGCCCCAGCCGCCGCGCGGGTCAATCCATTGCCCGGTTGCCAGCGTGACCGGCAGGCACAGGATCATCCCGACCAGACTGGCCATGAACATCGCCTGCACCGCATCCATGCCGCCAGTGCCCCTGCGCGCGACGTAATTCGCCTCCATCGCGTAAAACAGCGGCCCCACCAGCGCCAGCGGCAGGAAGGCCAGCAGATGCCCCGGCAGGCCCGCACCCGGCGCGGCGATCAGCGCAACCCCGATCAGGCCCAGCGCCAGCCCCGCGATCCGCCGCAGCGAAAAGCGGTCCATCCCCAAGGCCAGCGCCATCGGAAACGACAGCATCGGCACCGCCGAAATCAAAATCGACATGATCCCCGACGGCAGATGCTGGATGCTGGTGTAAAACGTCGCATTCGGCACCAGCGTGCCCAGCACCGCCACCACCAGCGCGAACACCAGCGCCTGCCGCGTCAGCACCACGCCCTTGCCCCGCAGCAGCGACAGCGCCCCCAGCACCAGCGTGCAGATCACCAATTGCCAGAAGATCAGACCGAACGGCTGATGCCCCGTGCTGGTTGCCAGCTTGCCCAAAGGCTGCGTCAGCCCCCAGCCGAGGCCCAAAGCCAAGAGCACAAGGGCAAACAGCCGGTGTTCGCTCAAGGGCGCGCCTCTTCCAGCCGCCCGCCCACGCGGATCATGCGCACGCGCAGCGCCTTGCCGCTGCGGTCATCGGTTTCCACAAACACCCCCGACAGCGTGGCCACGCCGCCCGCCGGTTCAAACCGCGCCTTCGGCATTCCGGTGATGAACCGCCGCAGCGGCTCCAGCTTTTCCATGCCGATGACGCTGTTGTAATCGCCGCACATCCCCGCATCGGTCAGATAGGCAGTCCCCCCCGGCAGCACCTGCGCATCACCCGTCGGCACATGGGTATGGGTGCCGACCACAAGGCTCGCCTGCCCGTCGCACCAATGGCCCATCGCCATCTTCTCGCTGGTGGCCTCGGCATGCACATCGACAATCGACGCCTGCACCATGCCCCCCACCGGATGCGCCTTCAGCACCTGTTCGATGGCCGAGAACGGATCGTCAAACGGGCGTTTCATGAACACCTGCCCCAGAACCTGCGCCACCAGCACCTTGCGCCCCTGCGTCGCGGTGAACACCCGCCAGCCCTTGCCCGGTGCCACCTTGCTGAAATTGATCGGGCGGATGATGCGCGGCTCCTGCTCGATGAAGGACAGCATGTCCTTCTGGTCAAAGGCATGATCGCCCAGCGTCAGGCAATCCGCCCCCGCGTCCAGCAGGATCTTGGCATGTTCCGGCGTCAGACCCGCGCCCGAAGACGCGTTCTCGCCATTCACCACCACGAAATCGAGGTTCCATTCCGCCCGCAAACCCGGCAACCGCTCGGCAATCGCCGCGCGCCCGGTCCGGCCCATCACATCGCCAAGGAAAAGCATTCGCATAGCACCCGCTTAGGCCCCGCCGCAGCGCCCTTCAAGCAAAATCAGCGCGCCCGCAAAGGCTCCGTTGACGCGCCCCCACACACCGCTACCCTAAGGCGATGAAAACCCTTCCCCCCGCCCTGTCCCACTGGTTCGCCGCAAAGGGCTGGACCCTGCATCCGCACCAGTGGGACATGCTGGCCCGCGCGGGCGACCCCGCCACCCTGCTGATCGCCCCCACGGGCGGCGGCAAAACGCTGGCGGGCTTCCTGCCCACGCTCGCCGAACTGGCCGAGGCACCGCCAAAGGGCCTGCACACCCTCTATATCTCGCCGCTCAAGGCGCTCGCCGCCGACATCCGCCGCAACCTGCGCACCCCGATCGAAGGCGCGAACCTGCCCATAAGGGTCGAAGACCGCACCGGCGACACCAGCTATACCCAGCGCCGCCGCCAGCGCGCCGACCCGCCGCATATCCTGCTGACCACGCCGGAATCTCTGGCGCTGCTCCTGTCCTACGAAGACGCTCCGCGCGTCTTTGCCGGCCTGCAACGGGTGGTGCTCGACGAAATCCATGCGCTGGCCGAAAGCAAACGCGGCGACCAGCTCACCCTGCTGATCGCGCGCCTGCAACGGCTCGCGCCCGGGCTGCGCCGCGTCGGCCTGTCGGCCACGGTGGAAGACCCGCCCGCGCTTGCCCGCTTCCTTGCCCCCGATGCCGGAATCCTCTTGGCCGACCCCGGCCCCGCCCCCGACATCTCGATGCTGGAAACCGAGGCACCGCCCCCGTGGTCGGGCGGCGGCGGGCGCTATGCGATCCCCGCCATCCT
The DNA here is from genome assembly GCF_010915705.1 of Pseudotabrizicola algicola. Classification (GTDB taxonomy): domain Bacteria; phylum Pseudomonadota; class Alphaproteobacteria; order Rhodobacterales; family Rhodobacteraceae; genus Pseudotabrizicola; species Pseudotabrizicola algicola. The sequence goes on from NZ_JAAIKE010000006.1 coordinate 79,193, forward strand.
CGAACAGGTCAAGCGGCACCGCACCACGCTCATCTTCCACAACACCCGCGCGCAGGCCGAACTGTTCTTCCACGACCTGTGGCTGAACAACACCGAAGACCTGCCCATCGGCATCCATCACGGCAGCCTGTCACGCGAACAGCGCGAACGGGTCGAGGCGGCGATGGTCGCGGGCAGCTTGCGCGCCATCGTCTGCACCGGCTCGCTCGACCTCGGCATCGACTGGGGAGATGTCGACCTCGTGATCCAGGTCGGCGCGCCCAAGAACGTCAAACGCCTCGTCCAGCGCATCGGCCGCGCCAACCACCGCTACAACGCCCCCTCCAAGGCGCTGCTCTTGCCCGCCAACCGCTTCGAGGTGGTGGAATGCAAGGCCGCCCTCGACGCGGTGCGCGAGCACACGCTCGATGGCGAGCCCCGCGGCCCCGGCCCGCGCGACGTGCTGTGCCAGCACATCCTGCTCACCGCCTGCGCCGGACCCTTCGAGGCCGATGCGCTTTATGCCGAGGTCATCACCGCCGGACCCTATGCCGCGCTCACCCGCGCGCAGTTCGATGCCGCGCTCGATTTCGTGGCCACCGGCGGCTATGCCCTGCGCGCCTATGACCGCTGGCAGCGACTGAAACAGACCGGCAGCCAGTGGCACCTGCGCGATCCGCGCGCGGCGGCGGTGATCCGCCAGAACCTCGGCACCATCATCGACATCGAAACCCTCAAGGTGCGGCTGAAGAACCGCGCCGGCGGCATCCCCTTGGGCGAGGTCGAGGAATCCTTCGCCGCCACCCTCACCCCCGGCGACACCTTTCTGATCGGCGGTCAGGTCGTGCGCTATGAATCCTTGCGCGAAATGACGGTCGAGGTCACCAACCAACCAGGCCGCGACCCCAAGGTTGCTGTGTTTAATGGAACAAAATTCGCCACATCCACCCTGCTCACCCACCGGATTCTTGACATTTTCGCACAATCCCGCTGGCCTGACCTGCCCGCCCACACCGCCGAATGGCTCTCGCTCCAGCGCGAGGTCTCGCGCCTGCCCGATGCCGATACGCTGCTCTGCGAAAGCTTCCCGCATGACGGGCGCGAGCATCTGGTGATCTACGGCTTTGCCGGCAGGAACGCCCAGCAGACGCTTGGCCTCCTGCTGACCAAGGCGATGGAAGAGGCCGGCCTTGCCCCGCTCGGCTTTGTCGCCACCGATTACGCGACGCTGATCTGGGGCATAGACGCCGTGACCGATGCCGCTCCCCTCTTCGACCTGCAGGCCCTGCAGGACGGGCTGGAAACATGGCTGGCGGGCAATGCCGTGATGAAACGCACCTTCCGCGCCAGCGCCATCATCGCCGGTCTGATCGAGCGCAGCCATCAGGGCCGCCGCAAATCGGGGCGGCAGGCGACGTTTTCGTCGGATATCCTGTATGACACCCTGCGTAAATACGACCCCGACCACCTGCTTTTGCAGATCACCCGCGAAGAGGCGATGCGCGGGCTGATCGACTTTGCCCGCGTCGAAGAGATGCTGGCCCGCGTCGCAGGCCGGATCGAGACGCGGCGCCTGCCCCGCGTCACTCCGCTGGCTGCACCGCTGTTTCTGGAACCGGGCCGCATCCCGGTGCAGGGCGCAGGGCGCGAGCGGCTGGCCGAAGATGCCGCCCGCCGCCTGATGGAGGCGGCAGGGCTGGCCTGACGCCCTCTGGCGGGCGTATTTCGGAAAGGTGCAAGCGGCAGGGGGATTGCATTGGCCTGCCCGCGCGGGCAGATCAGGCACCATGAGCCTGACGTTCCGCCTTGCCGATGCCACCCTGATCGCCCGCCCCTCGGGGGCGCTGTTCTGGCCCGATCAGGGCGTGCTCTGCGTGTCGGATCTGCATCTTGGCAAATCCGAACGCATGGCGCGCCGGGCGGGCACGCTGCTGCCGCCCTATGAAACCCGCGAGACGCTGGCGCGGCTGGAGGCCGAGGTTGAGGCCACCGGCGCGCGCCGCGTGATCTGTCTTGGCGACAGCTTCGACGATGCCGCGAGTCTGGACGGGCTCGAGGAAGGCGACCGGCTGTGGCTGACGCGGATGATCGCCGGACGCGACTGGATCTGGATTGCGGGCAACCATGATGCCGGCCCGCTCGAGATTGCGGGCAGCCACCGCGCCGAGGTGCATCTGGCGGGGCTGGTCTTCCGCCACATCGCGCAAACCGGCGCGCAGGGCGAGGTCTCGGGGCATTATCACCCCAAGGCAAGGCTCGCCGGCAAGGTCTGGCGCTGCTTTCTGGCCGACCGCCAGCGCCTGATCCTGCCCGCCTTCGGCACCTATACCGGCGGATTGTGGAGCCATGATCCCGCGCTTTCGGGGCTGATGCAGCCCGACGCGCTGGCGATCCTTGCGGGCGGCGCGGTCGCCCGCGCCATCCCGATGCCGCGCTAGGGGGACCGCCCTTCGGGCATGGTGTTACGCTGTGAGCCCTTCCTGCATGGTGTTACGCCGTGAGCCCTTCGGGCTCGGGCAACCCGTTTGCGCGGCAGCAGGCGGTCAGCGTATTGGCCAGCAGGCAGGCGATGGTCATCGGCCCCACCCCGCCCGGCACCGGCGTGATCGCCCCCGCCACGGCAGAGACGCCCGCGTAGTCCACATCGCCCACCAGCCGCGCCTTGCCGTCCCGCTCGATCCGGTTGATGCCGACGTCGATCACGGTGGCCCCGGGTTTCACCATATCGGCGGTGATCATCTCGGGGCGGCCCACGGCGGCCACCAGAATATCGGCGCCGCGGCACACCGCCGCCAGATCCCTCGTGCGGCTATGGGCAATCGTCACCGTGCAGCTGTCGCCGAGCAGAAGCTGCGCCATCGGCTTGCCCACGATGTTCGACCGCCCCACCACCACCGCCGACAGGCCCGAGAGCGACCCGTGATGCGCGCGCAGCATCATCAGACAGCCCAGCGGCGTGCAAGGCACCATCGCCTTCTGCCCCGTGCCCAGCAGCCCGACGTTCGAGATGTGGAACCCGTCCACATCCTTGGCCGGATCGATGGCATTGATGACCAGATCGGCATTCATGTGGGCAGGCAAGGGCAGTTGCACCAGAATGCCATGCACCTTCGGGTCGGCATTCAGCTCTGCGATCAGCGCCAGCAGATCGGCCTCGGCGGTCTCGGCGGGCAGCTTGTGCTCGAAACTGGCCATCCCGGCCTCGCGGGTCTGCACGCCCTTGTTGCGCACATAGACCTGGCTGGCCGGGTCCTCGCCCACCAGAACCACGGCAAGCCCGGGGACGATCCCCTGTTCTTCGCCAAGACGGGCCACATGCGCCGCAACGCGCGCGCGCACATCGGCCGCAAAGGCCTTGCCGTCGATCACCTGTGCTGTCATCTCAACTGTCCTTTCGCATGGAATCAGGTCCAAGCCGGTTTTCCTCGCGCGCGATCGACCAGTCGATCAGGCGCCGCCAGAGCTTTTCCACCAGATCGGGCGGCAGACCATGGGCCAGCGCATGCCGGCGCACATTGGCCACCACCTCTTCGACGCGGCTCCCGATCCGGGCGGGCAGATCGACCTCGGCCTTGATCTCGGCGGCGCGGTCGATATAGCCCGCACGTTCGGCAAAAAGCCGCACCAGATCTTCATCCAGCCGGTCAATCTCGGCCCGGATATGGGCCATGGTTTCACATTCGGCAGGTTTGCGCATCGGACCCTTCCCGTTAGACCCCCCCGACATAAAGCGCCGCCCGCCAAAGGGCAACGCGGGGAATTGCCTCAGAATCCGGCTCAGAACAGGCCTTCGACATCGCCATCCGCGTTCAGGCGGATCACCTCGGCCGAAGGCACGCGCGGCAATCCGGGCATGGTCATGATCTCGCCGCAGATCGCCACCACAAACCCCGCCCCCGCCGAAAGCCGCACCTCGCGCACCGGGATGCTGTGGCCGGTGGGCGCGCCGCGCACCGTCGGGTCGGTGGTAAAGCTGTATTGCGTCTTGGCGATGCAGACCGGCAAATGCCCATGCCCCGCCGCCTCCCAGGCCTTCAACTGGTCCACCACCGCCTTGTCGGCCACCACGGCCTCGGCATGGTAGATGCGTTTGGCGATGGTCTCGATCTTAGCCAGCAGCGGCATGGCATCGGGATAGAGCGGCGCGAAATCGGCCACGCCGCTCTCGGCCAGCGCCACCACCTTGCGCGCCAGATCCTCGATCCCCGCGCTGCCCTGCGCCCAATGCTTGCACAACACCGCCTCGGCCCCTTGGGCGGCCACATAATCCTTCACCGCCTGAATCTCGGCCTCGGTATCGGTGGTGAAATGGTTGATCGCCACCACCACCGGCACGCCAAAGCCCTTCACATTGGTGATATGGCGGCCAAGGTTGGGGCAGCCCGCCTGCACCGCAGCCACATTCTCGGTGCCCAGATCCGCCTTGGCCACCCCGCCATTCATCTTCATCGCGCGCACCGTGGCGACAATGACCGCCGCCGCGGGGCGCAGGCCCGCCTTGCGGCACTTGATGTCAAAGAACTTCTCGGCCCCCAGATCGGCGCCAAAACCCGCCTCGGTCACCACATACTCCCCCAGCTTCAGCGCCGTGGTGGTGGCGATCACCGAATTGCAGCCATGCGCGATATTGGCAAACGGGCCGCCATGCACGAAGGCGGGGTTGTTCTCCAGCGTCTGCACCAGATTGGGCTGCATCGCATCTTTGAGCAGCACCGTCATCGCGCCGTCGGCCTTGATGTCGCGCGCGGTCACAGGCGTTTTCGCCCGCGTATAGGCCACCACGATATTGCCCAGACGCTCCTGCAGATCGTCCAGATCGCGCGCGAGGCACAGAATGGCCATCACCTCCGACGCCACCGTGATGTCAAATCCGGTCTGGCGCGGAAAGCCGTTCGCCACACCGCCAAGGTTCACCACCACATCGCGCAGGGCGCGGTCGTTCATGTCCATCACCCGCCGCCACACCACGCGGCGCGCGTCGATATCCAGCGTGTTGCCCCAATAGATGTGGTTGTCGATCATCGCGGCGAGCAGGTTGTGCGCGCTGGTGATCGCGTGGAAATCGCCGGTGAAATGCAGGTTCATCTCTTCCATCGGCACCACTTGCGCCATGCCGCCGCCTGCCGCCCCGCCCTTCATGCCAAAGTTCGGGCCAAGGCTCGCCTCGCGGATGCAGACCACCGCCCGCTTGCCGATCCGGTTCAGCCCGTCGCCAAGCCCCACCGTGGTGGTGGTCTTGCCCTCCCCCGCCGGAGTGGGGTTGATCGCTGTCACCAAAATCAGCTTGCCGTCAGGCCGATCCTTCAGCCCGGCGATGAACGGCTGCCCGACCTTGGCCTTGTCATGCCCATAGGGCAAAAGCGCCGCCTCGGGGATGCCCAGCTTTGCGCCGATGGCCTGAATCGGCAATTTCCTTGCCGCGCGGGCAATCTCGATGTCGGACGCAAAGGCCATGTCACTCTCCCATGTCAGGCATGCGCCTTTTGGCGGCGCTTGGCCCCAGTGTTACCGGGGCGCTTGCCCAAAACACAGGCATTTCCGACATCCGGCCCACAAAATCCGCCGCATCCTGCCCCTGGGGCAGCACGGGACAGCGTGGCGGGCGACCTCACCCGCGCCGCGCCTCCGCCAGATGCGCCCAGACCCGCTGGTCAGGAATATGCAGGGCAATCGCCTCTCCCAGCGTGAAAACGCCCTCCCGCTCCACCCAGGCGGTGATGCCGCGCCGTCCCTTGGCGGCCTGCTTGAAGGCCTTGCCATAGCCGGGATGCGCCGCCTCGATCGGTTTGCCGGGCAGCACGCAGGGGCGGTTTTCCATATCGACCACCAGCGTCGCCCCGCCTTCGCCCTGCAGGCGTGACGACGGCGGCAGGCGGCTGAAATCGGACAGCCCCGCAATCACCATCGTGGCCCCCAAAAGCGCAGGGTCCAGCGATGCAAGCCCCATGCGCTGCGCGATCTCGGCCAGTTCCTCGGCCCCCAGAACCGAAAACTGCCGCGTGTTCCTGATCTCGGTGCCGCGCGGATACTGCGCCTTCACGCGGCTGCAGGCGGGCCGCGTCAGCCCGCCATGCGCCTCCCCTTCGGGTCCGTCAAATCCGGCGCGCAACTGCGTCAGCGGTTCGGCCTGCAACTGGCGGTTCCGGTCAGGCACCACGCCCAGCCATGTGATCCGGCCCACAAATCCGCTGGGTTTCAACGCCGCCATTCCTGCCTCCTTCAAAGCCATCCGACGAAAAAGCCCCGGAACCTGCGATGGTTCCGGGGCTTTTGCAATCCGTGTCGTGTCTCAGGCGGTGGGTTCCGGCTCCAGCCCGCCCGTCGCCTTGGGCTTGAGCTTGGGGATCGACGGGATAGAGGCGATCCCCCCGCCCGAAGCCGGCTTGTCGGCATCATCATCGCCGCCCAGCTTTTCGCCCGCGACCACCTTCTTGATCTCGTCACCGGTCAGCGTCTCGTATTCCAGCAGGCCCTGCGCCAGACGCTCGAACTCCTCGCTGCGCTCCAGCAGGATGCGGCGGGCGGTTTCATAGCCCTCGTCGATCAGGCGCTTCACTTCCTGTTCGATCAGCCGCTTGGTTTCGGCCGAAACCGAAAAGCCGCCGGTGTTGCCCTGATAGCCCTCAGCCGCCTCGGCATAATCGACGTTGCCGACCACATCCGACATGCCCCAGCGCAGCACCATCGCCCGTGCCAGCGCGCTGGCCTGCTGAATGTCACCCGACGGGCCGTTCGACACGGCATCCGGCCCCCATTTGATGATCTCGGCGGCCTTGCCGGCCATCGTCATGGCGATGCGCTGCTCGCACTGGTCGCGGTGCCAGTTCAGACGGTCCATTTCCGGCAGGCTCATCACCATGCCGAGCGCACCGCCGCGCGGGATGATCGTGGCCTTGTAGACCGGATCGCATTTCGGCAGCGCCATGCCCACGATCGCGTGGCCTGCCTCGTGATAGGCGGTCATTTCCTTCTGGTCCTGCGTCAGCACCATGCTGCGCCGCTCGGCCCCCATCATCACCTTGTCTTTCGCGTTCTCGAAATCGTCCATCGCGACAAAGCGGCGGCCCACACGCGCGGCCATCAGCGCCGCCTCGTTGACAAGGTTCATCAGATCGGCACCCGAGAATCCGGGGGTGCCGCGCGCGATTGTGCGCAGGTCCACATCCGGCCCCAGCGGCACCTTGCGGGCATGCACCCCAAGGATCTTCTCGCGGCCCTTGATGTCGGGGTTCGGCACATGGATCTGGCGGTCAAAGCGGCCGGGGCGCAGCAGGGCCGGGTCCAGCACATCCTTGCGGTTGGTGGCGGCGACGATGATGACACCCTCGTTCGCCTCAAACCCGTCCATCTCGACCAGAAGCTGGTTCAGCGTCTGCTCGCGTTCGTCATTGCCGCCGCCGATGCCCACGCCGCGCGCACGGCCCACGGCGTCGATCTCGTCGATGAAGACGATGCAGGGCGCGTTCTTCTTGGCCTGTTCGAACATGTCGCGCACGCGGGACGCACCCACGCCCACAAACATCTCCACGAAGTCGGAACCGGAGATGGTGAAGAACGGCACACCCGCCTCCCCCGCAATGGCGCGGGCCAGCAGCGTCTTACCGGTGCCGGGCGGGCCGACCAGCAAGGCGCCCTTCGGGATCTTGCCGCCAAGGCGGCTGAACTTCTGCGGGTTGCGCAGGAATTCCACGATTTCCTCAAGCTCTTCCTTGGCCTCGTCGATGCCGGCCACGTCGTCAAAGGTCACGCGGCCATGCTTTTCGGTCAGCAGCTTCGCGCGCGACTTGCCAAAGCCCATCGCCCCGCCTTTGCCGCCGCCCTGCATCCGGTTCATGAAGAAGATCCAGACGCCGATCAGCAACAGGAAGGGCAGGAAGGTCATCAGGATCGACACAAAGCCCGATTGCTGCTGCGCCTCGGCCCGCACCTCGACGCCCGCCGCGACCAGACGGTCGGTCACATCGGTGCCCTGCGGCACGATCGCGCCATAGGTGTTGCCGTCCCGGCCCCGCACCTGCAACCGCTCGCCATCGATGACCACGCTGGTCACCTCACCCGAGTCGACCCGCTGCACGAAATCGGAATACGAGATCTGGCGCGACGAGGTGGTGGTCTGATTGCCGCTAAATAGATTGAACAGCGCAAGGATCAGAAAGAACAGAACGACCCAGAATGCGATATTTCGTGCATTGCCCACGAAGCGTCTCCTCACATGTCCGCCGCCCGGGACAGGGCGGCGGTCTTATCCCCTAAGATAGACAGAACGGCGCTGGGTTCAATGCGATAACAGGAATAAGCCAAAACCTGCCGTCAATGTCGCAGTAATGTCTTGACGATCGGTTAACCCAAATCCCAGCGCCGGAACCGCCAGCAGCCGCCCGCCCTCCCAGACGGCCGGGGTCGTCACGGCCACCGCGCGCGCCAGCCCCGCGGCGCGCCAGTCCGGCACCTGCGCCAGCCCCTCGGCCCCCAGCGCGCGCACCACGCCCGGCCCCGTCCCCTGCACCTGCCAGCGCCCGTCCCAGACCGCGCCGAGCGGCACCTCCGGCCCGAGGCTGCGCGGCTCGCGCACCAGCACCGCCAGCCCCCCGCGCGGCATCATCCGGCAGCCGCCCAGCGTCGCGCTGCCCCCCGCGCCCAGCGCCGCCACCATCTGCGCCAGCCCCGCCGCCCGTGGCACATGCAGCGCGCCCGACATCCACATCACCGCCGCCTGCACCAGCCGCCGCGCCACCTCGCCCGGCAGCGCGGCAAAGCCCGCGCGGTCGATCTCCAGCGCCCCCGCACGCTCCACCACCAGCCGCGCCGCCGCATCAGCGACCAGCCCGCGCAAATCCGCCTGCACCGCTGCCAGATGCCGCGCCACCGCCGCCAGCCCCGGCGCGGTGATCCCCACCCCGGCCAGCCCCGCCAGCGCGCGCCGCATCTTCACACGGTCAAAGCCCGTGTCGTCATTGCTGGGGTCATCGACGAACCACAGCCCGCGGTCCTGCAAAAACCCCCGTAGCGCCGCGCGCGTCACCCCCAGAAACGGGCGCGCAAAGGCCACACCGCCTTGGGTCCACGCAGGCCGCATCCCGGCCAAGCCGTCCAGCCCCGCCGCCCGCGCCAGCCCCAGCAGCACGGTTTCCGCCTGATCGTCCGCCGTATGCGCCACCAGCACGGTGCCGATCCCGCCCGCCCGCGCCCAATCGGCAAGCAGCCCGTAGCGCGCCGCGCGCGCGGCCTCCATCAGGTTGCCCGCCACCGCGCCATGCTCCCAGCGCAGCACCGCATGCGGCAGGCCCAGCCCCGCACAGACCTGCCCCACCTGCACGGCCTCTGCCGCCGCTTCACGCCGCAGGCCGTGATCCACCGTGGCCACTGCCAAGGGCCGCGCCGCCACCCCCGCCAGCAGATGCAGCATCGCCATCGAATCGCCGCCGCCCGACACGGCAAGCCCCACAACCCCCTCCCCCGGAACGGAAGAAAGCGCCCGTCGGGCGCTTTCCATCAGATCCGGGCCTTGCGGGCTCACTGGCACTGATACCCCTGCATCGCAAGCTGCGCCTGCGTGGCCGAAATGCTGCCCGGATAGCGGGTGCCGACTTCGGCCAGCGTGACACATGCCTCGGGCGTCTGCCCCAGAACGGCCAGCGACTCGCCCAGCCGCAGCAGGGCATCGGCGGCAAAGGCGCCATCCGGGTTCACCGAAAACGCCTCCAGATAGGCCCGCGCCGCATTCGACGTCTCGCCCAACTGTTCCAAAGCCTCGCCCCGGCGGAACTGCGCCTCCTGTCCTAGCGGCGAGCCAGGATAGGATTGGGTAAAGGTCGCAAAGAGGTCCGCGGCGGTGCGAAAGTCACCTTGACCGAGCACCGCCTGGGCCCGGTCGAAATCTGCCTGCTCGCCAATTGCCAATTCCGCGCCGCCCGCAATGGCTCCGCCGACCGGCGGCACCGAGGGTTCCTCGATCACCACCGCATTCGGCGGCTGCGAAGGCACCACCGCCGCCGTGCCGCCCGTGGCAGCCCCCGCGCCCATATCGCCGCCCAGAAGCGGGGTCGTGCCGACCGTCGCCAGATCACAGCCCGGCGTCACCTCGCAAAGCCGGAACTCCAGATCGCCGATCCGGTTGGTGCCATCGCTGATGACGCGGTTCAGCCGCATCTCGATATCCTCGGCCCGCGCGGTCAGCCGCGAAAGCTCGGCCTCCAGCGTGTCCATGCGCTGCAAGGCCGATCCGCCCGCCATTGCGCCGCCCGAGGCCCCGGTCTGCACCAGTTCCGTTTTCAGCCGGTTGAACTCGGCCGAAAGCGACCCAAGCTCGGCCCGGATATCGGCCAGCGTCTGGGGGTTGGCCTGCGCGAACGCAGGCCCCGCCATCAGCACAAAGGCCATCAAAACCCCGCGCAGCATCAGCTTACATCCCCGCGCCCATCGAGAGCACGGTCACCGCGCGGCGGTTCTGCGCATAGCAGGCTTCCGACGAACAGACTTCCACCGGACGCTCCTTGCCATAGCTGACGGTGCGCATCCGGTTGGCCGGAACGCCCTGCGAAATCAGGTAGTTCTGCACCGAAGCCGCACGGCGCGCGCCCAGCGAGAGGTTGTACTCGCGGGTGCCCTGCTCGTCGGCATGGCCTTCGATGATCACGGCATAGCTGCTGTTGGTCATCAGCCATTGCGCCTGCCCCGACAGCACCTGACGGCCCTGGTCGGTCAGCGTGTGCTGGTCCACGGGGAACAGCACGCGGTCACCGACGCGCTGGTTGAAATAGGCGATCGAACGCGGATCATTCGGATCACCCAGACCCGTGGTGTCCACGAAACCGCCGCCCATGCCGGCACCGCCCGCGCCACCCGCACCACCGGCTCCGGCACCGCCAGCGCCAAAACGGTCAGGGTTGTTACAGGCTGCCAGTCCGAACGCGGCAACAAGCAGAAGGGCCTTGGGAAGAAGCGACATGGTGTATTTCCTTTTCTTGGCTCGATTGGCCATAGCGTATCAGATGTGTCGTGACCTGTGAATCGGCCCCTTAGCGGGGGCCGATCCGGCCACGCGCGGAAGATCAGGGCAGCAAGGGCGACCACGCCGGGTCAGAGGCTGCGCCCTCGGTCGGGATCTGGCGCAGGTTGCGCCCCGAGATATCCACCGAATACAGCGCCGCCTGTCCGCCCGCACCGCTGGTCTCGCGGGTGAACATGATCACCCGCCCGTTCGGCGCCCAGGTCGGGCCTTCGTCAAGGAAGGACGCGGTCAGCAAGCGCTCCTCGCGGCCATCGGTGCGCATCACGCCGATGTGGAACCGGCCCTGATGCTGCTTGGTAAAGGCAATCATGTCACCGCGCGGCGACCAGACCGGGGTGCTGTAGCGCCCCTGCCCCGCCGAAATCCGCCGCGCCTCGCCGCCGCTGGCGGGCATGATATACAGCTGCTGCGACCCCGAACGGTCACTTTCGAACACGATCTGGCTGCCATCGGGGCTGAAGCTCGGCGCGGTCTCGATCGAGGGCGCGTTGGTCAGCTGCACCAGATTGCCCGATCCCAGCGTCAGCATGTAGAGGTCCGAGTTGCCGCCCCGCTCGAGGCTGAACACCACCCGCCCGCCATCGGGCGAGAAGCGCGGCGCAAAGGTCATGGTGCCGGGCTGCTCGGCCAGCGTCTGGGTGCGCAAGGAGCCGACATCCATCAGCGTGATGCGCGGAAAGCCGGTCTGATAGCTGGTGAACAGGATACGGTCGCCACTGGGCGAGAAACGCGGTGCCAGCACGATGGAACTGCTGTCCGTCAGATACTGCACATTCGCGCCGTCATAATCCATAACCGCCAGCCGCTTCAGCCGGTTGTTCTTCGGCCCCGACTCGCTCACGAAGACAACGCGCGAGTCAAAATAGCCGCCCTCGCCGGTGATCCGGCTATAGGCCGCATCGGCCACCTTGTGCGCCATGCGCCGCCACGTCTGCGGCGTGCCGGCAAATTGCAGCCCCTCGCCCAGTTGCTGGCCGCTGAACACGTCGAACAGGCGGAACTTCACCACGATCCGCCCGCCCGAAACCGTTACCGCGCCGGTAATCACCGCCTGCGCGTTGATCGCCTTCCAGTCCTCATAGGCGATGGAACTGTCAAAGCTGCTGATGCGGCTGATATGCGCCTCGCGCGGGATCTCGCGGAACAGCCCCGTCCCCGACAGGTCGGCGGCGATCACGCGGGCGATGTTGCGGGCATATTCCCCCGCCCCGCCCTCGTCGACGAAATCCGGCACCGCAAAGGGCAGCGGCTCGATCACCCCTTCGGTGATTTCGATGCGCAAAGGCCCCGATTGCGCCTGCGCCGGGGCCTGCAGCCCGAACAGGCCCATCAGGGCGATGGCAAGAACGGGAAGAGACAAATGTTTTACTGTCATCATGGCCTCGGGTTGTCCTCGGTCTGTTGCGGGCAGCATAACGCAGCCATCGCCGGGGTAAGGGGGAAAACGAAGGGCAAAACCCCCGTTTGGGCAAGTTCTGGCGCAAACGTGATCATCTGACCCGCATCCCGTCAGGGTTGAACACCAGTTCCATCTCGCGCCACTGGTCGTATTTCTCGGGCGGCAGCGGGAAACCGCGCGCGCCGCAACGGATGATCGCGCGCCGCGCCGCTTCAAACGCACCGCGCGCACCGGCCTCCGATCCGCCGGTCGAACTCACCAGACGGATCGAGCCTGCATCCGGCACGCCGTTCTGCGCCACCGAGACGAAAACCACCACCGTGGTGTTCAGCGCATCCGACGACAGGCTGCCCACGTTCCAGCACTGCTGCACCGCCACCCGCAGGGCATCGCGCTCGCCGCTGGTCATCGGCGGCCCGACAGGCGCATTGGTCGCCCCGCCGGTCGGCGCGGGCTCTTCGGCGGCCAGCGCCTCGGCCAGCGCGGCGGCCACCGCATCGGCATTGCTGTCAGGCGCGGGGGTCGGGGTCGGCGTCGGTGTAGGCGTCGGCGTCGGCCGCGCGGTTTCCACCGGCGGGGCCTCGCTGCGCACGGGGCGGCCACGCGGGCGCGGACTGCTCGGCGGCGCGCCAGAGGCGACCACCTCCTCGTTGCGGTTGGCTTCCGTCTCCAGCACGGTGCCCGCTTCTTCGGGCTGCGCCTCGGGGCGCTCGGGCTCCACGATCTCGGGCGCTTCCACCGGATCGGGCGTCACCGCCTCCACGGGGGCCTCGGCCACCTCCACCGCAGGCGCGGGCGCATCCACCGGCACCGGGGCCACGCGCGGCGCGGGCTTGGGCCGCGGGCTGCTGGTCGGCGGCAGCGGCACTTCGGGGATGGGGTCGGGATTCACCGGCAAGGGCAAGGCATCGGCCACGCCGTTGTTTTCCGGCAAGGCCTCTGGCGCCGGCACCGGCTCGGGCGCGGGCGGCGGCGTCTGGCTCGGCGCGGGCAGGTCCGGCACCACCGGCGGCGGCGGCTCGACCGCGGGCGCAGGCACGGGCTCGGGTGCAGGGGCAGGCGCGGGCGGCTCGGGCGCGGGTTCTGCCGCAGGCGCAGGCTCGGGCGTCGAGGGCGCGGCGGCCACCATCGCATCGAACTCGGCGGCCGAGATCAGCGACACCTCTGCCACCTCCACCGCCGCGGGTTCCTGACGCGCAAACAGCCAATCCCCCAGAATCACCCAGAGGATCAAAGCCGCATGGCCAGCGCCAGATATGACTGTGCCCGTCTGCATTGCGCGCGCGTTTTCCCAATCGGCCCTAGTTGCCGCTGCCGTTCATCGCAGGCCCGTCCGTATCGGTCACCAGACCGATCGAATTGAACCCGCCCGCGTTCAGCGCGCCCATGACTTCCGCCACCCGCTGATAGGGGATCGCCCCGTCGGCGCGCAAAAACACCTTGTTGCTCGTCCGCTCCGCCGCGATCGCACTCAGCCGGGGGATCAGCTCGTTCATCGGAACTTCCGTGGTCTGGATCAGGGTGCGGCCATCCGCCGTCAGCGTGATGCTCAGCGGCTCTTCCTGCTCGGTGGGCAAGGCACTGGCCGCCGTGCGCGGCAACTCCACCGGCACGCCCACCGTCAGCATCGGCGCGGCCACCATGAAGATGATCAAAAGCACCAGCATCACGTCGACAAAGGGCGTGATGTTGATCTCGGCCATCGCCGCCGACTTGCCCCGGCGGCGGCGGCCCGATCCGCCACCCGATTTCTGCTGAACCCCGCCCCCCACGGCTCAGGTATCCAACTGGCGCGACAGGATGGTGGCGAATTCATCGGCAAAGCTTTCATAGCCGCCCAAGATACGCTCGCTGTCGGAATTGAGCTTGTTGTAGAACACCACCGCCGGAATAGCGGCGATGAGGCCGATGCCGGTCGCCAGCAGCGCCTCGGCAATACCGGGGGCCACGACGGCAAGGTTGGTGTTCTGCGAGATCGCGATCTGCTCGAAACTGTGCTTGATGCCCCAGACGGTGCCGAACAGCCCGATGAAGGGCGCGGTCGCCCCGGTGGTGGCCAGAAAGGACAGGCCGGTGTTCAGCCGCTCGCTCTCGCGCGAGATCGCCACATTCATCGCCCGGTCGATCCGGGCCTGCGCGCCCGCGATCAGCGCGCCATCCTGCCGGTGGCTGCGCCGCCACTCCAGCATCCCGGCGGCAAAGATCTTCTCGCTCGCCCCTTCCGGCTGCGGCCCGATCTTTTCGAAAAGTTCATCCAGCGGCTCGCCCGACCAGAAGGCACGGTCGAAAATCTCGGCCTCGCGGCGCGCCGCGCGATAGACGATATGGCGCTGCACGATGGTTGCCCAGGACCAGAAGGACATGACCATCAGCATGATCATGACGATCTTCACCGTCAGCGTTGCGCGTGCAAAAAGGGCGATCAAAGAGAAATCAATCTCCTGCGCCATCGCAAGGGTTTCCGTTTCCATTACGCCTGCTCTTGTTATCGGGGCCTTGTCGGCCGCCTGTTACCAGTGATTCTATCTGGATTTGAAGCGGATTGCCAACACAACTGCGTCACAAGGCGGCAGATCGCTGAAACATTGCCGCGCCTTGCGCCCCTCGGCGAGGGTGCGTGCAAGCACGCACCCTACACAATACGGCGCCGATCGCGCCCACGGCAGGCCTTACAGGAGGCGCGATGCCGGCGCGGTTTAAGACATGCTTAACCTTGGGCAGGCAAACTCGCGCCATGCCAGAGTATCGCCGCCCCGACCTGACCGACATGCCGATCTACTTCACCGTGGCGCTTGCCGATCGCGGCAGTGACGCGCTGCTGCGCAACATCGGGCTCTTGCGGCAGGCGGTGCGCCAGACCCGCGCCGAACGCCCCTTCGACATTCTGGCTTGGGTGGTGCTGCCCGATCACATGCACTGCATCTGGTCGCTGCCCGAAGGGGACCGCGACTATCCCACGCGCTGGCGGCTCATCAAGTCGCGGGTGTCGCGGGCGCTGCCCTGCGGGCCACGGCGCGCGTCGGACATGGCCCGGCACGAACGCGGCTTCTGGCAGCGCCGGTATTGGGAACATCACCTGCGCGATGCGCCCGATCTGTCCGCGCATCTGCGCCAGTGCTGGCTGGACCCGGTCCGCCACGGGCTCGTCTCCCGCCCGGAAGACTGGCCGTGGTCCTCGCAGGCCCGCGCCCATCGGCGCGCCGGGGCCGCACGGGCCGAAGCCGGATAGGCCCCCCGCGCCTCGACCGCCGCACGCAAAGCACGGCCAGCGCCGTCCCGCCCCCCCCGCGCCGCCAGCCCAGCGGGCGCCAGACCGAGGAGCGCAGCCCCCCGCAGCCCGCCCCGACCGCTCCTCGCGCGGTATGACCCGCAGCACATTCCCGCCCGTCCCCCGCGCGGCATGACCCGCAGCACATCCCCGCCCGCCCCTCGCGCGGTATGACCCGCAGCACATTCCCGCCCGTCCCCCGCGCGGCATGACCCGCAGCACATTCCCGCCCGTCCGCTGCGCGGCATGACCCGCAGCACCTCCCCGACCGCCAAACCGCGTAGGGTGCGTGCGCGCACGCACCCCCCTAACCCCAGGCTCGAAACCCGCGCCGCGAACCTTAACAAACCCCTAACACCACAGGGCCAAGCCCTTGATTCCGGACACCACGCCCTCTGCCCGCGCGTGTTACACCCCGCCCGCCAGCATCACCGCCCGAACCGCCTCGGGCACCCGCACGGCCCGCCCCTCCGGCCCCAGACAGACCAGCACCACACGCGCCGCAAACAGCCGCTCCTGCCCGCGCCAGACCGCCTGATCCAGCACGATCCGCGCCCCCCCGACCTCGACCAGCGCCGTCGTGACCGCCAGCAGGTCGTCAAAGACGGCAGGGCGCAGATAATCCGCCTCCACCCGCCGAACCGCAAAGACAATCCCCGCCTCCGCCCGCAGCCGCCCCTGATCCACCCCCATCTCCCGCACCCATTCGCTGCGGGCCCGCTCGATGAACTTCAGATAATTGGCGTAGTAGACGATCCCCGCCAGATCGGTATCCTCGTAATAGACCCTCACCTCGAACCGATGCGCCACAGCCTTCCCCCTTTTCCCTGACCGCCCCGAGCGGTTCCCCGCAACCGGAGCCACCCATGATCCGCGCCGCCGCCGCCCTCACCCTCGCCCTCGCCGCCCCCCTCCACGCCGAGCAGGTCGGCCGCGTCGGGGTGGACTGGGTGGGCAATGACATCCTCATCGAAAGCGTGGCCGACCCCAAGGTGCAAGGCGTCACCTGCCATGTCGCCTATTTTGACCGCTCCCTGATCGACCGCCTCTCCAACGGCAACTGGTTCGAAGACCCGTCCTACTCCGCCATCGACTGCGTGCAGACCGGCCCGATCACCCTCGGCAACATCAACCGCAGCCGCGGCGGCGAGACCGTGTTCTCGGAACGCCAGTCGCTGATCCTCAAATCCCTGCGCGTCACCCGCATCTATGACGCGGCCAACCACGCCCTCGTCTACCTTGCCCATGCCAGCGAGGTCACCCAGGGCTCGGGCAAGATGTCCCTCTCGGTCATTCCGCTCCCCCCGCCAGAGTGACCCGCGCCGCCAACCGCAAGGCGTGGCTGGCATCGCGTGCCACCTGCGGCAGCACCGGATCATAGGCCGCGCGGATCAGCGCCGCGACCTCGGGCTTCAGCACCGCGACGCCCTCCCGGATCTCCAGCGGCGGCGCACCGGCAAAGGCCCGCTCGCTCCACGGCAGGATCACCTGCACCGCCTGCGACAGCGCCAGCGGCGCGGCGGGCACCGATGCCAGCGCCGCATCCATCCGCAGGAACACGAAACAGGCCCGGATCGCCCCCGCCTGATCAAAGCGGAACACCCGGTACTGGTTTGCCCCCGCCGCCTCCAGCCGGTCCACCAGCGGGCCAAGCCCCTCGATCAGCCGGTCAAGATTCGGCACCGCCCGCAACTCGGCCCAGTCCCGGCAGAAGAACAGCATCAGGTTTGCCCCCAGTTCCGCGTCCGTCTCGGCCATCTTGTGCCCGGCCAGCGCCACCACCGCCTCGACCGCGCCCTTGACCACCGTCAGGGTCGCCTCCTCGACCCCGAAGACCACCGGCACAATCGGCCGCCCCCAGCGCGCGCACAGATAACTGCCATCGCCGCGCGTGAACATCGCGCTGATCCGCTCCGCGTCCATGCCGCCCTCCTCGTCCGTTTGCCCCAAGGCGTTTGCTGTCCAAACGCTCCCGCCCTTAGCGCCCCCGGCCCGCGCAGACAACGCCCCGCATTTGCAGCAGCCCCGAATACGCCCGCCGAAAGCCTCCCACGGTGCCGCCGCGCTGGACTCGAAGGCCAAGAGACCCGATATAGGCCCCATGTCCCTGCCACCCGGATTCCTCGACGAATTGCGCACCCGGATCTCGCTCTCACAGGTCGTGGGGCGCAAGGTCACATGGGACATGCGCAAATCCAACATGGCCAAAGGCGACTGGTGGGCGCCCTGCCCCTTCCATCAGGAAAAATCGGCCAGCTTTCACGTCGATGACCGCAAGGGCTTCTATTACTGCTTCGGCTGCCATGCCAAAGGCGATGTGCTGACCTTCATCAAGGACTCGGAAAACACCGGCTTCATGGAGGCGGTCGAGATTCTGGCCCGCGAAGCCGGAATGCAGATGCCGGCCCGCGACCCCAAGGCGGCGGAAAAGCAGGACCACCGCACCCAGCTCGCGCAGGTGATGGAAGAGGCGGTGAAATGGTTCCGCCTGCAACTGAAGACAGGGGCCGCCGCCGAGGCCCGCGCCTATATCGCCAAACGCGGCCTGTCCGAGGCGGCGGTCGAGCGGTGGGAGATCGGCTTTGCCCCCGATGCCCGGCAGGCGCTGTTCACCGCCCTGATCCAGAAGGGGTTCACCGCCGATCTGATCGTCGGCTCCGGCGTCTGCGCCAAGGCGGATGACGGCTCGATCTATGACCGCTTTCGCGGCCGCATCATCTTTCCCATCCGCGATGCGCGTGGCCGCGCCATCAGCCTTGGCGGGCGGGCGATGGACCCGAACGCGCGGGCCAAATACCTCAACGGGCCGGAAACCGACCTCTTCGACAAGGGCCGCAACCTCTTCAACCACGCCCCGGCGCGCGAGGCGGCAGGCAAGGGCCAACCGCTGATCGTGGCCGAAGGCTATATGGATGTGATCGCCCTGTCCGAGGCGGGGTTTCAGGCCACGGTTGCCCCTCTCGGCACCGCTGTCACCGAAGACCAGCTGCGCCTGATGTGGCGCATCGCGGACGAGCCGGTGATCGCGCTTGATGGCGATACCGCCGGCATCCGCGCCGCCCTGCGGGTGATCGACCTCGCCCTGCCGCTGCTCGAGGCGGGCAAGGGCCTGCGCTTTGCCGTGCTGCCGCCGGGGCTGGACCCGGACGACCTTATCAAGCAGCAGGGCGCGGGGGCGATGCAGAAGGTGATCGAAGCGGCACAGCCGATGGTCAGCCTCTTGTGGCGGCGCGAAACCGAAGGCAAGACCTTCGACAGCCCCGAACGCAAGGCCGCCCTCGACAAGACCCTGCGCGCGGCGCTCAACCGCATCGCCGATCCGTCGATCCGCGGCCATTACGCGGAAGAGATCCGCCGCCTCCGCGAGACGCTTTTCGGCATCGGGGCCCGCCCGTTCACCCCGCGCGGCCCCCGCGCCCCGTGGCAGCCCGGCGCCCCTTGGCAGGGCGGCGCGCGCGGCAAGCCGTTCCAGCCCGTCGCCCCGATGCCCAGCACCAAACGCTCTCTCCTCGCGACCCCCGCCGAAACCGTGCAGGACAGCCTGCGCGAGGCGGTTGTCCTGGCGGCCTGCATCCACCACCCTGCCCTGATCCCCCGCTTCGAATCCACGCTCGAACGCATGGCCTTCATCGGCCCGGGCCACGACACCTTGCGCAGCCTTCTGCTCTACCATCAGGCCGCGCCAGACCTGCCCGCGCTGCTGATGGCCGAAGCCCCGCTGCCGACCGAGGCGGTTCTTTTGCACCCGCATGTGCGCATCACCAGCGCCATCGGCCCCGCCGCCCCCGAGGAGGCCGCCGAAACCTGTCTGGCCGAGACACTGGCCCGCCTGCAGGCCGATCGCGCCCACAGGCTTGAAATTGCCGATGCCGAAGACGATGTAACAGGCGTGGCGGACGAAGGCCTGACATGGCGCGTGTCCAAAGCCGCCGAGGCCCGCCACTCTGCCGCGCGCGGACCACAAGATGCCAAAGGGGAATCTGTGATCGCCCCAAACGGGGTCGAACTGGACCGTGATGAATTGACTCGTGCCCGATCCTTGCACGACTCCATCGATTTCAGCCGCGGCGGCCGCGGAGGTAAGCAATGAGTAACCCTTTTCCCGACCAATCGGGCAAGAAATGCAGCTTCCGGCCCTTTAACCCGGCGTGATTCGCGGTATTGATTCGTAAACGTCCGCAGCGATTCGCCCCTCGCGCCCTCAAGGAGCACCCATGGCCCTGAAAGACACCGACGACGGCAAACCTGAAGCAGACGAGGCCGATGTCTCGCTCGACATGAGCCAGGCCGCCGTCAAGAAGATGATCGCCGACGCACGCGAGCGTGGGTATATCACTTACGAACAACTCAATCAGGTCATGCCGCCCGAACAGGTGTCCTCCGAGCAGATCGAGGATGTCATGTCGATGCTGTCCGAAATGGGCATCAACGTGATCGAGGATGATGACGTCGAGGAGAGCGAACCGGCGCTTGGCGGCGATCTGGTGGAAACCTCCTCCGGCTCGCGCGAAGTGGCGGTGGCGGGCACCACCTCGGAAACGCTGGACCGCACCGATGATCCGGTGCGCATGTATCTGCGCGAGATGGGCAGCGTGGAACTGCTGTCGCGCGAAGGCGAGATTGCCATCGCCAAGCGGATCGAAGCGGGCCGCAACACCATGATCCTCGGGCTTTGCGAAAGCCCGCTGACCTTTCAGGCCATCACCATCTGGCGCGACGAACTTCTGAACGAAGACATCCTGCTGCGCGACGTCATCGATCTTGAAGCCACCTTCGGCCGCAGCCTCGACGGCGAGGATGACATGGACGGCCCGATGGGCGCGCCCGATCTGGATGGCGTCGATGTCTCCGCCGCCGCTCCGCGCCGCTCGGAATCCTCGGAACCCGAACTCGACGCCGACGGCAACCCGCTGATGCGCAGCGATGACGACGACGAGGATGACGAAGCCTCCAACATGTCGCTCGCCGCGATGGAGGCCGCGCTCAAGCCCAAGGTTCTCGAAACGCTGGCGATCATCGCGCGCGATTACGTCAAGCTGGCCGACATGCAGGAAGCGCGGATGAACGCGACCCTGTCGGAAAAGACCCGCTTTTCCTCGGCCGACGAAGCCGCCTACCAGAAACTGCGCTCCGAAATCGTGGTGCTGGTGAACGAACTTCACCTGCACAACAACCGGATCGAGGCGCTGATCGACCAGCTTTACGGCATCAACCGCAAGATCATGACGATCAATTCCGGCATGGTGAAGCTGGCAGATGCCGCCCGCATCAACCGCCGCGAATTCATCGACGAATATCAGGGCTACGAGCTTGACCCAAGCTGGTGCGACCGCATGGCCGCCAAGGGCGGTCGCGGCTGGCAGGCGTTGATGGAACGCTCGCGCGACAAGGTGGAAGAGTTGCGCGCCGAAATGGCCGTCGTCGGCCAGTATATCGGTGTCGACATTTCCGAATTCCGCCGCATCGTCAATCAGGTCCAGAAGGGCGAGAAAGAGGCGCGTCAGGCCAAGAAGGAAATGGTCGAGGCGAACCTGCGTCTGGTGATCTCGATTGCCAAGAAATACACCAACCGCGGGCTGCAATTCCTTGATCTCATTCAGGAAGGTAACATCGGCCTGATGAAGGCGGTCGACAAGTTCGAATACCGCCGCGGCTACAAGTTCTCGACCTATGCAACGTGGTGGATCCGTCAGGCGATCACCCGCTCCATCGCCGATCAGGCCCGCACGATCCGTATTCCGGTCCACATGATCGAGACGATCAACAAACTGGTGCGGACGGGGCGGCAGATGCTGCACGAGATCGGCCGCGAACCGACACCCGAGGAACTGGCCGAAAAGCTGCAGATGCCGCTGGAAAAGGTCCGCAAGGTGATGAAGATCGCCAAGGAACCGATCAGCCTCGAGACGCCCATCGGCGACGAGGAAGACAGCCAGCTTGGCGACTTCATCGAAGACAAGAACGCGATCCTGCCGCTGGATTCCGCCATTCAGGAAAACCTGAAGGAAACCACGACCCGCGTTCTGGCCTCGCTCACGCCCCGCGAAGAACGCGTGCTGCGCATGCGCTTCGGCATCGGCATGAACACCGACCACACGCTCGAAGAAGTCGGCCAGCAGTTCAGCGTGACCCGCGAACGCATCCGCCAGATCGAAGCCAAGGCGCTGCGTAAGCTCAAGCACCCCAGCCGCAGCCGCAAGCTGCGCAGCTTCTTGGATCAGTAAGGGAACACGAGTGAACCTGAATGATCTGCGCGCAGAGATCGTCGCGGCTGACGCAAAAGCCGCGTTTGATGTTCTGGTCAGCGGGTTTTCTTCTCGCGCAGACTTTTCGGTTCACGCCCATGAAAAAGGATTCCTGAACAGTGTGCGGATTTGGCGGGGGGACGATTTCTGTTTCGCCGCCATCCCCAACGATGAATGGGTTCTGGCCTATATTCGCAAGCCCGAATTGCGTCTGGGGCGCCTGAGTTTTGAAGCTGTCGTCGCACAGTTTCCCGACGCGCGGCTGAATAAATCAGGCGAAATCACCTTGCGGATCCGCGACGCCGCAACCGCTGAACGCTGGCTCTCGATGGTCTTAACCCAAGCTTAGCGGCAGGGCGCGTGCACACGAAGCACACCGAGACAAGCGCAACACCCGCAGATGTTACGCCCTCCACTGATCCGGCATGTCAGCCACCTTCGTAAGAGGTGCTTCACGCTGCACAACCTCGCGAGCTGAACAGCATGTCCCGGCCTCGTCTTACCCTTGCCCATTCTTGCAAGACTGACCATGTTTGCACATCACTATCGGAGCCCGCCATGCCCTCATTCCTCTCCCGCCTCTTTGGCAAGTCCGACACCCCTGCCCCCGAGGCAGAGCCGATCCTGCACAATGACTTCCGCATCTTCCCCGAACCGATCAAGGAAGGCTCCATCTTCCGCATCGCCGCGCGGGTCGAGCGGACCGTCAATGGCGAGGTGAAGACCCATCACCTCATCCGCGCCGATACCCGCCCCAGCCATGACGAGGCGGTCGAGGCCAGCGTCGCCAAGGCCAAGCAGGCCATCGACCAGTTGGGTGATGGCCTGTTTTCGTAAAGCCCGCCTTGACGCGGCGTGCGCGCAGCAGGTCTGCGCAGTGCCGCGCACCCGCAGCCCGACGCAAGCCATACCTTTGCCATACGCAGGCCAGACGCGCCGCCGCTCCGCCTGAGTCCGCCACGCCACACCCAGGCCCCCAGATGATGGGGCGCACACTTCGTTCTGGCCCAAATCGCCGCCATGCCCCTATAGTTTGTGGAACGGACCCCGGGGCAACACCGGGGCCAGAGGCAGGCACATCAACGAACAAGCGAGGAGGGGGCCATGCGCTGCCCATTCTGCGGCAATATCGACACCCAGGTGAAGGACTCGCGCCCCGCCGAAGACCACGTCGCCATCCGGCGGCGGCGCTTCTGTCCGGCCTGCGGCGGCCGCTTCACCACCTATGAACGCGTGCAATTGCGCGATCTGGTGGTCATCAAATCCAGCGGCAAACGCGAGGATTTTGACCGTGACAAGCTGGAACGCGCCATCCGCATCTCGATGCAAAAGCGCCCGATCGACCCCGAACGGATCGACCAGATGATCTCTGGCATCGTGCGGCGGCTGGAATCCATCGGCGATACCGACATCCCGTCCCGCACCATCGGCGACATCGTGATGGAAAGCCTCGCGCGGATCGACACCGTGGCCTATGTGCGGTTTGCCAGCGTTTACAAGAACTTCCAGGCCGCTGACGATTTCGACAAATTCGTGAGCGAGCTGCGTCCCGGCGAAAAACCCGAAGAGTGAGCGCCACCGACGAAACCCACATGGCCCATGCCCTCGCGCTCGCCGCGCGGGGCTTGGGCCGCACATGGCCCAATCCGGCTGTGGGCTGCGTGATCGTGCGGGAGGGGCGCATCCTCGGGCGCGGCTGGACCCAGCCCGGCGGCCGCCCGCATGCCGAGCGGCGGGCACTCGACCAGGCGGGCGATGCGCGCGGTGCCACTGCCTATGTCACGCTGGAGCCCTGCGCCCATCACGGCAAGACCCCCCCTTGCGCCGAGGCGCTGGTCACAGCGGGCCTCTCCCGCGTCGTCACCGCACTTACCGACCCCGATCCGCGCGTGTCAGGCAAAGGCCACGCGATGCTGCGCGCGGCCGGCATCTCGGTGACCGAGAATATCCTTTCCGATCAAGCCTATCGCCTGAATGCAGGCTTTCTCAGACGGGTGACGCAAGGCCTGCCCTTCGTCACGCTCAAGCTGGCCACCACGATAGATGGCCGGATTGCGACCGCCAGCGGAGAGTCGCGCTGGATCACGGGACCCGCCGCACGGCGCTATGTCCACGCCCTGCGGCTCAACCATGATGCGGTGATGGTCGGCTCCGGCACCGCCTTGGCCGACAATCCGGACCTTACAGTGCGCGACATGGGCGCGCTGCATCAACCTGTCCGCATCCTGCTCGACCGCACCCTCGCCCATGCCCCGAATAGCCGGCTTGGTGTCACGGCGCGCCAGCATCCGGTCTGGGTGCTTCACGCGCCCGAGGCCCCCGCCGAGGCGCAGGACGCATGGCGCGGCACCGGCGCGCGATTGCTGCCTTGCCCGACACAAGGCGGAAGGCTCCACCTCACGTCTGCCTTGCGCCTCCTTGCCGCAGAGGGTCTCACACGCATCCTCAGCGAGGGTGGCGGCACGATCGCTGCCGCGCTGATCGCCGAAGGGCTTGTTGACGACCTGATCCAGCTGACTGCGGGCAAACTGATCGGTGCCGAAGGAATGCCCGCCCTCGGGCCGCTCGCGCTGCCCCGCCTTGCCGATGCACCCGGCTTTCGATTGCACGGGCATTTCTCCATCGGAAATGACAGCGTCTGCCATTGGTCACGCGGCTAAGGTCTTGCACCTTCTTTTGAAAATACTCCCGCGGGGAGTGCACCGACCGCCTGCACCAGACCTACCCGTCAAACAGGTCGCCCTGCCCGGGCGGTTTCGGCGCTTCCAGCCCCAGATGCCGCCACGCCTTTGCGCCCAGCATCCGGCCACGCGGGGTGCGCAGGATCAATCCCTGTTGCAGCAGATAGGGCTCGATCACTTCTTCGATGGCATCGCGGGGCTCTGACAGAGCGGCGGCGATCGTTTCCACCCCCACGGGGCCGCCCCCGTAATTCTCGGCCAGAAGCGACAGATAGCGTCTGTCCGCCCCATCAAGGCCAAGCTGATCCACACCCAGCCGCGTCAGCGCGCGGTCGGCCAGTGCGCGCGAGATGCGCCCCCCCGCCTCGACCAGCGCAAAATCGACAACACGGCGCAGCAAACGCCCGGCGATGCGCGGCGTGCCGCGGGCGCGGCGGGCAATCTCGCGGCACCCGTCCGGCTCGGCCTCCACCCCCAAAAGCCGCGCCCCGCGCGAGACGATTTCATGCAATTCGGCCTCGGTATAGAACTCCAGCCGGGTCGGTATCCCGAACCTGTCGCGCAAAGGGGTGGTCAGCAGGCCCAGCCGCGTCGTCGCCCCCACAAGGGTAAAGGGCTGCAAGTCGATCCGCACCGTGCGCGCCGCCGGCCCCTCTCCGATCACCAGATCGAGCGCGAAATCTTCCAAGGCCGGATAGAGCACTTCTTCGACCACCGGGCTCAGGCGGTGAATCTCGTCAATGAAAAGCACATCGCGCGGCTCAAGATTGGTCAGGATCGCGGCCAGATCACCCGGTTTTGCCAAAACCGGGCCGGATGTCATGCGAAACCCCACGCCCAACTCGCGCGCCATGATCTGCGCCAGTGTCGTCTTGCCCAAGCCCGGCGGGCCGTGAAACAGCGTATGGTCCATCGCCTCCCCCCGCATCCGGGCGGCCTCGATAAACACGCGCAGATTGGCCCGCGCCTCTTGTTGGCCGATGAATTCCTCGAGCCCCTGCGGGCGCAGGGCGCGGTCGGTGTCTTCGGCAAGCCGTTCGGGGCGCAGGGCGGGATCAGGTTCCAACATGGCGGAACAATCCCCGAACGCCAGAGCTTTGGCAAGCACTCAGATCAGGTCCAGGGCCCCGAACCTGCACCGCGCCGACCGCCGCCAACACGCGGCACCGAGGACCGCGCGACGGGCTTCATCGCCTCGAGCGCCGCGATCCGGTTGGCCGTATTGGGATGGGTCGAAAACAGCTTGTCATGCGCATGCGCATGCAAGGGGTTGATGATGAACATATGGGCAATCGCCGGATTGCGCTCGGCGGCCGTATTGTCGATGCCCTTCGCGAAGGCCTCGATTTTGCGCAGGGCAGATGCAAGCCAGTCGGGGTTGCCGCAAATCTCCGCGCCCACCCGATCGGCCTCATACTCGCGCGACCGGGAAATCGCCATCTGCACCAGCGCGGCGGCCAAAGGTGCCAGCAGCATCAGGGCGATGGTGCCGATCATCCCCGCCGGACGCTCTCGGTTGCCGCCGAAAAACAGCGCGAAATTGGCCAGCATCGAAATCGCACCGGCAAAGGTCGCAGTCACCGTCATGATGAGCGTGTCGCGGTTGCGGATATGGGCAAGCTCATGCGCCATGACAGCCGCCACCTCCTCTTCGCTCAGGCGGCGCAGCAAACCTGTGGTCGCCGCCACCGCCGCATTCTCAGGGTTGCGTCCGGTGGCGAAGGCGTTGGGCTGATCCGTCTCGATCACATAAACCTTGGGTCGTGGCATTCCGGCCCCATCCGCCAAGCGGTTGACCATGCGCACCAAACCCGGTGCGCTGGCCTCGTCGACGGCGCGCGCCCCCGTCATCGACAAAACCGCCTTGTCCGAATTCCAATAGGCAAAAACATTCATCGCCGCGGCAACCGCCAGGGCGATCACCGCACCGCTTGTCCCGCCCAGAAACGCGCCCAACCCCATGAACAGCGCTGTCAGCGCCGCCATAAGCATGAATGTCTTGGTGTATCCGGCCATCACGTCCCTCCGTCTCCGCCAGATATGGGAAACCGGACCGAGCTTGAAAAGGGCCTTGCCCGAAGCCCAACGGGATTGCACCTTTTCAAAACACTCCGGGGGGAACAGCGCCCCCTAGCGCGGGGCCATCAGGCGCAGCGCCTTGCGGATGAGCGTAGCCGTATCTGCCTCCGGCTCTTCGGACGCGACCGTCGCCACAGCCTGCGCCGCGTCGCCCTGCCCGTAACCAAGGTTCAGCAGCGCCGACAAGGCATCGGCGGTATAGGCTGCCCGACGCGCCGGTGCCTCGTCCGGCTTGACCGCTTTCTTCGCGGGTGCGCGCGGCTTTTGTGCCGCCTCTGCCGCGATCTCTTCGACCACCGTCTCATCCACCTCGGCGCGCGCCGAAAGGCTAACACCTGCCGCCATGACAGCGGGGGCCTTGGACTTTAGCTCCAGAATGACCCGCTGCGCCAGCTTTGGCCCCACCCCCGGTGCCGACTGCACCGCGCGGGCATCGCCCAAGGTAATCGCACGCGCAACGCCCTCAGGTCCCAAAGCGCCAAGGATCGACAATGCCGCCTTGGCCCCGACGCCTTGCACCGTGACCAGCAGCCGATGCCATTCCTTTTCCAGCATGGTGGGAAAGCCGAAGAGTTGCAGCAAATCTTCCCGCACCACCAGTTCGGTATAAAGCGATACCGGCTCTCCCAGCACCGGCAGCCCCGCCAGCGTCCGGTCAGACACATGCACGATGTATCCCACGCCGCGCACGTCGATCAGCACCTCGCCCGGCCCGCGCCAATCCAGCCTGCCCGAGATTTTCCCGATCATCCCGCCGCCCTTTTCAACGCGGCCTCCAGCCGACCCGAGGCTTGCACATGATGGGCGTGGCAAATCGCAATGGCGAGGGCATCCGCCGCATCGGGCCCCTTGATCACGACACCCGGCAGGTGAAGACGAACCATATGGTCTACCTGCACCTTGGCCGCATGACCGACGCCCACCACGCATTTCTTGACGGCGTTCGGCGCGTATTCTCCGACCTCTAGCCCGAACTGGGCCGGCACCAGAAGCGCGATCCCCCGCGCCTGCCCAAGTTTCAGCGTGGCGACGGCATCCTTGTTGACAAAAGTATGTTCCACCGCCGCTGTCTGGGGTTGCCAGACCCGCAACACCTCCGTCAACTGCGCATGCAGGCTGCGCAGACGGTCGGCCAAAGACCCCTCGGCCCCGTCGGAATGACAAATGCCGTTGGCAACATGGGTGATGCGCGCGCCTGCAACATCGATCACGCCCCAGCCAAGGTTTCGCAACCCCGGATCGATTCCCAGAACCCGCATGCCGCCCTGCCCCGCCTTTCAGCTTTTTCTCTTTCGCAAGAGCTAGCACGAAAGGAGAACACAGGCCAAGCCAATTCAAAGCGGGGCCGTGTTGACGGCATCTTGCCCCGTTGCTTGTCACAGGGCCGTTACGCGGGCGCAGCGAAAGCGACACCTCTCACACCGCGGGCGACACTTTCGGCGCCTTAGCGCCAAGACCCCAAAAATAAAGGCAAAATGAAGGCAAAACCCCATGCGTCCGGTGCATGGCTGCCATGTATTCCGGCCTACTTGCTTTGCACATGCAGCATCGTTATGTGGCAGCGCGAGGGCAAAAGTGCCTCTCCCGTAAGCAGTTTAAAAAGGATAACCGTCATGGCCGCCTATGAGACGACCCGCACGGCGCCGTTCGGTGCCATCTCGATTTTCCGCGCCGTTCAAGGTGTGAGCAGCGTTTTCGCAACGCTCTCGGCATGGAACGATGCCCGCATCACCCGCAAAGCCCTGTCCAAACTGACGGACCGCGAGCTTGATGATATTGGCCTGTGCCGCGGCGACATCGAGTCTCTGATGCGCTGATCCGCTGGCCCAAGCGCCACCGGATCGTCAAACGACAGACCGAACGACAATGGCCACCGAGCATCGCTCCGGTGGCCTTTTGGTTTTTTGCCGAAACTTTAAAAGATCAGCCGTCGATGCGACCGAACAGGCCGATCTGGCGCGCTATGGCGGTGGTGGCAGGGTCTGCCTGCATCAGCCAGCCGCCGATACGGTCAATCCCCTCTCCTGCCATCAGGCCGGCGACACGGGCGTCATAGGCCGGAGCGCCCAGCTGATACAGGAAAAGGGCCTTGAGGGCGGTGCCGAACACCAGCGCCAGAAACAGTGGCCGCAGAACCGGAACGCGCCATTTGCGGCGGAAACGCGGATCATTGCGGGTGTAGAACGACCGGCCCAAAGCGCCCTCGGCCTCAAACCCGTGGCCTTTGGCACGCGCTTTCTGGATTCGCGCGATGCGGCTATTGAATTCAGCGATGCTTGGGTCAGACATGGCCGGTCTCCAAACTCATACGCCCCACAAGACAATCCTAGGGCGGAAATGTGGCTGGAATGCGGCAAGAGAGGCGAGACTTCGGCAACAATCGCAGGGGTTTGTCTCAAATCCGGCGCATAACAAGCGTGGACCATTCCCCGATATCTTCACGACCTTCGGGCTCGAAGCCGGCGGCGACATAGGCCGCCGTCACGGCCTCTGCCTGCACCACCAGAAGACCCGACAGGATGCACAGCCCCGACGGCGCAAGGTGCGCTGCCATCGGCGGGGCCAGCTCGACAAGCGGCCCCTTCAGGATATTGGCAAAGACAAGATCATAGGGAGCGGCTTCGGCCAGTCGCGGATGGGCAAAGCCCGCAGCTTCCATGCACTCGATCCGCCCTTCAAGGCCGTTGATCGCCACATTGGCGCGGGCGACATCCACCGCCACCTCGTCGATATCGCTCGCCAACACCAGAGCATCCGGCAGGACGGCAGCCGCGGCCATCGCAAGCACCGCCGTGCCGCAGCCGATATCGGCCACCCGCGCCGGCGCAAATCCGGTGCTGAACAGACGGTCAAAGGCACGCAGACAACCCAGCGTAGTGCCGTGATGTCCGGTGCCAAAGGCCACCGTCGCTTCGATCTGCAGCGGCACGCGGTCGGCAGACAACCCTTCTGCCCGCTCGGCGTCATGACTGCCGAACACGAAAAAGCGTCCTGCCTCGACCGGAGCGAGTTCGCGGCGCACCTTGGCGACCCAGTCAATCTCGGGCAGTTCCGATATCACGAAAGGCTTGGCCCCATGCGCGGCGGCAAGGGCATCGAGCATACCGGCATCAGGTTGCTCCAGAAAATAGGAGCCGACTTCCCACAGGCCGGAGTCGTCCTCGATCTCGAACGCGCCAACGCCATATGGCGCGGGCTCCATCGCTTCGATCGCTTCGGCGAGTGCCTTGGCCGCCCCCTCGCCGGGCAGGGTCGTCAGCGCGGTATAGGTGCGCTGCGCGTGTTCGGTGACGGTAAAGGGGGTGGCCCCGAACGCTTCGGCCAGCACATCAAGCAGCGCGCCATTGGGCTCTTTGGCAAAGAGCGCGACCACGCGGGCAAGCCCGGGCGTTTCGGCCTCGTCATAGATCTCGACTTCCAGCGGTTCGGGCTGCATACGCTCCAGCGCCTGCGCCAAGGCTTCTGCGGCTTCGTCACCGGCAATGGTGGTCAGGGCGGTGTAGCTGGGCATGGCGAAACCTCTGTCAGATGTTGCCCTTGGCCCTAGCTGCCGCTGCCGAGGACGTCAAGGCGAGCGCGCGCCGTGCCCCCGCAAAACGCGCCAGACCACCCCGGCCATGCGGCGCAGCCCCAGATCTGCATAATCCATCTCGCCCGCAAGCAAGGCCAGATAGCGGCGCTGCAGGTGGTCCGACCCTGCGAGCGCGCGCAGCAAGCGCGGCTGCAACAGAGGATGATACACCACCTGCGCCAGAAACCGCGCGCGTGACAGTTCGGCCCTGATCGGCTCCATCCGTGCCTGATAGCGGGCCAAGGCCGACCGGGGCGCGCCCGCACGCAGCGCCTCTGCCGCCGCCTCTGCGGCAAGACGGCCCGAAAGGATCGCCCAAGCGATCCCCTCACCGGTGATCGGATCGACCAGCCCCGCGGCATCGCCCGCCAACAGCACCGCACCCCGCCCCGGCACAGCCCGCGAGGCACCCGATGGCAGGTGATGGCCCTTGATCTTGACGCTGGCCGGATCGACCCCGCGCGCGCGGAGCCAGTCATGAAAGCGTGGGCGCAAGTCCTTGTCCTGCACCGCGATCCCTCCGATGCCGAGGGTTCGGCCCTGAGGCTTGGGGAAATCCCAGCCATACCCCCAAGGCAGCGCCGTCAGGTCGAGGTCTGTCACCGGCCCCGGCCCGCCCGGCACCTCGGCCTCAAGCGCAAAGCCGATGCTGGCCACATCCTGCGCGCGGCCAAACAGCGCCCGCGCCACGCCCGAATGAACACCATCGGCGCCGATCACCAACGGCGCAGTCAGGCTCTCGCCCCCCGCCAGCGTCACGCGTCCGGCCTCGGGGGCGCAATCGACAAGACGCTGACCGCATAGATCTACCGCCCCTGCGGCAATCGCGCGGGCGCGCAGCTCGGCGTCAAAGCCAAGTCTCATGGTCATGTAGATCGGCGGGGCGGGGTCCAGTTGCCCCAGGGTCTGGCCGCCGCTGGAAAAGCGCACCGCGCGGCTGACGTGAAACAAGGCCTCCGGCAAATCGCCAAAGACGTCTCGCGCATAAGCATGGGCCCGGGCAGTAACACCGCCGCCGCACAGCTTTTCACGCGGAAAGGCTGCCTTGTCGAGCAAGGCAACCCGCAGCCCGCCCCGTGCCGCGGTGATCGCTGCGGCAGAGCCCGCCGGCCCCGCCCCGATTACCAAGACATCAAAGCCGGGCTGCGGCAAGATCAGGCCGAAACGCCGGTGCCAATCGGGCAGGTCACGCCGGTGCCGCCGATGCCGCAATACCCGTTCGGGTTCTTCTCGAGATATTGCTGGTGGTAGTCTTCGGCATAGTAGAACACGGGCGCAGGCAGGATTTCGGTGGTGATCTCCCCTCGGCCCGCCGCCCGCAGCGCCGCTTGATAGACAGATTTGCTTGCCTCGGCGGCCTTGGCCTGCGCGTCGGTGTAGGTATAGATGCCCGACCGATAGGTCGAGCCGATGTCATTGCCTTGCCGCATGCCTTGGGTGGGGTCGTGATTTTCCCAGAACAGCTTGAGAAGCGCATCATAGCTGACCACCGAAGGGTCATAAATGACGCGAACCACCTCGTTATGGCCGGTCAGCTGCGTGCAGGTTTCCTTATAGGTCGGGTTTGGCGTATAGCCTCCGGCATAGCCGACCATCGTCAACCAGACGCCCGGCACCTGCCAGAACTTCCGCTCGACACCCCAGAAGCAGCCCATCCCGAACATCGCTTCTTCCATGCCATCCGGCACAGGCGATTTCAGCGGCAGGCCAGAGATGAAATGTGTCTCGGCGGTCGGCAACGGCTCAGCCCGGCCGGGCAGGGCATCCTTGGGGTCAACCATCTGTGATTTGGCACGTTTCATGAAGAACATTTTGCAATCCTCTGTCGTCGGACCCGTCATATAGGGTTAAATGCCACGCGTGCCACTCACTCTGCGGGTTGCGGCAATCCACGCGCAAAAACCGTCTCGACACCGGGTTCAGGATGGCGCGGGATCAAAAGGACCAGTCCCAAGGCAATCAGGGCCATCCCGGCCCCAAGAAGGAACACATAATCAGGCGAGGTCGCCCAGAGATATCCCATCGCCGCGGGCAGGAACACCGCCGCGATGTGGTTGATGGTAAAGGACACCGCCGCAGTCGGCGCAATGTCGGCCGGATCGGCGATTTTCTGGAAATAGGTGCGCAGCGCAAAAGACAGCGCGAAAAACATCTGATCGGCGATGTAAAGCGCCCCGGCTATCACGACACCCCAGCCAAACCAATAGATGCCGCCATAGAACAGGAACACCAGTGTCAGGCCGAGGTATTCGAAGGCCATCACACTGCGCTCTCCAAACCGGCCAAGCGCGCGCCCCATGGCCGGGGCAGCGACCATCTGAAGAACATAATTGATGAGCAGAAGCGCCGTCATCTCGGACACCTTCATGCCGAAGCGTTCCACCATCATGAAGCCGGCAAAGACCACAAAGATCTGCCGCCGCGATCCGGCCATGAATTGCAGGGCGTAGAAAAGCCAGTAGCGGCGGCGCAGCACGATCCGGTTCCGCTGTTTGACCGGATTGACGAACTGCGGATAGGCAAGCGCGGCGAAAAGCGTCAGCGCAATCGTCGCCCCGCCCGACACCATGTAAACGGTGTCATAGCTCAGGCTGAACCTGTCCCACAGCACCACAAGCAGCCCGTAAGACAGCAGGGCCGCCCCCGACCCCACCGCCACGATCCGCCCGAGCACCTGCGGGGCGCGTCCCTTTTCGACCCATTGCAATTGCAAGGATTGGTTCACCGTCTCAAAATAGTGAAACCCGATGGATGACAGCAGGGTCACGATCAGCAAGCCGCCAAAGCTGGGAAACCAAGCCGTGACCACGGTCGCAAGGCCGAGCAGGAGCAGACTGCACAGAGCCAAGACCTGTTCACGGAACACCAGCAGCAGCGCGATCACCAGCACGGCGAGCAGGCCCGGAATCTCGCGCACCGTATGCAGCCAGCCGATCTCGACCCCGGTAAATCCGGCAACCTCGATGACAAAGTTATTCAGCACCGCCGACCATGTGGCAAAGGCCAGGGGCATTGCCGCAGCCATCACGTAAAGCAGCATCTCGGGCCTGCGCCAGCGTGGCAGGTGGTGGGCGTCATCAAGGGAAATGCGTTCGAACATGCCATACTCCTACACCCGAAGCCCGATCTGCGCCAAGCGCGCGATTGTGTGGGATACAGGCGGCACCCTTGCACGGATGATCGCTGCCGCTTACTCCATGCAGCAAGCGGGCACAGCATGAAAGCAAAGGCAGAGCCATGAGCCTTGGAGTGTTTCTGGCGGTCCTTGGCGCGGCCTTTCTGCATGCGCTTTGGAATGCCCTGATCAAGATCGGCACCTCCAAGGTCGGAACCATGGTCATCCTGTCAGTGATCGAGGTGCCGATCGGGCTGGCGGTGGTGGCGGTATCGCCGCCGATTGACCCGGCAGCGATTCCCTGGGTAATTGCCGCGGGCTGCACCCATTTTGCCTACAAGTTTTTCCTGACCTATGCCTATGACAGGGGTGATCTGTCGCGCGTTTACCCGATTGCGCGGGGGGCCGCCCCGATGGTGGTGGCCATGGTCGGCGCGGCCCTGTTGCCCGACGCGGTCAGCGCGCGCCAGTATCTTGCCATCGCCGTCCTTGGCCTTGGCATCCTGCTGATGGCGCGCGGTGTCTTCTCGAACGGCGAAGATCGGCGGCTGCTGCCCTTTGCGCTCGGGTCAGCTGCGGCAACTGCCACCTACACGATGATCGACGGCATGGGCGCGCGAATTTCCGGCGCTCCGGCGGCCTATGTCGCCTGGGTCTTTGTCGCGGATGGCATCATATTCACGCTGGGAATGCTCGCCTTGCGCGGCCGGTCCGTCCTGCCACTGGACCGCCGCGCTTGGGCTTTGGGGTCTGTCGCCTCGCTGGCCAGTTACGGGGCCTATGCCGTATCGATCTGGGCCATGACCATCGCCCCGATCGCAGTGGTCGCCGCCTTGCGGGAAACCTCGATCCTGTTCGCGGTGCTGATCGGCTGGATCGCGTTCGGCGAGAAGATGAGCGGCGAGAAAGCGCTTGCCGCTACCGTCATTGTCGCCGGGGTTCTGCTGACCCGGCTTTAGCGGGCCCCCGGGCGTTCGGGGATCACCTGCTGCGCGATTCCCGCGAAAGTCAGGTAAAGCGACGTCAGGATCAGCCCCCAATGCGCCCATGATGCGGGGTGGAAATCGACATAGGCCGCCCATCCGGCAAAGACCACCCAAAGCAGTGAAACCGGCAGGGATACATTGCGCCACCGTTTGGTGCGGGTGGGGTGAATGAACTTCAGATTGCAGAACATCGCCACCGTCAGCGCGATCACGATGGCCAGAATCAACCCCGTGCTGGGGGCGACCGCGAACAGGACAAGCACCACCATGTTCCAGCAGGCCGGAAAGCCGGAAAAGGATTTATCCTTTGTTTTCATGCGTGTGTCGGCAAAATAGATCACCGAACCATAGACGATCACGATGATGGCAATCCAGCCGGTCCAACCCGGCAACAGCCCGGACTTGAACAGCGCATAGGCCGGAATGAACACATAGGTCAGGAAGTCAATGATGAGGTCCAGAAGGACGCCATCATAATTGGGCCAGTTCTTGTCTACCTCATAACGCCGTGCCAAAGGCCCGTCGATGCCGTCAACAATCAGGGCAAAGACCAGCCAAAGAAACATCAGGCTCCATTTTTCCTCGACCGCCGCCAACATGGCAAACATCGACAGAACGGCGCCAGAGGCGGTGAGGAGATGAACACAGAGGGCTTTGTAACGGAGTTGCATCACGTTTTGATGGCGCAAAGCGCCGCGCTGTGCAACCGCTCAGGCAAGGCTCGCACAAAGTTCAGGCACGGGGATGTGCCTTTTCATACACGTCCATCAGACGCGCCGCATCAACCGCCGTATAAACTTGCGTTGTCGACAAGGAGGCATGGCCCAACAATTCCTGTATCGCCCGCAGATCGCCGCCGGCGGAAAGCAGATGGGTGGCAAAGCTGTGGCGCATGGCATGGGGGGTGGCAGTGGCGGGAAGCCCCAGCTGCATCCTCGCCCGTTCCATCGCTGCCGAAATCAGGCGCGGGTTAAGCGGCCCGCCGCGCGCACCCCGAAACAATGCCTGATCTGCCGCCAGATCAAAGGGGCACAGGCGCACATATTCCGCCACCGCAGCCCGCGCGACGGGCAGAACCGGCACCAGACGCGTCTTGTCGCCCTTGCCGGTGATACGCAGCACCTCGGGCAGAGGATGCGCCGCCCCCGTCAGGCCGAGGGCTTCGGAAATCCGCAAACCGCAACCATAAAGCAGCGTGACCACCGCACGGTCGCGCGCCCCTGTCCAGCCGTCCTGCCCTTGATCGGCCACGATTTCGATCATGTCTTGCGCGGCCTCGGCCGACAAAGGCCGCGGCAACTTGCGCTTGAAGCGGGGGGCGCGGGCCGACAGCACGGTCGAGGCATCGACCCCGGCCCGGTCTGCAACCCATGCCGTGAAGTTCTTCACCGCGCTCAGACTGCGGGCCAAGGACCGGGCCGACACACCACGCGCGCGCTCATGTGCCATCCAGGCGCGCAAATCGCCCTGTGGCAGGCCGGCCAGCCCGGCCAGACCTTCGGTGCCGCCGCGATGGATGGCCAGAAAATGCAGATACCCTGTCACGTCGCGCAAATAGGCGGCCACCGTGTTTTGCGCCGCCCCATGCACGCCCGAAAGCTGCGCGCTCCACGTTGCCAAGGCGTCGCGCACCTGTGGCGAGATCGCGGTCATGATAACCAGCGGCGCATGGTCCGTTCAAACACACCCGCAAAAAACGTCAGCAAATCCGTGCCATGCGTGGGTTTGAACTGGTGCGGGTCTTCTGCACCCAACACCAGCATGCCCGGCAGTCGGCCCTTGCCGAAATCAAGCTTCAGCAGCGCCTCCGACCTGATCCAGCCCGCGGTTTCGCCATAAAGCATGTCGGAGGAAGGAATCGTCTGGCGCAGGGTCACCGGTCGCAAGGGCACGTTGCGCCCGCCCGAGAGATACTCGCTCACAAATCCGGGCTCGGCGACAAACAGGACCTCACCCAGTTTGCGCAGCGCGGGATCTTCGGCATCCTGCACCGACTCCAGCACAAGACGCACACAATCCACCCGCAAGGTCGCCGCCACGTCAGTGGCGAGGTTTTTCAGGAAATCCTCGAAACTGAGCGGATCAAGCATTTGCAGAATGGCCCGATGCACCTGATTGGTTCCCGCAAGATTTTCATAGGCCGCCGCAATCACGGTGCGGTGCGTATCTTCCAGACGGTCGAGACGGTTTTCCAGCCGTTCCATCGCAATCCCGCGCAGATCGACGATATTGCTTCCCATCGCACGCTCGTTCGCGCCGATCAGCGCGGCCATCAGATCACGGTCCTCGAGAATCGTCTCGGGTTCCGCAATGATGCGGTCACGCAGGTCTTGTTCGATCATGATAACTCTGCCCGGTCATTCTTGCTGATTTGAGGGGAAATATAGCGGAAATCGGCAAGCGTGGGGAAGGTATTCTGCCCGCGTCGCTGATTTCCGCCCGCATTCCGCCGCCGGCCTGTATCTGATATGTCGCGTGAACAGGCAAACCGGGGCAAGGGCATGGCGCATATTCTGATCCTCTACACGGGCGGCACCATCGGGATGATCCCCGGCCCCGATGGCCTGCACCCCGGCGCGGGCGTGCTTGAAGCGGCGGTGGACAAGCTGGCACCCGCAGGCACAAAGGTGACGATCGAACAGTTCTCCCCCTTGATCGACAGCGCCAACATCCGCCCCGCCGACTGGAACCACATGCTTGACCGGATCGAAGCATGGCAGGGCGATGGCGTCATCATTGTTCACGGAACAGACACGATGGCATTTACGGGGGCTGCACTCTCTAGCGTGCTTGACCAAACCCGCCTTCCGGTGATCCTCAGCGGGTCGATGGCCCCGCTGAACACGG
The DNA here is from genome assembly GCF_010915705.1 of Pseudotabrizicola algicola. Lineage (GTDB taxonomy): Bacteria > Pseudomonadota > Alphaproteobacteria > Rhodobacterales > Rhodobacteraceae > Pseudotabrizicola > Pseudotabrizicola algicola. Next base: position 116,374 of record NZ_JAAIKE010000006.1, read on the forward strand.
GCGGGGATGCCGAGGCCAACCTGCAACTTGCGCTGGACGCGGCCCTAACAGCGCCAGCGGGCGTCTGGCTCGCCTTCGCGGGGCGGCTGCTGCCCGCCGCCGGCCTGATCAAGCAAGACAGCCACGCCGCCGACGCTTTCCGCAGCACCCTGCAAAGCGCCTATCCCCCAAGCTCTCGCCGGTTTGCCACCCGCAGGCTGGCAATCCTGTCACTGTCACCCGGTCTGCCTGCGGCCGCGCTCGGCGCCGCCTTGGCGCAGCTTGACGGGGCTGTTCTGCGCGTGTTCGGGGCCGGAACCATGATGCAAGACCCCGAGATCATTGCCGCCTTGCGCAGCGCTGTGGACTCCGGCTGCCGCATCCGTGCGGTCAGCCAATGCGAAAACGGCGGACTGATGCCCGCCGCTTATGCGGCCGGAGCCGCGCTGTGGTCTGCCGGAGTGGAAAACGGCGGCCATGAGACGGCCGAACTCGCGCTCGCCCGTCTGTGGCTTTCCCTGTCCTGATTACAGGATCTTCTGACCGGTCTTTGCCCAGTCCTTCATGAACTGGTCCAGGCCCTTGTCCGTCAGCACATGGCTGGCCATCGCCTTGATGACGTTTGGCGGTGCGGTCATCACGTCCGCCCCGATCAGGGCGCATTGCGTGACATGGTTCGCAGTGCGCACCGAGGCGGCAAGGATCTGCGTGTCAAAGCCGTAATTGTCATAGATCTGGCGAATGTCGCCGATCAGCTCGAGCCCGTCGAGGTTTATGTCGTCCAGCCGCCCGATGAAGGGGCTGATAAAGGTCGCCCCTGCCTTTGCCGCCAGAAGCGCCTGATTGGCAGAGAAACACAAGGTGACGTTGACCATGAAGCCTTCGCCCGACAACACTTTGCAGGTTTTGAGGCCGTCCCAGGTCAGCGGCACTTTCACCGCGATGTTTTCGGCGATTTCGGCGAGCTTGCGGCCTTCGGCGATCATGTCCTCAGCCTTGAGCGCCACGACCTCTGCCGACACGGGGCCGGACACGATGCCGCAAATCTCTTTGGTCACTTCCAGAATGTCACGGCCAGACTTCAGGATCAGCGAGGGGTTGGTGGTCACACCATCCACCATGCCAAGGTCGTTCAACTCGGCAATTGCCTCGACATCGGCGGTGTCTACGAAAAATCTCATGGGGCGCGTCCTTCGATGGGTTGCGAGGGGTTCATCGGGGGTTTACCCCATCGGGAGGCAGAACGAAAGACAGCGGATGGCGCTAACAGTCACAGATCGGACCTATGCGCCCGGACAAACCGTCGGCGTTCTGATCACCGAGACGCTTGGCCGCTCCGGCCTCGGTGTGCTGGATTACCGCGCCCCCGAGGGTGGCTGCGCGGACGGAGATTTCGTCGAGGTGCCGCTGGGACCGCGCAAGGTGCTAGGTGTGATCTGGGGTCCGGGAGAAGGCCGGTTTGACGTGGCGAAACTGCGAAGTGTCAGCCGTGTCCTTGATGCGCGGCCGATGCGCGCCGAATTGCGCGCCTTCCTGACGCGGGCCGCCGATTACACGCTGACCCCGCTACCGGCCATGCTGCGCCTTGCGACGCGCGCGCCGGGGCTGATGTCGGGCGCGGCGACGCGGCGGGTTTATCGCCTGACGGGTCCGGTGCCCAACCAGTTGACTGATGCGCGTTTTCGCGTGGTCGAGGCGCTGCGCGACTATCGCGGCGCGGCGGTCACGCTGGCGGAACTCACCGAGGCGGCGGGCTGCACGGCATCTGTGGTAAAGGGTCTGGTGGCCAAGGGCGTGCTGAGCGAAGAAGATGCGCCCAAGGACACCCCCTACCCGCCGCTCTGCGCAACATCGGAAGCACGGCTTGCGGGGGACCAGATCGCGGCAGGCGATGCCCTCGTCGCTGCGGTGGACAGGGGGGATTATTCCTGCACCCTGCTGAAGGGTGTCACAGGCTCGGGCAAGACCGAGGTCTATCTCGAGGCGGTCGCCGAATGTCTGCGCCAAGGGCGGCAGGCGCTGGTGCTGCTTCCCGAAATCGCCCTGACGGCCGATTTCCTCACCCGCGTGCAGGCCCGCTTTGGCGCGCGGCCTGCCGAATGGCACTCCGGCGTTACGCTGACCGAACGCCGCCGCCTCTGGCGCATGGTTGCCGAGGGCGGCGCGTCATTCGTGGTGGGCGCAAGGTCAGCGCTGTTCCTGCCCTTTCAGCAACTGGGCCTCATCGTGGTGGATGAAGAGCACGACACGTCCTACAAGCAGGAAGATGGCGTGCTCTACAACGCCCGCGATATGGCGGTGCTGCGCGGTGCGATCGCGGGCTGTCCGGTGGTTTTGGCTTCGGCCACGCCCTCGCTGGAAAGCTGGGCCAATGCCGATGCCGGAAAGTATCTGCGCCTGAATCTCGGGGCGCGCTTCGGGGCTGCGGAAATGCCGCAGATGCAGGCCATCGACATGAGCGCCGAAACGCTGCCGCATGACCGCTTCATCTCGCCCAGCCTTGCCGCAGCGGTGCGGGCGCGGGTGGCAAAGGGGGAACAGTCGCTCCTTTTCCTCAACCGTCGCGGCTATGCGCCGATCACGCTCTGCCGCGCCTGCGGCCATCAGGTCGGATGCGATGATTGCGACGCCCGCATGGTGGAGCACCGCTTTCTGAAGCGACTGGTCTGTCATCAATGCGGCGCCACCAAGCCCGTGCCAACCGCTTGCCCTGCCTGCAAGGTAGAGGGGAAAATGGCTGCTGTCGGCCCCGGGGTGGAACGTCTGGCCGAAGAGGTGGCGGCCACCTTTCCCGAGGCACGGCTTGCGGTCCTGTCGTCAGACCTGTTCGGGTCGGCCCGCGCGCTGAAAGCCCAGATCGAGACCATTGCCTCGGGGGGCGCCGATATCATCATCGGAACCCAGATCGTCGCCAAGGGCCACAACTTTCCTTTGCTCACCCTCGTGGGCGTGATTGACGCCGATCTTGGATTGCAGGGGTCAGACCTGCGGGCAGCCGAGCGCACCTTCCAGTTGATGCGGCAGGTGGCTGGCAGGGCGGGTCGCGCCGAATTGCGCGGCACCGCCCTGCTGCAGACCCATCAACCCGATCACCCCGTCATCCGTGCCATCCTCGGAGGCGAGGAAGAAGCCTTCTGGAAAGCCGAGGCAGCCGAGCGGCAGGCGGCAGGCGTGCCGCCCTACGGGCGCATGGCCGGCATCATCCTGTCGGGGCCGGATGTTGCACAGGTTTTTGATGTGGGCGCAGAGCTTGCGCGACTTGACGCGCCGCTGCGCCGGATCGGCGCGCAGGTCTTCGGCCCCGCCCCTGCCCCGATTTCCCGCATAAGGGGAAGGCACCGCGTACGGCTTCTCGTCAAGGCAGACAAGGGCAGCGCCCTCCAATCCGCCCTTGCGGAATGGGTGGAACAGGTAAGGTTGCCCCCAGCCCTGCGGCTGGCGATCGACATCGACCCACAAAGCTTCTACTGATCCCCACCCCCGCGCCTACTCCGCCTGTCGGACGCCTCCGGCGGGGGTGTATCTCGGAATGGTGCAAATCACGGACCGAGCGCCTGACCTGCACCTTTTCCGAACACCCCCCCCGCCGCAGGCGTCCCGCAGCGTTGCACGGGGTGGCGGCGGCAGGATCAGCCCAGAACCGTGTCGCAGCGCTTGCACACACCGGCGTGGGTGTGGGTGCCGACATCCGGCAGGATTTGCCAGCAACGCTGGCATTTCCCGCCCGCGGCGGCGGCAAACTCGACCCCGACACCCGGAACTTCGGCAAGAGTGAAGGCTCCGGCAGGGGCCGCGCCAAAGGTGAGCGCGATAGCCGAGGTGATGGTGACCTGAGCGAGATCCACGTTTTGCAGGGCCGCTTGCAGGGCCGGATTTTCGACATGCACAACCGGAGCAGCCTCAAGCGAAGACCCGATCACCTTGGCGGTCCGCTGGACTTCCAGCGCGGCGGTCACCACGCGGCGAACCTGCCGCACCTGTGCCCATTTCGCGCCAAGCGCATCATTGCGCCAGCTTGCGGGGGTTTCCGGAATGTCGATCAGGTGGACCGAAGACTCTGCCCCCGGAAAGCGCTCCAGCCAGACCTCTTCCATCGTGAAGACAAGGATCGGCGCGAGCCACGTCGTCAGACGGTGGTAGAGAAGGTCGAGCACGGTCCGCGCCGCACGGCGGGTCAGCGTCTGCGCCCCGTCGCAATAGAGCGTGTCCTTGATCACATCGAAGTAGAAGGCCGAAAGGTCGGTGGTGGCAAAGGTAAAGACCTTCTGGAACACGCCCTGAAAATCGTAGGCGCTGTAACCGGCGCGCACGTCGGCATCAAGTTCGGCCAGGCGGTGCAGCACCCATTGCTCCAACTCCGGCATCTCCTCGACAGGCAGCCGTTCCGCCTCGTCGAAACCATGCAACGCGCCCAGCATGTAGCGCATCGTGTTGCGCAGGCGGCGGTAGCTGTCAGCAACGCCCTTGAGGATTTCCTTTCCGATCCGCAGATCGACGGTGTAATCGCTTTGCGCGACCCAGAGCCGCAGGATATCCGCGCCGTATTCGTCGATCACCTGTTGCGGGGCCACCGTGTTGCCAAGCGACTTGGACATCTTCATGCCCTTCTCGTCCAGCGTGAACCCGTGGGTCAGCACACCGCGATAGGGCGCGCGGCCCTTGGTGCCGCAGGCTTGCAGCATGGACGAATGGAACCAGCCGCGATGCTGGTCGGTGCCTTCCAGATAAAGATCGGCAAGGCCATCCGCCGTGCCATCTTCGCGATCGCGCAGCACGAAAGCATGGGTGGAGCCGGAGTCGAACCACACATCAAGAACGTCAAAGACCTGATCGTAGTCCGCCGGATCGACGATGCCGGCCAGCACACGCTCCTTGAACCCTTCCACATACCAGACATCGGCACCTTCCGCCTCGAAGGCGGCCGTGATGCGGGCGTTGACTTCGGCGTTGCGCAGAAGGAAGTCCGGCGCATCGGGGCGGGTGCCCTTCTTGACAAAGCAGGTCAGCGGCACGCCCCAGGCGCGTTGGCGCGACAGCACCCAGTCCGGACGCGCTTCGATCATCGAGTGAAGCCGGTTGCGACCGGTTTGCGGGGTCCAGGTGACAAGCTGGTTGATCGAATTGAGCGCGCGCGCCCGGATCGTGTCGCCATAGCCGTCCATGCCATCGTCCAGCGGCTTGTCGATGGCCACGAACCATTGCGGCGTGTTGCGGAAGATCAGCGGGGCTTTCGACCGCCAGGAATGAGGGTAGCTGTGCTTGAGCTTGCCTTTGGCCAACAAGGCGCCGGCAGCAGCCAAGGCCTTGATGTTGGAAACATTGGCAGGGCCTTCCTTGCCATCGGGGGTCAGGATGGCCTGACCGCCGAAAACCGGAAGGTCGCTGCGATAGCTGCCGTCCGCCTCGACGTTCCACGTCATCGGCAGACCGAATTTCAGGCCCATCTGATAGTCGTCGTCCCCGTGGCTGGGCGCGGTGTGAACAAAGCCCGTGCCTGCATCGTCGGTCACATGGTCACCCGGCAGAACAGGCACGTCATAATCCCATTCGCCCATGCCTTCGGCGATCCCGCGATAGGGATGGGCGCAGACCATGCCCTGAAGATCATCGGCACGCACGTCGCCAAGGCGACGGACCATCTCTGGACCTGCAAGCTTGGCCTGTGCGAACACGCCCTCTGCCAAAGCATCTGCGAGGATGAGACGATGGCCAATGGTAAGCGTGCTTTGCTCGGGGCGACCGATGATTTCATACAGCCCGTAAGCGATACCGGGGCCATAGGCGACGGCACGGTTCTGCGGAATGGTCCAGGGGGTGGTAGTCCAGATCACAACATCTGTCCGCGTCTTGGTGAACAGGGTATCCGTGGCCTTTACAACCGGAAAGCGCGCCCAGATCGTGTGGCTGGTGTGATCGTGATACTCGACCTCGGCCTCGGCCAAGGCAGTCTTTTCCACGGGCGACCACATCACAGGCTTGGAGCCCTGATACAGGCTGCCGTTCATCAGGAACTTCATGAACTCGTCCGCGATCACCGCTTCGGCATGGTAATCCATCGTCAGATAGGGACGGTCCCATTTGCCGGTGATGCCAAGCCGCTTGAACTCCGCGCGCTGAACATCGATCCAGCCCTCGGCGAACTTGCGACATTCCTGACGGAAGGCGACGACATCGACGTCATCCTTGTTCAGACCCTTGGCACGGTATTGCTCTTCGATCTTCCATTCGATCGGCAGGCCGTGGCAGTCCCAACCCGGCACATAGCGCGCATCGCGCCCCATCATCTGCTGGGACCGCACCACCATATCCTTCAGCACCTTGTTCAGCGCATGGCCGATATGGAGGTGCCCGTTGGCATAGGGAGGGCCGTCATGCAGCACAAACGGGGGGCGATCCTTGCCGCTGGCGCGCAGCCTGTCATAAACCCCGAGCCGCTCCCATCGCGCCAGCCATTCAGGCTCGCGGGCGGGAAGGCCTGCGCGCATCGCAAAGGCGGTTTCAGGCAAAAAGACGGTGTCGCGATAATCGGGGCCAGCGGTTTCGGGGGTATCGGCGCACATAGGCGAATTCCTTGGAAAAGGGGGTGTGGAAAGGGCGGCCCGCACCGGCCGCGCAACAGGCAAAAGGCATCCCGGACGTTTCAACGAGACCGTCAAAACTCCGGGCGACTAATTCGCGCTATGATCCGGTTCATCCACATAACGCGCCTTATACGCGGCAGATCGGCGGCGGTCCAGATCACCGCTTGCACTTGTCTTTTGTGCTGTGACTGGACCACCCCAGCCGCAGGCCCTATGCTTGGCGCGGGCAAGGGGGCAACGAGGGATCGTCATGAAAGAGCCATCAGTCAACGTGCTTGGCGGCCGGTTGGAGCCTTGCTCTACCGACCCCGTGACCGGATTTTTCCGCAACGGCTGCTGCGACACAGGGCCGATGGACCGGGGCTTGCACACCGTCTGCGCGGTGATGACGGCGGAGTTTCTGGCGTTTTCAAAGTATCTCGGGAACGATCTGTCAACGCCCCGCCCCGAATATGGCTTTGCAGGGCTGAAGCCGGGGGATCGCTGGTGCCTCTGCGCAGGGCGCTTCCTTCAGGCTCACGAGGAAGGCGCGGCGCCGCAGGTCAACCTTGCCGCCACCCACAAGATCACACTTCAAGTCGTGCCACTCGACATCCTTGCGCAATACGCGCTGCCGGAAACATCCTGATCCCCGCCTTGCGCAAAAAGCCAGAGGGGCGAAAGACCGTTCCATGATCCCGCCACGCTTTCCCATCACCGTGTCCCAGATCGAGGCGACCGTGGCCGAGTTCTATGCTTGCGTGCGCGAACATCCCGGTCTGGGGCCGGTCTTTGCGCGGCATGTCACGGACTGGTCCGCGCATGAAACCAAGATTGCCCGCTTCTGGCGCAACGCCATCCTGTTCGAGCGCAGTTATGACGGCAACCCGATGGCGGCACATATGGCAGCGTGGGATGTGCGCGCGCCCATGTTTGCCGTCTGGCTCGGCCTCTTCGATTCGGTGCTGCGCCGCACCCTTCCGGCCGAAACCGCAGCCGCATGGTCGGCCCTTGCGCATCGGATCGGACGGGGAATGCACATCGCCATTCAGGATCGTGACAGCGCAGGGCCGCCCAGACTGGGCTAGGCCGCATCCGGCGCCTTCGCGGCCTGACGCACCGCCCCGTCGTCGCGCATCAGATCTTCGATGAACAAGCTCAGGAGTTGGGGCCGTCCGGTCACACCGGCCTTGCGATAGATGGCATTGGTTTGCGCCTTGATGGTGCCTTCGCTGGTGCCCCGCAACGCCGCGATTTCCGCCGTGCTCATGCCCTTGATCGAGAACAGCGCCACATCGCGTTCTGCCGGCGTAAGCCCCCATTCGTCAAAGCGTTCGCCAAGCAGGTCCATGAACGCGCCCGAGGCACGGCGCAACCGCGCCTCGGCCCGCGCGCGGTCACGGAAGCTGCGCCGCAAGACCAGCGCCCCGAGCACAAGGCCCAGCAAAAGCCCCAGTGCCGCGCCGATTTCGAGCAACTCGCGCAGTTCCCAAGCCAAGGGCGTGCTGCGCAGGCCAAGCAGCGAAGACAGGATGTCCGAAACAAAGAAAAACGCGCAGAGCGCCTGCACCACAAAGACTGCAACAATCGCACCGCGCTGCATCAGCCGCGCCCTTGGCCGGCAGGGTCACTTGTCATCATCGGAACCGCCGCCCTTGCCGCTGTTGTCCCCGTCGCCGTTATCGTCGCGGCTGTCGTCATCGCCGTCGTCGCCGCCGCGCCCCCTCCCCCGGCCACGCCCGCTGTCATCGTCTGCAGCGTCATCATCTCGGATCAGCCCGCCCCCCCCGCTGCCATCCGAAGTGACGGTCCAGAGATCGCGCAGGATCTCCCCCGTGCGGGGGTTCAGGATGATCTCGCGCCGCCCGCGCTGACTGTCGGCCAAAATGCGCGTGCGGCCCAGCAAGGTGCGCTCGACCACGATCGAGGCAAAACCCTGTTCCTGCAACTGCTCCACCACACGCTGGGTGAAGTCCTTTGCAAAGGCAGGCTGTCCGATCAGGACAGCCCCCAAACCAAGCCCCAGAAAGCTGCGGCGCTGCATGTCTTCCTTTCCGGCCCTAAACGGCGCGGCCCTTGCGCCAAGTCATTATTCTACAGAGTGAACGCCCCGGCAAGGCCGGGGCATTCTGCGACGGGCGCAAAGGGTCTCAGTCGTCCCCGCCGCGTCCACGACCCTTGCCACCATCATCACCCGCACCGTCGTCCGATCCGCGACCACGCCGGTCATCACCCGCGCCATCATCAGAACCACGACCACGGCGGTCATCACCCGCGCCATCATCCGATCCGCGACCACGGCGGTCATCACCCGCGCCATCATCCGAGCCACGACCCCGACGGTCATCACCCGCGCCATCGTCATCCGCCGCGCCATCGGCGCGCACCCGCACGAAATCGCGGTTGCGCTCGCGGATGCTGACACCGGGCATGGTGTTTTCGCCCGGACGCACCGCTTCTGCCTCGCGCTTCAAGACCGCGCCGGTTGCCCGATCCAGCACCAGTTCAAGCTTTTCGCCACCCCGGAACGCTTCCAGCTTCATCTGGGACAGGCCGCGCTTTACCTCGATGCGGGTATATCCTGCCGCCTGCAAATCCGCGACCGCCTGCTCCACCGTCAGCGCGAAGCCCATCGGTGCCGCCAGCATCAAGCCGAGAACCAGTAGTCCAACTTTCCGTATCATGGTCATTCTCCGAACTCGGCCGATCCCGAGTTGTCCCCCCGACCCGGCCTGCATCGCACCCATTGGCGACACGTCCAGCAAGCCGCAACGCCATGCGGCGCACCATTAACCGGCGGTTTAGGGTGCACCGCCTCTGCCACCGGATTACGGCCCTAAACCAAGGTTTATGCGCCTTGCAAAGAAAAACCCCCGCCAGCGGTGCTGGCGGGGGCTGTGCCGTGCGATCTGCCGCGCGTCACACTTTCATGTCAAAACCGAGATGCTTGGCAACGGTGAAGATATCCTTGTCGCCGCGCCCGCACATGTTCATCACGATGATATGGTCGCGCGGCAAGGTCGGTGCGATCTTCATCACATGGGCCAGCGCATGGCTCGGCTCCAGCGCCGGGATGATTCCCTCCAGCTTGCAAGACAGCTGGAACGCCTCAAGCGCCTCGACATCGGTGATAGAGACATATTGCGCCCGCCCGACATCATGCAGCCATGCATGTTCGGGACCGATGCCGGGATAGTCGAGGCCCGCGCTGATGCTGAAACCTTCGAGGATCTGGCCATCCTCGTCCTGCAAGAGATAGGTGCGGTTGCCGTGCAGCACCCCGGGACGGCCGCCCGTGAGGCTGGCGCAATGCTCCATCCGGTCGTCGACACCCTTGCCTCCGGCCTCGACGCCGATGATGTTCACAGAAGGATCGTCAAGGAAGGGATAGAACAGCCCCATCGCATTGGAGCCGCCCCCGATGGCCGCTATCACGGTGTCGGGCAGGCGCCCCTCCCCCTCCTGCTCGGCAAGCTGCCAACGCACTTCCTTGCCGATGATCGACTGGAAATCGCGCACCATCGCCGGATAGGGGTGCGGCCCTGCGACCGTGCCGATGCAATAGAACGTGTCGCGCACATTGGTCACCCAGTCGCGCAGCGCATCATTCATCGCATCCTTGAGCGTGCCGCGTCCCGACGTCACCGGCACCACCTCGGCCCCCAGAAGCCGCATGCGGAACACGTTCGGTGCCTGCCGTTCGACATCATGCGCGCCCATGTAGACCACGCATTTCAATCCGAACTTGGCGCAGACGGTGGCGGTGGCCACGCCGTGCTGCCCTGCGCCGGTTTCCGCGATGATGCGGGTCTTGCCCATGCGGCGCGCAAGAATGATCTGGCCCAGCACGTTGTTGATCTTATGGGCGCCGGTATGGTTCAACTCGTCGCGCTTCATGTAGATCTTGGCACCGCCCAAATGCTGCGTCAGACGCTCGGCATAATAAAGCGGGCTGGGGCGGCCCACATAATGCGCCCACAGATCATCCATTTCGGCCCAGAAGCTCGGGTCGGTCTTGGCAAATTCGTAGCGTTCTTCCAGTTCAAGGATCAGCGGCATCAGCGTTTCCGACACGAAACGCCCGCCGAAGATGCCGAAACGGCCCGCCTCATCCGGCCCGGTCATAAAGCTGTTGATTCCGTCTTCGGCCATCGTCCGCCTCCATATCTGCTGGGGTTACCTAGCGCGCGCGTGACACGCGGTAAAGCCACGCGACGCTTTCGCAGTCACGGTTTCGTTATCTGCACATCTGAAACTTCGCGACACGGCCTTTCGTATCCGGACCGTTAAGGAAAAAGCGGCCGCGCCGCCCTCATCGGAGTGACACTATGACACGTATTCTTTCAGTTCTTCTTGCCACCGCCGCATTCACAGCCCCGGCTTTCGCAGACACCGCCCTTGGCCTGACCGGCGACAAGACGCTGGTGATGATCGACACTTCCACCGCCGCCGTCACCGGCACGGTTGAAGTGCAAGGCGTAAACCGTCTGCACGGCATCGACTACCGCCCCGGCACGATGACCGTGATCGGCGTGACCGACGAACAGGCCATCGTGACGATTGACCCGATGACGGGCGCCACCACCCCGCTGTCGACCATGAACACCATGATGGAAATCGCGGATGGCGCGGCGGTGATCGTCGATGTGAACCCCGCTGCCGACCGCCTGCGCTTCATGTCGGGCACCACCAACCACCGCATCAACATGGATACGGGCGAAGTCACCGTTGACGGCAATCTGGCGTGGGAGGCCGGCGATGCAAACGGCATGGCAAATCTGATGGTCGCCGGCACGGGCTATAGCAACAGCTATGGCAAGCCCGAAGCCACCGCGATGTATAACATCGACACCGGGCTCTCTGCGCTGCTGCGCCAGACCGCCCCGAATGACGGCACCAACGCCACCATCGGCATGTTGGGTGCGATGATCGAGGGCCCCGTCGGCTTTGACATCGCCACCACAGCGGATGGGACAAACACCGCATGGCTGGCCGCCAATGGCGCGCTGCACACCGTCGACCTTGAGACCGGGGCCGTCCTCCAGTCCTGGCCGATCACCGGCACCGATGCGGCGCTGCGAGACCTGACGATCCTGCCTGCAATGTAAGCCCCCAAAAGGCAGGGCTGCGTCGGTAAAAGGGGGGCGAACTCGCCCCCCTTTTCTTCTTTGCGGTTAAGGTCGCCAAAGATCGGCTAGGGCAGCTTCAGCGCAACCTGGGGATCGCGGGCGCGCGTGTTGCCGCGACAAAGGCCGCAACTTTCGCCGCATCCTTCACACCTGGAGAGGACTCGACCCCAGATGACACATCCACCTGCCGCGCATTGGTCAGGCGGATGGCCTCTGCCACATTCTGCGGCGTCAGCCCGCCGGCAAGCATCCACGGACGCAACCAGCGCCGCTGTGCCACCAGCCGCCAGTCGAAAACCAGGCCGTTGCCCCCCGGCAGATCGGCAGACTTGGGCGGCTTGGCATCAACGAGGATCTGGTCAGCCACCAGACTGTAATCAAGCAGCGCAGCCAGATCCCCTTCATCGGCGACGCCCACCGCCTTCATCACCGGCAAACCATAGCGCGCGCGGATCTCGGCCACGCGATCGGGGCTCTCATGGCCATGCAACTGCAACATGTCGAGCGGCATCGCTTCGGTGATTGCGTCCAGAGCCGCGTCATCCGCATCCACCACCAGCGCCACTTTGGCCAGACCCACCGGCGCGGCCAGTGCAAGCTCGCGCGCCTGTTCCACGCTCAGATGGCGGGGGCTTTTGGGAAAGAACACAAAACCGGCATAGGCTGCACCGGCCGCGGCCACCGCCGCAACATCTGCCACGGTCCTCAGACCGCAGACCTTGACCCTGATATCAACCATTGCGCTCAGCCTGCCTTGCGTTGATCCAGCAGCGCCAGCACATCATCCTGCGGTTCGGGCTTGGTGTCGCGCATGACTGCAAGCTCTCGCTCCAGTTTCGAGACTTCGCGGGTCTTCGTGCTGGCGAGCGCGCGGTGCTTATGCTCGCGGAACCATTCCCAGACAAAACCGATCAGGACCCCGACCAGTATGCTTGCAAAGATCACCAGATAAAGCGGCAGCTCAATCTGCCAGCCCAGACCGGAAAACGCCGCGAGGTCATCGGGCAGGGCCTTCAGCGTCACAGGCGCGCGATTGGCCAAGGCCACCGTAAGCAAGCTGATCGCCAGCACGGCCAGAAGCGCATAACGCAGATAACGGATCATGATAGAACTCCCGGTGACGCCTGTCCCTGAATATCGGCGCGGCAGCCGTCAGGTGCAAGGGCCACGCAAAGCATCGGCAAGCGGGCGTCAACCCTTGCCGTTGAGCCTGTCACGAAGCAACTTGCCGGTCTTGAAGAACGGCACCTTCTTGTCCTCGACTTCAACAGCCTCACCCGTGCGCGGGTTGCGCCCGACGCGGGCATCGCGTGCCTTGACCGAAAAGGCCCCAAATCCGCGCAATTCGACGCGGTCGCCCTTGGCCAGGGCCTCTATGATTTCTTCGAACACCGTATTCACGATACGCTCGACATGGCGTTGCGTAAGATGCGGGTTCTCGTCCGCAATTTTCTGGATCAGTTCCGAACGGATCATCCGAAGTGTCCCCCCTGCGGCGGTTCGCGATTTGCGGGAGCAAATCCAGCCGCCGCTGTGCTTATTGTGACCCGACTATAGGCAAAAAATTCGGCGCCACACAAACGAAAAGGCTGGAATCCCCGTGCGATACGAAAAGGCCCCACCTTTCGGCGGGGCCTTTCCTCAACAATTGAGGGCAAAGCCTCAGTTCTTGTCGCCTTTCAGCGCCGCGCCAAGGATATCGCCCAGCGATGCGCCCGAATCGGACGAGCCATACTGCTCAACCGCTTCTTTCTCTTCGGCGATCTCGCGCGCCTTGATCGACAGGCCCATGCGGCGGGTTTTCGGGTCGATGTTGGTCACGCGAACGTCAACCTTGTCACCGACCTGGAAACGCTCGGGGCGCTGGTCGCCACGGTCGCGGCTCAGGTCGCTGCGGCGGATGAACGACTTGGCGCCGTTGTAATCCACTTCGACGCCACCCTCTTCGATCGCGGTCACTTCAACCGTGATGACCGAGCCTCGCTTCACACCGTCCACCGCTTCGGTGAAGGTGTCTTCGCCCAGAGCCTTGATCGACAGCGAGATACGCTCTTTCTCGACGTCAACTTCCGAAACGGCCGCCTTCACGGTGTCGCCCTTGCGATAGTTGGCAATCGCGTCTTCGCCGCGCTGGTCCCACGACAGGTCGGACAGGTGAACCATGCCGTCGATGTCGTTTTCCAAACCGATGAACAGACCGAATTCGGTGATGTTCTTGACTTCGCCTTCAATGGTCGAGCCCACCGGGTTGTTCTCGGCGAACACTTCCCACGGGTTGCGCTGGGTCTGCTTGAGGCCCAGAGACACACGGCGCTTGGCGGAGTCGATCTCCAGCACCATGACGTCGACTTCCTGGCTGGTCGAAACGATCTTGCCGGGGTGCACGTTCTTCTTGGTCCACGACATTTCCGAAACGTGAACCAGACCTTCGACACCGGCTTCCAGCTCGACGAATGCGCCGTAATCGGTGATGTTGGTCACGCGGCCCTTGTGGACCGAACCCAGCGGATAGGCGCGCTCGACTGCATCCCACGGATCTTCCTGCAGCTGCTTCATGCCGAGGCTGATACGGTGGGTTTCCTTGTTGATCTTGATGACCTGCACTTTGACAGTCTCACCAATGGCAAGGATTTCCGACGGGTGGTTGACGCGGCGCCAAGCCATGTCGGTCACGTGCAGCAGGCCGTCCACGCCGCCCAGATCAACGAACGCACCGTATTCGGTGATGTTCTTGACCACGCCGTCAACGGTCTGGCCTTCGGTCAGGTTGCCGATGACTTCGGCGCGCTGTTCGGCACGCGATTCTTCAAGGATCGCACGACGCGAGACAACGATGTTGCCACGGCGACGGTCCATCTTCAGGATCTGGAACGGCTGCTTCAGACCCATCAGCGGGCCGGCGTCACGCACGGGACGGACGTCGACTTGCGAGCCGGGAAGGAAGGCAACAGCGCCACCCAGATCGACGGTGAAGCCACCTTTGACACGGCCAAAGATCGCGCCATCGACGCGGGTTTCGGCGGCATAGGCTTTTTCCAGACGGTCCCAAGCTTCTTCGCGCTTGGCTTTCTCACGGCTGATCTGGGCTTCCCCGCGCGAGTTTTCCACGCGGTCCAGATAGACCTCGACTTCGTCGCCGACATTGATGTCGGGCTGTTCGCCGGGGTTTGCGAATTCTTTCAGATCGATGCGGCCTTCCATCTTGTAGCCGACGTCGATGATGGCCTGGCCCGCTTCGATCGCGATGACCTTGCCTTTGACAACCGAACCCTCTTCGGGGGTGTCAATCTCGAAGCTTTCTTTCAAGAGGGCTTCGAAGTCTTCCATGGTAGCTTTAGCGCACATATGCAGTTTGTCCTTTTTCGTGGTTTTCTGGCCTTGCGGTTGGCTCCGCCGGTCTTTGATCGCCCTGATCTGCTGTCCATAGCCCAAGGAGCCGGGCCGGAAAACTCCGTCAGGATGCGGGGCCTATAGCGCCAGAACGCAGCAAGAGCAAGACAAAGCGCGCGCGCTCAGATCACAGGTGCGCGCAGGCCCAACCGCTCTGGCGGGAAACCGGCTTGGGCAAAGATCGCCTGCACCTTCGCGGCAAAATCGGGCGCGCCGACATTCAGACAGTTGCGCACGAAGTACCAATAGAGGAACCGCCTATAGTCTGGCTGAGGCAGCGCGAGGGCGTTCCCCAAGGCGGCGGAAAAGCCTTCCGGCTGGCGCACCGTCTGCGCCACATGGTGAAAATCCGACGGCCCGAACAGAATGGCGGGCTTGTGCTGCAAGAAGCCTTCGATGGCACAGGCCGAGTTTATGCTCACGGTGGCCACCGAGGCTGCAATCATGTCGTGCACATTGGCGGTTGTGGGGGTGATGCTGCACCCCTCCGCAATCACGCGCGCGATCACCGCGGCATCGTGCTCGGGCGCCAGCGGATGCGGCTTGACCAGCACCTGCCGCCCGCCTGCCCCCCGCGCCACGGCCCGGAGCATCGCCTCGCCCGAGACATGGGCAAGACCGTTCTCCTCCGGCTGGCTGCCCTGCAGGAACACCGAGATCGCCCCCGGCGCAAAGCTCGCCGCCTCTTCCTCCTGCGCGCGCCGCGACCGCCGCGCAAGCGTATAGCGCTCGCGCATCCGCTCGAAGAACCCGTTCGCCGCGCGCTGCGGCACCTCGCTTGGGTCGAACACCTGCGCACCGATGCTGCTCTCGGCCTGCATGCCTGCGGGATCGAGATGCCAGAAGGGCGGCAGATAGGCGATCGAGGCGTTCAACACCCCCCTCCCCCGCGCCCGTCCGGTATCAAGAATATGCAGGTCCCCGTCATCATAGGCGTCGGTCGTCCCTGCCTGAAAGGGCCGCGTGCGACGATCGCACACACTTATCCGCGCGCCCAAAGGTGCAAAGGCTTCCTCGATCCGGGCAAACAATTTCAGATAGCGCGTCTCGCGCCAATCCTTCAGATGCCGCGCGGGGAGATGAAAAACAACGCGCGCTTGCGCCATAACCCCGCTCCGCCACCGCTTCGATTTCCCGCACGATCCGCGATTGCCACGCGCCGCGCAAGGTCCACCGTCCCAAGGTCAGCAAAGGCCCGCACCAAAACGGAAAAAGGGTGCGGCACCTTTGGATGCCGCACCCTTCCCTATGCCCTGTCAGGCCAAGGCCAAAACGGTCAGGCGACTTCGGAAACCAGTTCCGCCATCGGCTTGCGCACTTTCTTCATGCCCAGCAGCCAATCGCCATCAGCCGCGCGGTAGCCCAGCGGCAACAGCGTGACCGAGCGCAATCCGCGCGCCCGCAGGCCGAGGATCTCATCCACCTTGGCGGCGTCAAAGCCTTCCATCGGGGTCGAGTCCACCTCTTCGAACGCCGCAGCCGTCAGCCCGATGCCAAAAGCGATATAGGCCTGACGCGCGGCATGCTCGAAGTTCACCTCGGCAGAGCGGGGCAGGACCATCGACTTGAGGTTGTCATAATAGCCCGACACCGCCTCGCGCGGAATCCCGCGCTCTGCCACCAACTGGTCCACCACGGCGTCAATGCGTGCTTCGGTGTAATTGTCCCACGCAGCAAAGACCAAGACATGGCTGCCATCGGTCACCTGCGCCTGACCATAGGCCACATCGCGCAACTGCGCCTTCACGTCCGGGTTGGTGACCACGATCACTTCGAACGGCTGCAAGCCGCTGGAGGTCGGGGCCAGCTGGATGGCCTCCAGAATGCGGTCCACCTTGTCTTGCGTGACAGGCTTGGACGGGTCCATTTTCTTGGTGGCATAACGCCAGTTCAATTTTTCGTGCAGCATGTTCGTGCGCCTTGTGCTTGCCGACCCGGACCTCGGGTCTGCTCAATTCCTTGGAAGCACGATGTAGGTGAGCCGCGTGCGGAACCCAAGTGCAGCGGCGCACAGGCACTGTTCGATCGGGCGAAACGCCACGCCATTTGCACAGATGACGTTTGCGAAACCCTAGCCGGGCCTCGCAGCGACCTCGGCTTTCACCTGCGGACCGAAGTGGGGAGAAAATCAGCGTTGCAGCGCCTTGGCGACCAAGGCCACCGCCTGCGCGATGGCTTCGGCGCTGGTCAGCGCGCTGGTGTCGATCACCTGCGCATCCGCTGCCGCCCGCAAGGGTGCATCCGTGCGGCCCATGTCCCGCGCATCGCGCTCCTGCACCTCGGCCAACACATCGGCCAGCGCGCGCGGGGCTGCCTCTCCCCCCAACTCCAGCCAGCGCCGACGCGCCCGCACATCGGCGCTTGCGGTGACAAACAGCTTCACCTCGGCCTCGGGGCAGATCACGGTGCCGATGTCACGTCCGTCGAGCACCGCGCCCCCATCGCGCCGCGCAAAGCGGCGCTGAAAGTCCAGCAGGGCCGCGCGCACTTCGGGGATCACCGCGACCCGGCTGGCGGCCTGCCCCGCCTCCAGACTGCGCAGATCGTCGCGCGAAAGATCTTCAGGCGTCAGGCTTCGCGCCGCTTCTACGGGATCGCCGCCCTTGACGCCGACCGCCCGATAGAGCGCCCCCGTGTCCAGATGCGCAAAACCGAAAGCCTCGGCCACCGCACGGCTGATGGTGCCTTTGCCCGCAGCCGCAGGTCCGTCAATGGCCACAGTGAAAATCATGTCCAGCCCTTTGTGTTCCCGTAACCACGAACCGCACACGGCCGACGCCGGAGGCATCCGCCTGTGCTGCCCGTCCGGCGTTGCAGGCCTGCCGCCTAACCGCGCCGGATCGACGCGCCCAGCCCGTTCATCAAGCCTTCGAAGATCGGGAACGACGTCACGATAGGAGATGCGTCATCAACCGAAACCGGTGCCTGCGCTGCCATGCCCGCCACCAGAAAGGACATCGCGATGCGATGATCGAGATGGGTGGCGCAGGTGGCACCGCCCGGCATGCCGCCCGGCCCCATGCCATGCACGATCAGCGTGTCCTCATCTTCCTCGATCCGCACGCCGCAGGCTTCGAGGCCCCGCGCCATCGCGTCGATACGGTCGGATTCCTTGACGCGCAATTCCTTGACCCCGCGCATCACCGTCTTGCCCGTGGCGAAGGCTGCGACAACCGACAGGATCGGATATTCATCGATCATGCTCGGCGCGCGCTCGGGCGGCACCTCGATGCCCTTCATGTTGTCGGAAAAGCGCACCCGCAGATCGGCCACCGGCTCGCCGCCTTCTTCGCGCGGGTTCTGGAACTCTATCTCGGCCCCCATTTCGGACAGGGTGATGTAAAGACCGTTTCGGGTCAGGTTCTGGCTGACGCCCGGCACCAAAATATCCGAACCCTCGACAATCAGCGCCGCGCAGGTCGGAAAGGCAGCAGAGCTCGGGTCGCGCGGCACTGCCACGGTTTGCGGGCGCAACTCGGGCCTGCCTTGCAGGGTGATGACATGGCCTTCGGCGGTTTTCTCGACCGAAAGCTGCGCGCCAAAGCCCAAAAGCATGCGTTCCGAATGGTCCCGCGTGGGTTCGCGCTCGATCACCACGGTTTCTCCTGGTGCGTTAAGCCCCGCGAGCAGCACCGCCGATTTGACCTGCGCCGATGCGACGGGCAGGGCGTAGCGCACCGGCACCGGATTTGCGGCCCCCACTACCGTCATCGGCAGGCGCCCGCCCTTGCGGCCATAGGCCTGCGCGCCAAACAGCGACAGCGGGTCGGTCACCCGCCCCATCGGCCGTTTGCGCAAGGAGGCATCGCCGGTGAACGTCGCCGTCATCGCCGTCGTGGCCATCGTCCCCATAATCAGCCGCACGCCGGTGCCGGAGTTGCCGCAATCGATCACATCGGCCGGTTCCGAAAATCCTCCCACGCCCACACCGTGCACCGACCATGCACCGGGTCCATGCTGCACCACATCGGCGCCAAAAGCCCGCATTGCCCGCGCGGTATCCAGCACGTCCTGCCCTTCCAGCAAGCCGGTGATCTTCGTCTCTCCCACGGCCATTGCGCCAAAGATCAGCGCGCGGTGCGAGATGGACTTGTCGCCCGGAACGGCAGCAGTCCCCCTCAGCGGTCCGCTCTTTGCGGAGGTCATCGGTTGCGCATCGCCATGGCCGGACATCGTCTTCTCCCGTATGTGAACGCCCGCGTGATAGCGCAAGCAAGGGCGGCGGTCTATGGGGGGTTGATGCGCGCAAGGCGCGATGCATATCAGGGCCATGAAACGCCGGAACTTCATCAAGGGAACCGCCCTTCTCGCCGCCCTCGGGCTTGGCGGGGGCAGTGCAGCCATGGCCATATCGTCGAGCAGAAACCGCTACTACGCCGGCCCGCAGTCGGATCATTTCGACGGGGTGCGCTTTTTCAATCCGGGCGGTGCGCCGCCCTCGGGTTTCGGCGATCTGCTCAAGTGGCAATTCGGCGGCACCCGCGCCACATGGCCCGCGCAGGTGCAGGTCGGCTCGGTCAAACCGGCGGCAAAGGTGCAGGACTTGACCGTCACGATGGTGGGTCATGCCACGATGCTGATCCAGATGGACGGGGTAAACCTGCTGACCGATCCGGTCTGGTCAGACCGCGCGAGCCCCCTTGCCTTTGCCGGACCAAAGCGGGTGGCCGCGCCCGGCATCGCCTTTGCCGACTTGCCAAGAATCGATGCGATCCTTCTGAGCCATAACCATTACGACCACCTTGACCTGACCACTTTGGCCAGCTTGCACGCCGCGCATGCACCGCAGATCATCACGCCTCTGGGCAATGATACGATCATCCGCAAAGCGGTGCCCGATGCGCGCATCGCCATCGGCGACTGGGGGCACACCACGCCCTTTGGCCCGCTGACCATCCATTTCGAACCCTGCCACCACTGGTCGGCGCGGGGCATGGGCGATCGGTCCATGGCGCTATGGGCCGCCTTCGTGATTGCCGGACCTTCGGGCAAGGTGCTGCACATTGGCGACACCGGGTTTGATCAGGGCCGCCCCTACCGCTCGCTGGCCGCGCGCTATGGGGTGATCCGCGCCGCGATCCTGCCCATCGGGGCCTACGAGCCGCGCTGGTTCATGCGCGCCCAGCACCAGAACCCGGCCGAAGCGGTCGAGGGCTTTGTCCTGTCGGGCGCCAGACATGCCATCGGCCATCACTGGGGGACGTTCCAATTGACGGACGAGGCGCGCGAGGCGCCGCTTGCCGCGCTGGACGCTGCCTTGAAAGGCAAGGGCATCGCCGCAGACAGCTTTCGCGCCCTTGCCCCGGGTCGGGTCTGGGAAATTCCCCCGATCTAGGCCGCGCGCCGGAAGGTAAGGTAATGGGGCATGCGCCCTTCACGCAGTGCCTTTTGCTCGTAGCGGGTGGAAATCCAGTCCTCCCACGCCTGCCCTTCCCCGGTTTGCGAGATCAGATCGAACCCCGCGCGCGGCACCTCTTCGAGTGTCTGGCGCACATAGTCGGGAATGTCGGTTGCGACCCTGAATTCGGCACCGGGCTTCATCACCCGTGCCAACAAGGCCAGATAGCCCGGCGTCACAAAGCGGCGGCGGTGATGGCGGGCCTTGGGCCACGGGTCGGGGTAATTCAGAAACACCTTCTCGACCGAGGCGGCGGGTAGCACGTCAAACAGGTCGCGCACATCGCCGGGGTGAATGGCAAGGTTCGTGGCGCCCGCTTGCCGGATCTTGCCAAGCAGCATGGCGACCCCGTTCACAAAAGGCTCGCAGCCGATGATGCCAACGTCCGGATAACGGGCAGCCATATGCACCAGATGCTCGCCGCCACCGAACCCGACCTCGACCCACAGGGGGCGCGCGCCCGGAAATACGGTCAGATCAAGCAGGGTGCGGTCCGGATTTTCCTCTGGCACCACCCCGCGCAGCCGCAGGGTTTCCAGATCATGCGCCAGATAATCCTTCTGGCTGGCGCGCAGCGTCTTGCCATGCACCCGACCGTAAAAATTGCGACGTTCCGTTGGTTCGGTCATGCAGCACTGTCCTGTTCCGCCTCTGGCGCGCCTAGTGTCAGGCCGCGTCCGGCGGGTCAAGGCTTTGCCGATCGGCAAAAGCGCGCGCCCGCGACAGGCCGGCGCGCGCGCTGCCGTTCAGACGGCGTTTTTCAGGGCCTCGACCAGATCGGTGCGCTCCCAGCTGAAACCGCCATCAGCCTCCGGCGCGCGGCCAAAGTGACCATAGGCACTGGTGCGCGCATAGATCGGGCGGTTGAGGTTCAGATGCGTGCGGATCCCGCGCGGCGTCAGGTCCATGCAGGCCGAAACCGCACGCTCGATCTGGGCAGCCTCCACCTGGCCTGTGCCATGCGTATCGACATAAATCGACAACGGCTCAGCCACACCGATCGCATAGGACACCTGCAAGGTGCAGCGATCGGCAAGCCCCGCCGCCACCACGTTCTTGGCAAGATAGCGTGCGGCATAAGCGGCCGAACGGTCAACCTTGGTGGGGTCCTTTCCAGAGAACGCGCCGCCGCCGTGCGGGGCTGCGCCGCCATAGGTATCCACGATGATCTTGCGCCCGGTCAGACCCGCATCGCCATCGGGTCCACCGATGACGAAAATTCCCGTGGGGTTCACGTGCCACTTGGTCGCCTCGGTCAGCCAGCCATCGGGCAACACCTGACGGATATAAGGCTCCACAATGGCGCGGATATCGGCCGAGGTCTGGGTCTCCAGCGCATGCTGGGTCGAGAGCACGATGGATGTCACCTCGACCGGCTTGCCATCCTCATACCGCAGGGAAAGCTGCGACTTGGCATCCGGCCCCAGCGTCGGCTGCTCGCCCGATTTGCGCGCCTGCGCAAGACGCCGCAGAATGGCCTGCGCATATTGCAGCGGTGCGGGCATCAGCTCCGGCGTCTCGCGGCAGGCATAACCGAACATGATACCCTGATCGCCCGCGCCATCCTTGTCGACCCCTTGCGCGATATGGGCAGACTGGCCGTGCAGGTAGTTATGCACCGTCAGGGTGTTCCAGTGGAACTTGTCCTGCTCGTATCCGATATCCTTCACACAGTCGCGCACGATGCCTTCGACGCGTTCCAGCATGGCATCGGTCGCAGCCTTGCTTGACAGCCCCACCTCGCCCCCGACAACCACCCGGTTCGTCGTCGCAAAAGTCTCGCAAGCAACGCGGGCATTCGGCTCTTCGGCCAGAAAGGCATCCAACACGGCATCCGAAACACGGTCACAGACCTTGTCCGGATGCCCCTCGGAAACGGATTCCGAGGTAAAAACGTAATTCTTGCGGCTCATGGGGTCGTGCTCCATTTGAATGATCCCCGCCACGCCAGGAAGCCGTTGTGGCGGTTCAGCGATGTGCCTAGAGCGAATACCCAGGAGGGTCAAGCGAGGTGGCGTCGCCTGCGCCAGAAGGCCCCGGCAAAAAGCAGCAATATCGCGGCAATGGCAGGCCATTCGCCCCAGCGCGCATAGGGCGTCGCGGCCAGCGCACCCGGAATGGCCGCTACGTCCAGGGCCCCTGCCTCGCCGAAAGGCAAGGCCTGCACCACCCGCCCGCGTGCATCGATCACCGCCGTCACTCCGGTATTTGCCACGCGGATCAGCGCAAGCCCCTGCTCGACAGCGCGCATCCGCGCTTGCTGGAAATGCTGGAACGGGCCGGTAAGCGTGCCAAACCATGCGTCATTGGTGATCTGCAACATCCAGTCAGGTCGTTCCGGCGCGCGGCGCGGAATATAGGGGAACACCGCCTCGTAGCAGATAAGCGGCAACATGCGCCCCAACTCGGGGCCAAGATCGATCACCGCAGGCCCGGTGCCGGCCGAATAGCCATTGCCGACCTGCGCGGCAAAGGCCCCGATTCCGAACCAGTCCTGCAACAGATCGCCCATCGGCATGTATTCGCCAAACGGCACAAGATGAAACTTGTCATAGGTCGCCACCAGCGCGCCGTCTCCTTCCAGCACGCGCAGCGAGTTCCAGCCACGGTCCCCCTCGACGCGCTGGATGCCGATGGCCACCTTCTGCCCGCCGGACGCGCCGGTGATGATCGGGGCGACCTCGGGCGAGTATTCCAGCAAATAGGGCACTGCCGTTTCCGGCCAGATCGTCAGATCGGCAGGGGTTCCGGCACGGGTCAGGTCAAGCTGGCGCTGGAACAGGATACGCGCCTCGTCCGGGTTCCATTTCAGGTGCTGCTCGGCATTCGGCTGGACAAGGCGCAAGCTCGCCACGCGCGGGGCGGGATCGGGCTGTGCCAGTTGCCATTGGCCAAAGCCAAAGCCCGCCGCCAGAACCAAGGCCGCCGCCGCCGCGCCCCACACCCGCCAGATCAGCGGCAAGGCAGCCAAAGCCAGCGTCACAACCGTAAGACCGGTCGCGCCCCACAGCGCCATCGTCTGCATTACTGGCGTGGCATGCCACATATGGCCGGTCAACGCCCAGGGAAACCCCGTCAGGATATTGCCGCGCAGCAGTTCCACCGTGCCCAACCCCGCCGCCAGAGCCAGAGGCCGCAGTGCAAAACGGCAGGTCAGCGCATTGGCCGCTCCCCAGAACAGGCCAAAGCCCAAGGCCATAAGCACCAGGGCGAAGGGCGCCATCCAGCCATAGACCAAAGGATCAATCAGAAAGGGCGAAACAATCCAGTTCAACGAGGCTGCGAAATACCCCGCCCCGACCAGAAGGCCCACCCAGAAGGCGCTGGCGGCAGATCCGGTCCGCAGCATCCGCGCCATCGCCCAGACCAAAGCCGGAAACGCAAGATACCAGGCCGAAAGCGGCGCTTGCCCCAAAGCTGCCGCAGCGCCGGCCAGCACATCGACTGCCCCAGCCCGCCGCGATGGGGCAGACGCAAGAAACCGCGCGCCAATTCTCAAGACGCGGCCTTCTCCAGCACGGGCGGCGCAAGCTCTGCCACAGCGTCGGGCTGGCTGCCCGGCAGACGCACCCGCAACCGCTTGATGCGGCGCGGATCGGCGTCAACCACCTCGAACTCGGCTCCGGACTCATGCGGCACAATCTCTCCGCGCACAGGCACACGGCCCGTTCGCACAAAGATCAGCCCGCCCAAAGTGTCGATCTCTTGGTCGTCCTCGTCATGGCGCAGCTTGAACCCGATGGCTGCCTCGAATTCCTCCAGCGGCGCGGTGGATTGTGCAAGGAACACGCCGGGCTTCTCTTCTTTCCAAAGCAGGCCCTCGTCCTCGTCATGCTCATCCTCGATCTCGCCGATCACGGTTTCGATCAGATCCTCGATCGTCACCAACCCGTCGACACCGCCATATTCATCGATGACCAGGGCCATATGAACCCGCTCCCGCTGCATTTTCTGCAACAAGACGCCGACAGGCATCGAGGGCGGCGCATAAAGCAGCGGACGCAGCAACTTGCGCAGGGAAAACCGCCCCGAACTTCCAAACCCGTGCTGCAAGGCAAGATCCTTGAGCAGCACCAGACCCTGTGGATGGTCCAGGGTTCCCTTGTAGACCGGAAGACGCGAAAAGCCCTGCTCGCGAAAGACTTCGACCAATTCGTCGCGCCCGATGTCAAGGGGCACGGCCGCGATATCCACCTTGGGGATGGCAACATCGTCGACCCGAAGACGGCGCAAATTGCCCAGACCGGGTGCGGACGAGACACCGCTGGCCGAGACGGGCGCCGACTCGTCAGACCTGCTGCCAGACGGGCTGTCGGCCCCCGAAAACACTCCCATCAGTCGCCCGAACAGACTTCTACTCGGAGGTTGATCTTCGTCGGCCTGCATATCAGACAGCGCGCCATGCGCCGCCATAGACCCGTCGTTGCTACTGCCCATCAGTCCTTATCCCAAAAACACCCCAAGCCGGATGCACCGTCAATATGGGTCATCGACCCCGAGGGTGGCAAGTATCGCCACCTCATGTTTTTCCATCAGTTCCGCATCCGCATCATCGATGTGATCATAGCCAAGCAAATGTAACACACCATGAACAACAAGATGCGTCACATGGTCGGCAAAGGGTTTCCCTGCCGCCTCGGCTTCGCGCAGACAGGTGTCGAAAGATATCGCGATATCGCCCAATGACCAAGGCTCTCCGGCCTCTCCCGGCAAGGGCCGTGCAGGCTCCGCCCCCGGCCCCTCTTCCGACAGCTCCTCCGAGGGCCAGCTGAGCACATTGGTCGGCGCAGGTTTGCCGCGAAACTCGGCGTTCAGCACCGAAATCCGCGCATCATCACAGCCCATCACGCACAGGGTGAACCCGCTCTGCGGCAACCCGAGGGCCACCAGCACCGCCGATGCCGCACGCAAAGAGAGGGACTCCAGCCCCGGCCCCTCCCAGCGGGCATCCTCTATCACGCAATCGACCAGCGGCTCCATCCCCGCGCCCTACCTCAAGCGACAGGATCGGGCAAGCCCGACTCCGGCTCCGTCGGTTTTCTGTGTGAAAATGTGCTCAAGGGTCCGGGGGCAGACATCCCCCGGACACCTCAGCGCGTGCAAGGCTCAGGCCTGCGGCGTCTCGTCGGCCTCATAGGCCTCGATGATCCGCGCGACCAACGGGTGCCGCACCACATCTTTCGAGGTGAAGTAGTTGAAGGTCACCCCTTTCACGCCCTTCAGAATCCGTTCGGCATCGGCCAGACCCGAAGGCATCCCGCGCGGCAAGTCCACCTGTGTGCGGTCGCCGGTAATCACCATGCGGCTCCCCTGCCCCAGACGGGTCAGGAACATCTTCATCTGCATGGTGGTCGCGTTCTGCGCCTCGTCCAGCACCACGAACGCATTCGAAAGCGTCCGGCCCCGCATGAAGGCCAGCGGTGCGATCTCGATCCGCTTTTCCTCCATCAACTTCTGCACCTGCTTGGCGGGCAGAAAATCGTTCAGCGCGTCATAGAGCGGCTGCATGTAGGGATCGACCTTTTCCTTCATGTCGCCGGGAAGAAAACCCAACCGCTCCCCCGCCTCGACGGCCGGACGGCTCAGGATGATCTTTTCCACCGCACCCGACACCAGCATGGTCACGCCGACCGCGACGGCCAGATAGGTCTTGCCGGTGCCCGCAGGCCCGATGCCGAAGCCGAGTTCATGGTTGAACAGATTGGCGACATAGGCCTTCTGCGCCTCTGTCCTCGGCTCTACCGGCTTTTTGCGTGTGCGGATTTCCTTGCCGGGATTGAACAGCTCAATCTGCTCTCCCTCGGCCCCGATGGACGCTTGGCCAAGACGCATCGCACCGTCGATATCGCCCGCCGCAACTGTCCGGCCCGACTCAAGCCGCGCGTAAAGGCTGCGCAGCACCGCGGCTGCCTGCTCTCGCGCCCCCTTGTCCCCGATGACCGCAAGGCGGTTTCCGCGCCTGAGGATGTGAACCCCCATCTGGTGCTCTACCTGTGCCAGATTGCGATCGAATTCGCCGCACAGATCTATCAGCAAACGGTTGTCTGGGAATTCGAGAACAGTCTCGATGATGTCCTCGGGTTTGGTCGGGGGGGTCAGCGCGCTGATGCCCAATGAGGTCTCCTTTGGCTAGGGCCTGTATGTATCGTGCGCCGCGTCACATGATCTGGCAAGCATCGATTTCGTATCAGCCCGACTTTATATCCACAGCCCGCACGGAAATGTGACACCTGCCCAAACGGCAGGCAAAGGCTCCAACAGGCAAAAGGGGGCCACGGTTCCCCGTGACCCCCCGCTTTTCTCATTTTTCCGGCCTCAGTTGGCGCGGCGCACCACCGTGCGGATGCCGGGGCCGGGAACGTAGTCGCGGATGCCCTGACTGCCGGTCTGGTAGTTCTTGATCACGGTCCCCGGCGGGAAGAGATCATTGCACACCGGAAGGCCCGTGCGCGGGTCAAAGCGCGGGCTGGAGTAGCCTTCGACGCCATCATCCATGATCCAGTTCTGGCAGCCATCCGGATCATAGGCGATGGCGGCATTGCCGTTTCGCAGGACACCCGAGTCGCGCCCCTTGTCCACCCCGGTTGCGATCACTGAATCCGGCCCGCGATAGGGCGACAGACCGTCACCGGACACGCAACCGCTCAGCGCCAATGCGGCCAGTGCTGCGCCGATTTTGAATGTGTTGTTCATGCTGATCACCACCGGTAGCAGACGACTTCAACCCGACGATTCTTCTGCATTCCGGCAGCCGAATTGTTCGAGGCGACGGGCTGACGCTCGCCAAAGCCGATTTCGCGTTCCACATGGGCCCCGACAGAGCGCGCGACATTGGCCACGGCAGCAGCACGGCGCTTGGACAGGTCCATGTTGTATTCATCCGAGGCGCGGCTGTCGGTATGACCATAGATGGCATAGCCGAAGGCACCCGCCGACTGGAAGAACGACTTGAGCCTTGAATGCCCCTGCGCCGTAAGACGGGCGCTGTCGGTTGCAAACAATGTGTCGGTGTTTTCCACCAGACAGGTGTTGCGCTTCAGGCAGACGGGCTTGCCGTCCTTGGGGTTGCGACGCGGCACCATATAGCCTTCGAGCCCGCCATCGGCCCACCAGTGCATGCAGCCGTCATCGTCGATCCACACACCCCATTCGATCTTACCGGTAACTTGGGGGGCTCCTTGCGCCATCGCGGATGTCGCACCCGACATTCCGACTGCAAGCGCCGCTCCCCCAAGGATCATCCGCAACGCTTTGGAAAAACGTTCCACAGCCGCAGCCCCTTTCCTAATATGACGATTTACAAGCAGACTAATGCGACCAGAATTGACGTCGAGAAAAAGTGAAGTAAAGCGAAATTTGAACAATTTAGGGCATTTGTGTGGCAACCCTTAGCTTTGCCCCGGGGCAAAGCCGCTACATCTTGCGCCATTGATGTGCCTGCAGCAACAATCCGGCCACGGTTGCCGGATTGGTCAAATTCAGGAAATTCTGACAGCCGACAGCGAGTTGGCTGCCGAAGCTAACACACGAACCCGCGCCAGTTCGCCGACCCGTCCGCCCGCATCATTGACATGGACCGCATGCAGGTGATCGGACTTTCCCACCATCTGGCCGGGCTGGCGTCCGGGCTTTTCGTAAAGCACGGTCACCTCGCGCCCCACCATCGCCTCCTGCCCCGCGCGCTGTTGCTCGAGGATCAGGGCTTGCAGAATCTGAAGACGCTCGTCGGCGACGGCCGGCGCGACGGGGGCCTTTTCGGCGGCAGGGGTTCCCGGACGCGCCGAATATTTGAACGAATAGGATTGGCCGAACCCCACGCGCCGGACCAGATCCAGCGTGTCGGCGAAATCGGCATCCGTTTCACCCGGGAAACCGACGATGAAATCCGATGAAAACAGGATGTCGGGCCGCGCCTTGCGGATCCGGTCGATCACGCGAAAATAGTCGTCCCTGCCGTGCTTGCGGTTCATGGCCCTGAGAATGCGGTCCGATCCGGACTGCACCGGCAAATGCAGATAGGGCATCAGTTGCGGCACATCGCCATGCGCAGCGATCAGATCGTCATCCATGTCGTTCGGATGGCTTGTCGTGTAACGGATGCGCTCCAGCCCGTCGACCTCGGCCAGCGCCCGAATCAGCCGCCCCAAACTCCAGACCCCATCCGGACCCTCACCGTGATACCCGTTCACGTTCTGCCCCAAGAGCGTGATTTCTCGCACCCCGCGCGACACCAGATCGCGCGTCTCGCGCAAGATACGCTCGACCGGACGGCTGACTTCCGCGCCCCGCGTATAGGGCACCACGCAAAACGCGCAAAACTTGTCACAGCCCTCTTGCACCGTCAGAAAAGCCGTGGGCCCGCGCAGCGCCTTGCGCTCGGGCAGGTGATCGAACTTGTCCTCGGCAGGAAATTCGGTGTCCACCTGCGGCCCGCTGGCGCGCGCCAGAGCGGGCAGGCGGTGATAGGCCTGCGGTCCGACCACGATATCGACCAAGGGCATCCGCCGCTGGATCTCGGCCCCTTCCGCCTGCGCCACGCAGCCCGCCACCCCGATCTTCAGATCGGGCCTCGCGTCCTTCAGCGGGCGCAGCCGCCCCAGATCGGAAAACAGCTTTTCACTGGCCTTTTCACGGATATGGCAGGTGTTGAGCAGCACCATGTCGGCGTCCTCGGCCACATCGGTAAGGGTGTAGCCCTCCGCGCTCATGGCCTCGGCCATACGCTCGCTGTCATAGACATTCATCTGACAGCCATAGGTCTTGATGAACAGTTTCTTTGCATCAGACATGGCTCACCCCGCCGTGGATCAGCGCGCTTTCTACCCTGAACCACGCAAAGGCGCAACGCGCGGCGGCAAAAGGCGCAACGGGCCCCCACCAGCCCCCTTGCATTGCGACCAAGCATCGCAGACCTTTGTGCACAACCGGGTCGGGACCGGCAATGGAGAAGACATGCGCCACAGCGGAATGACCGAATTTCTTGCCCGCGCGCGCGCCACCGTTGGCAAGGGGCCGGTCGCCCTGATCATGGCCGAGGACGAGGTGGAGGTGGAAAGCACAGTGCGCCACCACCAGCGTGCAGGGTTTCCGGTTCTGGTTCTTCTGGCCCCTCCGGAAATATCGCTGGACCCTGCGGTCGAAGACGGGATTCACCGCGTTGACCATGATGTCCATGTCGAAGGTGCCCTGATCACTGCCGTCAATGCGATGATCGAGGCCATCCCCGATGTCTGGCTGTTCTATGGCTATAATGCCGAATACCTGTTCCACCCCTTTTGCGAAACGCGCAACGTTCTGGAAATGCTTGCCTTCCACACGGAAGAGCGGCGCGATTCCCTGCTGACCTATGTGATCGATCTTTACGCTGGCGATCTGGCGCGCAGCCCGAATGCCGTATCGCTCGGCGATGCGCATCTGGACAAGTCTGGCTATTACGCCTTGGGCCGTCCCGACCCGGCAAACCACAATTACCCGCGAGAGCGGCAACTCAATTTCTTCGGCGGCCTGCGCTGGCGGTTTGAGGAACATATCTCGCCGCAGCGCCGCAAGATTGACCGCATCAGCCTGTTCCGCACCAAACCGGGCCTGACCCTGCGGCCCGATTTCACGCTCTCGGACGAAGAGATGAACACCTACGCCTGCCCGTGGCACAATAACATCACCACGGTGCTGGCCTCTTTTCGCACGGCAAAAGCACTGCGCAGCAATCCGGGCTCGCGCTTTGACATCCAGGATTTCCGTTGGCGCAATTCCACCCCCTTTGAATGGAAAAGCCAGCAACTGATGGACTTGGGCCTGATGGAACCGGGTCAGTGGTTCTGACGCTCTGACGCGGCGCCGACGTCGCATTGCCGCAGCGTCAAGCAATTGTAAAAAATAACAAATTCCCCACAGTCCGGCACAGGCGGGAACGAAACGGGGCCTGCTCTGTTACCTCTGCGCAGGGTCGCCGGCACCTCGGTGCCACTGACCGAAACAATGAGGATGACCATGTTCAAGAAAACCTTCATCATCGCCGCAACCGGCGCTTTGCTGTCCACCACGGCCCATGCGGCGACCGAAGCCTCTGCCTTCACCGATCTGAACCTGCGCGCGGGGCCCGGCCCGATCTATGAGATCGTCTCGGTCATTCCGGCCGATGGTGTGGTGTCTGTGGAGGGCTGCCTCGAAACCGCGAACTGGTGCAAGGTCGCCTATGATGGCACCGAAGGCTGGGCATCAGGCGATTATCTGACAGCGCAGGTCGATAACGCGCCGGTTGTCGTCTATGCCAACCGCGAGCGGGTGGCCGTCGGCACCGTGACCTATGAGGAAACGCGCAGTGCCGATGGCACGGTCGCAGGCGGCGCCGCGGGTGCGCTTGCAGGGGCG
This sequence comes from Pseudotabrizicola algicola, assembly GCF_010915705.1. GTDB lineage: Bacteria > Pseudomonadota > Alphaproteobacteria > Rhodobacterales > Rhodobacteraceae > Pseudotabrizicola > Pseudotabrizicola algicola. The sequence continues at coordinate 147,201 of NZ_JAAIKE010000006.1, forward strand.
GCAGTCGGTGGACCGGTCGGCGCGCTGGCCGGTGTTGTGCTTGGCGGCGGGCTTGGCGCTGCGGTGACGCCCACGGAAACCGTGACCACCTATGTCGTGTCGAATCCGGTCGAGCCGGTCTATCTGGAAGGCGAGGTCGTCGTCGGAGCGGGCATTCCCGAAGCCGTCACCTTGGTGGCAGTGCCTGACAGCGACTACTCCTATGCCTATGTCAACGGTCTGCCGGTGATTGTCGAGCCGCAGCAGCGCCAGATCGTCTATATCGTGCGCTGATCGCTTCATCGGATCAGACAAGGCGGCCCCGCTGCGGGCCGCCTTGTTCCTTGCGCCGACCTCTGGTCACAAAGAGATGAACTCGCGCACAAACGCGGTTTTCGGCTTGGCCCGCACGTCCTGCGGTTTGCCGATCTGCTCGATCCGACCCATCGACATGACCACCACCAGATCCGCGAGTTCCATCGCCTCCTCCTGATCATGGGTCACAAAGACCGTGGTCAGGCCCGTGGTGTCGTGGATATCGCGCAGGCCCTGACGCAATTCCTTGCGGACCTTGGCATCCAGCGCGCCGAAGGGTTCATCGAGCAGCAGCATCCGCGGCTCGATGGCGAGCGCCCGGGCAAGCGCAACGCGCTGGCGCTGCCCGCCCGACAGCTGGCTGGGATAGCGCGCGCCGATGTCGGGCAGCTGGATCAGCTCCAGCAGCTTGGTCACGCGGCGCGCAATCTCGGCCTTGGTCGGGCGGCTGGCGCGCGGGCGGGCGTTCAGGCCATAGGCGATGTTGTCGAACACCGTCATATGGCGGAACAGGGCATAGGACTGGAACACGAACCCCGCGCGGCGTTCCTGCACGGAAAGGCCCGTGGCGTCCTGCCCGTCGAACAGAACGCGGCCCGAGGTGGGGAATTCGAGCCCGCCGAGGATGCGCAACAGCGTGGTCTTGCCCGAACCCGAGGGGCCCAGAAGCGCAACCAGCGCCCCCGAGGGGATAGAGAGCGACACCGGATGCAGCGCCGCCGTAGTGCCGAAGGATTTGGAGATTTCGTCGATTTCGATATGCATGGGATGTCTCCTAGTGGCGGTGCGTGGCGGCGAGCTGGTCGGCATGGCGGATTTCCAGAGCGGTCTTGAGCAGAAGCGTGACAAGCGCGAGCAGCGCCAGCACGGCGGCAAGGCTGAAGGCCGCGACCGAAAGGTATTCCTGATACAGCATCTCGATCGTGGTCGGCATCGTGGCGGTCTGGCCGCGGATCTTGCCCGAGACCACGGCCACCGCCCCGAACTCGCCCATCGCGCGCGCGTTGCAAAGGAGGACACCGTAAAGCAGCGCCCAGCGGATGTTGGGCAGCGTGACCGTCCAGAACACCCGCCAGCCGGATGCGCCCAGCGTCAGCGCCGCCTCTTCCTCGGCCCTTCCCTGTTCGATCATCACGGGGATCAACTCGCGCGCGACAAAGGGGAAGGTCACGAACATCGTGGCAAGAATGATGCCCGGCATCGCAAAGACGATGGGAAAGCCGTTGGCCACCAGCCAGCCGCCAATCAGGGAATTGGCCCCGAACATCAACACGATGCACAGCCCCGCGACCACCGGCGAGACAGAGAACGGCAGGTCGATCAGCGTGATCAGGAAGGCCTTGCCACGGAAGTCGAACTTGGTGATGAACCACGCCGCCGCCACGCCGAAGATGGCGTTGAACGGCACCGAGATGGCGGCGATGGTCAGCGTCAGCTTGATCGCCTCTTGCGCGTCACGCGTAGCAAGGCTGGCAAGCGAGGCGGCCACGCCCCGCGCCAATGCCTCGACAAAGACGGCGATCAGCGGGGCAAAGACCAGAATGCCAAGCCCCAGCACGGCCGCCGCGATCATCGCCCAACGGGCGAGCGGCGCCTCTTCGGTGGCCGAGCGGAAGCGGGCCGGCGCGCCCTTGGTCACTGTGATATCAGACATAGCCAATCCTCCGGCGGCTCCAGACCTGGATGAGGTTGATGACCAGCAGCATCGCAAAGCTGATCAGCAGCATGGCGATGCCGATGGCGGCGGCGGCGTCATAGTTGAACTCTTCCAGCTGGATGATGATCAGCAGCGGCGCGATTTCCGTGACCAGCGGGATGTTCCCCGCGATAAAGATGACCGACCCGTATTCGCCAACCGCACGGGCGAGGGCCAGCGCAAAGCCCGTCAGCGCGGCGGGCGTCAGCATCGGCAGGATGACATGGCGGATCGTGTGCAGGCGGCTTGCGCCAAGGGTGGCCGACGCCTCTTCCACCTCGCGCTCGATTTCCTCGACCACGGGCTGCACGGTGCGGGTGACAAAGGGCAGCCCCACAAACACCAGCGCGATGAAGATGCCCCATTGGGTATAGGCGATCTTCCAGCCGATCTCGGCAGCCATCTGCCCGAAGAAGCCGTTGGGCGCGTAAAGCGCGGTCAGCGAGATGCCCGCCACCGCCGTTGGCAGCGCAAAGGGCAGGTCAACCGCAGCGTCAAGGATACGCCGCCCCGTAAAGCGATAACGCACCAGCACCCAGGCCAGCAGCACACCGAAGACCAGATTGAACAGCGCCGCAAACAGCGACAGGCGGAACGACAGGAACAGCGCCGCCCAGACGCGTTCACGGTTCACCGTTTCCCATATCCCCGCCAGCCCGTAATTGGCGCCCTTCAGGAGAAGGGCGCCGATGGGCAGAAGGACGACAAGGGAAAGCATCGTCAGGGTGATCCCCATGCTGAGGCCAAGGCCGGGCATGGGGGAGCGGTGGATCAGGGGTCTGCCCATCATCTTTCCTTATTTCGGCACGTAGATCTGGTCGAAGATGCCGCCATCGGCGAAGTGGTCGGCCTGCACCTTTGCCCAGCCGCCAAAGCTGGCAATGTCCACAAGCTCCAGCTCGGGGAAGCGGGCCACATCTTCGGGATTGGCGGCAGAGGCATCCCAGGCGCGGTAGAAGTGCTTGAACGCCAGCGCCTGACCTTCGGGCGTGTAGAGGAAGTTCAGGTAGGCCTCGGCCAGCGCGCGCTGCTCATCCGATTTGATGTTGCCTTCCACCAATGCCACCGGCGGCTCTGCCAGCACACTGATAGACGGCACCACGATGTCGAACTGGTCCTCGCCAAGCTCTTTCAGCGCAAGATAGGCCTCGTTCTCCCATGCCAGCAGCACATCGCCGATGCCGCGCTGCGCAAAGGTGGTGGTGGACCCGCGCGCGCCGCTGTCAAGCACCGGCACATTGGCGAACAGCTTGCCCACGAACGCCTGCGGGTCCTGCCCGTTCTTTTCCGCCCAGGCCCAGGCAGCAAGGTAATTCCAGCGCGCCCCGCCAGAGGTTTTCGGGTTGGGGGTGATTACCTCCACCCCCTCTTTCACCAGATCATCCCAATCGGCGATGCCTTCGGGATTCCCCTCGCGCACCAGGAACACGATCGTGCTGGTATAGGGTGATGAGTTGTTGGGCAGTTTCGACTGCCAGTCGGCCGGCAGCTTGCCTGCTGCTGCAACGCGGTCGATATCGCCCGCCAGCGCCAGCGTCAGAACCTGCGCCTCCAGCCCGTCAATCACCGCACGGGCTTGCGACCCCGATCCGCCGTGGCTCACCTCGATGGTCGGCGCGGCATTGCCCTGCCCCACCCAATGCGCGCTGAACGCCTCGTTGAACTCGCGATACAATTCGCGCGTCGGGTCGTAGCTGACGTTCAAAAGCGTTTGCGCCTGCACCTGCGCGGGCATCGCCCAGACCGACAAGAGCGCCAGCGCAAGACCCGACACCACCCCCCGCACCACACGCGGCAAGGGCCAGCCTGTGATGCGCTCTCGCCCCGTCTCGATGGTCACGCGGCCATCGGCAAGTTCGGCAACTTTCAAACCCTGTGCGGTCACTTGGCCTGCAATCTTGATGGTCGTCAACATGATGGTCTCCTTCAAAGGTTGGGGGGCTGATCCCTGCGGCGCGGCGGGACTGCGTGAAAAAACGGGCGCGAGGCCAAAAAGGCAGGTCGGATGGCCATATGCGCTCATCGCGGCACCTGCGGGTCAATCAGTTCGACCCGCGCTTCCCACAGGGCGGGGTCGCGTCCCTGCAGCAACTCGGCAGCAGCCTCGGCGGGGCGGCGGGTGTAAAGCGTCAGGGGTGTGCCATTGATCCGGTGCGCGGCACCGGTCCGGCGGTCGATCAAACGCACGATGCAGGCCCGCGCAGTGCCTTGCATCATCGACATGGCTCCGTCCCGAGCGGAGGCGGAATAGTGTGCGGCAATACCAGCGGTCATCTGCAATCTCCTGTCATTTTCGGGGGCATCCGGTGCCGCCTCGATGATTTAATATCGACAGGATTGGTCGAGTATTGCAACGGAATATTCACGTCTAATTTTGTCGTGAATATAGAAGAATTTTCTCGCCACCGCACAGGCGGCGACGAGACAAGAAGCCAGAAAATATATTGATTACTTGTGCTTACGCGGCAAGGTCAGACGCCAATCACCTGATCTGCCACCGCTCCGGAGCGCAGCATGTCTTCCAAGGTGAGCGATTCGATGATCAACAGATAAGACCAGAAGACCTCGGCAAACACTTTGCGGATCCGGCAACTCGCCTCGTCGCTGCAATCCTCGCAGCGCTGATAGGCCCGGCGCGACAGACAAGGCAGCGGCGCAATCGGACCGTCGATCGTACGCAGCAGTTCCGAGATCGATATGTCGCCCGGCTTTTTGATCAGCACATAACCGCCCGACCGCCCCCGGATAGACCCGATCACACCCGCGTTGCGCACCTCCAGCAAGATATGTTCCAAAAAGCGCTTCGGCGCGCCCGACCGTTTTGCAATCTCTTCAATGGTCAGAGATTGCGGCTTGGCCTGCGCCGCCTCATCCGCCAGCGCCAAAAGTGCCTTCAGCGCATATTTCATCTTTTGCGTGATCATGGTTCAGCCTAGCCCCAAGAAATCTCAGTTTCAAGGTCGAGATTCTCGGGACAAACCGCTCCCCATGCCGCCACTACTATGCAACCCATTGTATAAGAAACATTTTTCCAACCCTGCAAAATACACGATAAAGATGATAGACAAATATAATTTTACTGTCATGCTCAAGCTGCCCCCGAACCCGAGCGAGATGGAGACAGTGCATGGACACCCTTGATCTGATCGACCGCAAGATCGTGGCAGAGTTGATGCGGGATGCGACCCTTCCCGTCTCCCAGATCGCCGACAAGGTGGGACTGTCGCAGACCCCGTGCTGGAAACGCATCCAGAAACTGCAAGAACAAGGTGTCCTGACAGCTCGCGTCGCCTTGGCCGACCCGGACAAGCTGGGCTTTGGCCTGACCATCTTTGTCGGGATCGAGGCACCCGACCATAGCGCCGACTGGCGCGAGGCTTTTGCCAAGGTCACGCGCGACATGCCGCAGATCATGGAGATTTATCGCATGGCCGGAGAGATGGACTACCTCTTGCGCATCGCCGTGCCCGATATGGCCGCGTTTGACACCCTCTACAAACGCCTCACCGATGCCATCCCGATCAAGAATGTGACCAGCCATTTCGCGATGGAGCGGATCAAGTTCACCACGGCCTACCCCGTCAACACCAGTGCGAAGCCGTGATGCTGTCCGTCGTGGAACCGGCGCAGGCTTGGGGCGTTTTTGCTGTGCCAAGCACGGAGGCACGCCGTGGCACCCGCACACATTCCCTCGCAAACCCCATCAGAAGAACGGGCCTTGGTGCATGTCACCGATAACGAACCCGGCATACGGCGCCGCAGGTTCGGACGGGGCTTTGCCTTCTATTGCCCGCAGAACAGACGGTTGACCGGAGCCGAACGGGCGCGGGTGCTGAAACTGGGCATCCCTCCTGCCTATCGCGACGTATGGATCTGCCCCGACCCTCGGGGTCATCTGCAAGCCACCGGACGCGACGCGCGCGGCCGCAAACAATACATCTACCATCCCCTGTGGGCCGATGCGCAGGCGGAAACCAAATACGGCCAACTTGCAGGGTTCGCCGAAGCCCTGCCCGCGATCCGTCGGCGCATTCAGTCCGACTTGCGCGGCGAGGCGGGTGACAAGGCATTTACCGTGGCAGCGCTGGTGATGCTGCTTGACCGTGGCTATCTGCGGATCGGAAACCCGACCTACACCGCACAGAACCGGTCCTTCGGGGCAACAACATTGCTGCGCCGCCATCTGCGCCTGCGCGATGGCGTGGTCGAGCTTGGCTTCCGCGCGAAGGGCGGCAAAAGGGTGCGCCAGACCCTGCGTGACAAGCGCCTGCACAAAGTGCTGCAACAGATCGGTGATCTGCCCGGCCGGAACCTGTTCACCTATCTGTCCGAAGATGGTCAGGCCTGCCCGATCGGGTCTGCCGATGTGAACGCCTATCTGACCGGTGTCGCAGGCAGCGGCATAACCGCCAAGACCTTTCGCACATGGGGCGGCTCGCTCGCGGCCTTTGAAACGGCTATGGCCGCAGAGGCGGATTGCGCCCTCAGCATCCGTGATTTGGCCGAAGCGGCGGCCAAGCGGTTGCACAATACCGCCACGATCAGCCGCAAATCCTATATCCATCCCGATGTGCTCGGCCTCGCCGCGCTGTCCCCCGCGGAAAGGCTTGACGAACTTGCCGCCCTGCGCCCTGCCCCGATATCCGGACTTCGCCGCAACGAAGCGCGCCTGCACGCGTTCTTGACCCGGACGGCACCGGATCGGCGCGGCAAATCGGGTTAACGCCGATATGGCCCGAGCAAGCCCGCCGGAAGCACGGAACAATCCCCTCTGCCTGCGGTTACACCCAACCCAGCACCAGAGGATATCACAATGCCCCATACCTCCTTTGCCGCGACCGCAATCCGCTGCCTTGCCGCGCTCGGGCTTGCCGTCCTGCCGTCCACCGTGCTCGCGCAGGATGCCCAAGCCACGTTTGTTGACCAAAGTGGCAATGAAATTGGCGCGGCGACCCTGACCGCCACCGATGGCGGCGTGCTGCTCCGCGTCGAGATCAACGGCCTGCCGCCACGCTCATGGGTGGGCTTTCATGTCCATGAAATCGGCACCTGCGATCCGGCCAGCCAGCACGAAAGCGCTGGCGACCATTTCAACCCCAGCGGAGTCGAGCACGGCTTTCTGACAGATACGGGGCCACATGCCGGCGATATGCCGAACCTTTGGGTGGATGATGCCGGCGTCGCGCGGGCAGAGGTGTTCAACCCCTTCATCCTGCTGGCAGAAGGTCAGAACAGCGTTCTGGGCCGCGCCTTGATGATCCACGCCGACCCCGACGATCACGCCAGCCAGCCATCGGGCGACGCTGGCGAACGGCTCGCCTGCGCGGTGATCGGCTAAGCGCGACCGGCCTGAAACAAAATGGCATATCCGCCGGAGCCGCTTGGTCCGGCGGATAGGTTTCGGTCACGCCTCCGGTTCCATCGCCGTCTGTGCGCGGGTGGCGGCCAGAACGATCTCGCGCACCTCGACCGCCAAGGCGCTTTGGATCACCTCGGGACCGTCCAGCAGCACGCCGGGGTCTTCCTGATGGTCCTGCATCACCGACAGACTGTCCAGCGCCGCCCGCAGGTCACGGCCGGCGTCAGAACCGAGCAGCCGCGACAGGATCAGCGCCAGCACCTTGCGCTGCGCCAAGAGCTTGCCTTCGATCGCCTCGACAGTCAGTCCGGCGCGCGGCGGGGCGGGGTCTTTCGTCACGGTGTGCATCCTTTCGATCCTGTTTCAACTGACCCGCCCGTGGGCGGGTCCATGCGCGCTTGCAACCCATCACAGCCCGCTTACCTCGATCGACAGCGCATAGGGGTCTGTTCCGGTGTCTCGCAGGGAAAACAGCGCGCCAGCTCTGTCCGGCTCTTGATCCGGCACCGCCCCGAGGTTGACGTGAAGCGTCAGCTTTTTCTCTTCAAATGCCCATGTAGCCCGCACAGACCGTGGCCCCGTCTGAACGACTTCGGCATTGGCTTGCGCACCCCCTGCCAGAAGCGGAACGACATGGGCCGCGCGCAGGCCAAGCAATTCCCGCGTCAGGGCGCGCCAGTGGGCAGCATGGGCCGCATCCGCTTCTTGCAGGCGCGACGCACGAAAGGTGGAAGGCGCAATCGGATCGGGCGGCGCTGTTCCGCCCGATGGCGATCCGAACTCGGCGACCCGCCCCTCACGCGTCATCTCCGCCAACTCGCCCGAATAGTCGGCGAAGAAGTAGAACGGGGTCGTCTCGCCTGCCTCGTCCCCCATAAAGATCATCGGGATGAAGGGGCACAGCATCAGCATGGCATAGGCCGTCTCCGTGGCCTCCTGCGGCACCAGCGTGATCAGACGCTCGCCCTGCGGCCTGTTGCCGATCTGGTCATGTGTCTGGATGGCGTTGACGAAGGCCGTCGGGGGCAGATGCCCCGAGGCCTCGCCGGGCGGGCTCGCCTTTCCACGGTCTTGTCCCTGCCGCACCTGCCCGTCGCGCAGGGCGAGCAGCAGATCGGCCATCGGATCGACAGCGACAGGGGCCAGATGCCCGTGATTTTCGCCGGTAAGCAGGACGTGGACGCTGTGATGGAAGTCATCATTCCACTCGGCATCATAAAGACCGGTGTCGCGCAAGAAGGTCACGTTGCGTTCATCTTCGAGGATCAGGTGGATCGGACGCCCCAGATCCAACCCGCGCACGGTTTGCCCGAGTTCCACCATGAAAGCGGGGTGCGTGTCATCGATGATTTCGTGCACCGCGTCAAAGCGCAGTCCATCCAGCCGATAGTCCCGCAGCCACATCAATGCGTTATCGGTGAAAAACTGCCGGACGGCGGGCTGCGAGAAATCAATCGCCCTGCCCCAGGGCGTGTGTTTCTCGCTATGGAAGAAATCGGGCGCAAGATAGGCGCCCTCCGATCCGAAGTGGTTATAGACCACGTCAAGAAACACCATCAGACCAACCGCTTGCGCCGCCTCGACAAAGGCTTGCATGTCTTCGGGGGTGCCATAGGCCGCATGGGGTGCAAAAAGCAGGACGCCGTCATAGCCCCAACCGCGCTGACCGGGAAAGGAAGCCACAGGCATGATTTCAATCGCGGTGAACCCCAGTTCCGCAATCTCCGCCAGTTTGGTGCGCGCGGCGCGGAAAGTGCCCTCTTCGGTGAAGGTTCCGATGTGCAACTCGTAAACCACGGCCTCATGCCACGGGCGGCCCGCCCATGGGGTTGTCCAACGGTATCCCGCCGGATCGGCCAAGGTAGACGCATCATGCACCCCGCCCGTTTGCCGCCGCGCCGCCGGATCGGGAATAAAGGCGCCATCGACCAGAAATCCGTAGCTGTCCCCGACCTGCGCGGAAAGACGCGCCTCGAAAAACCCGTCCGCCCCCTTCGTCATCGGCTCCGTCCGGTCGCCAAGTTGCACGGCCGCCGCATGGGCCGACGGCGCCCAGATGCGAAACCGCCACCGACCCGCTCCTTCCGGAACAGCGCCCCAGGCAAAATCATGTGAATGGTCTGATGCCAGAGCAGCAGCGGCATTTTGCGGCATGTGGCCGTTCCTTCTTAGCCCTTGACGCAACGCCGTGCGCAAAAGGATGCAATAGGGGCGAAACGCTCTAGGGGCGGCAGCGGTCGCCGGTTGCCCGCGCAGGCCGCCGCACCCCGCTTGTCAGTAGTTTCCCGGCGGGTCGCTGGCCGGAAAGGACTCGTCTGACTGCTCGTCCACGATGCTCCAGGTTTCGGGCGGATTTTTCATCGCCTTTTTTCCGGCAGGGCGCACCTGCGAAGCCTGCTCCACAGCGGCCTCGGCCTGGGCACGTTCCCAATGCTGCATCGCTTTGCCCTCTGGGCGTCCGTCCGCTTCCCACAGCGCATAAGCGCGTTCGCGGATCAGGTCCTCTCGGTGGTCCATGATAGCAACTCCTGTCTATCCCTGCTTGCCCCAACTGCCTGAAACAGCGCTTTGTTCCCCATCCCGCAAAATAATCGAGGCGGTGCATGACCGCCTCGACCTCTTGCTCAGGGGGGCATTGCGCCGATCAGATATCGGCCCGCTCGCCGCTGGCCCGCAGCGACATGTAGCGGCGGGTGACAGGCTCCAGCGTGTCGCGGATCGCGGCGGCCATCCGGCGCTCCTCATCCAGCGAATTTTCCAGCAGGGAAATCGCCGAGGTGGCCCCAGAGGCTTCGGCCATCGAGATGAGCGACATGTAGGACGCGATTTCGTAATGCTCGAAGGCAAAGTTCGCGAAAGAGTTCTTCAGGATCTCGTCATCGGCAATCGTGTGGCTCAGCGCCGCCATGCTGCCCGCGATGGACAGGGAGGCATCCTTGAGCCCGGAAGAGGTGGCATCAAGCGATTGCATCACCTCGTCAAGCCGCACGATCTGGCCCTCCGTCTCGTGCAGATGCCGCTCCAGCAATTCCGCCACTTGGGGATAGTGTTCCAGCCGGTTCAACTGCGGCTGGATGATGGACAGGGCCTGCTTTTCCATCGCATGGGCATTTCGCAACCCGACGATGAAGAGATCTTGCGCACTGGTGGTATCGGCCATGATGGACCTCCGTTTTGAGATGGCGGTCATAACGGGTGGCAGTCGGGTTTGTTCCCGCGGCCTGCGCACCCGGTGCAAAAGGCCCGATGTGGGAACCCCGAGGCAGGCTGGCGGATTGGTGTCACAGGAAGTTACCTCAGGAGCGTTTCATGGCCCAATCCCCCAAGACCCCCGCCACGCCCGTCGATGGCCCGCAAGATGACCAGGAGCCGGTCTTTGACAAGGCGCAGGACGACCTTCCCTGGCCACAGGACGAAACCCTGCCCGCCGATGACGAAGGCAATATCCTGCCGGGCAATGACCCGCTGGACGAAGACCCCAACGACAATGGCGACCAAGAGCAGTTTGATCCCGACGACATGCGCCGCAAGCGTCTTTTGGGTGAACCCGTGAAAGACTGAACGGCCCCGTCAGCGCGGTGTCCGCGCCGCGATCTGTCGGGCAAGATATCGGCCGATGACAGCTGACCCTTCAACCGAAGGATGGGTGTTGTCGGCCGCGAACAAGGACGTGTTGCTTGCGTCAAACACGTCCTCGCTATCGACAAAGAAGACGCCGTCCATCATCTGCGCATGCAAGGCAATGCGGCGCTCCAACTCCACAAGCCCCGGGCGGCAGCCCCGGAAAGACCGTGACTGCGGCGCGGCGTAATACCCGGCCCAGAGCACCCGCGCGCCACGTCCGCGCGCGGCAGAGATCAGGTCAGGGATCACACCTGTCCTGCCGTCTTTCGATATCAGCCGGTCTATCTCGGCCTCGCACCTCGTGCAGCCGCAGGTCAGGCCCAGATCATTGGCGCCGCCGTTCATGACCACCCAGTTCCAGCGCCCCGGCGGCAATTGCGCCGGAATGTTCAGCCCTCCGAACCGCCCGATGCCCCCGCGCCCCAGACGCGCGCCCAAAGCGGCATGGTTCACCACCTCGCGCCGCAATTCGGCACTGATCACGCGCCCCACATCGCCGCCCGCGCCCCTGTTCCACGCCAGAACAGAATCTCCGATCACAAGAATGTCGCCATCCGTCTGTCTGGATGCCAGCCCGCAGCCGCACAGAACCAGCACAAGGCACAGAACAGTCACAACACGCATCCGCATCCCCTGAACCGGGCGAACAGGCGGCAAAGGTAGGCGCAGACCGGCGAGGGGCAAATCAAACCCTTGTGGGGCGGGGCCTTCCGATCAGGCGCGGGATGACGCACCGGCCTGCGGCAGGCCAGCCCGCGCGCCAACGCTCCCCTGCGCCGCAATCGCATGAACGGCGCTTGCCCCCGCTTCGTAATAGGCGGCCCGCAGCCCGGCAAAGCCTTCGCGGTGCTGCCGAAGCGGATCGACGGGCAGCAGATCGGGGCGGTCCAGCAAAAGCGCACGGGCGGCCTGCGTGCCAAACACGGTTCCGGGGCCGATGCCGCGGCCGGAATATCCGAAACACGCATAGGCCTGCGGGCCAAAGGCCACGATCTTGGGAATATGATCGCCCGTCATCGCAATGCGCCCGCTCCAGCCATGACGGAACGGCAGGCCCGCAAGGTCGGGAAACAGCCGCGCCAGCTTGCGCGCCGCCCATGCGGCATGCACGCGCCCGGCCGGTCCATCCCCGTTGCCGATGCCGCCGATGACCAGACGGCCCGCCTGATCCAGCCGGAACGAGGACATGACCAGCGCGGTATCCCAACACCCTTCCCCACCCGCGAGGATAGAGCGGCGCAGCGGCTCGGGCAGCGGATCGGTCGCATATTGGCAATAGTGGACGCCGACAATCTGCGGCGCAAAGGGATCATGAAAACCCAGATGGTAGGCATTGGTGGCCACCAAGACATGACGGGCGCGCAGGCTCTGCCCGCGCGAGGTGACCTGCCACTGGCCCGCCGCACGCTGCAGACCGGTGACGGGGCTTTGCTCATGCACCTCCGCTCCGGCCCGCACCGCAGCCCGTGCGAGCCCGCGCGCGTAGGACAAGGGCTGGATCGTTCCGGCCCGCGGATCAAACAGCGCCCCATGAAAGGCGCGGCTTCCGGTGCGGCGCGCCGTCTCCGCCGCATCGAGAAGCCGCAGCGGCGCACCATGCGCCCTGCCTTGGCGATAGCGTTCCTGCAGGTCACGCAGTCCTGCGGGGGCATGGGCCAAGTGCAAGGTGCCATTGCGGGTCGCTTCGCAATCGATCCCCTCGCGCGCGATCAGGTCGAACACCCGCTGCGGCGCCTCGGCCAGCGTGTCAATCAGACGCTTGCCCCCTGTCGGTCCCATCCGGGCAATCACCGCCTCGGGTGGCAGCCAGAGCCCCGCGTTGACAAGCCCCACATTGCGGCCCGACCCGCCATGCCCCACCGTCTGCGCCTCGAGCACGCAAACCGAGGCTCCGTGCCGCCGCGCCTCCAAAGCGGCGGCAAGGCCGGTGAACCCGCCGCCGATCACCGCAAGATCGACCTCGCGGCTCGTCGCCAGTGGCGGGGCCGCGAAATGCTCGCGGCTGGAAGCCCGCCACAGATTGACCTCAGAACTCAAACCGGACCCCCTGCGCCAAGGGCAGATGTGCCGAATAGTTGATGGTGTTGGTCTGGCGGCGCATATAGCCCTTCCATGCATCCGATCCGCTTTCGCGCCCGCCACCGGTTTCCTTCTCTCCGCCGAACGCCCCGCCGATTTCCGCGCCTGATGGCCCGATGTTCACATTCGCGATGCCGCAATCCGACCCTGCTGCCGAAAGGAAGGTTTCGGCCTCGCGCAGGTTCAGCGTGAAAATGCAGGACGACAGGCCCTGAGGCACATCGTTTTGCAAGGCGATGGCCTCATCGAAGCTGTCATAGCCAAGTACATAAAGGATGGGCGCAAAGGTTTCCTCGCGCACGGTGTCGGTCTGGGCGGGCATCTCGATCAGCGCAGGTTCGACATAGGCACCGCCCGCAGGCACGCCATCGGTCACCACGCGGCCGCCATGAACGCGGCCGCCTTCGCCGCGCGCCTTCTCGATCTGCGCCAGCATCCGGTCGCGGCTGGCCGCATCGACCAAGGGGCCGACCAGCGTTGACCCCTTGCGCGGATCGCCGATCGGCAAGGAGGCATAGGCTGCCGTCAGCCGCCCGACCAGTTCGGCACGGATCGAGTTATGCACGATCAGCCGCCGCAAGGTCGTGCAGCGCTGTCCCGCCGTTCCCACCGCAGAAAACACGATGGCGCGCACCGCCATGTCCAGATCGGCGGACGGGGCCACGATCATCGCATTGTTGCCGCCAAGCTCCAGAATCGACCGCCCCCAACGCGCGGCAACCTTCGGCCCCACGATGCTGCCCATCCGCGTCGATCCTGTGGCAGAGATCACCGGAACCTCGCGCGATGTGACCAGCGCCTCCCCCACCGCAGGCCCGCCGATCACCAGCTGGCAAAGCCCCTCGGGGGCATCGTCACCAAACCGGTCCAGCGCGCGCTGCATGATCTTCATGGTGGCAAGCGCGGTAAGCGGTGTTTTCTCGGACGGTTTCCAGATCACCGGATTGCCGCAAACCAGCGCCAGCGCCGCATTCCACGACCAGACCGCAACGGGAAAGTTGAAGGCCGAGATCACGCCCACAGGCCCCATCGGGTGCCATGTTTCCATCATGCGATGGCCCGGACGTTCCGAGGCGATGGTCAGCCCGTAAATCTGGCGCGACAGCCCGACCGCGAAGTCGCAGATGTCGATCATCTCCTGCACTTCGCCCAAGCCTTCCGACGTGATCTTGCCCGCCTCCAGCGTCACCAGAGCGCCAAGCGCCGCCTTGGAGGCGCGCAACTCCTCCCCCAGCAGCCGCACAAGCTCGCCCCGGCGCGGGGCGGGAACATTGCGCCACGCCTTGAACGCGGCTTGCGAGCGGGCAATCACCGCTGGCATTCCGCCCGCTTCCGTCTCCTGCAACTGCGCGACAACCGCCCCGTCAATCGGCGATCGGACGGCCAAGGTGCCACCCGTCAGTTCGGCAGCCTGCAGCCCTGCTGCCTCGAGAATTTCGGCGTGGTCCATGTCAATCTCCTTTGGTGACAAGGCGGCGCTGGTCGTCCATGCCCATCGAGACAAGGACAGGGGCCGCAGTCTGCGCTGTCTGGAAGTCCGTCTTGGACCGCCAAGAGCGCCAGTTGGCGAGGATAAGGCTCTGCGCAACCGCGCCGCCCAATGTGGTGCCGGGGCCTGTGATGATGAACAGGTCGGGCGCAAACTCGCGCGCGGCATGGGTTATGGCCCGCGTGAAATCATACGCCTCGGTCACCTGATGGCCCAGCGTGTAATCCCATAGCGCCTGCGGATCGACCGCCCCCGGCCACCAGACATGGCCGCGCCCGTCGACGAGCGGCAGGTCGGGCTGCCCGAACAGCGCGGGCGACAGGCGGGCGCGGCCTTCGGCGGCAACCGGCGCCTGCAGGGCGGTGTGAAAGGCGGCGTGATTGGCAAGGCGCATGGGAAAGCGCCCCTGCACAGGGGGCACCGCCGCCTCGAACGCACTCAGCCCCGCCTCATTCCCCGCCAGCACCAGCATTCCGCCCAGATCGATCGACAGGCCAAGGCTATGGCCTGCACGCGCACCAATCGCCGCGACCAGAGCCAAAAGCTCGGCCTTGCGGGCGGCATCGGGCCGCCAGCTTTCATCGACGAAGGGATAAATGAGCTGACCGCCGATCAGCCGCTCCTGCATGAGCGTGCCCATCGTGTTGACCACGTCAAAGCCAGCCTCTGCCGTCAGCGCCCCCGCGCAGGCAAGCGCGGAATACCAACCCATCGAATTGCCGGTGACAGCCACCACCTTCACACCGGCCAGCGCGCGGAAATCGCCGAGCGTGCTGGCATAGATCAGCGCCGACGCATTGTCGCCACGGGTGTGACGCGCAACCGAATAGCTCGCGGCCCCGTCCAGCGCGCTCAGGCTCTCTTGGCCGGCGGCGGCCCTGCGTGCATCGAAATCCGCCAGCAGCGCGGCATCCTTGAAATGCCGTTTCAGATAGCCGAGTTCGGTCTTGGTATAGGTGCCCCGTCCGGGACAGATCACAACGGCGGTTTTCACTCTGCACGCTCCATCAGGGCTTTGGCGGCGGCAATGATGCTGTCGCGCGAGGGCATGGTGGCTGCATAGGCCGGGCCGGTGGCGATAAAGCTGTCGGTTGCCGTGATGCGGGCCAAGGGCGTGCCGGGCTGGCTTTCCGCGAAATGCGCCATCAGCGCTTCGGCCACCCCGCCGCTCTGGCGTGTCTCGTCGACGATCAAGATCCGCTTGGCGCCCGCCACAGCCGAAGTCAGCGCCGCAGCAGGCAAAGGGGAAAGCCAGCGCATATCGATGATCCGTGTGGCAATCCCCGCTTCGGCCAGCGCAGGTTCGGCCTGATGCGACAGGTAAGTGCCGTTGCCGAAGGTGACGATGGCCAGATCCGCGCCCGCGCCATGAACCCCCACCTCGCCCAAAGGAATGACCTGCGACGGTTCGGGATAGACGCGCATCCAGCCGCCATCCTTGTCATGATGCAGGTCGCGCATCGGATACAGCGCGATGGGTTCCAGAAACACCACCACCCGCTGCTCCTCCCGCGCAAGCCGCACCGCTTCGCGCAGCATCATCGCCGCATCCGCGCCGTTTGACGGACAGGCCAGGATAAGGCCCGGAATGTCCCGCAAGACGGCGACCGAATTGTCGTTGTGGAAATGCCCGCCAAATCCCTTCTGATACCCCAGCCCCGCGATGCGCAGCACCATCGGGTTGGTGTATTGCCCGTTCGAGAAAAACGGCAGCGTGGCCGCCTCGCCGCGCAACTGGTCTTCGGCATTGTGCAGATAGGCCAGAAACTGGATCTCCGGCATCGGCACGAAACCATTCTGTGCCATGCCGATCGCAAGCCCCAGAATCGACTGCTCGTCCAGCAGCGTGTCGATCATCCTGTCGGGGCCAAAGCGCGCCTGCAACTTTTGCGTGACGCCATAAACCCCGCCCTTGCGCCCCACATCCTCCCCCATCATCACGATCTCGCGGTGTGCAAGCATCAGGTCGGTCAGCGCCCAGTTGATGAGCCGCGACATGATCTGCGGCTCGGCCATCTGCTTCATGTCGCTACCGAAGGCCTCGGCGCGCGCCTCGGGCGTGGGGCCGTTGGTGGGCTTGCACGTCCGCCGCGGCGGGATGAGCGAGGCCATGACATCGGCAGCCGTTTTCAGACGCGGCCGGGTGACAGCCTCGGCGGCGATACGGGCCACACGGTCATTGGTGTCTATGTAAATCCTGAGCGCGGCATCCGGCGTCAGCGCACCCGATTGCGCCAGCCCCCGCACCATGTGTAGCAGCGGGTCCTGCGCCTCTTCCGCCTCCACCTCGGCCTTGCTCAGATAGGTGGTCGGCACATCGGCACCGGCATGGCCATAAAGCCGGATCGTGCGCACATGCAAAAACGCGGGCTTGCGCCGCAGACGCACGAACTGGGTGGCCTTGAGTGCGGTGGCATAGGTGTCAAAGATGTCCAGACCGTCACAAGCGAAATAGGCCAGACCGGGACGATGCCTGAAACTGGCTTCGATCCACCCCTCCGGCGTCTTGGTCGAGATGCCGATGCCGTTATCCTCGCACACGAAGAGCAGCGGCAGCGGCACGGCCTGATAGGCTGTCCATCCGGCTGCGTTGAAGGCCCCCTGGGCGGTGGAATGGTTGGCCGAGGCATCACCAAAGCTGCAATAGACGATGGCATCATCGGGCAATTCGGCATGTTCGGGCCGATGCCTGCGTGCCGCGCCAATCGCATAGGCCGCCCCCACCGCCTTAGGCAGATGGGAGGCGATGGTGGAGGTCTGCGGCGGAATGTTCAGCGCCTTGGACCCCAGAACCTTGTGCCGGCCACCGGAAATCGGGTCTTCGGAAGATGCCGCGAAGGACAGCAGAAAATCCCACGCGACCGACTGGCCCGGCACTTGCGCGGCGCGCGCGATCTGGAAGGCGGCATCACGGTAATGCAGGAAAGCCATATCGGTGGGCCGCAAGGCTGCGGCAATCGCGGCCAGACCTTCGTGGCCCGATGACCCGATGGTGTAAAACCCCTGCCCCGCCCGCTGCATCTCGCGGCTTTGCCGATCAAGCGCCCGCGAAAGGCAAGCCGCGCGGTAGATGCCGACCGCTGTCACCGCATCCAGCGGGCCATCGGGCGCGCGGCCCTGCGGAAAATCCTGTGCCGCGACACGGCGCAGGAAGTTGTCGTGAACGATCGCGCTGCGGTCCATCAGGTATCCCCGTTCAAAGCTCTGGCCAGGCGGTCAAGGCCCGTCTGCAACTCACTCTCGGCATAGGCAAAGGACAGGCGCAAGTGTCCGGGCAATCCGAACGCCCGCCCCGGAACGAGGGCCAGATCATGCTCGGCCAGCAGCCAATCGCAAAATGCAGCGTCTGTCGCATGGCCTTGGGCCTGCATCGCCCCCGTGATACGCGGAAAGACATAGAAGGCCCCATCGGGCGCGGCGCATTCGATGCCGGGCATCGCATCGAGTGCCGACACCACCAGATCTCGCCGTGCGCGCATGGCGTCACGCCGGACATCCAGCACCTCGGTCCCGCCCGTCAGCGCCGCTGTCGCGGCGGCTTGCGCGATGGAACAGGCCCCCGAGGTGACCTGCCCCTGCACCGCCCCCATGGCACGGATCAGATCGACAGGGCCGATCCCCCAGCCGATCCGCCAGCCCGTCATCGACCATGCCTTCGATACGCCATTCACCGTCAGCAGCCTGCCGCGCAGGTCCGGTGCGACATCGGCAAGGCGATGAAACGGGATGAAATTGAGATGCTCGTAAATCTCATCCGAAAGCACCCAGACCTGCGGGTGCCGCAGCAGCACCGCCTCCAGGGCCGAAAGTTCGGCAGGGCTGTAGATCGCGCCCGACGGATTTGACGGCGCGTTGAGCATCAGCCAGCGCGTGCGCGGCGTCAAGGCGGCCTCCAGCGCTGCAGGGGTCAGCTTGAAGCCGTCCGCCATTGCACAGGAAACGATCACGGGGCTGCCGCCTGCCATGCGCACGATATCGGCATAGCTCGTCCAGAACGGCGCGGGCATCACCACCTCATCACCGGCTTCCAGCGTCGCCAGCATCGCATTGGCGATCACCTGCTTGGCCCCGCAAGATACGATCACCTGATCCGGCCTCGCCTTGGCATCCGCTGCAATCGCCGCGCGCAACTCTGCCGTGCCAAGCGTGGGGGTATAGCGTGTCTTGCCGTCCGTCGCAGCCTTGTGCGCCGCCGCGATCACCGCCTCGGGCGTCGGAAAATCGGGCTCTCCTGTCGACAGGGCCACCACATCATGCCCCAGCGCCTTGCGCGCAGCCGCGCGTTCGGAAATCTGGACAATCTCTGAAATCTCCAGACCCCGGATACGGGCAGCGCGGTGAAACTCTGGCGAGTCGAGCATTTTATGACCTTATCCAAAGGAATTGGCCCCTAGCATAGCTGGCCATGCCCGCAAAAATGAGCAAGGAATGGGTCATTACCTTGGAGAAAAACTCACATGATCGCCCCAAGACGCTTTTTGCCATCCGTGAGTTCGCTCCTCGCGCTCGAAGCGGTCGACAGGCTCGGAACGGCCATCGCAGCGGCAAGCGAGCTGTCCCTGACCCATTCCGCGATCAGCCGACAGCTCAAGGCGCTGCAAGACCAGATAGGCGTCGCGCTTTTGCACCGCGACGGCAAAGGGCTCGCACTGACGCCTGCGGGCAAGGAATATGCCGCCTCGACGCGCGAATACTTGCAGCATCTGGCCCGCGCCAGTCTCAAGATACGTGCGGCGGGCGAGCAAAGCAGCCTGAACCTCGCGGTGCTGCCGGCCTTTGGCACCCACTGGCTGCTGCCGCGACTCTACCGCTTTTCGGCCCAGCATCCCGACATCACCGTAAACCTCGGCACGCGGCTGGCCCCCTTCGACTTCAGCCGCGAAGGGTTTGACGCGGCGATCCATTTTGGCGCCCGGAACTGGCCGGGGGTCGATTACCTTGCGCTGGCCAGCGAAGAGATCATCCCCTCCGCCGCCCCCTCCTTGGTGCCGCAGGCCCCGCTTGCCCCGCGCCAGTTGCTGGACATGCCGCTGCTGCACCTCGAAAGCCGCCCGGGCGCGTGGGAAGACTGGTTTGCCCGCCACGGCTGCGATGCGGGGCATCTGCATGGCATGCTGTTTGACCAGTTCACCCAGATGGCCGAAGCAGCCGCCCTCGGCTTCGGAATCGCGCTTCTGCCAAGGTTTCTGGCCGAAGCCGAGTTCCGGTCGGGCCGGCTTCGCCCTGCCGTCACCGGCTTCACGACGGTGGACGGGCGCTACTTTGCGGTTTGGCCACAAATCCGCCCGCCCAGCCGTGCCTTGCAACAGTTGCTGCACTGGCTGGAGCAGGACAGCCAAACCGTGCAAGGCCCGGGCTGACCGCTCAGGCCCTGCCCGGCGCCGCCCGCCGCTTTCGCAAACCGCCCTTACAACAGCCCGCGCGCGGCAAGGTTGGTCATCAGGGCCCGCGCCCCGAAAGTCCATTCGGCGCAGCGGGTCGACAGCGTCACGCGGTTGCGCAAGGTGCCAAGCGCCTCCGAGGAAATCGTGACCACATCGCCAAGATGGTGCGTGAACCCCGCCCCCGCCTCGCCACGGTCCTTTGTGGGGGCAAACAGGGTGCCCAGAAACAGCATCAGCCCGTCCGGATACTGGTGGTGCCGCCCGATGGTCTGCGCAACCAGATCCTCGGGGTCGCGGCTGATCTGCGCCATCGAGGATTGTCCTTCCAGAACAAAGCCATCCTCTCCCTCCACTCGCAGCGCGAGTTCGGCCTTGCGCACATCCTCCAGACCGAACCCTGCATCGAACAGGCGGATGAAGGGTCCGATGGCACAAGACCCGTTGTTATCCTTGGCCTTGGACAGCAGCAGCGCCGAGCGCCCTTCGACGTCGCGCAGGTTCACGTCATTGCCCAGCGCCGCCCCCACGATCTGCCCGCGTGATGAGACCGCCAGCACGACCTCGGGCTCGGGATTGTTCCACTTCGACACGGGGTGCAGGCCGATTTCTGCCCCATGCCCGACAGAGGACAGCACCTGCGCCTTCGAAAACACCTCTGCGTCAGGTCCGATGCCAACCTCCAGATACTGGCTCCAGAGCCCTTCGGCGATCAGGGCCGCCTTGACCGCCATCGCCTCGGCAGACCCGGGCCTGATGTTGCGCAGGCTGTCACCGATCGCGGCGCCCACACGGGCGCGGATGGCTTCGGCCCGCGCCGGATCACCGCTCGCGCGTTCCTCGATCACGCGCTCCACCATCGACCCGGCAAAGGTCACGCCGCAGGCCTTCACCGCCTGCAAATCGCACGGGGCCAGCAGATGCGGCCGCCCCATATCCCCGACAGCCGCCGCCATCAGATCTTCGAGCGTGCCGATATCCCGCCCCTCGGCGGATTGCACATATCCCGCAGGGTCCTCCATCTCGCAGATGTCGCGCACCAGAGGCGCCGCGCGGCAGGTGATGTCGATCACCCGGCCCTGCCGCAGCGTGATGACCGAAGGGCCGCCCGCCTCTGGTGACCAAATCCGTCCGATCACTGTTCCGTCCATGGCCCTGCCTTCCCGCGTTGCCCGATCTTTGCCGCAGGTTGCGACACTCTGCGCAGGGCATCAACCCTCTGCGGCGCCAGACGCTAGAAAGACAAAAGCGCGTTGTCCTTCACTTCCTTGAGCACAAAGAAGGTCCGGATCTGCCGCACCCCCGGCAGGGAAATCAGCTGCCGCCCGTGAAGCAGGTTGAACCCCGCCATGTCGCGGACCCGTATCTTGAGCAGATAATCGAAATCGCCCGCGACAAGGTTGCAGTCCAGCACTTCCTTCATCGCGCCCACCGCCGCCTCGAATGCGGCAAAGCTTTCGGGGGTCGAGCGGTCCAGCACCACCCCGACCATCACCAAGGCACCAAGCCCCACCGCAGCGGGGGCAACCTGAGCACGGATCGCGGTGATATAGCCTTCGTCCAGCAGGCGCTGCGTGCGGCGGTGGCAGGTGGGGGCGCTGACATTCACCAGTTTGGCAAGATCGGCATTGGCAAGACGCCCGTCCTTTTGCAGCGCCCGCAAAATGTTACGGTCGATTCGGTCGAGATCACCTGTTGAGGATTCTTTCAATTAAGTTACCAAATCTTGATTCTGTCTAATGTTCATACGGCTTCCATAAAATAAAAGAAAAAAACAAGCCACAACTATGAAATCGCGTCATCGCGCCTTCCTGTTACGCTGCCTGCAAGGCGAAACACAGGAGACCCCGCATGTCGCTTCTTGAAAAATTCGAACGTTATCCGCTGACCTTCGGCCCCACGCCCATCGAACACCTGCCGCGCCTGACCGAGGCTTTGGGCGGAAAGGTGCAGATTTACGCCAAGCGCGACGATTGCAACTCCGGCCTTGCGATGGGCGGCAACAAGCTGCGCAAGCTGGAATACATCGTTCCCGATGCGATCAAATCGGGGGCCGATACGCTTGTCTCGATTGGCGGCGTGCAGTCCAACCACACGCGGATGGTGGCGGCAACGGCCGCCAAGATCGGCATGAAATGCGTCGTGGTGCAGGAAAAATGGGTGCCGCACTTCGATGCCGTCTATGACCGCGTCGGCAACATCCTGATGACGCGGCTCATGGGGGCAGACTCGCGGCTTGTCGATGATGGCTTCGACATCGGCATCCGGCAAAGCTGGGAAAACGCGATCCAGTCGGTGAAAGATGCGGGCGGGGTCCCCTATCCGATACCGGCAGGGGCCAGCGTCCACAAATATGGCGCGCTCGGCTATATCGGATTTGCCGAAGAGGTCGCCGCGCAGGAAAAAGACCTCGGCTTCACCTTCGATTACATCGTGGTCTGCGTGGTGACAGGCTCGACACAGGCGGGCATGATCGTGGGCTTCGCGGCGCAGGACCGCGCGCAAAGCGTCATCGGCATCGACGCCTCCGGCACGCTCGAGCAGACCCGTGCGCAAGTCCGGCAGATCGTTGACAACTCGGCGGAACTGGTTGGCCTTGGCCGCAAGGTGCGCGACGATGAAATCGTCATCAATCCCGACTACGCCTACCCCGCCTATGGCGTTCCGTCGGACGAGACGAACGAGGCCATCCGGCTTGCGGCCCGGACCGAGGCGATGATCACCGATCCGGTCTATGAAGGCAAATCGATGCAGGGCATGATCGATCTGACGCGCAAGGGCTTCTTCCCCGAAGGCTCAAGGGTGCTTTACGCCCATCTGGGCGGCGCACCAGCGCTTAACGGCTACAGCTACTACTACAAGGAAGGCTGAACGCCCCCGCCCCGCGCCCCGGATCGCCCGCACATCGCGGGCGATTTTCCCCCATCCAGCCGGAGACCGCCATGACCGAAAACAGCACCCCCCTCAAGACCCTTGAACAAAGGCTGCTCTGGTTGTCGCATTGGATGATCCACCACGCCAACCACGTGCGGCCAAAGGTGGACGGGATCAAGATCGGCGGGCATCAGGCGTCATCGGCCTCCATGGTGTCGATCATGACGGCGCTCTATTTTCACGCGCTGCGCCCCGAGGACCGTGTGGCGGTCAAACCGCATGCCTCGCCGGTGTTCCACGCGATCCAATATCTCATGGGGCGGCAAACCCGCGAGAAAATGGCGAACTTCCGGGGCTTGGGCGGTGTGCAAAGCTACCCCAGCCGCACCAAGGACACAGATGATGTGGATTTCTCGACAGGCTCTGTCGGGCTTGGCGTGGCGATCACTTCCTTTGCCTCCCTGGTGCAGGATTACATCTGGGCAAAATCATGGGGCCGCGATCTGCCTCTGGGTCGCATGGTCGCCTTGGTGGGTGATGCCGAGCTTGACGAGGGCAATATCTACGAGGCGCTGCAAGAGGGGTGGAAGAACGATCTGCGCAATTGCTGGTGGATCGTGGATTACAACCGCCAGTCCCTTGACGGGATCGTGCGCGAAGGCTTGTTCGCGCGGGTCGAAAAGATTTTCGACGCCTTCGGCTGGGATGTGGTGCGCGTGAAGTACGGTGCCTTGCAGCGCGCCGCCTTTGCGGAACCGGGCGGCACCGCGCTGCGCGACTGGATAGATGCCTGCCCGAACCAGGATTATGCGGCGCTGACCTTCATGGGCGGGGCGGTCTGGCGCAAACGGCTGCTGGATGATCTGGGCGATCAGGGCGATGTATCGGCGCTGATCGACAGGCGCACCGATGCCGAACTGGCGGCCCTGATGGAAAACCTCGGCGGCAACTGCGTCCAGACGATGGCCGAGACATTCGACGCAATCACCTCTGACCGCCCGACCTGCATTCTGGCCTATACGATCAAGGGCTGGGGAACGCCGATTGCCGGACACAAGGATAACCACGGCGGCCTGATGAACCCGACCCAGTTCGCCGCGTGGCAAAAGCATATGGGGGTGCCGCAGGGCGCGGAATGGGAGCGTTTCGCCGCCGTGAAGGACGTGGCCGCGCTCGAGGCCTTTCTGGCGCGCGTGCCGTTCTTCGCCAAGGGCAGCCGCCGCCATGCCGATGCCAGACTGCCCGTTCCCGCCATCTCCGGCGATGCCGAGCGCGAGGTGTCCACCCAAGCCGCCTTCGGCAAGATCCTTGACGCCCTCTCCAAGGGGGACAGCGCCTTGGCCGCGCGCATCGTCACCACGTCGCCGGATGTGACAGGCACCACCAGCCTCGGCCCCTGGGTCAACAGGCGCAAACTGTTTGCCCGCAAGGCCCAGTCGGATGCCTTCATCGAACATCGCATCCCCTCGACCGCCAAGTGGGATTTCACCCCCGAAGGCCAGCACATCGAATTGGGCATCGCCGAGATGAACCTGTTTCTGCTGCTGGGCGCGGCGGGCCTGTCGCACAGCCTGTTCGGCAAGCGCCTGTTTCCCATCGGCACCGTCTACGACCCCTTCGTCCATCGTGGTCTCGATGCCCTCAACTACGCCTGCTATCAGGACGCCCGCTTCATGATCGTCGGCACCCCTTCGGGCGTGACGCTCGCACCCGAAGGCGGCGCGCACCAATCCATCGGCACCCCCCTGACAGGGATGTCACAGGACGGTCTCGCAGCCTTCGAGCCCGCCTTTGCCGATGAACTCGCCGTCATCATGGAATGGGCCTTCGACTATATGCAAAGATCGGGTGACGGTGATCCGGACGAGCGGACATGGCTGCGCGACGAAACCGGAGGGTCGGTTTACCTGCGGCTCTCGACCAACCCGATCGATCAGCCGGGCAAACGCCATGACGATGCCTTCCGTCAGGGGGCGATCGATGGCGCCTACTGGCTGCGCAAACCGGGGCCGAACTGTGATGTCGTGATCGCCTATCAGGGCTGCATCGCACCCGAGGCGATTGCCGCTGCCGGCCTGCTTGGCGGGCATCGGCGCGATGTGGGCGTGCTGGCCGTCACCTCGGCAGACCGTCTGAACGCAGGCTGGACAGCGGCCCAGCGCGCCCGCATCAAGGGCAGGCCCCATGCCCGCAGCCACATCGAAACCCTGTTGCGCGACCTGCCGCGCGACTGCCTCCTGTTGACGGTCATCGACGGCCATCCGGCCACATTGGCATGGCTCGGCGCGGTCTGCGGCCACCGCACCGTCGCACGGGGCGTCGAGCATTTCGGCCAGACCGGCACGATCGGCGATCTCTATCGCCATTTCGGAATCGACCGTCACGCGCTGGCGCAAGCGGTTCTGGCGCTGTCTGCGGGCCATAGGTCCGGTCTCGCGGCGCTGCAAACCGCATTGCCCGGCTGATCCGTTTGCCAAGGAGTGTCGCGCACCATGACCCATCCGGTCGAACAGCGGTTGCAAAGTCTGAACCTCCGGCTGCCGGATTCGCGCCTGTCAGGTCCGGGGCCAGACTGGCTGTGCCTCGGTGAATGGCTTTATGTGGGCGGCCAGCTTTCCTGTGACAGCACGGCGCTGATCGCGGGCCGCGCCGGAGACGACCTGTCGGTCAAGGCAGCCAGCCACGCCGCCCGCCAGTCTGCGCTCGGGGTTCTGGCCCGGATCGGCGCGGCGCTAGAGGGCGACTGGCACCGCTTGCGCCAGATCGCGCGCATCACCGTTCTGGTCAACGCTTGCCCGCAGTTTCCCGATCTCCAGACCGTTGCGCAGGCGGCTTCGGACCAGTTTTCCGCACTCCTCGGCCCCAAGGGAACCCATGTGCGCAGTGCCGCCTGCGTGGCTGGCCTGCCACACGGCGCCGCCGTGCAGATTGACGCCGTCGCAATGATCCAGCCTAAATCCGACACCATCGGCTATTTTCCATGAAGGATGACCGCGCATGAGCAGCAGCGTCGAACGCGTCGAGCGTGCCCTTGAACAGGCCGGGCTGGTTCCCCGGGTGCGCGCCCTGGCCCAGTCCACCCGCACCGCGCAAGAGGCGGCAACCGCGCTGGGGGTGGTCGTCGACCAGATCGCCAAGTCGATCATCCTCGAGGCATCAGACAGCCAGCACCTGCTTCTGTTCATCACCGCAGGCGGGAACCGCGTCGATCTGGCCAAAGCCGCCGCCCTCGTCGGCGGCGCGGTGCGGCAGGCCAAGCCCGAGGCGATCCGTCAACGCACCGGATTTGCCATCGGCGGCGTTGCCCCCGTCGGCCATCTCGAACCGCTTCCGACGTGGATGGATCAGACCCTGCTTTCCTTTGCCTGCGTTTGGGCGGCAGGGGGAACGCCAAACCACCTTTTCGAGATCGCCCCCGACCGGCTGGCACAGATCGCCAACGCCACGACTGCCGATTTCGCAGAGCGCTAGCCGATGCCCGCGCCAGAGGTCGGCTGACCCGCGCTTGGCTGTGTCAGGATCGCGCGGCTCACGGTCAGCAGATAGCTCCAGTCATCGATCTGTGCGCTGGCCACGCTGACCTTGTTGTCTATCGTCAGGAAAGAATGACCGTGGACAAAGGTCCACAGGATATAGGCCCGATACAGAACCTGCGGATCGTCAGGGGACAGGCGCTGATGCGCCGCGACCGCCCCCACAACCACGCCAAAGCAACCCTCGCCCTTGGATTGCAAATCGGGCGCGTTTTCATGCCCTTCGGTCAGCCCGAACACCAGCCGGAACACACCCGGCTCTGTCTTGGCAAAGGTCACATAGGCAAGCCCGACAGCCGCCACCGCCTCGGCAGACCCTTCCGGATAGCGGCCCGCTCCGGCTTCCATTTCGGCCCGCAGCCTGTCCATCGCTTCGCTGCACACCCCGCGCAAGATCTCCGCGCGGTCCTTGAAATGCTTGTAAGGCGCGGCCGAACTCACTCCGGCCCGCCGCGCCGCCTCGGCAACAGAAAACCCGTCGGGGCCGTGGGTTTCCACCAAGGAACGCACGGCAGAGATAAGTTGCGCGCGCAAGTCGCCATGATGATAGGCGGCCCGTGTCGGCGCGGTCTTGGCTTTGGCGTCAGGCATTGGACAGAGCTTTCGGTCAGCGCGGCTTTGCCTGCAAAGTTAGCAACTCTCACTTTTCAGGACAAGGGCGCGCGGAATCGCTTGCCAAAGTGAGTATCACTCACATATGTAAGAATCACTCACATTAAAGACCGGACCCGCCCAGACAGGGGGAACACACGATGGCCGCACATGAATCCTCTCGTTTCCGCAAGGCACTGCGCCGCGCGATGACCCCATTGGTGACAATCCTTGTTTTCGGCATCGCAGGGGCCACAGGGCTGGCCGGATACGCGATGATCGCCCGTCAGGGCGGAGAAAGCGACGGGCAGCAAGCCCCGCTTACGCCCGTCGGCGTCATGCGCGTCGCCCCGAGCGACGGCTACACCATCACCCGCCGCTTTACCGGACAGGTCGAAGCCGCCACACGGGCGGATCTCGGCTTTGAATTCGGCGGGCGCATCACCGAACTGCTGGTGGGCGAAGGCGATCTGGTGACCGAAGGCAGCATCCTCGCGCGGCTCGACATCAGCGCCCTGCTGCCCGAACGCGCCGCGCTGGAGGCTGAACTGGCAGCATTGCAGGCAGATGCAGAACTGGCCCGCCTCACCCTTGCCCGCAACGACAGCCTGACCGAACGCGGATTTCGCTCGGTCGCGGCGCAGGATGAAGCGCGCTTGCGGCTTGTCCGGCTCGAGGCCGGAATGGCCGCCCTCCGCGCGCGCATTGCGGGCGTCGATGTGCGGCTGGAAAAATCGGTGCTGCGCGCACCTTTTGCCGCGCGCATCGGACAACGGCTGGCCGATCCGGGGCAGACGGTGGCAGGGGGGCAACCGGTGCTGGTGCTGTTCGACGCGGCCCCGCCCAAGGCCCGCGTCGGCCTTCCGGCGCAGATTGCGGCAAGGCTCCGCGTGGGTGACAGGCTGCAGGTGGACATCGGCGGCACGGTGCAGGTCGCCCAGCTGATCCAGATCCGCCCCGACCTCGACCCCGGCACGCGCAGCCGCTCGGTGATCCTCGGCCTTCCGGGCGAAAAGGCTGCGGTGCTCGGTGATACCGTCGCGCTGCTTGTGGCGCAGCAGGTGGCAGAGCCGGGCTTCTGGGCACCGCTGGGGGCGCTGCGGGAAGGCGCGCGCGGAAGCTGGTCGGTCATGGCCGTCGAGACGACGGCGGACGGCGACCGCACCTTGCCTGCCGCAGTCGAGGTGATCCACACCGACGGCGCGCGCGTCTATCTGCGCGGCCTCTTGCCAGCGGGCGGGCGGATCGTGGCAGAGGCCCCCGCCCGTGTCACCCCCGGCCAGATCATCCTTGCACAGGCGGAATAGATCATGGGCACCCTGTTCTTCCGCCAGCCGCGCCTTGTGATCCTCGCCTGCCTCGTCATCCTCTCGTCAGGCCTTTCCGCACTTTTCTCTATCGGGCGGCAAGAGGACCCGACCATCACCAACATCTTTGCCACCGTCACCACCGTGTTCCCCGGCGCTGATCCGGCCCGTGTCGAGGCCTTGGTGACCACCAAGATCGAAACCGAACTGCGCGCCATTCCCGAAATCGCCGAAGTCACCTCGACCTCGGGAACCGCAATCTCGGTGATCTCGGTCGAACTGGTCGAGACCGTTCCGGCCAACCAGATCGAACAGCTTTGGGCGCAGGTGCGTGACGCGGTGAAAGAGGCGCAGCGCAGCTTCCCGCCCGGCGTGCAAGAGCCGGATTTCAACAGCGATGGCGCAGGCGGCTATGCGGCGATCTTCGCGCTGACCTTTCCCGAGGGCCTCAGCCTGACCCGCGCCGCGCGCGAAGCCGAGGCGCTGGCCGATGCGCTGCGCCGTGTGGCGGGCACCAGCCTCGTCGACCTGCACGGGCTGCCGGACGAAGAGGTTCTGGTCACGCTCGACCCCGACCGCATCGCCGCGCTGGGGATGACTCCCGATGCCGTCTCTGCCGCCATCCGTGCCGCCGATGCCAAGGTCCAGTCCGGGCGCCTGCGGGCAGAGACCAGCGATCTTGTCCTCGGCATCACAGGCGAAATCACCTCGCTTGACCGCCTGCGCGCCGTGGTGCTGCGCGAAGATGCGGCGGGCAGGCTTACCCTGCTCGGCGATGTGGCGCAGATCACCCGCGGGCCCCGCCAGCCGCTGTCCGAAGCGGCGCTGTTTCGCGGACAACCTGCAATTCTGGTGTCGGCCAAGCTCACCGACGGACTCCAGGTCGATCGCTGGATGGCAGACATGCGCAGCGCCGTGGCAGCACAATCGGCAGCCCTGCCCTGGGGAATGTCGGTGCAAACCGTGTTCGATCAAAGCCGCTACACCGCCGACCGGCTGGCAGAGGTGGGCGTGAACATGGCGCAGGGGATCGCCTTGGTCGTGATCGTGCTGTTTGTCACGCTGGGCTGGCGCGCCGCCCTGATCGTGGCGCTGGTGCTGCCGGTGGTCTCGCTCGCATCGGTTGCCACGCTCAATGCCTTGGGGGTGCCGATCCACCAGATGAGCGTGACCGGCCTGATTGTGGCCTTGGGTCTGCTTGTGGATGCCGCCATCGTGATGGCGGACGAAGTCGGCAAGCGCCTGCGCGCGGGTCTCACGCGGCTTGCGGCAGTGGCAGAGGCGGTGGGCCGGCTGTCGATGCCGCTCTTGGCCTCGACCATCACCACCATCCTGTCCTTCTTGCCATTGCTGCTGTTGCCGGGTCCGGCGGGCGATTTTGTCGGCTCTATCGCAACGGCGGTGATCGTCATGCTGGTCTGGTCCTTCCTCGTCGCCATCACCATCACCCCTGCCCTGTCGGGCCTGTGGCTGCCGCAGACAGGCGCTGAAGCCCTGCGCCAAGGTCCGATGGTGCGCGGCTTTCGCGCCTTGCTGGCGCTGTCGATGGCCAATCCCTTGCGCAGCATCGCCCTGTCACTGGTGCTGCCCGTTCTCGGCTTCGCCGCGCTGCCCCTGCTGACACCCCAGTTCTTTCCGGGGGTTGACCGCGATCAACTCCACATAGAGGTGGAATTGCCCCCCGGCACCGGCATCGGCGAAACCCAGCGTCTGGTCCGCCAGATTGACGCGGCCTTGGCTGCAAAAGACGGAATCGCCGATGTGGCATGGGTGGTCGGGCGATCCGCACCGGCCTTCTATTACAACATGGTGGGCAACCGCGATCAGGCCCCCGCCTTTGCCCAAGCGCTTGTCCGCACGCAAAGCCCCGCCGCGACCGAGCGTCTGCTGGCCGATCTGCAGCACACATTGCCGCCCCGCTTTACGACGGCGCGCTTTGTCATCCGTGGCCTCACCCAAGGGCCGCCCGTCAACGCGCCCGTGGAACTGCGCCTCGTCGGGCAAGACATCGACGCGCTGCGCCGCGCGGGCGAGGACCTGCGCCACCATCTCGCCCGCGTCTCATCGGTCACCACGGTGCGCACCGAGATTGCGGGTGGAACGCCGAAGCTCACCCTTGCGGTGGACGAGGCCCGCGCCCGTCTCCTCGGTCTCGATCTGGGGCAAATCGCGCGGCAGATGGAGGCGGGCCTCGAAGGCGTGACGGGCGGATCGCTGGTCGAAGGCACCGAAGAACTGCCCGTGCGCGTGCGCCTTGGTGCGGGCCTGCGCGAAGATCCGGTGGCGATCGGCGACATGCCCATCCTGCCCCCCGCCGCCCCGCAGATCGCCGCCAGCGGCGCCTTCCCCGCCGTGCCCCTGTCAACCCTTGGCACCCTGCGACTGGAGCCGTCACAAAGCACCATCACCCGCCGCAATGGCGAGCGCGTGAACACGGTGCAGGCCTATCTGATGCCGGGCGTCCTGCCTGCGGTCGCGCTGGCCGAGGCGATGGCGCTGCTAAAGGCCGAAGGTTATGCCCCGCCCGCCGGACTTCGCCTCGAAACCGGTGGCGACAGTGACGCGCGCAATAGCACGGTCAAGGCGCTGGTGGCCCCTCTTGGCCTCATCATCACGCTTTCCATTGCCGTCGTGGTGCTGACCTTCAACTCTTTCCGGCTTTCGCTGATCGCCTTTGCAGTGGCAGGGCTGTCGGCGGGGCTGTCGATGCTTTGCCTTGCGCTCTTCGGCTATCCCTTCGGGATCAATGCCATCATCGGCGTGATCGGGTCCATCGGCGTGTCGATCAACGCGGCGCTTGTGGTGCTGTCCGGCCTTCAGGACGACCCGCGCGCCCGTGCGGGGAACCGTGACGCCATGATCGATGTGGTCGCCGGATCGACCCGCCACATCCTTTCGACCACCGTCACCACCGTGGGGGGCTTCCTGCCCCTCATCCTTGGCGGCGGCGGGTTCTGGCCCCCCTTTGCCATGTCCATCGCGGGGGGTGTGGCGCTGTCGGTGACGCTCGCCTTTGCCTTCACCCCGCAAATGTTTGCGCTGACCCTGCCGCGGCGCAGGGTCGGCAGCACGGCCTCCGCGCCTGCCCTCGGCTGATTTGCCAAAGACCGGAAGCTGCGCCCACCAAAGCACTAGACCGGCCGGCAAAATACCTGTCGCCTCGTCGTGGCAGGGGCGTATACTGGCGCGGTGGAGGGACAGGTGCTGCCGGATGTTTCCAAACATGTCGCGCGCGTGCTCGAAACCGCAGCGGACCCGTCCGCCGCGGTGAAATCCTCGCTGGCCGCGTCCTGGCGCAGGTCCCTGACCCATCATGGCCTCAATCCCGGCGAGCGTGCGGGCGTGCGCCGTTTCGATGCGACCGCCCTGCGGGAACGGCGCGATCGTTCCGCGTCGATGGTGGCACTGGCCATGCCCAAGCTGGATGCGCTCTACCAGTTGGTCGGCAGTTCTGGCTGCGGCGTCCTGCTGACCGATGCCGAGGGCGTCGTGCTCGACCTGCGGGTTGCGGCGGGCGATCTGGCCACCTTCGAAGCCTGGGGCCTGACACCCGGTGCGGATTGGTCCGAGGCATCGGAAGGCACCAACGGGATTGGCACCTGCATCAGCGAGGCGCGCCGCGTCATCATCCACCGCGAGGATCATTTCCACGCCCGCAACACCGCGATGAGCTGCATGGACGCGCCGATCTTCGGGGCCGAGGGCGAATTGATCGGCGCGCTCGATGTCTCGTCGGCGCGGGCCGATCAGACCGCAGGCTTCAACCGGCTGATCGCGGCGATGGTCGCCCAGACGGCCCGCCAGATCGAGGCGGAAACCTTTCGCGCCGCCTTTCCCGAGGCCCGCATCCTCGTCGCGGACGCCGAAGAGCGCGACGCGGCAACCCTGCTGGCGGTGAATGGCGATGACATCGTCATCGGCGCAACCCGCGCCGCGCGCAAGGCGCTGGGTCTGGCTGCCTCCGGCCCCGTCCGCCCGATGCCAGCCTCCGATCTCATTGGACGCAGCGAGGGGCCGGCCGGCTTTGACAAGGCCGAGCGTGCCGCGATCAACCGCGCCTTGGCCCGCGCCGGCGGCAATGTCTCGGAGGCCGCGCGCGAACTCGGAATAGGCCGCGCGACCATGTATCGCCGCATGAAACGCCTCGGCATCGGCGAAAACCTGTCCTGACCTGTCTCAGACCTGAGACACCCGCCCCCGCCACGAGACCTTGGTCGGGCTGACATCGCCCACCGCGTGCCGCAGCCTCCAGGCACACCCGGTGGAGGACCGGGCAGGTTTTGGAGGACCAGCATGAACCAGATGACCCAGGCGGAATACCGCGTCACCTCGCCGTTCCGCGCCCGCTACGACAACTTCATCGGCGGCACTTTCGTGCCCCCCGTCGACGGCACCTACATGGACAACATCACGCCCATCACCGGCGCGAAGGTCTGCGAAGTCGCCCGTTCCGGCAAGAAAGACATCGACCTCGCCCTCGACGCGGCCCATGCCGCCAAGGACGCATGGGGCAAGACCAGCGCCGCCGAGCGCTCGAACATCCTGCTGCGCATCGCCGACCGGCTGGAAGCCAATCTCGACCTGCTGGCCGCCGCCGAGACATGGGACAACGGCAAGCCGATCCGCGAAACCACCTTCGCCGATATTCCGCTTTCCATCGACCATTTCCGCTACTTCGCAGGTGTCCTGCGCAGCCAGGAAGGCACGATGTCGGAAATCGACCATGACACCGTGGCCTATCACTTCCACGAACCGCTCGGCGTTGTCGGCCAGATCATCCCGTGGAACTTCTCGATCCTGATGGCCGCGTGGAAACTTGCTCCGGCGCTGGCAGCGGGCAACTGCATCGTGATGAAGCCCGCCGAACAGACCCCCGCCGCCATCATGGTGCTGGCCGAACTCATCGCCGACCTGCTGCCGGCGGGCGTTCTGAACATCGTCAACGGGCTTGGCGCCGAAGCGGGCGACGCGCTGGTGCGTTCGGGCCGCATCGCCAAGATCGCCTTCACCGGATCGACCGCGACGGGCCGCAAGATCATGGAGGCCGCCACCGTCAACCTGATCCCTGTCACGCTCGAACTGGGCGGCAAGTCGCCCAACATCTTCTTCTCGGACGTGATGGCCGCCGACGATGCCTTCCTCGACAAGGCTGTGGAAGGCTTCGTGCTCTTTGCCTTCAACCAGGGCGAGGTCTGCACCTGCCCGAGCCGCGCCCTGATCCAGGAGGACATCTACGAGGAATTTATGGCCCGCTGCATCGCCCGCGTAAAGGCCATCCAGCAAGGCGATCCGCGCGAGATGACAACGATGGTCGGCGCGCAGGCCTCAAAGATGCAGCATGACAAGATCATGTCCTACCTTGCCATCGGCCGCGAGGAAGGGGCCGAGGTGCTGGCCGGCGGCGGCGCCGCGCACTTCAACGGCGATCTGGCGGGCGGGTTCTACATCCAGCCCACGATCCTGAAAGGCCACAACAAGATGCGGGTGTTCCAGGAAGAAATCTTCGGCCCCGTGGTTTCGGTCACCACCTTCAAGGACGAAGCCGAGGCGCTCGCCATCGCCAATGACACGATGTATGGGCTCGGGGCCGGTGTCTGGACGCGGGACGGCACCCGCGCCTACCGCTTTGGCCGCGCGATCGAGGCAGGGCGCGTCTGGGTCAACAACTACCACGCCTATCCCGCCCACGCGGCCTTTGGCGGCTACAAGCAATCCGGCATCGGGCGCGAGACGCACAAGATGATGCTGGACCATTACCAGCAGACCAAGAACATGCTGGTCAGCTACAACCCCAACAAGCTGGGCTTCTTCTGACCCCGCCCCGACCGGCTTGCCAGACCGGCCGCGCAACGCGCGGCCGGTTTTTCCTTGCTCGGTGCCATATCCGCCGCCCGCAGACAAAAACCGCACAAAGGTCCGGCCGGGCTGCCCGTCACCCGCGCCGCCAGCGGTTCGCACGCCGCTCCAGCGGCTGGATCACCAAGGCATCGACCGCAAGCATGATGATGACAAAACCCAAGGCATAGGCCAGCACCGCCGCGATGTCGAACATCTGGAACTTCATGTGGATCTGGAAGCCCACCCCCGAAGACCGACCCAGAAACTCGACGACAAGCACGATTTTCCAGATGATCGCCAATCCAAGCCGCGCACTGGTGGCAAAAAACGGGGCAAGCTGCGGCAGCACCACATGGCGCAACCGTGCCAGCGGGGACAGGCGGAACACCTGCGCCATCTCTGCCAGATCGGGCCGCAAGGTGCGCGCGCCCTCCCGCATCGTGACAAGCACCATCGCGGTCTTGTTGATCGTCACGGCAGCAATGGCCGCCGTCTCGTTCAGCCCGATCCACAGATAGCACAGCACGATCACCACAAGCGCGGGCAGGTTCAGGAAGATCGACACCCAAGGATCAAGCCAGCGGTTCAGCCGTGGCATCCGGCCCAGCAAGACCCCCAGAACCGTGCCAAAGATCATCGCCAGCCCAAAGGCCAGCACCACGCGCCCCAAGGTGGCCGAAATGTGCCGCCACAATCGGCCCGACTGCGCCTCGACCCACATCACACCGAGGACATCCGAGGGCGGCGGCAGGATGCGCGGATCTCCCCGCACCACGGAAAGCGCCCACCAGAACAGCACAAATCCCGTCACCGACAGGGCAAAGATCACTCGGCTGTGCAGGGCGCTCGTCTGGCTCATTTGCCCGAGCATAAAAGATTGGCCCCGCCTGTCGCGCGCGACCTTGGTCTAATGGAAGCCTCCGCAGCCCAAGGCATAGGTTTGCGCATGCGGATGATGCTGTTTGCCCTGTTCTGGCTCTGTCAAAGCCTTGGCCTCATGGCCGAGACGCTGTCCCGCAGCACCATCGAGCCATTCATCGTGCCGCCTTACGCCTTGGGCGAACCTGTCAATGACAAGGGGGTGTGGACGCTGCTGAACTCGGGCGGGGCCGAGGCGGGATATGTCTTTGAAACCGCCCAGATGGCCCCCCTGCCCGGTTTTTCCGGCGCGCCCGTCAACATGCTGGTCATGCTCGATCTGGATGGCCGCTTCATCGACGTGCGCCTGATCTCGCACAACGAGCCGATTTTCGTCTCGGGTCTGGGCGAAGCGCCGTTTCGCAAGTTTCTCGAACAATATCGCGGCCATTCCATCAATACGCCGATGGTGGTCGGCACCAGCTATGGCTCCGGTGCGGGGGATGGCGGTCTTGTCTATCTGGACGGTGTGGTCAAGGCCACGGCATCGGTGCGCATCGCGCATGAATCGATCCTCGCCGCCACCTTGCAGGTCGCGCGCGAGAAGATGCAGGGGGTGCAATCCGCGCCGCCCGCCTATCCCGACCCTGACCATGACGAGCCGCTGGATTGGGCCGCCCTGGTGGATCAGGGCATCGCCCGTAACCTGCGCGTCACCAATGCCGAGGTCGACGCCGCCTTCGCAGGCACCGTCTGGGCCGACGACGACCCCGAGGCCAGCGCCGACCCCGAGGGACTGTTCCTTGACCTCTGGCTTGTCGACATCGGGCCACCCGCCATTGCCCGCGCGGTCCTGCCGGCCGATGCCTTGGCCGAGCTTCAGGACTTTCTGTCAGTCTCCGGCTTTGACGAGCCCCTGCTGGTGATCGACGCGGGGCGGCACGGGTTGGTCGGACCCGATTTCGTGCGCAACACAGCGCCCGACCTGCTGGCGGCGACGCAAGACGGTCTGCCCATCGCCCTGCGGGATGCCGATCTCATCTTCTCGACCCTGCCCGATGTGCCAGAGGGCGTCGCCATGATCCTGCGCACCGACCGGCGACTTGGTTTTGATCCGACCCGCGACTGGCAATTCGAGGCCAAGGCCCTGCGCGCGCATGGCATGTTCCAGCCCGAAATCGGCATGGTGGGCTTTTCGCTGACCCATGCCACGCCAGAGCGCTTCTTTGCCCGTGCCGAGGTGGCCGAACCCCTGCCCCCGTGGCTCGAGGCGCTGCGCAATCGCGCGGCGGACCTTGTCGTGCTGGCACTGGCCCTGCCCGCCTTGCTCTGGGCCTTGGGGCCGCGCATGAACCGGCTTGCGGACCATCGCCACTACGGCGCGATCCGCCTGTCGGTTCTGGCCTTTGTCACGGGCTTTGTCGGCTGGTGGGGACAGGCGCAGCTTTCCATCGTCACGCCGCTTGCCGTCCTGCGCACCGCAGTCGAGGGCGGCAGCTTTGCCTATCTGCTCTACGACCCTGTCTCGCTTCTGGTCTGGGCGGTCACGCTGATCGGCTTTGTCCTCTGGGGCCGGGGGTTGTTTTGCGGCTGGCTCTGTCCCTTCGGCGCCCTGCAGGAGTTCGCCCATAAACTCGGCCGTCTGCTGCGCCTGCCCCGGCTGGAGCTTTCGGCCCGCTGGGACACCCGCGCCAAAGCCCTGAAATACCTGTTGCTCGCGGGGCTGGTCGCAACCGTGATCCTCGCCCCCGAGCATATCGACACCGCCGCCGAGATCGAACCCTTCAAGACCGCGATCACCACCTTCTTCCTGCGCGATGGCATCTATGTGGCCTATGCGGGCTTCTGGCTGGTGCTTGGCCTGTTCACCTTCAAGGGCTTTTGCCGCTATGTCTGTCCCTTGGGCGCGCTGATGGCGCTTGGCGGTCTGCTGCGCGGCCGCGACTGGATCGCAAGGCGCAAGGCCTGCGGCGCGCCGTGCCAGCTTTGCCGCGTCAAATGCAGTTACGGCGCGATCAAGCCGACAGGGCAGATTGTCTATTCTGAATGCTTCCAATGCCTTGACTGTGTCACCATTCACAATGACCCCACCCGCTGCGTTCCCCTGATCCTTGCCGCCAGGGGCCGCAGTCTGCAAAAGGCCCCCGCCGCATGAAGCGCCGCCGCTTTCTCAGCATCACCGCCGCCGCATTGGCCTGGCCCCGTCTGGCGCAGGCAGAAACCGTCTGGCGCGGCACCGCCCTTGGCGCAGAAACCGAAGTGCGGCTCTACGGGCGGCAAGAGCAGGCCCAGACAGCGCTTGCCGGTCTGGAGGCGCTGCTTGCACGGGTCGAAGACAGCTTCAGCCTTTACCGGACATCCGAGCTCACCCGCCTGAACCGCACGGGCAGGTTGCAGCCCAGCGCATGGTTCGCAGACCTGATGACCCTCTCGGCGCGGCTGAACCTGCTGACCGGCGGGGCGTTTGATCCCAGCGTGCAGCCCCTGTGGACAGCGCTTGCCGAAGGCCATCCGCCGCGCGGCCCCGTCGGCTGGCATCACATCACGCTTGGACCAGAGATCACCCTTGCCAACGGGCAGGCGCTGACGTTCAACGGCATTGCCCAAGGCTTTGCCACCGATCTTGTCCGCCATCACCTCGCCGGTCACGGCTTTGCCAAGGCGCTTGTCAACATCGGTGAACTGGCCGCGATGGGCGGCCCGTTCCGTCTGGGCATCGAAGACCCCGAGGCGGGGCTTCTGGCGCAATGGCACCTGCGCAACAGCGCGCTTGCCGTCTCCTCGGCGCGGGCCACGCTGGTGGGCGGCAAGCCGCACCTGCTGCACCCCGCCGGCCTGCCCTTGCTCTGGTCAACCGTCGCGGTTCAGGCCCAAAGCGCGGCGCTGGCGGATGGGCTGTCCACCGCGCTCGTCTTCCTGACGCAAGACCGGATCGCCGCGCTCAAACAGCAGATGCCCGAGGTGTCGCGCATCGCCCTCGTCGATCCTGCGGGCAACCTGATGACCCTTTAGGCCGCGCCACCCCTAGCGATCGGGCGGCAAAAAGTGCAGCCCATAGGCGGCATAGGCCGCTTCGATCCGGCCATCGCCCAAGGCGGCCGTAATCGCATCATCCAGCGCATAGGCCAGATCGCGGTGGCTGTGATGCACCGCAATCCCGACTGTCCACGACGACAGGGCAAAGTTCGGCAAGGGCGGGCGGTGAACGGCAATCCCCTCTGCAAGCGCGAACTCCAGTTGCGCCAGAGGCCCCATCGCCGCCATCACCTCCCCTTGCGCCAGCGCGGCCATCCCTTCCGCCATCGCGCCAAATCGGCGGATGTTGGGGCCGATCTGCCCCCCCGGAAAGGCAGTCAGATAGAAGTCGGCAATGGAGTCATT
Organism: Pseudotabrizicola algicola; assembly: GCF_010915705.1. Taxonomy (GTDB): domain Bacteria; phylum Pseudomonadota; class Alphaproteobacteria; order Rhodobacterales; family Rhodobacteraceae; genus Pseudotabrizicola; species Pseudotabrizicola algicola. Next base: position 185,505 of record NZ_JAAIKE010000006.1, read on the forward strand.
CTCCACCGCGACCGTATCAAACCGGAAAAAGGCCGGCACAGGGGCGTCATCGTGGCGGTCCTTGTCCGATGGCACGGCATCGGGATAGGCCTCGCGCGAATAGGCAATCGCAATCTGTTCGTTGGCATATTGGCCCGTAAAGACAACCTGTTCCACCAGACAGGTGAAGGCGCTGTTATAGGGCACCCGCAGCATCACGTTGGAAACGGGTTCACGCTGCACCGTGCCGCGCCAGACATAGCTCATCAGGTCGGTCTGAAGCGTCTCGCCCGCCTGAACAAAGCGGAACTCGGGCTGCACCCCCAAGCCTTCGGCCAGAATGCGCCCCACTTCGATGTCGACGCCCTTCGGGGTCTCCCCCTCTTGCCAGCTATAGGGCGGAAAATCCTCGTAGACCGCGATGGTCAGGGTGCCACGGTCCACGATTTCGTCGAGGGTCTGCCCGACAAACTCGCGCGCGGTGTTTTGCGGGCGCTGCCCGGGCGCGACGTTTTCACATCGCGCAAAGGCAACGCCCCCCGCAGAGACGAAACAGCCGACCGCCAAGCCAAGGGCCAAGCCCAGCCGCCGCATGGTCAATTCGCTGCCGACAGCCCGATCGTCAGGGCATCGGTCGCATGTTTGACCCCCTCGGCGGTGCCATTCAGCGCCAGCGCCGCCCGTTTGGCCGCGCTATCGGCAATCGGTGCGCCCGATGCTGTCTTGGCCTCCAAGGCAATTGCCATCAGCTCCTCCCTGATCGCCGCCTCGTCGCCGCCCCCAGCGGCCAGTTCGCTCCGGATTTCGCCAAGACGTGCGGTAAAGGCATCCAGCGCCCCGTCCTCGGGTCTGGTCTCGATATAGGTCCGGATGGCCCATGCTGCCTTCTGGCCCAGCACATCCCCGAAGGCAGGCATCTTGGTGGTGCCGTCCTGGGTGTAGCCGTGGCGGAAGCGCTCCACATACCATTCATCACCATATTCCGCCGCCTCCAGATAGCGCAGGTCCGGTGCCAACCCGCCCGAGACAACGCCAAGCCCGTGGCAGCGCGCGCAGTTCTGGTTGTAGGCGCTGTCACCGATCGTGACAGCGGTCCACCATACCTCGTTCCCCGCCGCCTCGGCGCGATATGGGTTCTCGATGAGCCATTCCTCTCCTACATCCGGCAGGGCATCGGTGTTGACTGGCTGCGGGGCCACGTCGCCATGCGCAAACGCCATCGTGGCCATTCCAAACGCGACGACAAAAGCGCTCGCTCCACGAAAATCCCTGGTCATGCTGTGGTCCTCCCTCGGTGTTCGCAGATGTGCTAACCCATCGCCGCCGCGGCCGGATATTGGACTTTCGTGGCGATCACCGCCCCGCCCCCCCAAACCGCGACCATAGTCGAATTGCCCGCAGGGGTCTTGGTCCGGACTGTGAGGTCAGGGAGACAGACATATGCCGCACTGGACAAGATGGGCAGCCGTTTGCGCTGCAACCGCATTGGCCTTGCCATGCAGTGCCGCCGCGCAAGCGGCGAAAACCGACGTGCCGATCCTGTATCTGCGTCAGGAAATCAAGCAGCCTCCGGTGTTGTCCAATCTGGACCCCGTGCCGGAAGACCTCGGTCTGGCGGGGGCAAAGCTCGCCGTCACCGACAACCAGACAACCGGCGCTTTCCTTGGCCATGACTACAGGCTGGACATCATCAGCGTGGCCCCGGGCGAGGATCTGACCGGCGCCGCGCGGCAAGGGCTGGCGATGGCGCCTTTCGTGCTGCTCGACGGCACGGCCTCCGATCTTCTGGCCATCGCAGACCTGCCCGAAGCGCAGGGAAAGCTGCTGTTCAACGTCAGCGCGGGCGATGCGTCGCTGCGATCCGCCGATTGCCGCGCCAATCTGCTGCACACCCTGCCCGAAGACGCCGCCCGCACCGATGCCCTGATGCAATTCCTTGTGGCCAAGCAATGGCGCAAACTGGCGATGATCGTCGGGCCCACCCCGAACGATCAGGCCTATGCCGACTCCTTGCGCAGATCGGCGGCCAAGTTCGGCCTTGCCATCCTCGGCGAAAAGGCATGGACCTTCGACACTGACCTGCGCGAGTCGACGATGGCCGAAGTGCCTCGCTTTACCCAGGACCTGCCCGACCATGATGTGCTGCTGGTTGCCGATCCCACCGACGATTTCGGGCGCTACATCCTGCACAACACATGGCTGCCGCGCCCTGTCGCCGGAAGCCACGGACTGCATGCCGAAGCCTGGGCGCCGGTGGTGGAATCCTGGGGCGCGGTGCAGCTTCAGAACCGGTTCGAGGCATCGGCTGGGCGCGACATGCGCAGCCGTGATTACGCGGCCTGGCTGGCGGTGCGCAGCATCGGCGAGGCGGTCACACGCACCGGCTCTGCCGATCCGGCAAATCTGCGCGCCTTCCTGCTGTCGGATGCTTTCCAGCAAGACGGCTTCAAGGGCCGCGCCCTGACCTACAGGGCGTGGAATGGCCAGATGCGGCAACCCGTCGCCATCGTGAACGACCGCGCCCTGGTGGCAATGGCCCCCATCGAAGGCTTTCTGCACCAGCGCAACGAAACCGACAGTCTGGGGCTGGACCAGCCCGAAAGCGACTGCACTGCCTTCGGGGGATAAGATGAAACGCCTTGCACTCCTGCTCCTGACCGTCGCCCTGCCGCTTCACGCCGGTGAAATCTGGGTCACGAACGAAAAGGATGACACCATTTCCGTGATCGACACCGACACGCTCGAGGTGGTCCGGACCATTCCCACCGGCGAGCGTCCGCGCGGCATCACCTTTTCCAAGGACTTCAGCCGCGTCTACATCTGCGCCTCGGACAGCGACACGGTGCAGGTCATGGACCCGGATACGGGCGCCATCCTGTTTGACCTGCCCTCGGGCGAAGACCCCGAGCAATTCGTTCTGGCCCCCGATGACCGCCATATCTACATCGCGAACGAGGATGATGCCGTCACCACCGTGGTTGATACCCAGACCCGTCAGGTGGTGGCCCAAATCAATGTGGGCATAGAACCCGAAGGCATGGCGATCTCGCCCGATGGCAAGATCGCGATCACCACCTCGGAAACCACCAACATGGCGCATTGGATCGACACCGCCAGCCACAGCCTCTTTGCCAATACCCTCGTCGACAGCCGCCCCCGCCATGCCGAATTCACCGCTGATGGCACGACGCTCTGGGTGTCGTCGGAAATCGGCGGCACCATCACGGTGTTCAACGTGGCCGACCAGACGGAAATCGGAAAGATCCGTTTCGCCATCACGGGGGTGAACGCCGATCTGGTCCAGCCTGTCGGCTTCAAGTTCAACCCTGAAGGCACCAAGGCCTTCGTCGCCCTTGGCCCCTCCAACCATGTGGCCGTGGTCAACATGCAAAGCCTCAGCGTCGAGAAATACATCCTCGTCGGCCGCCGCGTGTGGCACATGGCCTTTTCCCCCGACAATTCACAACTCTTCACCACCAACGGCGTTTCGGGCGATGTCACCGTGATCGATGTCGCGCGGGAAGAGGCGGTCAAATCCATCAAGGTCGGCCGTTTTCCGTGGGGCGCAGCCATGCGGCCCACCAAGTCAAACTGAAAGGAACTTTGATGAAACCGCTGATCCTTGCCGCCCTCCTTGCCCTTCCCGGCGCGGCGCAAAGCCAGACGGCCGGCCTTCTGGAGCGTGCCAACCGCGTCACCCTGCCCGCCCTGAAGCTGATGTCGGGCGAGCCGGTTTCCGAGGAACCTCTGCGCCTGAAATCCGGCACCTATTACATTCTGGAAGTCGTTTCGGATGGCAGCGCGGAACTGGCACTGGAAGGCGCGGGCTTTTTCCGGGCGATATGGGTGAATGAAGTCGTCATCAACGATATCGAAATCCGGCCCTCCGGCCTGCACTCCTTCGAATTCGACGACGAAGGCACGCTCGAGATGTCCTTCGTTGCCATCAAACCGGGCAGCTACAGCCTGTCGGTGCCGGGCAGCACGGGGGCAAGCCAGCGGGTCGAGATCACCATCGAATGAACGGCCTTGAGGTCCGCGGCCTGTCCTATCGCTATGGCCCCCGGCAGGCGCTGAAAGAGGTCAGCTTTTCGGTGCCGAAGGGAAGGTTCTGCGCGCTTCTGGGGCCGAACGGTGCCGGAAAATCCACCCTGTTCAACCTGCTGACCGCGCTTTTCACGGCCCCCGAAGGCCAGATCATGGTGGCGGGCGTCAATCTTTCCCAAGAACCGCGCCGCGCCTTGGCCCGCATGGGGGTGGTGTTCCAGCAGCCGACCCTTGATCTGGACCTGACGGTGCGGCGCAACATGCTGTATTTCGCGGCGCTCCACGGAATTTCGGGCAGCGAGGCGGCGCGGCGCTGCGATGCCGCGCTCGAGCAACTGGGCATGGGCGAACGCGCAGCCGAGACGGTGCGCGCCCTGAACGGGGGCCATCGCCGCCGGATGGAGATTGCCCGCGCCCTGATTCACCGCCCCGAGGTTCTGCTGCTGGATGAACCCACCGTCGGGCTCGACGCCGCATCGCGCGCGGCGATCACGGACCACGTTCACGCCTTGGCCGATCAGGGCCTGTCTGTGCTCTGGGCCACCCATCTGACAGACGAGGTGCAAGACAACGATCTGACGCTGCTGCTGCACAAGGGCGTGCTTCTGGCTCAGGACACGGCGGCCAATCTCCGGCAGGACCAGTCCTTGCAAGATGCGTTCCTGCGCCTGACAGGTGGCGCAGTGCAGGAACACGGTGGCGGGGGCCTGCGATGAGAGCCGAAGGGGGCGCGGCATGAACTGGACGATCGCCTTGGCCGCCATCCTTCACCGCGAGGCCTTGCGCTTTGTCGGCCAGCGCGGCCGCTTTGTCGCCGCGCTTGTGCGGCCCTTGGTCTGGCTGTTTGTTTTCGCCGCAGGGTTTCGGGCGGCGCTTGGCCTTTCGATCACGCCGCCCTACCAGACCTATATCACCTATGAAACCTACATCGTTCCGGGTCTGTGCGGCATGATCTTGCTGTTCAACGGCATGCAATCATCGCTGTCGCTTGTCTATGATCGCGAAATGGGGTCGATGCGCCTGCTGCTCACCGCGCCCTTGCCGCGCTGGTGGCTGCTCTTCTGCAAACTGCTGGCCGGAACGCTGGTGTCGCTTCTGCAATGCGCGGCCTTTCTGGCCATCGCAGCCCTGTGGGGCATAAGGCTTCCGCTGTCGGGCTATCTCCTCGCCCTGCCCGCCCTTGCCTTGTCGGGCCTCATGCTGGGGGCGCTCGGGCTGATGCTGTCGTCCTTCATCCGGCAGCTTGAAAACTTCGCGGGCGTGATGAATTTCGTCATCTTCCCGATGTTCTTCCTGTCCTCCGCGCTCTACCCCCTGTGGAAAATGGCCGAGGCCAGCCCCCGCTTGCGCGACCTGTGCAACCTGAACCCCTTCACCCATGCGGTCGAACTCATCCGCTTTGCGCTCTACGGTCAGGTCAACCTGACCGCAGCGCTCTGGGTCAGCCTCGCGCTGGCCGGCTTCGGTGCGGCCGCCCTCTGGGGCTATGACCCTGCCCGTGGCGTCCAGAACCGCAAGGGTCAGGGCGGCTGACTCCCGCGCGGCGTGCATAGAGCGGTCTGCTGGCCCCGACAGGCGCAACCCACGGCAAAAGCCGCGACATCCGCATATTGCTGCGAGGGTCGGCTCCGGCACAGCCGTCCTCTGGGGCTATGACCCTACCCGCGGCGTCCAGACCCGCAACGGTCAGGGCGGCTGACTCGCGCGTGCGTAGAGCGGATTGGCTGGCCCTGACAGGCGCACCCGACGCAAATGCTGCGAGCATCCGCTCAGTGCTGCCAAGGTGAATGGCAACAGACACGACGGCTGAGGCTTCGTCTCGGCCAAGAGACTTGGCCTTCCTCTGGCTGCGTAAGTCCGGCCAGAAGTTAAAGATTTCTGAATCGCGTATCCTATGCCATTGAAAACGAAGGCTTCTGCTTACTGTAACACAGGGGGAAACGCAAAACGCGCCACCCCGTGAAGGATGGCGCGCCTTGCTGTTGCCTGACCGGAGGGGGTCAGTTTGCAGCGGCAAGCTGTTTGGGCAGGCGGAAGGTCCAGAGCGTCCCGCCCTGATTGAGGTAGTTGACCTTCTTGGCCACCTCCCCGCCCCAGAGCGGAACCGCCCCACCCCAGCCCGAGATGACAGAGACGTATTGCTCTCCATCCATCTCCCATGTCACAGGCTGGCCCACGATGCCCGATCCGGTCTGGAATGACCAAAGCGTCTCGCCGGTGGCATCATCCAGCGCGAGGAACTCGCCTTCGGGGGTGCCAAAGAACACAAGACCGCCCGCCGTCGTCATCACCCCGCCCCAGAGCGGCGCTTCATTCTTGTATTCCCACTTCCATTCGCCGGTCATCGGATCAATGGCCTTGAGGCTGCCGATATGGTCCTCATAATTGGGCTTGATGGTGAAGCCCGAGCCAAGATAGGCCGCACCCTTCTTGTAGGTGACCGGCTCGTTCCAGATATCCATGCCCCATTCGTTCGACGGCACATAGAACAGCCCGGTGTTCTGGCTGAAGGCCATCGGCATCCAGTTCTTGCCGCCAAGGAAAGAAGGCGATGCGAACACCATTTCCCCCTTGGCACCGTCTGCCGATTGCGCCGGATTGCCGGGGCGGTTTTCCTCGACAAAGATCGGGCGGCCCGTCTCGTCGATACCCGAGGCCCAGCTGATATCCTTGACAAAGGGCCAGGCGTTCAGGAACTTGCCGTCTTCACGGTTCAGGACATAGAAATACCCGTTGCGGTCGGCAGTCGCATATTTCTTGTTTCCATCCTTGTCGACGAAAGACACGACCTCGTTCACGCCGTCATAATCCCAACCTTCGCGCGGGGTGGTCTGGAAGTGCCACTTGATCTCGCCGGTCGCAGGATCGATCCCGATACGGCTTGCCGCATAAAGGTTGTCACCCGCGTTGCCATCCACCGGCGTGCCGGCATTGCGCAGATGGCTGTTCCACGGGGCCGGGTTGCCCGCGCCGAAGACAAGCGTGTTGGTGTCCATGTCATAGCTGCCCCCCAGCCATGTCGCGCCGCCGCCCGTCTTCCACAGATCGCCCGGCCATGTCGCGTTCAGCGTGCCGGTCATCGTGCTTTCCTTGCCGTTCAGCGTCCCCATGTGGCCTTCGATCACCGGACGCGTCCAGACCGTCTCTCCCGTCAGCGCATCGCGCGCCTGAACCTCGCCGACGATGCCGAATTCCCCGCCGGAATTGCCCGTGATCACCAGACCATTCACGATCAGCGGGGCGGCAGTATAGCTGTAGCCTTCCTTGTATTCGGCGATCTTCTTGTTCCACACGACATCGCCGGTCTTGGCGTTCAGCGCCACGATCCGTGCATCAAGCGTGCCGAAATAAACGTTATCCCCATAGATCGCCGCGCCGCGGTTGATCACATCGCAGCAAGGCAAAATGCCCTCGGGCAGACGCGCATCATACTGCCAAAGCTCTTTGCCCGTCGCGACATCGATCGCGTAAAGCCGCGAATACGAGCCGGTGATATACATCACACCGTCATAGACCAAAGGCTGCGTTTCCTGCCCGCGCTGCTTTTCCCCCCCGAGGCTGAATGCCCATGCCGGAACCAGGTTCTTCACATTCTCCTTGTTCAAGGTGGTCAGCGGGCTGAAGCGCTGCAGATCGCGCCCCATACCGTTGGTCAGCACATCGCCCGTGCTTTGCGCATCGCCTGCAAGTTGCTCTTCGGTCACCCCGGCATAGATCGGCGCGGTGGCGAGCGAGGCGGCCAATCCGGCGACCGCGGCCACGATAAAGCGGTTCATCTGTTTCCTCCCATGATGATGCCGACAAGACCGCAGCGACTCGCCCCCTCCTGCGGGAAGCTCTGGTCATGCAACATCCTGCGATCTTTCACGGCGGCGTGAAAATTGAACAATGGTCGTAGGCCGGGCGGGGTCTGCCCTGGCCCGCTCCCGCTGCCCGTCCGCGCCCCCCTCCTTTGGTCCCATTTGCCTGCGGCGCACCCTTGCTATTCTACGGCCATCTCGGGGAGGAGAAACCATGAGCTTTACAAGATCCATCCGCCTCTCGGCGCTGACCCTGCTGCTTGCCACAACGATAGCCGTGGCCGAAGAGACCGAATTGCGCATCGCAACGCAGGTCAGCGGCACCGTGAATTGGGAGTTGACGACCATCGCGCAGAACGGGCTCGACAAGGCCAATGGCTTTACGATGACCATTCAGGATGTCGCCGCAGGGCCTGCCGCCCAACTCGCCTTTCAGGCGGGTGAGGCCGATGTGATCGTGTCAGACTGGCTCTGGGTTGCGCGCGAACGGGCCGAGGGGCAGGATTATGTCTTCATCCCCTATTCTCGTGCGGTGGGGGCGCTGCATGTACCGAAAGATAGCCCGATCAATGACTTGGCCGAACTCAAGGGGGCCAAGATCGGCATCGCCGGAGGCCCGATCGACAAAAGCTGGCTGATCCTGCGCGCCTATGCCCAGCAAGAGAAAGGCTTTGATCTGGCAGCCGAAACGGAACAGGTTTTCGGCGCACCCCCCCTCATCTTCGAAACCGCCATCGCGGGCGACTTGGACGGCGCGGTAAATTTCTGGCATTTCGGCGCCAAGATGGAAGCGGCGGGGATGCGCCCCCTGATCACCGTGGCCGAGGCAGCCGAGGCCTTGGGCCTTGACCCGGGCACGCCGCTTCTGGGCTATGTCGTGCGCGGCGAGATGCTGCGCGAGCAGCCGGAGCTTGTCGCGGGTCTTGCCGCCGCCAGCCGCGGCGCAAAGGCGATCCTCGCCACAGATGATGCCGCATGGCAGGCCCTGCGCCCGATCATGAACGCAAAGACCGATGCGCAATTCGAGGCCTTGGTGGCAGGCTTCCGCGCGGGCATTCCGGCCCCCGGTCCCGTCGATGAAGATGCGGCGCAAAGAATGCTCCGTCTTATGGCCGATCTTGGCGGGGAAGAGCTGTTGGGAAAGGTCACCGATCTGCCCTCCGGCGTGTTCCTGCAACCGGAAAGCTGATGTCGCCACCCCTGTCCCTGACGCTGCACGGCGCTGCCCACGGCGCCGTGCAAATCCTTGGGGCCCTGTCTTTTTCAGTTGCCCCGCGCGAAACCGTGGCCATAACCGGCGCGTCTGGCGCGGGCAAGACAACACTCTTGCGGATCATCGCGGGCCTGCATCGCGGCTGGAGTGGAGAATTGCGGCTGCAGGGTCGCTTGGCGATGGTTTTTCAGGAACCGGTGCTTTTGCCGTGGCGGACCGCGCTGCAGAACATCTGCCTTGCCACCGGAGCCAGTCTGGCAGAGGGCGAGGCCGCCCTCGCCTCGGTTGACCTTGCGGCCAAATCCGGCGCCTATCCCGACCAGCTCTCGCTGGGCCAGCAACGCCGCCTGTCGCTTGCCCGCGCTTTTGCCACAAAACCGGATGTGCTTTTGCTGGACGAAGCTTTCGTGTCGCTCGATGCGGCGCTTGCCGACGAGATCATGTCGCTGTTCGAAAGACTGCGGGACCGGCACGATGTGGCGACGGTTCTCGTCACCCATGACGCCGCCGAGGCCGCGCGCCTCGCCACCCGCATCGTCGTGCTGTCGGGGCAGCCTGCGCGCATCGTGACAGGCTAGAACAGCGGCGCGTATTTCCAGTTGTCGGCATCGGGGGTGATCTCGTCCAGATCGTAACCCGCGTCCTGCAAACGCCGCGCTACAGGAAGGCCGAGGGCAGCGGCGCGGTCAATCATCTGCCGTCCGGCAGCTTCATCCTGTGCCACCCCGCGCCCGCGCATCATGTCCAGCCCGTAGTTGAACATGCCGACAGGGTCCCCCAGTTCGGCGGCCCGACGATCCCAGGCGGCGGCAGCATCGGGGTTTTCCGGAGCCCCGAATCCGTTGTCCTCCAGTTGCGACATCCACGTCATCGCAGCGGTGTAACCATCTTCAGCGCAGCGCGTGAACACCTCGCGCGCTGCCCCATGGCGTCCCGATTTTGTCATCAGATAGCCCGAGGCGCAGACCGACATAGAGGTGTTGCCCCGCTCTGCATCCTCGACCATGCGCTGCAGGCTCATCTCGTCGGGGTTCAGGCTGCCGTAGGCATCCGTTTCCGCTGCCACAGGGCTCAGGCCCAAAAGCAGGGCAACTCCGGCTCGTCCAACCACGGCGCGCATCTTTTGCTCCCACTCCAAAGCGTGAGGCAAAAGAATGCGCCGATCCAACCGGCGCGGCAATGCTGTCATGGTCGTAGTCTGATGCAGGGCACATGGCCGCAGAAACACGGGCAGGGCATGGGGCGCGTCAGCGGGGGGGCCGAGCCGGCAGGACATTCCTTGCACCGCGGAATTGGTTAGCGCGACAGGATATGGCGACGGCGACCGGCAATCTGGCCGGCAGGAAGCGGGTGGCAGAATGTCAAGCCGCAGCAGATCGGCTTCGCGCGCCACAACCCCATCCATCACACTTCGCACCGGACATCCACGGCGCGGGCAGCCAGTTTGCCGCGGCAAGGCAGGCCGGCCCACCACGGCTTATGCCAATCGGCGCAAAACAGGGGCGGCGGTGCTTTCGGCCGTCGTGAACTGGCTAACCATCTCAATCATCTTGCGCGTCGCAGCGTCGAGCGATCTGCACGCCGCTGTGGTCTCTCCGAACATGGAGGCATTCTGCTGCGTGACCGTATCAAGGTTGGCGATGGCACTGGTGATTTCGGTCAGCGAAAGCGTCTGATCCTTGGCGGTTCGGGCGATTGCGGCGACCTGTTCTGCCGCGGCGGCCACGCTGCCCGTGATCGCAGTCAGCGCCGCACCTGTCTGCCCGACCAGGGAAACACCGTTGTGCACATGCAAACCTGCCTCCTCAACAAGGCCGGTAATCTCCTTTGCCGCATCCGAGCATCGCTGCGACAATGCCCGCACTTCCGAGGCCACAACCGCAAAGCCCCGCCCTGCCTCACCCGCGCGCGCCGCCTCCACCCCTGCATTCAGGGCAAGCAGATTGGTCTGGAACGCGATTTCATCAATCACCGAGTTGATCTGGGCAATCTTTTGCGAGCTTTCTGCAATGCGCTGCATCGACTCGATCGCCTGTTCCACCACCGTGCCGCCGTCGATCGCCTTGATGCGGGCGTGGGCAGTGCTGGCCTCGGCCTCCGAGGCCAGTGTGGCCGAGGCGCGCACGCTGGCAGCAAAGTCAGACATCGCGGCCGACGTTTCTTCCAGCGTGGCGGCCTGACGTTCGGTGCGCAAAGCCATGTCTTGCGCAGCGTTGCTGATGGCTCCGGCCGCCCCCTGTATGCCGTGCGACACCCGCGAGACGTCGGAAATAGCATCGCCCAGCCGACCTATGGCCGCATTGAAATCCTGCCGGAGCGTCTCGGAATGGGCAGGAAAACCGGTGGTGATGCCCACCGTCAGATCCCCGCCCGACAGGCGGTTCAGCGCCTCGCGCAGCGCGGCGACAATCTGCTGCTGCTCCTGCATCGCGGCTTCGCGCCGCGCCGCGTCCTGCGCCTCTGCCTCGCGCGCAAGCCGATGCGCCGCCTCGGCGCGCTGGCTTTCGGCGGCGGTCCTGGCTTGTGCAGCCTCTGCCAGAGCGCGGAGCTGGTCCGCCTCGATCCGCTGGGCATCGGCCAGCACGCGGGCAGTTTCGGTCTGTTCCAACATCCTGTCGGTCTGGACCCGCGCCTCGGCAAGCGCGCGCTCCCGCTCCTCCGCCTGCGCCTGCAAACGCAATCTGACCACAATGGCGGCGATCAGGGCCGCGCTTTCAATGCTCACCACCGCACCATGCAGCAAGGTGCGGGCGATGTTGCCCAACAGATCGGCGGACGGATAGATCAGCCCCGGCATCAGCAGCCCGAGCGAGAGATGATGCACCACGATCAAGCCGGTCGCGACCAGAACAGCCCGGATGTCGACAAGCAAGATCAGGGTGGCCAGCGCGGCGAAGAACGTCATGTGCATGTCCAACTGCCAGGCATGGCCCGCCATGGCGGTCGTCAGGCCGATGGATTGGCCAATCACCGCAACAGCGGCACCCAACCGGGCTGCCGCCCCGCCCTGCGTCCGCGCAGCCCAGCCCAGCGCAAGGAAGACGGCCGCAAGGACCGGCGCCAAAGCGAGGCTGTTGCCTGCGGCATAGGCTGCGATGCCCACCATCGGCAACACGGCGCTTGCCCCCCGCAACAGCCAGAGGGCGGCATTGTCTTGGCTTTGGACAAGGGATTGAGGGGATTTTATCATGCGCGGGCACCACAAATCTGGGCAATCTGGCGGCCATCGCGCACCGCCCAGACACCCGACTGCATCAGGCGCACCACAAAAAGGGGATGGTCGCTTTGGGCAAGAACGGCAAATGGGGCCGCGACCGGCCCGATCCGCTGCCCCCCCGCCTGCGTGATCACGCGGTCTGCGTCCGCCCAAGGCGGCAGCACGACGAGCAATGGCCCCCCGCCCCGAGGCGGAGAGGCCAACGCCATCCACAATGGCGCGAAAAGGGACAGGGCAAATGCGGCGATGGTAAGGGATGTGTTCATGCTGGCCTCTGGTCTGGCACGACCCTAGCCATCCCCCCTTAACAAACCCCGAACAACAGCCTGCCCTGCCCGCTTTTCCGCAAGGGCGGTGCCGTTACAGTGCCAGTTTGAACAGCCGCATCGCATTGGTCCGGCCGATCTTCAGCCGGTCCGCCTCCGAAATGCTGGTGGCATCGAACCAATCGGCGGCATGATCGACATTCTCGAACGGCCAGTCGGTTGAGAACATCACCCGCTCTGACCCCAGTTCAAGGATGGCGTCTATCAGCGTCTGGGTGCGGAAATTCCCCGAGGTCGTGATGTGGAAGTTCTGCGCGAAATATTCGACAAACTTGCGCTTTGCCGGATGCTTCGGCGGCAGCTTGACCCACGCATTGCGATGGTCGATACGCCACAGCATATAGGGGATGCCCTCGCCCATATGGCCCAGCACGATCTGCAAGGACGGGTGTTCATCAAACAGGCCCGATCCGATCAGCCGCAGCGCATGCACCGCCGTCTCCTGCGCGAAGGCCCATGTCGGCCCCATCAGCCACGGGTGGCCGTCATAGATACGGCTGTCCTGCGGAAGCGGGTTGCGCGGATGCAGGTAGAACGGCACGTCAAGCGCCGCGACCTCGGCCCAGAACGGGCGATACTGCGGCAGATCGTAATACAGCAGGTCCTTCCCGTCGCCCTGCGTTGCATCCTGCGAAAAGCCGTTCACCAGCGCACCCACAAAGCCGAGATCCTTGACACAGCGCGCCAGTTCTTGCGCCGCCGCCTCGGGGTCCTGCAGCGGAAGGGCGGCAAAGGCACGGAAACGGTCCGGCCGCTTGGCACATTCCTCGGCCAGCACGTCATTCGCACGGCGCGCAACCTCGATGGCGCGCTTGCGGTCGGTGATCGCCTGCACGGCGGGCGCATTCAGTGACAGGATCATCAACTCGATCCCGTGCGCATCCATCTGGCGCAGACGGGTGTCCTGAATGTCGAGCAGGCGATGCTGCAATTCGTCCCAGTAGGCACCCGGCACAAAGCCTGCGGAATCCTGCAGGGTTTCGGGAATGGCGAAATGTTCTTCAAGAGCGATCTTGCCTTGCATGTGTATCTCCGTGTGTCAGCGGCGGCCAAGGGCGGCCAGAAGGGTGTTCAAAAGCGCGGGCAGGTCGCCGGCTTGGGGGGCGGTGCCGTAGATGTGGCTGTCGGGGCGGATGATCGCGGCAACGGCGCCGGTCTCGTCGAACCAGCGGGTGTAGACCCCGCCCGTGTCCCAGAGATCTCCCGCACCCACCATGCTGGACAGGCCGAACACGGCTTCGCTGCCGCCCAAGGCCGCCCAATCGGCGCGGTCGGCCTCTGACAGGGCTGCGAGTGCGTCTTCGCCCTTGGCGACAATCAGCCAGCCGGTCCCTGCGATATCGTCGAACAGGGCGGTCCGGCTTGGTGACGAGACGACGCCTTGCGGGAACAGGCTTCCGTCATTGGCGATCAGCCCGCCCCGAAGCGCGGGATAGCGCAGCTTGTCGGGCTTTTGGTTTGCCTTGCGGGCCGCGATCATGCGGGCGTCGCGGGCCTTGGCCGCCTCGGGGTCGCGCATGGTTTGCACCTTGCCCAGTTCGACCGCCTTTTCGATGATGAAACGCACATGCGGCTCGCGCTCGGTCTGGTAGGTATCGAGCAACGCGGCATCCGTTCCCGAAAGGACCATATCCAGCTTCCACGCCAGATTGCGCGCGTCGCGGATGCCGGAAACCATGCCCTGCGCCAGAAACGGCGGCATCTGGTGCGCGGCATCGCCGGCCAGCAGAACGCGGCCCTTGCGCCAGTGGTCCACGACACAGGAGCGGAAGGTGTAATTGGCCACCCGGATCAGATCGGCATCATTCTGGCCAAAGAAGGCCGCGACCCTTGGCCAGACGTTTTCGGGTTTCACAAGCGCATCACGGTCTGCGCCGGCCTCCAACCGGAACGAGAAGCGGTGATGCTTGGGGCCGATGTTGACGATCGAGATCGGCTGCGCCGGATTGCACACCTGCCGGAACGACGGCAGGCCCGGCACCGCGTGCCGCATTTCGAAATCGCAAACCAGCCAGTTCTCGAAGAAGCCGTAGTCGTCCAGCGCCCCGTCAAGATGTTCGCGCACATAGCCGTTGCCACCGTCGCAGCCCACCAGCCAGCGGGCCGTGATCTCGCTTTCGCTGCCATCGTCGGCGCGGGCCGTCAGGGTGACGCTGTCATCGGCCTGCGTGATCCCCACCACCTTGACGCCCTGACGCAGGGTGACAGAGGAAAGCCCGCGCACCTTGCGGTCCATCACGTCTTCCAGATGCGGCTGATACATCATGTATTGCGCAGGCCAGCCACAGCGGCCCGGATTGTCATATTCGATGTCCAGCAGCACCTCGTCCTGGCCGTTCACCCAGACATATCCCTTCTGGATATTGGTGCCCGGCAGCATTGCCTCGGCGATGCCAAGGCTTTGAAAGGTGCGCATCGTTTCATCGTCAAAGGCAGCAGCGCGCGGCAGGTTGTATAACCCGGCATAGCGCTCCAGCACGATCACCTTGCGCCCGCGTTGCCCCAGCAGCGCAGCAAGGGCCATGCCGGTCGGGCCATAGCCCACGATTGCGACATCATAGTCCATCAGGTTCCTCCCTGTTCTCAAAAGGCGAATTTGCGCGGACAAGGTTTGCATTTGCAAATATTAGGCACAGTGCCGCCCCGCCGCTCTCTGTCTCAGTTGCCGATCAAAAGCCTGACCCCTGCGAGCGAAATCGCCGGAATATAGGTGATCAGCATCAGCGCCAGCAGATAGATGCCCACAAAAGGCATGATCCCACGGTAGATGGTCCGGAGCGGTATCTTCGCCACCGACTGCAGGACAAAGATGTTGATCCCGAAGGGCGGCGTGAACAGGCCTATGGCAAGGTTCACCGTCACGATGATCCCGAAATGCACAGGGTCCACCCCCACTGCCGTTGCCAAGGGCAGCAGCAGCGGCGTCAGCAGCAAGATCGCGGACAACGGGTCGATCAGGCAGCCAACAATCAGCAACAAAAGGTTTATCGCCAACAACAGCACCCAGCCCGGCAGGGCCATCTCTTGAATAGCCTGCACCATCTGCGCCGAAATCTGGTTCACCGTGATCAGCCAGGAGAATACGCCGGCACAAGCGATCACGATCATGATCTGCGCGGTAAAGGAAACGGTTGTGCGCGTGGCAGCCAGAAGATCAGCCCAGGTCAGCTCTTTCATGACGAAGGCCGAAACGGCAAAAGCGTAGAAACAAGCGACCCCTGCGGCCTCGGTCGGCGAGAAGATGCCGCCGTAAATGCCGCCGATGATCACCGCCGGCACCCCTGCCGCCCAGATGCCCTGCCGCAGGGCCGGAACAAAGCGCCGCAACGAAAACGCCTCCTCGGCCGGAATGACACGCCCCCGCCCCACCCAGAGCGCATGCAAGCCCAGAAGCGCCACCAGCAAAAGCCCCGGCACGATGCCCGCCGCATAAAGACGCGGAATGGATTCATCGGCCGCCGCCGCATAGACGATCATCGGGATGGATGGCGGAATGATCACCCCGACCGCCCCGATCGAGGCCAGCAGCCCCGATGAATATTCGTCCGCATAGCCATCTTCACGCAGCGAGGGCAGCATGATCTTGCTCTGCGTCGCCACAGACGCCGCGCCCACCCCCGTGATCGCGCCAAAGATGGCGCCGCCGGTGATCGCCGTCATCGGCACCTTCCCCGGTACCCGTCCCATGCTGGCACGCATCAGACCGACCAGACGGCTGGCGATGCCACCCCGATCCATCAGCTCACCCGCCAGAATGAAGAATGGCAACGCCAGCAGCGCATAGGCGTTTACCGACGAAAACAGGTATTGCGGCAGCGCCAGCAGCGGCACGTTCATTGTGAAAACCATCGTGGCCGCCGCACCGGCCAGCAAGATCAGAAAGATCGGGAAACCCATCAGCATCAGCACGACGGGGATGACAACCAAGGTCCAGAACATCGCTCAAATATCTTTCCGCGCAAGCAGCGCATAAAGGCGGACCAACGCCACCACGGCCATGCCGACCAGACCGACCAGCACCACGCCATGCGCCAGCCACAGCGGGATTTCGGCCATGTTGCTGACTGTGCCGCGCCGATGCAGCAGCAGGGTGGACCGCCAGGCATACCAAGCGGTAAACAGGCACACCCCTGCCGTCGCGAGATATTCCAGAGCAGAAAACACCCGTTTCGCGCCATCGGGCAGAGCCTGCGTGATCAGGGTCATCCGCAAATGCTGATCGCGGCGCGAGACACCGATGCTGGCCAGAAAGACCATACCCACCATCGCAAACACCAGGGCTTCATCCGCCCAAAGCAGCGATGCCCCGAAGACATAGCGCAGCACCACGTTCAGGCAGATCAGCGTGACCATGCCCAGCAGCAAGGCCGACAGCCCAGCCGTGCAAAGCCGCGCGAACGCGTCTAAAGATCGTCTCATCTTGGCTCCCATGACGGGGATGCACCGGGCATCCCCGCCCCAGAAAGGGTTACTTGGCGGCGTGACGGTCGGCAACGCCCTGCAAGAAGGCTAGCTCGCCTTCCAGCGTCGGGTTCTGCCCGAAGGCCGTCGGCAGCGTGGCAAAGACCGCCTCGAGATAGGCTGCATTGTCTTCGGCGCTCAACTCGACGATCTTGCCACCATTCTCGACCCAGATCGCCTGCACTTTCTCGACCGCGCCAAGGTTCCAGCCATTCGCATCCGCGATCGCCTCACGCGCGGCGGTGCGCACCTGCTCGGACAACTCCGGCCCGATCATGTCCAGAAAGGTCTGGCTGGCGACAGCCGTCACCACCAGATAGCTCTCCGGCAGCACCGTCAGATCCTTGGCCACGTCGTAGTAACGGCCTGTGGTAAACACCGGCAGACCCGCAATCAGACCGTCGACCACCCCGTTCTGCATTGCCGGAAGCACCTCTCCGAGCGGCATCGACACGGGCGATGCGCCAAGCGCGGCAAACGGTCCGGTGGCCAGCGCGGAGGGCCCGGCCACACGGATCTGCTGGCCCTGCAACGCCGAAACCTTGTCAACGCCCTTGGTCGACAACAGGCCCAGCGGTCCATGCGGGAAAGCGGCAATCGGGTGAAGACCCTGATCGGCACCAAAGGTTTCCAACCGGTCCAAAACCTCGGGATCGGCCAGAACCCGCTGCGCATGGGCCAGATCATCGAACAGACCCGGCACGTCAAATGCCTCGAAGCGCGGATCGTATTTCACGAAAAAGCTCGATGCAGGCGCGGTCACCTCGATGGTGCCCATCGCAACACCTTCGACCGTCGCAGGGATCTGCCCCAACTGGTTGGCCGGATAAAGCTCTACATCGATGGCCCCCGCTGTCGCAGCCTCCAGCCGCGCCTCAAACGCCTGCATCCATTGCAGGATCGCGTCGTTATTGGTCGGGGACGATACTTTCAGCGTGTAATCCGCCGCAAAGACCGTCGTCGCGGACAAGCCAAAGCTGGCCGCGGCAAGCAGCAATTTCCTCATGCACTCCTCCCTGAGCGTCTTTAATCCTGGGAATCACGCTAGCGCATATTGTTTGCGTTTGCAAATATTTCATTTACATGTTTTGTGTCGGAAAGCTTTAGGCCCGTCCCGGCACAGATTCACATTGCCACAACCGGGGAGCATGGGCGATAGAACTCTTGCAAGCGAAAGATTTGCGAAAATGCAGACCCCCGCGCGGCACATGCGTATTGTTCCCTTGGTTGAGGATGCCATGCCTTACAGGTTTACCGAGTCTGTCCCCTACCTTCTGAACCGCGCCGGTGTCGCGGTGGCCGAACGCTTCACCCGGAGGCTGGAAGATTACGACGTAAGCCTGCCGATGTACCGTGTTCTGGCTGTGTTGCGGCAGACAGGCACCCATACCTTGGGCGAATTGTCGGCGATGGTCTCGGTGGAAATGTCGACCCTCTCGCGGCTGATCGGCACTATGGCCAAGCGCAACCTCGTCACGCGCGACCGCCCGCAGGACAATGCGCGGATCGTGCTGATCGACCTGACCGATGACGGCAGGGAAATGGCCGACAAGCTGATGCCCATCGCGACCCATTTCGAAGACACACTCGTCTCCAACCTCGACGCGGCACAGGTGGAAACGCTCAAGGCTCTCTTGCGCCAGGTGAACCAACAAGTCGAGAAACTCTAGCGCGGCCGACCAGAGCGCGACCACGCGCCCCAAAGCCACTCCCCTGTGGCGCGCGGCGAGCCGACCCGAAAAGGCCGGCCTGCATCACGCCGGATCAGGGTGAATATCCCCTCTCGGCCTTGCCGTAGGATGCCGGCGCAGGCGGACACTGCCGCAACTGCCAGCCGCATGCGCAAGGTTCGGCCGCAGGGCGGGCGCGGCCCATTCGGGGGCACTTCCCGCCACAGCCCCTTCGCTCAGGTTTTTGCGCGGAACCATTCGCGCGGCGCGCGGTTACTACCCTATGCAAAAACCTTATCTCCTGGCCCTTCTTCCCGCAGTTCTCGGCCTCATTGCCGCGCTGAATGCCTTTCTGGCACCGATGGGAAATACGGGCGTTGACGGAACGCTCGGTGCGGGTCTGGCCGTCATCGGCACAGTCGCGGCCACGCTGATGATCGGCATCATCGCGGCGCGGCCCCTGCCGCGCGCCTGGTCTGTCACGCTGGGTCTGCTTGCGCTGCTGGCTGCCCTTTTGACGGCAGTGGCCGGCTATTTCCTCATGCAGACACTGCTGGCCGCTCTGATGGCCGCCACCTTCGCGCTGCTTTTGGTCGCTTTCTTTGTCACGGATCGGAGAGTTCTATGAACCAGCACCTGTTGCCCGGTGCAATTGCGCTGCTTTTCGGGGGGCTTGTCGGTGGAGGTTTCGGCCCCGCACAGGCCCAGCAGGACAGCTGGACATCATTTCACGGAGATCTGGCCTCGACCAAATTCTCCAAGGCGCAAAGTTTCACGCCCGAGTCGGTCGCCAATCTGGAACGTGCCTGGGAATTTCGCACAGGGGATGTGGCCGACGGGTCGGGCGAGTTGCCCGAAACGGTCTGGTCTGCCACCCCGGTCTACGCCAATGGCACCGTGTATCTGGGAACGCCCTTTTACCGCATCATCGCCCTTGATCCAGCAACCGGCACCGAACGCTGGGTCTATGACAGCAACTCGACGCTCGAGGCGCTGACCCAGCCCGCGCTGAAGAACCGCGGCGTCGCCTATTGGGAAAGCGGGCAGACCGGCCTCTGCGAAAAGCGGGTTTTCCTTGGCACGATGGATGCGGAACTTCACGCGGTGGATGCCGACACGGGCGAGCGATGCGCCGATTTTGCGGCAGGCGGCGTGCTGAACGTCAATCAGTGGAACCAGGTCAACAATGTCTTTCCCTTCTCGCTCCTGCAGCCGCCACTGGTGGTGGGTGATGTCCTGCTGCTGGGCTGGGCGGGCATGGACTGGGAATACAGCGTGGCACCTCCGGGCAACCTCTTGGCCATCGATGCACGCACCGGCGCGCTGTTGTGGGACACGGGCTTTATCCCCGAGGAGATGATCGCCCGCACCGGAACCGCGAACATCTGGACGGCGATGACCGCCGATCCGGAACTCGGGCTTGTCTATGCCCCTGTCTCGTCGCCCAGTCCGAATTACTGGGGCGGCATGCGGACTGACCCGATGCCGCTGGCCACCTCTGTCACCGCGGTGGATATCGCCACGGGCGAGGTCGCTTGGTCGTTCCAGCATGTCCGCCACGACATCTGGGATTACGACACGCCCTCTGCCCCGACGCTGGTCGATATCCCGCGCGATGGCGAGATCATTCCGGCACTCGTGCAGGCAACCAAACAGGGCTTTCTCTTCGTGCTGGACCGCCGCACGGGCGAGCCGTTGTTCCCCATCGAAGAACGGGCCGTGCCGCAAAGCACTACCGAAGGCGAGGTCACCCAGCCGACGCAACCCTTTGCGATGACACCGGCCCCCTTGGGCAACGCGCTGGAACTGCCGGATGTCTGGACGCTGTCAGACATCGTCAGCTTTGGCCAGTGTTCGCGCGAGCGTGAAAAATACCTCTATCAGGGCCTCTTCACGCCGCCTTCGGAACAAGGAACGCTGTTCTTCCCCGGCACCGCAGGCGCGACGAACTGGGGCGGCGTGGCTGTCGATCCGCAAAATGCGACACTCTACGTCAATGCGTCGCGCA
Organism: Pseudotabrizicola algicola; assembly: GCF_010915705.1. Lineage (GTDB taxonomy): Bacteria > Pseudomonadota > Alphaproteobacteria > Rhodobacterales > Rhodobacteraceae > Pseudotabrizicola > Pseudotabrizicola algicola. The sequence goes on from NZ_JAAIKE010000006.1 coordinate 206,226, forward strand.
TCGTGCAGTTCATCCGGCTGATCCCGCGGGCAGAGTATGACGAAATGAACCCGCAAGGCGGCGGCAACGAAGAAGGCTACTCGCCCCAGCACGGCTCGCCCTACGGGATCTATCTGACCGACTGGAGCAACTGGATGGGCATGCCCTGCTGGGAACCCCCGTTCGGCACCTTCGCGGCGATCGACCTTGTCACCGGCGAACGGCTTTACGAAGTGCCGTTCGGCATGGCGCAATTCCATGGCTTCTACGGAATGGCGAACTGGGGCTCCCCGACGCTGGGCGGGCCGGTTGTCACCGCCGGCGGCGTGGTCTTCATCGGAGCGTCGATGGACTCACGGGTGCGCGCGCTTGACGCGGCAACGGGCCGGGAACTCTGGTCCGATCTCGTCGAGGCCCCGGCTGTTTCGATCCCTGCCGTCTTCACCCATGAGGGCGAAGATTATGTGGTCTTCGCCGTCGGCGGCAATTCCATCCTGAAACCCGAGGTATCAGACCAAGCCATCGCCTACCGCCTGCGGCGCTGAGCGCTCTCCACCAGATCCGGCGCCTCATGCGGGGTGCGACTGACCAAGTGACGTTGCCCCCCTTTTATCCAGCGTGAGCGAGACTCCGGATTTGAGTTTTGCCCATCTGGGCGGTTTGGGCAACGGAGTGAGGTGCCCCTAGTTTCCTAGGGACCGCGGGTCTGGCTGGAGGCCGGAGTGACGGACATGCGCAAGGGGTTTGCGGCCCTGGCCGCGCAGGCCGAAGCCGTGCTGAAGCAGGATCCGTTTGCCGGGCATCTCTTCGTCTTCCGTGGCCGTCGAGGCGATCTGGTGAAGGTCATCTGGTGGGATGGCCAAGGGGCCTGCATGTTCCTGAAGCGGCTGGAGAAGGGCCGGTTTGTCTGGCCCTCGGCGAAGGAGGGGAAGGTGGCGCTGACACCTGCACAACTGTCGATGCTCTTGGAAGGCATCGACTGGCGGGCCCCGGAACGGACGTGGCGGCCTCTGGCTGCGGGATAATCGCCTGCCCCGCGCAAGAAGGATTCCCACAAGGAATACAGTGGGATAAACTTCTTTCATGCTCGATCAGACCCTGACCTTGCCGGAAGACCCCGAGGAGCTGCGCAGCTTCACCGCGCGGCTGCTGGCCGAGGTCAAGGCGCAGGCGATCCTGATCGAGAAGCTGCGGCACCAGCTGGCCGGGTACCGGGCGCACCGGTTCGGGGCGTCGTCGGAGGCGGCAGAGCAGTTGCAATTGGCTCTGGAGACCAGCGAGATCGCTGCCGCTGCGATGACAGCGCGGATGAAGCTGCCGGACATCGAGGAGAAGGACAAACCCAAGCGCCGCCCGATCCCGGATCATATCCCATCCCACGGATGGAAGTGGAACTCAGCCCTGCGGCCGATGCCTGTGCCGATTGTGGCGGCCGCCTGCGTCGGATCGGCGAAGACGTCACCGAGGAACTCGAGTATGTCCCCGGGCGCTTCATCGTGAACCGGATCGTCCGGCCGCGCCTGACGTGTTCCTGCTGCGAACGGTTCAGCCAGGCCCCGCTTCCCTCGCGCCCCATCGAGCGCGGTCGCCCAGGGCCAGGCTTGCTGGCCCATGTCCTGGTCAGCAAATATGCCGATCACCTGCCACTCTACCGCCAGAGCCAGATCTTCGACCGCGAAGGTCTCGACCTCGACAGATCGACCCTGGCCGATTGGGTGGGCAAATCCACGGCCCTGCTGGAACCCCTCGCAGATGCCATCGGCCGCCATATCCTGTCGGCCGAGGCGATCTTCGCCGACGATACTCCGGTCAGCATGCTCGCCCCCGGCACAGGCAAGACCCAGACGGCACGGCTCTGGACCTATGCCCGTGACGAACGCCCCTGGAGTGGAACGGCACCGCCCGCGGCCTGGTATCGGTTCTCCGGCGACCGCAAGGGCCAGCACCCGAAGAACCATCTCGCCCGCTTCCGCGGCTGGATGCATGCCGACGGCTATGCCGGGTTCGAAGATCTCTATCGCACCGGAGCAGTCCGAGAGATTGCCTGCATGGCCCATGTCAGACGCAAGTTCGTCGACATCCACCGGTAATCCTCCCCATGGTTAAGGGGATGCGGAAGTAGAATTTTCTCGGCAGGATGAACGAGGAGATTCCGATGAAGAAGAGCCGTTTCACCGAAGCCCAGATCATGGGCGTGCTGCGCCAGGCGGAGGGCGGGATGCCCGTTCCCGAGTTGTGCCGCGAGCACGGGATCAGCAGCGCGACGTTTTACAAGTGGCGGGCCAAGTATGGCGGCATGGATGCATCCATGGTGAGCCAGATGAAGGCTCTTGAGGATGAGAACCGGCGGCTGAAGCGCATGTTCGCCGATCTCAGCATGCAGGCCGATCTGCTTCGAGAAGCTCTTGGAAAAAAGTGACGCGGCCAGCTCAGCGCCGGGAGTTGGCCGAGAAGGCGGTGGCGATGAAGGGGGTCAGCATTGCGCTGGCCTGTCGTGCGTTCGGCGTCAGCGAGACCTGTTTCCGCTACAGCCCGAAGCGTGACGACGAGAACGAGATGATCGCCGACCTGCTAGTCGGGCTGACCAACGTCCACAAGATGTGGGGCTTCGGCCTGTGTTTCCTGCATCTGCGGAACGTGAAGGGGCATGTCTGGAACCACAAGCGGATCCACCGCATCTACTGCGAGCTGGAACTGAACCTGCGCATCAAGCCGCGGCGACGTCTCAAGCGCGAGAAGCCCGAGGAATTGGCTGTGCCGCCTTCGCTACAATCGATCCCCCGGATCGATTGCTTTACGCTTCGGCCCCCGAACCTGGTCTGGTCGATGGATTTCATGGCGGACCGCTTGGCCGACGGGCGACAGTTCCGGCTCTTGAACGTTCTGGACGACTTCAATCGCGAGGGCCTGGGGATCGAGGTCGATTTTTCGCTGCCCGCCGAACGGGTCGTCCGCTCCCTGAACCTGTCGTCGGGGAAACGGTCCACTGGACCGTTTCCTGATCCTCCTCC
>NZ_JAAIKE010000007.1 GCF_010915705.1 Pseudotabrizicola algicola
ACAAACCGTGAAGCTTTCACCAGGATCATCGGGCAAAAACCCTACCTGGCCGATATGCAAACAGTCAGACGCCGATGCGCCCAAACCGCCCACATATCCCTTCATTCATCAAATTTTCAAAGAGCGTGAAGACAAAACAAACTCGAGGCGCTAATTCCTTAGCGTTACCCGAACCGCCGCATCTTCAGAATTTCCGAACTTCGTTTCCGTCAACCGCTCTGCGTTTCCGCAACCTGCTGTCTTCGCTTCCGTCCGTCACCGTCGCTGTTTCGCTTCGGTGAGGCGGTATTTACGGACGGACGCAGGGAGCCGCAAGGGGAAAAACATCGGCCCGTCGCATTTTTTTCACATAGCCCGAAAAACACTCAAAATCTGGGGGTTGGCGCAATTTTTACCACAAGAGATCCTGCACTGCGGCAACAATCTTGCGCCTGCAGCATCGCCCTCTTGCCCGGTGCGGGGCTTATCCACAGACTCACCGTCCGGAGCCACGGAACAGGGGCAGCCGCAGCGCCAGAACTGCCGCTACGGCAGCCGCATAAAGCAGCGGCTCGCTCGGCCAGCCCTTCACCAGAACCACGAAATGCGCCGCGCCCACCACCGCCGCCACATAGGCGAGCCGGTGCAGCCGTCGCCATGCCAGTGGCCCGAGTCGCCGGATCGCCGCATTGGTCGAGGTCAGCGCCAGCGGGATCATCGCCAGCAGACCGATCATGCCAAGGATGATATAGGGCCGCTTGTAGAGATCGCGCAGGATCTCGTCGCCGCGCAGCCCCATGTCGAGCACGACCCAGGCCAGAAAGTGCATCGCTATATAGAAGAAGGCCATCACGCCCAGCGCGCGGCGAAAGCGGATCAGGTTCAGGCCGATCAGGCGCAGCGGCGTGATGCACAAGGAGGCGAGCAGGAACTGCAACCCCCAGAGGCCGAGCTTCAGTTCGATCGCCTTCACCGGATCGGCCCCGAGGCCGCCGGTGGCGGCGGCCCAGACCAGCCAGACAAAGGGCAGCACCGCCGCCACCCAGACCAGCCCCGTCGGCACGCGGCGTGCCAGCGCATTCGCGCGCTCGGTCAGGGACGGGGCGGAAAGCTGCATGGTCAATAGTCCTTGCTCAGGTCCATCCCGGCATAGAGGCTGGCCACCTCATCATAGCCGTTGAACATCAGCGTATCCTCGCGTCCGGCAAAGATGCCCGCGCCGACGCGCCGTTCGCTGGCCTGGCTCCAGCGGGGGTGGTCCACCGTCGGGTTCACATTGCTGTAAAAGCCGTATTCGCGCGGGTTCTGCATGTTCCATGTCGTCTGTGGCTGGGTGTCGGTCAGGCGGATGCTGACGATCGACTTGATCGACTTGAACCCGTATTTCCACGGCACCACCAGACGGATCGGCGCGCCGTTCTGGTTGGGCATCGGCTCGCCATACAGACCCGTCGCCAGAATGGTCAGCGGGTGCATCGCCTCGTCCAGCCGCAGCCCCTCGCGATAGGGCCAATCCAGACTGCGGGTCATCTGCCCGGGCATCTCCTCGGGGCGCACCAGCGTCTCGAAGGCCACATACTTCGCCCCCGGCTGCACGCCGACCTTCGCCAGCAGATGGCCAAGCTCGAACCCGATCCACGGAATCACCATCGACCAGGCCTCGACGCAGCGGAAGCGGTAGATGCGCTCCTCCAGCGGGGCGTCCTTGAGGATATCGGCCAGATCATAGGTGCCGGGCCGGTCCACCAGACCGCCGATCTGAACCGACCACGGGTCCGTCGTCAGCAGGCGGGCATTGCGGGCGGGGTCACCCTTGTCGAGCCCGAACTCGTAGAAATTGTTGTAGGTGGTGATTTCGGAAAAGGTGTTCGGCGTCGCATCGGTCGAATACCGGCTCTTTGCCGCCTCGATCTTCGCCGCAGCCGGCGTGGCGATCAGCCCCGCCGCCGCCCCCGCCATCACCTGCCGCCGGTTCAGCCATTGCGCCTTCGGCGTCACATCCGACCAGTTCAATCCCCGCATAGCCTGTCTCCCCTGTGGCCCCTCGCAACAACTTGGCCGCCTCTGCGGAAAAATCAAAGCAAAGCTGCTCACATTGGCGGGAAGGGCTGCAACACGGGCCGCGACGCGCGCCGGAACCGGTCACACAACCTCACCTTGCATCACAGGTTTTTGACTGGAAACCGCCCGCACCCGCGGCTTAGCGCGCCCGCACCGCAGGGCAAGCCCGCCTCACGCAGTCGTAGCCCTGATCCGATCGCCATTCCGGACCATATACGGCAGGCCAATCAAGGCGATGATCAAACGGGAGTGACCTATGATCCGCAGAACCTTTCTTGCCATGACGACCGCCCTTGCCTTCGCAGCACCGTCCTTCGCCGACAGCCACGGCCCCAAGGACATCGTCGACACCGCTGTCGGCGCAGGCACCTTCAACACGCTGGTGGCCGCCGTGACCGCCGCCGGTCTGGTCGACACGCTGAAGGGCGAAGGCCCCTTCACCGTCTTCGCGCCGACCGATGAGGCCTTCGCCGCCCTGCCCGCAGGCACCGTCGACTCGCTCCTGCTGCCCGAGAACCTCGAGCAGCTGACCGCGATCCTCACCTACCACGTCGTGCCGGGCAAGGTCATGTCGACCGATCTCTCCGAGGGCCTGACCGCCGCCACCGTCAACGGGGCCGAGGTCACCATCACCCTCGAGGGCGGCGCCAAGGTCAACGGCGCCAACATCACCACCGCCGACATCGAAGCCTCCAACGGCGTGATCCACGTGATCGACGCCGTCATCATGCCGCCGATGTAATCACGGCCATCCGGCCGACGGGGGGCGCCGCGCGCGCCCCCCACATCCGCTTAACCAAAGCGCTCCATGCTCACAGGCCCGTCCGCGAAAGGGCCAGCATGACACCGACGCTCCACACCCTGAACCTGAACCAGATCGACACCGAGGCCCTGCCGCGCGACCGCACCGCGCTCGACCCGCAGGAGCTCGATCAACTCGCCCGCTCCATCGCGCTCAGCGGCCTGCGCCAGCCGATAGAGGTCTGGATGCTGCAAGCCCCGCGCCCGCCCTTCCTCTACGGCCTGATCTCCGGCTACCGCCGCACCGCCGCCCTGCGCCGCCTTGGCCTCACAGAGGTGCAAGCCTTCCTGCGCACGCCCGAAACGCTCGCACAGGCGATGGCCGAGATGGTGGGCGAAAATGAAATCCGCAGCCAGATCACCCCGTGGGAAAAGGCCCGCCTCGTCCTCGCCACCGTCGACGAAGGCCACTTCCCCACCCCCGACGCCGCGATCCGGGGCCTGTTCCCGCATCTCTCGCGCCAGAGCCACCACCGCATGCGCGGCCATGCCGAGGTGGTCGAGGCACTGGGGGATATCCTGTCACAGCCCGAAACCCTCTCCAGCCGCAGGCTCGACCGCCTCGCCACCGCCCTGCGGTCCGGCTGGGAAAACCTGCTGCGCGCCGCCCTCGCCCCGCTGAAATCGCCCGGCATGGAAACCCAATGGCAGGCGATGCTGCCCATCCTGACCGAAAGCACCACCTCCAAGTCCACAGGCGACTCCCCCCGCCCCCGCCGCCTCCTGCACCTGAAAAAAGGCCTGACCATCCGCCGAGAACTCACCCAACACGGCTACGCCCTGCGGTTTTCGGGGCCAGAGGCAAGGCGGGGCGGCATGATGGATGACGTGATGGATTATGTGGAGCGGTGGTTTGGGAGTGAGTGAGGGGGGCTTCCACGAAAGCTAAGCCTCTCGCCCCCAATGATTGCCAAATTGCGCCTCGCCCGCTCAAACCCGCTCCACACCCCCTGCCCAAGCCCGCCGCGCCACCGCCAACTCCCAGCCCTTCTGCAAATTCATCCAGAATTCAGCACTGGTGCCCAGCGCGGCGGCAAGCCGCAAGGCGGTGTCGCCTGTAACGCTGCGCCGTCCGGCCACGATTTCGCTGATCCGGTTGGCAGGGACGCCCACGCGCCGTGCCAGTTCGGCGGCGCTCAGGCCCATCGGGGCCAGAAATTCCTCACCCAGCACTTCCCCCGGATGCACGGGGTCCAGCGTCTGCGCGTCAGTGATAGTCGCAGATTTCAACGTCATGTGCGTCGTTCCCTTCCCATCTGAAACACAGCCGCCACTGGTCATTGATGCGGATAGACCATTGCCCGGCGCGGTCGCCTGACAGCGCCTCCAGCCGATTGCCCGGCGGCATCCGCAAATCCTCAACCGTCACTGCTGCGTGCAGCATCGCCAATTTGCGCAGTGCCGCCCGTTCCACCGCCTGAAACGCCGGCACCCGTTCCAGCCGGAACAGCTTTTCGGTGCGCTTGTCGGCGAAGCTAGCAATCATACGCGTTACGTATCATGTATTGCCTCCATTTTCAAGCTGTCTCAGGGGGGGCTGGCAGAAAGATACCCCCCAAACCTTAACAACACCCTAATCCCACACCCCTAACCCATTGAAAACAAATAAACCCTCCCCCTGTAACACAGGGGGAGGGTGCGGGCAGGGGTGAGTCCCCGGCCAAGGGTCAGTGGATCACGGCCTCCACCGGACGGGCCCGGCGCGAGGCCGAGACGCGGTCGCCGATGATCAGCCCCTCCGGCCCCGCCCCGACCACCACGGTGGACCCGTCCAGCACGTCGCCCGACAGGATCATCTCGGCCAGCGGGTCCTGCAGGTGCCGCTGGATGACCCGCTTCAGCGGCCGCGCCCCGAAGACCGGGTCATACCCTTCCTCCGCCAGCCAGGCCCGCGCGGCATCGTCCAGCTCCAGCGTGATCTTCCGCGAGGCCAGCCGCTTCTCCAGCCGCTTCATCTGGATCAGCACGATCCCCGCCATATCGGCGCGGTTCAGCCGGTCGAAGATCACCTGCTCGTCCAGCCGGTTCAGGAACTCCGGCCGGAAGTGCTGGCGGACCGCCTCCATCACCTCGGCGCGAGCGCCCCCCTGATCCGCCCCTTCCGGCAGCTCCGACAAGGCCCGCGCCCCGAGGTTCGAGGTGAGGATGATGAGCGTCTGCTTGAAGTCCACCGTCCGCCCCTGCCCGTCCGTCAGCACCCCGTCATCCAGCACCTGCAAGAGCACGTTGAAGACGTCCGGATGCGCCTTTTCCACCTCGTCGAACAGCACGACCTGATAGGGCCGGCGCCGCACCGCTTCGGTCAGCACGCCGCCCTCGTCATAACCGACATAGCCCGGAGGCGCGCCGATCAGCCGGGCGACCGAGTGTTTCTCCATGAACTCCGACATGTCGATGCGGACCATCGCCGAGTCATCGTCGAACAGATACTCCGCCACCGCCTTGGTCAGCTCGGTTTTCCCCACGCCCGTGGGCCCGAGGAAGAGGAAGGACCCGAGCGGGCGGTTCTCGTCGTTCAACCCCGCCCGCGCCCGGCGCACGGCATTGGCCACGGCAACCAGTGCCGCCTGCTGGCCCACCACCCGCTTGCCAAGCTCTTCCTCCATCCGCAGCAGCTTCTCGCGCTCGCCTTCCAGCATCTTCGTGGTCGGAATGCCCGTCCAGCGCTCCACCACCTCGGCAATCTGCTCGGGGCGGACCGCTTCGGACACCAGGGCATCCCCTTCGCGCGCTTCGGCCTCGGCCAGCGATTTCTCCAACCCCGGAATACGCCCGTACTGCAGCTCACCGGCCTTGCCGAAGTCACCGTCCCGCTTGGCCTGCTCAAGCTCGGCCCTCGCGCGGTCAAGATGCTCCTTCAGGTCGCGCGCCGCCTCGAGCGAATCCCGCTCGGCCTGCCATTTGGCAGACATCGAGTCAGACTGCTCTTTCAGGTCGGCCAACTCCTTTTCGAGTTTTTCCAGACGATCCCGGCTGGCGGCATCATCCTCTTTCTTCAGGGCCTCGGATTCGATCTGCAGCTGCAGGATCTGGCGGTCCAGTTGATCCAGTTCTTCCGGCTTGCTGTCCACCTCCATCCGCAACCGGCTGGCGGCCTCATCCACAAGGTCGATGGCCTTGTCGGGCAGGAAACGGTCGGTGATGTAGCGATGAGACAGCGTTGCCGCCGCCACCAGGGCCGAGTCGGAAATCCGCACCCCGTGGTGCAGTTCATACTTTTCCTTGATCCCGCGCAGGATGCTGATCGTATCCTCGACCGTGGGCTCGTTCACCATCACCGGCTGGAAACGGCGGGCGAGGGCCGCATCCTTTTCCACATACTTGCGGTATTCATCAAGCGTGGTCGCACCAACGCAATGCAACTCGCCCCGCGCCAAGGCAGGCTTGATCAGGTTCGCGGCATCCATTGCACCGTCAGATTTCCCGGCACCAACAAGCGTGTGCATCTCGTCGATGAACAGGATGATCTCGCCCTCGGCGGCAGTGACCTCGTTCAGCACAGCCTTCAGGCGTTCCTCGAACTCACCCCGATACTTCGCGCCCGCAATCAGCGCGCCCATGTCGAGCGCCATCAGCTTCTTGTTGCGCAGGGATTCAGGCACATCGCCGTTCACGATGCGCAGGGCCAGCCCTTCGGCGATGGCGGTTTTCCCGACGCCGGGTTCGCCGATCAGAACGGGATTGTTCTTGGTGCGGCGGCTCAACACCTGCATGGCGCGGCGGATTTCCTCATCGCGTCCGATGATGGGGTCGATCTTCCCCTCGGACGCGGCTTCGGTCAGGTCGCGGGCATATTTCTTGAGGGCATCATAGCCCTGCTCGGCACTGGCCGTATCGGCAGTGCGGCCTTTGCGGATGTCATTGATCGCGGCGTTAAGCTTTTGTGGCGTGACAGCGCCCGCATCAAGACAGGTTTTCGCAGCCCCCGGCACCAAGGCAAGTGCCATCAGGATGCGTTCCACGGGAACGAAACTGTCACCCGCCTTCTTGGCCAGTTTCTCGGACTCGTCGAGCACCTTGACAAGCGAAGCATCGGTAAACGGCTGCGCATCGCCCGAGACGCGCGGCATCTTTTTCAGCGCAGCCTCGACGGCATCACTCACCCGAGCGGGCTCTCCACCCGAGCGGCGGATCAGATTGGCGGCCATCCCCTGCTCATCATCCATGATGGCCTTGAGCAGATGCTCGGCCGTCAGGCGCTGATGGTTTTCCCGCATGGCAATGGTTTGCGCGGCTTGAAGGAACCCGCGCGAGCGTTCCGTGAACTTTTCCAGGTTCATCGGTCATTCTCCTATGTTAGCACCGCTTGCCCGCGCCCGACATCGGCACACGGAACCTCGGCCTCATCAGAAAGATGGGATGTCACAGAGCTTGATGCAAGATTGCCACAAGGGACGCGTGCAGATTCCCTTTGGCGCGGGCAGGGAGCGACGGACACGAGTCAACCACAAAGCGAGCAACCTTGCCCAAAGGCAGACCGCGCCGGAACGAATCCGCCGAAAACCGGCCCGGCAATCGGCGGGATCGGGCTTGGCCTTGGCCAGACAGGACGCCACGGGTTGCGGCGCTGCGTCGCAACCCCGACAGTCAGCCGAAAGAACGGGCAGGCGGGAGAGCAGCCGGATTGCCCACGCCGAGAAAGGGCCTGTCATGTATGACCTGTTGCAACCCCTGATCCACAAGGCCGCCGTGCATGAAATAGCGGTAAATGTCGCGCGCACCGGACTTTCGATCGGCAGCGAAGCGGAACTTCATCAGCTTCCCAATGGGCGGATAGGCGTGTTTGCACGGCTCAGCCGCAAGTTTCTGGGGGTGTTTCCGCGGCAGGTGACTGTGCTTGTCGGCATGCTCGGGCCGCAGGCAACGGCCCTGATTGCCCCGGCGGTCGAGCGCAATGAATTGCTGCGGGTGCGCATCGTCGGGCTGACGCCAGAGCATCTGAGCGCCCCCGGATATGGCCCCGAGGTGCATGTCTCGGTCTGGGGCGATCCGCGTCATGTGTCGGTCTGGGCGCAAGATGGCACCGTGACCACCCCGCCGCCCCTCAAGTCGGAAGCGCCGGAAAGCTAACCCGGCAGGGCATAGCGCACATAGGCAAAGGCGCTGCCGTCAGGGGCCCAGTTCGGCACATTCATCGTGCCTTGGCCGCCGTTCATCTCGATCAACCGCTGCCGATTGCCGCCATCCGGGTCCATCCGGCAGATGGCAACCGGCAGATCGGCAGGGTGGCCCAGCGTGCCGGGCGGATAGGCGAGGTAGATGACATGCTGCCCGCAAGGCGAGGGGTGCGGAAACCAGTTTACGAAATTATCGGCAAACAGTTTGCGCTGATCGGTGCCATCTGATGCCATCACCCAGATCTGGGCATGTCCGTCGCGGTCACAGTTGTAATAGATGGCATGGCCATCAGGGCTGTAATCGGGGCCATCGCAATGCCCCTCGCCATTGGTCAGCCGCCGCTCGGTCCCGCCATCAACCGGCAAGGTGTAAACATCAATCACGCGCGAGCCGCCCCGCGCCGCGACATAGGCCAGCGTGCGGCCATCGGGCGACCAGCCATGCCACCAACTGGGCGCTTCGGGCGAAACGCGCTGCGGCATGCCCCCGCCCGCTGGCACCAGATAGATCTCGGACCCTGCGCCGCGATGATGGCTTGAGATCACCCACGTCTTGCCATCAGGTGAAATGCCGTGATCGTTGTTCAGCCGCCCGACGCCCTCCAGATCGACCGCCTGCAAGGCGGGCGCGTCAAGCGGAACGCGAAACAACCTGCCTTCACCATTGACCAGCAGATAACTGCCGCAGGGTGACCAGTTCGGCGCCTCGATATGGCAGTCGGTCTGCAAGACCACACGGGCCTGTCCCCGCGCCATGTCCCATATTTCCAGCGAGGATCTCATTCCCGCACCTTGGGCTTGAGCAGCTTGGCCGGGCGCATCGCCTCGGCCGCCTTGAACAGCCCGAAGGTCTGGTTGACGTAATTCACCACGCCGCCGATCTTTTCCATATAGGCCGCAAGTTCGGGCGTGCGTTCCGCCTCGACCACCTGCACCGCGCGACTGGGGTCATCGCCCTCAAACTGGCAATAGAACAGCGGCTCGCCGCGCTTCAGGATGATGTCCTTTTCGGGCTCGTGCCATTCAAAGGCCCACATCAACGGGCGCGGCCAGACGTTCAGCGGAAAGCGCCCACCGAAGATGGTGCCGGGCAGCGGGTCCTTGCGGTAATGCGCGAAGGTGCCAAGCTGGGTGATGTAGCACATCTCGTCAGCGATGAAGCAATAGGGCAGCATCAACTGGATGGTGGGGCGGTCGGGATAACGCCACTCCGCCTCATTCACCAGCGTCAGCAGATCACCCAGCTTGCTGGCACGCACCGGGCTTGCCACACCCAGACGGTTGACGAGATGCGCCTTGCCCTTTTCGTCACGCCTGAACCCGATGTGAATGTCGAACGGGCATTTCACCATGAAGTAGCGGCTCTCCAGCTGGATCACGGCGGGGCAGCGGCTGGCGCTTTTGGCATGGCTCTTGTTGGTCTGCCGGAAAATGATCCGTTCGGGCGGGTCATACATCACCGCACCCTTGTCCGATGTCAGGAACCATCCGACCGTCAGCGGGCCAGAGCGCGGCCCTTCCTCGGGGCGGTCAAAGGTTACCGTGAAATCCATGTCAGCCTCGCTGTGCCTGTGCTTTTTCGCGAAGACTCCGCCTTTCGGGCCGTTGCGTCAAGCCATGCGCGTCAAGCGGTTTCACGCTCTGCCAATGCGGCGCGCAAGGCCCGCAGACGCCCGCCATCGGTGCGCCGCCGGATGCGGGCGGCAAAGCCCAAATCGACAAGGCGCCCCGAGTCGATGACAGAGGACGAGCAAGAGGCGTGCACCTCGCGCAGTGGCACCGCGTGAAACGCGCCCAGAGACTCGGCGCTGATGCCCGCCCCCGGCATCACGATGATGCGCCCGCGCGCCTGCGCGATCAGATCGGCCAGCCGTGCCGCGCCTTCCGCTGCGGTAAGCGCGCCGCCGCTTGTCAGCACCCGCTGAAAGCCAAGCTCTATCGCCTGCTCCAGCGCCGCCGGAAAGTCAGGCACCAGATCAAAGCAGCGGTGCAGGGTCAGCCCCATGTGCTTGGCCCGCCCGATAAGCAGCCCCAGCACATCGGTATCAAGCCGCCCGTCGGGCCTGCTGGCGCCCAGCACGACACCCTGCATCCCGCAGGCCGAAGCCGCTTCGATATCGGCTTCCATCACCGCGATCTCGTCCGGGGTCCAGACGAAATCTCCTGCACGCGGGCGGATCATCGCATAGATCGGCACCCCCGCCCCCGCCGCCCGCCGCATCATTCCGACCGACGGCGTCAGCCCGCCAAGATCAAGCGCCGAGCACAACTCGATCCGCCCTGCCCCGCCCCTGATCGCCTCTGCCAGGCCTTCGGTGGTATCGACGCAAATCTCGATCAATGTGTTCATGGTCCAAAGGCCTCCCATCCGGCTTCGGCAGCACCGACCAGCCCAGGCTCGGGGCGGCATTGCGCGGGCACGATCAGCGCTGCATCGGTCTGGCGCAGGATCGCCGCCCGCAGACGCTGGTCAAGCGCGCCGAGCAACGCAGGCACATTGGACAGCCCGCCGCCGACAGGCACCACCGATGCGCCAACCACATTCATCACCAAGGCCAGCGGCGGCGTGATCAGATCAAGCCAAAGCGCCACCGTCTCGCCCGCCTGCACCTGTCCAGCCTGCCAATCCGACAGTATCACCGTCGAAGGGGCCGAAACCCCATGCAACCCGTGGTGAAGCTTCTCAAGCCCCCGAGCCCCGCAAACAGCATCGACACAGCCGTTCAGCCCGCAGCCGCAAGGCAGGTTCCAGGGCGCAGGCACCACCGGGCCATGCCCCCATTCCCCCGCATAGCCGCCCGCGCCCTGCACGAGCCGCCCGTCGATCACCAACCCGCCACCCACGCCCGTGCCAAGGATGACACCAAAGACAGTGCGATGCCCGCGTCCCGCGCCCTGCCGCTGTTCGGCCAAGGCAAAACAATCGGCATCGTTCAGCACCAGAACCGGCAGGCGCAGCGCGGCGGAAATCTCGTCTGCCAGCACACGGCCATCGGCGCAGGGGATATTCGCCACCTTGATGCGCCCGCTTTCCGGAGCCACCACACCCGCAATCGCAATCGACACGCCGCGCAGGGCATGACCCGCAGCAAAGGCCGACAGCGCCGCCAGAAAGGCCCCGAAATCATCGCACGGTGTGGCGGTTTCGCCCAAAGGCGTCAGCCGATCCCCCTGCGCCAAGGCCGCCTTGATCCGAGAGCCGCCGATGTCAAAGCACAGGATCATCGCGTTCCTCCAATTCCGCCCTGCTATGGCTTGACACCACTTGCCCATCGCCGCAAGACGCGTTGCACCCAGCAAAGGAGCCGCCCATGTCCGATGATCGCCTGATCGTGGCGCTTGATGTGCCGAATGTCGTTCAGGGGCTGGAGCTTGCGGCCCGCATCGGGGATGCCGCCAGTTTCTACAAGATCGGGCTCGGCATGCTGACCGGCGGCGGCTTTGCCCTTGCCAACGAGTTGAAGCAGGAGCAGGGCAAGCGCATCTTTCTGGACATGAAGCTCTTCGACATCGGGGCCACGGTCGAAGCCGCAGTGCGCGGCATCGCGCAATATGATCTCGACTTCCTGACCGTGCATGGCGACCCGCAGGTTGTGCGCGCCGCGCAGGAAGGCAAGGGCGGCACCGGGCTCAAGATCCTTGCGGTGACCATCCTCACCTCGCTCGACCGCGCCGATCTGGACGACAACTGCATCAAGCCGGGAGATATCCACGCCATCACGCTCGAACGGGCCGCCCGCGCGCTTGCCGCAGGGGCGGATGGCGTGATCGCCAGCCCGCAAGAGGCGGCAGCCATCCGCGCCCTGCCCGAAGCGGCGGGCAAGCTGATTGTCACCCCCGGTATCCGGCCCGCAGGCAGCGCCAGCGGTGACCAGAAACGCATTGCCACTCCGGCGCAGGCGATCGCCGATGGCGCCGACCACATCGTGGTGGGTCGCCCGATCTGGCAGGCGAAAGACCCTGCCGAGGCAGCGCGCCGCGTGCTGGCCGAACTGGCCTGACATCGGGCGGGTAGCGAAACCGCCTGCACCTCTCGCGTCATCAAGGCTTCACTTGCACCGCAGCCCCTGTTTCGGCTTATATGCCGGATCATTTGACGAGAGATGCAATGCAAGACGGTACCGAACACCAGACGCCAGACCTGCCCGCCGCGCAGGAGTTTACCGACGCCGCCGCCGCCGTGGATCGGCTGGAAGAGCTTTACTTCAAGGCCACCGCCTATCTGGCCGACCATTTCAGCGCGACGGTCACCAAGGGCAAGCCGGCCACTCGTATCCGCGCCTTTTACCCAGAAATCCGCCTGCGGGTCGCAAGCCATACCAAGGCAGACTCGCGCCTTGCCTTCGGCCATGTCGCCGGCCCCGGCACCTATGCCACCACGGTGACGCGCCCCGACCTGTTCCGCAATTACCTGATCCAGCAACTCACGCTGTTGATGGAAAACCACGGCGTTCCGGTGCAGATCGGCCCCTCGGAAACCCCGATTCCGGTGCATTTCGCGGTTGCCGGCAACCCTGCCGTTTCGGTCCCGCAAGAAGGTGTGCTGGAATTCAGCCTGCGCGACGTGTTTGACGTGCCGGACCTTGCCACCACGAATGACGACATCGTCAACGGTCAACGCACGGAAAACCCTGACGGGTCAATGCCGCTCGCCCCCTTTACCGCGCAGCGGGTCGATTATTCGCTCGCACGGCTTTCCCATTACACCGCCACCGATCCGCAGCATTTCCAGAACCACGTCCTGTTCACCAACTACCAATTCTATGTGGACGAGTTCGAGGCCTATGCCCGCAAGATGCTGGCCGATCCGTCGCAGGGCTATACCGCCTTTGTCGCCACCGGAAACCAGATCATCACCACCGCCGAAGGCGAACTGCAGCCGGTCGCCAAGCTGCCCCAGATGCCGACCTATCACCTCAAACGCGCGGACGGGCAGGGAATCACGCTGGTGAACATTGGTGTCGGCCCTTCAAACGCCAAGACGGCCACCGACCATATCGCCGTGCTGCGCCCACACGCATGGTTGATGGTCGGACATTGCGCGGGGCTTCGCAACTCGCAGTCCTTGGGTGATTTCTGCCTTGCCCATGCCTATCTGCGCGAAGACCATGTGCTCGACGACGATCTGCCTGTCTGGGTGCCGATTCCGGCGCTTGCCGAGATTCAGATCGCGCTGCAAGAAGCGGTCGCCGAGGTCACCCAGCTTGAAGGCTATGAACTCAAGCGGATCATGCGGACGGGGACCGTGGCCACAATCGACAACCGCAACTGGGAGCTGCGCGACCAGTCCGGTCCGGTCAAGCGTCTGTCGCAATCGCGGGCCATTGCGCTCGACATGGAAAGCGCGACCATCGCCGCCAACGGCTTCCGCTTCCGGGTGCCCTACGGCACATTGCTGTGCGTCTCGGATAAACCCCTGCATGGCGAGCTGAAACTCCCCGGCATGGCGAGTGATTTCTACAAGACCCAAGTCAGCCGCCACCTTCAAATCGGCATCCGCGCAATGGAGCGCCTCCGGTTGATGCCTATCGAGCGCATACACAGCCGCAAGTTGCGCAGCTTCGAGGAAACCGCGTTCCTTTAACCGCTCATTTTCAGGTGGGACGCACGGTTTGGGCTTGATCTGTGCAGAAAAAACCTGTGTAGCGAAACCCGTCGCCGGCAACGGCCAACCCACATCTCCGGCTCGTCCAATGCCGACGGCCTGCAATAAGGAAGAAGAAACATGACGACGAAACCGATGACGAAAACCCAGCTCGTGGCCGCGATCGCTGAATCGATGGGTGCAGACAAGAAAACCGCTGGCTCGGCGCTGGATGCGATCATCGACGTGGTGACCCGCGAAGTCGCTGCCGGCGGTTCGGTGACGCTGCCGGGTCTGGGCAAGGTTGCCTGCAAGGCCCGTCCCGAGCGTCAGGTGCGCAACCCCGCCACCGGTGAAACCATGACCAAGCCCGCCGACAAGCAAGTGAAATTTGCGATCGCCAAAGCGC
Organism: Pseudotabrizicola algicola; assembly: GCF_010915705.1. Lineage (GTDB taxonomy): Bacteria > Pseudomonadota > Alphaproteobacteria > Rhodobacterales > Rhodobacteraceae > Pseudotabrizicola > Pseudotabrizicola algicola. The sequence goes on from NZ_JAAIKE010000007.1 coordinate 13,952, forward strand.
TGAAAGACAGCGTCAACGCCTGATCTTCCGGCGCGTAACGAGGCAGGAACTACCAAAAGAGGCGCCCAAGCGGCGCCTCTTTTCATTGTGGCAGAAGCAGAGGCACAGGGCGCCTGAAACAATTCTCACGCAGCTTTTCATGGCGCCTGCGCCGCTGCACCGGCATCTTTCTGGCATTGCCAACACAGAGGGGATGCCATGCGTCTGTCTGACTTCAAACGGCTGATCGCTCCGGTCACCTTGCCGGACCCGCCCAAGCTGCCGCCTGCGGGTGTAACGCCTTAACCGATTGTCCCGCGCTGGCTGCCAGTTTGGGCGCGGTCCAGCATCAGGTGGTCCAGCAGGATGCAGGCCATCATCGCCTCACCCACAGGCACGGCGCGGATGCCGACACATGGGTCGTGGCGGCCCTTGGTGATCAGGTCAATCTCCTCACCGCGCTGGTTGATGGTCTGGCGCGGGGTGAGGATGCTGGAGGTGGGCTTGACAGCAAAGCGGCACACCACCGGCTGACCCGTGGAAATGCCTCCCAGGATGCCGCCCGCGCGGTTCGACAGGAACTCTGGCCCGTTCGGACCCATACGGATCTCGTCGGCATTCTCTACCCCCGTCAGCGCGGCTGCGGCCATGCCGTCGCCGATCTCGACAGCCTTGACGGCATTGATGCTCATCATCGCGCTGGCGAGGTCGCTGTCGAGCTTGCCGTAGAGCGGCGCGCCAAGGCCGGCGGGGACGCCGGTCGCGATCACCTCGATCACCGCGCCCACAGAATTGTGCGACAGGCGGAGTTGGTCGAGGTAGTCGGCCCAGTCGGTCGCGGCAACGGGGTCGGGGCACCAGAAGGGGTTGTTGCCGATGCTGGCCAGATCGACGCGGCTGCGGTCGATCCCGCGCGCGCCCATCTGAACCATGTAGCCGGTGATCGTCAGCCCCGGCACCAGCGCGGCAAGGGTGGCGCGGGCGACACCGCCTGCGGCGACGCGGGCAGCCGTCTCGCGGGCCGAGGAGCGGCCGCCACCGCGATAGTCGCGGTGGCCGTATTTCTGGTGATAGGTGATGTCGGCATGGCCGGGGCGGAAGGCCTGGGCGATGTCGCCGTAATCTTTGGACCGCTGGTCGGTGTTCTCGATCATCAACTGGATCGCGGTGCCGGTCGTGCGGCCCTCGAACACGCCCGAGAGGATGCGGACCTCGTCGGGTTCTTTCCGCTGGGTGGTGAACTTGTTCTGGCCGGGCTTGCGCTTGTCGAGCCAGGGCTGGATATCGGCTTCGGTGAGGGGGATGCCGGGGGGGCAGCCGTCGACGGTGCAGCCGATGGCGGGGCCGTGGCTTTCGCCCCAGGTGGTCACGCGGAACAGGTGGCCGAAGGTGTTCAGGCTCATGACGGTCTCCCCTTGTTGAGGATGGTTTAGGGGAAAAGCGTGCAGGAATGAAGGGGGTGGGTTTCCACTGTGTTACAGAGCGCCTCCCCTCATAGAATCAATGGGTTAGCCCTGTGGTCTTCATGAGTTGTTAACAATTCCGCTTCAAACGCCCCGCCCCGCCACCCGCTGGCCGAGAAATCGCGGCTATACAGGGGGCGACCAATGCGGCCGGAGCGATATGGGCGTGCCGGTAGGGGTGAGCGACCAAATCTCGCGCATTTCGGCATCGGTAACCGCAACGCATCCGTCGGTCCAGTTGAGCCATGTATGCCACGCCGCAAGCGCGCCCCAGCCATTGGGCAGGCCGTGGATCATGATATTGCCGCCGGGGCTGTAGCCACCTTGCGCGGCGGCGGCCTTGTCAGCGTCATTCGGGTAGGAGATGTGCAGGCTGAGATGGGCCATCGAATTCGGGTTGCGCCAGTCGATGACGTAATCGCCCTCGGGCGTGCGCTCGTCGCCCTCGCGCTCCTTGTGGCCCTGATCCCATGCGGAGCCCATGGCAATATCATAGGTTTTCAGCACGCTCTGCCCGCGCAAGAGATACATCTTGCGGTCGGATTTGGAGACGATGACGCGGTCGGCCTGTTCTTCGGCGGCGGCGTAGGGCGGCGGCGTGCCAGACCCCACGCGCGCCATGACCTTGGTGTAGCCGAAGGCGGCGACAACACCCGACATCAGGACTGTGGCGGCAAGAAGAAGGGGGCGGGTTCGCAAGGCGCAGGCTCCGTCACTGGGGGTTGCAGTGTTTCAGGCGGGCGCGGCAAGTTCAAGCGGCCGGGCCGTGGCCCTCGGGCGCTTGGGGGGCTATGCTGCGCGCCATGAGCGATGATCTGAAATCCCGCCTGCACGCACGCGCCCTTGCCGAGGGGTTTTCGGCCATGCGCATCACCACGCCGGATGCAATTCCGCAGGCGGCGGAACGGCTGGCGGCGTTTGTGGCGCAAGGGCGGCACGGGCAGATGGGCTGGATGGCCGAGCGCATGGGCTGGCGGGGCGACCCTGCCGCGCTGTGGCCCGAGGCGCGGTCTGTCATCATGCTGGCCGAAAGCTATGCGCCGGAGGAGAACCCACTGCCCCTGCTGCAAGAGCGGGATCGCGGCGTGATTTCGGTCTACGCGCAGGGCAAGGATTACCACGATCTGGTCAAGCGGCGGCTCAAACGGCTGGGGCGCTGGCTGATCGACGAGAGCCACCGCGACAAGACCGCCTGCGAGATCAAGGTGTTTGTCGACACCGCCCCCGTCATGGAAAAGCCGCTGGCACAGGCGGCGGGGCTGGGCTGGCAGGGCAAGCACACCAATCTGCTCAGCCGCGATCTGGGCAACTGGTTTTTCCTTGGCGCGATTTTCACGACGCTGGAACTTGCGCCGGATGCGCCCGAGCAAAGCCATTGCGGGTCTTGCACCGCCTGCCTCGACATTTGCCCGACGGCGGCTTTTCCTGCGCCCTATCAACTGGATGCACGGCGCTGCATTTCCTACCTGACGATCGAACATGCGGGTCCGGTGGCCGAGGACCTGCGCGCATTGATGGGCAACCGGATTTATGGCTGCGATGATTGCCTTGCCATCTGCCCGTGGAACAAGTTTGCCAAGGCGGCGCGCGATATCGGCTATGCCGCGCGGCACGGCGCGCCGCCCTTGGCCGAACTGGCGGGGCTGGATGATGCCGCGTTTCGCGCGCGTTTTGCGGGAAGCCCGATCAAGCGGATCGGGCGGAGACGGTTTGTGCGCAATGTGCTGTATGCGATCGGCAATTCGGGCGATGCGGCCCTGCGCGGCGTGGCGCAAGCGCTGTGCGACGATGCCGATGCGGCGGTGGCCGATGCGGCCCGCTGGGCAGTGTCGCGGCTTTAGGCGCCGCGCAACTGGTCGCGCAGGGTGGTGATCTGTTCACGCAGGCGCGTCAGGTCATCCAGCGACAGGCCGGATTTTTCCAGAACGGCGGCGGGGATATGCGCCGCCCGCGACTGGAGCGTGCGGCCCGCATCGGTCAGCGTGATGTTCACCTGCCGCTCATCGGCGGAACTGCGGGTGCGGCTGATCAGCCCGCGATCTTCCAGCCGTTTGAGCAGCGGGGTGAGCGTGTTGGATTCAAGCTGCACCTGACGGCCAAGGCTGCCCACCGTCTGCGCCTCGCCCGTCCAGAGCGCGGTCAGGACGAGGTATTGCGGATAGGTCAGACCCAGATCATCGAGCAGGGGTTTGTAGACATGCTGCATCGCATGGGTGGCTGAATACAGCGCAAAGCAGATCATGTCAGGCAGGGGCAAGGTCATGTGGCCAGTATAATCGCGCGCGATTGAATCGCAAGCGGGTTGACCTGCGGGGGCGACTCGCCTATATTACATCGCATACGATATAATCGCAAACGAAAGGAACTCCGATGTCCGTTGATGCGAAATACTGGACCGAGGCCCATGCCACCGGAGGCGGGCGCAATGGTCTGGCCAAGCTGGCCGATGGCAAGCTGACGGTGACGATGACCAGCCCGAAAGAGCTGGGCGGGTCGGGCGCGGGGCATAACCCCGAAGAGCTGTTCGCGCTGGGCTATGCCGCCTGCTATCTCGGCGCGATGCGCTTTGCCGCCAGCAGCGAAAAGCTGGGCACCGTGCCGGACGATGCCACGGTGAACGCCCATGTGGGCATCGGGCCGCGCAGCGATGGCGGCTTTGGCCTGAAGGTCAAGCTGGTCGTGACACTGCCGGGGGTGGAGCGTGCCGTGGCCGAAAAGATGGTGGAACGCGGACATTTCATCTGCCCCTATTCCAACGCGACCAAGGGCAATATCGAAGTGGAAACCGAACTGGCATAGGCCGGTTTGCGCCTGACCCGCGCGCTAAGGCGCGGGCGTTTGGTTTTGCGGTGATTCTGGGGTATGCTGGCTGCCCACAGTCAATGGAGGACAGCATGCAACGTGACCCGAAGGGCCGCCATCTGGCCGACACACGCAGCCCCAGCACGGGCAGCAAGACGGCGCAATTCCTGCGCCTGGCGCGGCGCAAGCGCGAGGTGTTCCACACCAGCCACGCGCCTTCCGGCGGAACGCGGCTGGCGCAGTTCCTGCGCATCGCGCGGGGGCGGATGGCCTGAACAGGCGCTCATCAAGCCTCACGGCTTTCTTCGCTGCGGGGGGCCGCAGCGAAGAGGCCGGTCAGGGCCGATGAGCGTTCAGGCGCGGACCAGTTTCTCGTAATCGAGCGAGACCTGTTTGCACAGATCGCCGACCTCGAAATTGTAATCGCCGATCTGGCCGACCGGCGTCACCTCGGCGGCGGTGCCGGTGAGGAAGCATTGCTGGAAGCCTTCCAGCTCGGACGCCTCGATGCGGCGCTCGATCACCTTGATGCCCATGCCTTGCAGCATGCCGATCACGGTCTGGCGGGTGATACCGTTCAGGATCGCGTCGGGAATGGGGGTGTGCACCTCGCCATCCTTGACGAAGAAGATGTTGGCGCCGGTCGCCTCGGCAACATAGCCGCGATAGTCGAACATCATCGCGTCCGAGCAGCCCTTGGCCTCGGCGGCGTGTTTCGACATGGTGCAGATCATGTAGAGGCCCGCGGCCTTGGCGGCATGGGGGATGGTATCGGGCGCGGGGCGCTTCCACTTGGCGATGTCGAGTTTCGCGCCCTTGAACTTGGCGTCGCCGTAGTAGTTGCCCCAGGACCAGACGGCGATGGCCATGCGGATCGGGTTGCGCTTGGCGGCGACACCCATGTCTTCGCCCGCGCCGCGCCATGCCAGCGCACGGACATAGGCGTCGGTCAGGTTGTTGGCTTTCAGCACCGCCTCTTTCGCGGCCTCGATCTCGTCGACCGAGTAGGGCAGCGGCATGTCGAGGAGTTCGCCCGACTTGCGCAGCCGTTCCGAATGTTCGCGCGACTTGAAGATCTTGCCGTTGTAGCACCGCTCGCCTTCGAACACGGCGGAGGCGTAGTGCATGGCGTGGGTCAGAATGTGGACATTGGCATCACGCCAGTCTACCAGTTTGCCATCCATCCAGATGTACCCGTCACGATCGTCATAGCCAGCCATGAAGCCCCCCAAATTTTCGCAATGTTGCCAAGGACAGGTCCGTTTCGGACATAATCTTGCGCAAAACCGTATGCGGGCTATCAGTTGGGTCTTGGAAAGTCAACAAGGCTGACGTAACTTCACCGTCAGCTAGGGAGGCGCTTCATGGCAGATCAGACCCCCAGCGGCGAAAGCCTGCTGTTTCTGACCGACGAGCAGTTGCGCAAGGGCATCGAGGCCATGTTCTTTGCCTACCGGGGCTTTACCGCCGACCCGGACCGTATTCTGGAGGGCATGGATTACGGGCGCGCCCATCATCGGGCGATCCATTTCATCCACCGCAGCCCCGGCACCACGGTTTCCAACCTGCTGACCATTCTGGGGGTGACCAAGCAATCGCTCAACCGCGTCCTGCGCACGCTGGTGGACGACGGGCTGGTGGAGGCGCGGGTGGGGCGGCGCGACAAGCGCGAGCGGCACCTGCACCTGACCGCCAAGGGGCAGGAGCTGGAGCGCGAGCTGTCGGATGCGCAGCGGGCGCGGATGCGCGCGGCCTATCGCGCGGCGGGGCCGCAGGCGGTGGCGGGGTTCCGGCAGGTGCTGGAGGCGATGATGGACCCCGAACTGCGGCGGCAATACCAAGGGCTGAAGGAGAGCGGCGCATGACGCAAGGGGACGCGCATCTGCTGGTGGTGGATGATGACGAACGCATCCGCGGGCTGTTGCAGAAATTCCTGATCCGCAACGGATTTCTGGTCTCGGTCGCCCGCGACGCGGCACAGGCGCGGCGGCTGCTGTCGGGGCTGGAATTCGACATGATCGTGCTGGATGTGATGATGCCGGGCGAGGATGGCATCACCCTGACCCGCGAATTGCGCCGCCAGATGCAGACGCCCATCCTGCTGCTGACGGCCAAGGGCGAAACCGCCAGCCGGATCGAAGGGTTCGAGGCCGGCGCAGACGATTACCTTGGCAAGCCCTTCGAGCCGAAGGAACTGCTGCTGCGGATCAACGCCATCCTGCGGCGGGTGCCGGTGGTGCGCAATGAAACGGTGCCGAAGGTGCTGCATCTTGGCCCCGTGCGCTATGACATGGACCGGGGCGAGTTGTGGCGCGGCTCCGATCCGGTGCGGCTGACCGCAACCGAGGCGGCGCTGATGCGGCTGTTTTCGGCGCAGCCCGGCCATGCGATCAGCCGTGAAAAGCTGGTGGCCGATCTGGGCCGCGACGATGCCGCGCAGGAACGGGCGGTGGATGTGCAGATTACCCGTCTGCGCCGCAAGATCGAGGATGACCCGAAACAGCCGCGCTATCTGCAGACCGTGCGCGGCGAAGGGTATATGCTGCAACCCGATTGAACGGCTTGGCAGACCTGATACAGACAGGCTGGGGGAAATCTCTTGCTCTGTATCCGTGGAGGAACGAATTGAAATCTGTTTGCGCGTCTCTTTTGGCCTCGGTCGCCTTGCTCTGTGCTGCATCGCCCGCTGTTACCCAAACCCTGATGACCTATGACTCGGTCGGCGTCTGGGACATTCTGGTGGACCCGACCATCGGCAATGGCTGCCTGATCAATGCGGTGTTCGAGGATGGATCTGACGTGCGGATCGGCTTTGCCCCCGACACGGGCAATGGCTATTTGCTGGCGATGAACGAGGCTTGGGGCGATATCGAGGAAGGGACGATGTATCCGATCTCGATGGATGTCGACGGATCGGTCTACAACGGCGAGGGCAAGGGCATCTACATTGACGGGATGCCGGGCGTGGACATCGAGTTCGACAGCGCCGATTTCCTGCTGGATGTCGCCACCAAACAGACGCTGACCCTGTCGTCCGAGGCGGGCGAGGTGATGTCGATTGACCTGACCGATACGATGGCCGCGCTGGACGCCGCCATTGCCTGTCAGGAAGCACAGGGCTGATCCTGCCCCAGCGCCCCGATCAAGCGGCTTGCAGCCGCTGCGGGGCGCGCCATACTGGGCGGCATGAAAACGCTGCTTTCCCTAGGACATGGCTATAGCGCCGATGCGCTGGCCCGTTTGCTTGTTCCGCAAGGCTGGTCGGTGATCGGCACCACGCGAACGCCCGAGAAAGCCGCGCGCCTGAAGGCGCGCGGGATCACACCACTGCTGTGGCCCGGCGATCTTGGCCCGGCCTTGGCGCAGGCCACGCATATCCTTGTTTCGGCCGCGCCGGATGCGGCGGGAGACCCGTTCCTGCTGGCCTGTCCGCAGATCGCGCAGGCGCGGGTCGATTGGGTCGGCTATCTGTCGACCACCGGCGTTTATGGCGACCATCAGGGCGGATGGGTGGACGAGGCCACGCCGCTGACCCCTGTGGGCGCGCGCGGTGCGCAGCGCGTGCTGGCCGAGACACAGTGGCGGGCGACCGGCCTGCCGCTGCACATCTTCCGGCTGGCGGGCATTTATGGCCCCGGTCGCGGCCCGTTCGAAAAGGTGCGCGACGGCAGCGCGCGGCGGATCATCAAGGCGGGCCAGTATTTCAGCCGCACCCATGTGGAGGACATTGCGCAGGTGCTGGCCGCCAGCATCGCGCGGCCCAACCCCGGCGCGGCCTATAACGTCTGCGATGACGAACCGGCCCCGCCCGAGGATGTGCTTTCCCATGCGGCAGCGCTGCTGGGCCTGCCCGAGCCGCCGGCGATAGACTTCGATCAGGCCGAGATGACGCCGATGGCGCGCAGTTTCTATGCCGAGTCAAAGCGGGTGCGCAATGACCGGATCAAGGACGAGCTTGGCGTGCGGCTGCTCTATCCGACCTATCGCGAAGGCCTGGCCGCGCTTTTGGCCGCGTCCTAGCGCACTGCATTTGCCCCTTGCGCCTGCTGGCGGGGGCCGTATCCTTGCCGATACCTCGGGGTGCCCCTGTGCCGGGCTGAGATGCGAAAGCGGACCCGTTGAACCTGAACCGGATCATACCGGCGGAGGGAAGGTGCGACGGATGACCTCCAAGCCCGACCTGTTCCGTCGCAATTGGAGGAAGACATGAAAACTTCGATCCTTGCGACCGGCCTTTCCTGCCTTGCGCTTGCGGCGCATGCGGAAACGCCTGTCCTGACCGTTTACGCGGGTGAATACTTCACCTCGGAATGGGGCCCCGGACCGGCCATCGAGGCGGGGTTCGAGGCGTTTTGCGGCTGCGACCTGCAATTCTCGACGGGCGATCTGCTGCCGCGCCTGCTGCTGGAAGGTGCGCGCACCGAGGCCGATGTGATGATCGGCCTGTCCACCGATGTGCTGGCCCGCGCGCGCGAGTCGGGGCTGTTTGCGCCGCACGGGCAGGATCTTTCGGCGCTGACGGTGCCGGTGGACTGGCCGGATGACACCTTCCTGCCGTTCAACTGGGGCCATACCGCGCTGATCTATGACACGACGCGGATGGAGACGCCCCCCGCCTCGCTGGAGGCGATGCGCGATCTGCCCGAGGGGGTGACGGTGGTGATCCAGGACCCGCGCACCTCGATCTCGGGGCTGGCGATGGTGCTGTGGGTCAAGGCGGTTTACGGCGATCAGGCGGGGGCCTTCTGGGCCGATCTGGCGCCGCATATCCTGACGGTGACGAAGGGCTGGTCGGAAAGCTATGGCCTGTTCACCAGCGGCGAGGCCGATATGGTGCTGAGCTACACCACCTCGCCCGCCTATCACATCATGGCGGAAAATGACCTGACCAAGAAGGCGGCGATCTTCCCCGAGGGGCATTACTTCATGGCCGAAACCGTGGGCAAGATTGCGGGGACCGATCAGCCCGAACTGGCCGATCAGTTTCTGGCATGGGTGCTGACGCCCGATTTCCAGAAGACCATTCCGGCGGCAAACTGGTCGCTTCCCTCGGCGCTGCCGGTGGCGGACTGGCCTGCGGGCTGGTCTGACCTGCCGCTGCCGGAAACGGTGCTGTTCCTGTCCGAGACCGAAGCCGAATCGCTGCGGGCCGAGGCGGTCGAGGAATGGCGCGCGGCGCTGTCGCAATGATCGGGACAAGCGTCGCGAGTGCCCTCGCGGCGCTTGTCCTTCTGCCGCTGGGGGCGGTGCTGTGGCGGGCCGGGGTCTGGCCCGCGCTGGCCCCCGGCGATCTGCAGGCGCTGTGGTTCACGCTGTGGCAGGCGGCGGTGTCGGCGCTGCTGTCTTGCGTGCTGGCGGTGCCGGTGGCGCGGGCGCTGGCGCGGCGGCGGTTTCCCGGGCGCGCGGCGCTGATCTCGCTGATGGGCGCGCCATTCCTGCTGCCCACCATCGTGGCGGTCATGGGGCTGATCGCGGTGTTCGGGCGCAGGGGCTGGGCGAACGAGGCGCTGGCCGCGCTGGGTGTGGCCCCGCTGTCGATCTACGGCGCGCAGGGGGTGATTCTGGCGCATGTCTTCCTGAACCTGCCGCTGGCGGTGCGGATGATCCTGCAGGGATGGCAGGCGATTCCCGCCGAACGCTTCCGCCTCGCCGACTCGCTCGGCTTTGCCCCGGCGCAGGTGTCGCGGCATCTGGAATGGCCGATGCTGCGCGCCGTGCTGCCGGGGGCCTTCGCGGTGATCTTCGTGATCTGCCTGACAAGCTTTGCCATCGCGCTGACGCTGGGCGGAGGGCCAAGGGCCACCACGGTGGAGCTGGCGATCTATCAGGCCATACGCGCCGATTTCGACCTTGGCCGCGCAGCGCTGCTGGCCGGGGTTCAGTTCCTGCTGTGCGCGGCGGTGGCGGTGCTGATCTGGCGGGTGATCGCCGCCCCCGGTTTTGGCGCGGGGCTGGGCCGCCCCCCGATGCTGCGGACGCGCGGCGCGGGGCCGTGGCTGGCCGATGTGCTGGCCATCGGCGGCGCGGCGCTGTTCCTTCTGTTGCCCTTGACCGCCATCGCGCTGCGCGGCTTGCCGGGTTTGGCCGACTTGCCTGAGGCCGTCTGGTCTGCCGCAGCGCGTTCGGTCAGCGTGGCGCTGGCTTCGACCCTCCTGACGGTGCTGGCTGCCCTTGCGCTGGCGCTGCGGGTGGCCAAGGCGGGGCGCGGCGCGGCTTTGATGGATGCGGCGGCGCTTCTGCCGCTGGCGACCTCGGGGCTGGTGCTCGGCACCGGCCTTTTCCTGCTGGTGCAGCCTTGGGTTCTGCCGGCGCAGCTGGCGCTGGAAGTCACCGTCGCGGTGAATGTCGCCCTGTCGCTGCCCTTCGTCTACCGGCTGCTGCTGCCCGAGGCGCGCACGCTGCAGGCCGATTACGGGCGGCTTTCGGCTTCGCTTGGCTTGCACGGGCCCGCATGGCTGCGCTTTGTCGCCCTGCCCCGGCTTGCGCGCCCGCTGGGTTTTGGCGCGGGGCTGGCGGCGGCGCTTTCCATGGGCGACCTTGGCGTCATCGCGCTTTTCGCTTCCGATCAGAGCGCCACCCTGCCGCTGGTGGTGCAGGGGCTGATGGCCTCTTACCGGCTGGAGGCGGCGGCGGGCGGGGCGCTTGTGCTGGTGCTGACAAGTTTCGGCCTGTTCTGGGCCTTTGATCTGATGGGGCGACGCTATGCTGCGGTTTGAACGGGTGGTGCTGGCGCAGGACGGCTTCCGCCTGAGCGCCGACTGGGAACTGCCCGCCGGCGGACGGGTCGCCGTGATCGGCCCCTCGGGCGCGGGGAAATCCACCCTGCTCTCGGCGGTTGCGGGTTTTCTGGCCCCGCAGAGCGGGCGCATCCTGTGGCAGGGTCAGGACCTTGCCGCGCTCGATCCCGGCGCGCGGCCCGTCACCATCCTGTTTCAGGACCAGAACCTGTTCCCGCACCTGACGCTGGCGCAGAACCTCGGCCTTGGGCTGCGGCCCGACCTGCGCCTGTCGCCGCCGCAGCAGGCGCAGATCGGCGCGGTGCTGGACCGCGTGGGCCTGCCCGGCCTCGCCGCGCGCAAACCCGCCCAGCTTTCGGGCGGGCAGATCGGGCGCGCCGCGCTGGCCCGTGCCCTGCTGCGCGCGCGGCCCGTGCTGTTGCTGGATGAACCTTTTGCCGCGCTCGGTCCCGCGCTCAAGGCCGAGATGCTCGGGCTGGTCGAAGAGGTGGCAGCGGAAACCGGCGCGCTGGTGATGATGGTGACCCATGACCCCGCCGATGCCCGTGCCTTTGCAGCGCTGACCGTTCTGGTCGCCGATGGCATCGCCGCGCCCCCTGCCCCGACCGCCGCGCTGTTCGCAGACCCGCCCCCCGCGCTGCGCCGCTATCTGGGATAGGACTTGCCGGCAGGACCGGCGGACAAATGAAAAACCCCGCCAGTGGCGGGGTTTCCCTTTGGTCTGTGCTGGCGCCGGTCAGGCCAGCTTGCGGCCCTTGACGTTGGCCCAGATCTTCTTGTTGGTCAGATAGAGCAGGGTCGACAGCACGATCAGGAAGATCACTGCGGTAAGGCCAGCCTGCTTGCGTGCCATCAGCTTGGGCTCTGCTGCCCAGACGAGGAAGGCGGTCACGTCCTCGGCCATATTCTCGACCGTGGCGGGGGTGCCATCGGCATAGGTGACCAGATCGTCGCTCAGCGGGTTGGGCATCGCGATCCAGCTGCCCGGCACGGTGGACACGCCATGCTCGTCCTTGCAGCTGTCCGGCACGCTGCCGTTCGGGAAGGCCGAGTTATAGTAGAACCCGTCCACACCATCGGGAGCGCAGGCCGGTTCTTCCTCGTAATGCGTCAGGATGGAATAGGTGTATTCCGCCCCGCCGATCCCGTTGAAAAGCTGGCTGATACCGGTGCCGTAGGGGCCGTGGAACCCTGCGCGGGCCTTGGTCATCAATGAGAGGTCCGGCGCGCCTTCCATGCCCGATGCCGGGAAATGGTCGGTCGGCACACCGGCGCGGTCTTCGCCGGTTTCACGGTCGGTGACCGTGAACTGCGACGCATAGGCGCGGATCTGGTCTTCCGGCATTGCCGGACCACCAGGATCGGACAGGCTGCGGATCGGCACGAACTTCATGCCGTGGCAGGCTGCGCAGACCTCGGTATAGACCTGCAGGCCGCGCTGCAGCTGGTTCTGGTCGAACTTTCCGAACGGGCCTTCGTGGGCAAAGGCCAGATCGGTGATTTCGGCATGACCGCCGGCGGCCAGTGCTGCCCCGGCCGAAAGGGCAAGGGCCGTGGTGGCGGTGAGTGCGATGTTCCTGATCATGTCAGTCAGTTCCTTTCTCACTCGGCCGCGACGGTCTTGGTGCCGCCGGTCGTCGGGGAGTAATGGGCGTTGAAGTCTTCCTCGATGGTCGCAGGCTGCGGCGTCGGCTTTTCGATGACACCCAGAAGCGGCAGGATGACAAGGAAGTAGGCGAACCAATAGGCCGAGGCGATCAGCGAGATGGTGGCATAGGGCTCTTCCGCCGGCATCGCACCCACCCACATCAGCACGATGAAGTCGACGCAGAGCAGGGCGAACCACCATTTGAACATCGGGCGGTAACGGCCCGAGCGCACCGAGGAGGTATCCAGCCACGGGGCCAGAGCCATCACCGCGATGGCACCGAACATGGCCAGCACGCCGAAGAACTTGGCGTCGACGATGCCGAAGGTCAGCCATTCCGCCGCGATCACGACCCAGACTTCACCCGTGAAGGCGCGCAGGATGGCGTAGAAGGGCAGGAAGTACCATTCCGGCACGATGTGCGCGGGCGTCGCCAGCGGGTTCGCCTCGATGTAGTTGTCGGGGTGGCCAAGGTAGTTCGGCATGAAGCCGACGATGGCGAAGAACACGACAAGGATCACGGCAAGGGCGAACAGGTCCTTGATGACGAAGTAGGGCCAGAACGGCACGGTGTCGCGCGCGGCCTCTTCCTTGGACCCGCGGCGCACTTCAACGCCCGTGGGGTTGTTGTTGCCGGTGGTGTGGAAGGCCCAGATATGCACCGCGACGAGGGCCGCGATCACGAAGGGCAGCAGGTAGTGCAGCGAGAAGAAGCGGTTCAGCGTGGCATTGTCGACTGCCGGTCCGCCGAGCAGCCAGGTCTGGATCGGCTCGCCCACGCCGGGGATCGCGCCGAACAGGCCGGTGATCACGGTTGCACCCCAGAACGACATCTGGCCCCACGGCAGAACGTAGCCCATGAAGGCGGTGGCCATCATCAGCAGGTATATGATCATGCCGATGATCCAGGTCACTTCGCGCGGGGCTTTGTAGCTGCCGTAGTAGAGGCCGCGGAAGATGTGCAGGTAGACGGCGATGAAGAACAGCGAGGCACCGTTCTGGTGCAGGTAGCGCAGCATGTGCCCGCCGTTCACGTTGCGCATGATATGCTCCACCGAGGCGAAGGCATAGTCGACGTGCGGCGTGTAATGCATCACCAGCACGATGCCGGTCACGATCTGCAGCGCAAGGCAGAAGGTCAGGACGATGCCCCAGATCCACATCCAGTTCAGGTTCTTCGGAGTGGGCAGCATCAGCGTGTCGTAGGCAAGCCCGACGATGGGAAGGCGCTTGTGCAGCCACTTCTCCCCGCCTGTCTTTGGCTCGTAATGGTCGTGCGGAATTCCGGCCATGGTGTTGTGTCCTTATCCCAGCCTGATCGTTGACTCGTCCACAAAGGACGCGAGCGGAATGTCGAGGTTGCGCGGCGCAGGTCCACGGCGGATGCGGCCGGCCTCGTCATAGTGCGACCCGTGGCAGGGGCAGAACCAGCCACCGAAGTCACCGGCCCCGTCGCCGATCGGCACGCAGCCGAGGTGGGTGCAGACGCCGATCATCACCAGCCACTCGCCCGCTTCGTCCAGCGTGCGGTTCTGGTCAAGCGCGTCGGCCCCCGGCTTGTTGGGGTTCTGTGCGGCGCGGTCGATGGTCAGCTGGTCCAGCGTGGTGGCGCGGGCGGCGGCAATCTCGGCCTCGCTGCGGCGGCGGATGAACACCGGCTTGCCGAGGAACTTGACGGTAAGCTGGGTGCCGACGGCAACGCCCGAGACGTCGACGAAGATCGACGACAGCGCCTGGACGTCGGCCGAGGGGTTCATCTGGTTCACAAGCGGCCAGACCGCGGCTCCGGCGGCAACAGCCCCGGCCCCGGCGGTTGCGTAATACAGGAAATCCCTGCGGGTGCCTGCGTGGTCTTCTGCGTGGGACACGAGTTATTCTCCCTTTCAAGGTCACACGGGCTGCGACCCATAAAGATTTCGGGGCTGTGGTTTCCCACGACCCTGCCGTTGGGGTTCTTAGCCAAGCCGGGGCGCGACGTCCAGCGGACAATACGGCGCATCTGACCTGCCATGAACCGTTATTTCCTTGCCTGTGGCCGATAGGGCGCGTCGATCACCGGGCAATCATGGCCATTATGATGCGCGGCTGTCCCTGCGGTTCAAGCCCCTGCGACAAGACGTAGCGCAGAACGCCCGCCGAAAGCTGCCGCTGCCGTCCGCCGCACATCGCGCCACGGTGCCGCCTTCCGTGGCAACGCCGCCGAGCGGGGGCTCGATGCCCCCGAGGCGGCACCCCCGATGCGGAGCGCGCGACTCAGCCCTTGGGCAGCGTCGCCTGCATCGAGGGGCGGGCGGCCAGTTCGGCTTCCCATGCCGCCAGAAGCGGACGGCCCATGCGCCAGTGCCGCCCGGCGTGGCGGAAATCCAGATAGCCCAGCGCGCAGCCAAGCGCGATTTTCCCCATATCTAGCGGACCTGCGGTCAGATAGTCCATCCAGCGGTTTTCCAGATCATCCAGCGCCCGCGCGATCTTGGACCACTGCCCTTCGACCCAGGGCGCGTGGCGGCAATCCTCGGGGCGGATGCGGGTTTCATAGACCATCAGCAGCGCGGCATCGAGAATGCCGTCGGCGGTGGCCTCGAGCGTCAGCGTCTCCCACAGGCGCGGGGCCTCGGGATACAGCCTCGCCCCCGCTTGCGCATTCAGGAACTGGCAGATCACCCGGCTGTCATAGAGCGTGGGCGCGCCCTCGCGTTCCAGCGCGGGGATCTTGCCGAGCGGATTGCGGGCGATCACCCCGCTGTCCGGCGCGACCGGGGTGCCGGAGGCGGGGGTTAGGTCGATCCCCGAAAGGCCGGTTTCGGTGATCAGCACCATGACTTTGCGGACATAGGGCGAGGTGGGCGAGTAAAACAGCTTCATCCGATATCCCGAAAGCGCAGGCGGGCCATCATGCCCGCATCAAGGTCATAGGTTTTGCCGCCGATGCGGACGCGGCGGCGCAGGCGGAAGGCGGCGTTGTGCTGCCCCTTGGCATCGCGCGGGCTGTGCGTGGCCAGACCTTCCGCCAGATCATCCAGCGCATCTTCGGCGCGCTGGTCGGTGCGCCCGGCAAAGCCGCGCTGCCGGATCAGGCGCTGGCCAAGATAACCGACGGCGGCAATCGCCCCGAAACGCAGGGCAAAGGGCAGCAGCGGGGCTAGGGGCAGCGGCATGGTCACCTCCGGTCGGTCTGTCGAAAGCTTAGGCGGGGGATGGGCCGCTGTCCATCCCGGCCACCGTCCGCAAGACCCGCGCCGCGCTAGGCGGGGTTTCGCGGGATGATTCGTTCCATTTCATCGGCAAGGCGCGCGGCATCGCTTGGCCCGCCCCTCTGGCGCAAGGCCGCGGCAGCGCGCAACCGCACTTCGGGCGGCTTGTTCTGGTTCAGCTTCCATGTGCCTTGCAGGTCGGTGATCTCCAGCCGGAAGGGCAGGATCATCCGCATCATGCGGGGCATCGCTCCGGGCGTCATCTTGGCGCTTGTCCAAGGCGTCTTGGGCAGAAGGCGCGCCTCTTGCGCGGCGCTGATCGCGTCGAGATGCGGCTCGAGCGCTTCGGGGGGCAGCGGATGCAGCGTGCCGCGCAGGTGCACGGCAATGTAGTTCCATGTGGGCACCTGATCGGGCACCAGATCATGCGGGCCATACCAGTCGGGCGAGATATAGGCATCTGGCCCCTGCACGGCCAGCAGGGCGGCAGCGGGCAGGGCGGCACGGGCGATGGGGTTTGACCGCGCAAGATGCAGATCCAGCGTCTCGCCGTTTTCAGAAATCACGAAAGGCACATGCGCGGCAAGCGGCCCTTCCGGCCCGTTGAGCGCCAGCATGCCGAACCCCTGCGCGCGCGCAAAGGCAAGGATGGCGTCATGTTCTGCAGACCGGAATGCGGGATTTGGATGCATGGAGTCCCTGTCAGCGTTGCGGTTTCGTCGGGGCGGGGGGCAGGGAGGCGCCTGCCGTCATCCTGCCAAAGGCACCGGCGCCCGCGCACGGCGCATCAGGCGGATGCCGAAAGCGGCACCGGCCAGATAGACCAGCGCGGCCAGGGGCGATTGCAGCGGCAGCGACAGCGTGACCATCGGCCCGAGGATGGTGCCCGCGCCGGGCAGGATCAGCGTTCCCGCGAAGAGCCCTGCAAGGGCGATGAGCGCCACCCAGAGCGCGGCATCAAGTGCCACCCCCCTGCCCCCGGCGCGGCGCGCAAACAGCGGGAACAGCAGCCATTGCGCAAGGGCCGCGCCCGCCAGCATCGGCGCAAGCGAGCGCACGAAGGCCCCCGGTTCGGGCGGGATGCCATTGGCCAGCGTCATCGCCAGACCAAGGGTGGCGGCGGCGACCAGCGCGGCAAGCAGGCGGCTGTGGGAATAGCTGAACATGACACATTCCTAGACGACCCCCGCCCGCAGGCAAGGGCCAAGAGAAAAGGCCGCCCGGTTTCCCGTGGCGGCCTTTTGATTACGTCGCTGCAAGCGATATCAGCCCTGACGGGCCTTGTAGCGCTTTTGCGTCTTGTTGATCACATAGACGCGGCCCTTGCGGCGCACGATCTGGCAATCACGGTGACGCGTCTTCAGCGAACGGAGCGAGTTGGCGACTTTCATGGTCGTCTCTTTCCTTGGTCGCGGCGCATCACGCGCCAGTTGAAAACAATAACTCCCGGATGGGGAGCGGTGAATGGTGGGCGGTACTGGGATCGAACCAGTGGCCACTACGATGTCAACGTAGTGCTCTACCGCTGAGCTAACCGCCCACGCTACAGCCGCTGTTCCCCCAAACGCCCCAAAGAAAAGGACGCGGGGGGAACCGCGTCGGTGTGGGGGGGTCTATAGCCAGTTGCGGCGGGGGCTGCAAGAGGCTTTCCATCGGGCGGGGCGATGCAATCTAGGCTTTTGGCATTTCGGCAAAGCCCGCTATAACAGGGAGGAGCGGGAGACAGCAGTGCAAAGCGAAGCCTTTACCCTTTACCAGCCCAAGCGGCGCGACACGCCCGTGGTGTTTTCCTCACCACACAGCGGCAGGGTCTATCCGCCTGAGTTTCTGGCCCGTTCGGTGCTCGATTCCCATGCGATCCGGTCGTCGGAAGATGCGTTTGTGGATGATCTCTTCCTTGCCGCGCCCGATTTTGGCGCGCCGCTGATCGCGGCCTCGGCCCCGCGCGCCTTTGTCGATCTCAATCGCGCCGCCGACGAGATGGACGCTTCGGTGGTGGAAGGCGTGCCGCGCAGCCCGCACAACCCGCGCGTCGCCTCGGGGCTCGGGGTGATTCCCCGCGTCGTTTCGGGCGGGCGGCAGATCTATCGCGGGAAACTGGCGCTGGTCGAGGCGGAAGAGAGGATTCGCAGCCACTGGCACCCCTATCACGCCGCCTTGCGCCAGTTGACCGAGGAAAGCCACGGCCTGTTCGGCCAGTCGGTGCTGATCGATTGCCATTCGATGCCGCATGAGGCGATCGAGGCCCATTCGCGCCCCGGTTTCCCGCGGCCCGAGGTGGTGCTGGGCGACCGATTCGGCGCGGCGGCGGCGCGCGATGTGATGGACAGGGTCGAGGCCGCATTCCGGCGCGCAGGCCTGCGGGTGTCGCGCAATGCGCCCTTTGCCGGGGCCTATATCGCGCAGACCTATGGCCGCCCGTCGCGCGGCTTTCATGTGGTGCAGGTGGAAATCGACCGCGCGCTTTACATGGACGAGGCGCGCATCCTGCCCTCGGCGGATTTTGACGCCTTCCGCGCGCTGATGGCGGGGGTGATGGCGGAAATCACCGATATCGGCCGCCGTCAGGTGCCGCTGGCGGCGGAATAGACCTCGCAGGCGGGACCGGCGCGGCCCCTGAAGCCTAGCGCAGTGCGCGACCCTTTATGATCGCCTCTTTGCCGAAGCGGGCGCGAATCGCGTCGGCGGCACGTTCGGCGCGGGCGCGTTTGGCGGCGTCGGGGTCGAGCAGATCGCCCGAGCGGTCGGCCTGATCTTCGGGCGCAAGGTCGGAAATGCCCACCCCGATCAGCCGGAACGGGCCCTTGGTGCCGGAATGGTCGAAGAGGTCACGCGCGGTGCGGTAGATGCGGTCGGCGATCTGGGTAGGGTCGGACAGCGCGTGGCGACGGGTGACGATCTGGAAATCGCCGCGCTTGAGCTTGAGCGTCACCGTGCGCCCCGCGAGCGCCTTGGCCTTGGCGCGGTCGGCCACCTGTTCGGACAGCCGCCACAGATGGCCGTCGAGCAGGTCGGGGTCGGACGTGTCTTCAAAGAAGGTGGTTTCCTTGGAAATCGACTTCACCATTTCGTCGCGCGTCACGCGGCGGCTGTCCTGCCCGCGCGCGAGGTGCCAGAGCCTGTCGCCCATCTGGCCGAAGCGCGCCACCAGATCGACGCGGTCCCAGCGCAGAAGATCGGCAATCGTGCGGATGCCCGCCTGTTCCAGCGCGGCCTGCGTGGCGGTGCCGACCCCCCAGAGGATGCGCACGGGTTTGGGACGCAGGAAGGATTCCGTCTCTGCCGGGCCGATCACCGAAAAGCCGCGCGGCTTGTCGAGATCGGAGGCGATCTTGGCCAGAAACTTGTTATGCGCGAGGCCGACGGAGCCGGTGACGCCCAGTTCCTCCTCCATCCGCTTGGTCAGGCGGGCGAGCAGGACGGCAGGCGGCGCGCCATGCAGGCGGGCGGTGCCGGTCAGGTCCAGAAACGCCTCGTCCAGCGACAGGGGTTCGATGGCGGGGGTCAGATCCTCCATCATCGCGCGGATCTGGCGGCTGACCTCGACATAGCGGGCCATGCGGGGTTTGACGACAACCGCCTGCGGGCAGAGCTTGAGCGCCTGAAACATCGGCATCGCCGAGCGCACGCCGTGGATGCGGGCGATGTAGCAGCAGGTCGACACCACCCCGCGCGTGCCGCCGCCGACGATCAGCGGCTTGTCGGCAAGGCCGGGATCATCGCGCTTTTCCACCGAGGCGTAGAAAGCATCGCAATCCATATGCGCGATGGAGAGGTGGAACAGGTCGGGATGCGCCAGCAGGCGCGGGCTGCGGCAGGCCGGACAGCGGCCCCGCGGCGGGGCCGTTTCAAAGGTCGTCAGGCAATCGCGGCACAGGGCGGGCATGATGCGCGCAGCATAGCGGGTTGGAACGCGGGCGCACAGCGGGATGTGGCAGCGCCGGAGGCATCCGTGGGAGCCTCCGGCGGGAGTATTCCCGAAAGGTGCAAGGCAGGCCTAGCGTGCCGGAGCGGGGCGCAGGCTTGGCTGTGCGGATTTGGCCGGTTTCCGGTAGCGGTCGAAGCCGAGGTCGCGGCTTTCGATCTCGGTCGCGCGGCCCGAGACGATATCGGCCAGAAGGCGGCCGGAGCCTGCCGACATGGTCCAGCCCAGCGTGCCGTGGCCGGTGTTCAGGAACAGGTTGGCGATGGGCGAGCGGCCGACGATGGGGGTGCCATCGGGGGTCATCGGGCGCAGGCCTGTCCAGAAGCTTGCCTGGCTTTGGTCACCGGCGCCGCCGAACAGGTCTTCGACCGAGTGTTGCAGGGTGCGCTTG
The DNA here is from genome assembly GCF_010915705.1 of Pseudotabrizicola algicola. Lineage (GTDB taxonomy): Bacteria > Pseudomonadota > Alphaproteobacteria > Rhodobacterales > Rhodobacteraceae > Pseudotabrizicola > Pseudotabrizicola algicola. Next base: position 34,088 of record NZ_JAAIKE010000007.1, read on the forward strand.
CGCTTGTCGGACAGCGACAGGTCGAAGCCTGCGATTTCCGCCATGCCGCCGACGCGGATCCGGTCGCCCAGACGGGTGATGGCGATCTTGTGGGTTTCGTCCATCACGGTGGAGACAGGGGCGCGGGCGGCGTCGACCACCGGCACGGTGATGGAGTAGCCCTTGACCGGATAGACCGGCAGGTTCAGCCCCAGATCGGCGGCGAGTTTCGGCGAGTAGGAGCCCAGCGCCAGCACGAAGGCATCGGCAGTCACTTCGCCTTCGGAGGTGGTGACGGAGGTGATCCGGTCGCCCGTGCGGTTCAGACGGGTGATGCTGACGCCGTGGCGGAAGGTGACGCCGAGCGCGGCGGCGCGGGCGGCGAGCCCTTGGGTGAACTTGAAGCAATCGCCGGTTTCATCCTTGGGCAGGCGCAAGCCGCCTGCGATCTTGCCCGCCGCATCGGCAAGGCCCGGTTCGACCGCGAGGCAGCCTGCCACGTCGAGCACTTCGAAGGGCACGCCCCCCTGACGCAGCACGTCGATGTCCTTGCCCGCCGCATCCACCTGCTTTTGCGTGCGGAAGAGTTGCAGCGTGCCTTGCTGGCGTTCGTCGAAGCTGATGCCGGTATCGGCGCGCAGGTCGGTCAGGCAATCGCGCGAGTATTCGGCAAGGCGCACCATGCGGCCCTTGTTCACCGCATAGGCGGCGCTGGTGCAGTTCCCCAGCATCTGCAGCATCCAGCGGATTTTGGCCATGTCCGGCTTGGGGTTCACGATGAGCGGGGCATGTTCCATGAACATCCACTTGATCGCCTTCATCGGCACGCCGGGCGCGGCCCAGGGCGCGGAATAGCCGGGGCTGATCTCGCCCGCGTTGGCAAAGCTGGTTTCCATCGCGGCGGCGGGCTGCCGGTCGATCACCGTCACGTCATGCCCCGCGCGGGCCAGATACCAGGCCGAGGTCACGCCGATGACGCCAGAGCCGAGGACGACGATTTTCATGGGCAAACCTTTCGCGGAGGGGATGATCTGTCGAAGATGCATCGAAGGGGCGGGGATTTTCTGGCAAAGATGACGGGGGCTTTGGGCTTCTTTCGAATAAATCACCATTCACATGGAACATGGCGGCAGAAAGTTTCGCATGATTAAGAATCGGGCGAAGAATGAACGGCGGCAGCGGGCATTGGCGCAAGATTATCCCCAGCCTTGCCTCTGGCGGGGGAAGCCGCCATCCTGACGGGCAGCAATCCATTCAGCGGGGCGTGTTTTCATGGGTTTTGACCAGTTTCTGGGCGGCAATGCGGTGTTTCTGGCCATCGCCGCATTTCTTATCCTGTGTATCTTTCTGGGCGTGCGGATCGTGCCGCAGTCGGAAAAACATGTGGTGGAGCGCTTTGGCCGCTTGCGGTCGGTGCTGGGGCCGGGGATCAACTTCGTGGTGCCGTTTCTGGACCGGGTGGCGCACAAGATTTCCATTCTGGAGCGGCAGTTGCCGACCGCCAGTCAGGATGCCATCACCGCCGACAACGTGCTGGTGAAGGTGGAGACGAGCGTGTTCTACCGCATCACCGAGCCGGAAAAGACCGTCTACCGCATCCGCGATGTGGATGCCGCGATTGCCACCACGGTGGCAGGGATCGTGCGGAGCGAGATCGGCAAGCTGGAACTGGATCAGGTGCAGTCGAACCGCAGCCAGTTGATCGAGCGCGTGCGCGAACAGGTGACGGCGATGGTCGATGACTGGGGGGTCGAGGTGACGCGGGCCGAAATCCTTGACGTCAATCTGGACGAGGCGACGCGCGCGGCGATGTTGCAGCAGCTGAATGCCGAGCGCGCGCGGCGGGCGCAGGTGATGGAGGCCGAGGGCAAGAAGCGGTCTGTCGAACTGGCGGCGGATGCGGATCTGTATGCCGCCGAGCAGCAGGCCAAGGCCAAGCGGGTGACGGCGGATGCCGAGGCCTATGCCACGTCGGCCATTGCGGTGGCGATCAAGGAATCGGGGCTGGAGGCGGCGCAGTACCAGCTTGCGCTGGCGCAGGTCGAGGCTTTGGCCAAGGTGGCACAAGGCACCGGCAAGCAGACCATTCTGGTGCCAGCGCAGGCGCTGGATGCCTTTGCCGATGCGTTCAAGATGCTGAAGGGGCGCAGCTGATGTGGGCAGTCTGGTGGGTCTGGATCGTGGCCGGTTTCGCGCTGGGCGTGCTGGAGGTGCTGGCCCCCGGTTACATCTTCGTGGGCTTTGCCATCGGCGCGGTCGTGGTCGGCGCGGGGCTTGGCCTCGGGCTTCTGGGCGGCTCGCTGCCGTTCTTGCTGCTGGTCTTTGCGGTCGCGTCGCTGGTGGCGTGGCTGGTGCTGCGGCGGGTGCTGGGCGTGCGCAAGGGGCAGGTCCGGCTGTGGGATCGCGACATCAATGACTGACGGGCGCAGGGTTCTGGTGCTGACCCATGATGACTGCTTGTCGCATGTGACGCCCCCCGGCCACCCCGAGCAAGTGGCACGGCTGCAGGCGGTGGAGCGGGGCCTGCAGGGCCTTGCGGTGGAGCGGCGCGCGGCCCCGACGGGCGCGGTGGAGGATGTGCTGCGCTGCCATCCGCACCGCCATGTGGACCGTCTGCGCGCGGCGGTGCCCGCGCAGGGCTGGGCGCAGGTCGATGGCGATACCTTCCTGTCGCCGGGGTCATACACGGCGGCCATGCGCGGCGTGGGCGGCATCTGCGCGGCGGTAGATCATGTGATGACCGCAGGGGGCCGCGCCTTTGTGGCCACCCGCCCGCCGGGGCATCATGCCGAGCGGGAAACCGCGATGGGGTTTTGCCTGTTCGGCACGGTGGCCATCGGGGCGATGCGGGCGCTGGAGGTGCATGGGCTGAACCGGGTCGCTGTGCTGGATTTCGACGTGCATCACGGCAACGGCACGCAAGACCTGTTGTGGGACGAGCCGCGGGTGCGCTTTGTCTCCAGCCAGCAGATGCCGCTGTATCCCGGCAGCGGGCATCCGGACGAGCGCGGCGCGCATGGGCAGATCACCAACCTGCCGCTGCCCGCCGGATCGGGGGGCGCGCAGATGTGGGCCGCGTGGGAGCCTGCGCTGGCCGCGCTGCGCCTGTGGCAGCCCGAGCTTGTGATGATAAGCGCCGGGTTTGACGCGCACCGCGATGACCCTTTGGCGGGGCTGATGTGGTCGGCCGCCGATTTCGCGCGGCTGACGCGCGCCATCTGCGCGCTGGCCGACGAATGCTGCGCGGGGCGGGTGGTATCGGCCCTGGAGGGCGGCTATGATCTGGACGCATTGGCCGATTGCGTGGCCGCGCATGTGAAAGAACTGGGAAGGCAAGCCGCATGACCGACAGACCCGCCGAAAAGCCCGTAGGCGACATGAGCTTTGAAGAGGCGATGGCCGCGCTGGAACAGGTGGTGGGCCAGCTGGAACGCGGCGATGTGGCGCTCGATGCCTCGATCGCGCTCTATGAACGCGGGGCCGCGCTCAAGGCGCATTGCGAGGCCAAGCTGAAGGATGCCGAGGAAAAGGTGGAGCTGATCCGCGCCGCCGAAGGCCGCGCCATCGGCACCACACCGGCGGAGGGGATGTGAGCTTTCCCGCCGCACTGGCCGAAGCGGGCGGCCTGATCGGAGCACGGCTGGAACAGGCGCTTGCCGACGGGGCAGACGAGCCTGTCATCCATGCGATGCGCTATGCAGTGGCGGGCGGCAAGCGGCTGCGCGGCTTTCTGGTGCTGGAAACCGCGGCGCTGTTCGGGATTGCGCCCGCGCAGGCCATCAGTGCCGCCGCGGCGGTCGAGGCGCTGCACGCCTACAGCCTTGTGCATGACGACCTGCCCTGCATGGATGACGACGATCTGCGGCGCGGCCTGCCCACCGTCCATGTGAAATGGGATCAGGCGACCGCCGTTCTGGCCGGAGATGCCCTGCAGACGCTGGCCTTCGAGTTGCTGTGCGATCCGGCGCTGGGCAAGGCCGACACCCGCCTTGAACTGGTGCGCACACTGGCGCTGGCCTCGGGGGCCGAGGGCATGGTGCTCGGGCAGGCGCTGGACATCGCTGCCGAAACCGCAAGCGCACCGCTGACGCTGGACCAGATCACCCGCTTGCAGGCGGGCAAGACCGGCGCGCTGATCCGCTGGTCGGCCGAGGCGGGGGCGGTGATCGCGGGGGCCGACCCTGCCCCCTTGCGCGCCTATGCCACAGCCCTTGGCCTTGCCTTCCAGATCGCCGACGACATCCTTGACGAGACGGGCGACGAGGCACAGACGGGCAAGCGCCTGCACAAGGATGCAAAGGCGGGCAAGGCCACCTTTGTCTCGCTTCTGGGTCTGGAGGGCGCGCGCGCCCGTGCGCGGGATCTTGTCGCCGAGGCAGAGCGCCACCTTGCCCCCTATGGCGACAAGGCGCAAACCCTGATAGACGCGGCCCGGTTTGTAATCGCGCGCGACAGCTAAGGCCAAAGGCAGGACATGACCCACCGACCATCGACTCCGCTTCTGGACCGTGTGACGCTGCCTTCCGACATGAAGGGGCTGTCCGACCGCGAGTTGCGGCAACTGGCCGATGAACTGCGGGCCGAGACGATTTCGGCGGTGTCGGTGACGGGCGGCCATCTGGGCGCGGGTCTGGGCGTGGTGGAGCTCACGGTGGCGCTGCACGCCGTGTTCGATGCGCCGCGCGACAAGATCATCTGGGATGTCGGCCACCAGTGCTATCCGCACAAGATCCTGACAGGGCGGCGCGACCGCATCCGCACCCTGCGCAGCGAGGGCGGGCTGTCAGGCTTTACCAAGCGGTCGGAAAGCCCCTATGACCCGTTCGGCGCGGCCCATTCCAGCACCTCGATTTCCGCCGCACTGGGCTTTGCCATGGCCGCCGATCTGGGCGGCGATCCGGGCGATGCGGTGGCCGTGATCGGCGATGGCAGCATGAGCGCGGGCATGGCCTTCGAGGCGATGAACAACGCGGGCCATCTGAAGAAGCGGCTGTTCGTGGTGCTGAACGACAATGAAATGTCGATCGCCCCGCCGGTCGGCGCCCTGTCGAGCTACCTCAGCCGCCTCTATGCCGAGGCCCCGCTGCAAGACCTCAAGGCCGCCGCCAAGGGCGCGCTGGGCCTGCTGCCGCCGCCCTTGCAGGAAGGTGCGCGCCGAGCCAAGGAAATGCTCAAGGGCATGGCGATGGGCGGCACCCTGTTCGAGGAACTGGGCTTTTCCTACATCGGGCCGATTGACGGGCATGATCTTGACCAGCTTCTGCCGATCCTGCGCACCGCCAAGGCGCGGGCCACCGGGCCGATCCTGCTGCATGTGCTGACCAAAAAGGGCAAGGGCTATGCCCCCGCCGAAGCCGCCCGCGACAAGGGCCACGCCACCGCCAAGTTCGACGTGCTGACGGGCGTGCAGGCCAAGGCGGCGTCGAACGCGCCCAGCTATACCAAGGTCTTCGCGCAATCGCTGATCGCCGAGGCCGAGCGTGACAGCCGGATCGTCGCGGTCACTGCCGCGATGCCCGATGGCACCGGGCTGAACCTCTTTGCCGACCGTTTCCCGCGCCGCTGCTTTGACGTGGGCATTGCGGAGCAGCACGCGGTCACCTTCTCGGCAGGACTGGCGGCGGGGGGGATGCGGCCCTTCTGCGCGATCTACTCCACCTTCCTGCAGCGCGGCTACGATCAGGTGGTGCATGATGTCGCCATCCAGCGCCTGCCGGTGCGCTTTGCCATCGACCGCGCCGGTCTGGTCGGGGCCGACGGGGCGACGCATGCGGGCAGTTTCGATGTGGCCTTCCTTGCCAATCTGCCGGGCATGGTGGTGATGGCCGCCGCCGACGAGGCCGAGCTTGTCCACATGGTCGCTACCGCCGCCGCGCATGATGACGGCCCCATCGCCTTCCGCTTCCCGCGCGGCGAAGGGGTGGGCGTCGAATTGCCCGCGCGCGGCACCCCGCTTGCACTTGGCGTCGCACGGCTGATCCAGTCCGGCAACCGGGTGGCGCTATTGTCCTTCGGCACAAGGCTGGCCGAAACGCTGAAAGCCGCCGAAAGCCTCGCGCAAAAGGGCCTTGCCCCCACAGTGGTCGATGCCCGCTTTGCCAAGCCGCTCGACCGCGACATGATCTTGAACCTTGCGCGCAATCACGAAGCGCTCATCACGATTGAAGAGGGTGCCATCGGCGGCTTCGGCAGCCATGTCGCCCAGCTTCTGGCGGATGAGGGCGTGTTCGACCGTGGCCTCAAATACCGCTCGATGGTGCTGCCCGACACTTTCATCGACCACGCCTCGCCCGAGGCGATGTATCGCATCGCCGGAATGGACGCGGCCCAGATCGAGGCCAAGGTGCTGCAAACCCTCGGCATCGCCAGCCTGACGAAACGCGCCTGATCATTATCTGTCTGAAAATATTCCGGGGTCGTCGGCGGCTCGCCACCGGTTCGAGAACCAGCCGGCGACGGGCAGAGCCCCGCGCAGGCCGGACACAGGGTGCAGCGCTTCAGAAATCCAGATCGGCGTAATGCGCGGGCGGCGGGAAGCCTGGCACCTGATCGGCCAGCAGGGTGCGGAAACTGGGGCGCGACTTGATCTTGGCATACCAGTCCTTGACCGAGGCCGCGCGGTTCCAGTCCACATCGCTGATGTAGTCAAGGCAAGACAGATGCGCGGCGGCGGTGAAATCGGCCAGCGTCATCGTATCGCCCGCCAGCCAGCGCCGCTGGTCCAGAATCCACGCCATGTAATCGAGATGGAACTTGATGCGCCCTGCCCCGAACTTCACGTTCTTGGAATCCGGATAGCCCAGCTTCATCACCTTCTTGTTCACCCGTTCATACAGCAGCTTCGACGTCACCTCGTCGTGAAACTTGTCGTCGAACCACGCGCAGATGCGGCGCACCTCGTAGCGCAGGTCGGGATCGCGGGGCATCAGGGCGGGGGTGGGAAAGGTTTCGTCCAGATATTCGCAGATCGCCTGACTCTCGGACAGCGTCTTTTGCTCCAGCTTCAGGATCGGCACCTTGCCTGCCGGGTTGCGGCGCAGGAAATCGGGGCTCGGCTCCCAATAGCGCTCTTCGACCAGTTCCACCTCCAGCTTCTTCTCTGCCAGCGTCAGGCGCACCTTGCGACAAAAGGGAGACAGCGGAAAATGATAGAGGCGGATCATGCGGCACCCGTGAAATGATTGTCAGACTGATACAGGCCACGGCACGGGGGTTCAATGCGCAACCATAGCACTGGCCCGCAGGCCCGTCAGGAAAGGCGGGTCTGTGCCAGCAGGAAGGGCAGGTCGTCGAAATCCGAAAACTGCATCAGCGGGGCCAGATCGGCCACCGATGTCTTGCGATAGCCTTCGGTGAACAGCGCAAAAGGCACTCCGGCGGCTGTGGCGGTGGCGGCGTCCACCTCGCTGTCCCCGATGTAAAGCGTCGGCCCGCCGCCAAGCGCTGCGATACAGGCATGCAGGGGGGCGGGGTCCGGCTTGGCGACGGGCAGGCTGTCACCGCCGATCACCGCGCTGAAAAACGGCGCAAGGCCAAGGTCGCGCAGCACGTCGCGGGCGGGGGCCACGGGCTTGTTGGTGCAAACCCCCATCAGGTGTCCCGCCTGCTGCAAGGCGGTCAGGGCCGCCACCACCCCCGGATAGGGGCGCGTCAGGTCGCTGGACGCGGCGCTGTAATGGTGCAGCGTTGCCTTGGTCAGGCGCGGGTGCTGGCGCATGTCCAGCCCGACGCGGACGATGACCCGCTCCACCAGTTTCGGAAGCCCGTTGCCGATGAAGGAGGTGACGGTGGCCAGATCGAGCGGCGGCAACCCCTCCCCTGCCAGCATCCGCGCCACGGCGGCGTGGATGTCGGGCGCGGAATCGACCAGCGTGCCGTCGAGGTCAAAGACCAGTTGCAGCGTGCTCACTGCGCCGCCTGCGCCGCAGCGCGGATGGCGCGGATGTTCTCGCCATAGGGCGCGGGGTTCTGCACCGAGCCGCCCTTGAACACGGCCGAACCGGCCACCAGCACATCGGCGCCCGCGGCGGCAACCAGCGGCGCGGTTTCCACCGTCACGCCGCCATCGATCTCGATATGGATGGGGCGGTCGCCGATCATCGCGCGCAGCGCCCGCACCTTTTCCACCTGTGAGTGGATGAACTTCTGCCCGCCAAAACCGGGGTTCACCGTCATCACGCAGACCAGATCGACCATGTCGAGCAGATAGGCCACATCCTCCAACCCCGTGCCGGGGTTCAGCGCAAGGCCCGCCTTGGCCCCCGCCCCGCGAATGGCCTGCAGCGTGCGGTGGATATGGGGCCCGGCCTCCAGATGCGCGGTGATCACATCGGCCCCCGACTTGGCAAAGGCATCGATATAGGGATCGACCGGCGCGATCATCAGGTGAACATCCATCACGCCCTTGATATGCGGGCGGATCGCGGCGCAGGTGGCGGGGCCGAAGGTGAGGTTCGGCACGAAATGCCCGTCCATCACATCGACATGCACCCAGTCACAGCCCTGGGCTTCAATCGCCTCGCATTCCAGCCCGAAGTTGGCGAAATCGGCGGACAGGATCGACGGCGCGATCTTGATGCTGCGGCTGAAGGTCATGCGATGGGTCCCCTTTGGCATCTGTGCCGCTTCTTCAATCGCGGATCGCCTGCTTTCGTCAATGGCCGGACACGAAAAATACGCGCCGTTGCGTCGTCTCAATAGCGGAAACAGGTGTCGCGCCCGTCGGCGGCAATCGTTTCGGCCCCCGAGATGATGGCGCGGGTCCGGTTGCGCACGAAGTTGGACGGATTCGACGCAGAGCGCCCCTTGGGGTCGGGCAGCACCGCCGCCAGCCGTGCCGCTTGCAGCGCGCTGAGATTGCGGGCATCGGTGTTGAAATAATGCCGCGCCGCCGCCTGCACGCCGAACACGCCCTCATCAAATTCGGCGATGTTCAGGTAAACCTCGAGTATCCGCTGCTTGGACCAGATCAGTTCCACCGCAGGAGTCAGGACACCCTCCATCGCCTTGCGCAGCCATGACCGCCCGTGCCAGAGGAACACGTTCTTCACCACCTGCTGGCTGATGGTCGATGCCCCGCGCGTGCCGCCCTGCGCCACGGCGGCGCGGATGGCGTTCATGTCAAACCCCCAGTGCAGGCAGAAATTCGCATCTTCCGCCGCAACGGCCGAGCGGCCCATCACCGGCGCGATATCCTCGATCGCCACCCATTCGCGTTCCAGCCCGCCGAGGCGCGAGATTTCCTGCAACTGGTAGATGTTCACCGGCGGGTTGAGGAAGGAGAACAGCAGCACCAGCGACGCAAACAGCCCCGCCACGCCCAGAACGCCGCGCAAGGCCCAGCGCAGCACCGTCCGTCGAAGGTTGCGCACGGGCACAACCAGCGGTGCGGGGTCTTTCGCCTTGCGGGATTTTTTCGGTGTCGTGGCCATGCCCTGTTAGGCCCCATGCCGCTGGCGGGGTCAAGACATGACGCCGCATGGTCAAAGGGCCCCGCAAGCGGAGCCCTTTTTCATTGTGGTATCGGCGTTACTCTGCCGGAACCTTCACCGCCTCGTCGCTCAGCGGATGTGGCAGATGGATCAGCATTTCCTTGGGGCAGACCTGCAGGAAATTGGCGCGCTCGGCCTCCCAGTTGGCAAGGATCGACGCGGCCTTGCGGCTGCCGGTCTCGCGGGCATGCGCCTCGATCAGGCCGCGCAATTGCGCTTCCCAATGCGGATGGCTGACGGCGCAGGTGACCAGCGATTCCAGGTTCATGAAATCCTCGGCCACGCCGTTCGGGTCATACAGATACGCCATGCCGCCGGTCATACCAGCACCGAAGTTGGCCCCGATACGGCCAAGGATCACCGCGACGCCGCCGGTCATGTATTCGCAACCGTTCGATCCGCAGCCTTCGACCACCACTTTCGCACCCGAGTTGCGCACGGCAAAGCGTTCGCCCGCGCGGCCCGAGGCAAAGAGGAAGCCATCGGTCGCGCCATACAGCACCGTGTTGCCGATGATGGTGTTCTCCGCCGCCTCCAGCGGCGAGGACATCAGCGGACGCACCACGATGGTGCCGCCCGACAGGCCCTTGCCGACGTAGTCGTTGGCGTCGCCCATCACCTCGAGCTTCAGCCCGCGCGTGGCAAAGGCACCCAGAGATTGGCCCGCGTTGCCGGTGAGTTTCACCGTCAGGTGGTCGGGTTGCAGGCTGTTGCGCATGCCGAACTTGCGCACGATGTGGCTGGATGCGCGCGTGCCGATGGTGCGGTGCGTGTTGCGCACGGCGTAGGACAGCTGCATCTTCTCACCCTCTTCGAAGAAGCGGGCGCCATCGCGGATGATCTCGGCATCCAGCGTGTCTGGCACGGCATTGCGCGGCTTGGACCGGTCATAGGTGATCCGGTTCGCGCCATCGACGGTGATCAGCAACGGGTTCAGGTCCAGATCGTCCAGATGCGCGGCCCCACGGCTGACCTGCGTCAGCAGGTCGGCGCGGCCGATGATCTCGTCGAGGCTGCGCGCGCCGATGGCGGCGAGCAGTTCGCGGACTTCCTGCGCATAGAAGGTGATCAGGTTCACCACCTTGTCGGCGGTGCCGGTGAACTTCTTGCGCAGTTCTTCGTTCTGGGTGCAGACGCCCACCGGACAGGTGTTCGACTGGCACTGACGCACCATGATGCAGCCCATCGCGATCAGGGCGGCGGTGCCGATGCCGTATTCCTCGGCCCCCATCATCGCCGCCATCACCACATCGCGGCCCGTGCGCAGGCCGCCATCGGTGCGCAGCGTGACGCGGTCGCGCAGGTTGTTCATGCTCAGAACCTGATGCGCCTCGGTCAGGCCCATCTCCCACGGCAGGCCCGCGTATTTGATCGAGGTGCCGGGGCTGGCCCCTGTGCCGCCGTTGTGGCCCGAGATCAGGATGATGTCTGCCTTGGCCTTGGCCACGCCCGCCGCAATCGTGCCGACGCCCGACGAGGACACCAGCTTCACCGTCACCTTGGCGCGCGGGTTGATCTGCTTCAGGTCATAGATCAGCTGCGCAAGGTCTTCGATGGAGTAGATGTCATGGTGCGGCGGCGGGCTGATGAGCGTGACGCCCTTGGTCGAATGGCGCAGGCGCGCGATCAGTTCCGTCACCTTCATGCCGGGAAGCTGGCCGCCTTCGCCCGGCTTGGCCCCTTGGGCGACCTTGATCTCCAGCTCTTCGCAGGCGTTCAGGTATTCCGCCGTGACGCCAAAGCGCCCCGAGGCCACCTGTTTGATCTTGGCAGACGGGTTGTCGCCATTGGGTTCGGGCAGGAAATGCGCCGGATCTTCGCCGCCTTCGCCGCTGTCGGACTTGGCGCCGATGCGGTTCATCGCGACGTTCAGGGTCTTGTGCGCCTCTGGCCCCAAGGCCCCCAGCGACATGCCCGGTGTCACGAACCGCTTGCGGATGCTGGTGATCGATTCGACTTCCTCGATCGGCACCGGTTTGCCCAGCGGCTTGATGTCCAAGAGGTCGCGGATGTGGATCGGCGGGTTGGCCCGCATGGCGGCGCTGTATTGCTTCCAGATGTCAAAGCTGGCGCGGTCGCAGGCCGCTTGCAGCATGTGCATCGTCTGCGCTTCCCATGCGTGCTTTTCGCCCGAGCGGCGCGCCTTGTAGAAGCCGCCGATCGGCAGCACATCGGCCCCGCCCAGCCAGCCCTTGGCGTGGACCTCTTCCAGCTTTTGCTCGATGCCGGTCAGACCGATGCCGGAAATGCGGCTGTGCATGCCGGGGAAGTATTCGGCGCACATGGCGCGAGACAGGCCCACGGCCTCGAAGTTCAGGCCGCCGCGATAGCTGGAGATCACCGAAATGCCCATCTTGGACATGATCTTCAGCAAGCCGCCATCAATCGCATCGCGGTAGCGGCGCATCGCGTCGGTAAGCGAGCCATCGAGCAGGCCGCGTGCGATGCGGTCGGCAATGGAGTCTTGCGCCAGATAGGCGTTGACCGTGGTCGCGCCGCAGCCGATCAGCACCGCGAAGTAATGCGGGTCGATACATTCGGCAGACCGCACGTTGACCGAGCAGAAGGTGCGCAGCCCCTTGCGCGTCAGCCAGCTGTGCACGGCAGACGTGGCAAGGATCATCGGCATCGCCACCTTTTCCGGCCCCTGATGCTCATCCGTCAGCACCAGATGGCTGGCCCCCGACCGCACGGCATCTTCCGCCTCGGCCCGGATGCGCTCCAGCCCCTGACGCAGATCATCAAGGCCCGTCGTCACCGGGAAGGTGCAGTCGATATAGGCGACATTCTCGCCGAAATGCTTGCACATCACCTCGAATTCGGAATTGGCGATGAACGGGCTTTCCAGCACCAGAATCTCGGTCTGGCTGGAGTTTTCATCCAGCACGTTCTTGAGGTTGCCGAACCGTGTCTTGAGGCTCATCACCCGGCTTTCACGAAGCGAGTCGATGGGCGGGTTCGTCACCTGGCTGAAGTTCTGGCGGAAGAAATGCGACAGCGGGCGATAGACCGATGACAGCACGGCAGCAGGGGTATCGTCGCCCATGCTGGCGACCATTTCCTTGCCATCCTCGGCCATCGGGGCCAGCACCTGTTCCAGTTCCTCGACCGTGAATCCGGCGGCGATCTGGCGCTTGCGCAGTTCCGCGCCTTCGAACTGCGGACGTTCCGGCACGTCGCGCAGCAGGCTGTTCAGGTCGACGACCTTTTCGATCCAGTCGCCATAGGGGTTCGAGGCGGCCAGTTTGTCCTTCATCGCGGCGTCGTGGTAGAGCTTGCCCTCTTTCATGTCGACGGCAATCATCTGCCCCGGCCCGAGCGCGCCCTTTTCGCGCACGGTGGTTTCATCCACCGGCACCATGCCCGCTTCGGACCCGGCGATCAGCAGGCCATCGCCCGTCACCACATAACGCATCGGGCGCAACCCGTTGCGGTCAAGCCCGCCGCAGACCCAGCGGCCATCGGTCATCGCAAGGGCGGCGGGGCCGTCCCACGGCTCCATCACGGCGTTGCAATAGGCATACATATCGGCCCATGCTTTCGGCATGTCGGTGGTGGTCTTGCTCCATGCCTCTGGCACCAGCATGGTTTTCGCCATCGGGGCCGAGCGGCCCGAGCGCACCATCACCTCGAACACCGCATCCAGCGCACCGGAATCGGAGGTGCCCGACGGGATGATCGGCTTGATATCCTCGGCAGCGTCGCCAAAGTTGTTCGACGCCATCCGGATCTCGTGCGACTTCATCCAGTTGACGTTGCCCTTCAGCGTGTTGATTTCGCCGTTATGGGCCAGCATGCGGAAGGGCTGCGCCAGCCACCACTGCGGGAAGGTGTTGGTGCTATAGCGCTGGTGATAGATGGCGAAGGCGGATTCAAACCTGTCATCCATCAGGTCGGGGTAGAACACCGCCACCTGTTCGGCCAGCATCATGCCTTTATAGATGATGCTGCGGCAGGACAGGCTGCACAGGTAAAGCCCCTGGATATGCGCGGCCAGCGCCGCCTTTTCGATGCGGCGGCGGATGATGTAAAGCTCGCGCTCGAACTGCTCCTGATCGATGTCCTTCTCGCAGCGGATCAGGATCTGTTCGATCTCGGGGCGGGTGGCGTTGGCCTTTTCGCCCAGCACGGAGGTATCCACCGGCACATGCCGCCAGCCATAGATGTAATGGCCCATGCGCAGCACTTCGGCCTCTACGATCGTGCGGCAGCGTTCCTGCGCGCCGAAATCGGTGCGCGGCAGGAACACCTGCCCCACGGCCACCCATTTATGCGTATCGGGTTCATGCCCCGTGCGGCGGATCACGTCATAGAAGAACTTGACCGGAATCTGCACATGGATGCCCGCGCCGTCGCCGGTCTTGCCATCGGCATCCACCGCGCCGCGGTGCCAGATCGCCTTGAGCGCGTCGATGCCCGATTGCACCACCTTGCGGCTGGGCTTGCCCGAGATCGCCACGACCAGACCCACGCCGCAGGACGAATGTTCGTCATCGGCTTTGTACAGGCCATTCGCGTCCAGCCACGCGCGCTTGGCTTCTTCGGCTTTTACCCAGGCGTCGTCATAGATGGTCATGGCTGGAATCCTTCTGGCTTGGGGTGGCGCGTGTCATCAGCGGGTCGCAGTCGAACAGGGGTTCGGTGGCGGCAAAACCGGGATCGCCCGGAAACAGGAATTTGACGGGGCTTCCGTCCATCGGCAGGAAGTCCCCGTCCGGGCCGCGCCATTCGGACGGGCCCGAGAAGAACAGCCGCATTTCGGGGTGGATGTATTCGTTGCCGCGCGACTGGCGCAGCACCGCCCCGCTCTGGTCGGTTTCGGTGAACTCGAACTGGGTTTCCGCCAGGGTCACGCCGTCGATGGTGACGCTGCGGCCGGTCAGGGTGTCGAACCCGTTCACCCGCGTCTGTTCCCCGTTGTCGCGGGTCAGGCCGAAGGCAAAGGTATCGGTGCCGGTGGACAGAAGTTCGGTAAACGATGCCGGATCAGAGGGGTTCGGGTCCAGCGTCTGGCGCACGGCGGTCTGGCCCAGATCATAGCTTTCGACCCATTCGGCCTCGGCGTTGATCCGGCTGAGGAAGAACGGCCCCTGCTGGTCGAAATCGGCGCGCCACTGGTCACCGAGGGTGTCGGCGCTGCACTTGTAATGGTTGGACACACGGCATTGCCGCGCCTGCACCGTCATGAAGGTGGTGCAGCCTTCGGGCGGCGTGAAGGAACCGGCCACGGCAGGCGCGGGCAAGGCCACCGCCGCCGCAAGTATCAGATATCGCATTGCCGCCCCTTTCTCTGGTCTTTGGTCAGCCGTGCTGACCCTTGCTGACGCACGGGCCGCCCTGCCGGGCGGGCGCTGTTATTCACGGGTTCCGTGGCGAAGGGTCACTCCGCCGCGACGACTTCGGTCTGCTTGAGATAGGCCATGATCGCCTCTGCCGCCTCGCGCCCGTCGCGGATGGCCCAGACCACCAGCGACGCCCCGCGCACGATGTCACCCGCCGCATAGACGCCCGGCAGATTGGTGGCATGGGTGCGGAAATCGGCCTTGATGGTGCCCCAACGGGTCACCGCCAGTTCGGGCACGCCCCAGAGCGTCGGCACGTCTTCGGGCTCGAAGCCCAGCGCCTGCACGACCAGATCGGCCTCTTCGACGTAATCGGCGCCTTCGATCAGTTCGGGCGACTGGCGGCCGGTGGCGTCGGGTTCGCCCAGACGCATCTTCTGCACCATCACACCTTCCACCGACTCGCCGCCGGTGAAGCCCTTGGGGGCCGACAGCCACACGAATTCCACGCCTTCTTCCTCGGCGTTCTGCACTTCGCGCTGGCTGCCCGGCATGTTGGCGCGGTCGCGGCGATACAGGCATTTCACCGAGGTCGCGCCCTGACGGATAGCGGTGCGCACGCAGTCCATCGCGGTATCGCCGCCGCCGATCACCACGACGCGCTTGCCCGCTGCGTTCAACTCGCCCGAGTCGAACTCCGGCACGTCGTCGCCAAAGCTCTTGCGGTTGCTGGCGGTCAGATAGTCGAGCGCCTTGACCACGCCGCGCGCCCCCACGCCCGGAGCCTCGATGTCACGCGACTTGTAGACGCCGGTCGCGATCAGCACGGCATCATGCTGGCCGCGGATCGCATCGAAGCTGATGTCGACGCCGACGGTGCAGTTCAGCACGAATTGCACCCCGCCCAGTTCAAGCTGTTCGATCCGCTGCATCACCACCGGCTTTTCCAGCTTGAAGCCGGGGATGCCATAGGTGAGGAGGCCGCCAGCGCGGTCATAGCGGTCATAGACCGTGACCTGATAGCCCTTGCGCCGCAGCAGATCGGCGGCAGCAAGCCCCCCCGGTCCCGCGCCGATGATGGCAACGCTTTCGGGGCGGTCGGCGGCGGGCTTGATCGGCTTGACCCAGCCGTTTTCCCATGCGGTGTCGGTCAGGTATTTCTCGACCGAGCCGATGGTCACGGTGCCGTGGCCCGATTGTTCGATCACGCAATTGCCTTCGCACAGACGGTCTTGCGGGCAGATGCGGCCGCAGATCTCCGGAAAGGTGTTCGTGGCCTGGCTGATCTCGTAGGCCTCTTGCAGACGCCCTTCGGCAGTCAGGCGCAGCCAGTCGGGAATGTTGTTGTGCAAGGGGCAATGCGACTGGCAGTAGGGCACGCCGCACTGGCTGCACCGGCCCGCCTGTTCGGCTGCCTTCTCTGCGGCGAACTCGCGGTAGATTTCGTGGAAATCCTGATTGCGCAATGTAGCCGGACGCTTTTCAGGCGTCTCTTTGGCGACGGTCACGAATTTGAGCATTTTCTGCGTGGCCAAGGCTGCGTCTCCCATACGTGTATCGGGTGCGCTTTCTTACCTAAGGGCCGGACGGAATAAAAGTCAGCAATGCTGACCTTTATTCCGGTTTTTTCGCTGTTTGGTCAGCCGTGTTGACTTTTTCTTCCGAAAATAGGTCAGCACGCAATACCTAATGGCTCAGGCAGTCATCCAAAGGCCCAGCAAAGCCGCGGTTCCGACGATGATTCGCCACCAACCGAAGACCGCATAACCGTGCTTGCCAATGAAGGACAAAGCCCAGCGCACGACAAGGACGGCGGTGACAAAGGCCACCGCAAAGCCCACGGCAATATCGGTCATCGCCGAGAAATCCAGCAGATCGCGCGATTTGAACAGGTCATAGGCCACTGCCGCGCCCATCGTCGGCAGGCTGAGCAAGAAGGAGAACTCGGCCGCCGCCCGCTTTTCGACACCCATCATCAGCGCGCCCACGATGGTCGCGCCCGACCGCGAGACACCGGGGATCATGGCCACGCATTGGCACACCCCGATCCAGAAGGCCTTGCGCAGCGGCAGGGCGGTCGCATCGAAATGCAGGGGCGGGGGCGCGATACGGTCGATCACCAAAAGGATGACCCCGCCCACGATCAGCATCACCGAGATGAGCACGGGGGTCTGGAACAGCACCGTCTTGATGAAATCATGCGCGATCAAACCGATCACCACCGCCGGCAAGAAGGCGATGAGCAGCGCGACAAGCGCCCGTAGCGCCTCGGGGTCACGATGCGCGCGCAGGGCAAGCCCGCCCAGTTTCACCGCATAGAGCGAGATCAGCGCCAGAACCGCGCCGAGCTGGATCACCACTTCAAAGGTGTTGCCCGGACTGTCAAAGCCCAGAAAATGCCCCGCCAACAGCAGATGCCCCGTGGATGACACAGGGATGAATTCCGTCAGCCCTTCAAGGAGACCTAGAAGGGCTGCGAGCAATAAATTGTCCATAAAAATCAGGCCTTTTTAAGATTCTTTGCAGAATCCTTGATGGCGGCATACTGACCCGAGGGCCGATAGCGCCACAGGTATTCCGGCAAGACAGCGTCAATCGAGGTGGGCGTGATGCCAAGATCGGCAAAGCCCTTCGCTCCATCGGCCACCACGTTGTCTCGCGCAAGGTTGCGCACCTGATCGCGGGTCAGAATCTTGTTCTCGAACAACCCGACAGTCAGCGCCTGCACAAGATCGAAGGTGCCGCCCATCAGACGGGCTGCAAAAAACGGCACATTGAGAATGAGACGGCGGCGATGGATCACGCCAAGCATCTTTCCCATCAGGTCGCGGAAGCTCGCCACATCCGGCCCGCCAAGTTCGTAGATGCCCGGTTCCGCAAGGCCTTTGGCGGCACGCACCGCCGCTTCGGCCACATCTTCCACATGCACGGGCTGGAACCGAGTATCGGCACCGACCACCGGCAGGATCGGTGTCATCGTCGCCATGCCGGCAAAGCGGTTGAAGAACTGGTCTTCGGTTCCGAAGATTACCGATGGCCGCAGGATCACCGCCGACGGATAGGCCGCCAGAACCGCCGCCTCGCCCTCGGCCTTGCTGCGGGCATAGTCGCTGTCGCTGGTCTTGTCGGCCCCGATGGCGGAAAGCTGCACCAGATGCGGCACCGCAAGCTCTGCCGCGATACGGGCCACGCGGGCTGCACCCTTTGCCTGCACCGCATCGAAGGTGTTTTTGCCGGACCGGTTCAGGATGCCGACGCAATTCACCACGGCATCGGCCCCCAGCATCACCGCGCGCACCGACTCGTCGTCGCGGATGTTGCACAGCACAGGCTCGACCTGTCCCGGCACGCCATAGGGGCGCACGAACAGCGCCTCGTTCGGGCGACGCACCGCCACGCGCACGCGCCAGCCATCTTTTGCCATGCGGCGCGCGATGTAACGGCCCACAAAACCCGAACCGCCGTAGATGGTGACAAGCTTGCTCATGCGGATGAACCCTTTCGGCCTGACGAAACCTGAGACTTCCATAGCTTTGACACCCCGTGCGGGCAAGATGAAAGGCCGTCGCACAGGCGGTGAGTTTTTTCTTGTGAAGTGCTTTTCTTCCCGTTGACACCCCCGCACGGCCCGCATAAACAGCCCCCACACCATCGCCCAGATGGCGGAATTGGTAGACGCACTGGTTTCAGGTACCAGCGCTGCAAGGCGTGGAGGTTCGAGTCCTCTTCTGGGCACCAAATTCAAAACGGCCGTCCTTCGGGACGGCCGTTTTCATTTGCGCCGCAGCCTGCTAAGGCGCAGTCACTCAGCAAAGGGGCCAGCCGCGTGACGATTTACCTGCACAAGACCGATCTTCCCGATGGCCTTACGCTTGGCCCCGTGGTGGCGATCGACACCGAAACGATGGGGCTGGACCCGCGCCGCGACCGTCTGTGCGTGGTGCAGCTTTCGGACGGGAACGGTGACGCGCATCTGGTGCAGATCGGCCTTGGCCAGACCTCGGCCCCGAATCTCGAACGGTTGCTCACCGATCCGGCCACGCTCAAGCTGTTCCATTACGGGCGTTTCGACATCGCGGCACTGAAATGCGCCTTTGGCGTCACCACGCAGCCCGTGTGGTGCACCAAGATCGCCTCGCGGCTGATCCGAACCTTCACCGACCGGCACGGGCTCAAGCATCTGCTGCTGGAACTTCTGGGCGTCGATGTATCAAAGCAGCAGCAGACGAGCGACTGGGGCGCGGCCACGCTGACCGAGGCGCAAAAGGACTATGCGGCGTCCGATGTGCTGCATCTGCACGCGCTGAAGGCCGAGCTTGAAAAGCGGCTGGAGCGGGAGGAGCGCAGCGATCTGGCGGCCCGCCTGTTCGCCTTTTTGCCGACGCGGGCCGAACTGGACCTGATGGGCTGGTCCGACACCACCGACATCTTCAACCACTAGCATCTTCACCCGCTCGGCGGCCTGCCGCCGACACGGGCAGCGCCGCCATTGGCGGCATCGGCCGCGCTCTGTAACCTGCCGCAGGGCTTTGCCGCGAGAAAGCAGCATGGATATGGCACAATCGGATTTCCACTCGCGTCTGATCGGCTGGCTCAAGATCCTGCTGCCCCTAGTGGCGCTTGGCATCTTGTCGACGCTGTTTCTGGTCGCGCGCACCATCGACCCTGACAATGCGATTCCCTATGCCGATGTCGACGTCGAGGACCGCTTGCGCGAGCCGCGCATGACCGCGCCGAATTATGCGGGGCTGACCGCAGACGGGGCCGCGCTGACCATCCGCGCCGATGAGGCGCGCCCCGCCTCGGACAGCGGAACAAGGGCCAGCGCGCTGGCGCTGAGCGGGGTGCTGGAAACCCCCGATGGCGGCCGCACCGAGTTGCTGGCGGGGGCCGGACAGATCGACCCCGGCGCGCGGCGTATCCTGCTGACCGACGGGGTCACCATCCGCTCGTCGACGGGCTGGCAGGTGCAGGGCGAAAACCTGACCGCTGCGATGGACACGACCGATATCGAGATGCCCGATGCCGTGACCGCGACCGGCCCGGCGGGCGTTGTCACCGCCGACAGCCTGCGGCTGACTCAGGCCGGTGACGGGGAAGACTCCTATCTTCTGGTTTTCAACGGGGCGGTGAAGCTGGTATACGCTCCGGCAAACTGATCCATTGCACAATTTTCAGACAGGCTGACCATGTTCCAGTTGCGCGCCTCTTTTTCTCTGGCGGCCATATCTCGGGTGACCCTCGGCCTTGCGGTCGTCCTGTGCCTGTCTTTCCTCTCCGGTGATCCGGCCCGGGCGCAGCAGGCGAACATCCGCTTTGGTGGCTTGCAGCAGGATACCACCCTGCCCGTCGAGGTGACATCGGACACGCTTTCGGTCGATCAGGCCAGCGGCGCCGCGATGTTCACCGGCAATGTCATGGCCAAGCAGGGCGAAATGCGGCTGACCGCAGGCACGATCCGTGTGGAATATGCCAGTGACGGCCAGGGCATCGCCCGCCTGATCGCCAGCGACGGGGTGACTCTGGTCAGCCCGAGTGACGCGGCAGAGGCGCGCGAGGCGGTTTATACCATCGCCAGCGGCACGGTAGAGATGACGGGCGATGTGCTTCTGACCCAAGGCCGCGCCGCGATTTCCGGCCAGAACCTGACGGTGAACCTGACCGATGGCACCGGCACCATGACAGGCGGGGTCAAGACCGTGTTCCAGCCGGGGTCGGCACCTTGACCGCCCCGCGCGCGCTTTCCGTCACCCAAGGCAGCGCCGGTCTGGTGATCCGGTCGCTGCGCAAAAGCTACAAGAAGCGACCGGTGATCCGCGACGTCTCGATGGAACTCAGCCGGGGCGAGGTGGTGGCGCTGCTGGGGCCGAACGGATCGGGCAAGACCACCTGCTTTTACGCCATCGCCGGATTGGTCACGCCCGAAGGCGGGCAGGTCATCATCGACGGCAAAGACGTGACCGCCCTGCCGATGTACCGGCGCGCACGGCTCGGCATCGGCTATCTGCCGCAAGAGGTCAGCATCTTTCGCGGCCTTTCGGTGGAAGACAACATCCTTGCGGTGCTGGAGATTACCGATCTGGATCGCCACAAGCAGCGCGAGCGGCTGGACGAATTGCTGTCGGAGTTTTCCATCACCCACCTGCGCCGCGCGCCTGCGCTGGCCCTTTCGGGCGGCGAGCGGCGGCGGGTGGAAATCGCCCGCTGTCTGGCGGCAAACCCGAAGTATCTGCTGCTGGATGAACCCTTTGCCGGCGTGGACCCGATTGCGGTGGCGGAAATCCGCGGGCTTGTGCATGACCTCAAGTCGCGCGGCATCGGCGTGCTGATCACCGACCATAACGTGCGCGAAACGCTGGAGATCGTCGATCGCGCGTATATCTTGCACGATGGCCATGTGCTGATGAGCGGCACCACCGAAGAAGTCGTGCGCGACGAAACCGTGCGGCGCGTCTATCTGGGCCAGAACTTCCGCATTTCCTGATCACATCCAGATGACAATGCGGTGACGATTCGGTTGACAAGTCGGCCATCCCTGTCGCCAAATACCGTGGATGCGAGCAAGAACCCGCCATCTGCCAAGCCTGCCTTGCGGCCGCCATTCGGCCCCGCCATCTTGCAGTTGCGCCCCCGGTCCCCATGTCAAGGAAAGTAGACCTCTGGCTGCGGGCACCCGCCCCCGGCCAGAGCAAGAAGCCGCGCGGAGGAGACATCATGCGCTATCAGATCAGTGGAAAACAGATCGACATCGGAGAAGCCCTGCAGACCCATGTGAAGGCCGAACTTGGCGAGGTGGTCGAGAAATACGCCCAGCGCCCGACAGAGGCCGTCATCGTCTTTTCCCGCGTTGCGCATGAATATGTCTGCGAAACCGTGATCCATCTTTCCACCGGACTGACCGCGCAGGCCAAGGGCCATGCCACTGAAATCTATGCGGCTTTTGAATCCTGCCGCGAGAAGATGGACAAGCAGCTGCGCCGTTACAAACGCCGCATCCGCAACCACCATTCTGCCCGAACGTCACCTGTTGAATTTGACGGCGCATCCTCATATATCCTCGCCCCAACCGAGGACGCCGAGGATGCGGAGCCAGACAGCCTCCAGCCCATCGTGATCGCCGAGATGGAGACGAAGATACCGTCTATCACCGTCGGCGAAGCCGTGATGCAGCTGGAGTTGAACGGCAACCGGATGCTCGTGTTCCGCAATGAAGGGCATGGCGGGGTGAATGTGGTCTATCGCCGGGATGACGGCAACATAGGCTGGATCGACCCGCGCAACAGCAAATAGGGGCAGCCGGTTGGCTGTTCGGGAACACGACCGTCCATGGATTTAGCAAAGCTCCTCACGCCCGGCGCCGTTCGCGTCGTCGGGCAGATCACCAGCAAGAAGCGTCTCTTTCAGGAACTGGGAGAGATGGTGGCCGGATGCTACGGGCTGACGGCCGCCATTGCTGTGGACGGTCTGCAAGAACGCGAAAGCCTTGGCCCCACAGGTGTGGGCCACGGCATCGCCCTGCCCCATGCGCGGCTGGAAGACCTTGACCGGATCGTCGGCGTGTTCATCCGGCTGGAGAAACCGCTGGATTATGACAGCGTCGACCGTCAACCGGTGGACCTGATCTTTGGCCTGTTCGCCCCGAAGGATTCGGGGGTCGATCACCTGAAGGCGCTGGCGCTGGTCAGCCGCACCATGCGCGACCAGAACGTTGTCGCAAAGCTGCGTGCCAATACCGACCCCGCCAAGCTGCACGCGATCCTGACCGAATCCCGCACCCCGCAAGCGGCCTGATGCCCGCATGGGCCGCGCCTGTGTGATCTTTGACTGCGACGGCGTGCTGATCGACAGCGAGATCATCAGCGCCCGCATGTTGATAGAGGCTTTGGCCCAGCGCGGCGTGACCATCGACCTGCCCTATGTGGCGCGGCATTTTCTGGGCCGCAGCTATCCGGTGGTGATGGCCCAGATCCGCACCGAATTCGGGCTGGACCTGCCCCCCAGCTTTGAAGACGAATACCGCGACCGCCTGCTCGAAGGCTTTCGCGCCGGACTGAAGATCATGCCGGACGTCCGCGATGTGATCGGCGCGCTGGCCGTGCCGTTTTGCGTGGCCACCTCCTCCAGCCCCCGCCGCGCCGAGATGTCGCTGCGTCTGGTTGGCCTGTGGGACGTGTTTGACGGGCGGGTGTTCACCGCAAGCCAGGTGGCGCGCGGCAAGCCCGCTCCCGACCTGTTCCTGTTTGCCGCAAGCCGGATGGGATTTGCCCCCGCCGATTGTCTGGTGATCGAAGACAGCCTGACAGGCGTTGCCGCCGCCCGCACCGCCGGCATGGAGGTCTGGCAGTTTACCGGTGGCAGCCATATGGCGGGCCTGTCACTGGAGATGGGCCAAGGTGCCAGCCCGGACTTGCGTTTTGCATCATTTGCAGACTTCCATCGGCTTGCCCCCGAAACCCTGAGGCAAGCATGAGCCGGATCGAGAACAGCGACCCTACGCCCCAAGATGACGCCGCCCGCGCGGGCTGGCTGTATTACGTGGCGGGCATGACGCAAGACCAGATCGCCGCCGAGCTTGGCATCAGCCGCCAGCGCGCGCAGCGTCTGGTTGCCAAGGCAATGGCCGACGGTCTTATCCATGTGCGGCTGAACCATCGCATCGGGGCCTGCCTCGATCTGGAATCGGCCCTGCGCGACCGCTTCGGATTGGGGCGCTGCCGTGTGTCGCCATCGCTGGGCGGCGCGGACCCCGTGCTGTCGATCGCCCCCGCCGCCGCCGCCGAACTGGAGCGGGTGCTGCGTCAGCCCGATCCGCTGACCATCGCGCTGGGAACCGGTCGCGCCATGCGCGGCATGGTCGATGCCATCACCCCGCTCGAGGCACCGCAGCACCGGCTTGTCTCGCTGATCGGGAACATCGCGCCTGACGGGTCCGCCAGCTTTTTCGATGTCATCATGCGGGTGTCCGACAAGGTGCGCGCCCCGCATTACCCCATGCTGGTGCCGGTGATCTCGCCCACCAGTGCCGAGCGTGACGCCTTTCACGCACTGGCCCCCGTGCGGCGGGTGGCCGATCTGGCGCGCGCGGCGGATGTGGTCTTTGTCGGCGTCGGCCAGATGTCCGACGATGCGCCGCTCCTGGCCGACGGCTTTGTCACCCGTGAGGAGTTGGACCAGATGCGCGCCGCCGGAGCCGTCGGCGAAGTGGCGGGCTGGGTGTTTGATTCGGCGGGTCAGTATCTGGATGTCGGCACCAATACCCGCACCGGCGGGGTGCGCGTCGCGCAGAATCCCGACCGTCCTGCCGTGGGCATTGCTGCGGGCGCATCCAAGGCCCCCGCCATCGCTGCGGCGCTGAAATCGGGAATCATCAATGGTTTGATCACTGACGAGCTGACCGCCCGCGCGGTGCTCGCGTCCTGATTGCTTTGCATTTGCGGCGTAGGAAGGGGCTTGACGGCTGCGGCCCTAATGTGAGTAATTGCCCATCAAGCGATGATTTGCTCATTCGCTGATAGGGAGGATAACCATGACACTCACGCTCCGCGCCCTGCTTGGCGCGACGGTTTCGCTTACTCTGGCGGGTGCCGCCTTGGCCGAAACCACCATCACCGTTGCCACCGTCAACAACGGCGACATGATCCGCATGCAAGGCCTGATGGACGACTTCTATGCCAAACACCCCGACATCAAGGTCGAATGGGTGACGCTGGAAGAGAACGTCCTGCGCCAGCGCGTGACCACCGACATCGCCACCAAGGGCGGCCAGTTCGACGTGCTGACCATCGGCACCTACGAGGTTCCGATCTGGGGCAAGCAGGGCTGGCTGGTCAGCCTGAACGACCTGCCTGCCGAATATGACGTGGACGACCTGCTGCCCGCGATCCGGGGCGGCCTGACCGTGGATGGCGAGCTTTATGCCGCGCCCTTCTACGGCGAATCCTCGATGGTGATGTATCGCAAGGATCTGATGGAAGCCGCCGGTCTGACCATGCCCGAGGCGCCGACATGGGATGACATCAAGGCCGCAGCCGCCGCGATGACCGACAAGTCGAAAGAGCAATATGGCATCTGTCTGCGCGGCAAAGCAGGCTGGGGCGAAAACATGGCCTTCCTGACCGCCATGTCCAACAGCTATGGCGCGCGCTGGTTCGATGAAAACTGGCGGCCCCAGTTCGATGGCGAGGCATGGAAGGCCACGCTGACCGATTATCTGGCGATGATGAACGAATACGGCCCGCCCGGTGCGGCAAACAACGGGTTCAACGAAAACCTGTCGCTGTTCCAGCAAGGCAAATGCGGCATGTGGATCGATGCAACCGTCGCCGCGTCTTTCGTGACCAACCCGAATGATTCCAGCGTCGCCGACAAGGTCGGCTTTGCGCTCGCCCCCGATACCGGCAAGGGCAAGCGCGGCAACTGGCTCTGGGCATGGTCGCTGGGCATTCCGGCAGGCACGCAAAAGGCCGATGCCGCCAAGGCCTTCGTGGCCTGGGCCACCTCGAAAGAGTATCTCGAAGTCGTCGCGGCCAAGGAAGGCTGGGCAAACGTGCCTCCGGGCACCCGTGCGTCGCTCTACGCCAATCCGGAATACCAGAAGGTGCCCTTCGCGCAGATGACGCTCGACAGCATCAACTCGGCCGATCCGACCAACCCGACGGTTGATCCGGTGCCTTATGTCGGCGTGCAATTCGTGGCGATCCCCGAATTCCAGGGCCTCGGCACCGCCGTGGGCCAGCAGTTCAGCGCCGCCCTTGCCGGCACCATGACCGCCGAGGCCGCGCTGGCCGCCGCGCAAACGCTGGTGACCACCGAAATGACGCGGTCCGGTTACATCAAGTAACCTGTTCCTCCTGTGATGCCGGGTGCCTCCGCCCGGCCTCACGCCGCCGCGTCCCGGTGCCGGGCCCTGCGCCCGGCACCCCACCTTCCCCTCCTTCCGCACAAGGACCAAGCCGATGGCAACCGCCCATTCCCGGACTGCTGCGCGCCTGATGCTGTCGCCCGCGGTCCTGCTCCTGCTGCTCTGGATGATCGTGCCGCTGGGGATGACGCTGTATTTCAGCTTCCTGCGCTACAATCTGCTGATGCCGGGCATGGAGACATTCGTCGGCTTCGACAATTACTATTACTTCGTGAACCAGCCTGCCTTCTGGTCGGCCCTGTCGAACACGCTGGTCCTTGTGCTGGGGGTGCTCTGCATCACCGTGATCGGGGGCATCCTGCTCGCGCTTTTGCTCGACCAGCCGTTCTGGGGCCAAGGCATCGTGCGGGTGCTGGTGATCGCGCCCTTCTTTGTCATGCCCACCGTGTCGGCGCTGGTGTGGAAGAACATGTTCATGAATCCCGTGAACGGCATGTTCGCCCATGCGGCCAAGGCACTTGGCCTGCAACCCTTTGATTTCCTGTCACATGCCCCCTTGGCTTCGATCATCCTGATCGTGGCATGGCAATGGCTGCCCTTTGCCACGCTGATCCTGCTGACGGCGCTGCAAAGCCTTGACCGCGAACAGCAAGAGGCCGCCGAGATGGATGGCGCGGGCTGGTTCCAGCGGTTCATCTACCTGACGGTGCCGCATCTGACCCGCTCGATCACCGTGGTGATCCTGATCCAGACCATCTTCCTGCTGTCGGTCTTTGCCGAGATTCTGGTGACCACCAACGGCGGCCCCGGCACAGCCTCTACCAACCTCACCTACCTTGTCTATGCGCAGTCGCTGCTGAACTACGACGTCGGCGGCGGGTCTGCGGGCGGCATCATCGCGGTCATCCTGGCCAATATCGTCGCGATCTTCCTGATGCGGATGATCGGCAAGAATCTGGAGGCATGAGATGGCCCGCAAGGTTTCCAACACCCGCAAGACGGTCGTCACGCTCGCCGCGTGGAGCATCGGGTTCCTGATCTTCTTTCCGATCCTCTGGATCATCATCCTCGGCTTCAAGTCCGAAGGCGATGCCATCAAGACCCCGCTGCAGGTGCTGTTCAGCGACTGGACGCTGCAAAGTTACCATGACGTGCAGGCGCGCTCGAACTATGCGCGGCACTTCTGGAATTCGGTGATCCTGTCGGTCGGATCGACGATGATCGCGCTGGCCATCGCCATTCCGGCCGCGTGGTCGATGGCCTTCGTGCCGGGCAAGCGGACGAAGGATCTGCTGATGTGGATGCTGTCCACCAAGATGATGCCCGCCGTGGGCGTTCTGGTGCCGATGTATCTCCTGTTCCGCGATTTCGGCCTCCTGGACAGCCGCATCGGCCTTGTGGGGGTGCTGACGCTCATCAACCTGCCGATCGTGGTCTGGATGCTCTACACCTATTTCAAGGAAATCCCCGGCGAGATTCTGGAAGCCGCGCGGATGGACGGGGCCAGCCTGCGGTCGGAAATCCTCTATGTGCTGACGCCGATGGCGGTGCCGGGCATCGCCTCGACCATGCTCCTGAACATCATCCTCGCGTGGAACGAGGCGTTCTGGACCCTGCAACTGACCACATCACAGGCCGCCCCGCTGACGCAGTTCATCGCCAGCTACTCGTCCCCCGAGGGCCTGTTCTACGCAAAACTATCGGCGGCCAGCACTATGGCCATCGCTCCGATCCTGATCCTTGGCTGGTTCAGTCAAAAGCAACTCGTGCGCGGCCTGACATTCGGCGCGGTGAAGTGAGGACGACATGGGCAAGATAACCCTGACGCAAGTGCGCAAATCCTTTGGAGAGGTGGATGTCATCCCCGGCATCGACCTGACCATCGACGAAGGTGAATTCGTGGTCTTTGTCGGCCCCTCGGGCTGCGGAAAATCGACCCTGCTCCGGCTGATTGCGGGGCTGGAGGATACCTCGGGCGGCGTGATCTCGATTGACGGGATGGACGCCACCGACCTGCCCCCCGCCAAGCGGCGGCTGGCGATGGTGTTCCAGTCCTACGCTTTGTATCCGCATATGTCGGTGCGCAAGAACATCGCCTTCCCGCTGAAGATGGCAGGGATGGACGCCGCCGAACAGGAAAAGCGGGTGAACCACGCCGCCCGCATCCTGAACCTTGGCAATTACCTTGACCGCCGCCCCGGCCAGCTTTCGGGCGGGCAGCGGCAGCGCGTCGCCATCGGCCGTGCCATCGTGCGCGAACCCGCCGCTTTCCTGTTCGATGAACCGCTGTCGAACCTCGATGCCGCCTTGCGCGTCTCCATGCGGCAGGAAATCAGCGAACTGCACCAGACGCTGAAGACCACGATGATCTATGTGACCCACGATCAGGTGGAAGCCATGACGATGGCCGACAAGATCGTGGTGCTGAACGCGGGCCGCATCGAACAGGTGGGCAGCCCGATGGAGCTGTATCGCAATCCCGCCAACCTGTTTGTCGCGGGCTTCATCGGCAGCCCCAAGATGAACCTCATCGAAGGCCCCGAAGCCGCGAGGCACAACGCCACCACCATCGGCATCCGCCCCGAGCATATCGACATCGGCGGCGATGGCCCGTGGCAGGGCGTCGTCGGCCTGTCCGAGCACCTTGGCTCCGACACCTTCCTCAAGGTGAACGCAGGCCCGCTCGGCACGCTCACGGTGCGCGCCAGCGGCGAGGTCGACATTCACCACGGCGACAGCATCCGCATGACCCCGCAAGTGGGCAAACTGCTGCGCTTTGGCGCAGACGGAAAGGCACTGAAATGAGACTGCACGGCAAGACTGCCCTCATCACCGGGGCCGCGCGCGGCATCGGTCTGGAGTTCGCCCGCGCCTACATCGCCGAAGGCGCGCAGGTGACGCTGGCCGACATCAATGCCGAAGCGGTCAAGGCCGCGGCGGCAAGCCTTGGCCCGCAGGCCCATGCGGTCCATCTGGATGTGACGCGGCAAGACAGCATCGACGCGGGGTTTGCCGAGGCCATCGACCGCATGGGCAAGCTGGATATCCTTATCAACAATGCCGCGCTGTTCTCTGCCGCCCCGATCGCAGAGATCACCCGCGCCGATTATGAACGCCTGTTCGCCGTCAATGTCTCTGGCACACTGTTCTGCCTGCAAGCCGCCGCGCGCCACATGATCGCACGCGGCGCGGGGGGCACCATAATCAACATGGCCTCACAGGCAGGGCGGCGCGGCGAATCTCTGGTTGCCGTCTATTGCGCGACCAAGGCGGCGGTGATTTCCCTGACCCAAAGCGCGGGGCTGAACCTTATCGCGCACGGCATCACCGTGAACGCTATCGCCCCCGGCGTGGTGGATGGCGAACACTGGGACGGGGTGGATGCCTATTTCGCCCGCTATGAAGGCAAGGCCCCCGGCCAGAAAAAGCGCGAAGTGGCGGCCGCTGTGCCTTTTGGCAGGCTTGGCACCGCTGCCGACCTGACCGGAATGGCAATCTTTCTTGCGACCGACGAAGCGAAATACATCGTCTCCCAATGCTTCGGGGTCGATGGCGGAAACTGGATGGCCTGAGATGACCCGCACCCTTCCCCCTGTTTCCCTCCCCGCCTATGACCGCAGCGCGCTGACCCCCGGCATCGTCCATATCGGCCTTGGCAACTTTCACCGCGCGCATATGGCCGTCTATCTGGATGACCTGATGGCAATGGGCCTTGCGCAAGATTGGGCGATTCTGGGCGCGGGCGTGCGCAGCGGCGATGCCCGCATGCGCGAGGCGATGCTGGCGCAGGATTGCCTGTCCACGATCATCGAGCTTGACCCGAAGGGCCGCACCGCCCGCCGCGTCGGCGCCATGACCGGCTTTGTCGAGGTGCAGCCCGACAATGCCGCGCTGATCGCCGCGATGACCGATCCGGCGATCCGCATCGTCAGCCTGACGGTGACCGAAGGCGGCTATTTCATCGACGCCGCCACCGGCCAGTTCGACCCCGAGGCCGCCGAAATCCGCCATGACGCGGCGCGCCCCGATGCCCCGCAAACCGCATTCGGGGCAATCCTTGCCGCCCTGCGCGCGCGCAAGGCGGCGGGCCACGCGCCCTTTACCGTGATGTCCTGCGATAACCTGCCCGGCAACGGCCATGTGACACAGGCGGCAGTCGTCGGCCTTGCCCGCCTGTCAGACCCTGCCTTTGCCGACTGGGTAAAGGCGCATGTCGCCTTTCCCAACGGCATGGTCGACCGCATCACCCCCGCCACCGGCCCGCGCGAGCGCGAGATGGCGGCCGCCTTCGGCCTCTCCGATGATCAGGTTCCCGTCACCTGCGAGCCGTTCCGCCAGTGGGTGCTGGAAGACAACTTCCCCGCCGGACGCCCGCCGCTGGAACGGGTCGGCGTGACCTTTACCGATGATGTGCATGCCTATGAGGCGATGAAGATCCGCATCCTCAACGGCGGCCATGCCACCATCGCCTATCCGGGCGGGCTGATGGATGTGGAATATGTGCATGAGGCGATGGCCCACCCGCTCATCAGCGGCTTTCTCGACAAGGTGGAACGGGACGAGATCATCCCTTACGTCGCCCCGGTGCCGAACACCGACCTTGCCGCCTATTACGCGCAGGTGCGCGAGCGGTTCAGCAACCCCGAGGTGGCCGATACCGAACGCCGCCTCTGTCTGGACGGGTCGAACCGCCAGCCGAAGTTCATCATCCCCTCGCTGCGCGATGCACTGGCGGCGGGCGGCAGGATCGAAGGGCTGGCGCTGGTCTCGGCGCTCTGGTGCCGCTATTGCGCCGGAACCACCGACAGCGGGCAAGAGATCGCGCCGAATGATCCCGATTGGGACAGGCTGCAACCGCTGGCACTGGCCGCCCGGTCCGATCCGTCTCTCTGGATCGGGCAGCGCGCGATTTATGGCGAAACGGGGCAAGACCCGCGCTTTGCCGCCGCCTTTGCCAATGCGCTTGCCGGTCTCTGGGCGGATGGCACCGAAAAGACTCTGGCGCGCTATCTGGACGCCTGATCGCGCCAGTCGCCAAAGCCAAAGGCCAGATAGTCGCGCGCATAGGCATCGCGCGCGGCGGCCTCCACCTCGGCATCATAGATCGCGGCCAGCGGGGTAAACCCGTGCGGCGATGCGGGGGGCAAGGCCGGCGGCTCTTGCCCCACCTCTGCCGCCAGAAAGGCCAGCCCTTCGGCCAGCCGCTCCTCTCGCAGAACCACATCCGGCCGACACGGGTGCTGGTCTGGCCCGACAGGTTCAGCTTGACCCATTTCAGAAAGGCCAGAAATCCGGCGCGATGGGCGGCGACATCGGCGTAATCCTTGCCGCGCGCGGGCAGGTCGATCTTGTGGACCTTGCCCATCTGCTCGCGGATCTGGTCAAGCCCGCCCGACAGGATCTGCGTGCAAAACGCCTCATGCGCGCGGGCGACCGGATGGCGCAGCACCGTGAAGGACCGATGGCCGGGGCGCGCGCGTTTCCATTGCCGCAGGGTTTTCTGGGTGAAATCCCCCTCCAGCCCGCCAAAGCCCTGCATCCAGCCCGTGACCTGCTGCACCGGACCGCCCCGCAGCGGCATGTAAAGCAGCCCCGCCATCCGCGCCGCCAGAAACTGCGGCACCATCGGCGGGCGGCGCGGCTCGAAATTCGGCGTGCGCGCCAGATTGAACCGGTCCAGCCGCGCCAGCCCCCGCTCCATCTCGTCGGGGTTCACCACCTTTTGGGTAATTTCTTCCGGATTCTGCTTTTTCAGGCTGCCATCCAGCCCCGCAAGCCCCTGCAGGCCCAGAAAGGCGGCAAGCCCGTTCAGCACATCCAGATCGTTGATATCGTCATAATCGATGTAGAATGCCGTCTGCCCGCTGGTCTGCAACCCGTGCAGCAAGCGCACCTGAAACGCCTGCAAGTCGCTGACATGCGCCTCGAACTCGGCGGCATCAAACCGCACCTGCGCGCTTTTCAGGTTCTTGGCATTGGTCAGCTTCCACTGGCCGGTTTCCTGCGCGATCTTCCAGCTGACATAGCTTTCAACCGGGTTGCGGGTCAGGATGATCTTGGCGCAGTGCGGGTCATCCAGCACCGGCTGCACCACGCGGGGGTCATGGTCGTGGAAATAGCGAAACCCCGACAAACCCTTGGTCTGCGCCCGCATCGCCCGGATCAGCGCCAGAGGGTCAGCCTCCCGATCCGCCATCGAAAAGCCGAACAGGCTGGTCTGGTCTTTCTTGCCGATGAAATGCGGGTTGAACACCTCTCCGTGGCAGTGGACACCGTCCATCGCGTTCAGATTGGCTTCGAGAAAATTCGACCCTGTCCGCATCTCTGCGAACATTACAAAACTGTCAAACCGCTTGGACACTCACTTCACCAGATAGGGGCGCCCGCGGCGCGTGGATCTTGTCGCCGGATCATCCCCCACCGGAAAATCACCCATAAGCACCGGCTGCATCCCTTGGTTGCGCAGGTTCTGCAGGAACTGGCCAAAGCCGGTCAGATCGGCCATGCGGGGCGCCTCGGTCAGCCGCCGCCCCTGACGCGGGCCGATTTCGTCGATGATGGTCTGCAACGGCTCCATCGGGTTTTCGACAAAATCGGCAAGCGACCAGATGCGCACCCGCGCCTTGGCATAGGGCGCGCGCAGGACGTTCAGAAACTCCTGCTCGATCTTTTGCAGGCGCGCGGCCTCGCGCCGGATGTCGCCGAAATTCCGGTTGGAATGGAACAGCGGCACCGCCCAAGCCCCCGAGATGACCGAAATCTGCGCATTGCCATCCAGCGACATGAACCAGTTCAGCTCTTGCGTATCCGCAGGCCCGAACTGGAAGCACTGACGCTCGCCCCGCGTGTTCCAGATCAGGCTGGTCAGGAAGCTTTTCGGGTTGTAGTCGCGCACCTTGGCACTGTCGGACAGGGCGCCGTTATACACCGACTCGCCCCCGGCAAAATGCACACGGTCGGGTGCGAACAGATGCCCGTGTACCCGCGTGCCGCTGGCCTTGGACAGCCAGATCTCGAAATTCTCGAACACGTCGGCAAAGCCGGAAAACACCGAATACGGCCCCGCTGTCCGCCCGTTTTCGAAGTTCTCTTTCGGGAAACGGCTCTGCATATACAGGCCCGGCCGCCCCTTGACCCGCCGCTCCACCGCCTTGGCAAACAGCCGGTCGATCTTGCCGGGGTTCGGCTCGGCCGCGGCCTGACGGCTGCGGTCATCCGACAGGAACGCGCCGTAAAGCCGCACCGCATCCGGCCAGATCTTGCGGGCGACAAAACAGTCGGACCGCCGCAGCAATTGCAGGTGGTCATCGTAGAAGATGTGCGGCTTGCCCTGAAAATCGAACTTCGACAACGTCAGCGACCGGCTTTCGACCGAGCCGGACACCTGCCGCACCAGCGTCTGGAAATAGCTTTCGTCAGGGATCCAGACCTTCTGGAAATAGCGGTCGATCTTGGCGCGCTCGGGATGCTCCAGAATCGCCGACAGCGTGCGGCGG
This sequence comes from Pseudotabrizicola algicola, assembly GCF_010915705.1. GTDB lineage: Bacteria > Pseudomonadota > Alphaproteobacteria > Rhodobacterales > Rhodobacteraceae > Pseudotabrizicola > Pseudotabrizicola algicola. The sequence continues at coordinate 67,197 of NZ_JAAIKE010000007.1, forward strand.
GTCAGGCACCACCACTGGCTGCCCAGATGCGGCACCAGTTCCGCCGGAATCTTCCGCCGATACCCCACCATGCGCTGCAATTTGACGTAAGTATCAAACCACCAGCGCTGCTTGCGCCAACTGAAGGGGAAGCGCAGCGTGAAGCGTTCGAAATCAAGCCCGCCGATCGTCCAGCCCACATCTTCGGTGGTCACGCTTTCGATGAAATCGGTCTTGGGCCGTTCATCCAGATAGGCGCGCAATTCCTCGACCGGACGCAGCGGCAGGCAAGACCCCGAGGCGAGATAGACATGCCGCACCTCGGCAAACTCGCGCAGCATGACCGTCGCCGCCTCCTGGCTGGCGGCCACAATGCCCCATGTGCCCCATTCGCAGGCATGACGGCCCGAAAAGCGCACGTTGGGCAGATCGGAAAGCTCTTGCACCAGATCGCCATAGGGCTTGGCCGCCACCCGCCGGTCCACATGGATGACAACCGGACAGCCCCGCTCGGCCCAGTGCCGCGCCACCTGGGCAGCGCGACCCAGTGCCGTATGGCACAGCATCACAAAGCCCACCGTCATCCACGCGACTCCTTCATGCCCAGTTGCCCTTGGACATCAGCCCCAAAATCTCGAGCTGGCGCCAGTTGATATACTTTTCACTCCACTTGCACCAAACCTCGGGATGCTCGGCCAGCCCTTGCTGATAGGCCTTATACTCCGCACTTGCGGCATAATGTTGGCCGCGTTTGAGTTCTTCTTGCGCCTTGGCCGGAAACGTATCCAGAAACTTGGCATGCAGCAGCACGCCCGAGGCTTTTTCCCCGCCCCATTCGTCAAAGGCAAGATTCAGGCCACGCGGCAGCATCATGTGGGTGGAACTGATATAGGCATAGGACCGATGCCATTTGACCAGCGGAATCTTGTTCAGCGCGGGGGCCTTGGCGGGACTGTCGCCAAAGAAGATCCGCGTGCGCGGCCCGCCCTGAATCCAGAGGTTGCCATAGGCCGGATTGCGGCTGATCTGGTAATTCCCGCTGTCAAACCATTGCGCGATCTCGAACGGGTCCTGCCCTTCGCGATAGGTCTGGTCGGTGATCGGCCCCTTTGGATACATGTCCAGCAGCATCGCCGAGAAGGTGCGGATCTGCGTCGTGTCAAGCCAGTCGGTCAACGCGCGGATCGGGCGCGTTTCGCAAAAGGGATACACGAAAAACTCGTCCGGATCGACGGTCAGGCACCAATGGCCATGCCCGTAGCGCCGCAGCAGAAAGCTGAGCCAATCCATGCCGAAGCGGCTTTTCTTGTAACTGGCCTCGGTGCGCCAGAGCGACACATCGGGCTGCTCGCGCAGATATTCCAGCGACCCGTCGGTCGACCCGTTGTCGACCATGAAAAAATGGCTGACGCCAAGGTCGCGGTAATAGCGCAGGAAATACGGCAGGCGGATCTTTTCGTTCCGCAGCGTGGTAAAGGCGAAAATCGCATCCTCTGCCTGCCCTGCAGAACGGTCCGCCACCAGGCTCAGGTCACGACGGCTTGCCCAGCCCCGAAAGAGCAGGCGCCGGCGGTGCCAGCGAAGCCGATAGGAAGAGAGCAAACCCAAGATAACAACCCGATCTCAGAACGCACACAGAAAGCGACACCAGTCAGCGCAGCAGACGATATGACACTTTGGCCATTCTGCCATCATTTGCCCAGTTTCCAATGGCCACGCTAGTAAATTGACGCGATTTAGTAAACAATTTCACACAGTTTCACGCCAAAGCGCAGGCAACGGCGCCTTACACCCACCCCCCGCGCGACATCAGGCCCAGCGCCTCCAGCCGCCGCCACCCGCCCAGCCGTTCCGACTGCGGGCAGCGCAGCACGGGATCAGAAATGACCGTATCGTAATAACTGTCATAAAGCGCGCTATTGGCGAAATGCTGCTTCCTTGCCTTCTCTTCGGTTGATTTGCCGATGATCTCGGGCAGGAACTTGGTGTGCAGGAGCAGGCCGGAAATCTGCTCGCCCCCGTCTGTGGCATAAACCCGGTTCAGGCGCGGCGGCAGTATCGCATGGGTAGAGTTCACATAGGCATAGCGCCGGTTCCAGCGCACCAGTGGAATCTTGTTCAGCGTAGGGGCGCGGCGCGGGTCATCGGCAAAGAAAAGCCGGCCCCGGGGTCCGCCCTGAATCCACAGATTGCCCATCCGCTCCTGGACCTGCACCGCATAATTGCCCGGATCGAACCAGCGCAGCACCGACAGCGGGTCATCGCCGGGGCCGATCTGCGCCGCCGACAGCGGGCCGTCCGGGTAAAGGTCCAGCATCATGGTCCCCATCGCCTCCAGCCCCTGCTCCTCCAGCCAGCCGGTCAGCGCGGGCAAGGGGCGGGTCTGCCAATAGGGGTAGATCAACAACTCATCCGCATCGAGCGTCAGCGTCCAGTGGCCGTGTGCATGGCGCATCTGCAGCCATGTCACCCAGTCAAGGCCAAAGCGCGACAGCTTGTAGCTGGCCCTGGTATGCCACAGCGACACATCGGGCTGCGCCACCAGATAGTCGCGGGTGCCGTCGGTGCTGTCATTGTCCACGATCAGAAAATGGCGCACCCCCAGCTTGCGGTGGTGGTCAAGGAAATGCGGCAGGCGAAGCTGCTCGTTGCGCACGGTCATGAAACACAGGATATCGCCGCGCCGGATGGCGCTGCTGCGGTCCTTGACCACCTGCAGCGCGCGCCTGCTGCGGAACGACCGCCACAAATGCCTCCGCCGTCTGGTCCGCAAACCATAGGCGCGCCACGCCGCCCGCAACAGCGTCCTGACGCGCCCGGTCATGGCATTGCCTTATTGCGCGGCTTTCTGCAGCGCGACCATATCGTTCAGATAGGCCCCGAACTCGTCGCGCAGGTCGGGACGCGCCAGACCGAAGGCCACGGTGGCCTGCAGGAACCCGGCCTTGGAGCCGCAGTCATACCGCTGCCCGCGGAAACGGTAGCCGTAAACCTTGCTCTTGCCGATTTCCTCGGCGATGGCGTCGGTCAACTGGATCTCGCCGCCCACACCCTGCTTGATCTTGTTCAGGTTCACCAGAACATCGGGCGACAGGATATAGCGCCCGATCACCGCCAGATTCGACGGGGCCGATCCGGCGGGCGGCTTTTCGACCATGCCCTTGGCTTCGACGATCGAGCCCATGTCATTGGCGATATCAAGCACACCATAGGAAGACGCCCGCTCCGGCGCGACTTCCATCGCGGCCACCATATTGCCGCCAGTTTCGGCATAGGCCTCGATCATCTGCTGCAGGCAGGGCTTTTCCGCCGCGATCACGTCATCGGGCAGCAGCACGGCAAAGGGTTCGTTCCCGATCAGCCGACGCGCGCACCACACCGCATGGCCCAACCCCTGCGGACGGTTCTGGCGGATATAGGCAATCGCGCCGCTGTCCATGTTGGTGTCCTTGAGAACATCCAGAAGCTGGTCCTTGCCCGCCTTGCGCAGCGCCGATTCAAGCTCGGGGGCGACGTCAAAGTAATCTTCCAGCGCCGATTTGCCCCGGCTGGTCACGAAGATGAACTCTTTGATGCCTGCGGCACGCGCCTCGTCGATCGCGTATTGGATCAGCGGGCGATCGACCAGGGTCATGATCTCTTTCGGGATCGATTTGGTGGCCGGCAAGAACCGCGTTCCAAGCCCTGCAACCGGAAAGACCGCTTTGGTGACTTTCTTATGCTTCATAGCACTCGCTCTGTTTGATTGGCCGTCGCAAGAACGGTCGGTTTAAATGACTATACAACAATCAATGGACCAAAGAATGACAAATCTATGGCTTCGCTTAATCATCGGCCTAAAGGCACCGGTCGATCTTAAGCGCCGGCCGGCTCTTTGTGCAACCGGACTCCCGGCGCATAGGCGATAAAGAACGGGTTGTCCCACCCCGGCTTGCCGTAAGTGAGCGGAAAATGATCATCAAAGCGCACGACATGGCCGCCCGCCCCGCGCAAGACCGCGTCTCCGGCGGCGGTGTCCCATTCCATCGTGCGGCCCAGCCTCGGGTAAAGATCGGCCTCGCCGGTGGCGACCAGACAGAATTTCAGGCTGCTGCCCGCGCTCGTCATGTCCTTGACCGCATAGCGCGCGATATAGGCATCGGTCGCCGCATCGCGGTGCGATTTTGACGCCACCACCATCAGCGCCCCGTTGTCCGGCGTCGACACCGCAAGCGGCGTGACCGCGCCGGGGGCCTCCTTGGCAAAGGGGCCGGTTTCCTCGACCGCGCGGCCATCGGCCTCGGTATAGAACAGCCGCCCCTTGGCAGGCGCATAGACCACGCCCCGCACCGGCACGCCATTCTCGACATAGGCGATGTTCACCGTGAAATCGCCGCGCCGCTGCACGAATTCCTTGGTGCCATCCAGCGGATCGACGATCAGGAAAGTGCTTGCCGTCAGATCATGGCTGTCGGCCTGTTCCTCGGTGATCAGCACCACATCGGGATAGGCCGCGCGCAGCCCTGCCGAGATGATCGCATCGGCGGCCTCGTCGGCCTCGGTCACCGGGCTGGCATCGGATTTGGATTTCACGTCAAACTCTGGCCCCTCGTAAACGGCCATGATCTTGTCCCCCGCTTCAAGGGCCAAGCGCCGCATCGTCAGTGTCAAATGACCAAAATCCACATCCATCTCCCTTTTCGCGCCGTTTCGGCACAATAGTTGCTTAAAACGCGCGAAGGCCTTACCATCGCCTTGAAGGAAACATCAAGATTTCCTCCGCTATGGCAAGGGGTTCACTCGGCAACCCTAAAGAGGACAGGGCAGAAATGTTCCGACCTGTGGTCAGAAAGACGCCGGCCCGCAGCGCGCTTGCGATGCTGGAACTTATATTCCATGCCACCGTGCGCTCCATCCGGCGCAGCCACGGCAATGCCGTGATCGGCCTGCTGCTCAATATCATGCAGACCGTCATCATGGTGGTCGTGTTCTATGTGATGTTTGACCTCCTGGGCCTGCGCGGCAATGCCATTCGCGGCGATTTCCTGCTTTATGTGATGTCGGGCATCTTCATGTTCATGACGCACACAAAGGTGGTGGGCGCGGTGGTCGGGTCTGACGGTCCCACCTCGGCGATGATGAAACACTCTCCGATGAACCCGATCATCGCCATCGCCGCCGCCGCGCTCAGCTCGCTCTACATCCAGATCCTGTCGGCGGGCGTGGTGCTGTTCATCTACCACGCCGCCTTTACCCCGATCACCATCTTTGATCCCGTAGGCACAATGGCCATGCTGTTCCTGGCCTGGGGCACGGGGCTCGCGGTTGGCATGGTGTTCAAGTCGGCAATGCCGTGGCAGCCCGAACTTATCGGCATCCTGTCCACGCTTTACCAACGCGCCAACATGATCGCCTCGGGCAAGATGTTCGTGGCCAATGCCATGCCCACCTATATTCTGGCCTATTTCGACTGGAATCCGCTCTTCCATATCATTGACCAGTCGCGCGGCTTCATCTTTCTCAACTACAATCCGCATTACAGCTCTATCAGCTATGCGGTCACCGTCATGATCATCTGCATCCTGATCGGCCTGATGGGAGAGTTCTATACCCGCAAGCACGCCTCCAGCAGCTGGGGTGCAAAGCGGTGACGGGCAAGGCGGCAAAACTGCTGTGCAGCGCCGGGGCTGTGCTGGCCTTGACCAGCGCCGCGCAGGCAGACCCGACCTTTCCCGCCCGTTACGAGGTCAGGGGCGTTGCCGCCACAGATGCGCTGAACATCCGCGCCACGCCCAGCGCAAGAGCCGAGATCATCGGCGAGATAGAGCCTTTTGCCATCCACATAGAGGTGCTCGACCTGTCGCCAGATCGCAAATGGGGCAAGATCGGCGTGCCGGAGGGCAATGGCTGGGTGTCGATGGCCTATCTGGCCCCCACCCCGCCAGAAGATCCCTTCACCGTGCCCCGCCCGCTGTCCTGCCTTGGAACCGAGCCGTTCTGGTCGGTCAGCCTTTACCCGCGCGGGGCCGAGTATAACTCGCCCGACACCGGCGCCGTACCGATGGCTGTCACGCATGAGGCGGTGGCCGATCACGGCTATCTGGTCCAGCTTGAAGAAGGGCCAAGCTTGAACCGCACGCTTATCATCACGCGCGAAGCCTGCTCCGATGGCATGTCAGACCGCGCCTACGGCTTTGCCACCCGCATGTTCACCGAAGCGCCCGACGGGAACAGCGCGCTGCACGGCTGCTGCACGCTCGATCACCGCTAGGGCTTGCATGAAAGAAGGGGGCCGCACAGGCAGCCCCCCCGAAACCGTGTCACGCGGCATAGCGCAAGATCGCGGCCACCGCGCCCTTGCCCGGCACCTCGTCCTGACGCACGGCCACCACCTTGCCACCTGCGACCAGCACGCGCGCCGCGATTTCATCGATCACGCCAAGGTTCTCGGCGGTGGATTCCTTGTCAAAGGTCACCGCGCCCGTGGTCTCGTCCACCGTGCCCGGCACAACCCCGTCAATATCGACAAACAGCGTCTCGACCGCGCCAAAGGTGGCGGCCTTCGCCACATCTGCAACATCGGTCAGCGCGCGGCCCTCCCCCTGCAGCGCCGAAAACCGCTCGTTCAGGGCGGCCACGGTCTTGGCCTGCTCGGCATCCAGCACGGGGCGGGCTTCCTCTGCCAGTTGCGACAGGCTCATGTTGACGGGGCTGGTCTTGATCGCATCCTCGGCCAGCGTGTCATGCGTTGTCACCGAGCGGAACATCGACAAAAGCGGGTCCGTCGCCGCCAAGATCAGCGGCTCGTCGCGCCCCGCCAGAACCGGGCGCAGGGCCTCGTCGATCTTGCGGCAATAGGCGCGCAGCAGCGTATTCTGCCCCTCGCCGCCACCGATCCGGCCCGAATAGCTGCGCGAGTTCACGCTGGCCGTGCCAGCGGCCGAGGCGGCATCCTTGGGCATGTCCGGCACGCGCACCTCTTGTGGCGGCAGATCGGCAAACACCTCCAGCAGGCGCACCTCGTTCTCGGCCAGCGCCAGCACAAAGGCGTGGTTCTGCCCCGATACGGCGCGAAGCAGCGGCTTGAGGAAATAGCGGTCCCCCACCTGCACCATCTCGCCCAGACGGTTGGGCAGCCGGAAGGTGCGCAGCCGGTCCGGGCTGACAAAGATGGCAAGGCTGTTGGCCTGCTTGTTCCAGAAATCGTCATCGTCGATCAGGTCATTCACCTGTTCGGAAATCGGCCAGATCGTGCGCTTGGCGGTGCCTGCGGCCTCCAGCTGCGCCTCGGCCTCCTTGAGAAGATTGCCCAGCGTGGTGCGGGCCTGCCCGATATGCTGCGTCTCCGGCGTGGTCGGGATGAAGAAAGACACCAGCGCATCCCCCCGTGCCGCAATCAGCTTGTCGATCTGCGCCTTGGTCGGAATGTCTACATAAAGCATCTGCATGTCCTTTTTTCTTGAAAACCTGAGCAGGGGTAACGTCACACCCCGCCCCCGGTTCCGGCCTGCGACAGCTTGCCCACCCCGCACCGCCCGCGGCAGGCCCGCACAGGCTTGTGAAAAATTCGCGACACTGGGCGCAGGGACCCCGTTGCAGGCAAAATGCCCGCAACCTATATACAGCACGCAACGGTAACTCGGGATCCACCGATTTCGCCGCACGCTCCATGGGCAAGGGTGCCGCATCGGGCCCGCGCCAATACCATCGCCTGTAGAAAGGGATTCAAACATGGCCAAAGTCATCGGTATCGACCTTGGAACAACCAACTCTTGCGTCGCCATCATGGATGGGTCGCAACCGCGCGTGATCGAAAACTCCGAAGGTGCACGCACCACGCCCTCGATCGTCGCCTTCACCGAGACCGAGCGTCTGGTCGGACAGGCCGCCAAACGGCAGGCCGTCACCAACGCCTCCAACACCATCTTTGCGGTCAAGCGTCTGATTGGCCGCCGCTTTGATGATCCGGCGATCCTCAAAGATCAGAAGAACATGCCCTACAAGGTCGTCAACGGCGGCAATGGCGATGCATGGGTCGAAGTGCGCGGCGAAAAGTATTCGCCCAGCCAGGTGTCTGCCATCATCCTGCAAAAGATGAAGGAAACCGCCGAATCCTACCTCGGCGAAACCGTGACGCAGGCTGTCATCACCGTTCCCGCCTATTTCAACGACGCCCAGCGTCAGGCCACCAAGGACGCGGGCAAGATCGCCGGTCTTGAAGTGCTGCGCATCATCAACGAACCCACCGCCGCCGCTCTGGCCTATGGGCTCGACAAGAAAGAAACCAAGACCATCGCCGTCTATGACCTCGGCGGCGGCACCTTCGACATCACCATTCTGGAAATCGACGACGGCCTGTTCGAAGTGAAATCCACCAACGGGGATACCTTCCTTGGCGGTGAAGACTTCGACATGCGCATCGTGTCCTACCTCGCCGAGCAGTTCAAGAAAGAGCATGGCGTTGACCTGACGCTGGACAAGATGGCGCTCCAGCGCCTCAAGGAAGCGGCAGAAAAGGCCAAGATCGAACTGTCCTCCTCGTCGCAGACCGAAATCAACCAGCCGTTCATCTCGATGGACAAGAACACCGGCCAGCCGCTGCACCTCGTGGTCAAGCTGACCCGTGCCAAGCTGGAATCGCTGGTCGATGACCTCATCAAGCGTTCGATGAAACCCTGTCAGGCCGCGCTGAAAGATGCTGGCCTGTCCGTGGGCGACATTGACGAGGTGGTGCTGGTCGGCGGCATGACCCGTATGCCCCGCGTGATCGAGGAAGTGACCAAGTTCTTCGGCAAGGAGCCGAACAAGGGCGTCAACCCCGATGAAGTCGTGGCCGCCGGTGCCGCCATTCAGGCGGGCGTTCTGCAAGGCGACGTCAAGGACGTGGTCCTGTTGGACGTGACCCCGCTTTCGCTGGGCATCGAAACCCTCGGCGGCGTGTTCACCCGTCTGATCGACCGCAACACCACGATCCCGACCAAGAAGTCGCAGATCTTCTCGACTGCCGAAGACAACCAGAACGCCGTGACGATCCGGGTGTTCCAGGGCGAACGCGAAATGGCCGCAGACAACAAGATGCTGGGCCAGTTCAACCTTGAAAACATCCCGCCCGCCCCGCGCGGTCTGCCGCAGATCGAGGTGACCTTCGACATCGACGCCAACGGCATCGTGTCGGTGAAGGCCAAGGACAAGGGCACCAACAAGGAACAGGCCATCACCATCCAGGCCTCGGGGGGTCTGTCGGACGAGGACATCGAAAAGATGGTCCGCGACGCCGAAGCCAATGCCGAAGCCGACAAGGCCCGCCGCGAACTGGTGGAAACCAAGAACCAGGGCGAAAGCCTGCTGCATTCCACCCGCAAATCTCTGTCGGAGCATTCCGACAAGGTTGACCCGACCACGGTTGAAGCCATCGAACTGGCCATGCAGCCGCTGGAAGAGGCGCTCAAGGGTGATGACGCGGGCAAGATCCGCTCCGGCATCCAGAACCTGACCGAAGCCGCGATGAAGCTTGGCGAAGCGATCTACAAAGCCTCGCAAGCCGAAGGTGAAGGCGCAGACCCGGACCGTCCGCGTGACGTTGACGAAGATATCGTCGATGCAGACTTCGAGGATTTGGGCGAGAACAAGCGGAAGTAAGACCGCAGGACACGGAAAAGGGGGCGGTCTGGCAACGGACCGCCCCTCTCCGGTTCGGGAAAGGTGCTGTGACGCATGGCAAAACGCGACTTTTACGACGTTCTGGGCGTTCCCCGGGGCTCATCTGCGGAAGATCTGAAAAAGGCCTACCGCGCGAAGGCCAAGGAACTGCACCCGGATCGCAATTCGGACAATCCCAATGCCGAGGCCCAGTTCAAAGAGGTGAACGAAGCCTATGAGGTGTTGAAAGACGCCGACAAGAAGGCCGCCTATGACCGTTATGGCCATGCCGCATTCGAAGGCGGCATGGGCGGCGGGCGCGGGCACCCCGGCGCGGGCGGCAATGGCGACTTTGCCTCGGCCTTCTCGGACGTGTTCGAAGACTTGTTCGGCGATTTCATGGGCGGGCGTGGTGGCGGCGGTGGCCGCTCGCGGGCGCAGCGCGGGTCTGACCTGCGCTATAACCTGCGCATCTCGCTGGAAGAGGCGTTCAAGGGCATCCAGAAAACCATCAACGTGCCCACCTCCACCGCGTGCGAAGTGTGCCGTGGTTCGGGGGCCGAAGGCGGCGCCGAACCCACCACCTGCCCCACCTGTTCGGGCATGGGCAAGGTGCGCGCACAGCAGGGCTTCTTCACCGTCGAGCGCACTTGCCCCACCTGCAACGGCATGGGCCAGATCATCAAGAACCCCTGCCGCGCCTGTGGCGGTCAGGGCCGGGTGGAGAAGGAACGCGCGCTTTCGGTCAACATTCCCGCCGGGGTGGAAACCGGCACCCGCATCCGGCTTGCCGGTGAGGGTGAGGCGGGGCTGCGCGGCGGCCCCTCGGGCGATCTCTACATCTTCATCGAGGTGCGCGAACACGCGATCTTCCAGCGCGACGGCGCGCATCTGTTCTGCCGGGTTCCCGTCAGCATGACGACAGCCGCCATAGGCGGCGAGGTCGAGGTGCCGACGATCGACGGCGGCCGCAGCCGCGTCAAGGTGCCGGCCGGTGCGCAATCGGGCAAGCAACTCCGCCTGCGATCCAAGGGCATGCCCGCCCTGCGTGGCGGCGGCGTCGGCGACATGCTGATCGAACTGGCGGTGGAAACGCCGGTGAACCTGACCGCGCGGCAAAAGGAACTGCTGCGCGAATTCGAAAAGCTGTCCGAGGAAAACAACCCCGAAGGCTCGTCCTTCTTCTCCAAGGTCAAGGGCTTCTGGGACGGCATGAAAAGCTGACCGCAGGCAGCATCGCCACGATCCAACCCCGCCGGGCAACCGGCGGGGTTTTTCTTTGCCTGCCGCGCCCCGCGCCGCACCAACGTCATGACGTAGGCCATACGCGCGCCATACCCGAACCACACGCGCTGCACCCCACGGCATTTCCGCCTCCGCTGCCCGCCGTTAACGCTTGGTTTACCCTCTCGTGCCAGCCTGCGCGCATGGCACAGCATGGCTTTCACGATGGCTCCCTCCCCCTCTTCCCCCCCTCGGGCGATGAGGATGAGGCCGCGCCATCCGCCCTCCCGCAAAAGCTGCCCTCCTACATCGCAGACCACCGCAAACGCCTGCGCGAACGCTTCATGGCGGGCGGGGCCGCCGCGATGCCCGATTATGAACTGCTGGAACTGCTCCTGTTCCGCGCCATCCCCCGGCAAGATGTCAAACCCCTCGCCCGCCTGCTGATCGACACCTTCGGCGATCTGAACCGCGTCATCACCGCCGCGCCAGCCCGGCTGCAAACCGTGAAAGGGGTCGGCGAAGCCGTTGTTTGTGAAATGAAAATCTTTGAATCCGTGGCCCAGCGCATGATGCGCGCCCGCGTCATGAACCGGCCCGTGCTGTCGTCATGGGATGCCCTGCTCGACTATTGCCACACCACGATGGCGCACCGCGAAACCGAACAATTCCGCATCCTGTTCCTTGATCGCAAGAACACCCTGATCGCCGATGAGGAACAGGCCAAAGGCACGGTCGATCATGTCCCCGTCTACCCGCGCGAAGTGGTGAAACGTGCGCTGGAACTCAACGCCTCGGCGCTGATCCTTGTGCACAACCACCCCTCGGGCGACCCCACGCCCAGCAGCGCCGACATCACCATGACCCACCAGATTGCCGAGGCATGTCAAGTGCTTGGCATCACCCTGCATGACCACCTGATCATCGGCAAAAACCGCGAACTCAGTTTCCGCTCGGCGGGCTATCTGTGAACACCGGCTTCAGCCAGACCTCCACCCGCCGGTTCAACCGCCGCCCCGCCTGCGTCTCGTCACAGGCCATCGGCATCGCTTCGCCAAAGGCAATGACCTGCGGCAAGTCAGCCTCTGCCACCCCGGCCTCGGCCAATGCGGTCATAACCCCTTCGGCGCGCCCTTTGCTCAGCTCAAGATTGGCCGCAGCCGCCCCGCTCCCATCCGAAAATCCCGCCAGAACAAGGGCATGGTTGCGGAAAACCCCCACCTCGATCAGTCGCGCCAGATCTTCCAGATTGTTGCGCGAATGGGCATCCAGCTGGCTCGACCCGTCCCGGAACCGGAAGGTAAGCGACAGGCGATCCGCCCCGTCCATCGCGTCGGCAAGGCGCTTCAGGTCGGCCAGTGTCGTCTCCTCCCCCGCGCCCTGAATGGCGTTGATCAGCCGCAACCCGTCCCCCGTCAGCGGTTGACGCTCTGGCTGGCGGTCGATCCAGCCCGCCGCAGCCACCACGGCCTGCGCCTGCGGTGTTTCCAGATAGGTCAAAAACTCCCGCACAAACAAAGGCAAACGCCGTTTCGGGGTCAGCAGGTAAAGCGGCAAGGACAGCGGATAATCCTCTGCCTTGACCGCCAAAGCCGTCGGTTGCAGCGGAAAGCCGCAACTGTCGGTCAGCGGCAGCGCCCGCGCCCCCCGCACCCCCGCCCGCACCGTCATCGCCACCGCCCAAGGGTCGCGCGCCACCGCGTCGCCCAAGGCTGCGATGTCGTCATGGATCACGCTGGCCGCCACATCGCGCCCCAGCCGTGCCGCCAAGGCCTTTTGCAGCGCGGCATCACCTTGCAACCCATGCAGCACCAGCGGCATGTCGGGGCCGCCAATCTGCGCCCAATTCGTCACCTCGCCGGCCAGAACCCGCGCCAGATCGCGTGTGCTGATCTTGGGCAGCGGGTTGTCAGGAGCCACCACGGGCACCATCGCATCCATCGCGATCACGCGCGCGCCAAGGTCGGGCTCGGTCATCGCGGCAAGGATCATCTCGGCGCGTCCGGACTGCAACGCGCCGCGCGCCTGAGCTGGCGGCATCGGCAAGAAACTGATGTCGGCCAAGGGCTTGCCGCTGACCGGATCGCTGACGGTCGCACGGTAGCCGTCTTGTTCTTCCTCGGCATAGTCAAGGCCGCGCGCCTCGGCAAAGGCACGCATCAAGGGCGGCATCAGCGCCTCACCCACCCCCGACAGGCCGACAACGCGCACAAGCGCCTTGGGCGCGGTCAGGTCAGGGCAGGCCGGACCGTCGCAGATCACCCCGGCAGCATCCACCGTCAACAGGCCATAAACGCTGTCAATGCGGTAGAATTCGCCATCATAGCTTTGCAGCATACCCGAGATTTCCAGCCCGCCTTCACGGGCCGACAGGGTCACGTCCTGCGCCCCGGCACTACAAGGGGCAAAAAGCGCGGCGAAAAACGCCGCGCGCCAAAAATCTGCCCCCATAGACCCTGCGCTGCCCTGTTAGTCTGCAATCGCCAGTGTCATGTCCTGAAGCAGGTTTTTCAATACAAGAATGTCGCCCACAGCGTCGCAGGTCGGCATGGAAACGTTCAGATCGGTGATTTCGACCGAGCCTCCCGTCGCCAAGATCGCCTCGCCCAGAATTTCGCGGTTGCAGGTGGCGTCCGTGACGGCGGCTTCCAGCACGAGGTCTACCGCAGTGGTCGGGCCGAATGTGTAAACCTCGGCCAGCAGAGGCAGCGCGACAGAGGGATCACCCAGCGTCAGGACACTGCCGGTCTCACCTGAAGTGCCGGTAAAAGCAGCAGAAATATGCCCCGGCTGGTTGTATCCGGCGCCGTTCTCAAAAGCGTGGAGCTGGAAGGAATCCTTGTCTTGCCATTGCACAGCGAAGCGCTGGACATTGGCGAAATCCGGCACGGGCAGACTTGCCTGCGCCTTGGTGCCATCGGCAAACCCGACCTCGACCACGGCAAGCCCGGTCAGCGCGGGAAGCGTCGTTGACAAAGCGCCGCTGCCCGAGGTGCGGGCCGTCACGGCAAGCCCGGCGTGCTTGACCACAACCCGTTGATCCGCATGGCACGGAGCCAGAAGCGAAAGGCCAATCACAGCCCCCGATTGCGGAACCAGATCAAACTTCACATCGCAGTCCGAAGCCGCCAAGTCTGGCGCGGGCAGCGGTGCGGGCGTTTCCGCGGGGGCCGGATCGGCCGCGGCCAACCGTTCGACAGGTGCAGCGGGTTCTGCGGGCGGTGCTGCGAGGGGTGGCAAGCTGCCGAAAATGGGGGCTGCTTCAGCCGGAAGCACAGGCGATTCGGCGCGCGCAGGCGACGGGGCGGTATCCCCCGGCCCAGCCGCCACCGGCTTGATGTCAGAGACGATCAGATCGCGCGGCTCTGCATTTGCACGGTCACCCGCCTTTTCCTGCACATAATGGCCGGCGCCAAGGGCAATCGCACCCGTGGCAACCATCAGTGTCAGTTTCCGTTGCAGGTTCATCATCGCCTCCAGCCCTTCGGTCAGAAGGCACCATGCCCATTAAAACGGGCCAATCAGTGGCGGTTTAAGGGAATGCGCACAAAATAAATGGCAAAAATGGGGCAGCCGAAGCCGCCCCAACCAGATGTTCACCGTCGCAGGTCAGACCAGTCGGCCATGACAGTGCTTGAACTTCTCGCCAGATCCGCAGGGGCAGGGATCGTTCCGGCTGGGGTTGCCCCACGTTGCCGGGTCCGTCTCGTCAAAGCCTGCCAGACGGTTGGAGGGTGCAGCCTCTGCTACCGCCTCGGCTGCAGCGGCTTCCGCCACCGCGCGCTGTTGCGCCCGCACCTGCGCCATCATCTCGTCCTGTTCGGCCTGCGTCAGCGGGCGGATCGCGGCAAGCTTCTGCGTCACCTCTTGGCGCAGCGAGTTGAGCATCGATTCAAACAGCGCGAAGCTTTCGGTCTTGTATTCATTCAGCGGGTCGCGCTGCGCATAGCCACGGAACCCGACAACAGAGCGCAGATGTTCCAGCGTCAGCAGGTGTTCGCGCCACTTGCTGTCGATGGATTGCAGCAGGATCTGCTTTTCGATCGAGCGCATGGTTTCGGCGCCGAAAGCCTCGGTCTTTGCGGCCATCGCCTTGGCAGTCGCCTCACCCAGACGTTCCTTGATGACGTCCTGATCGACACCTTCTTCGGCGGCCCAATCCGCCAGAGGCACGTCGATGTTCAGCTTTTCACGCACGGCTGCGACAAGTGCATCGACTTCCCACGCATCCACATAGGATTTCGGCGGCAGATACATATCGACCAGATCGTCGATGACCTGCGTGCGCATATCCTCGGCGATTTCGGCGACATCCTCGGCCTGCATGATCTCCAGCCGCTGGCCAAAGATTGCCTTGCGCTGGTCGTTCATCACATCGTCGAACTTCAGCAACTGCTTGCGGATGTCGAAGTTGCGGCCTTCCACCTTGGCCTGCGCGCGTTCCAGCGATTTGTTGACCCAAGGGTGAACGATCGCCTCGCCTTCCTTCATGCCCAGTTTGGACAGGACAGCATCAAGCTTTTCAGACCCGAAAATGCGCATCAGATCGTCTTCCAGAGACAGGAAGAAAGACGACCGCCCCGGATCGCCCTGACGCCCCGAACGGCCACGCAACTGGTTGTCGATGCGGCGGGATTCGTGGCGCTCGGTGCCGAGAACGAACAGGCCACCGGCAGCCAGAACCTTGGCCTTTTCCTCGGCGTGTTGCGCCTCGATCCGCTTGCGCACCTCGTCGGGGTTGACATGCGGGTCGGCGGCAATGGCCGCCATGACCTGCATTTCGACGTTGCCGCCAAGCTGGATGTCGGTGCCGCGCCCTGCCATGTTGGTGGCGATGGTCACAGCGCCCAACCGGCCCGCGTCGGCGACGATCTGCGCTTCCTGTTCGTGCTGGCGGGCGTTCAGCACGTTGTGCGGCACCCCTGCGGCTTTCAGCAGGCCCGACAGGAACTCTGATTTTTCAATGCTGGTGGTGCCGACAAGAATGGGCTGGCCCTTTTCATGCGCCTCCTGGATCGACTTCACCACGCCTTCATACTTCTCGCGCGCGGTGCGGTAGACCTGATCGTGTTCATCCTTGCGGGCGACGGGGCGGTTGGTCGGAACCTCGACCACGCCAAGGCCGTAGATTTCCATGAATTCTTCTGCTTCGGTCGCCGCCGTCCCGGTCATCCCGGCCAGCTTTTCATAGAGGCGGAAGTAGTTCTGGAAGGTGACAGAGGCCAGCGTCACGTTTTCCGGCTGGATCTGCACGCCCTCTTTCGCCTCGATCGCCTGATGCAGGCCGTCCGAGAGACGGCGGCCACGCATCATGCGGCCGGTGAATTCGTCGATCAGCATCACCTCGCCATCACGGACGATATACTGCTGATCCTTGGTGAACAGCTTGTGCGCGCGCAGGGCCTGCGTCACATGGTGGACAAGCGTGGTGCTTTCGGGGTCGTAGAGGTTTTGACCCTCTGGCAGCAGACCTGCCTCGCGCACCAGACCTTCGATGAACTCGTTGCCCTCGTCGGTGTAGGTGACGTTGCGGGTTTTCTCGTCCAGCTTGAAGTGCTCGCCGGTAAGATGCGGGATCAGGGCATCGACCTTGGTGTAAAGCTCTGAACGGTCCTGCGACGGACCCGAGATGATAAGCGGCGTCCGCGCCTCATCGACAAGGATCGAGTCAACCTCGTCGACGATGGCAAAGAAATGACCCCGCTGGGCCATGTCTTCGATGCTGGCCTTCATGTTGTCGCGCAGATAATCGAAGCCGAGTTCGTTATTGGTCGCGTAGGTGATATCGCAGCGATAGGCGGCCTTTTTCTCGGCGTCCTGCTGATAGGGGTAAACGACGCCCGTCGTCATGCCGAGTGCGCCGTAAACCTTGCTCATCCACTCGGCATCGCGCTTGGCCAGATAGTCGTTGACCGTGACGATATGCACGCCCTTGCCCGCCAGAGCGTTCAGATAGGCCGGGAAGGTCGCCATGAGCGTCTTGCCCTCGCCCGTCTTCATCTCGGCGATGTTGCCCTGATGCAGGAAGATCCCGCCCTTGAGCTGCACATCAAAGGCGCGCAGCCCGAGCGCGCGCTTTGCACCCTCGCGGCAGTTGGCGAATGCTTCGGGCAAGAGCGCGTCAAGGCTTTCGCCTGACTGCGCGCGCTGTGCCAGCACCCTCGTCTTCTCTTTGAGGCCTTCGTCGCTGAGCGCGGCGAACTCCGGCTCCAGCGCGTTGATCTGTGCGACCAGCGGGCGAACCGATTTGACCTTGCGATCGTTTGGCGTGCCAAAGACCTTACGCGTTAGCGAACCCAGACCCAGCATATGTTCTCCGTGGGTATTCCTGACAGCATCGTGTGAACCAAGGGCCTTGCCCGCCCCCATTGCCTTCCATAGAAAGCCCAAGAAGGCCGGCCGGCCCCATCGCACGCGACCCCCGCGATTTAAGGGACAGGCCCGCCATAGTCAATGTTTGGCGGGGTCGCAGCCCGATCAGGAGGGTGTGAAAATGACGAAATGGACCAAGTTCTTGGCCAGTTGTGCCGTAGTGGGTGCCATGTCCGTGCCCGCGCTGGCGCAGGATACCACCGCAGATACGGTCGTGGCCACGGTCAACGGCACGGAAATTACGCTTGGCCATATGATCGCCCTGCGTGAGAGCCTGCCGCAGCAGTATCAGGCCCTGCCCGATGATGTGCTGTTCAACGGCATTCTCGATCAGCTGATCCAGCAGACCGCGCTGGAGCAATCGGTGACCGACATCGCGAAACGTGACCGGCTGGCGCTGGAAAATGACCGCCGCGGGTATATCTCGGGCGTTGCTTTGCAGGCAGTGATCGCAGGCGCGGTGAACGATGAATCTCTGCAGGCGGCCTATGACGCGAAATTCGCCAATGCCGAACCTCAGACCGAATACAACGCGGCACATATCCTTGTGGATTCCGAAGAAAAGGCAGCCGAGCTGAAGGCGCAGCTTGATGGCGGGGCCGACTTTGCAGAACTCGCACGGGCCAATTCTACGGATGTCGGCTCGGGGGCCAATGGCGGCGATCTGGGCTGGTTTGGTCTGGGGATGATGGTAAAGCCGTTTGAAGACGCGGTCATCGCCGCCGAAGTCGGCAAGGTGGCTGGCCCTGTGCAATCGGATTTCGGCTATCACCTGATCTTGGTCAAAGAAACCCGCATCGCCGCAGCCCCCACGCTTGATGAAATGCGTGACCAACTGGCCGCCGAGATCGAGCGCGCCGCCGTTGATGCACACATCAAGTCGCTGACTGACGCCGCGGACGTCTCGCGCCCCGGTGAGGGGCTTGACCCGACCCTGCTGCGTGATGCA
This sequence comes from Pseudotabrizicola algicola, assembly GCF_010915705.1. GTDB lineage: Bacteria > Pseudomonadota > Alphaproteobacteria > Rhodobacterales > Rhodobacteraceae > Pseudotabrizicola > Pseudotabrizicola algicola. The sequence continues at coordinate 85,339 of NZ_JAAIKE010000007.1, forward strand.
ACGCTGCTGGACAAATAGTCCCCGGGGGAAGTCATGGCAAAGACCGATTGGAAGGCTGAGGCAAAGGCGCTGAAAAAGCGGTTGCGCAAGCTGAAGGCACAGGTGGCAGACACGGTTTCCGACGTTGCGGGCACCGTCGGTCACGAGGTGGCCGAAGCTGCAGGCAAGATCGGCACCAAGCTCAAGCCTGCCAAGCCTGTGTCACCACTGGCACCAAAAGATGGCTTCCCCACCCTTCCCGTTATCAAGGGGGTCGAGTTTTCGGCCGCTGAAGCCGGGATCAAATACGCAAACCGCAAGGATGTTATGCTGATCCGCCTCGCGCCCGGCACGGCGATGGCGGGCGTGTTCACGCGCTCGTCCACGCGGTCGGGCTGCGTGCGCGATTGTCAGGAAAAGCTCGCCGCCAAAGTCCCTGCCGGGGCGGGGGCGGCGATCATCGTCAATTCCGGCAACTCGAACGCCTTTACCGGCAAGGTGGGTGACAAGGCTGTGGCAGAGGTGACAGGCGGCGTGGCCGCCGCGCTTGACCTGCCCGTCAGCCGGGTCTTTTCGTCCTCGACCGGCGTGATCGGCGAACCTTTGCCCCATGAAAAGATTACCGCCGTGCTGCCGGATCTTGTCGACGGTCTGCGCGATGACGCGATCGAGATGGCCGCCCATGCGATGATGACCACAGACACCTTCCCAAAAGGTGCTGCGGCGACCATTCAGGGGGAAGGCGGCCCCATTCATATCGCGGGCATCGCCAAAGGCTCGGGCATGATCGCGCCCGATATGGCGACCATGCTGGTCTACATCTTTACCGATGCCAAGATATCGCCCGCGATGCTGCAGCGGATGTTGTCGCGCAATGTGGACGCGACCTTCAACTCCATCACGGTCGATAGCGATACCTCTACTTCGGACACGCTCTTGCTGGCCGCGACGGGCCAGAGCGATGCAGCGCCTGTCAAGGGCGAGGTTGCCAAAGCTTTTGAAAGTGCCTTGCGGACGGTCATGCATAATCTGGCATTGCAGGTGATCCGGGATGGCGAAGGTGCGACCAAGTTGGTCGAAGTCCGCGTCACGGGCGCCGCAAGCGATGCGGATGCGGCCAAGGTTGCCTTCTCCATCGCCAATTCGCCCTTGGTCAAGACGGCGCTTGCCGGGGAAGACCCGAACTGGGGTCGGATCGTGGCGGCCGTGGGTAAATCAGGGGCCGAGGCCGAACGGGACAGCCTGTCCATCCGGTTTGGCGATGTGCTGGTCGCCAAGAATGGCTGGAGAAGCCCCGACTACAAGGAAGAAAAGGGCGCGGCCCATTTCAAACAGGATGAAATCCTGATCCGCGTCGATCTGGGCCTTGGCAAATCCAGCCGCACGGTCTGGACCTGCGATCTGACGAGCCGCTACATCGAAATCAACGCAGACTACCGCTCTTGAAAATCGTCCTCGTCTCAGCCGTTGCCCTGATCGACGCTGATGGCCGCGTGCTTCTTGCACAGCGGCCTGAAGGCAAGTCCTTGGCGGGGCTTTGGGAGTTTCCGGGTGGCAAGGTCGAACAGGGGGAGTCACCCGAGCAGGCGCTGATCCGCGAGCTTAAGGAAGAGCTGGGCATCGACACGTGGCAAAGCTGCCTTGCCCCGCTTACCTTTGCCAGCCACAGCTACGAGAATTTCCACCTGCTGATGCCGCTGTTTGCCTGCCGCAGATGGGAAGGAATCGTGCGAGGCCAGGAAGGCCAGAACCTTGCCTGGGTTACCGCCGACCGTCTGAAAGACTATCCGATGCCACCCGCAGACATCCCTTTGATTCCGATTTTGCGCGATTGGCTGTAAGCATCTATTCTAAAGATGCTAGATTTCGCCGCATTGCGACACAAAATTAATGGTTTTCTGAAATATCTGAGGTAATTATTGGAACAAGTGCCAATGGGGGGTTGCTGAATGCTCAGAACGATTGCTGTCGGAAGTTGTGTCTCCATCCAGGGTTTGCTTGTGAAAACCCTTTCTGATGGGAAGCTTGTCATCAAGGTCGATGAAAAGCTGTTTGTCGGATATCCTGTTTCGCTGACCCGCGCAGCCTGACCCGCAACACACACAAAACAAAAAAGCCGGGGTTTCCCCCGGCTTTTTTGTTTTCAGAAACACCCTCAGGCGAGGGTGCGCTGAACCTCTTCACGTTCGAAGATTTCGATGATGTCGCCGGGGCGAATATCCTCATAGCGCTCGAAGGCCATACCGCACTCTTGGCCGGAGATGACTTCCTTGACCTCATCCTTGAAGCGCTTGAGCGTTTTGAGCGTGCCTTCGTGGATGACCACACTGTCACGCAGCAAGCGCACGCCTGCCGAGCGACGCGCCACACCTTCGGTGACCAGACAGCCGGCAACCTGACCAACGCCCGTAACCTTGAACACTTCCTTGATCTGCGCATAGCCGATGAAGGTTTCACGCACTTCGGCCTTGAGAAGGCCGGAAGCGGCGGCTTTGATATCGTCGACCAGATCGTAGATGATCGAATAATACCGGATCTCGACGCCCTTCTGGTTCGCGGATTGCCGTGCCGAAGCATTGGCACGAACGTTGAAGCCGATGATCGGCGCACCGGATGCTTCGGCAAGGCCGACGTCGGTGTCGGTGATCGCGCCCACGCCGTAATGCAGGATGCGCACGCGCACCTCTTCGTTGCCAACCTTCTCCAGAGCCTGCACGATGGCTTCGGCCGAGCCTTGCACATCTGCTTTGACCAGAACCGGCAGTTCAGCCACCGACTGGTCCGCCTTGGCCTTTGCCATCAGCTGTTCCAGCGTGGTGGCAGCGCCAGCGGCCGCGCGTTTGTCTTTCGCGGCTTGCTCACGGTAGTTGGCGATTTCACGCGCCTGCGCTTCGGTTTCGACAACGTTCAGCGTATCGCCCGCTGACGGCGTACCGGACAGACCCAAGACTTCGACGGGAACAGACGGGCCTGCTTCCAGAACCGTTTCGCCCTGATCGTTGACCAGCGCCCGCACCTTGCCCCACTGCTCGCCGACGACAAAGATATCGCCTTTGCGCAGGGTGCCGTTCTGCACCAGAACGGTAGCGACCGGACCGCGGCCCACATCGAGCTTGGCTTCGATCACCGCGCCCGAGGCTGCCCGATTCGGGTTGGCCTTCAGTTCCAGAATTTCGGCCTGAAGCGCGATTGCCTCGAGCAGGTTATCGATGCCCTTGCCCGTCTTGGCCGACAATTCGACGTCCTGAACATCGCCAGACATCGCTTCGACGACGATTTCGTGCTGCAGCAGGTCCGTCCGCACCTTGGTTGCATCGGCACCGTGCTTGTCCATCTTGTTGATGGCGACGATCAACGGAACCTTGGCAGCCTTGGCATGGTGGATTGCCTCTATCGTCTGCGGCATCACGGCATCATCTGCCGCAACGACCAGAACGACAATGTCCGTCACGCTCGCACCGCGCGCACGCATGCTGGTAAAGGCTGCGTGGCCGGGGGTGTCGAGGAAGGAAACCAGCGACCCGTTCGGCGTGCGGACCTGATAGGCCCCGATATGCTGCGTGATCCCGCCCGCTTCGCCGGAGACCACGTTGGCCTTGCGGATGGCGTCAAGCAAGGAGGTCTTGCCGTGGTCGACGTGGCCCATGATCGTCACGATCGGCGGGCGCGGCAGCAGGTCTTCTTCGCGGTCTTTGACCGAGTCGATCACCTGTTCCACGTCGGAATCAGACACGCGCACAGCTTTGTGGCCGAATTCCTCGATCACAAGTTCTGCCGTATCGGCATCGATGGCCTGGTTCATCGTGACCATCATGCCCATTTTCATGAGCGTCTTGACCACATCCGCTGCGCGCTCGGCCATACGGTTGGCCAATTCCGACACAACGATGGTTTCGGGCAGTTGCACGTCGCGCACCTGCTTCTCTGGCTTGCTGCCGAAGCCCATCGCCTTCTGGCGGGCCTTTTCCTGCTTGCGCTTCATCGCCGCAAGACTGCGGGTCCGCCCACCTTCGCCATTCAGTGCGGCAGACAGGGTCAGCTTGCCACCACGGCGGCTGTCGTCGCCCTTGGCTTTGGCGCTGCGCTCACGCTCTTCGCGCTCGCGGTCGGTCTTGCGTTGCGGTGCCGGCGCGAGCGGTGCCTTGGCGGCGACCCCGCGCGGACCAGATGCATCCTGAGCGCGGCTCACCGGAGCATCTGCGGGGGCGGCAGCAGCGGCGGCAGGCTTTGCCTCGGCAGGCTTTTCAGCCGACCGCGGACGGGTGCCAAGAACCTCGGCCTTGCGCTGAGCTGCCGCTGCAAGACGCGCTTCAGCTTCGGCGCGGGCGGCACGTTCTTCTTCCTCGGCCTTCAGGCGCAGAGCCTCAAGACGCTCGCGCTCTTCGCGCTCTTTGGCTTCAATCTCTTCACGGCGGCGCTGGCGCTCTTCCTCGCGCTGACGCTCTTCTTCGGCCCGGCGCTCGTTATCCGCGACTTCACGCGCCTTGGCAGCCCGCAAGGCCGCCAGACGACGCTCCATCTCGGCGTCCGAGATGCCCGCAGGCCGCTTGGCCGGATCGCCCAGGTTCGGAGACCCGCCGCTGGCGCCCGATGCTCCGGCCGCGCCCGGCTTTGTGGGAACGACCACGCGCTTGCGTTTCGTTTCAACCACGACGCTTTTTGTCCGGCCGTGGCTGAAGCTTTGCTTCACCTGACCGGAACGAGGTGCGCCACCCAAACCGAGGGGTTTTTTGCCGTCTGTATCGCTCATGCGTCCTTCGTATCCTTCCCGGCGATCATGTCGCCGACTTGCTTGTCCTCTGCCCCACGCAGGCCGACAAGCCTTGCCGCTTCCTCTACAACACGGTTGTTGAGTCCACCAGCCGCAAGCGCGGCGTGTATCGCACGTTCGCGACTGAATGCCAAACCCATTTCCCCTGCTGTAAGGCAGGAAATGAGGGATTCTGGCCCATTTGGCGGACGAAGCTTTTCTTTCCCGCGCTCTGAACCGTCGCTGGCCTGTATCAAGGTGCGCGCCTGACCCTTGATGAGCCAGTCCTTCACCTTTTCATAGCCGCAAATCGCATCTCCGGCTTTGCGCCCGAGAGATATAAGATCGATCAGCCGCTGGACCAAGAGCTGCTCGATCATTTCGGGCAGATCGTCCCGCACCTTGACGGGCCGACGTGCGGCCCGCGAAAACAGGTTCTTCTTGACCGCCTTTGCCAAGGCCTCCCGGTCGGCGGCAACATAGATACCGCGACCGGGCAGACGCGCCAGAATGTCCGGCACGATCTCATCCTCCGGCCCCAGCACAAAGCGGATCAGACCCGCTTTTGGCTGGCTTTCCCCAGAAACGATGCACTTGCGTTCCGGTTCGTCGCGCGATTCCTTGTGCCCGCCACGCGTCATTCGCGTTGCTCCGAGGCCTGCGATCAGGCCTCGGCCTCCTCGGTTTCGGAGTCGTCAGCTTCGTCCTCGGCTTCCGCTTCCATTTCGGTCGGATCGACCCAGCCCAGCATGACACGCGCGGTCATGACCATGGTCTGCGCTTCTTCAAGGCTGACGTCGAACGCCTCCAGAATACCCTCATCCTTCTTGCGCTGGCCATTTTCGGTGGTCCAGCCGCCCGCCAGTTCCCAATCGGCGCAGGTTGCGAAATCTTCCAAGGTCTTGATGCCGTCCTTGGCGAGCGCCTCAAGCATCTGCGGCGTCAGACCTTCGAAGTTGATCAGGCTTTCCTCGACACCCATCTTGCGGGCGTTCTCAAGCGCCTTGCGGGCCTGCTCTTCCAGATAGTCACGGGCGCGGGCCTGCAATTCGGCAGCGGTGCCTTCGTCAAACCCATCAATCGACAAGAGTTCATCGACCTCGACATAGGCGACTTCTTCCAGATTTCCGAAGCCTTCCGAAACCAGAAGCTGTGCCATCATCTCGTCGACATCGAGCGTATCCATGAACAGTTTGGTGCGCTCGGCAAACTCCGCCTGACGGCGGGCCGATTCTTCGGCTTCCGTCATGATGTCGATATCAAGACCGGTCAACTGGCTGGCCAGACGCACGTTCTGGCCGCGGCGACCGATGGCAAGCGAAAGCTGCTCGTCCGGCACGACGACTTCGATCTTCCCGGCTTCTTCGTCGATCACGACCTTGGACACTTCGGCAGGCTGCAGCGCGTTCACGAGGAACGTGGCCTGATCCTGATTCCACGGGATAATGTCGATCTTTTCGCCCTGAAGCTCGTTCACCACGGCCTGCACGCGGCTGCCGCGCATACCGACGCAGGCGCCGACAGGGTCTATGGAGTTGTCATAGCTGATCACGGCGATCTTGGCGCGCGAACCCGGATCGCGGGCGACGGCCTTGATCTCGATGATGCCGTCATAGATTTCCGGCACTTCCATCTTGAACAGTTCGGCCATGAACTGCGGGTCTGTCCGCGACAGGAAAACCTGCGGGCCGCGCACTTCGCGGCGCACATCCTTGATGAAGCAGCGGATGCGGTCGCCGATGCGATAGGCTTCGCGCCCGATTTTCTCGTTACGGCGCAGAATGCCTTCGCCGCGGCCCACGTCCACAATGACGTTGCCATATTCTTCGCGCTTGACCACACCGTTGATGATGCTGCCCTTGCGATCGCGGAATTCTTCGTACTGACGATCCCGCTCTGCCTCACGCACGCGCTGGAGCAGCACCTGCTTGCCCGATTGCGCAGCGATGCGGCCCAGATCAACCGGCGGAACCTCGTCGATGACTTCGTCGCCGATCTGCGGGTTGGCCAAATAGTTCTTGGCCTGCTTCACCGTGAGCTGGGCGTGATGATTCTCAACCTGATCGTCCTCTACCACCGTGCGCACACGGGCAAAGGTCGCACGGCCGGTCTTGCGGTCGATGTTGACGCGAATATCAAGTTCGGAGCCGTAGCGCGACTTGGCGGCACGGGCGAGCGTTTCTTCCATAGCCTGGATCACCAGATCCGGGTCGATCATCTTCTCGCGCGCAACCGCTTCGGCGGTCTGGAGAAGTTCAAGCTGGTTGGCAGAGGTAATCGCCATCGGTCAACTCCCGGTCTTAATGTCTGGTTTCTTCGGCGGGATCTTCATCTTCGCCGTCGGTTTGCTCGATTTCGTCGAAGTCTGCTTCGTTGAAGGTGCCGCTTGCCTTCTTCTGGCGCAGCATCTCGGCGATCAGATCATCGGTCAGGATCAGCTTGGCGTCGGACAGCCAGTCGAACCGCAGACCGATGGTCACTTCTTCGCCCGCCTCTTCGATGAGGATCAGGATTTCTTCATCATCGACGCCCGCAAGCTCTCCCTTGAAGCGGCGGCGGCCGTCGATGAGTTCCGTCGTCTCGATCCGGGCTTCCCAACCCTTCCACATCTCAAAGTCCTTGAGGCGGGTCAGCGGGCGATCGATGCCAGGGGAAGACACTTCGAGAATATAGTTGTCTTCCACCGGATCCTCGACATCGAGGACGGCGGAAACCGCGGTCGAGATCGTGGCGCATTCATCCACGACGATACCACCCTCCGGGCGGTCGGCCATGATCTGCAAGACGCGGGTTTTCCCGCCCATCAGGCGGACGCGCACCAGCTCGAACCCCAGCCCCTCGATAACGGGGCCGATGATGTCGGCAAGACGCCGGTCAATGGCAGTTTTCGCGATAAGATCGGTCATGGGTTCCAAAAACAAAAAACGGGCCAAGCGGCCCGCGAACTTTCTTCGGTAGCTTCGGGTGTGGACCCCAAAACCGCTGTTGATCTGCTATCTAGACCTCAGACCGACGTTTTGCAAGCGCGAATGGCGTGACCTTGCCTCAAATGAAAAGAGGCCCGCCAAAGCGGGCCCCCTTCCGGATCAGAAAAGATCAGTGGCTGCCCGAGTTGTTCTTCTTGAGAGCCAGAGCGAGCAGCAGCGCAGCAGCGCCAGCAGCGGCAACACCAGCATTGCCCATGCTGCCAACGGGCTTTGCGCCCGGAACAACCGCGATAACTGTGTTGTCTTCTTCAGGGGCTGCAAGGCCACCGGCGCTGGCAACAGTTGCCGAAGCGGCAAGTGCGAGGGATGCGACGAGTGCGGTAATGCGCGACATTGGAACTCTCCAGTTTGTTTCTATATTGGCCGACAAATATCATATTCGATCTGGGCGCGAAAGATATTCATGCTCTTATCAGCGGCGAACGTCCGCTATCGTGATATAGCCCAGATCCGGGCTTATCCATTGTCGGGATTTGCGTATTTTTTGATCGCCCGTGATCCAGTAGTCATTGGTGAACGACTCCCCCGGTGCACTGCACGTCTCGATCATATGAGTCGCCTGATAGGTTATCTCAACAACTTCAACGGCTTTTGCTCCGGCATTTTGCAGCGTGCAGGCAAAACGGGTCTGTTCGGGGTTGTCCTCGCCATTCAACAAGACGTGAACGCGGCCGTATGACCCCCCGCTGCGCGTCACGTTCGGACCGCTGGCAGCCATCAGATCGGCCCCGAATCCACGTGTTGCAACAATCACACCATTGCGGAGCGAAATTGTAATGTCATCCACCGTGGACCACGTCTCGACACCGCGATTGTTTTCAATCTCGGCAATCAGCGCTTCTTGCCCGGTGGAATCCACTGTCAGCAGCATCACAGGTGTGACCACTTCGGCGAGGCGGGCGCGTGTCATGCGCTCGATCCCGGCATCAGCGGGGCTGAGCGTGCCAATGGCAGACGTGGCGAAGGAGCGGACGATATCCGCGGTGCCGATAGAGTCACTGTCAGACCCGCAAGCCACAAGCGTGGTGCAGGCGAGAAGGCCAAGAACAAGGGTCGTTTTCATTTCCAGAACCGCCCCCATTGCTCGGTCAGACCATCTGCCCGGTATCCTCTGACAGTGTCGTAAAGCCGCCCATCCACATCCAGCCTCTGCCCACCATCACGGCCGAAGGGACGAACCGTCGCCTCCTGGGTCTTGGTGCTGGGCCGCCCCAACAAAGAGGCAATCGGCACCTCGAGGGTGATTCCCTTGTCAAACGACCCGCTGCCGAACTGCTCGGCAGAAACGTTGGTCTTGGTCACAAAGGCACCGACACGCCAGCCGTTGTCGAACTCGCGCTTGAGCGAGAGCGTCGCCCCCACATCACCCGCAAGGTAGCGGCCCACATCAACCTGAACGTGGAAGTCGTTGTCGAACTTGTAATAACCAGAGACATGCCCCGTCACGACGCGATAGCTGCTGCGCGCTCCGCAGGCCCCCGTGGTGAAACTGGGGGTGCATCCGTCGGTCTGGAACATATCGAGCGGCAGGGAGAAGCCGAAGCGTTGGTCAGGAGAACGCTGTGCGGTGTAATTGACCTCTGCCCCGATTGCCCAGCGACGGTTTGTGGGCATCCACAGCATTTCCGTGGAAATGCCCCCATACATCCGTTCCAGATAACCCAGAGAGACACGGCCATAAAGCTCGGGTGACAGCTTCTGGTAGTAGGTCAGCGCGAAGGATTCCAGCGCAGGGTCGCCATCCCTATCATAGAAGTAACTCGCGGACCGGACCGGATGAAGGCCATTGCGATCAGGCAGCGGGGGCCGGTCATCAAGGTTACTGAACAGGTATTTGGCGACCGCGCCCGACAGAACCAGCCCGGGCGTCACTTCGTAACGACCGCTAAGCTCCAACCCGGCGCCGACCTTGAACGGTGCGTTCTGATCAAACACACGCACGCGGGCGGTGGGAGCCAAGGACCATGAAAGCTTTGGATAGGCTTCCGGATCGCGATAGCCATCGTTCAGCATGGCGGGGGCCGACAGGATTTGCGAGCGGGCAAGGATCTTTTCGCTCGCCTCGATATCAAACTCCAATGCCTCGAGGTCAGACCGGCGCAGCACGACTTGCGACACAGGCATGCCACCGACCATCGGCACGATGACAAACTGCTCGACAGCGGCGGGCATGACCCGCGTCATCGCGCGGGCAGTGCGGCCAACGGCCTGTGCCTCGGCATCCGATGTCAGGTTACGGATGCGAACCTGTGCCGTCGTTCCGTCAAACCGGATCGATTCGACCTGCACACCATCATTGGCGAGCCGACGCGACAGCCGGCCGCGCAGTTCATTCTCGCTTTCGGAATCACCCAGCCAGCTCGTCGACCAGGCCTCGGGGTCGGCACCGCGTGAGGGGCGAGTCTTGACTGCATCGGGCGCAGAGGTGACGATACCGCCGCCCGGGCGCCGTTTCGGATTCAGAATGAAATGGGCAGCAATGCCGACTTCGCTGCCGTGCATGTAATAGGCACCCAGACGGAGCGCGTCACTCCGCTGATATTCAATTCCGAAGTTGAACGGGCTGCGCCTGTCAAAGGTCCCGCGTCGTGCGGCCTCTTCTTCGTAGGCATCAGAGGAGTATTCGGCCTTGGCGGTCCACTGGTCATTGACCTGCCATTCGACCCCGGCAAAGGGCGCGGCCGGGCCACGGAACCACTGGCCCGTGTTGAAATTGCCCCCGCGCCCGATCACAAGTGGCGGACGTTCTCCCAGCGGGCTGCCGATAGGTTTGTAGCTGCCCAGACGGCCCCAACCGAGCCCGGCAGAAACCTTGACATTCGGGACAACGTGCTTGGTTGCGACGACATATTCGCCCGCGATCACACCTGTTCCGACGAAGTCCTGCAAACCGACTGCTATGGCGGGCAAGAACCTTCCTTCGTCGGTGATCTGGTAGCGCAGATCAAAGGAGCGGTCGTAATAGACATCAAACTGGTTGGCACCCGCGCAATTCGGGGGACAAAACTGTTTGTTCCAGTCCCGGATTCCCAGAAAGCGGAAACTGCCTGACAGGCGCGGAGTGATCTGAAAGCTGAGGGTGGTCCGGCTGATGGGGCCAAAATGGCTGGTCGAAACAGAGAGAATCCCATCGGGCTGCGATTCCGCCGACGGCATGTCGATCAGGCCCGTGGCCCCGTAAAGGTTGAGCGTGGGCCGCGATTCCGCCTGAGCGAGCGCCGTTCCGAGCGCACCTGCCGAGACGAGCGCGAGGACTGCCGTTGATATCTTGGGCCTGAGCATCGAAGGCGGTCCCTTATTCTTGCGTTTTATCTAGCATACGAGAGGAGCCGTTCAGCACAATGGGCCAAATTCAGTTTGGCGCTGCACTGATGCCAAGCTGCCCAGTCACGACCGGACCTGCTCCCTGTGAGCGATCACCCTGTCATGTGATCCGAAGCCTTCGACATAGGCTTCGAGCACTCTGCGCGCGGCATTTGCGTTTCCGACAGCGACAGCGTTGCGCAATTCGCGCAAGGCAGACGACATTTCCATGCTGGTCAGCCCGCGCTCTTGCACACGCAGGATCTTTTCGTGCGGTGTCGTCAGCATACCCGGTTGGATCAGCAGTTCTTCATGCAGTTTTTCACCGGGCCGCAGACCGATAACCGAGACCTCGATCTGGCCATCCGGATTTTCCGCCGATTTCACAGTATAGCCGGCAGCTTTGATCATACGCTCGGCCAGATCGCGGATGCGGATGGGTTGGCCCATGTCGAGCACGAAAAGATCACCTTCATGCGGCCCGCGTGACATCGAAAGTCCGCCAGCGATGAGCACAAGCGAAGCCGCTTCGGAAATGGTCATGAAATACCGAGTGACATCTTCATGGGTAAGCGTCACCGGACCGCCCATCTTGATCTGCTCGCGGAAGAGCGGAACCACCGAGCCGGAACTGCCCAGGACATTCCCGAAACGCACGATGGAAAAATCGGTGGTCGTGGACCGCCGCGCCATGTCCTGCACGACAAACTCGGCCATGCGCTTCGATGCGCCCATGACATTCGTCGGCCTTACGGCCTTGTCTGTCGAGATCAGGATGAAACGTTTCACCCCTTCTTCCAAGGCCGCCTCGGCCAATGTGCGGGTTCCCAAAACGTTATTGACCAGACCCGCAATCGGATTTGCCTCGACCAGCGGCACATGCTTGTAGGCCGCCGCGTGGAGGATCACATCGACCTTATATTCGGACAGGACGGCCCTGACCTGCCGCGATTCCGTCACCGTGCCCAAGACCGGAACGAAACTGATCCCCTCGGCGTCAACGCGGCCCGCCATTTCACGCTCGATCGTGTACAGCGCGATCTCGCTCACCTCGAACAGCACGATCCGCGCGGGCCGATAGCGAATCAACTGGCGACACAGTTCCGAGCCGACAGATCCGCCGGCTCCGCTGACAAGAACGGTCTTGCCACCATAGGCATCGCTGGCTTCGGGGCGCAGATCGTTCACCGGATCGCGGCCGAGATAGACGCCGGGGGAAACGGGGGCCAAGGTATCAAGAATGACCTCGGTGCCGACCAGTTGCGCAAACGAAGGCAGGGCGTGCACATCAAGCCCGCGCGAGACAAGATCGCGCGCAATCGCAGCCTGTCGCGCGGCAGAAGCCGACGGCATCGCAAGCAATACTCGCTCTACGTCGTATCGCGCGACGATCCGCTCCAACTGGTTGGCAGGATAGACTTTCAGCCCCATCAGCGTCATGCCCTGGACTGCTGCGCTGTCATCCACAAAGGCAACGACATGGATGCTTTCATGAGACCGAAGAGCAGAGGCAAGCATCGTCCCGGTATTGCCTGCGCCATAGATCAGCACATTGCGCCGCACTTGGCCTTGCCGCAGGACAGACAACAACAGGCTGAGCAGGGCAAAGCGGCTAAGAACCATAGAGATTACAAAGATAAGCAAGAACAAGGGCGTGCCGGCCGCAGGCAGGGAAAATCCCGCGTAAAGCTTGGCAAGCCACAGGCCCAGTGCGGCAAAAAGTGCCAGAAGTCCCGTCTTGATCGCGCCTACCGCCTCATAGGCCTTGAGCTTGATCAGAGGAATCCCGAGCAGGGGAGAACCAATAGCCGAAAACACGGTCACTGCCACAAAGCCGAGCGTAGCCTGACCGATCATCTGGGCGGCTATCGCAGGGTGAAACAGGAGGTAATAGCTGGCGAGAAGGGATAGCGGCGCGAGCACGACATCGACGGCAAGAAAGATCGCCTGCTTCTGCAATCGGGAAAGACGCCCGACAAACCACAAAAGGAACTTTGAACTGCGCTTGGTCAAACCTGGCTACCCCGGAAACTCAACAGGAAGATCGCAGAAGATTGCCGGAACAAACTTTAGTCGAATGACTGTTTGATAGTCGCTTCGCGCTTGTCAATCAAGCAACACGCTGCTTTGATCTCGGCTTTCGCCGGCTGACGCCCTGCACGGTGGCAAGCATTAGCACAATATCCATGCAAAGGTTTCGCCGCCTTGTATAAATGGCGTCAAGCTGCGCTTTTCGCGGGATGCAGCGGCGGACATAGACATCGTCTGTCTGTTCCGGCGTGCTGCAGGCGCGCAGCAGCTTTTCCTCCCTCGCGTAAAAGTGAAGCGTGGCAAGGCCCGTCACTCCGGGTCGCGACTGGAGAACCTTTTCATACAGCTCTGGAAAACGCTCTACATACATACGCAGCGGGGGTCTTGGGCCGACAAAGCTCATATCGCCCTTCAGCACGTTCCAAAGCTGCGGAATCTCATCCGCGCGGTACTTGCGCAACCAGCGGCCCATCGGGGTGACCCGATCTGCCTTGTCTCCCCCTGAAACACCGGAATCCTTGTTGACAACCCGCATCGTTCGCAGCTTCCACAGATGAAAGGGGCGCCCCGGCGCGCGCATACGTTCCGAGACATAAAAGACCGGACGACCCTCTCGCAAAAGGAGATAAATCAACAAGGCCAGGAACGGCACGGCAAGGATCGCCGCAAGGAAGAGGGCAGCCACGATGTCAAAGAGACGCTTTGCCGGGGTCATGGGTGTGCCCTTTGCGGGCGCTGCAAAATCGCGCGCATGTCTGGATGCCTTAGCCGTCACCTTCAAGCCGTGTCCGCATTTCTCGCAGCACCGGAACCAAGGTTCTGACCCGGTCGACGCCCATGGCTTGCACAACGTCTGCGATCAGTGGTGCAACGGCATGTACCGCCGCATCCCGCGCGGAACGGCCCGAAGGGCTGATGGCGACAAGCTTGCGCCGCGCGTCATCCCAATCGGGGCGGATGTGCACATGCCCCGCCCATTCGAGCTTTGCCAGCGTGTTTGTCATCGCGCCGCGCGTCACATGAAAAGATCGGGCAAGTTGCGCGGGGGTGCGTTCGTCATTCAGACGAGCCAGATGGTTGAGCACGCCGAAATGCGAAAGCTCCATGCCCTTAGGCAGTGCCTTTGATATGCGGTTGCGCGCCAATTGGTCGGCCATGAACAGCTCGCTGAACAGCGCGACCGCGATTTCTTCGACGCGCTCTTTATCGCTCATGGCCCCGTAAACTCCCGATCATGGGTCAGCGACGGCACCCTTCCCCGAGCCAAAGCAACCTGGGCAAAGTCCAGATCGGCAAAGACAACGCCCGGATCGGTTCCGCCATCTGCCAGAACCTCACCCCAAGGGGCGACGACAAGGGAGTGCCCATGCGTGCGCCTGCCTTTGCCCAGAGCCTCTGGGTGAAAGCCGGTTTGGGCCGGAGCAAGCACGAAACACCCCGTCTCTATGGCGCGGGCACGCAGCAGAACCTCCCAATGCGCGGCTCCCGTGATGTGATTGAACGCGGCGGGAACCGTCAGGATGGTCGCCCCAGCTTTTGCAAGCGCGCGGTGCAAATAGGGAAAACGCACATCATAGCAGACGGTCAGGCCCAGTTTCCCGAAAGGCGTATCTGCCAGAACCGCTTGTCCCCCCGGACGGTAACCGGCGGATTCACGGTAAGCTTCGGTCTCGGAGACCGTGACATCAAACATGTGGATCTTGTCATATCGGCTGACGACTTGCCCATCCGGCCCGATCAGGAAGGATCGGTTGGCAAAGCGGCCATCCGGGTCGTTGGTCTTGAGCCCGAGCGAGCCGATCAGCAGCCAGACACCCAGCGCCTGCGCCTCTGTGCGCAGCGCGGCCAGCGTCGGGTCTGCTTCCTCATGGTGAAGCACTGCATTCTGATGCTCGCGCTGCGAGGAAAGCAGGTTGGTGCATTCCGGCGTCAACACAAAGCTCGCGCCACCCGCCGCAGCCTCACGCACGAGGGCAAGCGTTTGCGGCAGATTGGCCGCCGGGTCATCACTGACCGTCAGTTGCACCAAGCCGACGCGCATCAGTCGGCCAACAGCGCATCTAGCGCCCCGTCATACTCCAGTGCATGCAGATCATCGGACCCGCCAACATGCCGCTCGCCAACGAAGATCTGAGGAACTGTCCGCGAGCCATTCGCCCGCTGCGTCATTGCCATGCGCAAAGCGGGGTGTTGGCTGACGTCGATCTCGGTGAAGGTCACGCCTTTCTTGGTCAGCAACCGCTTGGCGGCCAGACAATAGGGGCAATAGGGCGTGGTGTAGATTTCAACGGGTTTCATCGGGCGTCCTGCGCAGGCATCTGTTGCGCGGACTATACGGATTTAGCCCTCCTTCGCAACGCGGCAGAGCACCAGAACAGAGATGTCCACAGCCCCGGCGGCAAGACAGGCCTCTGCCGCCGCTGCCAAGGTGGCGCCGGACGTCATCACATCATCGACAAGCAGCACATGCCTGCCAGTAAGCACCCCGCTGCGCCGCGGATGCACACGAATGCTGTCGGCAAGATTTGCAAAACGCCCGTCGCGATCTTTCCCCTCTTGGCTTTGGGTGTTGCGCCTGCGCTGCAGCAAATCCGGGCAATGGGCCAGACCTGCAAGCCGCGCCACCTGATCCGATAAGGCGGCAGATTGGTTGTATCGCCGTCGCAGCAACCGCAACCAGTGCAAGGGCACGGGCGCCACCAACATATCGGGGAGCAGGATCGGCCTTACCGCCTTGAGCAGCCACCCCCCCGCAGGACGTGCCAAGTCCAACCGGTCTGCGTGCTTCAACTGCAGCACCAGATCCCGTGCCCTATCCCGATATAGCATCGCGGCCCGTCCACGCGACCAAGGCCGGGCGATGCTCAGGCAATCATCGCAAAAAACAGCATGACCCGGATCTTGTCCCGGCAAGGGCGTGCCGCATTTGTCGCAGACAAGACCGGTGATAAACGGAGTTGCGCGCCAACACTCTGCACACAGCCCGAAATCGCTGGAAACCATCGCCCCGCAAGCCACGCATTGCGGTGGATAGACCAAGTGCAGCAGCGCCGCTTGCATTCCAACCCTCATCGCACCATGTTCCGCGCCATGCAGACACCACCCCTCCTGACCGACCGCCCCGCCTTGTTGCGAAACCGCGACCGCGCGACCGAATTTTTTCTGCACGAGGAAGTGCGCGCCGAGGTTCAGGAAAGGCTCATCGAGGTTAACAGAACGTTTACGGCGCCTGGGATTGTGACGGGATTTCCGGGCTTCTGGGCAGATCTCGGGCCTACGGTGGCAGATGACGATCTGCTTTCGCTGACGCCCGCCGCGCATGATCTGATTATCCATGCGCTTTGCCTGCATTGGGCGAACGACCCTGTGGGGCAACTTGTGCAATGCCGCCACGCCTTGCAACCCGATGGCCTGTTCATCGCCTTTCTGTTTGGCGGAGAAACCTTGCACGAATTGCGCAGCTGCCTTGCCGCAGCCGAGGTTGAGGTTTCGGGAGGGCTTTCTCCGCGCGTTTTGCCGATGGGTGAGATACGCGAACTTGGCGGGCTGTTGCAGCGGGCCGGTTTTGCGCTGCCAGTGGCCGACAGCTTCCGGAAAACCGTGCGCTATCGGGATGCGTGGCACCTGATGCATGATCTGCGACTGATGGGAGAGGGCAACGCGCTTGCCGGCCGACTGCGCCACCCGACTCGCAGGGCCGTCTTTGCCCGTGCGGCAGAGCTGTATCAAACCGAGTATTCCGACCCCGAGGGACGTATCCCTGCGACCTTTGAAGTGATTTGCCTGACGGGCTGGGCACCATCCGACAGCCAGCCGAAACCTCTCAGACCCGGATCTGCTGCTCAAAGATTGGCCGATGCGCTGAATACGGCCGAAATGCCGCTGCCGCCAGACCTTCGCAAAGGTTGACCCCGGCGCATAAGCCTATATCTCCCGCTTAACTTCAGATCATCCAAGGACCTCCGCAATGCTCGATGCCAAGCACGGATTGACCCATGCCCCACAGGTTTCTGTCATTGCGCCGGGTCAGGGCAGGCTGTCCCATGCTCCTGCCGACCACCCCCCGGTGCGCAAGGCCAAGATCGGCGTTCTGGTGGCCAATCTCGGCACGCCCGACAATTATGATTACTGGTCAATGCGCCGGTATCTCAACGAATTCCTGTCTGACAAACGGGTGATCGATTATTCAAGCTGGCTGTGGCAGCCCCTGCTGCAACTGGTGATCCTGACAAAGCGGCCCTTCTCGTCGGGTGCAAATTACAAGCTGATCTGGGATCACGAGCGCAACGAAAGCCCGCTGCTGACAATCACCAAGGAACAGACCCGCAAGATCGCGGAAGGCATTGCCGCGCAATATGGCGATGGCATCATGGTCGATTTCTGCATGCGCTATGGCAACCCGTCGACGGAATCCAAGGTCCGCGCGATGGTAGAGGCAGGGTGCGAAAAGATCCTGTTTTTCCCGCTGTATCCCCATTACGCCGGTGCAACCTCTGCCACCGCGAACGATCAGTTTTTCCGGGCGCTTATGAAAGAAAAGCGGCAGCCTTCAGTGCGCACGGTGCCAGAGTATTTTGACCACCCGCTTTATATCGATGCGCTCGCGCAGTCGGTTGAGCGGGTCTATGCGACACTGGACACCAAGCCGGATGTGCTGGTCGCCAGCTATCATGGCATGCCTAAACGCTATTTGATGGAAGGTGATCCCTACCACTGCCAATGCGCCAAGACGACCCGTCTGATGCGCGAGAGACTGGGCTGGGAAAAAGGCACGATCGACACGACCTTTCAGTCAGTCTTTGGCCCTGAAGAATGGCTGCGCCCCTACACCGTCGAGCATGTCGCGGAACTGGCAAAGCAGGGCAAAAAGAACATCGCCGTGATTGCGCCCGCCTTTTCATCCGACTGCATCGAAACGCTTGAGGAAATCAACGGTGAAATCCGTGAAGCGTTCGAGCACGCGGGCGGCGAGACATTCACCTACATTCCCTGCCTGAACGAGGACGACTCGCACATCAAGGCGCTTTTGGCGGTCATTTCGGACAATCTGGCGGGCTGGCTGCGCTAAGGGCGGCCAGATCGACCCCCGAAGCACACGGCGGACATAGAAAAAGGCGGTGGGAAACCCACCGCCTTTTCCTAAAGTGATCAGAAAATCACTTCGAAGCAGCAGCTGCAATGATGAGCAGGAGCAGCAGCGGAACAACGATGCCGCCAGCCGACGACGACGTTTGGGTAGCAACGACGGTCGGCTCCATCACCGGTTCCATCATGCCACCAGCGTTAGCGGTGGAAGCAGCAACCGTCAGAGCGGCAGCGAGCGCAAGTTTCTTCATAGTAACCTCCAGTTATCGCATACCGCCGTATGTTGCAGAGGCGACGGCATGCACCCAAGACTGTACCTCGTATCGACTTCATAACCAGCTTGCCGAGCGATTTGCAATCTGGCTTGTTGAAGCTAGGCTCGCTTCAACGCCATTTCGTCAAATTAGCAACACCTGTGTTCCAACTTTCGTCAAGGCAAACAGTTCCGAGATGTGCTCATTATAAAGCCCGACACATCCGTTCGACGACCGGCGCCCGATCTTGCGTGTGTCATGGGTGCCATGAATGCGATAATAGGTCCACGACAGATAAAGCGCATGCGAGCCCAACGGGTTATCCGGGCTGCCACCCGGCACCACGTCCGGCCATTCAGGATTGCGTTGCTTCATCGACGGGGTCGGACGCCATGTGGGGGCGACCACCTTTTGCACCACCTCGGTCTTGCCGCGGCGGGTCAGATCCTCTGTAAGCGGCACAGAGGTGGGGTAAAGCCGATAGGTCTGCTCGTCTTCTGACCAGAAGTGCAGCGCGCGCGAGGTCAGATCGACCAGGATCGCCCCGTTGCGCGTGTTGCTGAAATAGTCTTGCCACCGCAGCATCCTGAAGCTGGACACGTTGTTGCGCACACTACCCGCGGCCACCGAGCTGATAAATTCAGTCGAGCCATCCATCGCAAAGGCAGGTGTCAACCCGGCACCCAGACCAGCAGCAGCCGTTCCGATAAAGGTGCGGCGATTCAGTTTGATCCGATCTTCGACACTCATCCGAGGTCTCCTGAGGTTGATTGATGCCGCGCTGCATACCCGCATCAGCCATGTCCCGCAAATCAAACCGTTGTCAGACGCTACGGTCACGCAGAGTTGGGTTTGAAATAGCGCAGCATTTTCGATACACAGCGCCGAAACATAGTGCCTGCGGGCCGGAATGATCGGAATTCAAGATGAACAGACGCGTGGTCCTGACCCTTGGTGCGGTTGGTCTGCTTTCTGCATGTGCTCAACAAGCGGCTCCGGTGCCGGTCGATGCCAGCGGGCAGCCGCTGCCGCAGGTTTACCGGATTGCGGCCGGATCAGAGAATGAAATCTCGTTCCGCTTGCTTGATTCGGTGAACTCGCTGCGCCGGGCGCAGAATGCGCAGCCACTGGCGTTCAACGCATCTTTGAACGCCGCTGCGGCAACCCACGCGCGCGACATGGCGGTTCAGAACCGTCCCTGGCATTTCGGGTCTGACGGCTCTTCTCCGCTGACGCGGGTGCAGCGTGTGGGTTACACCGGGTCGCTCAAGGGCGAATTGATCTCGGAAACCTTCGAGACAGAGCTTGTCACGCTGGCGGCATGGATGCGGCAACCCGAAACCCGCGCAGTCATTCTCGATCCGTCAGCCCGCGATATCGGATTTGCCTGGTTTCAGGAGCCGAGCGGCAAGATCTGGTGGTGCCTGGTGACAGGGGGCTGACCAAACAGGTCAGCCCATGAGGGTCAAAGCTAGGGCAAGATGTGGATGGGCGTGCCATTCTTGACCATGGCGTAAATCCGCTCCATCTCCTTGTCGGTCACCGCGATGCAGCCCGCCGTCCAGTCGCGGCGGGAAACCTTTTTCTTGGGTCCGCCATGAATGAAGATATCGCCGCCAGGGCTCTTGCCCAGATTCCTTGCGTATTCGCGGTCTGCCTGATTGGGATAGGATATCCCGATCGAGAGATGGAATTCTGAATTCGGATTGCGACGGTCAATGATATAGGTGCCTTCCGGCGTGCGCCCGTCGCCTTCGAACTGCTTGTGACCCACAGGGTTGAAGCCAAGCGCGATATCATAGGTTTTCAGCACCCGTTCATGGTGCAGCAAATACATCTTGCGTGCACCCTTGTGAACCTGAACCGAGGTCACCTCGGGGCCGTTATAGGTCTTGAACTTGCTTTGGTTGCCGCAAGCGGCCAAGCCAAGAGCCACCACCAAGAGCGCCAGAATTCGAAAAAACCGCATATGCCTGCCCTGTATTTTTTTGCCCGCATAGCGAATTTTGATAGGCCTGCCTAGCGGCTTTGGGCGCTCACTTGCTCACGGCTGTGTCATCGCTTTTGGCGAGGCGCGCCTCGATGGCGGCCAAACGGCTCAGGACCTCATCACGGTAGGCGTCGGTCTTGAGATTGTCCTCGGCCGAATGGGCATCCTGCATCGAGTTGACAATCAGACCGACCAGCAGGTTTACCACCGCGAATGTCGTGACCATGATGAACGGGACAAAGAACATCCATGCATAGGGGAAAGCCTCCATTACGGGGCGGACGATGCCCATCGACCAGCTTTCCAGCGTCATGATCTGGAACAGCGTATAGGCCGAGTTGCCCAGATCGCCGAACCATTCGGGGAACGCAGCGCCGAACAGTTTGGTCGCCATGACAGCACCAATGTAGAAGATGATCGCCATCAGCAAAAACACTGATCCCATTCCGGGCAGCGCTGTGATGAAGCCTTCCACCACGCGCCGCAAACGGGGCGCAACGGACACCACGCGCAGCACGCGCAAAATCCGGAGCGCACGCAGCACCGACAGCCCCTGTCCCGCGGGAACAAGGGCGACGCCGACGATGACAAAATCGAAGATGTTCCAGCCCGACCGGAAATAGCGCAGCCCGTGAGCGTAGAGCTTGGCCACGATCTCGGCGACGAAGATCGCCAGACAAATCCTGTCGAGCATCAGGATCAACGGTCCGATGCGCGACATGACGGTTGTCGATGTCTCGAGCCCGAGGATGACCGCGTTGAACAGGATGACGCCAATGATGGCATTCCTGACTACGGGGCTTTCCAGCCAGTCACCAACCGCGGCGCGCGTCATTTTTATCTCCTGATCCGAATGTCACAGGAGGTATGCTACCGAAAGAAGCGCCCGACAAGTTCCACATGCGCCGACCAGCGAAATTGATCGACAACCTGTATCCAGTCCAGCCGATAGCCGGCATGACAGAGTAGCCGCGCATCCCGCGCGAAGGTCACCGGATTGCACGACACCATCGCAATCACCGGCACCGCCGACTTGGCCAGAGCGCGCACCTGTGCCTCGGCACCGGCGCGGGGCGGGTCGATGACAACGCCGGTCACCGACTTGAACTCGTCGGGCTCCAGCGGGCGGCGGAACAGGTCCCGCGCTTCGGCACGGATCGGCCTGAGCCCTTCGGTCTGGCGCGCCGCCTTGTTGAGGGCGGCCACCATCGCCGGATCACCTTCCACCGCGTGAACCTCGGCCATTTCGGCAAGGGGAATGGCAAAAGTGCCGATCCCGGCGAACAGATCGACGATCTTCTTTTGCGGGCCGAGCGCTTGCCGAACCGTGTCTAACAAGGCCAATTCGCCATCTTCGGTCGCTTGCAGGAACGCCCCGGCAGGTGGCGCGACGCGCGCCTTGCCAATCGTTTGCAGCGGTGTCGCGCGCAGGGCCACAGTCTCAGCGTCCCATGTCAGGCGTGCAAAACCATGTGTTTCGACAACCCGCGCCAGTGCCAGACGGAGGTTGGCATCCAAGGGCTTGCCACCCGTCACAACAACATCTGGCCCCCCCACCGCACGGGTTACCATCAAGGCGATTTCTTGGGTGCGCGATCCGCCAAGACGGACCAGATCCTCAAGCCCCGGCAGCGTGGCCATCAGATCGGGATGCAGCAACTGGCAGTTCGGAATCTGCACAAGAGCATCAGAGCCACGCGTGTGAAAGCCGATCATGGACCCGCCCTTGGTGCGCCGCGCCGCAAAAGTTGCCCGCCGCCGCGAACGGGGTGGTGACGTAAGGATCGGCCGGAATGGCGCGTCAAGTCCCTGCCCCGCCAAAGCGCCCAAAACACTGGCAGTCTTCCACTCTGCGACCAGGGCATCGTTGGCGTGCTGCATCAGGCAGCCGCCGCATGTGCGGGCATGGCTGCACGGCGGCTTTACGCGCGCAGCGCTTGGCGTGACGATCTTGGCACGCACCAGCCGGTCGCCTTCAGGATCGCCCTCCACCACTTCACCGGGCAGGGTTCCGGCAACAAAGATCGGCCCCGCTTCCCCTTGTGCGATCCCGTCGCCAAGATGGCCAAGCCGGTCAATGGTAACAATCACTCTGCCGCTTCCTTTTCATCCGACCCGATAAATCCGCCCGATTGACGATTCCAATAGCGGGCATAAAGGCCGTTTTGCGCCAAAAGCGCATCATGCGTGCCTTCTTCGACTATGCGGCCCTCGTCAAGCACCACAATGCGATCCATCGCGGCAATCGTAGACAGGCGATGCGCGATCGCCAGCACGGTCTTGCCTTCCATCACGCGGTCCAGCGCGCTTTGGATGTTTGCCTCGACCTCTGAATCGAGCGCAGATGTCGCCTCATCCAGCACAAGGATCGGCGCATCCTTCACAAAGGCGCGGGCAAGGGCGATCCTCTGCCGTTGCCCGCCCGAAAGCTTGACACCCCGTTCACCCAGAAACGCGTCATACCCCTTGCGACCCGTGTGATCGACCATCTGACTGATGAAGCCATCCGCTTCGGCAGCACACGCCGAGGCGATAATCTCATCCTCCGTCGCATCGGGACGGCCATAGGCGATATTGTCTCGGGCCGAGCGGTTGAACATCGCTGTTTCTTGCGTGACCATCCCGATCTGGCGGCGCAGGCTTTCCTGTGTGACGTGGCGCACATCGCGGCCATCAACCAGAACGGCGCCTTTTTCGCAATCATAGAGCCTGAGAAGCAGAGCCACCAAAGTCGATTTGCCCGCACCGCTGGCCCCCACGATCCCCAGCTTTTCGCCCGCACGGATCGTCAGGTTCAAGTTTTCCACCCCACCGCGACGCCGGCCATAGGCAAAACTGGCACCGGAGAAAGTAATTTCACCTCGCACAGAAGGCAGTTCCACTGCATCGGGCGCATCCGCCAACTGGTGCGGCGCCGACAGTGTTTTCATCCCGTCCTCCACCTCGCCGACCGAAGTATAGATCGACATCAGCGTGAAGCTGACCCAGCCTGACATCTGGGCGATCCGCATCGAAATCGCACCTGCTGCGGCAATCGCCCCGGCCGTGGCCTGCCCCTGCTGCCACAACACAACCGTTCCCCCGATGAGAAGCACCGGGAGGACGCCCGCGATGGTCATCAGGGACAGGCGGAACCATGTCGAGATCACCCCGAATTCGAGACTGCGTGCGCGGAAAACGTCCATTGCCTTGAGCGCAACGCGATCTTCGAACGCGGCATGGGCGAAAAGCTTTACTGTTTTGATGTTTGTGATCGTATCCACAACCTGGCCCGAAACCATCGCCCGGCTTGAGGCGCGGGCCGCAGAGTTTTCACGCACCCGAGGCATGAAAAACCGGATAAGCGCCAGATAGGCCACCAGCCAGACCGCCAAAGCCAAGGCAATGCGCGCATCGATGGCCAGCAAGAACACGACCGACCCGATCACCGAGGCAAGGGCAAAGCAGACGGTGTTGATGACCTCGGTCGCAACATCGGTCACCGCTCGCGCTGCCTGCATCTGCTTTTGTGCGATGCGCCCTGCGAAATCATTGTCGAAGAAGGTGACCGCCTGCCCGAGTGTCCAGCGGTGCAGGCGAGACAGCACAAGCGGCATGACGTTCGGCCCCACAACAATGCTGTTGGACGCCGCAGCCGCCCCGAACGCCAAGGGGCGCAAGACGAGGTAGAACAGTATAAACATCGATATGAGCAAAAGATGCTCGCTGAAAAACTGTGTCGGCCCCGCGCTGAGGGCTGCATCGATCACCCAGCCCAGAATGATCGCAGAGACGACTTCGGTCGCACCGGCTAGCGACGAAAAGACGCCCGCAAGCCCCAACATCGGCCAAGAGCCCTTGAGGCACCATTTCATGAAGGGCCACAACTGTTGCGGCGGTTGCCCGTCTGCCGGACGGAAGGCGTCGATCAATCCGCCGAGGCGCCGCAATCCACTCATGCTGTTTCCTCTAGGCCGATAAAGCCGCCCGACTGCCGCGCCCAGAACCGGGCATAGAGGCCATTCAACGCCAAAAGCTCGGCATGTGTTCCCTGTTCGGCGATATGGCCATCTTCCAGCACCACGATCCTGTCCATCGCAGCGATGGTCGACAGGCGGTGCGCGATGGCAATCACGGTTTTGCCCTGCATGACGCCGAACAACGCATCCTGAATCGCAGCCTCGGCCTCACTGTCCAATGCGCTTGTCGCCTCGTCCAGAATCAGGATCGGCGCATCTTTCAGGATCACTCGGGCCAATGCGACACGTTGCCTTTGCCCGCCCGAAAGCTTGACGCCGCGCTCACCCACATGTGCGTCATACCCGCGTCTGCCTTCAGGGTCTTCCAGCATCTGGATGAACTCATGCGCATCTGCCCGTTTGGCGGCAGCAATCATTTCGGCCTCGGACGCATCAGGGCGGCCATAGAGAATGTTATCGCGCACTGAACGGTGCATCAGGCTACTGTCTTGCTGCACCATCCCGATCACCCGCCGCACAGAGTCTTGAGTGACCTGCGAGATATCCTGACCGTCGATGCGAATGCACCCCGCCTCGGCGTCATAGAAACGCAGCAGCAGTTTCACCAGCGTCGACTTGCCCGCACCAGAGCGTCCGACAACGCCGATCCGTTCCCCCGGACTCACGCTCAGCGACAGGTTCTGTAATCCGCCAGACCCCCGCCCGTAATGATGGCTGACCCCCTCCAGATCAATCTGTCCGGCCTTCAGCACCAAGGGTGGGGCTGCCGGTTTGTCCACAAGCTGAATTGGCTGGGTGATCGTCTCCATCCCCTCGGCAACAACGCCAAGCGCCTGAACCAGAGAGGTGAAAGCCCACATGATCCAATAGGTCATGTTGTTCAGCCGCAAAACAAGCGCCGTTGCCGCCGCCACCGTGCCGACAGTCGCCTGCCCCTGATACCAAAGGATCAGCGCCCAGCCGGTAATCCCGACGATCAGACCGCCGTTCAGAACGGTCAGCGCAAGGTCCATCTTGGTAACAATCCGCATTTCCTTTGCAAAGGTTGTGCGGGCGGTCTCGATCGCCTCTTTGGCATAGCGCATTTCCATATCGTGATGCGCAAACAGCTTGACCGAATGGATGTTGGTATAGGCGTCGACCACGCGCCCCGTCACGGCAGAGCGCGCATCAGAACTTGCCTTCGCAGCAGGCCCCGCGCGCCGGACGGTCCAGCGCACCAGCAGCGCATAAAGCACGAACCAGACGACCAGCGGCAGCAAAAGGCGCACATCCGCTCCGGCCAGCATGATACCCGCCCCGACAACGGTGACGCTGGCGAAGGCAACGGCGTCAAATGTCTGGAAGACCGCATCACCTGCCGCCGGCGGGGTCTGCATGATCCGGTTGGCGATACGCCCCGCAAAATCGCTCTCGAACCAGCCTACGGGCTGCCGGATCACATGGCTATGCGCCCTCCAGCGGATCATGGTGCCAAAATTCGGCAAGATGGTGTTGTGCAGCAAGGCTACATTTGCAACCAGCAGAATGGGACGCAAAATCAGAATGGCCGCGGCAACGAGCAAAATCTCGGTGCCGTAATCGGCCCAGACAGCTTGCGGCCCGTTGGTCGACAAGAGATCAACCAAGCGGCCGACATACCAGATCATCGCCACGTCCGCGAAGGCAGACACCACCGACAACGTGGCAGTGATAGCGAAAACGCCCCGAAAGGGGTGAATGTATTGCTTCAGAAACGGCCAAAGCTTGCGCGGCGGTGTATCCGTCTGCTCGTAAGGACCATAAGGGTCCACGAGCCGTTCGAAATAGGAGAACACTGGAAAGGCCTCTTGCGGATTATCCAGAGCATATAGCCCCGATAATGCCCAAGTAAAACCGTCTAGTCCAAAAGCTCGGCGCGCGTGAGCACCAGATTGCTGTCAAGCCAGCGCTTTCGGGCGGACTGGAGGGCTGCCCCCAACGCCGCCCCCTGATAACGGGTCATAAGATCCGCCGCGCGCAGGGGGAACTCGGCCCTGCTACCTCGCACCACTTCCGCCCGCCAATTCGGGTGCAAAGGCTGCTCCATCATCGCAGCCCGCGCCAGAACGGCGTCGGCGCCAAGCTCGCCGCCCAAAACAAAACCAAGCGCTGCCGGCGCTGCGATACCACCGAGTGCATCTCTAAGCTTGCCCAAATCGGCAATCTCGCGACGTGACAGCCGCAGATTCATGCCCGGGTCCTGCCCTCCAAGGACGGCAAGCCGCCGCAGCCAACGAGGGGGCGCTCCGGCCTCGAGGTGAACCAAGGGAGCAAGCGCGCGCGTATCTGACCCGGGCAACACCTCCGCGAGCACACCCGATGCGGCCATCGAACAGACCGCGGGGGCAGGATCGATGGCTTGAAGCAGTTTGCGCATTTCGGCGCCGACCCGCTCGCGCGATAATGTCTCTATTCCAGCGGAATGCGCGGCGCAGGCCGCCAAACCTTCGGCATCGATGCCTGCAACAGGATCTCCATAATGGGCCGAAAAGCGGAAGAAGCGCAGGATACGCAGATAATCTTCCGTGATGCGTGCATCCGCCTCCCCCACGAAACGCACCTTTCGCGAAAGCAGATCTGGCAAACCGCCCAAAGGATCGATCACGGTGCCGTGGCGATCGGCATAAAGCGCGTTGATCGTGAAGTCCCGTCTGGCTGCATCTTCGGCTACAGTGGTCGAAAAGGCGACAACGGCATGACGGCCATCCGTCTCTACATCGCGGCGAAAGGTTGTGACTTCATGCGCCAGATCGCCAGCGATCACGGTGACGGTGCCATGCGCGATCCCAGTCGGCACAACTCGGAAACCCGCATTTTTTGCGAGAATAGACACTGTTTCCGGCAAAGCATCGGTTGCGATGTCGATATCGTTGACCGCCTGCCCCATAAGCGCGTTCCGCACGCAACCACCGACAAAAAGCGCCTGATGACCACCGTCTTCGAGCGCGCGGCAAAGGGCCTGTGTGCCATCGTGCTCAAGCCAAGGCCCCGCGACCTTCACAGCGCTGCCCTCTCAGCCAAGCCGCGCATGATGCGGGCGGTCGCACCCCAGATGTAATAGGGGCCATAGGGTGCTGCAAAATAATGTCGCCACTGGCCCATCCACTGACGCCGTTCGATGGAGTAGCGGCCCGGATCAAGCAGATGGGCCAGTGGGACGGAAAATACCTCTTCCACCTCGCCCGCTTCGGGCCTCGGGTCAAAATCGTCTCTGATAAGGCCCAAAACAGGTGTCACCATGAAGCCGGTCACCGTTTCATGCGCGGCAAGCGTGCCCAATACCTCGACCAGATGGGAAGGAAGCGCGATTTCTTCCTGCGCCTCTCGCAGTGCTGCGGCTTTCACATCCGCATCTCCGGGTTCCAGCTTGCCGCCTGGAAGCGATATCTGGCCGGGATGATGCTTCAGATGCGATGCCCTTTTGGTCAACAACACCCGCGCGCCCTTTGGGTGCAGCCAGACCGGAACCAGAACGCCCGCCGGACGCAAGGTGCGGCCGACGGGCATCGGAAGTCCGGGGTTCAGGTCAAAATCAGATGACTCGCCTGCAGGACGCTGTATGGCGCGCCGCAGACGGGCTTCTTCATCCATTGTTACCCTCAAATCCCAAGGTCGTCGGGTCCATTTCGTAATGCGCTCCACAGAACTGGCAATCTGCCGTCACCAGCCCCTCCGGCGTCGTCATTTTCTGTATGTCTTTCTGAGAATAGATCGACATGGTGTTTCGCACTTTTTCTTCGGAACACGAACAACCAAAGCGCAGGGGCTGCGCCTCAAACACCCGCGGGCCTTCTTCGTGGAACAATCGCACCAGCAGTTCCGAAGGGGTGACCTGCGGCCCGATCAGTTCCATTTCTTCCACAGTGTCGAGCAACACATTGACGCGTGTCCAGCTTTCGCCTTCCTCACCCCCCAGAATATCGCTGTGGTTAAGCAGGCCGCCCTCTCCGGAACCGGCTTCGGCCGCCACGCTCATTCCGGCTTTCGGCATATGCTGCAACATTACCCCGCCACCGCGCCAATGCGCGGGGCGTCCCGGCTCCGCGCTTTGGCCGAAGGTCAGCGAGAACCGGGTCGGAAGTTGTTCCGACTGCGCGAAATAGGTTTCCGCGCAGGCGGAAAGCGAACCGCCCGCAATTGGCGTAAAGCCCTGATACGGCAACATGCCTTCGCCCTGATCGAGCATCACAGCGAAGTATCCGGTGCCGATCTGGCTGAACGGGTCTGCATTATGGTCAAGCCGGTCCGCATCATAGCTTGCATAGGCCCGAATCCGGGCAGGCTCGCCATCATCGGTCGGGCCGTAGTAATCGGTTGCGATCAGCCGCGCCGGACCGTTGCCGCGAATCTGCAGGCTCAACTTCCAGCGCAGCTTCACGCTTTGCCCGATCAGCGCGGTCAGAAGCGCCGCTTCGGCAACAAGCGCTTCGATCAGCGGCGGATAGCTGTGTTGCGACAGAACCTGTTCCAGAACGCCATCCAGCCGCACCACACGGCCGCGGATGTCGGACTGGTCAAGTTGAAAGGGCAGGACGGTATCATCCCAGGCGATCTGCGAACCAATGGTCATGGGGTTTCCTTAGCGAGCCAATCTTGGCATACCGCGCCTATATAGGCAGGGCAACCGTGCGACCAAGGGGGCAATTTCATGCGACGCTATGGCGAAGCCGTCAAACCCGGCCAGATTTACCGCCCCAGACCGGGGGTCTATGCGGTGTTGTTGCGCGGCGACCGTGTGCTTACGACACATCAGGCCGAACCGCTTCCGGAATACCAGTTGCCCGGCGGAGGGATTGACCCGGGCGAAAACCCGATTCCGGCCCTGCATCGAGAAGTGTTTGAAGAAACGGGGTGGAAGTTAGCCGTGATACGGCGTCTGGGCGCTTATCGCCGGTTCACATATATGCCCGAATACGACAAATGGGCCGAAAAGATCTGCACCATTTTCCTCGCCCGGCCAATCCTGCGCCTTGGCCCGCCGATAGAGCAAGGGCATCAGGCAATCTGGATGTCGGCAGAAGAAGCGAAGGAAAAGATCACCAACGTGGGTGATCGCGCCTTCCTTGCACATGCGCTGCATGGTCACCCACGGTAATCAAACAGCAAGCCAGAGACATCATCGGGAAACTCCTCCGAACCCATATGCGCCGCGAGATCCCAGATCAGCGCATCGAGGAGTTGGGCCGAAGCCATGGCTCGGTTCTTGCGGATCATGGCCTCGAGCCCATCTTCGCCAAGCTCTTGCCCGGTCGGCGAGGGACATTCTGTCAAACCATCAGACAGCAGAAACAGACGGTCACCGGGGTAAAGCTGCGCTGTCACCCGTTCATGCACGGCTTCGCCAAGCAGACCGATGGGCAATCCCCCGTTGCCCAGCCGATCAATCGTGCCGTCGGCGCGCAGGATCAACGGATACGGATGGCCCGCCTGTACGAGCGCGACGGACCCGCTGCCCAGATCGACTTGCGCATAGGCCATCGTGAAATACTGATCGACCTGCAAATCCTCAAGCATGGTGCGGTTGAAACGGGCAGCGACCTGTTCGGGCGGCAAGGCATCAAATCCGCCATCCGCGCGCCGTTGAAACGCGATGTTCTGATCCGGCGCGGCGGCGGAAAGGTATCCGGCAAGACGCGCCGTCATCATCGCCGACGCGACACCGTGCCCCGACACGTCAACCGAATAAAGGGCGACATGTGAAGCATTCAGCTCAAAAAATCCGGCAAGATCGCCGCCGACATGGCCTGACGTTCGCAGAAAAAGGGTCGCCGCACCGCGGCCCCAATCCCTGAAACGCTCTCGCACAAGGGTTTGCTGAAGTTTTCGCGCTTCAATCAGGTCGCGATGAACGGTGTCATGGGCACGCTGAAGTTCAGTGAGCGTGGCCCCCAGCAGACGGTTTTTTTGCACAAGTTCCTTGTGCATGCCGACAATTCTTTCGCCCGCCCGCAGCCGGGCGCGCAGCTCGTCAGCCGAAACCGGCTTGGTCAGAAAATCATCGGCCCCGGCCTCCAGTCCTTTGGCGATCTCGGTCTTTTCCGATTTGGAGGTCAGAAGGATGAAATAGGCATAGCCCTCCTGCCCAAGGCCGCGAAACGCCGCGCATAACTCAAGCCCTGACATTCCATCCATCATCCAGTCAGACAGGATGATATCATATTGCCTGGACTGGCAGGCCAGCAGGGCAGCTTCGCCCGACGCGGCTTCGTCCACAACATAGCCCCAGCGGGAAAGTGACATGGTCAGCATCATGCGTTGTGCCTTGCTGTCATCCACCACAAGCACCCGCAGCGGATTTTGCGGATCGGGCGAATGCGCCGAGGTATCAGGTTTGGCAAATTCCATCAGGGTCATCAGGGCAAGGTCCATGTTTGGCAACACAGCCTCACCCTTCGGGCGTTAAGCATCGGTGAAAGCTAAAAATTTCATCTATCGCCCCAAGACTGCCCGGTTTTGCTAAGCCGGCCTTAACCAAAATCGCCAAAAATGGGGTCACGGTTGATGGGCATTTACAAATAGTTCTGTGGTTGCGGCATGATAGACTGGACGCGGGTGAAAGATCTCAGATCGGAAATCGGGGTGGAAGACTTCGGTGAAATCGTCACCGTTTTCTTGCAGGAGGCAGATGAAGTCGTCTCGCGGCTGATTACCCTGACCGATGCGCGGTCCATCGAAAATGATCTGCATTTTCTCAAGGGCAGCGCGCTTAATCTGGGCTTTGCCGATCTTGCCCTGATTTGTCAGAGTGGAGAAAGACGGGCCGCCTCTGGCTTTACCGATGTTTGCACGCAGGCTGTGGTTGACAGCTATCAGCGGTCGCGCAGTGCCTTTCTGGGCGGTATCGAAGCCATTTTCGCCTAGATCAGAAACTCGGACAAAATGCCGTCATTGGTAATGTCACGATACGGGAACGCCGCCTGATCCAGCCGTGCAAAAAGGCGCGTAAAGTTCTCTGGCGCTTTGGTTTCTATCCCGATCAGCACCGAGCCGAAATTGCGCGCCGATTTCTTCAGATATTCAAATCGGGCAATGTCATCCTCGGGGCCGAGCATTTCAAGAAATTCGCGCAATGCGCCGGGTCTTTGCGGCATGCGCAGGATGAAATACTTCTTCAGGCCGGCAAAGCGTTGCGCCCGCTCCTTCACCTCGGGCAAGCGCTCGAAATCGAAGTTCCCGCCAGATGTGACGCACACCACCGTCTTGCCGCGGATAAGTTCTGCCAGATACGGCAAAACATCTACGGACAAGGCTCCGGCCGGTTCCAGAACGATCCCTTCGACGTTCAGCATATCGAGCATGGTGATGCAGATTCGATCTTCGGGCGCCAGCAACACCTGCTCTGGCTCGATCCAGTCCAGCAGGGCAAAGGTCTTGTCGCCAAGGCGCGCAACGGCTGCCCCATCAACAAAGCTGTTTACCTCGGTCAGGGCATGTGGCGCGCCCGCATGCAGCGCGGCGGTAAGTGATGCGCCGCCCAAAGGTTCGACGAAGCGATAATCCACATCCGGCGCGGCCAGGCGCAGAAACCGCGTCACCCCCGCCGATAATCCACCCCCGCCCACCGGCAAGATGACCAGATCGGGCGCGCTGCCCAGCTGGTCCAGAATCTCCACCCCAACCGAAGACTGACCGAGGATGACATCGTCATCATCAAAGGGTGACAGAAAATATGCGCCCTTTTCGGTGCAAAACGCCTTTGCCGCCGCAAGAGTCTGGTCAAAATAGTCGCCCGTCAGAACGATCTGAACATGCCCGTCCCCGAACATGCGGGTTTTGTCGATCTTCTGCTGCGGTGTGGTCACCGGCATGAAGATCGTTCCCTGCACCCCAAAATGGCGGCAGGCATAGGCAACGCCCTGCGCATGGTTGCCGGCACTGGCGCAGGCAAAAAATTCTTGGCCTGGCTGAGCCTCACGCACCTTGCGCATCGCTGTGAAGGCACCCCGCAACTTGTAGGAGCGGACCGGCGAGAGATCTTCGCGCTTCAGCCAGATGTCTGCGCCGAACCGTTGCGACAGGTGGTCGTTGCGCTGCAATGGCGTCGGATCAAAAAGATCGCGCAGGGCATCGGTGGCAAGGCGGGCATGTTTCACGAAATCACTCATGCCCTTGGATGCCGCAGCCGCCCCCTTTTGGCAAGTGCCGCGCCTTACAGCAGGCGTCTACACCATCTCTAAAAGCAGGTTGAGGTCAAAAGGATTGGCGCCAGTGTGAGCAGACTGGCGACCAACCCGATCCATGCCCCATAGGAGACCAACCGGTCCTCTCGGGAGGGGCCGCGCGGCATCTGCCAAATCAGAATGGCATGCAGCGCCAACCCGCCCACCCACACCGCCGCCAAGATCACAACCTGTGCTTGACCTATTGGCGTTGTCAGCGCGGGCCAGCCCCACGCGCATCCAACGCCGTGCAAAGCATAAACCACGGAGAACAAACCTGCCCAAAGCAAAGGACCTGCCAACATCCACGCTGCCCAACGCATCACAAAAGCTCCTGCGCTGTGACAAGCAGGGCAGAAATCGCGGTCGTCACGAACGCAAAATCTTGCCATAGACGCCAGACCGGGGCAGCGCCGCGCCGGTGTGCGCTCATCCGGCCTCCTCGCGCATCGGCATGACAACGCAGTGCAAGAAGCAGGGCAATCACCACGTGAACCACTGCAAATCCCAGCAGGACCCCGCGCAAGGCATCTCGGGCATGCCGCGTCGGATCATCCATCCCCGATGCAATGCCGGCGAAGGCTGCCAGCGCCACCACGGCCGAGACGATCCCTGACAAGGCGTGGGTTTGGGCCATGCGGGTTGCGCGGCCAGCCTCTGCCTGTCGTGCCGCGAATGCCCCGAAGCCAAGCGCCGCCAAGGCGATGATCGCCAGCGCCGCAGACCAGAGTCCCGGAACGGTCGACTCTGGCGCAGGCCAACCCGGGGCCACGACCGTCAGAAATCCCACACCAAAGAGCAGGCAGGCATAGAGCGAGGTATCGGCCACCAGTGTCGCGACCGCTCCACCATAGGCAAGCGTTCCGCGGACCTGCCAATGCAGTGGCAACTCGAGGCTGGGCGCCACCGCGACAACGGCATGATCCCGGTCGGCACCCATGACAAAGCCCCAGCGCCAGAGAACCAAGATAATGCCCAGAATGGACAGGGGTGTTAACCAGTAAAGGCCGGCCAGCATCAAAATGAAGAAACTGCCGATTGTCAGCGCCGTGGCGACGGGAAGCATCGAGTTATCGGGCAGCACCGCGATATGCTCGGGCCTGCCGCTGCCCGCCTCGACCACAAGGGTTTCACGCCATCCACGCGGCGCGCCGGGCAGCAGCCCCTCACCGCGCGCAAGCGTGACTGCGACATCCCTCCCTTCATGTGCGGCCACAGGCAGCGACGCGAAATTGTAGACAGGCGCGGGCAATGCCATGGCCCAGTCCAGCGTCGGGGCTTGCCACGGATTGCGGCGGCTGTGGGTTCCCAAAAACCGCTGCAGGATGATGTCGAAAGCAAACAGGGCAAAGCCCATGGCCATAACCATGCTGAAAATCGACGAAATCAAGTTTGGCAGCACCCATTCCGGATTGTCGGGGTAAACGTCGATCCGCCGCGGCATGCCCAGAAGTCCGGTCAGATGCATGATGAAGAAGGTTCCGTGAAATCCGATGAGGATCAGCCAAAACGCCGCTTCTCCCAGTCGCGGCACTCTTTCCCGCCCGCAGATCAAGGGCATCCAATAAGTCAGCGCGGCCAGCATCGGGAAAACAAAACCGCCGATCAGAACATAGTGCAGATGCGCCGTGACAAAGGCAGTGTCATGGGCTTGCCAGTTGAACGGAACGATGGCCAGCATGACCCCTGTCAACCCGCCCATCACAAAGGTCAGGAAGAAACCCAGCACATAAAGCATGGGCAGCTTGAGCTGTGGCCGCCCCTTCCAGATGGTGCCGATCCACACAAAAACCTGAACCGCCGTCGGAACGGCCACCAGTGCCGAAGCCGCGGAGAAGAACGCGAGCGCCATATGGGGGATGCCCACCGTGAACATGTGATGGACCCAGAGCCCGAAGGACAAGAACACAAGCCCCAGAACCGCTGCGACCACCGCGCCATACCCCAAAATTGTGGTCCGGCTCAGAATGGGAATGATGGTGGAAAGCGCGCCCGCAGCAGGCAGAAAGATGATGTAAACCTCGGGGTGCCCAAACAGCCAGAAAAGATGCTGCCACAGCAAGGGATCACCACCGCGCGCCACCGCAAAAAACGGCCAGTCGAAGGCGCGCTCCAGTTC
Source organism: Pseudotabrizicola algicola (assembly GCF_010915705.1). Taxonomy (GTDB): domain Bacteria; phylum Pseudomonadota; class Alphaproteobacteria; order Rhodobacterales; family Rhodobacteraceae; genus Pseudotabrizicola; species Pseudotabrizicola algicola. The sequence goes on from NZ_JAAIKE010000007.1 coordinate 119,976, forward strand.
CAGAAGGATGGAGCCGAGGATCAGGGGCGGAAAGCCCACCAGCATCATCACGCTGGTGCCAAGCATATACCACCCCATCAACGGCATCCGTGTCAGCGGCATATCTGCGGCACGGCAGCGCAGAATGGTGACGGTGATTTCCACAGCGGCAGCAACGGCGGAAATCTCGACAAAGGTGATCCCCAAAAGCCAGACATCGGCATTGACGCCCGGCGTGTGGGTCTTGTCTGACAGTGGCGTATACATGAACCAGCCGCCGTCTGGCGCCACACCCGCCAGCAAGGACAGCAGAATGATGGTTCCGCCAAACAGATAGCACCAGTAGCCCAGCGCCGAGAGACGGGGAAACGCCATATCGCGGGCACCAAGGATTTTGGGCAAAAGCCAAAGGGCCAATCCTTCAAGCATCGGAATGGCAAAGAGAAACATCATGATGCTGCCATGCATCGTGAAGATCTGGTTATAGAGTGCGGTGTCCAGAAACGCCCCGCGCGGAGTGGAAAGTTGCGCCCTGATCAACATCGACAGGACGCCGCCAATGGCAAAGAACACACAGGCCGTTGCCATGAAGCGAAGTCCGATGGTACCATGATTGACTGAAGACAGAACGCCCCGCCATCCCGGCAGATCGCTCCAGACCCCGGAAAGCTGTCTGTGCAGGCGCAATGCGCGTTGCGGGGGGTTCATCCGCTGCCCTGCGTCACTCATTTTCATCCCCGTCGCTTGTGGAAAGGTCGGGAAACGCCCCCGGTTCATAGACGATCACGCGGAACCGCATGAAACTATGTCCTAGCCCGCAAAACTCGGCGCAGAGCCCCTCGAGTTCGCCGGGCGCCTCGGCAAAAAGCCTCAGGACATTGGCCCGCCCCGGGACTGCGTCCATTTTGCCGCCAAGACGCGGCACCCAGAAGCTGTGGATCACATCCGTGGAAGTGATCTCCAGGTCAAGCGGGGTGCGCGCTGGCACATAAAGCACGTCTTGTGTCTCGATCACGGCTCCGTCTGGTCCCGGTTGCGTAAAGACCCAGCCCCACTGCTGCGCCTCTGCCGTGATGCGAAGCGCCCCATCGGTGCGCGGCAATATCCGCTCACCGACCCAAAAGCCGTAACCGACCAGTGCCACCAGAACGGTCATGACAAAACCCACGCCCAGACCGAGTGTCCAGACCCGCTCATCTGGTCCTGAGCCCTCGCTTCTGCGCCATGCGATGGCGAGCAAGATCAGGACGAAAGCTGTAATCGCTGCCGCGCCCAAAAGCATGGCCCACCACAGCCCTGCGATCAGTTGTGCAGAGGGTCCGGCGGGCGCGAGCGTGGAGAGCGAGCCGTCGCATGCCGCCAAGAACGGAACCAAACCGGCCAACGCGACCTTGTATCCGGATACCCCCCTGCCACCGAGCCAGTGAGGCACTGACGCATGATCAAAAAATCCAACCGCGGACGCAGACGGCGCCTGACCGATCCGATCCAGGCGCGGGACTCGTTTGACGCCACCGAGTCGAAAATCGCAATCGCCGGTCATCCGCTGCATGCGATGATGGTCGCCTTTCCCATTACTCTCGCATTCTGCACCTTCGCCGCTGACGGGCTGTACTGGTGGACGGGCGATCCGTTCTGGCCGCGCGTCGGGCTTTGGTCTGCCGGTGTGGGCTTTTGTGTCGGCGTTCTTGCAGGCATCGTCGGCACGATGGAATTGCTCGCGGTCGCAGGCATCCGCATTCGCTCTGCAAGTTGGACCCATTTCATTCTGGCGGTGATGCTTCTTTCCATGCTTGGCGCAAACTGGATCATCCGGCTGGATGATGCCGAGGCCGCGATCCTGCCTTGGGGTGCCTTGCTGTCGATGGTCACCGCAGGCATGACTGCGATTACAGGCTGGCACGGCGGAAAACTGGTGTTTGACTATCAGATCGGAACGCAGCCTGGTCACAGAGATCCTCCCTGAGGTTCCAACAAAACGGGGGGAAGAAGGTCTGCCATCCAGGCAAGATCGGGCTTTGCCAGCACCAGCCACAGCACTACGGAAATCTGCGGAAACAAAAGCACAAGGGCGATTAGCGGTTGCGGCATAACGTAACGCCCGCCGCTTTCGCCGGATCGCAGAATCAGATGGCCCAACCAAGCGTGAACCAATGCCATGCCACAGACAAATACCAGTTTCACCCAGAGCCATTCCGCCCGCACATCTGCTGCAAAGATTAGCGCGGTGCCTGCCGAAATTGCGATCACCGCGGCAGGTGTCGCAAACAAGATGTAACCGCTATGCGTGATCAGGCGAAACTCGGTGAATCGAGACTGCGCGCGCACGCCGCGGTAGTGGTGCAGGAGCAGCGGCAATGCCACAAGCGCCGCACACCAGCACAGCAAGCCGGCGATATGCAAGAATTTCAGCGCCGCAATCACGCTGCAAACCCCTGCTTCCAGACACGCCGCATCAGCCAGAAGGCAAAACCCGCCATGGGCGCAAAGCCGGGAACCCACATAATCAACCCTGCAAGCTGTTGATCGGCGATCAGCGTCAAACCAAACGCCTCTGCCCCGATCAGATGCTGCGGATAAAGACCGGTCGGCGCAAAGGTCAGCACCGCGCCGATAAAGCCCATCCCCGCCGCCAGTCCGCTGACACAAAGGGCATGCGAAAAGACATCCTCGGCCCCTTGGTCCTTGCGGAAAACCGCTGACCAGAAGACCCAAGCTGGCAACAACAGCGCCAGTTGCATCAACCAGTAAAACCCGGCGCTGGACCAGGCGAGATCATACACCGGGGGAAGATGCCAGGCGACCAGAACAGCCAGCGTGACGCCCATCGCCACCAACGATGGCAAAGACCGCCATGGGAAGGCGAGCGCGAGCGCGGGCGCAACTATGGAAACCAGAACCAGATGATGGAGGGCTCGCGCGGAAAACAATGCGACGGTCGCCGCGCAAAGGGGAGAGAGGAACGCCAGAACCAAACCCGCCGCCGCCACGATCAGGGCCCGATCTTGGGCCGGGGAAAAGCCCACCCGTGACCGGTGCATCAGCGCAGCCATGCCTGCAACAGTGAGGGCTGCGAGTAACCACGGGTCAAGGTTCCACGTGGACGCCAGGGCATCTGGTGCGATCAAGGGGCCGCAATACGGCACAGCGGACGAGCCGTCGGTCAATTTCCTCTCCTGCTCTTCACTACCAAGACGGGTGTAACTTCGGCATGACCAAACTGTCACAAAACGCTTCTGTTCCTGAACAAGTCCCAACCCACCACTTTCGTTCCCGATTTTCGCCAAACGGGCGCGGGTTGAAGAGCGGATTTCACAATTTTTGAGCGGCGCGCGGAACGATGCCCCTGGCAAATCGTTCTAGGCTGATGAAAACGCCACATCTGTCCCCTCCACCTGAAAGCTTCGTAAGACAGGGCGATCGCCCGCTTCACGTGGCATTTCGCGGGACCCTGTTGGTGCTGACCGCGTTTGCTCTTTGCGCCTTTCCTTTCGTTGTGATGCTGTGGGGCAGCGACCGCCCCGATGCGACCGCGTTTCTTTGGGATTTCTCGATGGGCTGCGGATTTGCCGCGCTTATCCTGGTTCTGATGCAGTTCGCTCTGACGGGGCGCATCCGTGCTTTGACCTCCCCCTACGGGGCAGACATTGTCTACGTATTTCACAGGTTTGTAAGCTGGGGCGCGGTTGGCCTGATACTCCTGCATTTCGGCATTCTCTATCTGTGGTATCAGCCCGCCCTGGGTGAGTTGAACCCGCTGACCGCCCGCTGGGAGTTGACGGTGGCACGTCTGGGCCTTCTTTGTTTTGCCCTTATGATCCTGACGTCAGAGCTTCGCAAAAGGATCGCCCTGCCCTATCGCGCATGGCGGATTTTACACATTCTGCTGGCGGTCGTTGGCACCCTATCGGCCTTCGCGCATGTCTTGGGGGTTGGAAAATACAGCGCCATGACTGCGGCATGGCCGCTTTGGCTGGGCGCGGCGACAGTTTGGGCGGGTTTTGTGGTGTGGTCGCGCGTGCTGCGTCCGCGCGCCCTGATGCGCGATCCTTGGCGTGTGGTGGCGAATGATCGCGAAAGGGGTGGCGTTCACACCCTTACCCTGCGCCCTGAGGGGCGGCCCTTGCGGTCGTGGAAACCGGGGCAGTTTGCGTGGCTTACCTTGGGCAATGCACCCTGGGCGCTGCGGGATCACCCTTTTACCATCTCGACAGCGCCCGATCGGGGGCCGGAGATTTCATTTTCCATCAAGCCACTGGGAGATGACTCGGCACAGATGGTAAAAGCCCGCCCCGGCACCATCGCCTATGTCGACGGTCCGTTTGGCACCTTTTCGGTGGACAGGGAGGTTGATGCAGAGGGTTTTGTGATGATTGCGGGCGGTGTCGGCATCACGCCGATCATCGCGAACCTGCACGCCCTCCAATCGCGAAAGGATGCCCGCCCCGTTATCCTGATTTACGCCAACAGCACACTACAAGATGCCTCGTTTAGGGAAGAGCTTGATGCCATCGCGCAAGATGTCCGGCTCACCATCGTGCATGTGCCAGAAGAGGCGCCAGATGACTGGGCAGGCGAAAGTGGCCTGATTGACCAAGACCTTTTGCAACGTCATCTGCCAGAGGCCACACGATCTTGGCCCCATATGCTGTGCGGTCCCGCGCCGATGATTGCCGCAGCAGCAGAAGGGCTGATCGCGCTGAGAACCCCAGCGAATGCCATTAGCTTCGAAGTCTTTGATCTGGTGTAATCCATGCGACAGACCTATGCCCGCCTGCTTGCCGCCGCACTCGTCACCTTTGCGCTTGCCTGCGCTGTTGGTTTCGCCCTTTTTGTGAACACTTAGCGGCCTCGGGCCTTCATGTTTCTTGCCCTTTGCCGGATTTCGCCTTAGACCCGCGCAAATCCCAAAGGGAGCGTCCCCATGTCACAATCCAAGCCCGTATCGAACCCGAAAAAAGTCGTCCTTGCCTATTCCGGCGGTCTGGACACCTCTATCATCCTGAAATGGCTGCAAACAGAATACGGATGTGAAGTCATCACCTTCACCGCCGATCTGGGTCAGGGAGAAGAGTTGGAACCCGCCCGCGAAAAGGCGATCTTGCTCGGGATCAAGCCAGAAAACATCCACATTGTCGACGTGCGCGAAGAGTTTGTGCGTGACTATGTGTTCCCGATGTTCCGGGCAAACGCGGTTTACGAAGGTCTTTACCTGCTGGGCACCTCCATTGCGCGGCCGTTGATCTCGAAGCATCTGGTCGACATAGCCCACCAGCATGGCGCTGATGCAGTGGCCCATGGTGCAACCGGCAAAGGCAATGACCAGGTCCGGTTCGAGCTTTCGGCCTATGCGCTTGATCCGTCGATCCGCGTCATTGCGCCTTGGCGGGAATGGGATCTGACCAGCCGCACGAAGTTGCTCGAATTCGCCGAGGCGAACCAGATTCCGATTGCAAAGGACAAGCGCGGGGAGGCCCCGTTCTCGGTGGACGCGAACCTGCTGCACACGTCCTCCGAGGGAAAGGCGCTGGAAAACCCTGCCGAGCAGGCGCCTGATTATGTGTATCAGCGCACTGTTGCCCCCGAAGCCGCACCGGATACGCCGGAATACATCGAGATCGCTTTTGAGCGTGGCGATGCGGTGGCAATCAATGGTGAGGCTCTCTCGCCTGCCACCATCCTTACGCGCCTGAACGAAATCGGCGGCAAGCATGGGATCGGCCGTCTCGACTTCGTGGAAAACCGCTTTGTGGGCATGAAATCGCGCGGGATCTATGAAACCCCGGGCGGCACGGTTCTGTTGGAAGCGCATCGCGGGATCGAGCAGATCACGCTCGACGCGGGCGCTGGCCATCTGAAAGACTCGATCATGCCCCGCTATGCCGAACTGATCTACAACGGCTTCTGGTTCTCGCCCGAGCGTGAAATGCTGCAGGCATTGATCGACAAGAGCCAAGAGCATGTGACGGGAACGGTGCGCCTGAAGCTTTACAAGGGATCGGTCAACTGCGTCGGCCGTTGGTCGGACCATTCGCTCTATTCCGAGGCGCATGTGACCTTCGAAGACGACGCGGGGGCTTACGACCAGAAAGATGCGGCAGGGTTCATCCGCCTGAACGCCCTGCGGCTCAAGCTGATCGCCAACCGCAACGCCCGTGTTGCCGGAAAGAGCTAAGCTGCGCAAATGTTCTTGCTGAAAAAGGGGCCGACTGATCGGCCCCTTTTTTACATCTTGTGAGCGACCAGTTTCTGATAAAAGGGCAGCGCCTGATCGACGATCTTTTGGTAGGCGTCGTCCAATTCGGGCAACGGACCTTCCGGATCTTCAAAGCCGGAAGACCTATGGACAGCGCCATACCAATGCGGCGCCCAGACACCATCGCAGGGTTTCGGACCGACAGGCCAGGACAGCATCTTGTCTGTAAAGGGAATTCCCAAGGCAGCGCAAAGTCGCGTCAATGCAGACCGGGGGTTTGCGCGTATGTCGGCGCTGTCAATGACCGGCGGCGGATGACCGGACCATTCTGCCACCTCATCGAACAACTGCGCCTGCTGGACAAACCCGATATCCATCAGTGTCGGACCTTCCCGCTTTTTCGCGTAAGACGCCACGACACGGGCCGGATGGCGGATAAGGAAGACATTCGCAAGGTGACGCATGAAGCCGCGATCAAACTGCGGGATCATGTGGAGCGTCATGTGCTTCTGGTAAAAAAGGCTCTGCTGCTTCGGAATCTTCCCGATGCAGCCGGCAGCGACCTTGGCGGGATCGGATTCGTGGTTTGCGATGATTTCGGGGCGCATCGGATGATCAATGCCGGTTTCGCGCAGATAGGCGGCATAGAAAGGCTCGTCCCAGACTGCGCAATCTCCGCGCGCGGCGAAGGCATACATTAGCGCGGTCGACAAATTGCGCGGCCCGGACCACATCGCGATTTTCATGGTGAGACTCCTGATGATCGGTCGGCGCCAGCGCGTTCACAGCCTGCGGCCCGTTGGAAATTGTGAAGATTTGGCGTCACGCGCCGACAAGCGTTTTGTAAAGCCCGCGGATGCGCTCCGTTACGGGGCCGATCTGGCCGGTGCCGATCTGGCGGCCGTCAATCACCCCGACCGGCGTTTGGGCGCCGAATGTTCCGGTCAGGAAAGCCTCATCGGCGCTGTAGGTATCGACAAGGGTGAAGTTACGCTCAAACACCGGTATGTCGTTGCTGCGGCACAGATCGATGACCTTCTGACGGGTGATACCGTTCATGCAGTAGTCGCCCGTGCTGGTCCAAACCTGCCCCTTTTTCACAACAAAGAAGTTGCAGGCGTTGGTGGTGTTCACGAATCCATGCACATCAAGCATCAATGCCTCATCCGCGCCGGCCTTTTCGGCGGCAATACAGGCGAGGATGCAGTTCAGCTTGGAATGTGAATTCAGCTTGGGATCTTGTGTCATCGGCAGGCCACGCAGATGCGGCACTGTCGCAAGGCGAATGGGGCGCGGCAACTTTTGGCGCGAATGCTCCATAATGATTACCACCGTCGGACCCTGACGGGACAGTCTGGGGTGCTGAAACGGGCGGGTCTTGATGCCGCGGGTGACCATGAGCCTGGCGTGGGCATCGGTTGTCATCTGGTTTGCGGCCTGCGTTTCAAGGACCGCGGCGATCAACTCGTCCCGCGCCATCCCGATGTCGAGGTCGATGGCCTTGGCCGCTTCAAAAAGCCGATCCATATGTTCGTCAAGAAAGGTCCAACGGTTGTTGTAAAGCCTGATCCCCTCCCAGACGCCGTCTCCCAGCATGAAACCCGAATCGTAAACCGAAACAAAGGCCTCGGACTTTGGGCGGAGCGCGCCATTCACCCAGATCAGAATGGCTTCGTTGCGCGCGTCTTCTTCGGCCTGATGGGTCGAAACATCGTCAGTCATCCTGTCCTCCATTTTGGCGCAGGCTATGCGCAGCGTCGCAGGAGGGAAAGAGGGAGGATCACCACTGCGTGACATCACGTCAGGGTGAGTGGACGCCAGCATCGGACGGGTGAACCTTGGCCACAGTAAAGAGGAGTGCGAGATGCACAGAATGATGTCGATACTTACGGCCATCGTGCTGCTGGGGCTGTTGGCCACCACCGGAGCGCATGCGGCAACGGAGCGAGCCATTGTCGCCGGAGGATGCTTCTGGTGTGTCGAGGCCGATTTCGAAAAGGTCGAAGGCGTCCGCTCTGTGGTGTCCGGTTATACAGGCGGCAGCTTGCAGAACCCGACCTACAAAAACCATGACGGCCATTACGAGGCAGTCGAGATCACTTTCGACACCAGCAAGATCAGCTATGCGCAGATCATCGCGATGTTTCTCCGGTCTGTCGATGTGACAGATGCAGGTGGGCAGTTCTGTGATCGGGGGGCAAGCTATCGCACCGCTATTTTCGTGTCTAACGCTGCACAAAAGGCGGCAGCGGAAGCGGCGGTGGCAGAGGCGGGCCGAGCACTAGGCCAGAAGATCGTGACCCCTGTTTTGCCTGCAAGCATCTTCTGGAAGGCCGAGGCATATCATCAGGATTACTATAAAAGTTCAGAGATCGTGATAACCCGCTCAGGGCCGAAGCAGAAGAAGAATGCCTATACATTCTATCGGCAGGCCTGTGGACGCGATGCGCGGGTAAAGCAGTTGTGGGGCAGACAGGCTGCCTTTGCCAAGTAAAACAAGGCCCGCCGGTCTGGCGGGCCTTTTGCTTTTACTGGCCAATCTTGCAGGCCGCCATGACCGCCATGTTCAGGATATCGTTCACCGTCGAGTTCGTAGAACAAATCTGGATCGGCTTTTTTACGCCCGTAAGGATTGGCCCGATCACGGTTGCCCCTGCCATTTCCTGCATCAGCTTGACAGAAATGCTCGCCGAATGGCGCGCCGGGACCACAAGGATGTTGGCCGGACCTGTCAGGCGGCAGAACGGATAGTTCCTCATCTGATCAAGGTTCAGGGCGACATCGACGGTCATCTCGCCTTCGTATTCGAAGTCAACGCCCATCTTGTCGAGAAGGCGGGGCGCTGCGTGCATTTTCGTAGCCCGTTCAGAGACCGGATAGCCAAAGGTCGAGAATGACACGAAGGCGACCCGAGGCTCGAGTCCCAGAGACCGCGCGACGCCCGCCGAACGGATCGCGATGGTCGCAAGATCCTCTGGTTCCGGCCATTCCTGCACCAGCGTGTCGGCGATGAGCACGATCCGGCCTTTGTGCAGCAGCGCCGTGACGCCAACCGCGCCATCGGCTGCGGTCGCATCAAACACATGATTGATCAGCGACAGGATGTGCGCAGACTTTCGGGTGACGCCGGTTACCAGACCGTCACCATGGCCATGTTGCAGCATCAATGCAGAGAACACATGGCGGTCGCGGGCGGCAAGGCGGTGAATGTCTTCCGCATCATGGCCGTTGCGCTGCAAACGCTTGTAGAGAAAGTCCTTATACGTTTCCAAATGACGGGTATTGGCTGCGTTTACCACGTCCAACTCTCGCACAGCGTCGCCCAATCCTGCGGCCTCAAGCTTTTCGCGCACGTCAGGCTCTCGCCCCACCACGATTGCCTTGCCCAGACCAGCCCGTTGATAGGCCACCGCGGCACGCAGCACGCGCGGATCATCGCCTTCGGCAAAGATCATCCGCGCCTGCGATTGCTTCGCCCGGGCATGGACGCCCTGCAGGATGCTGGCGGTGGGGTCCATGCGGGACTTCAGGCTTTGTTCATAGGCCTTCAGGTCGATGATTGGCCGCCGCGCCACGCCGGTATCCATTCCAGCCTTTGCGACTGCGGGAGGGATCACATAGATCAACCTCGGATCGAAAGGGGTCGGGATAATATAGTCGCGCCCGAAGGACAGCTTTCGTCCGTAGGCCATGGCCACTTCATCTGGAACGTCTTCACGCGCAAGCGCGGCCAGCGCGCGGGCGCAAGCAATCTTCATTTCATCATTGATCGCGCGGGCGTGGATATCGAGCGCACCGCGGAAAAGATAGGGAAAGCCGAGAACGTTGTTGACCTGGTTGGGATAGTCGGAACGCCCTGTCGCGACGATGGCATCGGGGCGCACGGCATGCGCCTCTTCCGGAGTGATTTCGGGGTCAGGGTTTGCCATGGCGAAAATGACAGGGTTTTCGGCCATGCTAGACACCATTTCCGGCGTTACCGCACCTTTTGCGGAAACCCCCAGAAACACATCGGCGCCCGCCATCGCCTCTTCCAGAGTGCGGAGCGGGGTGTTGGCGGCATGGGCGGACTTCCACTGGTTCATGCCCTCGGTGCGGCCCTGATAGATCACACCCTTGGTGTCGCACATGATGCAGTTGTCGTGCTTGGCACCCATGCTTTTCAGCAATTCAAGGCAAGCAATACCCGCGGCCCCTGCCCCGTTCAGAACGATGCGGCAGTCTTCAATCCGTTTGCCTGACAACTCCAGCGCATTGATGAGACCCGCAGCACAGATAACCGCCGTGCCATGCTGGTCGTCGTGGAACACGGGAATGTCCATGATCTCCTTGAGGCGCTGTTCGATGATGAAACATTCGGGCGCCTTGATATCTTCAAGGTTGATGCCACCAAAGGTCGGACCCATCAGCGACACGGCCTTGATGATTTCATCAGGGTCTTCGGTATCAAGTTCGATGTCGATCGCGTTGACGTCGGCGAAGCGCTTGAAAAGCACCGCCTTGCCTTCCATCACCGGTTTCGACGCCAGCGCGCCAAGGTTGCCCATGCCAAGAATAGCTGTGCCGTTGGAGATCACCGCAACCATGTTGCCCTTGACCGTGTAGTCATAGGCCAGCGCCGGATTGTCGGCGATTGCCTGTACCGGCACAGCCACACCGGGGCTGTAAGCAAGGCTAAGGTCGCGCTGTGTTGCCATAGGGGTCGAGGCGACAACATCATATTTGCCCGGACGCGGTTCCAGGTGGTAGGCAAGCGCTTCTTCAGGGGTAACACGGTTTTTCGAGGACATGGGCCATATGTTCCTTGATGGGTTTGGTTCGTCATAGCGAGGCCAGACGATGCGCACAATCTGCACAAACATCGGCTAGAGAAGTTGCTGAACCCAGTCGCGCCCTTTGGCGAGTTCTGCGATGCGATCAGGGAATTCGGCCTGCAAGACCCGGATGGCCCAAACCTGCACCTCAACCTTGTTCAGGCGGCGCGCACACCACAAAACCTGCGCCAATGTTTGCCAACGTGACGGATCAGCCTGCCGCGCCTCATAAAGTGCGATCAGTTCTGCACCCCATTCACCACGCGCCTTATGCACATCGGCCTGCGCCAGACAAAGGCCGGCGTGCCCGTGCTGCATGTCGCGATGCCGCTCCAGCACGGCGTCTGCGCGCTCCACATGACCTGCGCGCAGGAGCTGCATGGCGAGCCGCGCCACGTCTTCGGCTCTGTCCAGTCGCGGCGCATGGCCGCAGAGGGTTGCGACGAACGCCATCAGGCGTCCAAGCCCACGCTCGGACAGGTGAACCGGCACTAGACCGACCAGGTTGAAATCCGGCACCTCCAGCGGATTGTCACAGTCATGATCCGCCACAAAAGAGACATATCGACAGCCCGACACATGCGCAGCGGGCCAGAAATCGCCCCATCTGATCTGTGCCGTCTGCAAGGTGCCAATCTCGATCACGGTGGCATCACGATTTGCGAAGACCATATTCGCCAAGCCTGCGCCATGTGCGGTCACCACTATTTCTGCCCGTGCCATCAGGGCGATCTGGTCAAGCGGCGAAAGGTCTTCCAGCGCGACGGCTTCAAAGCCGAAAACGGTGAGCAGTTCCAGAAGCGCAGCCTCACCCCGCAGTTTCCGGTCACGCGCCTCGCCGGTCTTTCGGCAGATATAGACCCGTTTTGGCAGGTGGTCGAAGGCCCGATGTTCTACCGCAGCCAACCCGCGAGCGCGGAGGGAAAGCAGGCTGCTTTCCACCGAATTCATCGCCAGAACGGCGCGTGTCGTTCGCGAACCAGTGTGCCCATGCCAAGAGAGATCAGACGGGGCAAGCGGGTCGAGAGAGCCGACCACTTGGGAGGGGAACTGGAAATAGGCCCATTGAAAGCTGAAGGCGGTCAAAACTCTGGGGTAGTCTCTTGGCGCTCTTTCCAGCACCAACCGGTCGGCCAACTCGGGGAACAAGGCCCTGATGAAGCCCAGAACAAAAGGCCTTGTCTTCTCGGGGTGGTTCGGGAAGTGAAGAAAGATGCGACCCTGAAACTCGATTTCGTCCAGCACCGTAAGCTGGGGCAAGGTTTCTGTCAGGAAGTGGAAATAGTTGAAGGTGTTGCGGCACCCCAGCGCGAAATCGGCATCTTGGGGCATATCAGCAACGGGCAGGCGCGCTACGTCATTGGCAGCCTGACAGGCAGCAAAATACGCACTGAGCGACGCAGATGCGTCTTCCCCCCTTTCCCAGTCAAAACGGTTCATCAACCGCGCGCCGGCCGCACCGTTGAGAAGCGCTTTACCATGCGCCATCGTATAGGATTTACGAAATTCCGCACGCTCTAGCAGCGTGGCGACCACTGGAAACTCTATCACCTGGTTAAAGGATCGATGCCGCTTGACTTGCCGCACATGCGCTTCGATCCGCGCATTCATGCCCTCGTCGGCGGAAGCCGCAAAAGCATCGATTTGCGACGCGTCGCGAAGCCGCCACCAGAAAGGCGGAGGCGTCAGGAAGCCCACGCCGGCATCGCGCGCAGGATCGAGGAACAGCGCCACGGGCTCCCCTGAATGATCGATCTGATTGCGCACCTTGCCTCCTCGCTGTCCGCACCAGCACCCTAGCATGGAAGGCAGATGGGTCCAGTCGGGATAGCCCTTTCCCCCAGCCCAGTCGTTTTGTAGGGTCTGACCCGCAGCAGGGGGACCAAGCGTGCCGCAGGAAGACGCCAACGTAACGCCTATGATGGCCCAGTATCTTGAGATCAGAGAGGCAAACCCCGGTGCTTTGCTGTTCTATCGCATGGGCGATTTTTACGAGATGTTCTTTGAGGACGCGCTGGCAGCCGCCGAAGCCCTCGATATTGCGCTGACAAAGCGCGGGTTCCACCTGGGTGAGCCCATTCCCATGTGCGGGGTCCCTGTGCATGCAGCAGAAGGCTATCTGTTGACGCTGATCCGCAAAGGGTTTCGCGTCGCTATCGCGGAGCAACTGGAAGACCCGGCCGAAGCCAAGAAGCGTGGATCAAAATCGGTGGTGCGGCGCGATGTGGTCCGGCTGGTCACCCCCGGCACCCTGACCGAAGAAGCATTGCTCGATGCGCGCCGGCACAACTATCTGGCCGCATGGGCCGAAGTGCGCGACAAGGCAGCGCTCGCATGGGCTGACATCTCAACCGGCGAGTTGCGCGTCATGCCTTGCGCCTTGACCAGAGTGGCCCCCGAATTGGCAAGGCTGGCCCCGCGCGAAGTGTTGGTCAGCGAGATACACGACCGAGACATTGCGCCAATCGCAGAGGATATGGGGGCCGCGCTGACGCCACTTTCAAGGGGCAGTTTTGATTCTGTATCGGCGGAAAAGCGGCTTTGCGCTCTGTTTGGCGTGGGGTCGTTGGAGGCATTTGGAACCTTTGACCGCGCCGAGATCTCGGCGATGGGAGCTTTGGTCGACTATCTTGATCTGACGCAGCGCGGAAAATTGCCGCTGCTTCGCCCGCCCGTGCGGGAGCCTGTCGGCGGAGCGATGCAGATAGATTTCGCGACGCGCCGCAACCTCGAACTGACACAGGCGCTCTCTGGTGGCCGTGAAGGGTCGCTGTTGCTTGCCATAGATCGGACGGTCACGCCCGCTGGTGCGCGGTTGCTGGAGCGGCGCATCTCGGCCCCCTCTTGCGACCTGAACGTCATTCGTGCGCGTCACGAAGCGGTGAGGCATCTGGTCGAGCAGGCAGGCTTGCGCGAAACGCTGCGGGGCCATCTGCGCCGCGTGCCGGATATGGACCGCGCCCTGTCTCGCCTTGCGCTGGATCGTGGCGGCCCGCGTGATCTTGCGGCGATACGCGCAGGTCTTGCGCAGGCTGGAGCAATTTATCCATTGATGCAGGACGCGCCGACATTGCTGGCAGAAGCCGCCGACGCGTTGTTGGGTCAGGACGCTTTGGTTGGCATGCTTGAAGATGCGCTGGTGGCAGAACCACCGCAGATGGCGCGGGACGGCGGTTTCATCGCCAGCGGATATGATGATGCACTGGACCAGACCCGCGCCCTACGGGACGAAGGGCGGTCGGTTATCGGCAGGATGCAGGCAGACTATTGCGAACTGTCGGGTGTTGCCGGGTTGAAAATCAAGCATAACAACGTGCTGGGTTACTTCATCGAGGTCACCCCGACGCATGAAGCCGCGATGCGCGCAAAACCCGATGTCTTCATCCACCGCCAGACGACCGCAGGACAAGTCCGCTTTACCACAGTTGATTTGAATGAGATCGAGACGCGGATCTTGAACGCGGGCAATCATGCGCTGGAGCTTGAAAAGCAGCATTACGAAAACCTGCGGCGGGCAGTGCTTGATCAGTCTGGGCCTATAGGTGCGGCTGCGCGGGCGCTTGCCGAGATTGATCTGGCTTGCGGCCTTGCTGATCTGGCGGCGGCGGAAAACTGGTCAGAGCCTGTGGTTGACGCAAGCCACGCCTTCAAGATCGTCGCGGGGCGCCACCCCGTGGTGGAACGCGCCCTGAAGCGGCAAGGCGCTGGCCCATTTGTTGCCAATGATTGCTGCCTGACCGAGGCGCAGACCCCTGCTATCTGGCTTCTGACAGGGCCAAACATGGCGGGTAAGTCGACATTCTTGCGCCAGAATGCGCTGATCGCGCTGTTGGCGCAGGCGGGCAGTTTTGTGCCGGCAGCAGAGGCACATATCGGGCTGGTCAGCCAGCTGTTCAGCCGGGTCGGCGCCGCCGATGATCTCGCACGAGGACGGTCCACCTTTATGGTGGAAATGGTTGAAACCGCGGCGATTCTGAATCAGGCAGATGATCGGGCGATTGTCATTCTTGACGAGATTGGCCGCGGCACTGCGACCTATGACGGATTGTCGATCGCTTGGGCAACGCTCGAGCACCTGCACGAAACCAATCGTTGCCGGGCCCTGTTCGCGACCCACTACCACGAAATGACCGCCCTTGCTGGCAAGCTGGAAGGTGTCGAGAACGCCACGGTTGCCGTGAAAGAGTGGGAAGGCGATGTGATTTTCCTGCACGAGGTGCGCAAGGGAGCGGCAGACAGAAGCTATGGCGTTCAGGTGGCCCGCTTGGCGGGTTTACCCCAATCGGTGGTCGACCGAGCCAAAGCGGTTCTGGAGGCGCTCGAAAAGGGGGAGCGGGATGCGCCCAAGCAATCTGCGCTGATCGACGACCTGCCCCTTTTCCGGGCCGCCCCGCCGCGCCCCGCGCCCGGCCCTGCCGCCAAAACCTCGGCGGTAGAGACACGGCTGCGCGATATACAACCCGATGAACTCACGCCGATGGATGCGCTCCGCCTTGTCTATGATCTAAAGCAGCTGCTTTAGATAAAAGTTTCATCTTTTTCTTTGCTTCGGTTGCGTTGCTGTCAAGCGCGCTTCACATCCGGGTTGCACAAGGACTGCATGCTGGCGAGACTGAAGAAGTCCAAGCGGGACGCGAAGCCGCACACGGACGCCTGATGTAGCATTGGCCGACCCTACGCGCTGACCAGAGCGCCACGGCATTGAAAATCGGCAATAGGACTTAAAGCAGTGAAACTTTCATGACGAGTTGCCGGACGATTACGTTGATCGTCCGGCCATTCGAGGCACCTAGAGGCGTCATGCAGCGTGGATCGTGCCTGCCTTCAGGCAGCAAATGTCAGTTTGCAGGCGTGGAGGAAACGCCCACCTGCGCGGGCCGCAAAAGCCGGTCGTGCAACATGAAGCCATCGGTCATCACCTGAATGATCTCGCCCGCCTTTGTTCCCGGGACGGGTGCCTCGAACATTGCCTGATGCAACTGCGGGTCAAACGCATCGCCCGCGACCGGCGAGATCGGCGTCACGCCGTGTTTGGTCATCACGTTGATCAATTCGCGCAGCGTAAGTTCGACGCCCTCGATCAAAGCGGCCGCCTGGGTGCGGGTTTCATCTGTAGCCGAGTCGAGCGCCCGTTTCAGGTTGTCAAACACCGGCAAAAGATCACGGGCCAGCCGGGTGCTGCCATACTGCTCGGCCTCCCTGCGATCGCGGTCTGCCCGCTTGCGCGAGTTTTCCGCATCTGCGAGTGCACGCATGAACCGATCCCGCAATTCGTCACGTTCAGCGCGCAAAGCCTCAAGCTCTTCCGCTTCGATGAATTCCTCGATCTCTTCGATCTCTGTTGCCTCGGCGCTCGGGTTTTCCTGGGCCATTTTTGTCTTCCTTACACAAATACTCGGGCGATCATCCCTTGCCGCGCTCGGACACCAGCCGGCCGACAAGCTGTGCCGTGTAGTCGACAATCGGAACGATGCGACCATAATTCAGCCGCGTCGGACCAATGACGCCAACGGCACCGATGATCTTTCGATCAGCGTTCATATAGGGAGAGACCACCAGAGAGGAACCCGAAAGTGAGAAAAGCTTGTTCTCCGAACCGATAAAAATGCGCACACCGTCGCCCGTCTCGGTCAACTCGAGAAAGTCTGCGATGTCCCGCTTGCGCTCAAGATCATCGAACAAACTGCGGATACGCTCGATTTCGGGGCCTTCAGTGGCAGCCTCCAGCAAATTCGCGCGGCCCCTGACGATCAGCCGTTCTCCTTGCGTGCCGCTGTTTTCCCAAATGGCAATGCCGCTTTCCACCAACTCCCGGGCCAGAACGTCAATTTCCTGCCGGTGACGATCGATGTCTTGCGTCATTGTGCGCCGCAGATCGGACAGCGTGCGGCCTTCGGCAAGGGCGTTAAGAAAATTGGCCGCCTCTCTCATCGAAGAGGGCGTCTGGCCCGGCGGCGGGGTGAACAACCGATTTTCGACATGGCCGTCTGCAAAGACCAACACGACAAGGGCGCGCTCGGGCGACAGGCTGACAAACTCGATATGCTTGATGGGCGCCTCGCGCTTGGGCGAAAGCACGAGACTTGCGCCGCGCGTGATGCCGGACAGGGCTGAGCCGACCTGATCGAGCAACGATGCCACATCATTGTCCGAACTGCCGAGTGTGGCATCGATCTTTTCGCGATCTTCCTGCGCCACCGCGCCCACCTCGAGCAGACCGTCGACAAACATGCGTAGCCCGCGCTGAGTCGGTATCCGACCGGCGGAGACGTGGGGACTATCGAGCAGCCCGAGATACTCGAGATCCTGCATGACGTTGCGAATGGTCGCCGCCGAGACCTTTTCGGACATGCTGCGCGTCAGGCTTCGGGAGCCGACCGGCTCACCATTGGTCAGATAGCCTTCAACCACGCGACGGAACACTTCACGAGACCGATCATTCATTTCTGAAAGCAGATTCGCACCTTCGGTCATGTGACACTCCTTTCAACGCATCAGACTATTCCGATCCACGCGATGGTCAATCGGGGTTGCATAGACTGCGGTCAGGCGCATATCTGGCTTGGACCGACGGAAAGGAAAAAAACATGCGTCCCTCTGGCCGACAACTGGACCAAATGCGCCCCGTTTCTATTGAAACCAACGTGATGCGGCACGCGGAAGGTTCATGCCTGATCAAGATCGGTAACACGCATGTGTTATGCTCTGCGACGATTGAAGACAAGGCTCCGTCTTTTTTGAAGAACACGGGGCTTGGGTGGGTCACCGCAGAATATGGCATGCTTCCACGCGCGACCAACAGCAGGACGCGCAGAGAGGCGGTCCTTGGAAAGCAGTCTGGAAGAACACAAGAAATTCAAAGGCTTATCGGAAGATCTTTGCGCGCGGGCGTAGATCGTAGCGCACTTGGCGAGCGGCAGATCGTGATTGACTGCGATGTGTTGCAGGCGGACGGCGGTACGCGCTGCGCTGCGATCACTGGCGGCTGGGTTGCGCTTCGTCTGGCCGTGAACAAGTTATTGGCGGCAGGCACCATCGTGAGCGATCCTATTCTGGATCATGTCGCAGCGATTTCTTGCGGCATTTATGCAGGTCAGCCTGTGCTTGACCTCGATTATCCAGAGGACTCTGCAGCCGGAACGGATGGCAACTTTGTAGTGACGGGTCGCGGCCGTCTGGTCGAGGTGCAGATGTCTGCGGAGGGAGCATCTTTTTCTAGAGAGGAAATGCTTGAATTGCTTGGCCTGGCAGAAGCCGGCGCAAAGCGCTTGGTCGAGGCGCAGCTGAGCGCAATTGGAGGTTAGTGGGTTGCATACGCTGGGTAAGACGTTGCTGATTGCAACCCATAATCAAGGCAAGCTCGAAGAAATCACCGCGCTGCTCGCGCCTTACGGCGTGGAAGTGGTTTCTGCTGCGGCTTTTGGTTTGCCCGAACCCGCCGAAACTGAGAACAGCTTTGTTGGCAATGCCCGCATAAAGGCCCATGCTGCAGCGCTAGCGACTGGGCTACCAGCCCTTGCGGATGATTCCGGCATTTGCGTCGATGCTCTGGCAGGCGCACCGGGTGTTTATACTGCCGATTGGGCGGAGACCGGATCAGGGCGCGATTTCAAGCTGGCTATGACGCGGACATGGCAGGCCTGCGAAGACATCAACGCGACAGAACCACGAACAGCGCAGTTTCGGTGCACACTGGTGCTCGCTTGGCCCGATGGCGAGGATATGGTTTTCGAGGGCAGCATTTCAGGTAGGCTGGTCTGGCCAATGCGGGGCGCGGAGGGGCATGGTTATGACCCCATTTTTCAACCTGACGGATACGAGGAAACCTTCGCAGAAATGGACCTCGCGAAAAAGGGCCAGATCAGTCACCGCGCGGATGCATTCCGCAAATTAATCGCAAATTGTTTCACGTGAAACCCGCCCTCTGATTGGATGAGCATGATGGAACGATGGCAATCTGCGGGTTTCGGACTTTATGTGCACTGGCCATTCTGCCAATCGAAATGTCCTTACTGTGACTTCAATAGCCATGTTTCAGCGAAGGTGGATCATGATGTTTGGCGAGTTGCCTTCCTCGCTGAAATGAGGCGCTATGCCGAGCTTTCCCCAGATCGGGTTCTAAGCAGCATCTTTTTCGGTGGGGGGACACCCTCACTGATGGACCCCGCAACTGTTGAGGCCATCATTGATGATGCCGCGCAGCTTTGGAAAATCGCCAACAATGTCGAAATTACGCTTGAAGCGAACCCAACCTCCGTCGAAATCGACAAATTTCAGGCGTTCAAAACTGCTGGCGTAAATCGCGTTTCCGTCGGCGTCCAGGCACTCAATGACAATGATCTCAGACGGCTGGGACGGCTTCACGATGCGCATGAAGCCAGACGTGCAATTGAGGTTTCGCAGCAAGTTTTTGATCGCACGAGCTTTGATCTCATCTACGCGCGGCAAGATCAAACGATCGGGCAGTGGCGAAGTGAGCTGGTCGAGGCGCTGAAACTCGCAGGCGGTCATCTGTCGCTGTATCAGTTGACGATCGAGCCCGGAACAGTCTTTGGCGCAAGATATGATCGCGGGCTTCTTCGCGGACTGCCAGTCGAGGATGTAGCGGCGGAGATGTATGAGCTTACCCAAGAGATCTGCTCAGATGCGGGATATAATGCCTATGAGGTATCAAACCATGCCCGATCCGGCGAAGAGTCGCGTCACAATCTGATCTATTGGCGGGGTGGAGATTATGTGGGCGTAGGCCCGGGGGCGCACGGCAGAATCACCAAGGGAAATGGCGAAAGATTCGCCACAACGCGGCCATTGGCTCCCACAACTTGGCTTCAAGATGTGAAGACAAACGCGAAGCTCGGTTTGGAACCTATTTCTCGGGAAGACCAAGCTGCCGAATTCATTATGATGGGGCTAAGACTTTCTGAAGGTATTGATCTTACTGATTATCGCGCTATTGCAGGGAATGACTTACCCCAACAACCGATAAGTGAACTTGACGATTTGGGGCTTGTGACCGTCGCTGATGGCCGGTTAAGGGCAACTGCCTCCGGGCGCCTAGTTCTAAACGCGGTTTTGCGCAAGCTGGTTGCAGGTTAACATCAGCTTGCGAAATCTCGCGGCACCACCGAGAGCACTTGGCAGATCATGTCAAGCTGCTCAAGGTCTCGGTACCTGATCCGCAGCGTGCCGCCCTCACCCGAAACGTCATGATCGATGGATACACCCATCCCTAGGTTTGCACTTAGATCAGATTCGATGGCCCGGGTATCCGCATCCTTTTCTGTTTTACGAGGATTGCTGCCTTTCTTGTTGCCTCCGTTCGCAACTTGGCGGACCAGCTTCTCCGTTTCTCGCACGGAAAGAGCCGAGTTCACGACTTTTTGTGCAAGCGACAACGGGTCAGGGGCGCCAATCAAGGCACGGGCGTGGCCGGCCGTGAGTTTACCCGACCGTATCATTGTTAACACGTCTTCCGGCAAAGCGAGCAGTCGCATGGTGTTCGCGACGTGAGACCGGCTTTTGGATAGAGCTTCGGCCAGCTTTTCCTGGGTATGGCCGTAGTTTTCCATAAGCTGCTTGAATCCGAGCGCTTCTTCAACTGCGTTCAGATCTGCGCGCTGGATATTCTCGATAATTGCAATTTCAAGGACTTCATCATCCGAAAACTCTCGGATGACCACAGGAACTGCGTGAAGACGCGCCATCTGTGCCGCGCGCCAACGCCTTTCTCCAGCAATGATCTCGTAGGAATGAGAAGCTTTTATTGGACGAACGACAAGGGGCTGGATAATCCCTCTTCCCCGGATTGAGGCTGCGAGTTCTTCAAGAAGGCCTGCATCAAAGTCGCGCCTTGGTTGGTTTGGATTCGGGACAATCCTTTCGATCGGCACCATTGCATCCGCCGAAGTCCCGGCAGGGCTTTTGCCATCCATATCACCCTTGATGAGATTTACATCGGCCATCAAGGCTGACAGTCCGCGGCCCAACCCTTTTCGTTCTGCCTTCTTTTCCATGAGACTTCTTTCTTTTTTTAGGCAGCACGGCCGCTAGAGCGACGTGAGATGACTTCTAGAGCAAGCCGGCGATATGCCTCTGCACCTTTCGACGTCGGGTCATATTGCAATACAGGCAATGCAAAGGATGGCGCTTCGGAAACTCTTACATTTCGCGGAATCGTGGTAGCAAAAACCATATCACCCAAGTTGGCGCGCGCATCTGCCTCCACTTGCTGCGAGAGCCGATTTCGGCTGTCCGCCATGGTTATGAGCACCCCCTCAATTCTAAGGCGAGGATTTGCAGACTTGCGAATGTCTCGAATCGTGAGCATTAGCTGTGACAGCCCCTCCAGAGCAAAAAACTCACTCTGGAGGGGGACAAGCACGGATTCTGCCGCGACGAGAGCATTAACTGTCAACAATGACAGCGATGGCGGACAATCAACCAGGACGAAGTCGAACCCGGCAGCTAGAAAACTGGCTTCCGAAACAGCATCGGCCAGGAGAAACGAGCGCTTTTCGCTGGAAACGAGTTCAATGTCCGCAGACGCTAAGTCAGCGTTCGCCGGGCAAACGCTGATTCCAGGCACTGTAGAGTTTTGACAAAGATCTGTTATCAGCGCTTGCTCAAGTAATAGATCGTAGCTGGTCTTGCCTCGTGCCTCCGGGGAGACGCCCAGACCAGTCGACGCATTTCCTTGTGGGTCAAAGTCGATGACCAAAACCTTGTATCCGAACTCGCTGAGCCCAGCAGCAAGATTGATGGTCGTTGTAGTCTTCCCCACTCCGCCCTTTTGATTGGCAACAGCGATAACCTTTGGAGAACGGCGTGAGTTCGACTCAGACATGCCGGATATTCCTTATCTCCAAGACTGCAGATGCTCGCTCCGTCACGCTCTGGTGCACCGTAAGGTCAAAGACCCATGCCGCCTTCGCCTGAGTGATCTCATCCTGGTAACGAACGCCCTTGGGGAAAAGAGCAACTCCATTTGTCGCCATATGCAAGTTCGCGAATTCGCACAGCCGCGGCAAGCCCGCCAACGCGCGCGCCGACAACACCGCCGCTCCTAAAGGCGGGACCCTTTCGATCCTCTCCGTAAAGACCTCTACTGTGACCTCCAATTGGCGGGCAGCCTCGCGTAAAAATGCGGACTTACGCTGATCAGCCTCCACGAGCACAACCCGACCTCCGACACCCTCTTCAGCCATCATAATCGCGACAACCAGACCCGGAAATCCGCCGCCACTCCCGAGATCACACCAAACACCGCCGCGGAAATGTGCGAGACGAAATATCTGCATAGAATCGTCGATATGACGCGATCTAATGGTCTTCAAGCTTTCCTTCGACACAAGATTGATGATCGGATTCCACTTTTGGACCAAGCGCTCCAGAAGCAGAAGCTTCTCATCTGTTTCACGTGAAACAATCCGCTCGGCAGACGTCGACTTTTGTGCCATCAAGGCACCGCCTTCAGTGCAGTATATTTGCGAAGGTTCGCCAAGATTAGAGCCAAACCCGCCGGAGTCATTCCTTCGATCTTAGCAGCCTCCGCGAGACTTGCTGGCCTACACCTCATAAGCTTTGATTTAAGCTCGCCCGAGAGACCTGACAGCGTTGCGTAGGGAAAATCACAGGGTATAGCCGTAGCTTCCTCACGCTTAAGCTGAGATATCTGCGCGTCTTGCCGATCAAGGTAACGCCCATAGGCAGCGTCTCGCAGGACTTGCTCCCGAATGCTGGAATCAAGTGCGCTCAGGTGCGGAACCAGCCTATTTTGATCTTCTGCCGACATCGGATACGCGCCTAAAACCTCAAGAGCGGTTCGACGCGAGCCATCGGCGCTCACCTGTAGCCCAAAGGAAAGCAGATCGCGCGGTGTGAATGTGATCATCTGCAATGCTTGTTTCGCATTCGCCAACGCTTCCGCTTTGGTGGAAAACGCTTTTTGTCGCACATCACTGACGATACCCAGATCTACTCCTCTTGGTGTCAACCGCTGGTCTGCATTGTCCGCGCGCAAGGACAACCGATATTCGGCGCGGGAAGTAAACATCCGATACGGCTCAGTTACACCTCGGGAACGCAAATCATCCGTCAGAACGCCAATGTAGCTGTCAGCACGATGAAAAATGACTTCCGGCTCCCCCTTTGCAACCATGGCAGCATTCAAACCTGCGCAGAGACCCTGAGCGGCCGCTTCTTCATATCCGGTTGTCCCGTTAATCTGGCCAGCCAAGAAAAATCCTTTGATTTCCTTGAGTTCTAGCGCAGCTGACAAAGCGCGCGGGTCAAAAAAATCATATTCGATGGCATAGGCTGGTTGAAGGATAACCGCCTTCTCAAGTCCTTCAATGGAAGAGACGTAGGACTGCTGTACATCAAATGGAAGCGATGACGAAATGCCATTAGGATAAACAGTATGATCGCTTAGACCCTCTGGCTCAAGAAAGACCTGATGACTGTCCTTATCGGAAAACCGCGTAACTTTATCCTCGATGGAAGGACAATAGCGCGGTCCAACCCCTTCGATGTGGCCTCCGTACATGGCAGAGCGCGACAGATTCTCTCGAATGATGTCATGTGTGCGCTCATTTGTTCTCGTGATGCCGCACGAGATCTGTCGCGCCACTGGCTTGTGGTTTAAAAAGGAAAAGAGGACCGGGTCTTCATCGCCCGCCTGCATTTCCAGGATATCCCAATTGATCGTCCGCCCATCCAACCTCGGAGGCGTTCCGGTTTTAAGTCGGCCTCGCTTGAGACCAAGATCGTTGAGCCGATCGCCGAGAGGGATTGACGCATCATGGCCCATCCTTCCCCCGGATTGACGTTTGTCCCCGATATGGATCACGCCGTTAAGAAACGTGCCGGTTGTCAGAACAACCGCTCGGGCACCAATTCTTTCTCCGCCACGCAACAGCACGCCCGTAACCCGATGCTCCAGAGTCACGAGGTCAACCACTTCTCCCTCAACCAGCGACAAGCCCGCTTGAGCCCGAACTTCTTCCTGCACAAAGGAACGATATAGCGCCCGATCCACTTGCGCTCTCGGACCCTGAACCGCAGGACCCTTTCGCCGATTAAGCAATCTGAACTGGATCCCTGCTGCATCGGCTGCCCGACCCATCAATCCATCCAATGCGTCAATCTCACGCACCAAGTGACCCTTCCCAAGCCCTCCGATCGCAGGGTTACAGGACAAAAGCCCAATCGCATCCAATTTTTGTGTGATCAGGGCCACGGTGACCCCCGCCCGAGCGGCCGCCAGCGCAGCCTCAGTACCGGCGTGCCCGCCGCCCACAACGATAACATCGAAATGTTTCACGTGAAACAACCCTACTTTCCGATACAAAAGCTGCTGAATATCTCATCAAGCAACGTCTCTACCCCGATTTTTCCCACCAGAAGATCAACGGCTTGGGTGGAGGACCTCAATTCTGCCGCGACCAATTCAAGAGGAACATAATCAGCATACAGCAATTCGAGGGCAGACTCCATGCTGACACGCGCCAACGCGAGCGCAGACCTATGGCGTTCTCGAATGAGGACCCCAGATCCCGAGACCTGCCCCTCTAGTCGATGTCGAATGGTCTCGACCAGCAATGCCAGACCTTCCCCTGTCTTGCTTGAAACAGCGCCTGGACGAGGTGACAGATCGGCTCTGCTCCACACAACTATGTCCGCATTCATCTGAACGTCAGGAGTCTCGTCAGGCGCCAAAACAAGCAATCGTACATCAGCTAACTCCGCACGCTCCCTTGCCCGCGCAACACCAATCCGTTCGACTTCATCATCGGTTTGGCGCAGGCCGGCAGTATCGACAAAAGTCACAGGAAGGCCGCCGAGGTCCATTCGAACCTCGATAATGTCCCGAGTTGTTCCTGCAACAGGTGAAGTAATGGCCGCCTCTCTCCCAACCAGCGCATTCAGCAAACTGGACTTGCCCGCGTTCGGCGCACCTATAATCGCGACCTCAAATCCTGCGCGCACCCGTTCGGCACCTCGGCTGTTGTCAATTTCCTCGCGAAACTCTTCGCAGAGACGGAGCACGATCTCGCGAACATCCGAAGTCACATCAACAGGAACCTCTTCATCGGCAAAATCAATTGTCGCCTCGATAAGTGCCGCCGCCCGAATAAGGTCGGCACGCCACCGAGCAGCCTTTACACCGATCGCACCCGACAACACCCGCTGTGCCTGGCGCCGCTGTGCCTCTGTTTCTGCGTCGATAAGATCCGCAAGTGCCTCCACTTGGGTCAAATCCAATACACCATTTTCCAGTGCGCGACGGGTAAACTCTCCAGCCTGTGCAAGCCTCAGGCCTGGCACAGACTCCAGAAACTTCAACAAGGCAGAGACGACCGCTTCCCCTCCATGAATCTGAAACTCGACGACGGGCTCACCGGTAAAGCTTGCACCAGCTTCGAAATACAAAACCAATCCTGTGTCCAGAACCTCGCCCTTCGCCATAAGTTTGCGAAGTGACGCGCACCGGGGTCGGAGGCCGGTAATTCCAAGTGCTGCTGCTGCTTCCAGAGCGAGGGGGCCAGACACTCTTACAACAGCAACCCCCGCTCTACCGCGTGCTGTTGCCAGCGCGAAGATCGTGTCCGACATGACTTTGGCCCTGTTTTAGGCTTCAGGTGTTCATCGATTCGAAAAATTCAGCGTTCGACTTCGTCTGCTTCAGCTTGGAAAGCAAGAACTCGACCGCATCCGTCGTGCCCATCGGATTTAGAATGCGCCGCAGAACATAAGTCTTCTGCAAATCCACCTTCTCGACAAGCAAGTCTTCTTTCCGCGTCCCGGACTTCAAGATATCGATCGCCGGGAAGACGCGCTTGTCAGCCACCTTCCGATCAAGAACAATCTCGCTGTTCCCGGTGCCTTTGAATTCCTCGAAAATCACCTCGTCCATCCGGCTTCCGGTATCGATCAGAGCCGTTGCGATGATCGTCAGCGAACCGCCTTCTTCGATATTCCGTGCCGCACCAAAGAACCGCTTCGGGCGCTGCAAGGCATTTGCGTCAACGCCCCCTGTCAGCACTTTACCCGAGGACGGTACAACAGTGTTGAACGCTCGACCCAGACGCGTGATCGAGTCGAGCAAGATAACAACATCCCGCTTGTGTTCGACGAGACGCTTCGCCTTTTCGATCACCATTTCTGCCACGGCGACGTGCCTTGTCGCAGGTTCGTCAAAGGTCGAGGACACAACCTCACCCTTCACGCTCCGCTGCATATCCGTAACCTCTTCGGGGCGCTCGTCGATCAGCAGAACGATCAGATAGCACTCGGGATGATTCGTCGAAATCGAATGGGCAATGTTCTGCAACAGAACCGTTTTTCCGGTCCGTGGCGGTGCAACGATCAGTGCCCGCTGTCCCTTTCCGATAGGACATACCAGATCGATGATCCGCGCAGACCGATCCTTCACCGTCGGATCATCGACTTCCATCTTCAAACGCTCGTCGGGGTAAAGCGGCGTCAAGTTGTCAAAATGAACCTTATGCTTGGCACGTTCAGGATCATCAAAATTGATCTTGGTGGCCTTGATCAGACTGAAGTACCGCTCGTTCTCGCGCGGGGCCTGAATGACCCCCTCGATCGAATCCCCGGTGCGAAGGCTGAACTGCCGGATCATGTCCGGGCTGACATAGATATCATCAGGGCCGGGAAGATAGTTTGCAGAAGGGCTTCGCAAGAAGCCGAAACCATCCTGCAGCACTTCAAGCACACCGTCGCCGCCGATTTCGAAGCCTTCTTCCGCATGTTCCTTCAAGATCTGGAACATCATCTCGCCCTTGCGCATGCTCGGTGCGTTCTCGATCTCCCACTCTTCCGCCATCGCCAAAAGATCGGCAGGCGTCTTCGCTTTCAGATCGGCAAGATTCAAGCGTTCTACAGTCATATAACAGTCCTCGCGTCGCCCATCCTCAGGATAAGCGCCACATCTGCATCATCGGGAAAACAAGTGACCGGACGGCCCTCGTTTGCCGCGATAACGAGAGACCTTGTGAAAGTCAAGAAATCAGAACTTCACGATCACCGCGAACACGATGAACAACAGCAAAATTGTAGGGACCTCGTTCATCATCCGGTACTGCCGACCGCTGATCGAATTCGTTCCGCTCACAAATGACTTGCGCTGTCTTGCCAGCCACATGTGGAACCAAGTCATCGCAAGCACCGACGCAGCCTTCACCCAAGGCCAGACCATCGACCAGTCGACAATGCCCGGAACTGCCACCAAAGAAAGGCCGAATACCCAAGTCGCGATCATGGCCGGGTTCATGATGGCGCGCAGCAGGCGGCGTTCCATCGTCTGGAACAGTTTGTCCGTCTTGCTTCCGGTCTCCACCACTTCGACGTGATACACGAAAAGTCTCGGCAGATAGAACAGACCTGCCATCCAGGCGATCACTGAGACCACGTGAAGAGACTTTATCCAGAAGTACCAGTCGGTCAGTAAGTCGTGCATCGCGTCCTCGCTCTTCCTGCATCTTTAATAAAATAAATAAAGAAATGAAATGTAGATGTAGGCCTTGTGGAAAACAGAATTTCCGCTCTTGTCCGCGCAGTTGTCCACATCGAGACGCTCTCAGGATAACACTGTGGAAAAACCGGCCACCCTGTGGAAAGTTTTTATTTTATATTTTTTTATCTTATACTTAGCAACTCAAGGATCGCTGCACTTTCTTCCACGATTCTTGTCGGACCATGTCGCTGTCCCGATTCCCACAAAGCCGCTCGGCCAGTTTGCACAGCTGGATAACTTGGGACTTCGGCTTGACAAGAAGCGGTCGTATGCCGTCCTCTTGCCACATCGCCCGGAAGTCCCCATTCGGCGTCACAAGAACAAAATGAGCATATCCACAAAGCTGTCCCCGCTGGAATGACCTTCATCCTCGCCTCTACGTCTGAAATCCGGCGCAATCTTTTGGCTGCCGCCGGGGTCGATTTCACTTTTCACGCCGCCCGTATCGACGAAGACTCGATCCGTCGCAGTTTGCAGGCAGAGGGCGCACGGCCTCGGGATATCGCCGACACCCTTGCCGAGATGAAGGCCCGGAAGATCGCGGATCGCTTTCCCGAAAGCATGGTGCTCGGATGCGATCAAATTCTTGATTTTGATGGGGAAATCCTCGGAAAACCCTCGAATGCCGAAGAGGCCCGCGATCATCTTCGCCGCTTGCGTGGCCAAACCCACCGTCTTTGGTCTGCTGCCGTCATTTATGATCAAGCAAAGCCGGTGTGGCGGATCGTGACCGAGGCTCGTCTTGTCATGCGCCCGATATCCGACAGCTATCTGGAGGATTATCTGGCTCGCAACTGGGAAAGCATCCGTCACAGCGTCGGCGCATACAAACTCGAAGAAGAAGGTGCGCGCCTCTTCTCCTCGATCGACGGGGATTACTTTACCGTGCTTGGTCTTCCGCTTCTGCCGGTTTTGGGGTATCTGGGTCAGAGAGGTCTCATCCCGACATGACAGATCATCCCCGCGTTCCCCTTGCCGGTGTCATCGGCCACCCGATAGCACACAGCCGCTCCCCTGCGCTGCACGGGTACTGGCTCAAGCGTTACGGGATTCGGGGTCACTATGTTCCGCTCGACATCGCCCCGAGTGATCTTGCCCAGATGCTTCAGGTTCTTCCTCGTCTGGGCTTTGTCGGGGTCAACATTACCATTCCCCATAAGGAAGCGATCCTGAAGATCCCCGATGTTATCATCACGGATCGCGCGGCATTGATCGGTGCCGCCAACACCCTGATTTTCCGTAAGGATGGGCGGATCCAGGCCGATAACACCGATGGCTCCGGCTTCATTGCAAATCTGCGTCAAAACGCACCGCATTGGGTTCCGTCAGCGGGTCCGGCCGCAATTTTCGGTGCTGGCGGTGCCGCACGGGCTGTTATCGCCGCGCTTATAGAAGTCGGGGTGCCAGAGATACGGATCGCCAATCGCACCCGTCCGCGGGCCGAGGCGCTTCGTTCCGATTTTGGCGCAAAAGTTGTGGTGAGCGAGTGGGTCCAAGCCTCCAGCATGCTGGAAGATGCGATGACAGTGGTCAACACCACTTCGTTGGGGATGACAGGCAAGCCGGATTTCCGCGTTCCGCTCGAAGGCCTACGGTCCGATGCGGTGGTGACAGATCTGGTTTATACTCCGCTGATGACCCAGTTCCTGATTGAAGCCCAGGCAATGGGCTGCACCGTTGTTGATGGTCTGGGGATGTTGCTGCATCAAGCGGCTCCGGGGTTTGAACGTTGGTTCGGTCAGCGTCCCGAAGTGGATGACGCCACCCGCCGCGCCGTCCTCTCGGCATGAGCGCTTTTCGTCTCGGCCTAACTGGCTCGATCGGGATGGGAAAGTCGACGACGGCCGCAATGTTCGTCGCCGAAGGGCTTCCTGTATGGGATGCCGATGCCGCCGTGCACCGGCTTTATGGTGCCGGCGGTGCGGCAATCGGGCCAGTGTCGGACATCTGCCCGGAGGCTGTTGTCAGTGGCCAAATTGACCGCAGCGTTCTTCGTGCGTGGATTGCCGATGATCCTGCCGCCCTGCCCCGACTGGAGGCGCTGGTGCATCCTTTGGTCGCGCAAGACCGGGAGGCTTTTGCGCGTGCCGCCCGAAGCGATATCGTCGTCTTTGACATTCCCCTGTTGTTTGAAAAGGGTACGGAAGCGGAGATGCACGCCACATTGCTGGTGACAGCTCCTCCTGCGGTCCAGCGTCAACGCGTTCTGGACCGTCCTGGCATGAACGAGGCGCAGTTTGCCTTGCTGTTGAACCGGCAAATGCCCGACGCCGACAAGCGCACGCGCGCAACCCATATCGTGGAAACGCTTTCTATCCCCCAGACCCGCGCCTATGTGCAGGCACTCATCGCTTATCTGCGGAGGCAACATGCGTGAAATCGTTCTCGATACCGAAACGACCGGTTTCGAACCGTCAGAGGGCCACCGCATCGTCGAAATCGGCGCGGTAGAGCTTTTCAACCATTTGCCGACCGGAAAGACCTACCACCAATATATCAACCCCGAACGCGCGATGCCGAAAGAGGCGTTCGAGGTGCACGGTCTTGGCGATGAGTTCCTCAAGGACAAGCCGCTCTTTCACAGCATTGGCCGCGCCTTTCTCGATTTTATCGGTGATGCGCAGTTGGTCATTCATAATGCCGCCTTTGACATGAAGTTTCTCAACTTCGAACTTGAGCGCGCGAACCTGCCCACACTTCCGAACAGCCGGGCGACCGATACCCTGATGATCGCGCGCCGAAAATTCCCCGGCTCGCCGGCGTCGCTCGATGCTCTGTGCCGCCGCTTTGGTATCGACAACTCGGCGCGGGAAAAGCACGGCGCGCTCCTCGATTCCGAAATTCTTGCCGAGGTGTATCTTGAACTGGTTGGCGGCCGGCAGCCCGACTTCATGCTGGGCACCGCGGCGGCCGCCCCCAAACAGGCCGGTCCTGCCGAGCACGGGTCGGATTGGCGCCCGCGACCACGTCCGGAACCGCTGCCTGTCCGGATAACGGAAGAAGAGGCGGCGGCTCACGCCGCCTTTGTCGCCAAGCTTGGCGACCAATCCATCTGGCAAAAGCGCGGATGAACGCAAAAGGCCGGCCCCGATGGACCGGCCTTTTCAATGATTTTTGGCAAACTCAGTTGGGCTGGCCTTGAGGCGCTTGCGATTGGGCGCGGCGCGCAAGTTCTTGCCGGTATAGTGCCAGATAATCCACCGTATCGATGTTCAGCGCGGGGAATCCGCCATCGCGGGTCACGTCGCTGATGATCCGCCGGATGAAGGGGAACAGCAGGCGCGGACATTCGATCAGAAGGAAGGGGTGCAACTGCTCGTCCGGAACGCCTTCGATATGGAACACCCCACCATAGTCGATTTCGAGCAGGAACAGCGTTTCATCATTCGCACGGTTCTTCGAGGTCACCCGAAACTTCTGGATGACTTCGAACTGGTGGTCTTGCGGGCGCTTGCGGGCATCCAGACTGACTGCAACCTGAATGTCGGGCTGCACTTCGCCGCCGTTCAGCCCCTTCTGGGCAACAGCGTTTTCAAAGGACATGTCGCGGATAAACTGCGCCAGCACCTGCATTCTGATCTGTGGTTGCGCCTGTGGTTGCGCGGCTGCGCCATTTTCCTCGTCGGCCATCGTCTTGGTTCTCCCTGAGAAACACTTCGGTTGCGTTCCTAACAGGTCACAAGCGCGTTCTCAATGCCGGGTCCATCCCGAGGGAGGCTTTGGCGCAGGGTTTTCCTCCACCTCGAAAAACTCTCCATCAATCACCGTAAGACCGTGACGGTGAGGTGCGGTTTGCCGCACGCCAAAGGTTTGAATGCTGATGCGGGCGCCCACAAAGGCGATAACAGCCTCCCGCAGTTTTGGCACCATCAACAGAAAGCCGATTGTATCGGTGAAAAACCCCGGCGTCAGAAGCAAGAGGCCCGCCAAGACAATCAAAGCGCCATGGGCAAGCGGTGACAGCGGGTTTTTCAACTGACCCATATCGCCGCGCAGTTCGGCCAGAACCTTCAACCCCTGCCAACGCATCAGCGCCGTTCCCACAATCCCCGTGAGCAGCACCAATCCCAGCGTAGGCCACAGCGTCAGCCATCCGCCCACTGTGATGAAAAGCGCGATTTCGATCAAGGGAACGATCAGGAACACGGCAAAAAGCCACATCTTGGCCTCCTTCAGCGGAAAATGCAGGCCGAGTGGCGGTAGACACCGCCCCCTGCCAGCCCTACATAAGAGCCGATGGTCCAAGTTACCAACCCCCAAAAATAGGCCGGGCCTTTCGCGGCATCTGATCGAGGTTTTGAATGAACTCTTCCCTGATCCAGCTTCTCGTTCTTGCCGGGATCGCAATCTTTCTCATCCTGAAGCTGCGTTCGGTGTTGGGCACGCGGGACGGATTCGAAAAGCCTCCGGTTCCGCTGGAGGATGTGCGTCCGCGTGTAAAGCGTGACTTTGAGGTGATCGAGGGCGGACCGGACCGCGACATCACCGACCATGCTGCCGACGGGTCCGAAAGCGCCAAGGCGCTGGCGGCGATGAAGCTTGCCGAACCGGGGTTCTCGGTCAACACCTTCCTGCAGGGTGCCCGCGGTGCCTATGAGATGATCCTTATGTCCTTCGAGCGTGGCGATCTCGACTCGATCCGTCCGTTTCTGGATGATGAAATTGAGGCAGCTTTCGCGCAGGCGATCAATGCGCGTGAGGCTGAGGGGCTGACGGTGGAGGCGACCTTCGTCGGCCTGCGCGAACTCGCGCTGCACAATGCGACCTTTAACCGCGAAACGAAGCGCGCCGAAATCGCAGTGCGCTATGTGGGCGAGCTTACCTCGGTGATCCGCAATAAAGCGGGCGAAATCATCGAAGGTAACCCCAAGGAAATCAAACGCCAGCGCGACATCTGGACCTATGCCCGCACGATGGGTGCATCAGACCCGAACTGGCAGCTTGTCGCAACGGGCGACTAGAGCCTGCGGTGGCTTGGCTTGGTCATGCAGTCAAAGCGTTACTTCTCGGCGTGGCCATGATGGCCGCGCCAGCAGCTCCGGCGCAGATACTGGACTTTCAAGATCTTGAAGGTTGGGAAGAAGACGATCACCGCGCGGCGTTGACCGTATTCCGCAACACATGCGCCCTGCTTCGCGACCCGTTATGGTCACCCTTGTGCAAACTCGCGGCAGACACGGGGTCTTCTCAGGCCGAGGCGCGGCAGTTCTTCGAACTCTTGTTTCGACCCGTTGTCGTCGGCTCGCCTCCTGCGCTTTTCACGGGGTATTACGAGCCTGAGCTGAACGGCTCTCTGGTGCGTACACCGCGTTTTACATATCCCCTTTATCGCAAGCCGCCAGAACTGACAGAAGGCCAGATCTACCATGCGCGCGATGCGATAGAGGCTGGTGTGTTGCGGGGCCGTGGCCTGGAATTGGTCTGGCTGGATGACCCTGTGGAAGTCTATTTCCTGCAGGTGCAGGGTTCGGGACGCATCCGCTTGCCTGACGGAAAGGTGATGCGCGTCGCCTACGCAGGAAAGAATGGCCACCCTTATCGCTCTATCGGGCAGGAACTGATCCGTCGCGGCGCGTCGATGGCGGATGTATCGGCGCAAGATATCAAGGCATGGGTGCGCGCAAATCCCGGGCCCGGCCGCGCTCTGCTCAACTCAAACCCCTCTTTCGTGTTTTTCCGGAAGCTGGATGATCTGCCGCCCGAAAGCGGTCCGATCGGGGCGATGGGTCGGCCAATCACGGGTATGCGCTCTGTTGCGATTGACCCGGCCCACGTCCCGCTCGGCGCGCCGGTCTGGATCGAAAAGGACGGCCGACACCCTTTGCGCCGTCTGATGATCGCCCAAGACACGGGAGGGGCAATCAAGGGCGCACAACGAGCGGATATTTTCTATGGCACCGGCTTTGCTGCTGGCGAAGAGGCGGGGCGCATCAAGGATGGCGGGCGACTGATCCAGCTTTTGCCGATTGATCGCGCTTATGCCCTTTTGTCGGATGGCTGACAGATGTCCCGCCGCCGCACCCTCCGTCCCGACGAGATTGACCTGTGGCAAGCTGTGACCCGCACGGCGCGCGCAATGCATTCCAATGCCGAAGCGGTCTTGCGCCCCAAAGCTGACCCTGCCCCTTCCCCCGTCGTGCAGCAAAGCAGCACCACGCCGACGCCCCTGCCCGTCTTCCAGCTTGGGGAAAGGGCGCGAAAGACATCAAGCCACAACCTTGCGCCCAGCTTGCCGCAGATGCTTGCAAGCGCCCCGCTCCAGATGGATGCCAAGGCCTACGGGAAGATGACACGCGGCAAACTGCTTCCAGAGGCGCGCATTGACCTGCATGGCCTGACACTTGCCGAAGCCCACCCTGACCTGATCCGGTTCATTCTGAACTCCCACGCCCAAGGGCTTCGTCTCGTCCTTGTAATTACCGGCAAGGGCAAGGCAAAGCCTGACCACGGACCAATTCCATCACGCATAGGCGCGCTGCGTCATCAGGTTCCGCAATGGTTGCGGCTTCCGCCGATGGGTGCTGCCGTGCTGCAAGTGACCGAGGCACATGTGCGCCACGGCGGGAGCGGTGCGTATTATGTTTACCTGCGGCGCAACAGATAGGGCCTTAGCGCTGCAATTCGTTTCCGATGGCCACAACCGGGCTCAGGATGATCTGTGTCGCATTTTGCACTGTCAGCACCGCCCCGGGCAAGAGACCGGTGCGCCTGACCCGCTCTGCATCAAGCGATGCATCGACCGAAAGAATCCCGTCAAGAAGCCGCAGCAGACTTGGCGAGTCGCCCAGGTTGAAGTGACCCGCCCCGCTGCTGAATGCCGCAGTATCAAGGAAGGTGATCGGCAGGTCACCGACGCGCGAGATATCTTTGAGCGTGCCCAAACGATCCCTTTGGCCTGTCAGTGTTGCGGACAGCCGCAATATCCGGTCGCGCTCGGAAGAAAATACGATGAACGGCTCGGGCAGCTTTGGTATGGCCAGAGCCTGCGCACGGAACACATCCACATCGATATCGGGTGAAATCAGGATCACACCGCCGATCCGGTCCAGAATCCGGTTTTCTTTTCTGATGGCGATCTGTCGCAGCCCCTCCATGACCAAGGCGCTTCCCATCGAATGGGCGACAACCACGATGCGTTTGGCACCCGCCCCTTCGATTTCAACCAGCAGCCTTTCGAGCCCGTCACGCGAAAACAGGGCTGAATCGCGATCATAAACATAGCCAAGTGGCTGCGCGGCCGATGGCCATGAATAATGCACCACGGCCCCCGGCAGATCGAGATCATGTGCCATCTGTGCAATGCGATAAACACCTTCGGAAAAGGTGTTGTTGAAGCCGTGCACAAAAACCACCGCCTCACCGCCGTTGGCCCGCAAATCCTTGGCCAAGGCAGCGCGGAAATCGTCGCTGGATTGATACCGCCCTGCCGAGGTGGTCAAGAACTGCGTTTTGGGGTCAATCCTTCCGGAACGCGGGGGCCAGTTGATCTCGCCGGCGGTGCGCTCGGGCGGGATGGAAACCCCGATGCGCGAGAAACTGACCGCTTCGACGCGCCTCGTGTTGTAACTGCCATTCTCATCGATGCCGCGGGTAGTGGCCACGAAGATCTGTCGCTCTGTCCCGACTTGAGCCGCCTCGGGTGCGTATGCCATCTGCCCGCGTGGCGCGCAGGCCGCCAAAAGACAGAGGACCAAAGCCAGCTTGATTGGTTTCAGCACAACACGACCCAAATCCAGAACGATGTGCTCTCCAATTGACGCTTCCCAAGCTTCCGTCAAGCGATGGCGACACAACAGATGGACGAATATCTGCCGACGCGGGTCACAAAACGTAACGCGACAGATCGACGGATCGGGCCAGCGCGCCCACATTCGCCTCGACAAAGGCAGCATCAATGCTGACCTTGTCACCCGAGCGGTCAGGTGCCGAGAAGCTCAACTCTTCAAACACACGCTCCAGAATTGTGTAAAGCCTTCGTGCGCCTATGTTTTCAACCGATTGGTTCACATCGGCTGCAATACGGGCCAAGGCCGAAATGCCGTCAGGAGTGAAGGTTACACTAACCTCTTCTGTAGCCATCAAAGCCGAATACTGGCGTGTCAGCGAGTTTTCGGTCTCTGTCAGAATCCTGACAAAATCGCCCTCTGTCAGCGGCTTCAATTCAACACGGATAGGCAGACGGCCCTGCAATTCGGGCAGAAGGTCGGACGGTTTGGCGACATGGAAGGCGCCACTGGCAATGAACAGGATGTGATCGGTCTTGACCGGTCCGTACTTCGTCGAAACGGTTGTGCCTTCGATCAGCGGCAGCAAGTCGCGCTGCACGCCTTCGCGGCTGACGTCTCCGCCGCGGGCATCGCTTCGCGCACAAATCTTGTCGATCTCGTCCAGAAACACGATGCCATTTTCCTGAACCGCCGTCAGCGCCGCGGCCTTTACAGCCTCATCGTCCAAAAGCTTGTCTGCCTCTTGCCCGATCAGCAGGTCATAACTGTCTGCCACGCTTACCTTCTTGCGAACCGTGCGTCCGCCAAAGGCTTTGAACAGGTCTTGCAGACCCTGCATCTGCATTTCCATTCCGGGGCCGCCCATCATCGGCAGCGGGCTGGACGTGTCGGCGATTTCAAGTTCGATTACGGTTGAATCAAGCTCGCCACGCCGCAGCTTTCCGCGAAACATCTCGCGTGTCTGTTCGCGCGCATCCTTGCCAGCGAGCGCCTCTATCACCCGATCTTCGGCGGCAGCTTGTGCACGCGCCTTGACGTCATCCCGCATGCGCTCACGGGTGTCGATCATCGCGGCATCCACCAGATCGCGGATGATGCTGTCAACATCGCGCCCCACATAGCCGACCTCGGTGAACTTGGTCGCCTCGACCTTCAGAAAGGGTGCCTTTGCAAGCTTGGCCAAACGACGGGAAATCTCGGTCTTACCCACGCCTGTTGGTCCGATCATCAGGATATTCTTCGGATAGACCTCGTCGCGCAGATCATCGGCCAGCAGCTTTCTACGCCAGCGGTTGCGCAAGGCGACAGCAACAGCACGCTTGGCGTCATTCTGTCCGATGATAAAGCGGTCAAGTTCCGAGACGATCTCGCGCGGTGTCAGGTCAGTCATGTTGTGCTCATGTAAGGAGGAAGCCGATCCTTTCCGGGAAACTCCGGCAAGGCGTGCATGAGGGCAGAACGCAGGCGGTCCCATTGTGCCCCGAGGAAAACGAGTGCGAAACCCAGAAACAAGATCACCAGCGCCGAGCTGTCGAACAGCGTAAAGACAAGCCATACGGCATATCCTGCGCCCGATACCAGAAATGAACGGCGGTCGATTACCAGCGCCACCGCAGCGATGGCCAGCAGGAATACCAGCAGGAAAATTTGCCCGCCTTGGCCGCTTGCCAGCAGATAGAGGGCTGTAGTGTTCACGATGGCGGGCGCGGCGGTGACATGGAGCCAGAAACCCGTGGTGCTGCGGGTCGATACGCGCAGAGGGTCTGACATGTCAAAGCGAAGGGCGAGCGCGAAAACCAGAAGTCCGAATACAAATGACAGCACCGACAGGGGACCGCTCCCCGACATGTGCAGCAGCCCCATGCCAGTCTCGGGAAGGATGCCGCCCATGGCGAGCAGTGACCACACAAAACAAAAAACAGCCGTTGCGATGATCGCCGCATCAAACGGCACCCGAAACGTCCGGTAATGCCCCCACATGATTCCGGCAATTGCCGCCCAAGACAGTGCAGATGCCGAAAGCGCCTGCAGTCCGGCCAGATCTGCCAGCGCAAGGCCTAACACCCAAGCGGTCAGCGCGCTCATGATTGCCAGCGCGATTGATGGGGCGATCATCCGTCTCGTCAGCGTGAAATATCGCTGCGCCGCCGCGAGTCCACCCAGCGTGACTGCCGCGACAAGCACGGTATCAAGTCCGCCGGGGCTGAAAATCTCGGCGCCCAGAATGGTCGCGATGCCAGTCCAGCCCATGAACAGGATCGAAAGGCCAATGACGATAAAGATCTCGTTGAAGCCCTTGAACAGGACGAAAGGCTCTTCACCCGGCTCGACCCGTGCCACCGCCTGCCGGCGCGCCTCGGCCAATCCAATAAGCCCCGCGGCCTGTGACTCTGTAATCAGACCGCGTTGCACCGCTGCGCGAAGGTCTTGGGCGTCGATCATCCGGCTGAAATCCGTTCCACCGTCAAATTGCCATTGGTATAGACGCAAATGCTTGCCGCTATGGCCATCGCCTTGCGGGCAATATCCTCAGCCCCAAGCTCTGTCTCCATCAGTCCGCGCGCGGCGGCCAAGGCAAAGTTTCCGCCCGAACCGATGGCGGCCACGTCATACTCGGGCTCAAGCACGTCCCCCGCTCCGGTGATGACATAAAGCCCCTGCCCGTCCGTCACGATCAGCATGGCCTCGAGATTGCGCAGATACTTGTCCATGCGCCAGTCTTTCGCCAGATCGACGCAGGCACGGGCCAACTGGCCGGGCGCAGCCTCCAGCTTCTTCTCCAGACGCTCTAGCAAG
Organism: Pseudotabrizicola algicola; assembly: GCF_010915705.1. Taxonomy (GTDB): domain Bacteria; phylum Pseudomonadota; class Alphaproteobacteria; order Rhodobacterales; family Rhodobacteraceae; genus Pseudotabrizicola; species Pseudotabrizicola algicola. The sequence continues at coordinate 158,022 of NZ_JAAIKE010000007.1, forward strand.
GTGAACGCATCGGCTGTGGAACCGGCAAAGCCGCACACCACGTCATGGCCGCCGGGGGCCAGCCGTCGCACTTTGCGGGCGCTGCCCTTGATCACGGTCTGGCCAAGCGAGACCTGACCATCACCCGCGACCACAACTTCGCCGCCCCTGCGCACGGCGAGAATTGTCGTTCCGTGCCAACCGGGAAATTTGTCGTCTGCCATCAAAGCGCCTCCGTCTTCTGTGCCCTTATATGGCGATGGCGGCACAAAACAAAAGGGCGGCCCAAAGGACCGCCCGAAGCCGTGGTTTGTCGGGCGATCAGATCGCCGACTGAATCCAGGTTGCCAAAGCTGCCTTCGGAGCCGCTCCAACCTTGTTGGAGACAACCTGACCATCCTTGAACAGGAACAATGCCGGAATACCGCGAACTCCCAACTGGGCCGGGCTGTCGGGGTTTTCGTCCACGTTGACCTTCACGATTTTGACCTTACCGGCGTATTCGGTGGCAAGCTCTTCAAGTGCAGGACCGATCTGGCGGCATGGACCGCACCATTCGGCCCAGAAATCCACCACGACAGGAATATCCGACTTGCGGACTTCGGCGTCGAAGGTGGCGTCGGTGACAGCAACGGTCGCAGCGCCCATTTCATATCTCCTGAATGGAATGTATCAGCCAACGAAGCTAGGCACTGGCAAGGGAAAGGTCAAGCGATCGGGATACGTCTTGCGGCATCGGCCACGACATCGGGATCAAGATACATGAGCCTTGGACCTGCCGTCCACAAAATCGCCGTATCGATCTGCCGATCCGGATAGATCTGGGCAAGGGCGTGCGAATAGGCCCACATCTGCCGCAAGATGCCATCCGGCACCTGATCGCCCGTTTCTGGCATGACGCGATTGGATTTGAAATCCACGGCAAGCACATGTCCGGGCGACAGAACCACCCGATCAATCACCCCCTCGATCTGCCTTCCGTGCAGGCTGGCCGTCACCGCCACCTCTGCCAAGGTAGCAGCGGCAAACAGGGGCGCGAGGTCCGCCCGTGACAAAACGCCGGTGGCTTCTGCAAGCAGATCGCCAGCGCTCAGGTTTGGCGGACAAAGCGCGCGCGCCATCGCCGGCCATTGGGCCGGATCGCTTGCCGGCAAGACCTCCAGCAGCCTGTGGAGAAACACGCCCCGCGCTTTTGCGATATCCAATGAGTCGCCCTCACCCGGCAGTGCCTTTGCACCGCCCAAATCAGAAGGCGACAGCGGTTTAAGATCGCGCGCGGCCTCGGGCGCCGGTCGGTTCATCCATGCAGGATGGCTGATGACCGGCGGGCTGACTTGGCGCGAAGGTGCATTCTCTGGCCAGTGGCCAGAGGCATGGCGCAACCGGCCCCGCGCATCCGCCCGCGCGCCCAAGGCCTGCAATCCGGCCTCAACCTGCCGATACCATGCCCATTTTTCCCGCCGCTTTGGCTCTTTCCCGCTTGTCGTCTTTGCGTCCCCCGCGCCGGCCACAATCAGCCACGACCGTGCCCGCGTCAGCGCAACGTAAAGAAGGCGGAGGTTCTCTTCGGCAACTTTTTCCTTGCGTAGTCCAAGCGCCGCTGCCACCTGTGGCGGGCTTTCTTTTTCCGGGGTCTTCCAGACGGGCAGGCCATCGGCCAGCTTGATGACTTCGGCATGATCGCGCGGATTGCGGTCGGCGGTATCGGGAAGGATGACAACGGGGGCTTCCAGCCCTTTTGATCCGTGAACCGTCATCACCCGAATGTTCGCTCCTTCGCTGTCCAGTTGTCGTTTGACTTCGACGACATCGCTTTCGAGCCAGATCAGAAAGCCGGTGAGGCTCGGCACATCATTGCTTTCATAGGCCAGTGCCTGATTGAGCAATTCGTCTATCCCGTCCTCTGCTTCGGGCCCAAGGCGGGTCAACAACCGCTGACGCCCGCGGTGGCGGGTCAGGATACGCTCGAGCATCTCATAAGGCCGCAGGAAATCTGCCTGATCGCGCAGATCCGTAAGAACCGAAAGCGTTTCGGGTTCATCCGCATGGCGTAAGGCTGCCCAAAGGTGCCGTTCGGTCCGGCCATGAGCCAATCTGAACAGCCGGTCCTCGGACCAGCCGAACAAGGGAGAGCGCAACGCAGCGGCCAGTGACAGGCTGTCCTCGGGTGTTGCAAGGAAAGACAAAAGCGCAACAAGGTCCTTGACCGCAAGCTCTTCGCCCAACTTTAGCCGATCTGCGCCGGCAATCGGCAAGCCGGCCTGCTTGCAGGCACGGATGATCTGCGAAAACAGTGTGCCGCGGGTTTGCACCAAGATAAGAACATCACCGGCCTGCATCGCCCGACTTTTGCCGGGGGAAATCGGTATCTGCACCCCGGAGTCGATCATTGCCCTGATTTCGGAGGCAATCATGCGCGCCAGTTCCACAGTGTGGTGACTGTCGGAAATCAGGTCTACCGGGTTCCAGCCATCCTCGTCGGCTGTTGTTCCGGCCTTTTCAATCAAAGGCCAAAGATCGACCCGCCCCGGCAGGGCGTCAAAGAATGCAAGATGGCGGGGCTGACTTCCCAGCGCTGCCGGAAAGGCGTTGCCGAATGTCGCGTCGACCACCTCGAGCACGGCAGGCGACGAGCGAAAGGAATAGTCCAGTGTCCGCTCCTGCATCGGCTGGTCAACGGCGGCGAATCTTTCACCGAACTCGAGCCGCTTGGTATCAAACGCGGATAGGTCCGCGCCTTGAAACGAGTAGATCGATTGCTTCTTGTCACCGACGACAAACAGCGTCCGCGTTTTCTCGCTGGCGCTGCGGCCGGCGGTAAACTCTGACGTGAGCTTTTCGATCACCGCCCATTGGGCCGGCGACGTGTCTTGCGCCTCGTCCACCAGAATGTGGTCAATGCCACCGTCCAGTCGGAACAGAACCCACGCGGCAAGTCCCGGATCGTTCAGCAATTGTCCTGCCTTGCGGATCAGGTCATCAAAATCGAGAAAGCCGCGTTCGGCCTTGCGAGCCCCATAATGCTCCAGAAACGCGCGGGCGAAACGGTGAAGCGCGAGCGTTTTCTCGGTGGAGTCGAGGGCAGTGCGGGCAGCCCGCCCATTTTCAACCCGGAGCATCAGCTTTTGCAATTTCTCCCCGAGGGGGCCAAGGGCATTGCGCAGGTCCTTTGCGGGAAAGTCGCTCAATTTGGCTTGGTTGGCGCGTGGCCCCGAGCCAAAGAGAAATACACTTTCAAGGACGTTCAATGTGCGCAGGTCAGCAGCGAACGGCTCCAGCGCCGCCAGTTTATTGCCTGCCTTCTGGTCGTTCGGGCCACTTGCGGCAAGGCGCGCGGTCAGTTCAGCCAGAATATCCGCCTCGTCCCCGAGAAAAACGCTTTGCAGCAAACTTTCCAGTGTCAGTGTTTCGGGTTGGTCATACCGAGCCAGTGCCTCGGCGCGGCTGAGAGGTTTGACGAAATCATCGGCCCGGCTGCAAATCTCGGCCAGAAGTGCGGCAAAATCTTCGGCAGTGTAATGCCGCGCCAGATCGGTCACCGTATCTGGGGCCAGCCGATCTGCCATGGCCTGCACGATATCTTCGCGCAAGGTGCGCGCGGTGCGGTCGTCCATTTCCTTGAAACCGGGCGTTACACCCGCTTCGAGCGGATAACGCCGCAGAAGCGTGGCGCAAAAGCTGTGGATGGTCTGAATCCGCAACCCCCCCGGGGTTTCGATGGCCCGCGCAAACAATTGCCGCGCCAAGGCCAGTTGATCGGGGCCGAGCGTGTCACCCTCCCCCAGTTCCACCAGATCGGTGCGCAATTCGGCATCGGGCTTCATCGCCCATTCGCCCAAGCGGCGGAACAGACGGTTCTGCATCTCGGTCGCGGCGGCCTTGGTATAGGTCAGGCACAAGATATGCTGCGGTTCTACCCTGTTCAGCAAAAGCCGCGCCACACGGTCGGTCAGCACACGCGTCTTTCCGGACCCCGCATTTGCCGACAGCCAAGTGGACAGATGCGGCTGCGCGGCTGCCATCTGGGCACGGCTTGCATCATGGGTCATGGCGCATGCCCTTCTCCGACATCTTGCGGATCGGGTGGGTCTGTCATTTCCCATTCGCCAAAGCGCGCCAAATGGTCGTAATCGCCCGGATATCGTTCCGAAAACACAGCCCGACGAGACGGATAGCCCTGTCCGCGCCGCGCATAAGACCCGATCAGGTGGTAAAGTCCATCCCGCACGCCTTCCAGCTTTTCGGGTGTGATGTCATCCTCTGTCACCTTGCCAGCAGACCCGAGGCCCACATAGGTGATCTTGGCAACCTGTTGCGGTCCAAGCCCTTTGAACCCGCCTTCTTCGGCAAGCAAGGCCGCGAGGTGAAGCTGCTTGGCAAAGGATTTCTGCTCCTTTTCCGACGGCGGGCTGCCGGTCTTGTAGTCGATGAGGTGCAACTTGCCATCCGGCAGCATGTCGATACGGTCCGGTGTGCCAAAGAGTGTGAAACCCAGCCCCTGCAGGGTCAACTCACCCCGCCCTTCGACGAGAACGCTTTCACCGCCTGTCGCGCTGTCGACGTTCAGAAAATGGTCGGCGGCTCTTTCCATGCGGGCAGCCCAGAGCGCACGGGCGGCGGGCCAGGGCACCTGCTCTTCCAGAACCTGTTTCGTCAGCCCCAACAGGCGGCTACGGGCCTGCTGGCGGTTTTCGCCTGCAGGACGCTCCTCTACGAACCGCTCCAAAACGGTATGCACCACGGTGCCCCGGTCGCGCGCATCAGGTGTTTGGCGGATGGGGTCCAAGGGCCGCAGGTTCAGCACCTTGTCGGCATAGATTGCATAAGGATCGCGGATCAGTGTCTCGATTCTTGTAAGCGAGAGCGAAGCGGGACGCGCCGCGATCGGAGGGCGCGGGGCAGGGCGAGTGGCGGGTTGCAGTCCCGGTTCCGCGTTTTCCAGCGGCCGGTCCATTGTGGCGGCAAGATCAAGCCAAGCCTTGCCCCGGCTCCGCATGGCCTGCAAGGCATCGGGTCCGCCGCGCATGGGAAGTCCATCCAAAAGGTTGGTCAACCGGTTGATCCAGCGCGAGGGGACAGTTTCGGCCTCCGCGTTGCGCAGCGCGCGGGAAAGAACAACCTTTGGCGCAGCGATTGCCTGTTGAAAATCATGCGCCGACAGACCGATCCGGCGCTCTGGCAGCAAAAGACCCGCATCCAGCCGCATCTTTCGGTTCAACCAAGGGTCCGGCGGTGGCAGAGCAGGCCAAGTGCCATCGTTCAGCCCGGCCAGAATGACCAGTTCGGCCCCCTGTACACGCGCCTCCAGCGTTCCCCATATCATCACATCCGGATGCGCAATCATGGGCGCGCGCACCTCTTTTCCTGAAATCAGGCTATCAAACAAATCGCGGAACGCTCCCGGAGTCAGTTCGCCGCCATGAACCGCCTCGGCCTGTAGTTCATCCATGAACTGCAAGGCGGCCTCTCCCGCCACTTCGTTCCACAGTTCACCAGTGCCTTGCGGGGCCGGACCGCGCGACAGGCGTTCGGCGAGAAGGCGCAAATGGCTGACGTGATCTGTCAAGGGCAGCGTGCCGATCATATCCAGCCCATCAAGGGCACCGGCCAATGCAGTTGCCCAGCCCAGCGCATGCTCGTTGCGCTGCGCGGCGGCCCATGTGATCAGATCATCTCCGGTTGGAAAGGCCGGGCCCTCGCGCCGCAGTTTCAGTTCTAGATCGCGCGACAAGAGCAGGTGCTGCCCTCTCTCCATGGCGGAAGCCGTCAGCGGGTGCTTTAGCACCGTGAGCAACATGTCAGATGTCAGCTTTTGGCCGGGCAATCGCACGATGTGCCGCAGGAAGCGGCCCGGTGCCGTCTGGTTCAGCGGGATTCCCGCGCTGTCATCGGGCCGGATGCCCCACCGGTCCAAGGCGGCGGCAACTTGCCGCGTGAGCACCCTGTCGGGGGAGATCAGCGCGGCTGGAACACCCGTTTCGGCAGCGTCACGCAGAATGAGTGCGATGCCAAGCGCCTCTTGCCGGGGGTTTGCGGCCTCCATAAGCGCAACATCCTGCATGGCCGACGGCAAATCCGGAAGGTCGGGCCCCTCCACGAGCCACTGGTCCGTTACCGGCGCGGGGCGCAGTGCCAAAGAGACGACCCGGTTTCGATCAGGACTGGGCGCGCCCGTGCTGTGCCAGAGCGCCACATCGCGCGGTTGCGCCCCGATCAGAGACATGAGCTTCTGAAAACGGAATTGCGGATGATCTTCCGATGTCAGCGCATCCGCCAAGCCCGACCAGACTTGTTCGGGCATGTCAAAGTCATACCCTGGCAGCACGATGGCCCCCTGCGGTAACCTTGCCACCGCTTGCATGAACAATGCAGTCGTGCCGCGAGAGCCGGTAGAGCCCGCCACGATGATCGGATCGGCTGGAGGGGAGGATTGCCAAAGCTCTGACAGCATCAATGCCAGACGGCGCTGTCTGCCTTCGCTGTCGGGCTCATTCGCATCGGTAAAAAAGGGGCTGATGATGGTCAGAAAGGCGCGTGTTCGGGCCCAGTGTTCGGAATGATCCGAAACATCCAGTGCGGCCACCTGTTCCGGCCCCACCCCTTCGCCCTGCATTTCCGACATCAGCCCAGTGAGGCTTTCGGCCAGATCGGCCAAGGCAGATCGCGGCGCAAGATCGGGAAGTTTTTCGAGAAGCTTGTCGATAAGCACCGTGAGTTGCAGTTTCCGCCGCAAGGTTGGAACCGCCGGGGGAAGGTCCGGCAAGATCATGTCGGCGGCAAGGTTGCTGACAAGACGAATGCGGGGCATGAAGCCAGGCCCGTGCTGACCAAAAATCTGGACCACACGGCGACGCATCCGCGTGGTGTTCAGATACAGGGTTATCCGCGCCATCGCCTCGGGCGGCTGGCCCTGCAACATTGCGCGCAGACCTGCCACCAGAGCGTGCGGGAAGTCGACTCCGGGAGGCAGGGCAAACAACCGGGATTCGTGCGCCTCAAACATCTGGCCATTCTCCGGCTTCGCGCAAAAGCGCTTCTGCTTCTGCGATCCCGCCGGGATGCCCGACATCGCACCAATCACCCATGTGCAGCACGCCAAAGGCGCGGCCTGCCGCCATCGCGCGGGTCCACGGCGCATGGAGCGAGAATTTCCGTTCCGCTTCGATTAGCAGTCGCGGATGAATGATCTGGGCGCCAAGGTAGAGATAACCATCACGCCCCTTCGCCCAATCGACCCTTCCTTGATCGTCCATTACAAAGTCGGATCGGCCTGACGCGCTGCGAGCGCGATGGGCGGGCAGCAACAGAAAAAGCTGGTCCATCCGGTCACCATCCCAAGCCAGCATCAATTGCACGAGCGGGTTGGAACCCGTCCAGATCGCGTCGGTGTTAAGGGTCAAAACGGGGCCTTGCCCGAGCAGGGGCAAAGCGGCCTTCAGGCCACCGCCTGTGTCCAGAATTTCGTCCCGCTCCCACGACAGGATAACCCCGCTCTTTTCCAGATGGGTCGCAATCTGCTCGCCAAGGTAATGCAGGTTTACCACCTCATGCCGCAAGCCGGCTGCCGCCGCGACCCGTCGTGCATGGTCGATCAGCGCCAGCCCCGCAACTTTCACCAAAGGCTTTGGCAAAGTCGCCGTCAGCGCACCCATACGGGTGCCGAAACCAGCGGCGAAATACATCAATGGGAATGGATCGCGCATTTATCCCCGATGGTTTGCAAGACATGGTGACTGGGTGGCGGCAAAAGCGGCGCGCAGATTTTGCGCAGATCGGCAAGGGCAGGATGGGCCAGGTTCTGCTGAAGCTGCGCCCAGACGCGCGGGATCAGACGTAGGTATCCCGATTTGCCCGAAACCAGGCAAAGCCGCGCAAACACGCCCAGTATCCGCAAAGCGCGCTGGGCACCAAGAACGGCACATTCGGTTTGAATGCTTGCCATATCGCGGCCCGTTGCCGCCGCAAAATGGGTGGTGACCTGACGGGCAACATCCGGCGAAACATCGCGGCGCGCGTCTTGCAACATTGAAACCAGATCGTAACCCGGCTGTCCCATCTGCGCGAGCTGGAAATCGAGAAGCCCGACGGACGCGACCCCGTGTCGACCGGGCAGATGCAACAGGTTTTCCGCGTGATAATCCCGCAGGATCATCACCCGCGCCCCATCCGCATGTCGCCCCAGCACCCCGGCAAGCGCCGAGACAAAGGCCGATTTTTCGGGGCGCTGCCCGGTTGCGGCATAAGCATACCAGTCGAGCGCAAACCCTGCTGCTTCCGCCCAGTCTGAGGCGGAAAGATTTGGCAGGCCATCGGGGGCGGGGTGTCGGTGCAGATGCACCAAGACGTCTGCTGCGGCGGTGTAAAGAGCGGTTTCGCGCTGGGGCTCTGCAGCAACAACGCGCGCAAACAGCGCGTCGCCCAGATCTTCGATCAGCAAAAAACCTTGCGCGTAATCTTCTGCCAGCACCTTTGGCGCGGACAGGCCAATGCTGCGCAGATGTCTGGCAATGGCGACGAAGACTGCTGGATCATCGCCAGATCCGGGTGGTGCATCCATCAACACGGCTGATTCACCGGAGCGGGTGAGCCTGTCATAGCTGCGGTCTGATGCATCGCCTGCCAGAAAGTGCCTGTCTGCGTCGCCCCAGCCATGCCTGGCAAGAAAGGCTATGGAATCTGCCTTCCGGTCAGTCATCAAGTGCCTCTGCAAGCGCCGGGCGGTTGGCAAATCCTATCACGGCACGCCGACCTTCGCCCTCTGGCGACAATGCGACGCGGATTGCCTCATCCGGTTGATAGGGGCCAAGCCGTTCAGGCCACTCTACCAGACAGATTGCCGTTGCAAATGCCTCATCCAGCCCCAATTCCAGAACCTCGTCGGGGTGCGACAGCCGATAGAGATCAGCATGCCAGATATCACCCTCAGCGTCTTCATAGGTTTGCACCAAGGTGAAGGTTGGTGATGGCACGTCTTCCTCCCGCCCAAGACGCGCACGGATGACCGCTCGGCACAGTTGAGATTTTCCTGCCCCGATCGGTCCGGTCAGCAGAACGGTATCGCCCGGGCGAAGGTGGCTTGCCAAGACACGGCCAAGCGCATCGGTCGCCTCTTCAAACGGCAGGAAAAGGCTGTGTTCTGTCAACTCGGGCATTTGCGCAGTTTTACCGCGCTGCGCGCGCACCGCAAGCCGAACCCCTCAGGCAGATCGCCGTTCATGGGCTGAAAACTGCAGTTTATCCTTTGTGTCATGCTCTGCTCGAAAACTGACCAAAGTCGCTCCGGCAGAAAGGGGCGTGAAGCGGCAGCTTATCAGGCGCCCGTCCAGCATGCGCACCTCATCGCTCCAGATGGTGCGGTCGCCTATGGTGCAGACAAATTCCTCGGCCTCTGCCCAGACCCCATTCGGAGCGGTTTTGCTGCGCCAGTGGCGCGCCAAGGAGGTGATTCCGTCTGTTGTGAGATTTTCGGCCGGGTCATGACCCCAAAGTTTGGCATAGGCGGCATTTGTCATCACCAGAATGCCGGTCTCTGAAAACACGGCCATTGCCTCATCCATGGAGTCGATCACCGACTGTCCAAGCTCGAGATCCGCGCGATAGCGGCGGGTGCGGGTGATTTCGTTCGAAATGTCTTCAATCATCAGGGCTAGCGCCCCGTTAGGATGCGGCCTGCCGATCACTTTATAGGTCTGGCCGCCTGGCAGGTTCCATGTTTCCTCATAGACACCGGATGCCGCCGCGCGTTCCATATCTGTGATCTGCTTGCGCCAACCGCGATAGTCCTTCGGTTCTGGCACCATGTTCTGATCGCGCAGGGCATCCAGCACGGCCAGAAGCGAAGGTCGGCGCGACAGGAAATCGGGTGGCAGGCCCGTCAGGTCCAAGAGGGCAGGATTGAAAAGCTGCAAGTGGCGCCGACTATCAAAAATTGCCAGCCCGATGGGCAAATGCGCAAAGGTCTTGGCCAACGTCTGCATGAAATCGCGCAATGTGGCCTCTGCCTGCACGGCGGAATCGGCATGGAGGGCATAGACCCGAAGCCCATCTCCATCAGGCATGCTGATAAGATCGAACCAAGCCGCCGAGCCGTCGGGAAACCGCAACTTTTGACGCTGGCCAGAAGCGCCCTGCTGCGTGGCGGTCTTGTCAAACAGGCGGGGGAGGGGCCAGGTAAGCTCTTTCCCCGGCGGCAGCAGATCGCCGGCATTCAGAAGATAGGCGGTATTGGCCCATATAATATCGCCATTATCTTTTTCACGCCACGCCAGAAAAGGTGCGCGGGACAGCATGGATTGGAGAAAAGCCAGTTCTTCTGTCATGGACCGATGGGCCAGCGGATCTTGCCCAAAGCCCCTGCCTTCCGTCTCCGGATCAACAATGGTGATGCGCGAAAGCCCGCCCCGCTGTTCGGCCAGCACAAGTAGGGGCTGTTCTGCCGTTTCATCCGAAGCCAGTGTTACCACTCCTTCATCAGGCAGTTTCGACAATTGTTCTTCGATCCTGGGAAACACTTTCGACAGATAGGCCAGAAGCTTCACCCACGCGGTGCCGGGAGCGGGCGATGCCGCCAACAGTGCCTGAGCGCCTGGAGTGCAGTCGATCAGCGTATCGCCATCGAACAGAAACAAGGCCCCCTTTTGTCGTTCGTCGAATATGCTTTCGCGAACAGGCTTTCGGTTGGCTTGCAGCGCGGTAAGCAAAAGAATGCCACCAAGAGCGGCGAGAATAGCTGTCAAGCCTATGCCGAGGCCGAAGATGAAAGAGCTATCCATCAGGTTCCCGCGGAAACAACGTAGCGTCAACCTATGGTATAGTTTGTTAAGACAAAGTTAACACAACGTTAAACTCGGTTTTGGATAAACAAGTGGCGATATCCTTAGCCTATTTTTTCCGCTTATGCCCCGAAAGGTGCATTTTGCCCCAAGGCACGGTCAGGTGATTGCGCCAAGCGCTCCGACGGCCATACAACCTCGACGATTGCGCCGCTACGCAAGGGGCGCTCTGCCGGGGTCAGAAACGGGTCTGATGCGTTGCCAAAGGTAAGGTCGGCGCCGGTTCGCTCGAGGAGGGTTTTTGCGATGAACAGGCCCAGACCCATGCCTTCATATTCCGGGCGCATTGCCAGATCCTGCGAAGATCTGCGGCTGCGCACAAAGGGATCGCCGATTCTACCAATCACATGCGATGGAAATCCATCGCCATCGTCGACGATACGGATGCTGATCGTGTGTTCCGTCCACTCGCCATGCACCCAAACGGTCGAGTTTGCGAAGTCGACAGCGTTCTGGATCAGGTTGCGCAACCCGTGAATGACTTCTGGACGCCGGCTGACTGTCGGCTGGCGCTCGCTGCCGCCCTGTCCGGGCAGAAAGGTAAGCTCCACATGTTTGCCGCGGGTTTGATGGGGTTCTGCCGCTTCTGTCACCAGCACGGCAAGTGGAACCGAGCGCATGTGGAGATCGTCTTTTCCGGCGCGGCCCATGGAATGAAGGATGTCACGGCATCTATCAGCCTGCTCGCGGATCAGCCGCGCGTCTTCCAGAAGCGCAGGTTGCCCTTCCAGCTCGTCCATCATTTCGGCTGACACAAGTTTGATGGTCGCAAGCGGCGTTCCCAGTTCATGCGCGGCGGCCGCGACAACGCCGCCAAGATCGGTCAGCTTCTGTTCCCGCGCCAAGGCCATCTGGGTCGCCAGAAGGGCATCGGACATGGACCGGATTTCTGTGGCGATCCGGCGGGAGTAGAAGCCAAGAAAGAGGATACCGATCACGATCGACAACCAGAAACCGAACTCAAAGAGCGTGGGGATCGAAAGGACGGAGCCATCCGAGTATTGCAGGGGCACATGCACAAAGGCGATCACCGTGATGAAAATGATCGACAGGCTGCCCAGAAAAAGCGTTGTGCGCAGTTCAAGCGCAGAGGCGGAAATGGTGACGGGCGCGAGGATCAGTAGCGCAAACGGGTTTGTCAGCCCCCCCGTGAGATACAACAGAAACGAAAGCTGCGAGAGATCGAAAAGCAGCACCAGCATCGCCTCGGCTTCCGAGAGGCGCTTGTTTTCAGGGAACACGAAGACCGACACAAGGTTCGCGACGATGGAAGCCCCGACCGCCAGATAGCATAGCCCCAGAGGCAACTGCATTTCGTAATAGCGATCTGCCACGGTGATTGCGGCCAATTGTCCCGCTATGGCCATCCAACGGAGGAAAATAAGGGTTCTGAGGCGCACCCAGTCGCTGCGTGTATCACGGGAAAGCAAAGCAGCGCCTTGGGAAAGCATGGTATCCCTCGTCCAATGTCAGTATCTAGACCAGTGTTAGGCGCGCTTGCTCTCGGGATCAATGCGCGGACCCGGGCAGGCAAGAGTTAACGTGGAGAGCGACGATGACGAGATTTTATGCAGCACTTGCTGCTGCGGCAGTGGCCGGGCTTCTCGGCGGAACCGGACTCTATGTCTACCTGAAGCAAGAGGATGATGCCTTCGCACAGTGCCGTGGCGGTCAGGTGGGTGGCGGCGACATTGGCGGCCCCTTCACGCTGGTGGATGAGAGCGGGGCGACTGTCACCGATGCCGATGTGCTGACCAAGCCATCCCTCATTTACTTTGGTTATACCTTCTGTCCGGATGTCTGCCCACTCGACGCCGCCCGAAACGCGGACGCCGTTGATCTGCTGGAAGAAATGGGCGTGGACGTAACGCCTGTCTTCATTTCGGTCGACCCCGAGCGGGATACGCCAGAAGTTCTGGCTGAATTCACCGATAACCTTCACCCCAAAATGATTGGCCTGACCGGAACGCCCGAACAGGTCAGAACGGCTTCACAGGCCTATAAGACCTTTTACCGCAAGCAGGATGGCGACCCGGATTACTATCTGGTGGACCATTCGACTTTTACCTATCTGACTTTGCCGGGCGTGGGCTTTGTCGACTTCTTCCGCCGCGATGACACCGCCGAACAGATGGCGCAGCGCGTTGCCTGCTTTGCCGCAAATGCACCTTCCCGCTAGAAAAATTGACCCGGGCAGATAAGCAACCTAGTTTCACTGAAACGCAGGATTTAACAGAGGAAACCCGATGGCAGAAGACGTGACGGCCGATCTGGGACCAGACCGCTCGCTTTTGCTGGTCGACGACGACGAACCCTTCGTCAAACGTCTGGCACGCGCGATGGAACGTCGGGGGTTTGTTCCCGAGACCGCCGAAAGCGTGGCGGCGGGCAAGGCCATTGCCCAATCGCGTCCGCCGGCTTTTGCGGTGGTCGATCTGCGGCTTGAAGATGGCAATGGCCTTGATGTCGTGGAAGCGCTTCGTGAACGCCGGCCCGATTGCCGGATTGTGGTATTGACGGGGTATGGCGCAATTGCAACCGCTGTAGCGGCGGTAAAAATTGGTGCAATCGATTATCTGTCAAAGCCCGCAGATGCCAACGATGTGACCAACGCTCTGCTGTCAAAGGGCGCAGCAATGCCTGCACCGCCTGAAAACCCGATGTCTGCTGACAGGGTGCGCTGGGAACATATTCAGCGTGTCTACGAAATGTGTGACCGCAACGTTTCTGAAACGGCGCGTCGGTTGTCGATGCATCGCAGAACATTGCAGCGGATCTTGGCAAAGCGCAGCCCGAAATAGCAGCCTTTCCGCTATCCTTGAACATTCCTGCATTTACAGGTATTGGAAGGGTTCAACTTCCAATAAGGATACTAACGTGGACATAAATTTAAATGAACTGTCCCTTAAAGAGTTGAAAGATCTTCAGTCGCAAGTTGCCAAGGCCATCAACGGATACGAAGATCGCCGCAAGAAAGAAGCTCTGGCAGAGCTTGAGGAAAAAGCCCGCGCAATGGGATTTTCATTGGCAGAGTTGACCGGCGTCTCGTCTGGGCGCAAACGCTCTCCGGCGGTCGCAAAGTATGCAAACCCTGACGATCCTTCGGACACTTGGTCAGGTCGCGGCCGCAAACCACGCTGGTTTGAAGCTGCCTTGCAAGCCGGCAAGAAGGCCGAGGATTTGGCGCTTTGATCGAAAAGCCGTCCTTCGGGATGGCTTTTTCATTTTATGAAATTGTCGGCGCTGGGGCCAGCGATCAGCCGATTTCGTCCAGTAACCTGCTGTGGCGTTCGATGAATTCGGCGCGAACCGTTGCTGGTGCACGCAGTTCGACTTTCAGCCCCGTCACAAGCGGCGCATTCGGACGTCCGAAAAGCTTGTTTGCCTCGGACTCGGAAAATCCCGCAATGCTTACCGCTTCCATCCAGGCAGAAATCCTGTCGGCGGCCTTGATCTGGGCCTTGATCTCGGGCGGGAGCAAGGCGGGCAGGCCAAAACGTAAATGCACAGCGGCGGCAAGTCTTTCGTCTAGCACGCCATAGGCTGCCCCCACGGCTGCCTTGACGGGGGAAATCATGTCGCCGATCACATATTCCGGCGCATCGTGAAGAAGCGCTGCCAGTTTCCATCTGGCAGAAATACCAGCAGCCTGTCGGCTGAAGATTTTTTCGACCAACAAGGAATGTTCGGCCACCGAATATGGCCAATCGCCCCGCGTCTGGCCGTTCCATCTGGCCACAAAGGCCAAGCCGTGGGCGATGTCCTCGATCTCGATATCCACAGGGGTAGGGTCAAGTAGATCTAGCCGCCGACCAGACAGCATCCGTTGCCATGCTCGTTTTGGTTTCGCCACCCCGTTCCTCGCTTTGCAGGTTTATGCGGGTAGGTAACGCCGCGTCTTTCGCGGATCAAATGCTATCAGCAGGCGAATTTGGAACTTTTTCCGCTTTGCCCTCGTTGACTTTACGAACGAGGTAAATCGAAAGACCATCAGATGTTCAATCCGCTTCCATTGTTGGCCCTCGGCGCTGTTGCCATTGGGTACTTCGGTGCGATTGACCGCACCAATCGGGCCTTCGACGCAGCCCAGATATCCCCTGTCGCTGCCTTTCCTGCGACACCGGGCCTTTCGGTCCACGATTTTGTCGCAAAGCTTCCCCAGACCGTCCAGGACCCGCTTTGCGATAATAAAGATGTGATCACCGCATCGCTGGCCCATGATTTCGCCGAAGGTTTCCACGCCGAGTGGCTGGAACATCAGGCTAAGGTGGAACTTTGGACTTCGGACGTAATGGGCACCTGGACCCTCTTGCATGTCGGGAGTGATGGCTTGGCCTGTATCGTCGGTTCAGGTTTTGGCTGGTCAGAGGGCATGGAGGCCCGAGACATTCTGCCAGACAATCCGCTTAGCTGACCAGCCGTTTGCTCCGTTGTTTCAGGCCGTCTTCGATGGTAAGGCCACGTTCAACAGATAGGAGACGTTGAACATGGCCGACTACGTCGTGAAGGATATTGCGCTTGCTGAATTCGGGCGCAAGGAACTGACCATCGCCGAAACTGAAATGCCCGGGCTGATGGCTTGCCGTGAAGAGTTCGGTGACAGCCAGCCGCTCAAGGGAGCCCGCATCGTCGGCTCTCTCCACATGACAATCCAGACGGCCGTACTGATCGAGACGCTCGTGGCGCTGGGGGCTGACGTGCGCTGGGCCTCATGCAACATCTTCTCGACCCAAGATCACGCCGCAGCGGCCATCGCCGCACAGGGAATTCCGGTTTTTGCAGTCAAAGGGCAGACCTTGGCCGAACATTGGGATTATCTCGACCGTTCCTTCATGTTCCCCGAAGGCGCGAACATGATCCTTGACGATGGCGGTGACGCCACGCTCTATGTCTTGCTTGGTGCGCGGATGGAGGCGGGCGAAGATGTCCTCTCTGTTCCCCAATCCGAAGAAGAAGAGGTCATCAAGCAGCAGATCATCAAGCGGATGAAGCAGTCGCCGGGTTGGTTCACCAAGACGAAAGCTGCCATCAAGGGCGTCTCGGAAGAAACGACAACGGGTGTGCACCGGCTTTATGACCTGCACAAAAAGGGTCAGCTTCCGTTCCCGGCTATCAACGTGAATGACTCTGTCACCAAATCGAAGTTCGATAACAAATATGGGTGCAAGGAGAGTCTGGTCGACGGCATCCGCCGCGCAACCGATACGATGATGGCGGGCAAGGTCGCGGTTGTCTGTGGCTACGGTGACGTGGGCAAAGGCTCTGCCGCATCGTTGCAAGGTGCCGGCGCGCGCGTGAAGGTCACCGAAGTGGACCCCATCTGTGCTCTGCAAGCCGCGATGGATGGGTTTGAAGTTGTCCTGCTGGAAGATGTCGTGGCCAGCGCAGACATATTCATCACCACCACCGGCAACCGTGATGTGATCCGCATCGAACATATCCGTGAAATGAAGGATATGGCGATCGTCGGCAACATCGGCCATTTCGACAATGAAATTCAGGTGGCCGCGCTTCGGAACCACAAGTGGACGAACATCAAGGATCAGGTTGATATGATCGAGATGCCGAATGGCAATCGCATCATCCTGCTGTCCGAAGGGCGGCTGCTCAATCTTGGCAACGCCACAGGGCACCCGTCCTTTGTGATGTCAGCCTCGTTCACAAACCAGGTTCTGGCGCAGATCGAACTTTGGACGAAGGGCAGCGAATACAAGCCCGGCGTCTACATTTTGCCCAAGGCGCTGGACGAAAAGGTCGCCCGCCTGCATCTCAAGAAAATTGGTGTGAAACTGACCGAACTGCGCCGCGAACAGGCCGACTACATCGGGGTATCGGTCGAAGGGCCGTTCAAGTCAGATCACTATCGCTATTAAGTCTGTAACGGGGCGGCCCGCCCAGAGTGGCCGCCCCGACTTATCCCTATCCACAGGGGGAAAACGCAGCGACTTTTCCCTTGGTCGGTTGGATGTTTTCTGGCTAAGATTCTGGCGCAGCCGAGGTGAAAAACAAACCGGGCGCGTGGTAACCGAGTCTTATAGGGATAGTGAAGATGAGCAAACGCGACGAGCTGATCGCCAAATACGCGGAAGAGCTTTCCACCAAGTGCAGCATCACACCGGACATGGCCTTGTTGACCAAGGTGACAATCGGTTGTGGTCCGGCGATCTACAACGATGACTCCTCCACGGTTGCGGGCAGCGATCCGGCAGAGCTTGAAACCATCAAGAAGAACTTCCTGATGAAGAAGCTTGGTCTTGCCGATAGCCCCAAGCTGATGGAAGCCATCAATGCTGTCATCGACACATACGGTCGGTCCAATCGCAGCAAATACCGCGCTGTCGTGTATTACATGCTGGTCAAACACTTTGGCAAAGAAGCTGTTTACAGCTAGGCAAAAGCAGACCTGACGTAGGGCCCCGAAGATCGGGGCCTTTTTTGTTCGTGAAAAACTTGCGCCAAGTTTTAACGGACCAATTCTTGCGTCATTGCAATAGTTTGGGTTAGTCTGAAATAGAGCGGCAGTATGCCCAAGACCCTATTTCAGAACACGTGTGGTGCCAGGGGAGCACGTGGGGTGGATGGAGGGTCTTGGTCTGACCGGGGCCCTCCATTTCTATCATCTCTGAGTGGTCACTACATACAGCGCAGCACGTTACCCATTCAGGGCGTCAATCCGGCAAGCCGGCAAACGATATCCCATTCGGCGGGGCTGACGGGCTGCACCGAAAGGCGGGTGTTTTTGACAAGCGCCATATTCTCCAGCCCCGGCACGTCCTTGCATTCCTCCAAGGACACCGGCCGTTTGACCGGAGTCACGGCCTTTATCACCACGCAGTCCCAGCGCGGGTCTTCGCTTGTGCTGTCAGGCGCGCTTTCACGAATGACCTCGACCACGCCAACAATTTCCTTGCCGATATTGGAATGGTAGAAAAACCCCCGATCCCCGATCTTCATGCTGCGCATGTTGTTGCGCGCCTGATAGTTGCGAACGCCTGTCCATTCCTCTCCGGCCTCGCCGCGTGCGACCTGCTGATCCCAGCTCCACGCGTCAGGTTCTGACTTGAACAGCCAAAAATTCATCCGATCACCTTTTTCCACTCGCGCATCGCCACGCTTTCGAAAAGTCCGGCTTTGGCATAGGGGTCGGCCTCGGCCCAATCTCGGGCTTGATCCATCGACTCTACCGACAGGATGACAAGGCTTCCGATCATCGACCCGTCCGCATCCAGAAAAGGCCCCGCCATTTCAACGATGCCGCTGCTCTTGATATGCTCAAGATGGGCCGCACGGTTGTCCAGACGGGTTTGCAAATGTCCGGCTTTGTCAATGCAGATGAGGGCGACGCGCATAAGAGGTTCCTTTTTCGCAGTGGGGACGGATGGCAACGGGGGGCGTGGGCCCCCTATCAAGCTTTTGCACCCTTTTTTCCTGATCCGATCATCGCAGGTGCGGTCTGATCCAGCGGCCAGCGCGGGCGCGCTGAAAGGTTAGCGTCATCGCGCAAACCCATTTGAAAACGTTCAAGGCCCGCATAGGCAATCATTGCCGCGTTGTCAGTGCATAGGCGCAGCGGGGGGGCCAGAAATCGAACGGATGCTTTCGCGCAGACATCTTCCAGAGCGGTCCGAACGGCTGTGTTTGCTGCAACGCCGCCTGCAACAGCAAGTGCAGGCACGGCGGGGGACGCCTCCAGATAGACCTCCAACGCACGGCGCGTCTTTTCCTCGAGCACGCCCACCATCGCTGTCTGAAATCCTGCGCAAAGATCGCGGCGGTCGGCTTTTGTCAGGCCACCCTTTTCGGCGATCACCGTATCGCGTGTTCGCAGCAACGCTGTCTTGAGCCCCGAGAACGACATATCGCACCCCGGCTTGTCCAACAAAGGCCGTGGAAACACAAAGCGCGCCGGATTGCCCAAAGCGGCCTCTGCTTCCACCGCAGGGCCTCCGGGCTGAGGCAGGCCGAGCAATTTTGCGGTCTTGTCAAACGCCTCGCCCGGGGCGTCATCAATGGTGCCGCCGATGCGCCGGAAAGAGTCCGGCCCGCTCACTATAAGAAACTGGCAATGACCACCCGACACCAGCAGCATGAGGTAAGGAAAGGGCAGTCCATCGGTGAGTCGTGGAGTCAGCGCGTGACCGGCAAGATGATTGACGCCGATCAGCGGCAGTCCGGTTCCCGCTGCCAGCCCCTTGGCCAGCATGACGCCGGAAAGCACCCCCCCGATCAATCCCGGCCCTGCTGTTACAGCAATTCCGTCCAGTTCTGCAAAACTCACCCCGGCCTCGGCCATCGCACGCTCTACGCAACCGTCGAGCCGTTCCGCGTGGGCCCGTGCGGCAATTTCCGGCACGACGCCCCCGAACTCTGCATGCAGGTTGACCTGACCCTCAACGACCGAAGACAGAATTTCCGCCCTATCGTTCATGCGAACGATTGCAGCCGCTGAATCATCACAGCTGGATTCGATGCCAAGGAAAGTCAGGCCGGGGAGGTTCGGGCTAGATTGCATGGTCCGCCGTTGCGCCGTGGGTTATCCGCAGGTAACACCATGCGCATGGTCCCGCAATCCCGCGTCCTTCCGATGCTTATCACCCGGCCCCAGCCGCAGGCCAGCCGCTTTGCCGATGCGGCGACGGAGCGTTATGGCACGCGCGTGCGTCCGGTGCTGTCTCCGCTTCTTGCGCCAAGCTATTTCCTGCCTGACCTGCCAAAAGGGCCGTTCGGCGCAGTCATCCTTACGTCAGAGACTGGCGCGCAAGCCGCCGCGGCTATGCTGGGCAGGCTGCCCGCGCGCGCTTATTGTGTTGGCGAAAGAACTGCAGAGGTTGCATCTGGCTTGGGCTTTTCCGCGCAATCGGCAGACGGCAACGCCGATGATTTGCTCCGCCTTCTCCTCACCCGCCCCGAACATGCCCCTTTTCTGCATATGCGCGGACGCGAAGCCCGCGGCGATCTGGCGGCGCGGTTGCAGTCTGCGGGGGTGCCCGCGCAAGAGGTGATCGTTTATGCGCAAGAGCCGCAACCGCTATCGTCAGAAGCGCGCGGCGTTCTTGAAGCAAGCGGCGATGTGATCGCCCCTTTGTTCTCGCCACGAAGTGCCGAGGTATTTCGTCGCGCCTTGGCGGATGTCGCTGAGGGGGCGGATCTTTGGCCGCGCCTCTGCATCGCTGCGCTCAGCCCTGCAATCGCGTCAATTTTTGCCGATTGCCCAGCCCGGCAGATGATAGTGGCCACAGGCCCGACACAAGCGGAACTGTTCTCGGCCTTGGATCGTTTTATCTTCACTGCTTGATGCCGGAAGTCCCGCGGGATTAGGATCAGATCAGGCGGGCGCGAGGCGCGCCCTAGTCACCGTAAAGTCAGGATTGTCGATATGGCCAAACGCCCCCCCTCCAGTGCAAAGCCCGCAGAGGAAGAGGTCGGCGGCAGCGCTGCAGCAACGCCAATCGTCGAATCCGTTGAAAACGCCACGATCGAACCGTCGCAAACCGAAGAGGTTGCGCCGATTGTGATCGAAGAGCCGCCCCGCCCTGACGCCGAAATTGAGCCTCCGGTTGCGGCGGAAAGTGGCGGCGTTTCAGAAGGCGGGGACAACCCGGCCGGACAGATGGAGCAGTCTGTTCCTGTTGCGGAAGACACGGCAACCAAACCGGCCAATGACAGCCCGCGTGATCCATTGCCCAACCAACAGGCGTCACAGCGCAGCAACGGCTTTCTTGGCACTGCCCTAGGTGGCGTGGTCGCCGCCGCCGCAGGATATGCGTTGGCCGTCTTTGTTCCCTTCCCGGGCATAGGCACATCAGACACCCAAACCCAATCGACCGAGGCCCAGATTGCCGAGTTGGCGGCACGGATCGAAACACTCGAGGCGGCTCCCGACGTGATAGCGCGCCTTTCATCCCGCATCACGGATCTTGAGGCACGGCCCGTCGCCGAGCCGGCAGTCGGGCCGGAGGTCAGCGATCTTGCCGCGAGATTGGCAGAGGTTGAAAACAAGATCGCGTCTGCCGAAGATCAGGGGACCTTCCTTGTCGGAGATGCAAACGCTGCCGATCTGATCGGCGCCGTTGAAAGCCTGCGGGCGGAAGTTGCCCAACTGCAAGCATCGGGCGCTGATGCAAACGCAGGGATCGAAACCTTGGCCGCACAAACCGAGGCGCGTCTGGCCGAAGCAGAAGCGCAGGCCGCAGCCTTGCGGGCCGAAGCGGAAAGAACTGCGCAACGGGCAGTTGTTGCTGCTGCGCTGGGCCGCGTTCAGGCTGCGCTTGAAAGCGGCGCGCCTTTCGCCGGGGCCCTGGCGGATATTCCAGACGCGCAAATCCCGGCAGAGCTTGCGGCATTGGCTGAGAGCGGCGTTCCATCGCGTGCCCTTTTGCAAGACGCCTATCCGCCCGCTGCGCGCGAAGCGCTGGAAGCATCCTTGAAAGCAAATATGGGCGAAAGCTGGTCAGATCGGGTGGCGTCCTTCCTGCAAACGTCCACAGGAGCGCGCTCTCTCGTCCCGCGTGAAGGCAACGATCCAGACGCAGTGCTCTCGCGCGCCGAAGCTGCAGTGAAGGCCGGCGACATTGCTCAGGCGCTTGCCGAACTCGAGAACCTTCCGCCGGAAGGGCAGGCCAGAATGGCCGATTGGTCGGCCTTGGCGCGCCAGAGACTTGAGGCGATTGCCGCCGTCTCGGCGCTTTCGGCTGGCGTGGAAGGGTAGACCATCACATGCTTTGGACCTTGCTCAAAGTCATCTTGTTTGTGTTTTTCATCGCAGCCCTTGCGCATGGGGCGGGTGTTTTGCTCGACACCGAAGGCGCGCTTCGGATCGCGGTTGCCGGATGGGAACTGACGCTGGGACCGTTGCAGGTTGTCATCCTGTCCCTCGTCCTGATTGTCTCGCTATGGATTGTCTTCAAGATTGTCAGCTTCGTGGTGGCCGTCCTGCGCTTTCTCTCTGGAGACGAGACGGCAATTTCCCGGTACTTTGATCGCAACCGAGAGCGCAAAGGGTATCAGGCGCTGACCGAGGGTTTCCTTGCGCTCGCTTCGGGTGAAGGCAAGGTCGCAATGGCGCGCGCCCAACGGGCAGAGCGTTATCTGGCCAAACCGGAATTGACCAACCTGCTGATGGCGCAGTCGGCCGAGGCTGCGGGCGACACCAAGCGCGCGACAGAGGCTTACAAGCGCCTGCTCGCCGATGACAAGACGCGTTTTGTCGGTGTGCGGGGCCTTTTGAAGCAAAAGCTGACAGAGGGTGACACTGACACGGCACTGAAGCTGGCCGAAAAGGCCTTTGCAATGAAACCGCGCCATTCGGAAACGCAGGATATCTTGCTCAAACTTCAATCAGAGAAATCGGATTGGAAAGGCGCCCGCCAGACGCTCGGGGCAAAACTCAAGGCCGGGGCCTTGCCGCGCGATGTCTATCGACGCCGCGATGCGGTGCTTGCTCTGCAAGAGGCAAAGACGGTGTTTGATGACTCTGCCAGTATCGAGGCGCGAGAGGCCGCGATAGAGGCCAACCGTCTGTCGCCCGATCTTATCCCCGCCGCTGCAATGGCCGCACGCAGCCTAATTGCCAAAGGAGACCGGAAGGGCGCGACACGCGTTTTGAAGAAGGCTTGGAATGTGCATCCTCACCCGGACCTTGCAGCCGCTTTCGCGGAGATCGAACCGGAAGAAACCCCCGCCGCCCGACTGAAGCGCTTCAAGACGCTTACAGATATTCAGCCGCAGAACGAGCAGACCCGTCTGGTTTTGGCCGAACTCTGCGTTGCAGCCGAAGACTTCCCTGCCGCACGCCGTGCCCTTGGCGAGATTGTGACGACCCATCCCACACAGCGCTCTTTGGCCATCATGGCAGCCATTGCGCGGGGCGAGGGGGAAGACGATTCCGTGGTGCGGGGTTGGCTCACCCGCGCGCTTACCGCGCCGCTCGGCCCGCAATGGTGCTGTGATAAATGCCAGGCGATCCATGCCCAGTGGCACCCGATCTGCGAAAACTGTGGTGGTTTTGATACCTTGAGCTGGCGCGAACCTGTGGACAGTTCCGGCCCCAGCCCGACAGGAACCGAATTGTTGCCGCTCATCGTCGGGGCGCCGGCACCGGTGTCCGAACCCGCGACACCCGAGGCGGAAGATGCCGATGTTGTCACCGCGACTGCCGCGCCGGATGATCGAAGCAATGGCGCAAAACCAACCTATTGAGGAACAAGCTTGGCCCACCGACACGATCTGTCTGTGGGCCAAGGATCTGTCTTTCGACAGGTGGCAGGGGTTGACTTGATCAGTCCGCCACCATACTAGAACCGAACCAGAAAGTGCCGCTGTAGCTCAGCTGGTAGAGCACGTCATTCGTAATGATGGGGTCGGGGGTTCGAGTCCCTTCAGCGGCACCAGTTTTCCGACAGAAATGATTTCTGAAGCCGCTTTCAGGCGAATCTGCCGCGTTCAATCCGGTCGCTTCTGCCCCTTACCGCCCGACGCCTTCATATGCTTTGAATCCTGCGGCGAGGGCTTCTGGTTTTGCGTAGATGTTTCTGAGGTCGGCGAGGCGCGGGGTTTTCATGGTTGCGGCGAGGCGATCGAGGTCGAGGGCGCGGAACTGGTTCCATTCGGTCAGGATCACGATGCACTCGGCCTCTGCGGCGGCGGTGTAGGCGTCTTCGTGCCATTCCACCCCCGGCAGCAGCGCCTCGCCTTCCTTGCG
>NZ_JAAIKE010000008.1 GCF_010915705.1 Pseudotabrizicola algicola
CCAAACCTAATAAGAGACAAAACTCTCAATACGATAACAAAAACCCGATCGAAATTAATCGCCCTCGGGAATGGCGCGGGGTGGAGCAGCCCGGTAGCTCGTCAGGCTCATAACCTGAAGGTCGTAGGTTCAAATCCTACCCCCGCAACCAAAATCCACAAACATCTCAAATGCTTGGCTGGTGGTGTCCATATACCACAGGCCATCCGCGCGTTTACATCAACGCCACGTCAACAGTGCAACAGAAAAACCGCATTCGCGCAAAGTCACCCGCATTGGTAGGCATTGCGTGAGCTAGAACCAATACCCTGAGCGCCGAAACCCTGGCGGCGGCGGGATCTGCAAGCCTGCTGGTGGTGCCGCGCGGGGGGGCGACAGGGCAGGCATCTTGCGCCGCGGCGCGAGCGCACGCAGGCGCGCAACCCGGACTTCGGTCGGAGGGTGGGTCCGCAGGAGCGAGGGTTCGGGGATCCTGCGCCCGGGGAGGAAGATCTCTTCCCAGAAGCGCCCGGCCAGCCGTTCTAGCTTAGTCAACGCCGAGGCGAGCGCTTCGGGGTCACCCGTCAGTTCGACCGCGCCGAGATCGGCGTCGTACTCGCGCCGACGCGACAGCGACAGCTGCAGAAGCGCCATGATCGTGGGCGAGAAGACCAGAAGCAGCAGCGCCCCCCAGGGGAAGGTTGCTGCCCCCGCGGCCATTAGCGGCAGGTTGATGATCAGCAGGAACTGTCCCAGCCAGCTGGCCACTGAGACCGCGCGCGACATGGCATCGGCCAGACCCATCAGCCACAGGTCGCGGTTGGCGATATGGGCCACCTCGTGGGCGAGAACCGCGGCCAGTTCGCGCGGGGTCAGGAGCCTCAGAAGTGCGTCCGAAACGCAGACCGCGCTTTCCTCGGGCGGGCCCATGGCGAAGGCATTGGGCACCTGGCTAGGGACATACCACAGTTCCGGCGGGCGCGGCAGGCCGGCGCGGCGGGCGAGTTCGTGCAGCACCGCCACCCCCTCGGGCCATTCGCGGGGGCCAAGAGGGCGGGCGCGGTAGCCCCGCAGCAGAAACTCGCGCGAGAGCGACGGGGCCAGTGCCAGGCCCGCAAGTGACAGCGCGATCAGCAGCACTGTTACCTCTGGCCCGAAAATGCTGCCCAGCACGACCCAGGCGATCGCCGCCATGCCGCCCAGGATCAGCATCGTCTGGACGAGGTTCAGCAGGCGATGCGACGGGCTGGGCCGGATCATGCAGCGCCCTCTGTCAGAAACTGCCGAAGGCCGAGCCGAGCGCGATCAGCACGACCAAAGCCACCAGCGGCCCTGCGACCGCGACCACGGCAATGTCGGGGTAGGATTCGCGGTGCGTCCGGCCGCAGATCGCCAGCAGGCTGATGACCGCGCCGTTATGCGGCAGCGTGTCGAGCCCGCCGGTGGCCACGGCGGTGATCCGGTGCAGAAGCTCGGGCGCGATTCCCGCCGCCGCGGCCATCTGCAGATAGGTGTCGCCAAGCGCAGTGAGCGCGATGCTCATGCCGCCCGAGGCCGACCCGGTCATGCCGGCCAGAAGGCTCGTGGAGACCGCAAGCGAGATCAGCAGGTTGTCGCCGCCAAGGCCGGTCGCCGCGGCGCTGACGGCGGCAAAGCCCGGAAGCGCCGCCACGACCGATCCGAAGCCCACCAGGCAGGCGGTGTTGAAGATCGGCTTCATCGCGCTGTCCGCCCCCTCGCCGAGGGCCGACTGGATCTGCTCCTTCAGCCGCGTCCAGTTCAGGACCAGGATCGTCGCGCAGGCCAGCGTCAAGGCCGCGATCAGCGACCAGATGCCCCGCACCGTGTCCAGATCGGCCGCCCCGAAGCGCGGATCGGCCAGCCAGCCGGTATCGAGACGCGGCAGGACGGCGAAGGTAAAGGCGAGATTGACCGCCAGCACCACCAGCAGCGGGAGAAGCGCGACAGGTGCCGAGGGTCCGCCGCCGGATGTCGTGGCAGAGGGGGCGCCTTCCGTCTCAAGCAACTCGTCCCCGAGCCGCCTTGCCCGCGATTCCAGCCAGCGCCAGCCGATCAGGAACATCACGCTGCTCGCGATCAGCCCGAGCCCCGGTGCGGCGAAGGGTGTCGTGCCGAAGAAGCGCATCGGGATCGCATTCTGGATCGAGGGCGTGCCCGGCATCGCTGTCATGGTAAAGGTGAAGGCGCCCAGCGCAATGGCGGCGGGGATCAGGCGCGGGCTGATCCGGGCCTCGGCAAAGACCGCAGCGGCAAGCGGGAAGACGGCGAAGGCCACGACGAACAGCGACACGCCGCCATAGGTCATCAGCGCGCAGCACAGCACCACCGCCAGGATCGCCTGCCGCGCCCCCAGAAGCCGGATCGTGCCATGCGCCAGCACCGCGGCGCTGCCGCTGGCTTCCATCAGCTTGCCAAAGACAGCGCCCAGCAGGAAGATGGGCAGATAGAGCACGATGAAATCGCCCGTCGCTCGCATGAAGACCTGGGTGTAGAACGCAAGAACCGGCCCGTCCTGCGACAGGACCACCGCGAGCGCGGCCAGAAGCGGCGTGGCGATCAGCAGGTTCCAGCCGCGATAGGCCAGGAGTACCAGAAGCCCCAGCGCAACGATGATCGGCAGGATCGCAGTCATGCTCACTCCTCCAGCGGTTTCATCGTCGCCGAGCGCGGCACGTCGCGAAACAGATCGTCCAGATCCAGCGTCGAACGCTGGCCGAGCGCGTCGAAGTTGCGGTCGAGCCATTCGTCGGCCCAGCGCTCGCCGCGCTCGAACAGCAGCTTCAGATAGGCCCATTCCGGGTTGAGCTTGCTCGAGGCCGACAGATCCTGCACGTCGGCTTCGGTATGGATCAGGTGCAGATAGGTGGTCTCGGCCATCCCGCAGTCACTTCCCTCGGCGCGGTTCAACCTCTGGGTCAGCGCTATTGCGCGCAGATCCTTGATGAGCGAGGTGTTGAAGCTGATTTCGTTGATCCGGTTAATGATCTCGCGCGCCCGGCGGGGCGGTTGGGGGCGCAGGATCGGATTGATCTGCACGATGACGATGTCAGCCGTGCGCGCACTCTCGACGAGCGGCAGCAATTCGGGATTGCCGCTGTAGCCACCGTCCCAGTAGAATTCGCCGTCGATCTCCACCGCCGGGAAGAGCTGCGGCAGGCAGGCCGAGCCCATGACCGCGTCAAGCGTGACCGCCTCGCGCGAAAAGACGCGCGAGCGCCCTGTCCGGACATTGGTTGCCGCAACATGCACCGCAATCTCGCGGCTGGCGCGGACATTGTCGAAATCCACCGTATCGGCAAGCAATCGGCGCAGCGGGTTGAAACCCGCCGGATTCAGGTCGTAGGGTGAAAAGAGCCGGGACGCGATGTCGAACCAGATATAGCCTGGCGAATGATCGAGCGTGTAGCGCCCGAACCATTGATCAAAGGGGCTGCGCTGGATAGGCGAGAACCGGGCGGCATCGCTCACCGCCATCCAGAAGCGCTCCAGCGCTGCCCGCGCCCCTTCGCGCCCGCCCTGGACATAACCGTCAGCGAGAACTACCGCGTTCATCGCCCCGGCGCTGGTGCCGCTGATCTCGCAGATCTCGAGCCGCGGATCGGCGAGCAGCCGGTCGAGCACGCCCCAGGTCAGCGCGCCGTGCGAACCTCCGCCCTGCAGCGCCAGGTTGATCCGCCGCGGGGCGTTCGGTCGGGGTGTATTTTCCTGCATCATCGGCGCTCCATAAACTGGCCGGGCCTGTGCGCCGACGTCTGAGAAGGGGTATCGCGGTAAGGCAACGACCGGGGCGGCGCATGGTCCCGCCCCGGTCAGCTCGGCTCAGCCGGCCTTGACCTCGATATGCTTGACGCGGGCCTGGGCCTCGGGCGTCTGGGGCAGGCGCACGGTCAGCACGCCGTTCTTGAAGCTGGCCTCGGCCTTCGAGCCATCGGTGCCCGGCGGCAGCGGGATCGTGCGCCAGATCGCGCCATAGCTGCGCTCGGACAGGTAGTAGCCCTTCTTCTCTTCCTGCCTCTCGATCTTTTTCTCGCCCTTCACGGTCAGAAGGTCGTCAGTGACCGTGACCTCGATATCCTCCATCGTCATGCCGGGCAGTTCGATCGAGATTTCGATGGCGTTGTCCATCTCGACGACATCGGATTTCGCCTCATGGTCGCCCCAGGGCAGGTGCAGCCCTTCCAGCCCCTTGCCGAAACGGCTGAGGAAGCCTTCGAAAACCTGGTTCAGCTCGTGCTGCAGGGTGGCAATGGGGTGTTCGGTTTCGCGATGGGTTTCCGGGGCCTCGTCCTTGCGGGCCCAGGGTATCAGGTCCTTGATCTTCATGGCATCTCTCCTTTCACGGGGTCAGGCGGCCCTGACCTTGACTGTCTTGGGCTGGGTGGCCTCGCTGCGCGGCAGGCGCAGGGTCAGCACGCCATTCTTCATCTCGGCCTCGATGCGGTCGGCATCGAAATCCTCCGACAGGGTGAACGCGCGTTCGTAATCGCCGGGCTCGTATTCGGCATGCACGAGGCGCAGCTTGTCGGGTCCGGTCTCGCGCGACCGGGCGCGGATGGTCAGCACCCGCTTTTCGAGCGCCACATCCACATCCTCGGCCGCGACGCCGGGCAGTTCCAGCATCAGCGTCACGCCGTCCTTCGTCTCGACGATATCGGTCAGCGGCCGCCAGAGCGGGCGGTTGCGGGTGGTTTCGGCCGCAGCTTCGGCCGGGGTCTGTTCGGGGGCCTTGGTGACTTCGGTGGTCATGGGTCTTCCTCCTTTCTCAGGCGGCCTTGATCTCGATCCGGCGCGGCTTGTCCTCATCCGGGCGGCCCACGGCAATGCGCAGCACACCATCGGCAAAGCGCGCCTCGACCTTCTCGGGATCGACGCGGAAGGGCAGACGGATGGCGCGGGTGAAGCGGCCGAAGGCACGCTCGCGCCGGTGCCAGGTGGCGCCTTCGGGCAGGTCAGGCAGCTTGCGCTCGCCCGAGAGCGTCAGTACGTTGTCCTTCACTTGGATGTCGATGTCAGCTGGTTCCACGCCGGGCAGTTCGGCGGTTATCGCCGCAGCCTCTTCATTCTGCCAGACATTCAGGGCAGGGAAGGCACGCGGGGCACCAAAGGCGCTGTCCAGATCCTGCGACAGGCGGCGCATCAGTGCAAAAGGGTCGGCTGGATAGAGAGAAGTTCTGTAGAGCATGGTCACCTCCTTCTGACGGGCCCTGCGGCGCACACGAAGGACGGGTCGAGGCATCGGCAATGCCCCGTGCTCTTGGATCGGACGTCACCTCTGAAGGCCCGTGTCGGCGCCCGCGGTGGCCTGCCGCCTTGGCCAGACCCGTCGTCTTGCGTGAACCCCGTTCGGGCGTTCGGCTCAGATAAAGGGAGCGGGTGCATTGATTTCAAGAGGCAGGACATCGGAAAATTCATGTGCGATTGCAGTTCCTTGCAAGAGACGACGGCGGACGATGCCGCCGCCGTCGAGGGGTCAGTTCCCTGCTTCGGACGCTGTCTCGGCGGCAGGCGCGTCGGGTGTCCCGGACCCTGTGCTGTCGGTCCCGGCCGGTTCGATCCTGACCTGCTCGGCCGTCGCATCCCAGGAAATGCGCACTCGGTCGCCCGTGCCCACCTCGCCGCCCAGCATGGCGCGAGCGAGGCGCGTCTCGACCAGGCTGCGGATCTGGCGCTTGAGTTCGCGCGCGCCGTATTCGGGGCGAAAGCCTTCGGAGGCCAGCATGTCGATGAGACTGTCGTCGAACACGATCTCCACCCCCTGCGTTTGGGCGGTGCGCGTGACGCGCGCCAGTTGCAACAGCGCGATCTGCCGGATCTCGTCCTTCGATAGGCTCTGGAACACAATGATCTCGTCGAGCCGGTTCAGGAATTCGGGGCGGAAATGGCCGCGCAGCACCTCCATAAGTTCAGATTTCAGCGCCTCCGGCTTCTCGGCCGCGGTGCCGCGCAGGTGCAGGCGTTTCCGGATCCGGTCCGCCCCCAGGTTCGAGGTCGCGATGATGATGGTGTTGGTGAAATCCACCACCCGGCCCTTGCCGTCGGTCAGCCGCCCGTCGTCGAAGACCTGCAGAAGCACGTTGTAAACATCTGGATGCGCCTTCTCGATCTCGTCGAGCAGGATCACCGAATAGGGCTTGCGGCGGACCTTCTCGGTCAGTTGCCCGCCCTCGTCATAGCCGACATAGCCCGGAGGCGCGCCGATCAGCCGGGCGACCGTGTGCTTTTCCATGTATTCCGACATGTCGATGCGGATCATTGCATCCTCGTCGCCGTAGACGACCTCGGCCAGCGCCTTGGCGAGTTCCGTCTTGCCGACGCCGGTCGGGCCGAGGAACAGGAAGGTGGCGACGGGCTTCGAGCCCTCGCGTAGCCCCGCGCGCGCCAGCCGCACCGCGTCGGAGACCGCCTTGATCGCCTCTTCCTGGCCGATGACGCGCTCATGCAGGCGCTCCTCCATCTTGAGAAGTTTTTCGCGCTCCTCCTCGGTCAGCTCATCAACCGGGATGCCGGTCAGCTTCGAGACGATCTGCGCCACATGGGTGGCCAACACCTCGGCCGAGCCGGTGGCGCGGGCCTTTTCCCAGGCCTCGGTCAGGTCCTTCAGCGTGGCTTCCTTGGCCTCGATCTGCTTGCCGATCTCGGCGGCCTTGTCGTAGTTCTTGCGTGCGGCGGCATAGTCCTGCTCGCGCCGCAGCTGGTGCAGCTCGGCCTCGATCTCCTGCACATCGATGGGGCGCGCGGTGGCCGACAGCTTCACCCGCGCCGCCGCCTGGTCGATCAGGTCGATCGCCTTGTCGGGCAGGAAGCGGCCTTGGATGTAGCGGTCCGACAGTTCCGCTGCGGCCACGATGGCTTCGTCGGTGATCGTGACCTTGTGATGCGCCTCGAACGTGTCGCGCAACCCGCGCAGGATCATCATGGCTTGGGCGACCGTCGGCTCGGGCACCATGACGGGCTGGAAGCGGCGTTCGAGGGCGGCGTCCTTCTCGATGTGCTTCTGGTATTCGTTGAGCGTGGTGGCACCGATCAGGTTCAGCTCGCCCCGCGCCAGCATCGGCTTGAAGACGTTGGCGATGTCGAGACCGCCCTCGCCGCCGCCCTGGCCGGCGCCGACGATAGTGTGCAGTTCGTCGATGAACAGGATCATCTCGCCCTGGTGATCCGTCACCTCCTTGAGGATCTTCTGAACCCGCTCCTCGAACTCGCCGCGGTATTTCGCGCCGGCGACCATCGAGTTGATGTTGAGTTCCACCAGACGCTTGTCGCGGATCGCTTCCGGCACGCTGCCCTCGACGATACGCTGCGCCAGACCCTCGACGATGGCGGTCTTGCCGACGCCGGGCTCGCCGATCAGG
Organism: Pseudotabrizicola algicola; assembly: GCF_010915705.1. GTDB lineage: Bacteria > Pseudomonadota > Alphaproteobacteria > Rhodobacterales > Rhodobacteraceae > Pseudotabrizicola > Pseudotabrizicola algicola. The sequence goes on from NZ_JAAIKE010000008.1 coordinate 7,353, forward strand.
ACGGGGTTGTTCTTCTTGCGCCGCGCCAGGACCTCGATCGTGGTCTCGATCTCGGCCGCGCGCCCGATCACCGGGTCAAGCTTACCGTCGCGCGCCATCTGCGTCAGGTCGCGGGAATACTTGTCGAGTTCGGGCGTGTTGGTGGGCGCTTCGGCGCGGCCGTCCTCGGCCCCCGACTTGCCCACCACGCGGGCGACTTGCTGGCGCAACGCCTGGGGCGTCAGGCCCAGTTTCTTCAGCATGTTGGCGGCCACGCCTTCGCCTTCCTCGGCCAGCCCGATCAGCAGGTGTTCGGGGCCGACATAGGAATGGCCAAGGTCGGTCGAGGCGCCGAAGGCACGGGAGAGCGCATCCTTCACCCGGGGGCTGACGCCGATCTCGCCCTCGTGGGGCTTCTCGCCGCGCTTCGCCTCGGCCTCGATCTGCGCTTTCAGCTGATCGACCGAGACCTTGAACTGGTCAAGGACCGTGCGCACCACGTCCGAGTCGGTCAGCGCCAGCAGCAGATGTTCGGTGTCCACCTCGGCCCGACCCATCTCGGCGGCATGGCGCGCGGCGTCCTGCAACAGCTTCTCGGCCTGTTCGCTGATCTTGCTGGCAAAGCCGCCGCCCTGACGGCGGGCGCTGCGGGGGCGCGGGGCCTCATCGCCAAAGGTGGCGTCCACCACCTCGTCATCGCCCGCACCGCCCATCGCCCCCAGCGGCGGTAGGTCGAAGCCTGCATCGCCCATCAGGCTGCGGAAGGGCTGGTCGCCGAAGAATTCCTCGAACAGCCCCCCGCGCCGGCCGAACAGCGATTCGAGCGGCGAGGCCGTGCGCCCCTGGCGGCGCAGCACCTCGCGGTAATGTTCGTCGCAGAGCTCCATGTTCTGGGTGCGCCCGTTGACCGAGGCGCGGACCCGCACTGTGGCAGGTTTTCCGCAGATGTCGCATTTGCCTTGCATTGGCTTCCTCCGTGATGGTTTGCTGTGTTCGGGCGTTATTCGCCCCAAAATCTCAGTCTTTGCCTATATCTGCCTTGATCTCCTGGGCGGCGACGCGCGTCTCGTCCTGCTGACGGATGATCCAGAACAGCCCGCCAAGCGCAAGTGTCGAGAAGCCGAGCGCGGCCAGCGTCGCGGCGTCGGTCTTGGACAGGTCGAGGATGATGAATTTCCGCAAGAGCGCCAGCAGCGCCACCAACACCACAATGCGGACATGGAACACAGTGTCATGCGTCTCGAGCGAGACGATGATCGAGCGCTTGAACTCGAGCGCGATGATGACGGTGAAGATCGCGCCGAAGACTGTCTGGAACGACTGGAAGTCGGTCGGGTCGAGCGAGCCGGTGAGGACCAGGTCGAAGAAAATGCGAATGAAGAGGTTCCAGATCGACGCGAGGATCACGACGATCAACAGGAACGACAGCGTCAGGGTCGCAACCTGTTCGAAGCGCTGATAAAGTGAGAGAATCGCCCAGCGATCAAGAAATGAGTTCCAGTCCGAACGCATCGACATGGGCTTACTCCGCCGCCATGGGAACGGGCTTGAGCGCCGGGAAGTCGTCGGGCGTGATCGTCTCGCGTTCCAGAAGCAGCTTCGTGCCGGCCTCGAGATCGGCGCGGCGTTCAGTCAGCACCTTCTTGGCACGCTCGTATGCGGCGTCGATCAACTCGCGGATGGCGACGTCCACCTCCCGCGCTGTTGCCTCGGAATAGTCGCGCCCCATCAACACCGGCGCTCCGTCCTCTCCCAGATAGCTTGCGCGCTGTGCCTCCAGCACCGCCTGGCCCACCTTCGGGTGCATCCCGAAGCGGGTGACGATCTGGCGGGCGATGTCGGTCGTGCGGGCAAGGTCGTCGGCCGCCCCGGTGGAGATCTCGCCCAGCACCAGATCCTCGGCCGCCCGGCCAGCAAGAAGGACCACCATGCGGTTGTCCAGATCCTGACGCGTGATCAGGAAACGGTCCTCGGTCGGTCGTGTCATGGTGTAGCCCAGCGCGCCGATCGAGCGCGGGATGATCGAGACCTTATGCACCGGGTCAGCCCCGGGCAGCGAGGCCGCAGCCAGCGCATGGCCCATCTCGTGCCAGGCGACCGCCTCGCGCTCCTTCGGGTTCAAAAGCCGCCCCTTGCGCTCGAGCCCCGCGACGATGCGCTCGATGGCGGCGGTCATATCCTGCGTCGTCACCGCCTCCGCTCCGCGGCGGGTTGCATGGATCGCAGCCTCGTTGACGAGGTTCGCCAGTTCAGCCCCGGAGAAGCCGGGTGTCAGTGCTGCGATCTGATCCACATCAAGGCCCTGATGCTGCACCTTCTTCAGATGTACCCGCAGGATCGCCGCGCGCCCGGTCTTGTCGGGCCGGTCCACCACCACCTGCCGGTCGAAGCGACCTGCGCGCAAAAGCGCGGGGTCGAGGATCTCGGGCCGGTTGGTGGCGGCCAGAAGCACGATCCCCTCGCGCGGATCAAACCCGTCAAGTTCGGTCAGAAGCTGGTTTAGCGTCTGCTCCTTCTCGTCATGCCCGCCGCCGAAAGCGCCAGCACCGCGCTTCTTGCCCAGCGCATCCAGCTCGTCGACGAAGATGATGCAGGGCGCGGCCTTGCGGGCCTGCTCGAACAGGTCCCGCACCCGTGCCGCGCCAACCCCCACGAACATTTCGACGAATTCCGACCCCGAGATCGAGAAAAACGGCACACCCGCCTCGCCCGCCACAGCGCGCGCGACCAGCGTCTTGCCGGTGCCCGGCGGGCCCACCAGCAGGATGCCCTTGGGGATGCGCGCGCCAAGGCGGCCATATTTGTCCGGCTCCTTGAGGAAGCTGACGATCTCTTGCAGTTCCGCCTTGGCCTCGTCGATGCCCGCCACATCGTCGAAAGTCACGCCCGTATCTTTTTCGACATAGACCTTGGCCTTCGACTTGCCGACCGACATCATGCCGCCGAAGCCCTGTTTCTCGGCGAAGCGGCGGAAGAAGAACATCCACAGGCCGAAGATCAGCAGGATCGGCACGACCCAAGACAGTAGGGTGGTCAGGAAGGTGTTGGTAACCGTGCCATCGTATTCGGCGCTAGAGGCTTCCAGTCGGCGGGTCAGATCCTCGGGGACGATGTTGGTGACGAAGTTCGTGCGCCCGTCGATCGACTCGCGATAGCGCCCGGTGATTCGCTCGGGCTGCACCTGCACCGTGGCGATGCGGTCCTCTTCCAGAAGCTCGATAAAGCGCGAATAGGGGATGCGTTCGGTCACGCTCGCCCCCTGCCACCAGGACTGGAACAGCATCAGGAGCATGAAGGCCGCGATCCAGTACCAGATGTTGAACTGCTGTTCCTTGTTCATCCCTGCTTCCCGATCGACATGAGCCAGAGGCGATGCTACCGAATCCTTACGAAGCTTGCACCCCGAAACCTGTCACCGCTTCTGGCAGCACCGCGGAAGATCCCCGCCAGTTAATGGATACTATTCTGCTTTAACCGGATCTGTCTTGTGTTACTTTCTGGTTTCGTGGCACTTTTCGAGAACGAGGCAGGCCGCTTGACCGATAGAGTTTCAGCAAAGGTTTCAACAGAAGAGAAATTGCGTTCGGAATTCCAGAGAAATAGTCAATCAGGGGCGCGCGCATGGTCGACGGTCGAAATCGTCCGATTGAAACTCCGCGCATTCCCGGCACGGACTTGCGCTCTCCGGATGTGCCGTTGGCCATCATCCGCCGCCCGACGCGCGCGGCGACCCAGTCTGCGCCCCGTCCGCGTCATTGGGTACTGGAGTTCGAACCTGCGAGCGCGTCAACACTCGATCCGCTGATGGGCTGGATGTCCAGTGCCGATCCCTACCGCAGCATCAGGTTGACCTTCCCCGATGCCGCCAGCGCCATCCGCTTCGCCGAGGCCAACGACTGGCGCTACATCGTGCTGGAGGATGGGCCCCGCCCGGCCCGACCCCGCGCGCAGGCGGGCACGTACCGCCACCGGCTTCACAAGGGTGCAGATGTCGCCGGTATGCGCAAGCTGCCCTACCCGGGCGCGGCGCCTGCGCGCATCGGCCCGCCGACGGACACGAATGCTCCGGTCGATCCGATCGAGGAAGCTTCGCTCGAATCCTTCCCCGCCTCCGACCCGCCGGCCTGGACCGGCATCACCATCGGCCCGCCGCGCGGCAAGCCCTGATGCCGGTCGATTTTCGATACAATGGATCATCGAACCAGCCCGCGCAGGGGCGCAGTCCCGCGCTCGGGCCTGCCCCTACCGACCTGAGGAACACCCCGCCATGATGCCCTACGGACAGACGATCCCGGCGCGTTACCCGGCCGTGGCGGTCTGGACGCTGATTGCGGCCTGCGTGCTCGCCTTCCTGCACCAGACATCGTTGCCGCCACGCGTGCTGGAGGTGTTCCTGTTCCACTACGCGCTGGTGCCGGCGCGGTTCTTCGGACCGCTGGCCGCTGTCGCGCCGGGAGACCCGATGGTCTTTCTGACCAACATGTTCCTGCACGGGGGATGGCTGCACCTGATCCTGAACATGTGGACGCTCTGGGTCTTCGGCCCGGCGGTCGAGGACCGGCTGGGAAGCCTGCGCTTCCTCGGCTTCTATCTGGTCTGTGGTCTTGCGGCCTCTTTCGCCCATGCGTTGGCCAATCCCGACTCGGTCATCCCCGCGCTCGGGGCCTCGGGCGCGATTGCCGGGATCATCGGCTGCTATGCCCGGTTCTTTCCGCATGCCCGGCTGGTGATGATGGTGCCGGTCCTCTTCATCCCGCTGTTCTTCGAGGTCCGCGCAATCGTCTTTGCCGCGATCTGGTTCGCAATGCAGGCGATCCCCGGCATCCTGGAGTTCGGACAGCAGACCGACAGCGGCGGGATCGCCTGGTGGGCGCATATCGGCGGCTTCGTCGCGGGCTGGCTGCTGGCACCGCTCGTGCACCGGCCGCGGCGAGGCTATCGACGGTATTATCGGGACGAAGGCATCGCCGGCTTCCGGCCGGACGGGCGGCGCATCGGAGGGCGCGGACCATGGGGCTGATGGAACTTCTGTGGCTGTTCTTAATCGTCTCGGCAATGCAGCCGGTGTTGCAGCGGCGCTATCTCGATGCGATGCGCACCCGCAAGATCGCCCAGATCGAGGGCCAGCGCGGCAGCCGGGTGATCCTGCTCGTGCACCGGCAGGAGACGATGAGCCTCTTGGGCTTCCCGCTGATGCGCTACATCGACGTCAACGACAGCGAGGAAGTGCTGCGCGCGATCCAGCTTACTGACGACGACGTGCCGCTCGACATCGTGCTGCACACGCCCGGCGGGCTGGTGCTGGCCGCGACCCAGATCGCCCGCGCGATCCGCGCGCATCGGGGCAAGGTCACGGTCTTCGTGCCGCATTACGCCATGTCGGGCGGGACGCTGATCGCGCTGGCGGCCGACGAGATCGTCATGTGCCGCCACTCGGTCCTCGGCCCGATCGACCCGCAACTGGGCGGTATGCCCGCGGCCTCTGTGATCCGCGTGGCCGAGGAGAAGCCTATCGTCGAGGTCGAGGACCAGACCCTGATCCTGGCCGATGTCGGGCGCAAGGCCATCGCCCAGGTAACCGAGACCGCCCGCAGCCTGCTGGCCGCCCGGATGGAGTCGGCCGAGGCCGAGGCCCTGGCCACAAGGCTCGCCACCGGCACCTGGACCCATGACTACCCCATCGCCGCCGAGGAGGCGCGCGAGATGGGCCTGCCCGTCAGCCTGGAAATGCCCGCCGAGATCATGGAGCTGATGAAGCTCTACCCGCAGCCGGTGCGCCGCCAGGCGGGCGGTGTCGAATACCTGCCCGAACGGCGCCAACGCGAGGCGCGCCGGTGACCGCAGGATCGCAGCGTGATGCGTCGAAAACCGTGAAACAGAAGGAAAACCCCCATGCCCACCGTCGCCTGCCCCGAATGCGCCGCCACCAATCGTATCCCTGACGCCCGCTTGAGCGAAGGCCCCAAATGCGGGCGCTGCGGTGCGGCCCTGTTTCAGGGGCACCCGGTCGATCTGACCTCGGCCAGTTTCGACCGGCACCTGAACGCCGAAACCCCGCTTCTGGTCGATTTCTGGGCTGCCTGGTGCGGGCCCTGCAAGGTGATGGCGCCGCAGTTCGAGGCCGCGGCCCGCATGCTCGAGCCGCAGGTCCGTCTCGGCAAGCTCGACACCGAGGCCGAGCAGGCGATCGCCGGGCGCTACAACATCCGCGGCATCCCGACGATGATCCTGTTCCGCGCCGGCCGCGAAGTCGCGCGAACGAGCGGCGCCATGTCCGCCGCCGACATCGCCCGCTGGGCGCGCGGCCAGCTTGGCTGATCCGACATCTGGTCGCGGGCGGCGGCCTGAACCATCCGTTCAACTAACTCAAAAGGAAGAGAAAACCAGCATGAGAATTGTTCCACGTCTGGCCAAGGGAACCGACTATGAAGGTCCGGTGCTTGCGCAGCAGATCGAGGCAGCCGCGGAGGACCTGCTGCTGCCGCTCTTGCGCAAGCATGGCGCAGAGGACCGGCTGCTGCATGCGTTGCTGACCGAAGTGAAAGGGTCCACCCCGCGCTGGCGGCTCGATCTGCAGATGACCCTGCCGCGCGACCGGATCGCGACCGCCTCTGCCGAAGCCCCCGATCCCGAGACCGCCGTGGCGCAGGCCGTCCGTCGCCTGTTCCGCGACGCGAAGCGTCATGTCGACCTGCTCATCGACCGCAAGCGTCAGCGCCGGCAGAAGCAAAAGAATGCACGTGCCGCGATCACCGCGCGCCTTGCCGCGCTGCCCGCCGACACCGCGCCCGCCTCGCAGGCCGGCATCACGCCCTTGCTCGAGCGGCTGCGCGCGGTGGCCCGGCGCGAGCTGGCCTATCTGCGCGCGGCCGGCGATCTGGCGCCCGACTGGCCGACGCTGGACGATGTTGTGGACGAGGCCGCCGTCGCCACCCGCGAAGCCTGGGATCCCACCCGGCCCGGCGAAAAGGTCTGGCTCGCGCTCCTGCGCAACCTCTTCAAGGTGCTGAATTGCGAGGTGGCCGCCAACCGGGTCTTCGGGGAGGCGGTGTCGCTGGATGCCCCGCCGCCCGAGGACGCCCGCGATCAGGCCGAGGCCATGGTCGAGGAGGAGTTCCTGGAATTCCACCAGCCCGACGAAAGCCTGACGCTGGCCGATGTGCTGCCGGACGACATCGCGCCGCTGGCCGACGCACCCGCTGAGGACGAGACCGCGGCGGAGCAGGCCCTTCTCGCCGATGTGGTGAAGGATCTCCCGCAGGCCTGGCGGCGGGCCTGGCTTCTGCAGGATCTCGAAGGCCTCTCGGTCGCCGCCATCGCCGAAGTGCTGGAGACGACCAAGGCCCGGGCCGAGTCCTGGATCACCGAAGCCGAGGCCTTCCTGTCGGCCCGGATCGAGGATGCCGGCATCGTCCGGCAGGCCGGGCTGCGCCTGACGCTGCGCCGCACCCCGGGCTGACCGGGTGGTCCTGACTGGTCTTGATACGGTCGAGATCGCCTCGCTCATCGGTGGGGCGATCACGTTCCTGCTGGCCGTCGGGGCGGTGGGGCACGCGCTGGTCACCAAGCGCGATCCGCGCTCGGCTACGATCTGGCTGCTAGCGATCCTGCTCCTGCCCCTCGTCGGCGTGGTGCTCTATGTCCTGTTCGGCATCAACCGCTACCGCCGCCGTGCGATCCGGATGCGCGAGGAGCATCCGCGGCTGGCGCCTGCGCCGTCGCCCGACCCGGCGATGGCACCCGCCGCCTTTGCCGGGCTCGACCGTCTGGCCGGGCAGACGACGGGCCTGCCGCTGCTGCCCGGCAACCGCGTGACGCCGCTCGTGGACGGGGCCGAGGCCTATCCGGCCATGCTGGAGGCGATCCGGGAGGCCAGGGCCAGCGTGGCGCTGATGTCCTTCATCTTCGACGGCACCGGCATCGGCGAGGCCTTCGTCGCCGAGCTTGCGGCGGCGCAGCGTCGCGGGGTGGCGGTGCGCGTGCTCATCGACGATGTGCATGTGCGGCTCTCGCGCCGGTCGGCCTTCCGGCCGCTGCGGCGTACAGGCGTGCCGGTCGCGGCCTTCAACGCCACGCTGGTGCCGGCGCGGCTGCATGCCGCCAACCTACGCAACCACCGCAAGATCCTGGTGGTGGACGGCGCGACGGGTTTCATCGGGGGCACCAACATCTTTTCCCCCTACTGGCGCCCCGAAGCGCCCCGGCGCGCTTTCCGCGACCTGCATTTCCGGATCGAGGGGCCGGCCGTCCTGCATCTGCGCGACTGTTTCGCGCAGGACTGGGCTGACACCACGGGCGAGGTTCTGGACGACGCCTTCTGGTGCGGGGCACCCGCGCCGGTTCCGGACGGGGCGCCTGCCCGTGGGATTGCGGCAGGGCCGGATGAGACGCTCGACCGCATGCGCTGGCTGTTTCTCGGCGCCATCGCCACGGCGCGCCGCAGCATCCGCATCCGCACGCCCTATTTCGTGCCCGATCAGGCGACGATCGCGGCGCTCTCCGCCGCCGCCCTGCGCGGCGTTACCGTCGAGATCCTCGTTCCGGCCGAGAACGACCATGCCTTCGTGCACTGGGCCGCGCAGGCGCATTTCTGGCAGGTGATGCAACATGGCGCGCGCGTTCATGCCCGCCGCGGCCCCTTCGACCACAGCAAGCTCATGCTGGTGGACGATGTCTGGGTCTGCCTCGGCTCGGCCAACTGGGATGCGCGCAGCCTGCGGCTGAACTTCGAGTTCAACCTCGAGGTTTACGACCCAGCCCTCTGCGGGCGGCTCGCCGCCGATTTCGACCGCATCCGCGCCCAGGAGTGCGACGCGGTCACAGCCGAAACCCTTGCCACGCGATCCCTGCCCGCGAAGCTGCGCGACGGCTTCGCCAGGCTGTTCGCACCGATCCTCTAGAAATTGCGACCCGTCGCGCCCATATCGCCGCGGCCCCCCTGAAACACAAGGAATTCTCCCGTAGGTCACTGCCCGAACTCGGCACCTTCTACGAAATCGCCCTGCTGATCGGGCTGGCCACGGCTCTTGGTATCGTCGGCACGCTCCTGCGCCAGCCGATGATCGTGGCCTTCATCGCCGCGGGCCTTCTCGCCGGACCGGATGTGCTCAACATCGTCCGCTCGACCGAAGCCGTGGCGCTTCTGAGCCAGATCTCGATCGCGGTGCTTTTGTTCCTCGTCGGGCTGAAGCTCGACATGACCCTGGTGCGGAACCTCGGCCGGGTGGCGGTGGCCACGGGCCTCGGGCAAGTCAGCTTCACTTCGGCGATAGGTTTCGTTCTGTGCCTGGTCATGGGCTTCGACTGGTTGACGTCGCTTTACGTCGCGGTGGCGCTGACCTTTTCCTCGACCATCATCATCGTGAAGCTGCTCTCCGACAAGCGCGAGGTCGATTCGCTGCACGGCAAGATCGCGCTCGGCTTCCTGATCGTGCAGGACCTGTTCGTCGTCTTCGCCATGGTCGTGGTCTCGACCATGGGGCTCGGTGCCCACGAGGCGCATGGCGGTGGCGGCCTTGGCGCGCTCGTCATCGGGACGCTGGCGCTGGCAGCTTTAGCCTGGGTCTTCATCCGGCATCTGGCAGAACCGCTCACCCGTCTGCTCAGCCGGTCGGGCGAGCTTCTGGTGATCTTCGCGGTGGCCTGGGCGGCGGGGCTTGCGGCCGTGGCCGATCTGGTGGGGCTTGGCAAGGAACTGGGCGGACTGCTCGCCGGGGTGACGCTGGCCTCGACACCGGTGCGCGATCTTCTGGGGGCGCGGCTGGCGGCGCTGCGCGACTTCCTGCTTCTGTTCTTCTTCCTGTCGCTCGGCGCGGGGATGGACCTCGGCACGCTGGGTGCGCAGGTCGGCCCGGCCGTCGTGCTGTCGCTCTTCGTGCTGATCGGCAACCCGCTGATCGTGCTGGCGATCATGGGCTACATGGGCTACCGCAAGCGCACCGGGTTCCTGGCCGGGCTGACGGTGGCGCAAATCTCGGAATTCAGCCTGATCTTCATGGCCATGGGCATCGCGCTCGGCCATGTCGAGGCCGAGGCGATGGGGCTTGTCACCCTGGTCGGGCTGGTGACGATCACCCTTTCGGTCTACATGATCACATGGGCGCAGCAGCTTTACGAACTCTGCGCGCCGCTTCTGGGCATCTTCGAGCGGCGCACCCCCTTCCGCGAGCTGGCCGAGGACACGCCGGGCGCCGAGGACCGGCCGCATGACGTGCTGGTTCTGGGCCTCGGCCGCTTCGGAGCGCGGATCGCCGGTGGGCTGCGGGCTGCGGGCTGCGAGCCTGCGCCCGCTCGGGGTGGATTTCAACCCCGAATCGGTGCGTCTGGCGCGCGAGGCGGGGTTCGATGCGATCATGGGCGATGCCCACGACCCCGAGTTCCTGGCGCATCTGCCGCTTGGCAGCTTCAGCGCTGTCGTCTCGGCCACGCCGCGGATCACCGGCGCGTTGACCGAGGCGGATGGCCACGCCGCGGCCACCGCGGCCCTGCGCGAGGCCGGGTTCCGGGGCATGATCGCCGTGACGGTGGACGACCCTGCCCATGCCGGCCGGTATCGCCAAATCGGCGCGGATCTGGTCCTCAGCCCGTTCGACGATGCCGCCGAGGTATCTGTCGCGCGCCTGCTCGCGCAGCTGCGCCGGGGTGACGACGCTGCCGCAAGCGGAGGCGCGACATGAACGAGGCCATGGCACTCTCCGCGCGGCCCGGGGTCCGACCGCTTAGAGCTGCCGTCCGGGCAACGCTTGTTTGCGCCTGAAGAACGCGGATACTGACCGTCAATGCGAAAGGAGTTTCGACATGAAAACACTGAACGATCTTCCCTCCAACAGCCGTTCTGCCGCGGCGGAGAGGCTGAACGCCCATCTCGCGGGCGCGCTGGATCTGGCGCTTTGCGTCAAGCAGGCTCACTGGAACATTCGGGGCGCGGGCTTCATCGCCCTGCATGAAATGCTCGACGGGCTGCGCGCCTCGCTCGACGGCGAAATCGATACCATCGCCGAGCGCATCGCCCAGCTCGGCTTTCCGGCACACGGAACCCTGCAGGCGATTCAGCAGACCACATCGTTCGACCCGTATCCGCTCGAAGAGGTGGATATCAGCAAGCATCTGGCCGCGCTCGCCCAGCGGTACGCAGCCCTCGGGGGCGCGGTCCGTCGCGACATCGCGAACCTCGACGAGATGGGCGATCCGGCGAGTGCCGATATCCTGACCGGCACTGCACGCGTCCTCGACAAGGGGCTATGGTTCCTTGAAGCGCATCTTTCTCCCGCATAAAGAACGCAAAGGGCATGCCGGGACTAATGTGAGAAAAACACCTCTGTAATCGGAAAGTATGCAGACTCTCGAGCAGAAATACCGGTTCGTGCCTACCTGCGCTCCTTCGTAATCCGGTTCTTGGGCTCAAGGCGCCTTGGTAACGGCACGGGGGGCGTAGTGTGTTTGGTATAGGCAACTGCGGCAGAATGCAGACAAAGATCGAGCCACATCTGGCATATGCAAGGAGGAAAAAGGCCGAGAGTTTGCCGGGCGCGTCGAGCGGAAAGCCAACACGGGCGACCCAGATCCCGGGTTGCCGGAGAAATTTCAGTCCAAGGCTTGTGCGGCGCTGGAAGCCTATACTTGTGGATCATCTGATCTACGTGTTCCGCTGCGCCGAGATGGCGGCTTGAACGCTTCGGGGGCCGTATACGGGTTGTTGACGGTCATTTCGCGGTTCCTCGGCCGCCATATCAGCGGTTGGTCAAATTCCCGGACAGACTCGTCCTCATGCCAGAAGCCTGCTTCGCACCAGGAACAGGTTGCCGAGCGCGAACAGGGTGAAGAGCTGGGCGCGGTTCTTGACCAGTCCCCGGTAGCGGGTCTTCACGTAGCCGAACTGCCGCTTGAGGATGCGGAACGGGTGTTCGACACGGGCCCTGACCATGGCGATGATCCGGTTGATCTTCTCGTCCTCGGGGTGGAGCTTGCCGCCCTTCGGCGCCTTGCGCATCACGCCCCAGTCCTTGCCCTCCTCGGTGAACGCGGCCTCCCGCTCGGCGCTGACATAGCCCTTGTCGGCCCAGACCGAGGTTTCCTCGCCATGCAGCAACTCGTCCCAGACCCGACTGTCATGGACCCTGGCGGTCGAGGTCTCGAGGCTGTGGGTCACGCCGCTTTCGGCATCGACGCCGACATGCGCCTTCATGCCGAAGTATCACGTGTTGCCCTTCTTCGTGGACGACATCTCCGGATCGCGGGCGCCCGCCTTGTTCCTGGTGGATGACGGTGCGTCGATGATCGTCGCATCCACCAGCGTGCCCGAGCGCAGCGTGATGCCCCTGTCCGCCAGATGCGCGTTCACCTCGGCGAAGATCGTCTCGGTCAGCCCGTGCCGCCCCAGGAGCTGGCGGAAGTTGAGGATCGTGGTCTCGTCCGGAATGCGGTCGTCGCCGAGCTCGATCCCCGCAAAGCGCCGCATCGCCTCGCTGTCGTAGAGCGTATCTTCCGCCATCGGGTCGCTCAACGCGTACCAGTTCTGCAGGAAGTAGACCCGCAGCATCGTCTCCAGCGGCATCGGTGGCCGTCCGCCCTTTGGCCCCGCCTTCGGATAGTGCGGCGCGATCAGGGCCAGCAGCCGCGTCCACGGCACCACGGCATCCATCTCCGCCAGGAACTGCTCCCGCCGCGTCACCTTCTTCTTCATCGCGTCGCGAAGACCGGGAATGGCGGGCTGCTTCGGCATCGGCGGAACTCCTCAGGGGGCGCCCACGCAGCTTATAAGATCACACAAGTGACGGGAGGTACTTCAGGGGTTCCTTGTGCAGTTCCCGCTGAAAACAGCATTTGCCTCTCGGCCAGCGCCTCAATGAGGCGGATCGGCTCTGATCACCTGATCTCGAACCAGCGCATCGCGGTCTGCAGGAGATGGTCGTAATCGCCCGCAATGGCCTCGTCCATGAAGGCGGCGATCTCTTCGTCGGAGAGCCCGGCATCGCGAGCGGCGGCGCGACAGCGACCGAGGATGGCGAAGTCGTTGCCATCCTGGCCGGTGAGCGTGGTGTTTCGAGGTCATTCCGTGCGGCTCCGTTGACGCGGCACCACGACATCAGGCGTGGCCGGCGGGCATAGTCCAGTCGAGAGTCAGCGGCTGGCGTGCGGGGCTTGGCAGGCCCGCGCCTGGTCGCGCAGGACGGCGTAGTCGGCGAGCCAGCCTGCGATCAGCGCCCCCTCCGGCAGCGCAGCGACTTCCTCGGCGACACGCATCTGCTCGGCCGGACTGTACGCGACGACGGGCGGGCAGGCGCCGGGCGGTGCGTCAGAACCCGCCGTCGCGCAGCCGGTCAAGAAGATCGTTGCGGCTGCGAGGGCGGCGCGCGGCGGCGTCCAGCATCTGGCGGTGGATGGCATGGGTCTGCTCCAGCTGGTCGAGCCGCTCGCCGGCGCGGCCTGCGCGCTCGGCCGTCCGGCGAAGGTTGAGGATGAACAGGGTGATGGTGAGCGCGACGAGGGCGATGGCCGTCGCCCGCCGCGCCCATGGCCGGGCGAGAAGCCCGACCACAAGGCTGGCCCACATCAGCGCAGGCCCTTCTTCCAGTCGTCGAGGCGCGCCCAGACGGCCACCGCGATCCCGCCCAGCGCGAGCGCGATGAAGACCCAGCGGAGGGTGTCGAGATACGGCACCAGCGGCAGGATCGCGCCCTGTGCCTCCGCCAGAACCTCCTGCGCGACCTCGACCCCGGCGGCCCCTACCGTCGCCACCCCGGCTGCGCCGGTCCCGCGCAGCGTGCGGCTTGCGGCCAGTGTCTCGCGCGCGGGCGGGGTCTCGACGGCGAAGGGGACGGCGCGAGGCGGGAAGGGATCGCCCCAGGAGCGGGCGGGGCCGAGGTCGATATGCATGAAGCCCGACCGGGGATAGGCGCCGAAGCCCAGAAACCCCACCTCCCGGGCGGCGGCCTCGAAGGCGGCGGGGTCGTGGTTCGACATGGCGATATCGAAGGCCGTGCCGTCCATGTGCTTTGAGCGCGGCGCCCCGCCGACAGCGCGGTTGTGCTCGGGCGAGCGATAGGCCGAGCGGACGATCAGCGGCTTGCCCAGCCGGTCGCGCAGCGCCTGCAACTTGTCGAGCGCGGCGGGATGCAGCTTCAGCTGGCCGGTGCCGCGGCAGGCGATCTCGGCCGGCGAGAAGTTCGGCCAGCGCCAGAGGTGCAGGGGCACATCGCGGAAGTGACGGAAGGTGCGGACAGGGTCGGGCATGGGGGCCTCCTCGGGGCGTTGGACATGCAGGAATGGGCACCCCGCCGCTGCAGGAGCGGCGGGACGGGTGCGGTGATCAGGGTCTTGGGGCCGGCGTGACGAGTGGGCGGGGCGCTGGGCGCCGGGTTGGCGTCAGTCGTCGCGGCGGCGCTGGAAGGCTTCGAACATCAGGTTGCGCATGGCACGGATGTCACCCTCCATCCGCTCCAGCCGGTCGGCATCGGCCTTGCGGTCCTCGGCACGCCGGTGCTCGACCCGCTCGCGCTCGGCCGCAAGTTCGCGGTCGAGCCGGGCGAGCATGGCGTCATTGGTGAAGGCCCGGCGCGTGATGGCTGCGAGCAGCGCCAGCGTGCCGCCGATCAGCGCGGTGATGGCTGCTGTGATCCCGTGGTCGCGAAAGGCCCGGGCGACCTCTTCGAGGAGGGATGTGCGGTCGGTCATGGCGGGCCTCTCAGTAGTCAGTCTCGACATAGACACCGCTGCAGTCGTAGGCGACCGCAGTCGCCGTGCTGCCGGTGTTCATGTAGTTGCGGGGGCTCAGGAGCTGGGTGGCGGCCGGGAGGTTCGCGGTGAGTTCGACCTCGGCGATGGCGCCGGAGACTTCCTCGACCACGCGGACCCACACAGAACTCGCGTTGGGGGCGGCGTAGAGGAAGAGGGTCAGGACATTGGTGGGCGCATCGACGGGGAAGCTGGCGCCCAGATTGATCAGCGTGGGTGCGCCGGAGCCGGAGTTGTGGACGATCTGCCAGTTGGCATGGGTGCCGCGCTGGAAGCCGATGCCGATGGCGTTGACGACGGCAGACAGCGCGAGCGTCGTGGCTAGCGCGGCGGTGGAGCCCATCAGCCCGAAAAAGCCCATGCCGGTGGGCTGCAGCGTCGTCAGCGAGAGCCGGTTCACGTAGGTGAATCCGCCCAAGCCCTCGGCATTGCCGCGCCAGCAGACCCAGCCGGCCGAGCGTTCCTCGGCCGCCGCGTCTGCGGTGGCGGCGCTGGTCATCCGCCAGCGGCGCATGGAGGTGGAGAGGTTGGTGGTGGCGAGACCGGGCGTGGAGGCGGTGCCGACGCCCGTGCGCGGCATGCCGATCGCGTTGATCGTGGTGCCCGAGGACGGGGCCCAGTACGCGATCCGGTTCACCCCGAAATGCGGCTGCAACGGAAAGAGCCGTCCCGAGGGGCGCATGACCTCGAGCCAGGCGCTGCCAGCGCGGTCGCGGGCGTAGAGGTGGATGCGCCCCGCGGGCGGCGGATCGGGCGGCGTGGCGCGGCCGGGCAGGACCATGGGCTCGGGCAGTTCCACCCGGCCGCTGGCGCGGTCGATGCGCAGCGCGTCGTAGTAGGCCGATCCGTCCGGGCTGACCTTGAAGCTGAAATCATCGTTGCCGAGCAGCCCGATCAGGGCGCGCGCCGAGAACCCGGTCTTGAATGCGAAGGCGGCATCGTCGCCCGGCGTGTTCTTGTTGAAGGTCGCCTCGATCCCGTTGCCCGCGTGGTTGAACAGCATCGCGGGCGTGTTGATCGAGAAGCGGTTGAAGGCGTCGGCGGTGGCCCATCCGAGGCCGAGTTGCTGGGCGGTCAGGTTCGCCTGGGGCATAGCGACCTGCGTGACGCTGTTCGCGAAGGTCACCGTGGGCGTGTTGATCACCGTGGTGCCGCCCGCGCCAGCGGTGGCAGAGCCGATGTTGACGACGGTGTTCGACCCGGACGCCCCACCGGTCCCGATGTTCACTGTCTTGGTCGTGCCGTTCGTGGTCGCCCCGGTCCCGACGCCATAGGTGGCGGTGCCGGTGGAGGTGCCGATGGTCGCCGTTCCCCCGGAGGCAGTCAGCGTGCCGGAGAAGGTCTTGTTGCCCGAGAAGGTCTGCGTGCCCGCGAGGATCGCCAACTCGCTCGAGGTGTTGGGCAGCGTATAGGTCCGGGTCTGGCCGGTGGAGATCGCGGCCAGCGAGAACACGGCCTTCTTCGTCGGGTCCGCGTCGTTCACCAGGCTGAAGACGCTGTCGGGCACGTCGCGCGGCTCGCCCACGCTGGCCCAGCTGCTGCCCGACCAGACAAGGAAGACGCCTTCGTCCGCGACCCAGACCAGCCAGCCGGGGCGCGGGACCAGCCGCAGCCAGACGCCATCGACCCGGAAGGCCACGTTCAGATCCCAGCCCGCCCAGAGGCCGGTCGCGCCGGAGGCCACGAGATGGCGGTCGCCATCGGCGGGGCTGGCGGGCGGCACGGTGCGGGTGCGGTCCAGCACGGCCAGCTGCACCATGGCGTCGAGCAGCCGCAGCGCCTCGTTGTGGGTGACATGCTTTTGCGCCTGCGCGGCCATGAGATACGGCAGGCCGAGATGGGTGGTGGTGTCGGACATGGTCGATCCTGTGGAATTCCCGCTGGTGGGGATCAGAACTGCAGCGTGACGCTGGCCGGTGCCCCGCGCCCGAGGCGGGCGGAGAGCTGGAAGATGCGGATGTCGAGCGTGTCGCCGGGGCCGAGCAGCGCGCCCCAGTCGGCGGTCTGCTGGGCGGCTGTGTAGAGAACGGAGGACGTGCCGCTGGTCAGCACGCGCTTCACCGCGTGCTGCGCACCGTCACGGATCTCGACCTCATAGGCTTCGACCTCTTCACCGAGGGGCACCTCGACCTGTTCCCAGGCATCGGCTTCGAGCGCGCGGGAGCGTCGGGTCCAGCGGATGGTCAGGTCGCCGGGCACGCGTGCCTGCCGCCAGGGCTGCGCGACATGCACTGGCGCGAAGGGGCGCAGGCCCGTGCCCGCAGGCGTGAAGGCTTGCGCCACGAAGGTCTCGTCCGAGGGCGGCCGGGTTGCGGGGCCCACGCGCCAGTTCCATGGCAGGCCGATGTCCCCCAACGCGACAGGCAGCGGTGCGAGCGTGCTGTCGAGCACCACCACCCGCGCCCCGGCGGGAGCCGGATTGCCCATCGCGCCTTCCGTGCCGCGCTGGCCGCGCAGGAGGCGGGTCAGCCGGTAGCGTCCCGGCGCGATCAACTCCGCCGCGCCCGCCTGGACGATCTCCCAGACCCCGGGGCTGGCCTCGACGGCCAGTGCATTGGCCCCGCCGAACAGGGCCAGATCAGTGACGCTTTCGAGCGAGCCGGTGAAGAGGTCGAGCGTCAGGGCATTGCCGAGATCGAAGCGCGAGACCGGGCCGGGCCAGAGATCGAAGGCCAGCACGCCCATCCGCGCCCGGGCGGGCACGGTGGTCAGGAGTTCGAACCCGTCGCCGCCGGGGCTGCGGAAGACCGCGAGTTCTCCGGGCCAGGGGCGCGCATGGGCGGCAAGGAAGGGCCTATGCGCGGGCTGGTCCTCGGTCAGCTGCGGCAGATCGAGGAAGGCGACCTCGGGTGCTGCCAGCACCAACGGGCGCGCGAGCGTCGCGGGGCGCGGATCGCCCGGTGGCAGGTCGTAGGCCGCGCGGTCCTGGCGGATCGCCTCGATCCCGCGCGCCTCGGCATCGGCCGTGGACAGGAGCCGGAAATCGAGGCTGCGCCCGTCGTGGACAAGCCGGATCACATCGGCCGGGTCGAGCGCGAGGCGCGAGGGCGGCAGACGGAAGCTGGCGGTCTCGCGGCCGATCCAGGCTTCCATCAGCGCGCGGCGGCAGCGGCGCTCGGCTTCCTCGGGCGCGACCGCCATGGGGAAGGCTTCCGACGCGATGCGGCTCGCGGACACGGTGATCCGCTGCGCCTCGACCTGGGCTGCGTCGTAATCCTCGTCGGCACGGGCCAGCTGCCACTTGAGCGCTTGCGGCAGTTCGGTCTCCTGTGCGCGGGTCAGTTCCAGACCCTCGGTGCGGGGGTCCGGGGCCGCGACCAGATCGTCGGCACCCAGTTCCGCGACAGCGGCGCGGCCGCGCATGACGAAGCGGATAACCCCGCCGCTCTCCACGGCATCGAACCCGAAATGCCGCGCCAGCGTGGTGATCGAGGCACGCGGGCTCTCGAGCGCGCCGATGACATAGCCCTCGACCGCGCCCCAGAGGCCGGTGACGTCGATGCGGTGGGCAGGCATCCCGGCGCGCAGGCAGAGATGGCGGACGAGCGCTGCCAGCGAGACCGCCCCGAGCCGCCCGGTCAGCCAGTGTCCGAGCCGCCAGTTGGGGCCATCCGTCCAGACGCCGGTCAGCGCGGGGAAGAACGGATAGGGCCGCGCATCCCAGGTCCAGGCGGCGCATTCGGGGACGTGCACCATCCGGCCGCCATAGACGGACGAGGTCGGGTTGGTCGCCGCCTCGCCCCACCAGAGGTACGTCGCCTCGAGATAGGCGCGCTGGATGGCGTCGTCGCGCCAGCCGCGGGAGAAGTACGGCGTGAAGCTCTCCGAGGACTTCGGGTCGAAGAAGACGTTCGGCTGGTTGGTGCCCCGATCGATGGCCGGGCAGCCGAGCTCAGTGAACCAGACGGGCTTCGACTGCGGCACCCATGCGGTGGGCGTCCCGCTCTCCACCCCGCCCGGGCGGTTAAAATGGGGCTCCGACCACCAGGCGCGCAGATCCTTGTAGCGGAAGACCCACGGCTTGCCTGCGCTGCCGTCGGTGATGGGCGTGCGCAGCTGTGCCGAGCGATCGACCTCCGAGGCATAGAACCAGTCGAAGCCCTCGCCCCCGGCGATGTTGGCTTTCAGATAGACGCGGTCGTGGATCGCTGGCCAACCCGCCTGCGCGTCGAGATGGTCGAACCCGTCGCGCCAGTCCGACAGCGGCATGTAGTTGTCGATGCCGATGAAGTCGGTGTTGGCGTCCGCCCAGAGCGGATCGAGGTGGAATAAGACGTCCCCCGAACCATCGCCCGGCTGGTGACCGAAATACTCGCTCCAGTCCGCCGCGTAGCTGATCCTGGTGCCCGGTCCGAGGATGCTTCGCACGCTTGCTGCGAGATCGCGGAAGGCCTGCACGGCGGGATAGGTGGACGCGTCCGAGCGGATCGTGGTCAGCCCGCGCATCTCCGAGCCGATCAGGAAGGCATCGACGCCCCCTGCAGCGGCGCAAAGATGGGCATAGTGCAGGATCATCCGGCGCAGGCCCCAGTCGCCGGCGGGGCCGGTCCAGCTGACGGTCTCGCCCGAGACTAAGAAGTTCGCGGGCGTGGCGGCGCCGAAGAAGTTCGCGACTTGCGTGGCCGCCGTGGCGGTCTTGTCAACGGTGCCCGCGAACCCGGCCGCGGGAGAGCAGGCAATCCGCCCCCGCCAGGGAAACACCGGCTGGCCCGGCTGGGCGGCGTTATCGCTGTAGGGGTTCGGAAGGCTGTTGCCGGGCGGGACGTCCATCAGGATGAACGGATAGAAGGTGACGCGCAGCCCGCGCGCCTTCATCTCCTGGATCGACTGCACCACGGCGAAATCGGCGGGCGTGCCTCCGTAGACCGGCCGATCCTCGCTGTCGCGGCTGACGAGATGCGCGTTCGCCCGGCTCACCCCGTTCACGCTCCAGAGGCGGCTCGTCGACTTGGACGCCACCTCCACGCCCGGTCGGATCTGGCAGTGGCCGGCCCGCAGATCGGTGCCGAACCAGGCAACGACGAGGCTGACGCTCTCGACCGCCGGCGCCATCGCCTGCAGCCGGTCGAGGGCCACCACAATGTCCGTCGTGTCGGGCAGCGCGTTCAGGTTCTCGGCCGTGGTGGTCCCGCCGATGCTTCCGGTCGTCTTCCGGATCGCCTGCGTGGCATAGGTGAACTCGCCCGAGGCCGGGATCATGGTGACCGCGCGGGTCAGCCCCTCGGCGGTGTCGGGATCGGCGAGCGGGCGGAAGACCTCGAAGGAAAGCTGCGGGATCCGGTTCCCGAAATCCGCCAGCGGCAGTTCCTCGAAGACGACATAGGCTGTGCCGCGATAGGCCGGGGTGTTGGCCGCGCCCATCTTCGCGGCGATGAACGGGTCCGGCGCCTGCGCCTCGTCGCCGGGATACCAGCGCATGGTGATGCCGGTCATGTCGAGCGGCTTGCCGTCTGCCCAGATGCGGCCGATGCCGGTGATCGGGCCCTCACACAGCGCCACGGCGAAGGACGCGAAATACAGATACTCCGTCGTGCGGACCTTGCCGCCCCCGCCGCCCTTTCCGCCGCCCCGCTGGGTGGTCGTGCGCGTCTCCTCGCGGAAATCCGTGGCCCAGACGATGTTGCCGGCGATCCGCATGCGGCCGTAGAGGCGCGGGATCACGGCACCCTCGGTCGAGGAGGTGATCCGCAGGCTCTCCAGCCGCGCGCCCTCGATGCGCTGGGTGGGGGCTAGCGAGGAGATGATCCAGCTGTCGATGACCGAACCCACGGTCGAGCCGATCAGCCCGCCGATGGCCGCGCCCGAGAGGCCAAGGATCGCGCCGCCGAAGCCCATGCCGATGCTGGAGCCGACGACGCCGAGAACGAGGGTGGCCATCAGGAAATCTCGATGTTGGAAGGGTCAGTGCGATGGAAACAGGAAGGCGAAGGTGATCTTGCGCGCCCAGGACGGGGTGAGCAGTTCCTCGATCACGCCAAGCCGCTCGTAGGCGTGGAGGAAGCGGTCGGGCCCGGTGAGGATCCCGACATGCTTGGCGATGGCGCGGCTATCCATTCGGAACAGCACCAGCGCACCGGGCGGGGCGTCGGCGGGCGGCACCTCGATCATCATGGCGCGCGCGCCCTCGGCCAGCACCTCGCGCGGGCCCGTCTCGCCCCAATCCCGGCTATAGGGCGGGATCGGAAAGGGCTCGGGGCCGACCACCTCCCGCCAGACGCCCCGGGCCAGCCCGAGGCAGTCGCAGCCCACGCCCTTCAGGCTGGCCTGATCGTGGTAGGGCGTGCCCAGCCACGCGCGGGCGATGGTGATGACGAGCGCGAGATCGGCGGCATCGCGAGGCGCTGTCACAGCACCGCCCCGTCATGGCCGCCACCGCGCGAGGCGTAGCGCAGGATGGTGTCCTGCCCCGGGATATGCGGGAAGCCCCGGAAGTTCGCGACGTTCCCGAACTTCGCGCTGCAGGTGGCCAGCCGCTTGTCGCAGCCCGCGCGGGCGATGAAGCTGTCGCCCTCACTGAGAGGGCGCACCGGAGCCTCGAGCAGCGTCAGGATCGCGAGCCCATCGACCAAGTCGTGCGCAAGCACCTCCGCCTGACGCCCCGCATTGGCACCAGATGCCCACTCGACCGTGCCGTGCGCGAACCAGCCCGCCGCGAAACTGCCAAGCCCCGAGGCCGTGAACGCCCGGTCGCGCAGCAGGTCGGTGACCGCGCCCGTGCCCCGGAAGTCCGCCGCCTCGAGGTTCACGCCGCAGCGGTCGTCGCCCAGCGCGGCGTCGCAGCCCGCCTGAAATGTCCGCCCGACCGTCTGGCCCAGCACATGGGCGAGCGAGCGCACCTCGGCCACGAAGGCCACCCGGCCGCGCCGGACCTGCCCGATGGCGCCCCGGCGCAGCAGCACGCGCTGGCTGGTGTCGGCCCAGTTCACCCGCCAGAGCTCGACCTCGGCATTGTCCCAGCGACCATCCTGAATGTCGGTCTCGGTGATGCGGTCGGAGGACAGTACGCCCTCGGCATCCTGCGCATCGACCGACAGGTCCGAGCCTGCCCGAACCTCGGAGGCTGTGAACCCGCTCTCGGGCTCGAACTCGGTCCCCTCGAAGGTCAGCGCCCGGTCGTGGTCGGTGAAACCGAAGCTGACGCCATCGGCCCGCGTGATGCGCCAGCACCAGGCAAGGGTCGTGGTGCCGTCATCGAGATGCGCCTGCAGGGAGGGGGCAAGCTGCTTCATCTGCGGATCTCCAGGAGCGGGATGGAGGCGATCGACCCGAGGCGCTCGAGGTCGAGCGTCACGTCGAGCGTGTCGGTGTCGAAGCGGACGGGTGTGTCGAACTCGAAGCCCGCGGTGACGGGGACGCCCGCACCGGGGGCCGAGCCGAAGGTGACGAGGCCGGTGGTGGTGTCGACCGACCAGCCCGAGAGCTGCTCGGTCCCGCCGAGGGCTACACGGACGGTGCCCGCGACGGGCTTGGTGATGGCGCGCGTCCAGGACTGCCCGCCCGAGGCGTAGCGCTTCAGGAGCGGAAATGTCGTGCGGACGCCATCGCCGGTGCCGAGTGGCTGATCCAGCGGCGACGGCGTGCCCGAGGGCAGGCACGACTTGTGATCGCCCCAGTCCTTGAAGCGGAAGCCGTGGAGGCGTCCGTTGCGCGCCTCGAAGAAGGCCACCACCACGGCCAGGTCATCGGCGCGGCGGATGCCGTAGGCGACATCGTAACGGCGGCGGCTGTTGGCCCAGCTGGCATTCCTCTCTTCGTCGCCCGAGGCGAGCTCGACCACCTGCGTGCGCCGTTCGGGCCCGCCGCGCGCGCCACGGCTGATCGCGTCCGGAAACCGGACCTCGTGAAACGCCATGCTCGGGATCCTCAGAGACCGCGGCGGCCCATCGACACCGCGCGGGCGATGTCGGCGGCGACTTGCGTCCGCGATTGGCGGAAGCTTTCCGCGTCGCGGGTCATGATGGTGACATTTACGGAGGGCGCTCCGCCGCGCCCGCCATATCCCGCTGCCTCGCGGCGCGAGAGCACGCGCTCGCCGCGCTGGAGGATCGCGGGCACCTCGTCCGGCTTCAGCCCGACCCAGCCGCCGGAATGCATGCGCGGGGCATTGGCGAAGGCCAGCGCCGGGACCATCCGGCCGGGACCGGCCGCACCCACCGTGCCGCCTGCGTGCAGGACCGAGGCGAACATGCCGCCCGCGCCGCCAAGCACCCCTGACAGCAGCCCCGCCAGCGGCCCGAGGATGAAGCGCCGCGCGGCGAGCCGGGCCAGATCGGCGATCATCGAGGTCACCAGATCGCGGAAATCGAGCTTGCCCTTGCGGACGAAGTCGGCGACCGCGTTCTCGGCTGCGCCGAACGCGCCCACCAGCGCCTGGCCGATATCGGCCCCGATCTCGCGCGCTCTCGCTGCATAGTCGGCGAGCGCGGCGGTGACCGCCTGCCATCCGGTCACGGCTTCCTCGGCGCCGGTAGCCGTCTGTGTTCCGGCCTCGCGCCCGGCGGCGCCCGCGCGACCGGCTGAGGTTTCCGCCTCGTCCAGCGCCTCGGCGACGCGCCGGGCCCCGGCGGCGGCGGCATCGAGCGCACCCTCGGTTTCCTCGCCCGAGCCGCGCACCGCCTCCACCAGCGCGGTGACGGCCTCGCGGACGCCATCGAAGGCGCCCGCCCGTGTGTCCGCCGCCCGCTGGCGGAAGCGTTCGGCCATGGTGCCCGCGTTGCTGGCGGCATGGTCGAGCATCGAGGCCCATGACTGCGCCCCGAACCAGTCGATCTGGAAATCCGCGCCGATCCGGTCGGCCACGGCATTGAAGGTGGGCCCGATCATCCCGAGGAAGTCGGCCCACTTCCCCGCCAGGAAGGCCATGAGGCGGGTCCAGATGCCCTCGATGTCGGCACGCAGGGCCCGGAAGTCGTCGACCAGCGAGCCCATCGTGGCCTTGATGCCGTCCCAGACCGCGCGGGCCACGTTACCCATCAGCTCCAGCGCATTCCCGAAGCCTCCCGCCCCGGTGACGAGGCGGGAGAACTGATAGACCAGCTCGCCCGCGCCGACGATCAGCGCCCCGATGCCGGTGCGGATCAGCGCGCCGCGCAGGACCACGAGCGCAGTGGCCAGCCCGCGCACCGACAGCGCCGCCGCCGCGAGCCCGGCAACCCAGCGCCCGGCCATGAGGGCGGCGAAGGTGGCGGCATAGGAGGTGAGCCGCCCGAGGTTGTCGAACAAAGTCCGGATCGCGATGCCGAGCGGCCCGGTGGTGCGCGCGACCGCTGCCATGGCGTCGGCCACCGCCTCCAGCGCGGGCGCCGCCGCGACCGCCAGCTGGTTCGCCAGCCCGCGCCAGATCAGGCCGAGGCGCGAGATGGCGTCGTTGGTGCGTTCGATCTGGCGGGCGTCCTGATCGGAGACCACCACCCCGAAATCCCGCACATCCTGCGTGGCCTGGCGCAGCGTCGCCGTGTCGATCCGGGTGAAGACCAGCGCCGCCCGGTCGCCGAAGAGCTGCGAGGCGACCGCTGCTCGCTCGGCCTCGGGCACGAGGTCCGCGAGCCGGTCCTGGATCAGCGCGATCCGCTGGTCGAGCGGCAGGGCCTGCAGCTCTCCCGCCGACAGCCTCAGGCGGCGCAGGGCTTCCGTCGCGGGCCCGGCCCCGGCGGCGGCCTGGCTCAGCCGTCGCGTCAGCTGCATCGCCGCCTGTTCGACCTGACCCATCGACACGCCCGCCAGATCGCCCGCGCGCTCCAGCACCTGGATCGAGGCCACCGTCGTGTCGAGTGAGGCCGCAAGCTTGGCCTGGTTATCGATCACCGACAGCCCCGAACGGATCATCGCCGTGGCCGCCGCCGCAAGCGCCCCGGCCGCTGCCGCCGCTGCGATCCGGGCGCGCCGCGCGAAGGCAGCAAGCCGGGTGTTGGCCATCTCCATCTCGCGCGACAGGCGCCCGAAGCCGCGCGCTCCGGCCTCGCCGACACCCTCGAGTTCGGCACGCACTTGCCGCCCGCCCACCGCCGCAAGGCGGACGGATACGCGTTTCTCCGTCATCGGATGCTCCTTGCCTTGGCGGCTCTCGCGTCTTACGTTACTGGTATCGATCCATGAGGCGTATGACGATGGCCGAGACCGCAACCCTGTCCTCGAAGTTCCAGATCTCGATCCCCAAGGCGATCCGGGCTGCCCATGCCTGGGAGGCCGGGCTGACCTTCGCCTTCATCCCGAAGGGCACCGGCGTGCTGCTCGTGCCGGTGCCGAAGAAGGAGAGCCTGAAGGGCCTTGCGAAGGGGGCGCGGCCCGAGGATTTCCGCGACCGCTCGGACCGGACCTGATGATCCTCGTCGACACCTCGGCCTGGATCGAATGGCTGATCGGCTCGCCCACCGGCGAGGCGGTCGCCGGACATCTGCCTGAGCAGGAGGCCTGGGTGGTGCCGACCATGGTCCAGCTTGAGCTCGCCAAGTGGCTCGCCCGCGAGGTGGGCGAGGACAAGGCCGATCAGGTCATCGCCTTCACGCAGGTCTGCCAGGTCGTGCCGCTCGACACCGAGATCGCGCTCGCGGCCGCTGAGGCCTGCAGCGCACATCGCCTCGCCACCGCCGATGCCATCGTCTTCGCCACGGCGCGCGCGAGGGACGCGACGCTTCTGACCTGCGATGCGCATTTCGAGGGGTTGCCTGGGGTGCAGGTCATCCCGAAGCGGCCTTCCTGAGCATCAGCCGCGCTCGGCCGCCATCTGTTCGTTGATCTTGCGCACCATCACCGCCTCGATGGGCGGCAGGAACTCGGCCATCGCGAGGGCGGGAACCCCCAGCGCGCGGCCCAGCGCGAGTGCGGCACCCATGTCCCAGCCGATCACTGCACCGGGCAGGATCCGGAGCTGGCCGCCGAGGCGCTGCGCGAGGTCCCAGACCTGTGTGCCCTCAAGGGTGAGCGGTCGGCTCAGCCTTGCCGGGCAGTCCGGGCAGGCTTGCGGGCAGGCCGTGCAGTAGCTTTCGCCCCCGCCGTAGGACCAGTCGGCGAGGGCGCAGAGGCGTTTTTTTCCTGTTCCAGCAGCAGACCCTTGGCGACATAGGCCGCTTGGAAGGCCTCGAAGGCGGGCCAGATTTCGAGGAGCGCATCGATGCCCTCGGGGCTGACACCGACCGGGTTGCCCTCGGCATCGCCGACACCTTCCCAGTCCAGCACCGCGCGCCGGGCCACCGCCTTGGCCATGGCCAGCGCCAGTTCCTCGGTCGTCGCTTCGGGCGGCAGGGCCTCGATCGCCGGATCGGCCCGGGCGGACACCATCAGCGCGGTGGTCAGCGGGCGCAGCTTCAGCCGCACCCCGGGCAGCATATCGAGCCAGCGCGGCGCGTTCGTCAGGTCCAGCGTGAGCATCAGTACGTCTCCCTCTCGTTCACCAGCGTCACGGCGCACATCCGCCCCAGCGTAGGATCGACCGCCGCCTGCCAGTCGAAACTGGCCTGGATGCCCTGCGGGCCCGGTACCTCGACGCGCGGGCGCGGCAGGTAGACGGCATGGATGGTGAAGGTCAGGCTCTCGCCCGAGGGCAGCGTCCAGCCGAGTTCGATCTCGCACGGATCCCCGGCGATGGCCTGGTTCGCCAGCACCTGATCGGCGAAGCGCACCTCCATTCGGCCGGTGAGCGCCGCCATGCCGGGGTCGGCGCCGTCGATGCGGCCATCGGCGCGGATGGTCTCGATCCGGTCGAGATTGTTGGTATAGGTCACCTCGGCGGTGACGAGGTTGCCCAGCGCCGCGCCATTGCGCGTGACCGTGCCGTTGAAATGGCCGAAGCGCAGCAGGTCCAGCGCGGCCGGGGTGCCCGCGCCGGTGGTCGCCGCCAGCGCCTCGCCCTGCGCAACCAGCCGGGCGGTCGCCGTCAGCAGCCCCGCGCGCTGCATCTGGAAGGACAGCTGGTCGACGACGCAGCCCGCATACATGGCAAAGCGCGGCACCTCGGGCATGGCGACCTCGATCGCTATCGACGGCAGCACCCATCCGCCCGAGCGGTACTCGTGCGTGAAGGGCCCCGGGGCCGTGCCAGTGGTCGTCGGCGCCCCGAACGCCCCCTTCAGCCAGAAGCCGAAGGCCTCGGCGTCCAGCGGCACGACCACGTCGCCATCGGCGGTCAGCGCGTCCTTGATCGGCGCCAGCGGATCGCGGCCGTAGCCGAGCAACTCGGAGTTCAGCAGCGGCTGCTCGGCCCCCAGCGTGGTGCTGGCGAAGGGCATCCGCGTGTAGCCGCTGGCGGGCGGCGTGCCATAGGTTGTCTCGAACGCCAGCGCCATCTGCGCCCGCGCCCCGTGGGCTCGTGCCATCGTCTTGTCTCCTGTGATGATAGGGGTCAGGCCAGCGGATCGGCTGTGCTGTAATGGAGAACGACCGGGATCACGGCGGCCTTCAGGCTTGCCGCGCCCTCAATGGGCAGCTCGACGGGCCGAGGAGCTTCCGCCTCGATCCAGTCGCACCGGCCGCCGAGTGTGCGATCGGCGGAGATTGCCGCGCCGATGCTGGCGCAGAGCGCGGCGAAGGTCGTGTCACGGTCGGCGCCCTGCACGACCGCCTCGATCTCGGCGCGGTGCTGGTAGTGGTAGCGCAGCGGCGACAGCGTCACGCCGGGTTCGCCCGGCTCGCCATCGCGCAGGATCATCAGGCCTGCGGCGGGAACGCGCTCGGGCAGCACCTCGCCGCGCAGCACTGGCACATGCGGAACCGTGCGCAACAGATCCGCCAGGGCGGATAGAATGGTCTCGCGGGGTGTCATCCGATCTTTCCTTCGACCCAGTTTGCGACGATCGCGCCTGGGATAGCCTCCTGCGCCCGCGCTGCATCGCGCGCGAGGTCGAGCCGCTTGCGGAGTTGCACCTGCGGCACCAGCAAGAAGATCGGGACCGTGGTCACGCCCCGTCCGGTCCTCGAGCGTGAAGCCACAGCGCGCCCGCGCGCATTGAGCCGCCCTTCCGCGACCAGAAGGCTGGGGCCGGTTCGCCGATAGACGAAGCGCAGGCGCAGGCCCAAGCGGCGCTCCCATTCGCCGGGGGTGATGCGCCCACCGCGCGCGGACTTGCCCGCAGCCGGCGTGGGGATCGCCAGCCAGAACCCGTTGCGCGACCGGATCAGCTGGCCCGTTTCATGGGCACCGATGATGACCGGGGCCTTCGACCAGACTAACGCGGCTGCGCTGAGGCTGGGTCGGCCTTTCGGGAACTGCTCGGACCGGATGGTGTTGGCCAGGCGCTGGCCGAGGCCTGCGCCGGTGATCTGCGCGCGCCAGGAGGATTTCACGCTGTTGCCAGCCTCGCTGACCGCCTGGCTCACGGCCCGCTCGCCTGCCTTGATCTCGGCGGCCATCATGGCGACGAGGTCCGGCGTGATGTCTAGTTGCAACTTCATGCTGGCCTCAGATCGACGGTCCAGATCAGCCGCTCGCGATCACGGACCGGCTCGCCCTGAATGATGAAGGCCTCGTCCTCGATCTCGACGCGGTCACCGGGCCGCGGGTTCGGGACCTCGGCAACGCGCAGATCGATCCGGGTGGTCTCGGACCAGAGGCGGGCGTCACCGAAGCCCGTAACCTCGTCCGCGCGGCGGGTGACCACGCGGATGAGTTTCGGTGCGCCGCCGTCCGCGATCCAGGTTGCATCGCGGGCGATGTTGGGATCGGCAAACAGGTTGTCGATGGCGGCGGCGAAGACGGACATGCGTGCGCCCGTCAGTTCGAGCTGTGCAGGCGGATCGCGAGGCGCGGGCGCTTGTTGACCGGCAGGATCGATGCCTCGGTCATGAGATCGATCCAGCGGCCCTTGGCGTCCATCATCTGGCGCGCATAAAGCGGCAGGCCCACGGTGTTGGCGGTCTCCAGCAGGTTGGCAGGCCCGCCATAGGTGGTGAAGGTGTCGAAGGTGCCGAGCGGGAAGGCGATGCCCTCGCCGGTGGGGATCAGCCGCTCGGATGTGCCATTCGAGAGGGTGACCGAGCCGTTGTACTCCTCGAAGAGGATGCCCGCGAAGGGGAAGGCGCGGCGCATGTCCTCGCGGAGCGGCTGGCCTCCGGTCGCCGAGAAGAACTTGTAGGCGTCCTCGGTCTTCGGGTGGCTGATCAGCTTGTCGAAGAATTCGGAGCTGACCAGCGCATGGGCGGTGGTCATGGTCTCGCCCAGGAGATTGTCCTCGATCGCGCGCAGGGTGGTGCGCACCTTGCCCTGGATGTTGGTGCCGGCGGTGCCGAAGACGAAGTCGACCGAGATCTGATCGAGGCCGAACTCGGTGAAGTAATTGTAGAGCGTGGTGCCCGCACCATCCTTCACGATGCCGCGCAGCGCGTTCATCTCCATGTATTCGCGGGTCTGGGCATGCTTGCGGCGCATCAGCGTCAGCTTGCGGTTCATCACCTCGACCAGCGGATCGGCCGCATCCGAGACGCCCAGCGCGGGCATTCCCTGAATGTCGGCGGGCAGGATCACGTCGTCATGCGGGATCCACGGCAGGGCGAAGCTGCGCATGGAGCGCGCCTCGCGGTTGCCGACGGTGGCGGGCGCGCCCAGCGGAACCGAGGGCAGGAGGCTCAGGACCCCCTCGCGCTGTTCGATGACGATGGAGCGCTGGGTGACGCCTTCAAAGCGGAAGAGGCCGATCTGGCCAAGGCGGGTGTAGAGGTTGGGCAGGATGTTGATGGCCTGCGTCATCTCGGCGAGCGAATAGCCGCCCGCGTCGAACGGGTTGCGGGTGATGGTCATGGGGAACTCCGGGAAAAGAGGGGTGGCGCGGGAGAGCGCGATGGGGGAAACGGTTGATCCGTCAGATCAGGCGGTGTCGCGGGGGACGATGCCCAGCGCGGCGAGCTGGCCGTGCTTGGTGGCGGTCTTTGGCGCGTCATCGACAGTGGTGTCAAAGACCAGCGCTGCCTTCGAGACGATGGCAGGGCCCCGCGCGACCACCACGCCGATGGCGTCGGTGGCGCTGGCATCGACCGCGTAGAGCAGCACGGCCGCGGCGGTCTGCGCGCCATCCGAGCCGCCCGAGGTGGCGAGCTTGTATTTGCCGCTGGCGGTGATGCGGCCGAGCACGGCACCGACGGGATAGTTGGTCCCTTCGAGCAGCGTGACAGTCTCGCGGGTGTAGTTCGGGTTGACCTCGTACTTGAGGACGTCGCCCATCGTGGCGGGCTGATGAAGGACGGTCATGGCGGGGGCTCCTGTTCGAAAGATGCAAGCGTTGAGCCCCGCTGACAGCAATCAGCGGGGTTCATGGCGGTGGATTGATCGAGGAAGTGACAGCCGTCGCGGGCGCCGATTGGCGTCAGCGATGGGCTCCCGATGCCGCGGCGCGCTTCGCGGCGGCGACGATGGGGCTTTCCTTCGCGAGCGGCAGGACCGGCGAACGGGGGGCGGCAACGATGTCGCGGGCATCCGCGGCCGCACTGGCGCGTTCGAGCACCAGGCGGCGCAGGGCCTCGGGGGTGGTGCCCTCGCGCAGCGCCTTCGCCGCGTCGATGGCGATGCCGAGGCGGCCCGCCTGCGCCGCGATCTCGGCGATCTCCGCCGCCGCCTCGCGTAGCTGCGCCGAGAGCTCGGCCAGATTGCCAGTCTGCGGGGCGGTCGTCGCGGGGGCAGTTGCTGCGGCTGCAGACGGTTGAGTTTCAGCGGGGGACGGCTCGGCGACGGCAGGCGGATCATCTGTGGGATCGGGTTCAGCATCGTCGAAGTCCGTCACACCGATCCCGGTGTCCTGCGGGCTCTCGTCGGGGTCGCTCTGGGTGGCCATGATTGCCTCCTGTCTGGGGTGGGGAAGGGATGCGCGCGTGGTGCGCATGGGTGAGAGTGTCGGGGTGCGGGACAGCATCTGCCGGAACGCCGCGAAGCCGCGCGTCAGATCGGTGACCTCGTCGGCGAGGCCAGCGGCGAGAGCATCCGCGCCACGGTAGGTCGCGGCTTCGGTCGCCAGCGCAGCCTCCTGGCTCAGGCGACCAGAGCGCCCGGCCGCGACGGTTTCCGCGAAGAGAAACCGCAGCACGTCGATCTCGCGCTGGATGTCGTCGCGCACGGCCTCGGGCAGCGGCTGATACGGGTTGCCATCGACCTTGTGCTGGCCCGAGTGGATCAGCGTGACACGCACCCCGTCCTGATCGAGCTGCCCGCTGAGATCGGCATGGAGCACCACGACGCCGATGCTGCCCAGCGCACCGGTGCGTGGCAGCAGGATGCGATCCGCTTGGGAGGCGAGCGCATAGCCCGCCGAGAAGGCGTGTTCGGCCACAAAGGCCCACACGGGCTTGGGTCCCCGAATGGCACGAATGCGATCTGCGAGGTCAAAAACCCCGGCGACCTCGCCCCCGAAACTGTCGATTTCCAACGCGAGGCCGCGCACGGCCGGATCGCTGGCCGCCGCATCGATCTGGGCCGCGATCCCCTCGTAGCTGGTCTGGCCCGAGGATTGGCCGATCCAGCCACCGCGATGGATCAACACGCCTGCAATCTCGACCACGGCGATGCCGTCGACGACAGGATAGGGCGCATCGCCATGCTGGCGGTAGTCGTCTGCCAGACCGCCAGCCAGCAAGCTGGCGCGAGCGGGCAGGATGGCCGCTCTATCCGGCGCCTTGACGCCGTCCGCCAGTTCGACCCGCCGCCCCAGGATGCGAGGTCCAAGGCCGGACAGGAACGCCATGGCCTTGGAGGGTTCGACGAGCAGCGGCGTGTTGAAGGCGCGCGCGGCAATCCGGGCATGAAGCATCAGGGCTGGTCCTCGTCTGGACGCGGGCGATCCTCCGCGTCATCGGTGTCGTCAACTTGCTCTTCCGCGTCGCCTTCGATGGGCATTGCCTGCACACCTTGCGCAGGCGAGCCGGGGCGGCGGAAGTCGAGGCCCAGCAACCGCTCGCGCGCCCGCTCGGCGGCAATCTCCCGGTCGACCTGCTCGGCGTCGTAGCCGCGCTCGGCGATGGCCTGCGTGCGGGATTTCAGCCCGGCCTCGATCTGGGCGATCTCGGCATTGGCGTCCTTCAGCGGATCGACCCAGTCCCACTTGGTGGGCAGCCAGTCGGCTGTCAGGAGCCGCGCGCGGTTCGCCTCGTAGCCGGGCAGGGTGAGGGCACCCGACAGCACGGCCGCATCCATCCAGCGGGCATAGACCGGCCGGCAGAGCTGCCAGACCATCACCGAATGCTGCCAGGCCGAGACGCGGCGGCGGAACTCGATCAGCGCGAGGCGCGAGTTCGAGAAGTTCCCCTTCACCATGTCATTGGCGAGATAGGGATAGGGGATGCCAAGTGCTGCCGATATCTGCAGGAGCGTGCGGTACTGGAAGGGCTCATAGGTTGCTCCGCTGTCTGCAGGCTGGCCCACAGTCACATCCTCGCCCGGATCGAGGCGCACGATCTGCCCAGGGCTGATTTCCACCCCGTCTGGCACTTCGTCATCCTCGGCCGGTGCGAGCGGGTTCTCCGGCGCAGGCGAGGTCACAAACATCGCGTACATCGCCGCGACCTTTTTGCGGTCGAGCTCGGCATCGTCATACTGATCAAGCAGAAACAGCTTCACGATCGCCGGGGCCAGTTTCGACACGCCGCGCAGCTGGCCGCCCTCTACGGGGTCGATCACATGGATCACCTCGGCGGCCGGCACCCGTACTACCTCGCCCGCCAGCCCCGGATCGGTGCTGTCGCCGGGATGGCGGCGCAGGAAGTGATAGGCCACGCGCCGCCCGATCCTGTCGAACTCGATCCCCTGGCGGATCGCGTTGCCATTGGCCGCCGTGCCGGTCTGCTCCAGCGGCAGCATCTCGGCGGGCAGCATCTGCAGCTGCAGCGGCACCGTCAGCCCGTCGCCTGCGCGGCGCATCCGGATCCGGAAGAACACCTCGCCCGCCATGAACACCTCACGCGCGGCGCGGCGCTGCAGCCCGTAGAAGTCGGTCAGCCCTTCGGCATCGGCCTCGTCGGTCCAGGCGAGCCAGAGGCGTTGCAGTTCCTCCTTGCGCGCGGCATCCCCGATCTTGGAGATCGGCTTGATCCCGTCGCCCACAGTGTTGGCGGCCCAGCTTTCGACCGCATTCACGGCATAGCCGTTGTTGCGTACCAGCCAGCGGGCGCGGGCGGTGATGTCGGGCCCGGCGGCCGCGATCAGCGCGTTGACATGGGCGCGGGTCGCGCGGAAGCCGCGTAGGCGCCGATGATGCTGGCCGGCATCGAACCCGCCGATGAAGGCCCCGAGGCGCTGACGCCAGTTCATCACAGATCCTTCACGGCGAAGGGGCGCAACACGCGCCGGCTGGTCCGTTCCAGCGCCGCGATCCGGCGCTCGATATCGGCAATGGCGGCGGCCAGCTCGGCATCCGAGCCATAATTGATGCTCTTGCCGTCATAGCTGACCGACCGCGTGCCGCTGTAGCGCGCGGCCAGCAGCGCGCTGTGGCGGGCCTTGAGATCATCGAGGGTCATGGGGGTCTCGGGGTTCCTGTCGTGCAGTGCGCTTGTTGTGAACACGCATCGTGTGTATTATGGTTGTGTCGAATGGAGGGCCTGATGCCGCAGAGCACCACCGAGAAGCAGCGCACGAATGTCTCGCTGACCGCCTCCAATCTCGCCGCCGCGCGCGAGCTGGGGCTGAATGTCTCCGCGATCAGCGATGCCGCGCTGGCCGAGGCCGTGCGTGTGGCGAAGGCCGAGGCCTGGGCGCACGAGAATGCCGAGGCGATTGCCGAGCGCCGCGCCTGGATCGAGGCCAACGGCACCCCTCTCGCTGATCTCCAGATCCTGAAGCTGGACTGATGGCGCAGTTCCACGTCTATCGCGTGCCGGGCGGCCGGCTGGTGCTCGACCTCCAGACCGATCTGATCGAGACTGGCACCCGGGTGGTCGCGCCGCTGGTGCCCGCCGCCTCGGGGCCGAAGGCCATCGGGCGGCTCGAGCCGGTCTTCGAGATCGAGGGCGCCGCGCATGTCCTGCACACGACCGAAATGGCCGCGATCCCCTCGGCCCTGCTCAAGGCGCCGCCCGTCGCGGACCTGTCGCGGTTCGACTACGAGATCCGGGGTGCCCTCGACATGGTCTTCTCTGGCTTCTGATCACTCCATGTATCGGGGCGTGCTGATCTTCCAGCCGCGCCGCCGCGGGGCGGTGATGCGCCCGGCTTCTGGCGCATCAGGTTTCGTTTGCTCGAGCGGGGCAGCAGCTATGGCCGCACTGTCGATGCCGGCCTGCTTCTCAAGCTGCCGCCACATGCGCTCGTCGAAGCGGTCGGCGCCGAGGATCCACGCGGCGGCGCGTGCATAGACCCGCGCGTCGAGCGCCTCGTTCCGCTCGCGCAGCTTCTGCCATTCCTGGCGGGCATAGCCGCGCCGGTCGCGGATCGTGACCAGCTGTTCGGCGACCAGCTGTTTCAGCCATTCGCTGTCGGCCCAGTCGGGCAGGTGGATCGTGCCGGCCGGTGTCGGCGCGTCCGGCTCGGACGGTCGATCGATCCGCAGATAGCGATAGGTCTCGGCCTTGAAGGTGGCTGTGGCCACCGTCCAGAGCCGCGCCCCGCGCTTGAGTTTGCGGCCATTCACGGTCGCATCCACGAAGGTCGGCCCCGACACGGGCGTGGCCCGGTTGAACCCCTCGAGGCCCTTCACGGGCGTCACCTGCGCGATGCCCTGCTTGCGGGACCAGGCATAAACGGCGGCGGACTCGTAGCCGGTGTCGATCGCGAGCTTCGCCAGCGTCATGAACGCGCCATTCTCATGCGCCCATGTCTGGCCCAGCAGTGCGGTCAGCCTGTCCCAGCAGGCGGGATCATCCGGCCCGCCCGGGATCACTATGTGATCCACGAGCCAGCTTTCCAGCCCGCGGCCCCAGGCCCAGACATCGACCTCGATCCGGTCCTTCTGCACATCGGCGCCTGCGGTCAGGAAGAGCCCGCCTGCGGGGATCTGCGCCGGGAAGGCGATGCGCCGATCAGCCAGCCGCTGCCATTCCGGCGCCTCGCCGCTTTCGATCCAGGTCTCGCCCAGGAGCGTGTTGCGCGCTGCGCGCAGCATTTCGTCCGAGCCCTGGGCGGCCAGCCAGTCGCGCGCAATCTGCTCCCAGCTCTTCCAGCCGATCGGCGAATAGAGCGCGGACAGATGGAACCCGATCGCATTCGGATCCGCACTGGTCGCCGTCGCCCGCCACTCGCCCCGCGCCAGCATTTCCGTCTTGTGGTGCTCTGCGATGGCGCGTTCGCAGCCCGCGCAATGATAAGCGGCGGTCTCAGGCCTCCCCTTCGCCCAGCGCAGCCGCTCGAACTGCAGCCATTGCCTGTGGCCACAATGCGGACAGGGCACGAAATAGCGCCGCTGGTCGCTGGCCTCGAACTCCCGCTCGATGCGTGACAGCCCCCGGATGGTCGGGGTCGAGACCATGAACACCTTGCGCCGGTGCGCGAAGGTGGTGGTCCGGGCCTCGGCCAGCGTGACCGGATCACCTTCCTCGTCGGCCGAGGCCGGATAGGCATCGACCTCGTCCAGAAACACATAGCGCGCGGGCATCGACCGCAGGCCGGTGGCCGAGTTCGCGCCGGTCAGGACCAGGATGCCGCCGGGGAATTCCTTGGACAGCATCGAATTGCCCGCGTCGCGTGAGCGGGCGGGGCTGACCCGTTCCTTCAGTGCCGGGCTGTCCTCGATCAGCGGGTCGATCCGGCCGCGCGAGGTCCGCTTGGCCATCTCGACGGTCGGCAGCACCGCCAGCATCGGCCCCGGTGCATGGTGGATGACAAAGCCGATCCAGTTGTTCCCGGCCTCGGTCGCGCCGACCTGCGCGGCCTTCATGAAGGAGATGCGCTGGGCGGGATGACCGGGCGAGAGCGCATCCATGATGGCGCGCAGATAGGGCGTGCGCGCGGTGCGATACCGCCCGGGCTCGGCCGAGGCGCGCGATGACAGCCAGCGATGCGCATCGGCCCATTCCGACACCGTCAGATCGGCGTCCGGCCGCATGCCCCGCCGCCAGGCGCGCAGGACGTCCTCGGCCCCGTCGAAGCCGAGGTCGAGCCCCTCGGTCAGGTCGTGATTACTGTCTCCTTCATGCAAGCGAGACCCGGAGGTCTGCGAGGGCGTCGAGCTGCTCTCGGACATGGGTTTCCAGCACCCTTTGCAGGATCGCAGTCTCGATCGTAACGGGCACCCCCGATGCCTTCTCCATCTCTGCGGACAATTGCGCGGCCATCAGCGCGGCCACGCGGGTGGGCCAGGTGACCCATGTATCGCGCTCCTGGCGCGCGAGGCGGAACACCAGCGTCTCGGCGCGTGCGCGGTCGACCAGCACGCCCTTCTTCTTCTGGACCGCGATCTGCTTGTCCTGGGCGGAATAGACCGTCAGCAGCGTGCGCGCCTTGATGTAGGACGCGGTCTCTCCTGGCCCGCTGATCACTCCCTCGCCACCGCCGCGCGAGCGCATCTGCTGATCGGGATCGGTCATCGCCCCCCGACGCGCATCCGAGGCCGCCGCGTTGATCGACCCGTCGGCGAAGAGCACCAACCGACCGTTCTTGCGCGCCTTCTGCACCGCCCCGCGCGAGAGGCCGGAATGGGCGGCATAGGCGCGTTCGGACATACCTTCCATGGCGCTGCGGTGATCCTTAAGATATTGGAATTAAACAGAAATACGCTTCTTATTCAGTTGATTACACTCCCGGATAGAGCGAGTCTTATCCCAACGAAACGGGTGCATC
Organism: Pseudotabrizicola algicola; assembly: GCF_010915705.1. GTDB lineage: Bacteria > Pseudomonadota > Alphaproteobacteria > Rhodobacterales > Rhodobacteraceae > Pseudotabrizicola > Pseudotabrizicola algicola. Next base: position 43,747 of record NZ_JAAIKE010000008.1, read on the forward strand.
GCACCCCTTGGACGAGGATCGGAGCCAGCCATGCGCGCACAGGAGAGAATGGGGCACAGCTCGATGAGCGAAGGGTGGCGCAACCACACGAGCCCCGCGCAGGAGCGGGTGAACTGGGTGATGGACGAAGTGATGTCCGGGCGGATGAGCCAGGCGGACGGGATGGTCGAGATGGCCAAGGCCCAGGAAATGATGCGCGAGGAAGCCCGCGCGCGGACGACCCACCCCGAACACCGCTGGGAGGACTGACCATGGCGCGCCGCAAGAACTCCGACCCGACCGCCCAGCGCGACGCCCAGCTTCTCGAGATCGCCCAGCGCCAGTTCCACCTCGAGACGCTCGAGACCCGCAACTGGGACCGGCTGGATTTCCACGACGTCGCCGTCTGGGCCATCCGCGCCGCGCTCGAGGAGGCCTTCGAGGCCGGACGCCGCGCAGGCGCAGCAACCGCTCCCTCTGAAACCCAACCCTGAAAGGATCCAACCATGACCACCATCACCACCATCCGCATCGATCACGCCGCGCTGCCGGACCCGCTGAACCTCAAGGGCCCCGACGCCGCCGCCCGCATGATCGAGGCCGCGTTGCGCGACGAGGGTATCATGGCCGAGGCTTCGGACGTCATCTCGCACATCAAGATCGAGCTGCCGACCGGCCAGCTCGCCGCTGCCAGCACGATGCTGGCCAGCTTGCAGCTGATCTGAGGAGGGCGAGGATGAGCACGCGCGCACAGATCGCCATCCAGCTTGGGCCCGAAGAATGGGCCCATGTGTACTGCCACTACGACGGCTATCCCTCGCACATGCTGCCCGCGCTGGCCTCGTGGACGCCCGAGGACATCCTCGGGGCAAAGGAAATCCGGCAGGTGCGGGCCGACGAGCTCGACTGCTTCGATCCGCCCCGCGAGCCCACGATCCTGCCGCGCCCCACGCGCGAGCTGTGCCATCTCTATGTCTGGCAGGACGGGGCATGGGTCGAACTGGATCCCGAGGCCGCGCAGCCCGAGGAGCTCCCATTATGACGCAATCCTTCAACTGCCTCTCCGAAGGCGAAACCCTCCACGGCGTTGTGCGTCGCAACTGTGCCATCGGCTTCGATCTGCGCTTCTGCCGCAGCGTGGCGATCAGCCCCGACGACCGTGACACCGAAACTTGCGATCCGTCCGAGGCCGAGTTCGCCACGCTCTATGCGCTCACTGATCTGGGCGAGGCCATTGCCATCCACGATGCGGACCTGACCAGCGCCGGAGCGGATGAAGTCGCCGCCGTTGCCCGCACGCTGTTCGTGGCCATGGTCAACGCCCGCCGTGATCCCCCCGATGCCGCCCAGCGCTTTGAGGCGGAACAGGCGGCGATGATCGATCCGGATCGGATAGAATGATCAGAAAGCACTGATATTGCTCAGATTTACCTACGATAATCGCCGCACCGGAGCGATGGTTGTCGCACGGAAACGATGCAACTCACCATGGAGCCACCCCGATGACCCGCCTCAACCCGATCACCACCCCGCGCCACGAACTCCGCGCCGAGAAGGCGCGCCGCAACCGCGAAGCCGCGCTGAACGCCTTCATCGGCAAGAAGGCCGAAATCGACGAGATGCTCGCCCGCCTGCAGGCGCTCAGCGACGACCATTTCAACTGCCACCCTGACGAGGTCGGCTGGGCCATGGTCGGCACGCTTGAGCACTACGCCAGCCTCCTGAAGCGCATCACCGACAGCGCTTTCGGCGAGGGCGAACACGCCCGCTGATCTCCGGAACCGCCGGAACTCCTGCCACGCGCCAGCGCGGCCTGGGGTCGTGGAAGGCCGGCGATGATCGCGGCCCTGACCATGGAGACGACCCATGCCGAAACTCACCGACACCCAGAGCCTCATCCTCAGCCGCGCGGCCTCGCGCCCCGGCAATCTGGCGATGCCGCTGCCCGAAGGCCTGCACGGCGCCGCCGCGCAGAAGGCCGTCACCGCGATGATCACGCGCGGCTGGCTGGAAGAGGTCGATGCCGACCTGCGCCGTGGCGAGCCGCTCTGGCGCGAGACCGGGGATGGCCATGGCACCACGCTGATCGCCACCGAAGCCGGGCTGGAAGCCATCGGGATCGAGCCGGTCGCGGCCAGCGCCGTCGCCAGCGTGCGGAAGGCGAATCCACAGCCGGACGCGGAACCCACACCGACGACCGAGGCCCCCGGCCAACCAAAGCCTGTCGCCATCCGCGCCGGCACGAAGCAGGCGCAGATCATCGCGCTCCTGCAGCGGCCCGAGGGCGCGTCGATCGCCGAGATCGTCGAGGCGACGGGCTGGCTTGCACACAGCGTGCGTGGCCTGATCTCCGGCGGACTCAAGAAGAAACTAGGCCTGCCGATCACCGCCAGGAAGATCGACCAGCGCGGCACCGTGTACAAACTTGATGCGGCATGATCCCCACCGTTATCGCCAGCGCTCGAACAGCCTGCGCAGCGCATAGCTGCGCAGGAGCGAGATGCCGACGAAGACCCCGCCCAGCGCGAGGTTCTCGCCGAGACTGGGATGCAGGTCGAACCATGGGAACGCCACGATCTGCGTGACGACCGCCAGCGCGTAGCCCACGGCAACATTGGTAATGGCCTCGATCAGCGACATGCGGCGCGACTGCGTCATGCCCGCTTCCTCGGCCGGCGCGCAGGCTTCTGCGCTTCCTCCTCTTTGACGATGCGACCGGCCGTCCGCCCCGTCGCCAACTCCCACCGCCGCACGGCGACGTCGCAATAAACCGGATCCAGTTCCACCGCAGAGCAGCGCCGCCCGGTGCGTTCTGCGGCGATCAGCTGGGTGCCGGAGCCGCAGAAAGGCTCGAACACCAGGTCGCCGGGATCGGTGAATGCCTCCAGCACTGCCTCGACCAGTGCCACCGGGAACACAGCCGGGTGCGATCCGGCAGCGCCCAAGCCCCCTTTGTGCCGCATGATGCGAAAGACGCTGTCCGGAATGCGGTGGCTCTGGATCGCGTTGCCGAAGCCGGTCTTGCGGTGGACCGTGCCGTCGGCTCCGCGCAAACCGCCGCCGCCGAGGGTTTCGCCCGCGTGCTTGCTCGCGACCGTCTTGTTCGGCTTCCGGGGCTGGAGGTTGAAGTGGAAGATGAACTCGTGCGAGGGCGCCAGCCTCCCGTTCCAGTCGCCCGGAAGGCCGGGCCCCTGATCCCAGACATACCAGCCGAAGCGCCGCCAGCCCTGCGCGCGCATCCAGTCGAGCCAGTCCTCCCAATAAGGGATCCACTCGCCATCGCGATGCACAAGGCCGAGGTTCACCAGCAGCTGGGCATCGGCAGTGACGGGTGCTGCGGCGAACACACCCTGCATCAGTGCATCCCAATCGCCGAGTTTCTTCTTCGCTGCGCCATAGTCGCGCTGCTGCGCATAGGGTGGCGAGGTGAACAGTAGCGACGCCTGCGCCCCGTCCATCAGCCGCGCGAACACGGCCGGGTCGGTCGCATCGCCGCAGATCAGGCGATGGTCGCCCAGCGCCCAGATGTCGCCAAGTCGCGTGATCGGCTCGAGCGGGGCCTCGGGGATGGTATCGGCGGTGTCATCATCGATGGGCGCGCGGTCGTCGGCATCGTGCAACAGCGCGTCCAGCTCGTCCTCCGGGATGCCGATCAGCCCGAGGTCGAAGTCCTCCGCCATCAGGCCCCGCAGTTCCTCGAGCAGCAGCGCCTCATCCCAGCCGCCCATCTCGGTCAGTTTGTTGTCTGCGATCCGATATGCCCGGCGCTGCGCCTCGGTCAGATGGTCCAGCACGATGACCGGCGCCTCGGCCAGCCCGAGCTGTGCGGCGGCCAGGACGCGGCCATGGCCTGCGATCAGCTCACCGTCGCCTGCGACGAGGCAAGGGACGGTCCAGCCGAATTCGGCCATGCTGGCGGCGATCTTCGCGACCTGGTCGGCATCGTGGGTTTTCGCATTGCGGGCATAGGGTTTCAGCCGATCCAGAGGCCAGAACGCGATCTGGCTCGGGCGCAGAAGCTGCGTCATGCCGCCAGCCGCCTGGCTTTCAGGGCGGCGAATGTCTCGCCGGTTTCCGCCAGAATGGCGTCCTCGCCAGTGAACGATTGCCAGCGCTCGATGGCGACATCGATATAGGCCGGGTTCAGTTCCACGCCGAGGCAGACCCGGCCGGTGGTTTCGGCCGCGATCAGCGTGGTGCCGGATCCCATGAAGGGTTCATAGACCGCCTGACCGGGGCTGGAGTTGTTCAGGATCGGGCGCCGCATGCATTCGACCGGTTTTTGGGTGCCATGCACGGTGTCCGCATCCTGATCCCGGTTGGTGATCGCCCAGAGCGTTGTCTGCTTGCGGTCGCCTGCCCAGTGGCCCTTGCCCTTGGCGCGTACGGCATACCAGCAGGGTTCGTGCTGCCAGTGGTAATCGCCGCGGCTGAGGACCAGCCGGTCCTTGGCCCAGATGATCTGCGACCGGATGGCGAAACCTGCTGCGGTCAAGCTGTCGGCTACGGTCGCGGCATGCAGCGCCCCATGCCAGACATAGGCCACGTCGCCGGGGAACAGCGCCCAGGCCTCGCGCCAGTCTGCCCGGTCGTCGTTCAGCACCTTTCCGGTGCGTTTCGTCTTGGCCGCGCCCGCCTGATTGCGCCAGGAGGGGTCATACTCAACGCCGTAGGGCGGATCGGTCACCATCAGCAGCGGCTTCACATCACCGAGCAGCCGCCCGACCACATCCGCCGCGGTGCTGTCACCGCAGATCAGCCGGTGCGATCCCAGCTGCCACAGGTCGCCGACGACCGACACCGGCGTGACCGGCAGATCAGGCACATCGTCCTCGCCCTCGACCGGGCCATTGCCGCTCAGCGCCTCGGGATCCCGCAGCAGCGCGTCGAGGTCATCGTCGCTGATGCCGAGCAACGTCAGGTCGAAATCTTCCGCCAGCAGCCCCGCGATCTCGTCGCGCAGCAGGGCCTCGTCCCATTCGCCCAGTTCCGTCAGCTTGTTGTCGGCGATCCGGTACGCCCGCCGTTCTGCCTCGTCGAGATGGCTGAGCCGGATCACCGGCACCTCGGTAAGCCCGAGCATGGTCGCAGCCAGCACCCGGCCATGGCCCGCGATCAGCTCGCCATCGTCGGCCACCATGCAGGGCACGGTCCATCCGAACTTGGCCATGCTGGCGGCGATCTTGGCCACCTGATCGTCGCCATGCATCTTGGCATTGCGGGCATAGGGGCGCAGCCGGGCGATCGGCCAGGATTCAACCTGGCTCGGCGCGAAGACGAGGTCCATGGGATGGGGCTCGGGATGTGGGGGAGGGGAAATGAAAAGCGCCCGCGAGGGGGTTCCTCCCGGCGCAATTCTTCGATGATCAAGGGGTAGGTCAAGGGGGCTAGGAATGTCAATCCATTTTTGCGCATAGAATCAACGCTTTCGTGCTCAACGCCGCGCGGGTGGCTCCGAGAGGTGGCTTCGGTGGCCAGTGGCTTCCGCTGGGTGGCTTCGCTGGATTCCCGCCGGAATCCACTAGGCGAGCGCGGGCTGCCCCGTAAGTGTTTGAAGATGAGTCAAGATTTCAGGCGCGCGGGCGATGGTGGCTTCCAGGTGGATTCCCCGGCGAAAAGGCCAGACGCTGGAAAACTGCCGCGCTCAGCCCCCCCGTATACGGATCGAGCCCGGGAGGAACCATGGGAGGGGGGAAAGGGGCGACGCACCCGGCCCTGAGCTGCCGCTCCCCAAGCCCACGCCGCACAACCGCTCTGGCTGAGTGGGGCCGGTTCGCGAGCGAGCCACAGGTGCATGTAGACCACGCCGCGTCGTCGGGAAAGCGGTTCGCATTCGATCCTCAGCATGGCTGATGGATATGGCTGTGCGTCGGTCTGTCGCCTCCTCGTCTTGAGGCCACCCAGCCATGCCGAGGCGGATCCCCAATCTACAGCGTTGCTTACATCTGCCGAACGCTGTCGACTCGACCGGTAACTAGGATACTATCTCGCTAACCCTCTTCCTTTCGAGTGCCCTGCTAAATGTCCTTTCGAAACCATCCGGATCCACTGCCTACGGTCGCTTTGAACGCAATCGCGCTCGTCACACCGACCGTACCAATTCCGGTTGCCATCGTCCCCTATGACCGCGAGCAGCTGCACATGCTTCTCGACCGCGAGCCTCGCGACGTCTACGCGACCCGCCTGGATGACAAACGCATGGCAGTCGTCCCCCTGACTGAGAATGCTGAACTGCCAGGGCCTCGCGAGCAGCTCGACCCTCGAGTGAACATCCGCCTCTTTTCCACCCTTGCGCGCGAAGCAGTATTTAGGCACCTCAAGACAATGCCGGGCGGCTATCGCGTAACCCGCCGCAGACCCCCTACGGTCGAGTCAATCAAGCAGAAGAACATTATTCCTGCTTCGGCCGGCCTTCCCGATTGGATGCAGAAGCGCCGAACCCTAGTCTTCGAAACCCGCACGCTCTCGGCCAGCGCGCACGACGACTATGTCGTTCTCACCTGCGCCGAACGTTTTCGCCCCGTGATCGATCGCACTTGCGCGGCGCTTGCCACGGCTAACGTCACTCTGCTAGGGCGGTATGTCTCGGCTTGGGCGCCGAGCCACGATCAGCAGCTGGCCGAACAATTGCGACTGGCTGGGCGGATCAAGGGCGTTGATGGTGACGAACTGTTGCTCGACGACCATGGCGATGGCCCCGATCGGATCCGAAAGGATTCCGCCTATTTCGAGCCGAGTTTGCGAAACTTCCGAGCGGTGGTCGAGGCACTCAAGTCCGACGGGGCAGAGCGAAGCTTGCGACAGATACAAGAAGCCGAAGGGGAGCTCCGGAAGGGCAAACGGCAGCTCGACAGCATCCAGAAAACCTTGATCTGGTTGAGCCGCCAGCGGCTCGAAGTCGCGTGGGGTGTACCGCTGGAGTTCGGCGCCGTCCTGGCGCAAGGCTCCGATCAGCCATTTCCGTTCGTCGAGGTCTTTGAGAAGGCTAGGCTTTCCTTCGACCCGAGCGGATCGGGCACGATGAGCTGGCCGCAAGGCGGCCTTGATCGGCACGGCCCCTACGACAGCTCCAGCTTTGAGAACAAGCGGCCGCGGATTGCGGTCGTTTGTGAAGCGCGCGAACGCGGCAAAGTCTCCGCAGCGATTGCCGACCTGCTCAACGGCGTGCCGGACGCAGAGAACCGAAATGGCCTCAAGCCCCATGAGACCGGCCTTCTCGGGCGCTACAAGCTCCAACGGGCGCAGGTCGAATTCTTTGAGGCGACGGCCGATAGCGCGGCCAGCTATACCACAGCCGCGCGCGCCGCGCTCGCGTCGGCAGCAGAAACCGGACAGCCTTGGGATCTCGGTGTCCTCCAGGTTCGCCGTTCGTGGAAGGAGCGCCTTTCCAGCGACAGTCCGTATTGGACCGCCAAGGCGACCTTCTTGAAGCGTGACGTGCCGGTTCAGGCGCTCTCTGTCGAAATGCTTGAGATGGGCAAGTTTGAATATGCCTGCGCACTCGCCAATGCGAGCCTCGCGAGCTACGCAAAGCTCGGTGGTACGCCTTGGCTGCTTCAGTCACGGCCGTCCACCGATCACGAACTTGTCTTCGGACTCGGCTCCCATACGCGCAAGGACGGGCGGCGCGGTGCCGGCGAACGCGTCGTCGGCATTACCACCGTATTTTCGAGCCAAGGCCACTATCTTCTCGATGCTCGCACTGGTGCTGTCGCGTTCGAAGACTATCCCACGGCGCTGCGCACTCTGTTAGTGGAAGCGATCGAGCGAGTCAGGCGTGACGAGGCTTGGCGCGCGAGCGACGCGGTTCGCCTCGTCTTCCATGCCTTTATTCAAATGCGCCGCGAGACCGCGGATGCGGTTATCGACGCCGTCGAAGGGCTTGGCCTCAACCGCGTGTCGGTCGCATTCCTCCACATCGCCGAAGACCATCCTTTCACCGTGTTCGACCAGGCGATGGACAAGGGACGTGGCGCCTATGGGCCAAAGCGCGGCCAGGCTGTCGAACTCAGCAGCCATGAATGGCTTGTGTCGCTGACCGGACGCGAACAAATCAACGCCCAGTTTCAGGGCCTACCCGACCCTGTGCTTCTGCGCTTGCACGATCGCTCGACGTTTCGCGACATGCGGACCCTTGCCAAGCAGGTCGCGGATTTTGGATGCCATTCGTGGCGTACCTTCGGTGGCGCGCGGGTCCCGATCACCCTCCTGTATGCCGACGAGATCGCCAAGCAACTCGCCGGGCTGGAGATGACGCCGGGGTGGGATAGCGACGATGCCGCGGTGAGCCGCATCATGCGGCGGCCGTGGTTTCTATGATGGGACCCGGACTGGCTGAACTCCGCGCCGGCTTGGTGGCGGCATCAATCCTGCCGCCCGATGCGCCCCTTCATCACCGGGCACTGGCGCAATGGTTGGCAAGCGGGACCGCCGATAGCTGGGAAACCATCGAATCGACGGCGACTGGAAATCTAGACAACGCCGGCCGCCGCTCCGCTCGCGATGTTGCGGCACTCGGTTTCGCAAGCCATGGGCGCAACCTGGCACCAAGCCTGCAGCAGGGACTCGACTGGCTGGGGCAGCGATCGTGGTTTCACTCGCAACGGCCGATGACGCTCGAGGCGGATGGCGTGGCGGCACTGGGTATCGCACTGGCCTTCTCCCGCCTGGCACCAAGGTGTCCGGACTGGTTCTCCCATCTTCTTACCCGGTCGGCGTCCACGCTCCCGCTCGACCCGATCGATCGCTCCCTCTTTATAGTAGGGGCGCATTTGATGGACGCGCCCGGCAAGCTCGACCAGAGCGAAATCGAGCCGGAATTGCGGGTCGTTTTCGGTGGATTTGCGGGCATTACTGTGCCCGAGACGACCTATGCTGCCGCATGGTCGGCACTACGGACGGCGGTCGCGAACACGGGTGGGGAGGTGCAGGCACGCCTCAAACTCAAGGCGTTCGACCTTGTTGCCGAACACAGCATTCCCGCGCGGACGGGCAAGCTTGAGCCCTCTGACGTGGTACGTGTGCTAGAAGGCGTCTCGCGTTCGTTCCGTCGCTGGACTTGGGAAACCAAGCCCCGCACGACAACCTCGTCGGCGGTTCGTTGGGAGATCCAGAACGAATATCATGTTCAAAACCTGCTCTACGCGGTTCTTGCGCCGCTGTTCTGCGATCTCAACGACGAAGAGACCCTTCCTCCGATCGGCCAGAAAAATCCTCGCCTCGATCTAAGCATCCCCAGCATTGGCACCGTCGTCGAGGTCAAATTTCTGCGACCCGGCGTCGCCATGCAAAAGATGATCGACGAAATCGCGACTGACGTCGGTCTCTACAAGACCGACCCGCGTTGGACATCGCTTATTCCGTTCATATGGGATGACAGCGCCCGCACCGAGGATCACGCCAAGCTGGTGTCGGGGCTCGTCAAGCTGGATATGGTGGTCGGAGCCATCATTGTCCCTCGGCCGGGCAAAATGCTCGCCGTGAGTAGGGATGCCGTTTAACTGTGGTCCGACAGCTCGCTGGCTTAGGTTCCGGTGCTGGACCAGCCTTCCCGCGATCCGCGCCGCCGCATCGATCTTGGAGAATGGCGCGTTGAGGCTGTGGGCCATTATCTTGTCGCGAACCAGTACGGCAAAGTCCTCCGCGCTCTGCAGTGCTTCGATTTTGGCCCGCGTGACGATGAGGAGAACGACCCTGCGGCCGCGCGCGCTCGCCGCCTAGCCCGACTGTTTTCATCTCTGCTCCCACGGCGCGGCCTTCGGCATCGCGGGCGTCACACCGACTTCTCGCAGCATCCCGCCAGCGATCAGCCCGTCCCGGACCCATCCCAACGCACACCACCAAGCCTGGTAGCCGCGCCGCGCGGCTTCGATTTGGCCGGGATCCGGCTTGAACGTCACCGGACAGGCTCGAACCTCCACGCTCCGCCACTTCCCTCTCAGCAGTACGCGCTCGGTGCCGACTACGACGCTAACGGCGCGGTCACCATGCCGGTTGCGCTTGATGTCCACGGGGACACAGCGCGACACTGCACCCGGCAGCCAGTCCGGCGTCAGCCCGGCGCGGGCCAGTTCCGCCACGCGGATCGCCATGCGTTTGCCACCGAGGCTGTCGGGGAGCCCGGCGACGGTGGCGGCGATCACCTCGGCGTCCTCGTGGGTATAGCCGCCGATCTTGTGCTGGCCGCCATCGATCTTGCAGCCCAGCGCGGCGCGTTGAAGGAGGACGTATTCGAGACCAAAGCCGAAGCCTTCCTCGGTCACGTCCTGGGGCAGCGGAAGCTCCAGCTGCGCCTTCTCGACCCGAAACGCCCATTCCAGCGCCGCCTGCACGCCCAGCGCGCGCTTGATCTTGGTGCCGCCCGCGCGCCCGATCCGCCCCTGGACGCTCATGGCTTCAATCCTTCAAGGAAATCCATCTGCGCCGGGCGTTGGGCGGCCTCCGTCGGCCGCCAGATCCACGGGCCCGAGGCCATGGGCAGCTGCGAGAGAGCGCCACGCATGTGCTGCTGCCAGAGGGTGAACTCCGTTGCCGAGCAGGCGCAGAGCGCGTGCCCGATGGGCCAGCCCATCAGCCATCCGACGAAGAGCGGGTTCAGCCGCCGCCGCGACCGGCCCTTCAGGATCCGTCGCGAGGTGGCGCGCCCATGCGAGGCAATCATCGAAGCCCAGAGCGGGCGCGAGATCGGGGCGTGCGGCGAGGATCGCGCGCCATGCATCGTGGTCGCCGGGTCCGGGCGGGTGAAGCCCTGCTCCGCCCGGTAGTGCAGGATGTCCATCCGGGACTTTCCGTCGGTGCGGGTGATGCTTGCCTCCGAACTGCCCTTCCAGTTCTGCGCGGCTGGCGTCGGCCATTGCGCTGCCTGCGCGGGCAGGGGTGGCGTCCCGCCCGAGCCATAGCTCTGCCCGGGCCCGCCCTTCGCGCCATCCGTCGCCTTGGGCGTCGACCAGCTGGTGATGCCCAGCGCCAGCGCCTCGGCCTTCCGGGTGAAGTCGCTGTTCCCGGCCGGGTTGTAGCTGGCCGTTCCGGGGTGCAGGCTCATCGGTGTGGGCCAGGATGAAGATTCGCAACCGCTGGTGCGGCGCACCGACTTCAGCCGCGCTGAACAGACCCGCCGCAGGCGTGTAGCCCAGTCCCCAAAGCTCTCGCAGGACGGTCTCGAGCCCGAGGGTGACGTGCCCGGCGACGTTTTCCAGGAACACCCATTCGGGGCGGAGCTCAAAGATGACCCGGGCGACCTCGGGCCAGAGATGGCGGGGGTCGCCGGTTCCACCGCGCTTTCCGGCCGCGCTGAAGGGCTGGCAGGGATATCCGGCAAGCACCGTGTCGAAAGCCCCGCGGAAAGGCCTTGCGTCGAAGCTGCGCAGATCGGTCCAGATCGGGGCTGGGGCGAAATACCCCGCGCACTGGGCGGCGATGAGGACGGCACGGGGCCAGTCCTCCCATTCGACAAAGGCGCGGGTGTGATAGCCGGGCTCGGCGAGCATGAGGCCCATATCCAGGCCTCCGCCGCCTGCGCAGAGAGACAATCCGTGCCGGGGACGTGACACCATGCCATTCACCGCACCCCCCGTTCGCGCAATCGCTCGGGCGTGACCAGTCCCCGGGTCAGCATCGCGTCGCGCATGGTGTTGCTGATCGTACTGGGCGGCAGGAACCGGTCGGAGTTCACAAGATCCGCGTAGAAGGCCGCGAGCTCATCGTCGCTGGGCCGGGGGCCCTCGTCGCGCTTGCGGCGCCGGGTCTCGCCGTTGCCGGTTCCCGGACCCTTCTGCGGAATCGCTGCGCCGGTCTGCTTCAGGCGCTGGGCAGCGCGCTGTATGGCACGATCAAGGGCTTTCGGCCCGTCCGGCGGTTCGGGATGATCGCGCCGTGACGCCTCGGCGACCGCGAGGATCGCGTCCACGTCGAGACCCAGGTCGTCGCGCCAGCGGCGGACATGCTCGCGCGGCGGCCAGCCCTGCCACCAGCCGGGCAGGGCAGTCGGATCGAGGCCCAGCGCTCGGAGCAGCTCCCCGAAGAATTCCTCGGAGATGGCCTCGCGCGCCTGCGCGCCCTCCTCCTCCTTTACTGGTTTACTTAGAGGTTCCCTTACAGGGTTAGTGTCCGGATTCCGGACACGGCTTTCGGCATTTTCCGGACACGGGTCGGGGTCAGAATCGGACACGGGACGGGCGCAACACCCGTGTCCAGTTTCCGGACACGGTCTGAGCTCGACAGGCGCATCGTCCTCGAAAGGCGCTGGTTCTGCGCAGGTTTCTCCGTCGTCTGCCTCTCCATGTCCGGTTTCCGGACACGGGTCTGGCACATGCGGTGTGAAGCCCGGCTCGAAGCCCAGAATGTAGCGGGTCGGCATCTGCCGCTTGGTGACAGGATGCAGGCGCGGAACACGGCGCAGGAGCCCGGCCGCCTCGAGCTGGCCAAGGTGTTCGTTCAGCGTCGAGCGGCTGATTTCGCAATCCTCGGCCAGCCGATCCTGCGAGGGAAAGCAGCCATAGTCCGGATTGAAACGATCACACAGATGCCAGAGCACGATCTTGGTGGTCGGCTTCAGCCCGCGCTGCTTGATGGCCCAGTTGGTGGCCTCGTGGCTCATGGCGCGGGCCTCCGCACCGGAGCCGCGACACGCGTGGTGAACCCATGGTCCGCCAGCGCGCCCAACGCGTCGTCGAGCGAGCGAACCAGCGCCCAGCCATGGCCCTGCGCCAGCACGGCATCGCGAAACGCCTCCTGCGTTGGGCTTAGCCGCCCCTTGAGGGATTTCAGCTCGAGGAACAGCACGCGCCCGTCGCAGAAAACCATCAGATCGGCGAAGCCGGGATGGACGCCCATGCCGACCAAGATCGCCTGGCGCTTGGCGCCGCGCGGGCCGGCCTCGGTGACCTCGTTGGCGCAATGGTGAATGATCGCTGATCGGGGCAGGGCAAAGCGCAGGGCCTGCACCACTGCGCGCTGCAGATCGGCCTCGGGTGTGCCTCGGCGCTTCATCGGCGCACCTCGGGATCCGGCCGGTGGCGCCCAGCGCGCCCGGGCGATCGGGCATCAAGGACCACGAGCAGGATCCGCGCGTCCTCGCGCTCGGCCGGGGTCTCGCCATGCTGGACCAGCACATTGCAGGCGAGTCGGATCAGATGGTCGGAGTGGTTCACGACGTCGGCGACGACGATACGGGCCTCGCGCAGCCGCTCGTCGATCCAGTCCTGGCGCACCTCGTCGCGCTGGGCGCGCTTGCGGAAGGGCAGGGGGATGGTCATCGCCGCGCCCCCGCGCGCCGGGGAGCGGGCGCTTCCTGCTGCATGAGCCAGTCCTGCACCGCGTCGCGGCGGTAGTAGATCTTCCGCCCTGCCCGCACGCAGGGTGGCCCGAAGCGCAGCTTCTCCCAGCGATGCAGGGTTTCGACGGTGACCCCGAGCTCAAGGGCGAGGTCGAGGCGGCTGATCCACCCGCTCATCAGACGTGGCGCGCTGGATCTGGGGGAGGTTCCAAGTTCTGTCATCCGGTCTCTCCTGGTCATCGCCCGGCATGGGCAGAGTTCAGGACTTCAGAAGCGCAGAGCCGGAAGGGTGGCGGGAAGGCGGAGACCGGCGGTGATGCGATAGATGCTTGCCGGTCATTGATATCGCTGGAGTTTTCGAGGAAATGGGGTCGCGCAGGCGTTTGCAGCCGACAGTGCGAGAAGGGCGCTTGCGGTGCCGCGTGGCAATCCGGGGGCAGTTAGAGCAGCCGATTTACAGGCTTTCGCTGTGTTTTACCGATACTGGCGGGCATCCGTGCGCATTGAGCCAACCGGCAAAGGGTCGAAACCCTTGCCGGTCATTGATTTCAAATGGAATTTACAGATTCTGTGAGGATTCCAGACGGGTTCTACGCTGGCAGCGGACCTTGGTACCGGCCTCATGACGATCCCGCCGAACGAATTCACGGCAGATTCGCCCTTGGCGACCTGCGTGAACGGCCAGTTTCTCTAATGAATTCAACGACCGGCAGCGATCCGGCGCATCACTGCCGGTCACCGCCTGTGCGCCACCCCTCGGCGCATGCTTCGCTTGATAAGCCTGCGCATCTACGCCTGTGTCATGCGCAGAAGGAGGCGTGCGCATGGTCAAGAGATTGCGATTGAACGACAAAACCGTTCGGGAACAGATCCCGGAAGAGGATCGGGACTACCAGGTCTTCGACACCGAGATCCGCGGGCTCTCCATCCGTGTCATGCGCTCGGGGGAGCGGTCCTTTGTGCTGGACTATCGCTTCGCGGGGCGGCAGCGCCGCATGGTGATCGGACGCTGGCCGGAATGGAGCGTGACGGCGGCCCGCGAGCGGGCGCGCGAGTTGCGCCGCCAGATCGATGAAGGTACCGACCCGCTGGGCGAACGCGGCGCGCTGCGTGAGGCGCCTCGGTTCAAGGACATGATCGATCGCTATCTGGCCGAACATGCGTCGACGCTGGCCCCGTTGAGTGCGTCCGACCATCGCTCGTTTCTGACCAAGCTGGTCGCCCCGCATTGGGGCAACAAGCTGGTGACCGAGATCACCCCGCAGGACGTGACGAAGCTTCTGAACATCATCGCGCAGGGAAGGGCGCGTCCGTCGAAGGCGAAGCCCAACAACCGCGCGCGCAAGCTGAAGGGGAAGAAACCAACGCCCGTCCGCGCAAACCGGATCGGCGAGGTACTGCGCAAGATGTTCAACCTCGCCATCCAGTGGGGATGGCGCGCTGACAATCCTGCCTCGGGGTTCAAGAAGCGCGTCGAGACCGCGCGCGAGCGCTTCCTCTCACACGAGGAAATCCGCAGGCTGGCCGACGTGCTGGACGCGGCTGAGGACCAGCGTGCCGCCGGCATCATCCGGATCTGCATGCTGACCGGCGCCCGCGTAGGAGAGGTCCGCCAGGCGCGGTTCGAGCAGTTCAACCTCGAACTCGGGATCTGGTCGAAACCAGCGGCGACCACCAAGCAGCGCAAGACCCACCGGGTTCCGATCTCGGCCGATGTCGCGGCCATCGTTCGGCAGCGGGCGCTCGTGGTGCGCAAGGGCAACCCATGGCTCTTCCCCGGCGATGTGCCGGGCCAGCCCGTCAAGGAAATCCGCCGCTTCTGGATCAAGGTGCAGCGGGAGGCGAACCTGCCCGATGTGCGCATCCATGATCTGCGCCACACCTTCGCGTCGCTGCTGGTCAGCGGCGGGGCCTCGCTCGAGATGATCGGGAAACTGCTCGGACACAGCCAGATGCAGACGACCCTGCGCTACGCGCATCTGATGGACTCGCCCCTGCGCGCCGGGGTCGATGCCGTGGCCGGGATGCTCCGGCCACGCCCGAAGATCGTTCATGATGCCGATGCGAAGTCCAGGCCCGCCTGAGGCGACCCGCGCGCTCAGTTCTCGCCACGCAAGGCGCGCCAGAACGGGCGCAGCCGACGGCGGATGGTGCTCTCGTCGGGAACGTCGCCGCTCTCGGCGACATTGCCGAACCACTCCTGCAGCTCTCCGATCAGCTCCGCCTGCGTCGCAGGCAGGCCGTGTTCGTGAATGCGCTTGATCATGGCCACATACATCCCCTCCCAGTCATAGGGGGAGAGTGCGCCCGTGCCGCCGCCGATGCGGCGCAGCAGATCGTATTCGTCCTCGAACCGCAGCACGTCCTGGCCGCTGATCAGCAGATCGGCGATCGACACGTCGACCCCGTCGGCCGGCTCGGTGACATAAATCCAGTCGGCCCCCGGATCGGGCTTTACGCGCAGCAGCTTGATGGAGGTGGGCCCGGTGCCGCTGCGCCGGAAGAGGGGCAACATGTCCATGGGCGAGACGAAGACCTTGCCGGACACCTTGTCGGTTCCGCAGATCGCCAGGGGAATGCCGGTGACAATGTCCAGCTTGCCCACGGCGGCCCAGCCCGCGATGTCGGCGATGGTGCAGCCCCAACGCGACGCGGTTTCGTGAAGGGTGAAGAATGCTCTCGGTGGTAGTGCCATACTGACTCCAGTTCTCGTTCTGAGTGGGTGCGGCTTGCCACCAGGAGCCGGTGGGGCGCCGCCCGAAGCGCTGACGCGAGGGTGGAAACCTGCAGGCACGAGATTGATGAAGGCATGCCTCGACCAGGACGCCGCAGAAGCGCCTGTCAAATTCTTCAATCAATCAGCAACCTTAAGGCGAATCGCCCTCAGATGTAGTATACCCTGAGCATTACGTCATAAACTGTCGGGGATAGGGGGCCGCATGTCGTTTCGGAAGGCACAGGATTTGTTGAAGCTGGCGCGCCTGTCGGCATCGCGCCATGGCGGAATCAGCGTGAAGGAGGTTGCCGAGGAATTCAGCGTCAACGAGCGCACTGCCCAGCGCATGATCTATGCCCTGAAGGAGGTCTTCCCGAGCATCTCCCACCAGACCGACAGCGAACGGCGCCGATGGTGGAAGCTGCACGACACGGCCATGATCGGCATGCAGGGCATATACGACCGTGAGCTGGTGGCGCTCGAGATGAGCATCAGGCGGGCGGAGCGCGAGGGCGCGCTTATGGACGCGGAGGCGCTACAAGCCCTACGCGACCGCTTGATGGCAACGCTTCCCTCGTCCCACGCGCGACGCGCCGAGGTCGATGCCGAGACGATCCTCGAGGCGAAGGGCTATGCCTGCCGCCCTGGTCCCAAGGTGAAGACCTCGGCCACCGTGATGAGCGTCATCGCCGCGGCGCTGAAGGGGCCCTTCCGGCTTGTCGTCTGGTATCAGGGTGCGCAGGACGCCGAGCCGTGCCAGCGCACAGTCGAACCCTACGGTCTCCTTCTCGGGACGCGCCACTACCTGATCGCGCGCGACATCGCCAAGGATGAGTGCCTGCGCCGCTTCCGTCTGGACCGCATCGCCGGGGCCGAGATCACCATCGAGTGGTTCGAGAAGGACAAGGATTTCGACTTGGAAGCCTACGCGGCGCAATCCTTCGGGTCGTTTCACGCGGACGCAGAGGTCTCCCGGGTCGTCTGGCGCTTCAGCCCGGCGGCCGCAGCGGCCGCCCGCGAGTTCGAGTTCCACCCCAACCAGGAGATCGTCGAGCACGACGATGGCGGGCTGATCGTCACCTTCGAGGCCAGCGGCCTCGTCGAGATGGCCTGGCATCTTTACAAGTGGGGTGACGCGGTTGAAGTGGTCGAGCCTGTCGCGCTGAGGGAGATGGTGGTGGGTTTTCAGAACATATCCATTAAGGTGCTTCCTTGAGGGAAGAGCGTGGCGCGTATGCGAAGCTCTGATCAGAAAGGAAGCACGAGCGGCACAAGAGCCACACTCGCCGCCATGCAGATCACCGCAAAAGGCACGCCGATCTGCAGAAAATCTGCGAACCGGTAGTTGCCCGGCCCCACCACGAGCGTGTTCACTGGTGAGGAGACGGGCGTCATGAAGGCAGCCGATGCCGCCAGCGCGACGGTCATCGCGAAGGGATAGGGCGAGGCGTCGAGGGCGCTGGCGACGGCCAGCGCCACCGGGGCCATCAGGACAGCCGTGGCCGTGTTGGAGATGAACAGCCCGAGCAGCCCGGTGACCGCGAAGATCGCCGCCAGCACCAGCCGGGGCGAGGCACCGTCCAGCGCGTCGAGCAGCGCTTGTGCGGCGATCTCGACCCCGCCGGTGCGTTGCAGCGCCAGCGAAAACGGCAGCATGCCGACGATCAGGATCAGGCTCTGCCAGTGGATCGAGCGATACGCGCCCGCCATGTCGATGCAGCGGAACAGGCCCAGCAGCAGGCACCCGAACAGCGCCGCCTGCACATTCGGCACGATCCCCCAAACCATCAGCACCACCACCAGCGCGAGCACGCCCACGGCCAGCGGCGCGCGGTGGCGTGCGGGCACGGCCTCGTCGGACTCGGCGGGCAGATCGAGCAGCACGAGATCGCGCCGCTCGTCGGCCAGTTTGCGGATCGCGCGCCACGGGCCGACGGTCAGCAGCGTGTCGCCGGGGCGCAGCGGCTCGTCGATCACGCTGTCGGGCACGGGTTTCGTGCCGTGCTTCATGCCGATCACCGAGAGGTCATGGGCGCTGCGGAACCGGGCCTGCGTGACCGTCTTGCCGATCAGGCGCGAGGTCGGCGGCACAATGATCTGCGCCATTCCGATTTCCTGCGCCGTGTCGGTGAACCACTGGCCGGAGACTGGCAGCGCGATCAGATCGTGCGCCTGTGCGAAGGCTTCGAGATCGTAGCCTGATGCGCCGTTCGCGCGCCGGTCGATCAGCAGGATGTCGCCAGCTTCCAACACCGTCTCGGCGCGGGGATGGATCAGCTTGCGGCGAAACCGGCTGCCGCGCTCGATGGCGACGATGTTGATGCCCGCGCTGGCGCGCAGGTCCAGGGTATCCAGCCGCTTGCCGGCAAGGTCGGACCCCGCGCGCAGTTGCAGCCGGTGCTCGCGGCCGGCAAGGCCGTAATCCGCAACCCAGCCCGTCAGCGCAGCGCGCTCAGGCAACTTGGGCGCCGGGCCCGGGGCGAGGAAGCGGCGCGCGACCAGCATGTAGAAGATCGCCAGCACCAGGATCGGGACGCCAAAGGGGGTGAAGGCGAAGAAACCGAAGCCCTCGTGCCCCTGCCGCATCAGTTCGGAATGGACGACCAGGTTGGGCGCGGTGGCGACCAGCGTCATCATCCCGCTGATCAGCGCGGCCATAGAAAGCGGCATCATCAAACGACCTGCCGGAATGCGGGCGTTGCGGGCGATGCGCAGCACGATGGGGATGAAGATCGCGACGACCCCGGTCGAAGACATGAACGAGCCCACACCCGCCACGATCACCATCAGGAGGAAGATCAGCTTCGCCTCGCTGGCACCGGCACGCGCCGTCAGCCAGTCGCCGAGGCGCTGTGCAACGCCGGTGCGCACAAGCGCCTCCCCGATCACGAACAGGGCCGCGATCAGCACGATGTTCGGGTCCGACAGGCCCACCAACGCCTCGGACATGCTGATGACGCCTGTCATTGGCAGCGCGACCATCATGATCACCGCCACCACATCCATGCGCGGGCGGTTGAGCGCGAACATGACCACCGCCGCGCCCAGCAGGGCCAGCACCATAGTGAGGGGGGACATCGACTAGACCTCGCGCAGTGGTGCGGTGCAGTTTGGGATATGTGTGATGGCGCAGATCATGCCCCCGGCGGAACTGCGAGCACGTCGATCTCGACGCTGCCCATCAGCTCCTGCGCCACGCTGCCGAGGAAAAGGCGCTTGACCCCGGACAACCCGCGCGTGCCGATCACTAGAAGATGGGGTTTCGCCTGCTCCACCAGACCGGCGATGGCATCGGCGCCGACGCCCTCGATAATGCGGGCGCTGTAGTTCAGATCGGCAAGGTCGAGGTCCTGAATGAACTGGCCAAGCTCGCGGCGCGTGGACTGGAACTCGCGCTCGGCTTCTTGATGAACCCTCTCGGCGGGGATGCCGGCATGGGTCATCATCTGCCGCGTGATCGGCGCATAGCCGTGCACGAAGGTGACATCTGCACTGTCCAGCAGGCCAAGCGCGTGCGCCTTGCGAGCCGCATGGCCCGAGGTTTCGGACATGTCCGTTGCGATGAACACCTTTCCCCAGCGCTCGCCGGTATTCGAATTGGCCATCAGGACCGGTCGCCCCGCCGTGCGGGTGACACGCTCGATCGTCGTACCCACGAAGACATCGCGCAGGAACTGCCTCCGATGCGCGCCCATGACGATAAGATCCGCCTCGCGCGCGCGTGCCTCATTCCCCGATGACGTGGAAGGCGTGGCCCATGGCCACCGCGACATCGCACGCGGGCGGCTTGCCGAAGCCCGCGACCTGATCCGTCAGGTAATCCTCGGCACTCCGGATCTCATGGCGCATCCGGTCTTCGAGCAGGTCGTCCTCGACCACATGCAGAACGCACAGCGCCGCACCGGAACCCTCGGCAAGCTGCACCGCGCGCTGGACGGCGGGTTTCGAGCGGGACGAAAGGTCGGAGGCGACGAGGATCGATTTCAGCATGGGCGTGCGGGCTTCTGGTCAAGTGAAGGAGTTCGTGGCAGTATTGCACTGAAACAATATCGAGAAAACCCGAAAGCGCCCGGAAGCATGCACGCATTGCAACCCCTTGCTCTGGCCCTGCTCGCAACCCTGCGTGACATGGCGCCGATCCTAGTGACGATCGCGCTGTTTCAGGGGCTGGTGCTGGGGGTCTGGCCGGACGACCCCGTGGGCCTGCTGGCGGGGTTGGTCGCGATCCTGATCGGCCTCACGCTGCTGGTACGCGGGCTGGAGATGAGCCTCTTTCCCATCGGCGAGGCGCTGGCCGATGCCATGGCGAGGCGCGGACATCCGGCCTGGCTGATGGGGTTCGCCTTTGCCCTGGGCTTCGGCAGCACTGTGGCCGAGCCGGCATTGGCAGCCGTTGCCGCGCAGGCGGCGAGTGCCATGGTTGCCGATCCCGATTTCCCGGCAAACGAGGCGCAACTGGCCGCCCTTACCGTGCAGATACGCTATGGCGTGGCGTTCGGGCTGGGGCTGGCACTGATGCTGGGGGTCTGGCGCATCCTCAAGGGTTGGCCGCTGATCTGGCTGGTGCTGCCGGGCTATGGCGTGATCGCCCTGATCGCAGCGCTCACCGATGCCCCCTTCGTTGCCGTGGCGCTGGATTTGGGAACAGCCGCAACCTCGGCCATCAACATCCCGCTGATGCTGGCGCTCGGGATCGGACTGGCCTCGGTCCTGCGCAGCCGCAACGCGCTGGTCGATGGCTTCGGCATGGTGGTCATGGCCAGTCTGACACCGATGTTGCTGTTCCTCGCCGCCGCCTTCCTTCTGGTTCCGGTGGGCTGAGATGCTGGACATGATCCTGCGCGAAGCGACCCGAACAGTCCTTGACCTGGCGCCCATCGTGCTGATCCTCGGCCTGTTCTCGGCGCGGTTTTTGACCCGCGACCGGGCGCTGATGCGCCGGGTCCTGATCGGCGGGCTGCATCTGGCGGTGGGGTTGACGCTGTTCCGGATCGGGCTTGACGGGGCGCTCCTGCCGCTGGCGGGCGATCTGGCGCGCGGCCTCGCGGCAGCGCTGGTCGCCGATCCGCACTGGCCGCAGGTGCTGGCGGTCACGGGCTTTGCCGTCGCCATCGGCGCGACCGCCGCCCTGATCGAACCGACACTGGCGGCCACGGCGGACCGGGTGCGCGACCTGACCGGCGGCACGGTCCGGCCGATGGTGCTGCGCATCGCGGTTGCCCTTGGTTTCGGGCTGGGGCTTGGGCTGGCTGGGCTGCGGCTGGTCTGGGGGCTTCCACTTGCGATGGTTCTGGTTCCTGCGGTCGTCCTGCTGGCGCTGCTCGCGGCTTTCGCGCCCCGCGCGCTTGTGCCGCTGGCGCTCGACAGCGGCGCGGTTGCGACCTCGGTCGTCACGGTGCCGATCATCGCGGCCTATGGCGTGGCGGTGGCCGATACCCTGCCCGGGCGCAGCGGGCTGGCCGACGGGTTCGGAATGATCGTCCTGGCCATGATCTGTTCGGGGATCTCCGTGCTGTCCGCGGCGATCGTGACCGAACGCATGCGACGCAGGGCACCTGGCGCCCGTGATAACGAAAGGGGGAAATCATGAAGTTCAAACTGATCGTAGCCTTCCTGCCCGACGATCACCTCGACGAGGTGCTCAAGGCGGCGCGCGCCGCGGGGGCGACGGGTTCCACCGTCATCACCTCGGCGCGCGGCGAAGGGCTGGAGCCGGAACGCAAGTTCCTCGGACTTGAGGTCGCGTCGCACCGCAATCTGGCGTTCTGGCTGGTGGATGAGAGCGTGGCGGCGGAAGTGCTGGCGCGCATCTCTAGCGTCGGTCGATTCGAGGCGGAACGCGGTGCTGGGATCGCCTGTCAGATCGACGTCGAGGAAGCGGTAGGATTGATGCGACAGATCAAGGCGTTGGAAGGCGGGGATCACGCAGGAAAGGATTGACCTGCACGCCAAAAGAACGCATTCGGGGCGGGGCTTCCCCACCTCGTTTCCCGCAAGGCCGCACATGCGGTCATTGGTCCTGTCATGGATGTCATCTCGCTCGTCGGCATCGTTGCCGCGCTGTTCATCGTCATTTCCCTGAGCGAGCCCCTGGCCGACCGTACCCGGCTGCCTTACACGGTGGTACTGGCCATAATCGGCACCCTGATCGGCCTCGGGGCCGTCTTCCTGGTCGATCACGGCCGCGACATCCTCGGCCTGCCGCTGGCCGTCGAGATGTTCGAGATCAACATCCGCGCCAGCGTCTTCCTTTACGTCCTGCTGCCGACGCTCCTGTTCCAGGTCTCGCTTGGGCTGAACCTGCGCCGGATGGCCGACGACTGGGTGCCAATCCTCGTCATGGCGGTGCTGGCCGTGGTGGTGGCCACCTTCGCCATCGGCTTTGCGCTGACCCCTTTCACGACACTGCCGCTGATGGCCTGCCTGATGCTGGGGGCGATCGTCGCCACGACCGATCCCTCGGCGGTGGTCAGTATCTTCCGCAACATCGCCGCCCCCCAAAGGCTGACGCGGATCGTCGAGGGCGAGAGCCTGCTGAACGACGCAGCCGCGATCGCGCTCTTCGGCTTCTTCCTGACCTTCGTCATGCTGGGGGTGCCGAACCCGACCTTGCGGGATGCGCTGGTCGGCTTTCCCACGCTGGTCTTCGGCGGGATCGGCATCGGCTGGATCTTCGCGCGAATCTGCATCGCACTCTTCGCGCTGATGAGCCGCTATCCCCTGGCGCAGGTCTCGCTCAGCGTGGCCCTGCCTTATGTCACGTATCTGGTGGCCGACCAGATCCTGGGCGTCTCGGGCGTGATCGCTGTGGTCATGGCCGGGATGACCTTGAACTTCCTCGGCCCCGGCCGCCTTTCGCCCGGCAGCTGGACCAACCTGCGCGAGGTCTGGGATGTTCTTGCTCATTGGGCCGGGGCGCTGATCTTCCTTCTGGCGGCATTTCTGGTGCCCCGTCTGCTTGGAGACGTCCAGCTACGTGACCTTGCGCTGATCGGCGTGGTGATCGCGGCTGCGACGGCGGCACGATTGTTCATGCTGTACGTCGTCCTGCCGCTGCTGACGGCGGCGCGGCTATCGCCTCGCGTGGATCGCCCCTATCGCGTGGCCATCCTTTGGGGTGGGTTGCGCGGGGCCGTCACGCTCGCCCTCGCGCTGGCCGTGACCGAAAACCTCCGCGTGCCGATCGATATCAAGCGCGAGGTCGGCATCCTCGCCACCGGCTTCACGCTCTACACACTTCTCGTTCAGGGGACGACCCTGCGCTGGATTATCGCGTTTCTCGGGCTCGACAAGTTGTCTCGGCTGGACCGGGCACTGTCGAACCAGGTCATTGCTGTTGCGCTGGGGAATGTGCGTGAGGAGGTCGCGAGTACCGCGCAACGCCATGAGCTGACGCGGGAGATCGTCCGCTCTGAAGCCAAGCGCTTTGCAGAACGGCTGGACAGCGCCATGGCAAAGGCCGAAGGCGCCGACGAGATCCCCGATCGCGACCGCATCACACTTGGCCTCGTCGCGCTGGCCGGACGCGAGCGGGACATGATCCTCGAGGCGTTCCGCGAACAACAAATCTCGGCCCGCCTGGCTGAGCAGATGCTGTCGGACGCCGACCGGTTGATCGAACGAACGCGGGCGGGGGGGCGTGACGAGTACCGCACGGCGGGGCGCCTCAGCCTGGTGCAAGGGCGCTGGTATCGCTTCGCAATCTTCCTGCACAACCGGCTGGGTCTCTCCGGCCTGCTGGGCCGCATGACTGCGGACAGGTTCGAGATACTGCTGAACCAGCGGGTGATCCTGCGCGACCTGCACGGGTATATCGACGGAAAGATCCGCCGAATCCATGGTCGCCGGGTGGCAGATCTTCTGCACGAGCTGCTGAAACGGCGCGAGGATGAAACGCAATTGGCGCTCGATGGGCTGCGGCTGCAGTATCCGGGCTATGCGGAGGAGATCGAACGCCGGTTTATCCGTCGCACCTCTCTTCGGTTGGAAGAACGGGAATACGACATTCTCTATCAGGACGGGCTGATCGGCCGGGAGCTTCTGACCACGCTCAAGAAGGAACTGGCCGAGCAGCGCAAGCGCGCCGAATCGCGCCCGGCACTGGATCTTGCGGTGCAGAAGACAGAGCTAGTACGTCAATTCCCCCTGTTTGCCGACATGGACGATGCCGCCAGGACCCGGCTCGCGAAGTCGCTTAAGGCGCGCTATGTCCAACCCGGCGAGGTGCTGATGCGAAAGGGCGACGTGCCCCGCGAAGTCTGCTTCATCGCCTCCGGAGCCGTCGAGGTCGAAACAGCAGGGCAGAGGAGCAAACTGGGCCGCGGCGACATGTTCGGGCAGTTGTCGCTCTTGAGCCGACAAGTCCGGCGAACCCAGATCACGGCAATCAGCCATACGACACTGCTTGTGCTCGATGAAGTCCGCTTCCGGCGATTGCTAGAAGGGAGCGAGGCACTTCGCTCAGCCGTGCGGGCGAGCGCCGAGAAGCGGGGCTTGCCGATCGAGAACCTTGGCGTGTAGGTATCGCTCGGTAGAACAGGGACTGGTTCTCTTTTGGTGTCTAGCCGCGCGGGAGCGGTCTGGAGGGATCGTTCGCTTTAGGCCGGGTTCGACCGCGTGACGATCATCCTTTTTGCTCGGGAGGCGAAGTTCCATGTCAACGCCATGTCAACGAGCGTACGTCATTTTTCGATGGACCGTGACGGCGAATGCAGGCCAATGTCAGCCAGTGTAAGGACTGAAAATCCGTGGAATCAAAGGCTTATCAGCTAAGGCGCTGATTTTCTTTAGCTATTGGAATCATTGAAATTTCGGCTCATAACCTGAAGGCCGCAGGTTCAAATCCTGCCCCCGCAACCAAAACTTTCAACGATATCAAAGACTTCAAAGACGAGCATAACGCTCGGCTTTTGTCGTTTGCAGTCTACATCAACGCCACATCAACACGACACCAGAAAAACCGCACCAGCACGGATAAGCGTGCAGCCGCGGGCTGCGGCAGGCATTGCGAGTGGCAGCCGCGGCGGCTAGCCACCGAGTGCTAGACCTCGATGCTTGTACCTGCTGTCACTAGCGCGGCGGCTTGGATCGAAACAGGCGTGAAAAGATCGATGTCGAGCTCAGGCGTTTCGATCCCGACCACCAAAGAATACCGAGTTTTGTTTGCCACCCTACCAAGTGCGCGGCGCTCTCGCCACCAACCTGCTATCGGATAGACGTAGATTAGGTCCCGTTCGACGAGCTCGACCGCACTGCCTTCCCAGGTGTCGCTGTGGATTGATCCCGCGGAGATAGATTTCGGTCCAAAGAACCAGCCATCGTTGTCTTCATTCACCGGGCGCGGATCGTCCTCATCCCGATCATCCTTGTTGACGCGCCGAAGGAAGTTCCCATCGGTTTCCCTGGCGCGCTTCAAATCAAAGCGCAGGCCAAACGACTGATATCGAGCAGGGTCGATCGCGCTGGCAAAGCTTGGGTTAGGCTCGATGAAGTACGACAGAGTGACTTTCAGGCGCACGCTTTGATCGCCGAGCCCTTCAAGAACATCTCGTGGCCACGGCAGGCGATAGACATGGGAGTCACTGAACCGAACACTCCCATCTTCGATCCTGAAAGGCTGAATGTACCTCTGGGCGACGAGGGCGAGGTCATTCGATGCCGACGCCAAGGCGCGCTTCAAATCCGGCACGCCGTAGCCATACTTTCTTGCTAGGTTTTTTCGGTCACTCTTCGACGCGGAGCCATTGAACTCACCAAGCATATGGGGGGTCCAGCGCGCACTATGGACCATCAAAGCACGTACTGTTTCAGGCCAGTAATCGGGATGCTCCGCCATGATGCAGGCAGCCATCCGACCGGCCTGTGCTGTGGCTGCGCTTGTCGCCCAGAACGGCGTGACTGAGTTGGCACCAGCAGATTTCGACGTCGTAAGCAACGAAAGAGATGGGAGACCGGAGACCGCCTCCGATCCAGAGCGACTGAGAGCACGGTTGCCTGCTTCAAAGACGATCTCAGGCTTAATGGGAGATTGGCTTGACCGCCAAAGTGTTGTTGTTCGACTGTAGGGGCTGCGCTCTCCGGGTCGCGCCCAGCCGGACCAGTCCCGGTATCCTCTCTCCGCGATTTCCGACTTGATGGTAGTGCCACCTACCGTCAGTGCGTTCCACGCCTGCGCTGGATCTTCGCCAGGGAAGGCATCGCCGTCTGCGATCTCTTCCGCCCTCGAATTGTCCCGGATGTTCCCAAGCGCTTGAACGAACAGGCGGCGGATGTGATCAGGACCTTCGTCGATTGCATCGGTGCCGGAACTGATCTGGTCTAGGGCTGAACTCCAGCCGGTCGGTTCCGCTCCGGAACGATCCTCGTTGGTGATTGCCATGCAGTAGACCCGTGCGCGATCCGGAGCGGAGATTTCCGGAAGCGATGCTGCTGACGTGGTTATGGCGCCATAGGAGAAGGGATCATTCGGATCGAATCCGTCAGGCGGGAGGATTTTTACGGACTCCAGTCGATGCCTCAACGTGGGCCGCGATGCATCACCGAGGCGGGCAGTCAGATCTCCGTGCATTGCAAGACCTGCCATGCCCGACCCGTGCCCAATATCACTGTGATCATCTACACCCCATTCCGATGCGACAGCATGCATGTCAGCTGGCGCAAGAGCTGGTTCGATCAACGGATGGCCGCGATTGACGCCAGTGTCGAGGAGGCAAACTGCAGGGGCATCACGACCAGGCCACGATGTCCGTTCGGCAAGGTCATCGACAAACTCATTGACCATCTCAGCGAGCTGATCGGTGAAAACCGTGGGTGTGTCTGTGGCCCGCCTGATTTCCGCGACACCACCAGTTGAAAACAGAAGCAGCTCGATTGCTGCGCGCCGACCGAATACCGGCAGAACGACTACTTCCGGGAACTGCAGCCGTGTATCTTCCGATCCCAATGTCAGACCAAGTCTCAACGCTACGTCTTCAACGCGATCAAGCCGATCCTTGAAGCACCAAAGTGCCCACCAGATCTCCGCCTGCGACCCTTCAGGCAAAGCAGCTGGGTCATCGCGCCAGAAGGATTGCAGACGCGCAGTCCGAATATGCTCGATCGGCTCGACACGAGTCTTCTTCGGAGGTTCGGCGCCTGGCTCGACATCGGCGAACGCGTAGTCGCGAAAAACGGCCTCAAACACATCGCGGGTATCATCTGGAACGAAAAGCGCAATCCGCCTCGCTCCATTCTCCGAGATCGTCACTGCACCCTGTCTTGTGCCTTCGCGCTTCTTCTCGAGCGTTGTTGGGCCCGCAGACGGTGCAAGTTCAACTTCGATGTATACGCCATCCGGTGGCAATGCACCGTCCGGAAGATCCAACGCTTCGCGGCCACGATCTGCAAAGTTGAACGCAGTGTCGAGCTCTGCGACGACCCTCCGGCCATGTTCTTCGCGAATTCGCTGCAAAGTGCGCTGCCGCGGGGTACTGCCCGGTGACTTGTAGTCACGAACACCGGCCAAACCACTTAAATCAATGTGTCGGTGCTCGTAATCAGCCAATGGAACCCTTGTCGTCGATAAACACTGTCTTCATGTCCTGCCGCTTCTGAAGTTCGTGCAAGAGATCGGTGGTGGAAATGCTATTTCTCTCGGAAAGAATCGCCGCTTTGACCGCCTCTTCGGCCGCGTTAGCAATCTCGGCCTGGCTAAGACCATTGGCTGTGGTCTCAATGGTTTTCCAAGCGAGCTTGGGGTACTTCATGGGCGAGAGGTGCGCCTTGATGATGGCCCTTACTTCCTCGTTAGTGGGCATTTCGAACCGGAGCACTTCATCGAAGCGCCTGAGTAGAGCGCGGTCAAGAAGCGACGGGTGGTTGGTCGCTGCCACAAGAACACTGTCAGTGACAGAAGGCTCTTCCATGAACTGCAGGAAACTGTTCAGCACGCGGCGCATCTCGGCAACGTCATTTGTCGCCATGCGGTTGCTGCCAACGGCATCAAACTCATCGAAAAGGTAGACACCGCGACGTTTCTGCGCCTCGTCGAACACGAGCCGCAACTTTGCCGCCGTTTCTCCCATGAAGCGAGTGATGAGGCTTTCCAAGCGGATGACGAAGAGCGGCAATCTCAGCTCGCCCGCCAGCGCCTCTGCTGTCATCGTCTTCCCCGAGCCAGGAGGTCCAGCAAATAACATGCGCCGACTGGGCGTCTTTCCATGTTCTCTAAGCCAGTCTCTACGCTGTTGCTGCAGAATGAGCGCGTTCAGATGTGCACGAACTGGTGAACTCAGAACGACGTCGGCAAGCCGAATTCTGGGTTCCCTCAGGTCAAGGAGGCTGTCGAGGTCGCCGCGGGGTCGCGAAAACGCGATCGGGACTGAAGCTTTTGTGCCGCGCTGTGATCGTGCTGCATCCACTGCTGCGCGAATTTCCTCCGCCGTCACACGATGACCTTGGCGCGCCTCCCCGGCAGCGACCTGAAGTGCGATGGAGTAGAACTGCTCATCGTCGCCCTCGGCCTTGCTCCTCAGCATCGCCAGTATCTGCTTTGCGTTTGACACTGCGTTGCCCCAGCCGATCGTCGTTTTTGGAGCAGGATAGTTCAGCCTGGCTGATTTGGAAAGCTTCCTGAGGTCGCACCGTCTTACCGCTAGCCCTCATTTCGCTCCCCAATGCTGTCTTTGGCTTCGTCGGCGTGGCGGGCATGGGCACAATTGTGCCCATCGCTGCGCGGGACAGGCAGGACAGCATCTGCCATCATCAACCCGCAGCGAATCCCTGCCTCTCGTTGACAGCCTGAATCCATGAACCGGGCCGGGCAATGCGCTGCGGTCGAGGCATCCGGCGCTTGCCTCGTGGCAGGCTTCGCCCGGCCCGGCTTTCACCGGCACGCATGCGCTTGATCGCGCAGTACGGCATAGTCGCTCAGCATCCGCGCTATGACGGCGCCTTCCGAAAGCTCCTCGACCTCGTCGGCCGCGCGGGCCTGCTCGGCGCTTGTGTAGTCCACCACGGGCGGACATGGCGCGCGGGCATCAGAACCGTCCATCGCGCAGCCGGTCAGCCAAAGCATCGCGATCAGGAGGGCGGCGGGCGGCAGCGTCGAGCATCTGGCGGTGGATGGCATCGTTTCTCTCTCTGGCATCAAGCCGTTCGGCCGCGCGCCCGGCGCGTTCGCCTGCGCGGCGGAGGTTCAGAAGGAACAGCAGGATCGCTGCTCCGGTGAGGATGAGGCCCAGCGCCTTGCGCGCCGGGCCATGGGTGAGGAGCCAGCCGATCACCGCTGGCCCCGTTTCCAGTCGTCCAGTCGCGCATGGATCGTGACGGCGATGCCGATCAGGGCGATGGCGATCAGCACCCAACGCAGGGTGTCGAGGTAGGGCACCAGCGGCTGGATGGTGGATTGGGTTTCAGCGAGGATGTCCTGCAGCACCTCCACCCCGGCTGCGCCAACGGTGGCCGCGCCAGCCGCGCCGCCACCGCGCAGCGTGCGGCTTTCCGACAGGATTTCGCGCGCGGGCGGCAGTTCCGGGGCGAAGGGCACCGCGCGCGTCGCAAAAGGATCGCCCCAGGAGCGGGCAGGACCAAGGTCGATGTGCATGAAGCCCGAGCGGGGATAGTATCCGAACCCCAGGAACCCGACCGCCCGCGCCGCTGCCTCGAAGGCCGAAGGATCGTGGTTCGCCATCGCGATGTCAAAGGCTGTGCCCTGCATGTGCTTGGACGCGGGGGCACCGCCCACGGCGCGATTGTGTTCCGGGCTGCGATAGGCGGAGCGGATGATCAGCGGCTTGCCGAGGCGGTCGCGCAGGGCCTGCAGCTTGTCCATGGCTTCCGTGTTGATCTTGATCGCGCCGGTGCCGCGGCAGGCGATCTCGGCGGCCGAGAAGTTCGGCCAGCGCCAGGCAGTCGCTGGCACATCGCGCCAGTTGGGGTAGGTCAAGGTGGGCATGGTGGATCCTCTTGATGAAAAAACCCGCCTCTGGGGCGGGGGATGTGGTCGTGGTGGTGTGGTCGCCTGGCAGTCAGTCGGATCGGCCGCGTTGGAAGGCATCGAAGAGCATGTCGCGCATGGAGCGGATGTCGGTCTCGATTCGGTCGAGGCGGTCGCCGTCGGCCTTGCGGTCCTCGCTGCGCTGCCGGTCGATCCGGTCCCGGTCGGCGATGAGCTCCCGGTCGAGACGATCCAGCAGGGCCTCGTTGGTGAAGGCCTTGCGGGTGATCGCCGCGATAAGGGCCATGGTGCCGCCAATCAGGGCGGTCAGCGCGGCGGTGATCCCGTGGTCCCGAAAGGCCCGCGCGACCTCCCCGGCGAGAGTGGTCTGGTCGTTCATGGTGGTCCTTTCATTGCCGCTGGCTGCGGCCAGTCAGAAATCGGTTTCGAGGTAGACCCCGGCGCAGTCGTAGGCGACAGCGGCGGCGGTCGCGCCGGTGTTCAGGAAAAGTCGCGGCGACAGGAACTGAGTCGCGGCGGGCAGGTCGGCGGTGATCTCCTGCTCGAAGACCGCACCCGAAACCTCGTCGACGACGCGCGCCCAGACAGAGCTTCCGTTCGGCGGTGCCGCGATAAACAGCGTCAGCACCCCGCCAGTCGCGATGGCGAAACTCGCCCCCATGTCGGTCAGGGTTGGCGCCCCGGTGCCATCGTTCGCGGCCAGTTGCCACCGGGTGTGCGTCCCGCGCTGGAAGCCGATGCCGATGCAGTTGACGGCTGCGGCCAGCGTCAGGTTGGTCGCCAGCGCGGCGGTGGAGCCGTAGAGGCCGAAGAACCCCATCCCAGTCGCCTGCAGTGTCGTCAACGAAATCCGCGTGACGAAGGTCCAGCCACCGAGGCCCGCCGCGTTCCCGCGCCAGCAGGCCCAGCCTGCGGATCGCTGGTCGGCCACCGAGTCCACGACCGCCGCCGAGGTCAGACGCCAGCGCCGCATGGAAGCAGCAAGGTTCGTCGCGGCCAGCGTCGGGTGCGACACGGTCCCGACCGAGGTGATCGGCAGGCCCTCAGTCGTGATCGTGGTGCTGACCGAGGGCGACCAGTTGGCGATCCGGTTCACCCCGAAATGCGGCTGCAGGGGGAAATCCCGCCCGGAGGGGCGCATCACGTCGATCCAGGGCGCCCCGGCCCGGCTGCGGGCATAGACGGCGGCCTTCCCCGCGGGCGGCGGGGTCGGCGCTGCGGCCAGTCCCGGCAATACCGTCGGCTGCAGCAGTTCCACCTGGCCGTTGGTGCGGTTGATACGGATCGCGTCGTAGAAGGCCGACCCATCCGGACTGACCTTGAAGCTGAAATCGTCGTTGCCCAAGAGGCCGATCAGCGCTCGGGCAGAGAAGCCGGTCTTGAAGGCGAAGGCCGCGTCATTCCCGGCTGCGGCCTTGTTCACCGTCGCCTCGATCCCGGCGCCTGCGTTGTTCAGGAGAACGGCCGGTGTGTTCACAGACAGACGGTTGTAGCTGTCCGCCGTCGCCCCGCCGAGGCCCAAGAGTTGCGCGGTCAGATTGGCCTGCGGCATGCCGACCTGCGTGACGGCATTGGCGAAGGTGACGGTCGGCGTGTTGATGACGGTCGATCCGCCCGCTCCGGCGGAGGCCGAGCCAATGTTGACGACCGTCGTCGACCCGGATGCCCCGCCCGTGCCGAGGTTCACCGTCTTGGTGATGCCGGTGGTCGTCGCACCAGTGCCCATCCCATAGGTGGCCGTCGTCGTCGCCGTGCCGATCGAGGCGCTAGTGGCCGAAACAGTGACGGTTCCAGACGCCGTGAGCGTCCCAGAGAAGGTCTTGTTGCCAGTAAAGGTCTGGGTGCCCGCGAGGATCGCCAGTTCAGACGAGGTATTCGGTAGGGTGAAGCTGCGCGTGGTCCCGGCGCTGATGCCTGCGAGCGAAAAGGTCGCCTTCTTCGTCGGATCGGCATCGTTCACCAGGCTGAACACCGCGTCCGACACGTCGCGCGGCTCGCCCACCACCTCCCAGGCGCTGCCGGTCCAGACCAAGAACAGCCCCTCTGCTGCGACCCAGACCATCCAGCCAGTGCGCGGCACAAGTCGGATCCACGCACCGTCGATCCAGAAGGCGATGTTCAGGTCCCATCCTGCCCAGAGGCCCGTTGCGCCCGAAGCGACGAGATGTCGGTTGCCGTCTGCCGGGCTTGCGGGCGGGGCCGTCCGCGTGCGGTCGAGGACCGAGAGCTGCACCATGGCATCGAGCAGACGCAGCGCCTCGTTGTGGGTGACATGCTTCTGGGCTTGGGCGGCCAGAAGGTAGGGCAGGCCCAGATGGGTCGTGGTGTCGGACATGGGGGTTCCCGTATTGGGATCAGAATTGCAGAGTGACCGTGGCGGGCGTGCCGCGGCCGAGGCGGTTCGAGAGCTGGTAGATGCGGATCGCCAATGTCTGGCCGGGGCCAAGCAGGGCGCCCCAGTCGGCGGTCTGCTGGGCGGCGGTGTAGAGGACAGAGGTCGTGCTGCTGGTCAGAGTGCGCTTGATCGCAGCCCCGTCGAGGATCTGGACGTCGTAGCTTTCTAGGTCCTCTGCCAAGGGTACCTCGACCTGCTCCCAGGCATCGGCGACCAGCGCGCGGGACCGCCGTGTCCAGCGGATGGTCAGATCGCCCGTGTTGCGGGCCGTTCGCCACGGCTGTTCGACATGCACCGGTGCGAAGGGGACAAGCCCACGGCCAGTGGGGGTGAAGCCCAGCGCGGCGTAGCTGTCATCCGTGACAGAACGTGCGGTCGGGCCGACCCGCCAGTTCCACGGCAGGCCGAGGTCAGCCTCGGCGATGGACAGTGAGGCCAGCGTAACATCCAGCACGACGACCCGAGCCCCGGCCGGTGCCGGATTGCCCATGGCATGTTCCGTTCCGCGCTGGCCACGCAGCAGACGGGTCAGGCGGTACCTGCCTGGCGCGATCAGTTCAGCCTGACCAGCCTGGACGATCTCCCATTGGCCAGCGGCGGCCTCGACCGCCAGCGCATTGGCCCCGCCGAACAGTGTGACTTCTGTCACGCTTTCCAGCGTCCCGGACAGCAGATCGACCACCAGCGCGTTGCCGAGATCGAAGCGTGAGGTGGGGCCCGGAAAGAGGTCGAAGGCTAGTGTGCCGATCCGCGCCCGACTGCCGAATGTGGTCAGCAACGCGAACCCATCCGTCGAGGCGCTGCGGAAGACGGCGATCTCGCCCGGCCAGGGGCTGGCATGGGCGGCGATCAAGGGGCGATGCGCGGGCTGATCTTCCGAAATCTGCGGCAGGTCCAGCATCACCACCTCGGGCATGCCGAAGACGACGGGGCTCGAAAGCGAAGCCGGGCGGGGATCGCCGGGCGGCATGTCATACGCGGCGCGGTCCTGCCGCACCGCCTCGATCCCGCGCGCTTCGGCATCGGCGACCGAGACGAGGCGGAATTCCACCTCACGGCCGTCGTGTGCCAGCCGGATCACGTCGGCCGGATCGAGAGCGAGCCGCGAGGGCGGCAAGCGGAAGGTGGCGCTTTCCCGGCCGATCCACGCCTCCATCAGCGCACGGCGGCAGCGGCGTTCGGCCTCCTCGGGCGGGATGGCCATCGGGAAACTTTCCGAGGCGATGCGCGTCGTGTCGACGGTGATCCGCCGCGCTTCAACCAGCGCCGCGTCATAATCCTCGTCCGCCCGGGCGACCTGCCACTTCAGCGCTTGGGGCAGTTCGGTCTCCTGCGCGCGGACCAATTCCAGCGCCTCGCCTTCCCGGCTGGCCGCCAGATCATCCACCGTCAGGGTGAGGCTGGATGCCCGCCCGCGCATGACGAAGCGGATCACGCCCTCCGTCTCGATGGCATCGAAGCCGAAATGCCTTGCCAAGGTGGAAATCGACGCGCGGGGGCTTTCCAGCGCGCCGATCACATAGCCCTCGACCGCGCCCCAGAGACCCAAGACGTCGATCAGATTCTCCGCAAGCCCGGCGCGTAGGCAGAGATGCCGCACCAGCGCGGCGAGCGACACCGCGCCCAGCCGCCCTGTCAGCCAGTGGCCGAGCCGCCAGTTAGGGCCGTCCGTCCAGACCCCGGTCAGTTCGGGGAAGAAAGGATAGGGGCGCGCGTCCCAGGTCCAGGCAGCGCATTCGGGGACATGGACCATCCGGCCGCCGTAGATCGCGGACACCGGATTGTTGGCCGGGGATCCCCACCACAGGTAACTGGCCTCCAGATAGGCGCGCTGGATGGCATCATCGCGCCAGCCGCGCGAGAAATACGGCGTGAAGCTTTCGGACGACTTCGGATCGAAGAAGACATTGGGCTGGTTCGTCCCCCGGTCGATGGCGGGGCATCCAAGCTCGGTGAACCAGATAGGCTTGGACTGCGGCACCCATGCGGTCGGCGTGCCGCTCTCGATCCCGCCCGGCCGGTTGAAATGCGGGTTCGACCACCAGGCCCGCAGATCCTTGTAGCGGAAGACCCATGGCTTGCCCGCGCTGCCGTCGGTGATGGGGGTGCGGATTTGCGCCGACCGGTGGGCGGCAGAGGCGTAGAACCAGTCGAAGCCTTCACCACCCGCGATGTTCGCCTGCAGGTATCCCCGGTCATGGATCGCGGGCCAACCTTGCAGGGCGTCGGCGTGGTCGAAGCCGTCGCGCCAATCCGACAGCGGCATGTAGTTGTCGATGCCGATGAAATCGATGTTGGCATCCGTCCAGAGCGGGTCGAGGTGGAAGAACACGTCCCCCGTGCCATCGCCGGGCTGGTGCCCGAAATACTCCGACCAGTCGGAAGCGTAACCCACCTTTGTGCCCGGCCCGAGGATCGCCTTCACATCCGCGGCCAGTGCCTTGAAGGCGGTCACGGCCGGATAGGCGCTGCCGCTGGACCGGATCGTCGACAGTCCCCGCATCTCGGTCCCGATCAGGAAGGCATCGACCCCGCCCGCCACCGCGCAGAGATGCGCGTAGTGCAGGATCATCCGGCGCAGGCCCCAATCGCCGGAGGGGCCGGTCCAGCTGACAGTGTCGCCCGAAACGGCGAACTGCGCTGGGGTGGCGCTGCCGAAGAAGCTGGAGACCTGCGTTGCCGCAGCAGCTGTCTTGTCGGCAGTCCCGGTAAAGCCTGCCGCCGGAGAACAGGTGATCCGGCCCCGCCAGGGGAAGCTGGGCTGGCCCGGCGTGGCGGCATTCGCGCTGTAGGGGTTCGGCAGCGTGTTGCCGGGCGGGACGTCCATCAGGAGGAAGGGATAGAACGTCACCCGCAGCCCGCGCGCCCTCATCTCGCGGATGGCCTGCACCACCGCGAAGTCGGCAGGTGTCCCGCCATAGACTGGCCGGTCCTCGGCATCCCGGCTGACGAGATGGGCTGCAGCGCGGGAAACCCCGTTGACCGTCCAGACCTTGGGGCTGGTCACCTTGGTCGCCACCTCGACGCCGGGCTTGATCGTGCAATTGCCCGCACGCAGGTCATTGCCGAACCAGGCGACGACGAGGCTGACGCTTTCGACGGCCGGAGCCATGGCCTGCAGCCGGTCAAGCGCCACGACGATGTCGGCTTCATCCGGAAGCGCGTTCAGGTTCTCGGCCGAGGTCGTGCCACCGGTGGTCTGCCCGAACACCGTGGTCGTGGCGCCCACCGTCTTCCGGACAGCCTCCGTCGCATAGGTGAACTCGCCCGAGGCCGGGATCATGGTGACGGCCTTGACCAGCCCCTCGGCCGTATCCGGGTCGGCCAAGGGCCGGAACACCTCGAAGCTGAGCTGCGGCAGGCGGTTGCCGTAGGTCGAGAGCGCCAGTTCCTCGAAGACCACGTATGCCGTGCCCCGATAGGCGGGCGTGTTGGCTGCACCCATTTTCGCCGCGATGAAAGGATCAGCCGTCTGGGTCTCGTTCCCCGGATACCAGCGCCAGGTGATGCCGGTCATGTCGAGCGGCTTGCCGTCGGCCCAGATACGGCCGATGCCGGTGATTGGGCCTTCGCACAGGGCGACCGCGAAGGACGCATAGTAGAGGTATTCGGTGGTCTGGACCCTCCCACCGCCACCACCCTTGCCGCCGCCTTGGGTGGTGGTCTTGGTCTCCTCGCGGAAATCCGTGGCCCAGATGATGTTGCCGCCGATGCGCATGCGCCCGTAGAGGCGGGGAATGATCGCGCCTTCCGTGGCCGAGGTGATCCGCAAGCTGTCGAGGCGCTGGCCCTCGATCTTCTGCGCCGGGGCTAGCGAGGACACGATCCAGCTGTCTACGACCGACCCGATGGTCGATCCGATGAAGCCACCGATGGCGGCCCCGGAAAAGCCGAGGATCGCGCCACCAAAGGCCCCGCCGATGGCGGAACCGACAGCGCCGAGGACAAGCGTGGCCATGGGAAAATCTCAGCGAGCGGGGAAGAGGAAGGCGAAGGCGATGCGGCGTCGCCATGTGGGCGTCAGCGGTTCCTCGATCACGCCTAGTCGCTCATAGGCGTGAAGGAAGGTGCCCGGTCCGGTCAGGATGCCGACATGCTTGGCGATAGCGCGGGGCATCATGCGGAACAGGACCAGCGCGCCGGGTGGGGCATCTGCCGGTGCGATTTCCGGCATCATCGCCCGCGCCCCATCCGCCAGCACCTCCCTCGGCCCGGTCTCGCCCCAGTCCCGGCTGTAGGGCGGGATCGGGAACGGTTCAGGACCGACGACTTCCCGCCAGACGCCGCGCGCGAGGCCGAGGCAGTCGCAGCCGACGCCCTTCAGGCTGGCCTGGTCGTGGTAGGGCGTGCCAAGCCAGGAGCGCGCGACGGCGATGACGCGGAAGGGATCGGCGGTTGGGAGGGGCGTAGTCATAGGACCGCCCCCTCGTGGCCGCCGTCCTTGGTGGCGTAGCGCAGCACGGCGTCCTGGCCCGGGATGTGCGGGAATCCCCGGAAGTTGGCGACATTGACGAACTTCGTGCCGCAGGTGGCGATCCGCTTGTCGCAGCCCGCCCGGACCACGAAGGCATCCGTCGGCGTGACGGGGCGCACCGGCGCTTCCAGCAGGGTCAGGATGGCAATGCCGTCGACGAGGTCATGGGACAGCACCTCGACCCGCCGCCCGGCATTCGCGCCGGTCGACCATTCGACCAGCCCGAAGGCGAACCAGCCTGCTGAGAAGGTGGCGAGGCCGGAAGCGGTGAACGCCCGATCCCGCAGCACATCGATGATCGCGCCGCTTCCTTTGAAGGCCGGGGCCTCGAGGTTCACTCCACACCGCGGATCGCCCAGCGCGGCATCGCAACTGGCCTGAAACGTCCGCCCGACTGTCTGGCCGAGGACATGGGCCAGTGACCGCACTTCGGCCACGAAGGCCAGCCGCCCGCGCCTGATCTGTCCGATGGCCCCGCGACGCAGCAGCACGCGCTGCGAAGGGGCCGACCAGTTCACCCGCCAGACCTCGACTGCTGCATTATCCCATCGGCCATCGAGGATATCGCTCTCCGTGATCCGGTCAGACGACAGCACACCTTGCGCGTCCTGTGCATCGACGGATAGATCGGACCCCGACCGCACCTCGGACGCCGTCAGCCCACTTTCGGGCTCGAACTCGGTGCCGTCGAAGGTGAGGGTCCGGTCGTGATCAGTGAAGCCGAAGGTCACGCCATCGGCCCGGGTTATCCGCCAGCACCAGGCGAGTGTCGTCGTGCCATCATCGAGATGCGCCTGCAGCGCGGGGTTCAGGGACTTCATGTGCGGATTTCCACGA
Organism: Pseudotabrizicola algicola; assembly: GCF_010915705.1. Classification (GTDB taxonomy): domain Bacteria; phylum Pseudomonadota; class Alphaproteobacteria; order Rhodobacterales; family Rhodobacteraceae; genus Pseudotabrizicola; species Pseudotabrizicola algicola. The sequence goes on from NZ_JAAIKE010000008.1 coordinate 81,357, forward strand.
GGGGGATCGAGGTGATCGAGCCGAGCCGTTCGAGGTCGAGGGTGACGTCGAGAGCGTCGGTGTCGAAGCGGACGGGGACGTCGAACTCGAACCCCGCGGTGATGGCGACGCCTGCCGCGGGGGCGGTGGTGAAGGTGACGAGGCCGGTTGAGGTGGAAACCGACCAGCCGGAGGCTTGGGGCGTCCCATTCAGGGCGATGGTCACGGTTCCCGCGACGGGCTTGGTGATGGCCCGCGTCCAGGACTGCGCGCCGGAGGTGTAGCGTTTGGTCAGCTGAAACAGGGTCGCCGCCCCATTGCCGGTGCCGATGGGCTGGTTGGTAGGGCCCGGCGTCTGCGACGGCAGGCAGGACTTGAAGTCGGCCCAGTCCTTGAAGCGGAAGCCGTGGAGACGGCCGTTCCTCGCCTCGAAGAAGGCGACCACCGCCGCCAGATCGTCGGCGCGGCGGATGCCATAGGCGACGTCATAGCGGCGGCGGCTGTTGGCCCAGCTGGCATTGCGTTCCTCGGCCCCACTTGCCAGTTCGACGATCTGGGTGCGGCGTTCGGGGCCACCGCGTGCCCCGCGGCTGATGTTGTCCGGAAACCTGACCTCGTGAAATGCCATGGCGGTTCCTCACATGCCGCGGCGGCCGAGCGACACGGCGCGGGCGATGTCGCTCGCGACCTGCGTGCGTGATTGCCGGAAGCTCTCGGCGTCGCGGGCGTTGATCGTGACATTGACGGTGGAGGCGCCTGCCTGGCCGTAGCCCGTCGCCTCCCGGCGCGAGAGGACGCGTTCCCCGCGCTGCAGGATCGCGGGCACTTCGTCGGGCCGCAGCCCAGCCCAGCCGCCATTGTGCATCCGCGGTGCCCCCGCGAAGGCCAGCGCCGGGACCATGCGTCCGGGACCAGGGGCGCCGACCATGCCGCCCGCATGCAGGATATTGGCAAAGATCCCACCCGCGCCACCCAGCGCGCCGGAGAGGGCATTTGCGATGGGGCCGAGGATGAAGCGCCTTGCCGCGAGCTTGGCGAGATCGGCGATCATCGAGGTCACCAGATCGCGGAAGTCGAGCTTTCCGGTCTTCACGAAGTCGCCGATGGCATTCTCGGCGCTCTGGAATGCCCCGACCAGCGCGCTGCCGATGTCCCCGCCGATGTGGCGCGCCTTGGCGGCGTAGTCGGCGAGTGCGGCGGTGACGGCTTGCCAGCCGGTGAGGGCCGTGTCCGCGCCCTCGGCGGCTGCAACGCCCGCGTTGCGTGCTGCGCCACCAGCGCCGTCGGCGGCGGTGGCCGTATCGTTCAGACTGGTGGTTAGGGCATCGGCCGAGGCGGCGGCATCCACCAGCGCGGTTTCGGCCTCGGTCCCCGTGCCGGTCACCGCATCCTTCAGCGCCTGCCAGCTGGCGAGGTGTCGACCGGCAGCGTCAGCCAGCATCCCTGCCGCCTCGCGATAGCCGTCGGCCCGGGCGCGGGCATCCTCGGCCATCGCGCCGAGGCCGAGGTCAGGCGGTTCTAGGTAAGTCCGCGACAGCGCGGCCGAGACGGCATCCGCAGCGGCAGCGCCTGCGGCGGTCGCGGCACCTTCGAACGGATTGCCGATACGCCCCAGTTCAACCGGATCGAGGATGCCGATCCGGACGCCACCTTCGCCTGTGGCCCATTCGGGCAGCAAGGCCAGCGCCGCGTTCAGGGTCTCGATGAAGCTGTTGATGCGGGTGACAAGGCCGTTCAGCATCGCCTCGACCCCCGAGATCAGCCCGTTCGCGGCCTGGAAGGCGAAGTCGCCGATGGCGCCGGGCAGGCTGCCCCAGATTGCCACCGCCGCGTCGTAGGCGCCCTGAAAGATTGCCGCCGTCCGGTCGCCAAAGCTGACGACGCCTGCGATGGCGCCCTCGAGGGCCGAGAGACCGGCCGCCTTCAGCCCCTCCCATCCGGCGGCCATCCGCGCGAGGGCCGCATCCAGCGACAGGCCGATGCGCGACCAGACCTCGCGGGCCAGATCGCCCAGCAGCCGGAAGGCCTCGCCCACGCCGCCGACCCGAGCGACAAGCTGCGAGAACTGATAGACGAGCTCGCCCGCACCGACGATCAGCGCGCCGATGCCGGTCCGGATCAGGGCGCCGCGCAGGAACACGAGCGCCGTCGCGAGGCCGCGCACGGAGAGTGCCGCCGCGGCAAGTCCCGCGACCCAACGGCCCGCCATGACTGCCGCGAAGGTTGCGGCATAGGTGGCGAGACGGCCGAGGTTGCCGATCAGCCCATCGATGGCCGACCGCAGGATGCCGCCATCGGAGGCCAGGGCCACGAAAGCATTGGCCAGCGCTTCGACGGTCGGAGCGACGGCGACGGCGATCCGGTTGCGCAGGCCGTCGAAGACCAGAGACACCGTGCCGAGCGCTAGTTGGGTGCGGCGCAAGGCTTCCAGCGCATCGCTGTCCAGAACCGCACCGAGATCGGAAGCCTGGTCACCCAGTCGTGCCATCTCTGCCCCGCCGTTCCGCAGGAGGGGCAGGAGGCGGGTCGCGTCCGAGGCCATGGCCTCGAGATAGAAGGTCATCTCCTGCTGGCTCAGACCCGCGCGTTCGAGGGTATCGACATAAAGTTTCAGCGCCTCGGGGCCGGAAAGGCGCGCGAACTGGTCGGCCGTGACGCCCACGCGCGGGGCCACGTTCTCGAAGAAATCCGCCATCGGCCCGCCGCCGGTCTGCAGGAAATCCCCCACCCGGTCGTTCACGTCCTTCAGGATGTCGGCCAGCTTCTCCTGTTCGATGCCAACCGTCCGCGCGCCAGCCGACCAGCGCTGAAGGGCCTCGGGCGTGGCATTGGCGACCTGCGCGAACTGCCGGATCTGCGCGGCGCTCTCGGCCGTGGAGCGGACGATCAGCCCGAAGGAGGCTGTGGCGGCGGCAGCGGCGGCCCCGAGGGCAAGGCCAGCCCGGCGCGCAAAGGCGGCCAGCCGGGTGTTGGCCAGTTCCATCTCGCGTGACAGGCGGCCGAAGCCACGGGCACCGGCCTCGCCGACGCCCTCCAGTTCGGCGCGCACGCGGCGTCCGCCCTCCGCCACGAGGCGGACGGAGACCTTCTTCTCAGCCATTCCGGCGTCCTTCCATCTGCTCGTTGAGTTTGCGCACCATCACCGCCTCGATCTCGGGCAGCAGTTCGGCGGTGATCAGTGCGCTAACGCCCAGCGCCTCTGCCAGTGAAAGCGCAGCGCCCATGTCCCATCCGATCACCGCCCCCGGCGCGATGCGCAGCTGGCCACCGAGGCGCTGGGTCAGGTCCCAGACTGCCAGCCCTCGACGGTTTGCGGCCGGTTCAGTCTTGCGGGGCAGTCGGGGCAGGGGCCTGCGCAGGCCGCGCAGTAGCCGTCGCCCCCGCCGAAGGACCAGTCGGCGAGGGCGCGGAGGCGTTTTTTTCCTGATCCAGCATCAGACCGCGGGCGACATATTCCGCCTGGAAGGCTTCGAAGACCGGCCAGATGTCGAGAAGGGCGTCGATCCCGGCCGGGCTGACGGGCACGAGGTTGCCGTCATCGTCCCCGACGCCCTCCCATTCCAGCACCGCCCGGCGGGCGACGGCCTTGGCCATCGCGAGGGCCATGTCCTCCTGGCTGGAGGCTTCCGAAAGGCCGTCGATCAAGGGATCGGCGCGGGCGGAGACCATCAGCGCGGTGGTGAGCGGCGCCACGAGGACGCGCAGGCCGGGCAGCAGGTCCAGCCATTCGGGGCGGTTCGAAAGGTTCAGGCGGATCATGATCAGTATCCCGTGACAGTGTTGACGAGGACGGCGGTGCACATGCGGGCGGGGCTGGTGGCCTTGGCGGCCTGCCAGTCGAAGGTGGCCTGGATGCCCTGCGGCCCGGGGATCTCGATCCGCGGGACCGGAAGGTAGACGGCGTGGGCGGTGAAGACGAAACTGGCATTCGCGCCGAGGCTGTAGGCGAATTCGAGCTCGCAGGGCGTGCCGTCGATGGCTTGGGTTACGAGGGCGCTATCGGCGAAGCGCACCTCGATCCGGCCGGTAAGGGCCGCCATGCCGGGATCGGCGCCCTCGATCTTGCCGTCGTTGCGGATGGTCTCGATCCGGTCGAGGCCGTTGGCATAGGTGATCTCGGCCGAGACGACATTACCCAGTGCGGTGCCATTCCGCTTCACCACCCCGTTGAAATGGCCGAAGCGCTGCAGGCCCAGCGCGGTCGGCGTGCCTGCGGCCGTGGTGGCAGCGATGGCCTCGCCTTGGGCAATCAGGCGGGCAGTGGCCGTCAGCAGGCCCGAGCGGTTCATCTGCCAGCTGAGCTGGTCCATCACGCAGCCCGCATACATCGCGAACCGCGGCACCTCGGGCATCGCCACTTCGATGGCCATCGAGGGCAGTGTCCAGTTGCCCGACTGGAAGGTGTGGGTCTTGGGCGTGGTCCCTGTCGTTGTCGGGGCGCCGAAAGCGGCCTTCAGCCAGAAGCCGAAGGCCTACACATCGATCGGCACGACCACCTCGCCATCGGCGGTGACCGCGTCCTTGATCGGGGCCAGGGGATCGCGGCCGTAGCCCAGCAGTTCGCTGTTCAAGAGCGGCTGTTCCGCTCCCAGCGTGGTGCGGGCAAAGGGGATCAGCCGATAGCCGCTGGCGGGCGGGGTGCCGTAAACCGTCTCGAACGCAAGCGCCATCTGCGCCCGCGCGCCGTGTGCGCGTGCCATGGGGGTCTCCTGTGGATGTGGAGGTGTCAGGCCAGCGGCCCGGTCGTGGTGTAATGCAGGACGACGGTGATCACCGCTGCCTTCAAGGCAGCAGCGCCCTCGATGGGCAGGTCGACCGAGGCCGGGGCCTCCGGTTCGACCCAGTCGCAGAGGCCACCCAGCGTCCGATCAGTCTCCAGCGCGGCGCCGATGGAGGCGATCATGTCGTCGAAGGCGCTGGCCCGGCCGGTGCCTGCCTGGACGATGACCTCCAACTCGGCGCGATGCTGGAAGTGGTAGCGCAGCGGTGACAGCGTCACTTCCGGCTCGCCCGGCTGGCCGTCACGCAGGATGATCAGCCCGGCCGCGGGGATCCGCTCGGGCAGCACCTCATGACGCAGGGTGAGGGCGGCAAGCGGTTGCAGCCGCGCGTGCAGCGCGGCGAGGACTGTTTCGCGATGGGTGGGCATTGACATGAACCTCGCAGCCTCCCTTGGGCCGTTGCCGTGTTGCATGCACCGTGCGGTGGGGTGAACGCTTCTTTACCAACTGCCTCTACAAACCACCCGCGGGTCAGCGGGAGGTTCCATGCAGCACAATCTACGGGAATTTCTCCGCCACGGCGGCAGCGGGCAGTATGTGTTCTCAAGGCAGAACGGGGCCGCCTGTGGCTATCGCGTGGGCGTCTCGATCAAGTCGACTTTCCCCGGCTATGCCAACTTGCGCGCCGACTTCACCGACCAACTGGACCGCGTGATCGCCGACAACACCCGGATGCTGCTGAACGCCCTGACACCCCCGGACACCGTGCCGTGGGTGACCGAAGCCGATCTGCGCGATGTTTCGGATGTGAAGGAGGAGGCGCTGCGCCAGTGGGATGCACGCTTGACGGCGATCTTCGAGGAATATGAGACCCATCCGCAGCGCCTTCGCCCCCTTCGAACCGCCATGGAAGAACGCCTTCTGCGGGCCTTCGCGGGCCTGATCAACCAGCTTCGGCAGCAGGATTTGGGGATCGAGCGGTACATCTGGCGGTCCCAGGACGACGCGAAGGTGCGCGAGAGCCACGCTGAGTACGACGATCAGGTGTTCCGCTGGGACGAGCCGCCCGCAGGTGGCCATCCGGGACAGGCGCACAACTGTCGCTGCTATGCCGAGCCGGTTGCATCGAGTGAAACCATGATCACGCCTGCGGAGTATGTGCCAAGTATCGATGGATTGCCCGATGCCTTGCCGTCTCCCTCAGAGCTTGGATCGGGACTTCGTGCGTTGACGAGAGGAGGCCTTGCTGCAGTCGCAGTTGTTGGGCTTGAGGCATTTCGCCGATATGCCGAAGATACAGCCGTTCAGAGATCTGCGGAACGCCTTGGCCTTGACCTCACCACAGTCGAGGGTGTCTTGGCCGCCCGTGCCCATGCATGGGGCCAATTTCACTCGGGGGCGTTTGCAGGCGCGGACTGGTCGGGACCCAGTTCCGAAATCGTGGCGCAGGCACTTGCATTATACGAACTCTCCGATCCTGGTACTTTAGGGCGAGCGTTGTCAGGTAGCCAAGAAGACTTGGCCAGAATCCAGGGCATAGTCGATCAAGCTTTGAAAGCGTGGGGCGCGGGGCAGCTTATTGTGATTCCCGGCGAATTTGCCTCCGGTTGGGTCGAAGTCTTTCCCCAATTCGATGGATTCGGTCGTGATATCCTTGATCTGCCCGGTTTTTCGACCGAAGGCTATCAATCGCTCGGTGGTACGTCCTCACCGCATATTGTTGAGAATCGTGCAGAGGGTGGACCCAGAGCACTTCCAGAAGGTATCCCGGAGACCGATGCAGAGGGCAGACCCGTAGAACCTGCGCCGGAAGCGCGGGGCTTGCCTGCACAGGGGCGTCCGGGAACCTGGGTTGTCGGCCCTCGCGGAGACAGACTATATGGCCCTGACGGAAAGCCGATCAAAGACGTTGATTGGGGCCACGATCACGGCCAAGGTCGGCCCCATACGCACGAATGGATCGACGGCGAGCGCCAGCCTGGTCGACCAGCGACCGAGGAAGAGAGCTTTTCAGGTGACGGGCGAGGTGATGACGGGCTGATCCGTCCGGAGGATTGGAGATGATCACGTTTGAAGGGGATGAACGGTTTGCCGACGTGGAATATGTTGGCATGGCCTACGAATCCACTGATCGAACCCTGAGGCTGTTGGTCACGTCCGATCCCGCAGACAACTGTGAAGTGATCCTCCTTCGAAATGTTGCGGCATTTGATGTCCTTCATTTCACGCGACAGAATGTTGTCAGTTACCTCGATATCGCGCGTTTGGCCGCCGCCGAGCATCAGGCCTTTGTCGAACTTGCCGTCGGTGAAGGGGCGACGATTACTTTGACAAACTATCCCAGTCGGGATGTTCTGCTTGGGGTCGTTTTCGTGTCTGCCAACGGAGCAACGATCTTTGCTCTTTGCGGTTCAGTCGAGAAATGCTCCAGCGACGGGTCGGCGCTCTACGGCGTAATGGCATGATTTTTGCGACCTGCACTCAACGATCCGCCCACCCCTCCACGATCCGCCCAGGCACGGTGTCGATGGCCCGCTCGGCATCCCGCGCAAGGTCCAGCCGCTTGCGCAGTTTGACCTGTGGCACCAGCAGGAAGATCGGCACGGTGGTCAGCCCGCGGCCGGTCTTTGATCGTGACGCTACGGCGCGTCCCTTCGTGTTCAGTCGCCCCTCGGCCACCAGCAGGCTCGGACCCCTGCGCCGGCAGATGAACCGCAGCCTCAGCCCCGTACGGCGCTCCCATTCGCATGGGGTAATGCGGCCGCCGCGGGTGGATTTGCCTGCGGCCGGGGTGGGGATGGCCAGCCAGAACCCGTTGCGCGACCGGATCAGCGGCCCGGCGTCATGCGCGCCGACGATCACTGGCGCGTTCGACCAGACCAGCGCCGCGGCGTTCAGGCTTCGCCGCCCTTGGGATAAGTGGCGAGGCGGATCGAGTTGCCCAGCCTGGTGCCCAGCCCCGCGCCGGTGATCTGGCCGCGCCAGGCGGATTTGAGTCCCGCGCCCGCCTCGCGCAAGGCGGTCGTGACCGCCTTCTCGCCCGCAGCGATTTCCGCCTGCATCATCGCAACGATGTCAGGATCGATGGTGAGCTTCAGTTTCATCGGATCACGCCGGGCGCAGATCGAGGGTCCAGATCAGCCGTTCCCGGTCGCGCAGCGGTTCTCCCTGGATCACATGGCTGTCCGCGCCGATGACGATCACGTCGCCCGGCCGTGGGGTGGGCAATTCGGTGACGCGCACATCCACCACCGTCGTGTCGCTGACGAAGCGTCCCGCGCCGAAGTCGGTGACGCGGTCGGGTGCGCGGCGGATGATGCGGATCGGGCGTTCCTCGGAGGTGGTGGCCGAGATCCAGAGGGCCGGGGCCACCATGGCAGCATGGGTAAAGATGCGGTCCATGGCGGCGGCGAAGACGGACATGGGTGGGTCCGTCAGTTCGACGTGTGCAGACGGATCGCCAGCCGCGGCCGCTTGTTCACCGGCAGGATCGAGGCTTCGGTCATGACATCGATCCAGCGACCCTTCTCGTCGAGATGCTGGCGGGCGTAGAGAGGCAGGCCGATGGTGTTTGCGGTTTCCAGGAGGTTCGCCGGGCCGCCGTAGGTGGTGAAGGTGTCCATCGTGCCAAGCGGGAAGGCGATGCCCTCGTTCGCCGGGACCAGCCGTTCGGTGGCCTTGGTCGAGAGGGTGACGGTGCCGGAATACTCCTCGAACAGGATCCCGCCGAAGGGGAAGTTGCGCCGCACATCTTCGCGCAGCGGCTGGGCCCCGGTCGAGGCGTAGAACTTGTAGGCCTCCTCGGTCTTGGGATGCGCGATCAGCTTGTCGAAGAACTCGCGGCTGACGAGAGCGTGCACGCTGGTCATGGCCTCGCCCAGCAGATTGTCCTCGATGGCGCGCAGCACCTCGCGCACCTTGCCCTGAACGTTGGTGCCTGCGGTGCCCAGCACGAAGTCTACCGAGATCTGGGCGAGGCCGAATTCGGTGAAGTAGTTGTAGAGGGTGGTGCCTGCGCCATCCTTCACGATGCCGCGGAGCGCGTTCATCTCCATGTATTCGCGGGTCTGTGCGTGCTTGCGCCGCATAAGCAGCAGCTTGCGGTTCATCACCTCGACGAGGGGATCAGCCGCATCGAACGCGCCGCCCAGCGCAGGGGCGCCCTGGATGTCGGCAGGCAGGACCACGTCGTCATGCGGGATCCACGGCAGGGCGAAGGACCGCATGGACCGGCCTTCGCGGGTGCCGACTGTGGCGGGGCCGCCGAGGGGGACGGAGGGCAGAAGGCTCAGGACACCTTCGTATTGCTCGATGATGACCGAGCGCTGGCTTACGCCTTCGAAGCGGAAGAGGCCGATCTGGGCGAGGCGGGTGTAGAGGTTGGGCAGGATGTTGATGGCCTGCGTCATCTCGGCCAGCGAATAGCCGCCAGCGTCGAAGGGATTGCGGACGATGGTCATGGTGGGGCTCCGGGAGATTGAGGGGATTGGACGTCAGACACCGTCGCGGGCGATGATGCCGACAGCGCCCAGCTGGGTAATCTTGGCGGCGATCTTGGCCGCGTCGTTGACCGTCGCCTCGTAGGCGAGGGCAGCGCGCGACACGATGGCGGGGCCACGCGTGACGATGATGCCCACGGCGTCTGCCAGCGTGGCGTTCACTGGATAGAGGTGCACAGCGACTGCGGTTTGCGAACCGTCAGCCCCGGTCGCGGGCGAGAGGGTGTACTTGCCGCTCGCGGTGATGCGGCCGAGGACGGCACCGGACGGGTAGTTGGTGCCGATCAGCAGCGTGACCACCTCGCGGGTGTAGTTCGGGTTGACCTCATATTTGAGGACATCGCCCATGCTGGGCGGTTCCGTCAGGACGGGCATGGTTCAGTCTCCGGGATGTTGGGGGATGGGAAGGCGGGGCGAGGGCGCAGCAACAAATGCCGTTGGTGGCCAGCGCCAATGTCAGCGCGAGGCGGCGGCCGATTTCTTCGCGGCCGCCACGATGGGGCTTTCCTTGGCCCCGGGTGCCGGGGCGGTGGCAATGATGCCAGCCGCATCGCTGCGGGCGGCAAGGTCGGCCAGCACCTTGGCGCGCAGCGCTTCCGGCTTCACGCCCTTGGCGACCGCATCGGCGGCGTCGATCTGGACGCCGAGGCGCGCGGCCTGTGCGCAGACCTGTGCGACCTCTGCCGCCTCCGCGCGGATCGCTTCGGGCGACATCGCGGCCGCTGTGGTTTGTGGCGGCGCGATTGCCGAGGGCGCGGCCGGTTCCGGCGGGGTGCTGGCGGCAGGCGTGGTCGCAGCCTGCGCATCGTCTTCGGGGGCAGTGGTCATCATCGGGCCCTTTCCTCTGAGGGTGATTGTGCCGCGGGGTGCGGCGGCGAAAGCGCGGAAGGCGGTGACGGGATCGGCCACCTCATCTGCGAGACCGGCGAACACCGCCGCCTCCCCGCGGAACACAGCCGCCTCGGTGCCCAGCGCGCGTTGAGTGTCGAGGCGGCGGCCGCGCCCTTCGGCGACAGTCTCGGCGAAGAGCTGGCGCAAATCCTCGAGTTCACCCGCGATCCGGGCGCGGACGGCCTCGGGAAGCGGCTGGTAAGGGTTCGCATCGACCTTGCGGGCCCCGGCATGGATCAGCGTGACGGCAATGCCCTTCTGGTCGAGCGCCCCGCTCATGTCGCTGTGCATGGCCACGACACCGATGCTGCCAACGGCGCCGGTGCGGGGCAGGATGATCCGGTCGGCCTGTGAGGCCAGCGCATAGGCGGCCGAGAGGGCGTGATCGGCGACGAAAGCCCGCACGGGCTTGACCTGACGAGCCGCGCGGATGCGGTCGGCGAGATCAAAGGCTCCGGCCACCTCGCCGCCGAAGCTGTCGATGTCGAGGGCGATGCCGCGGATCGCCGGGTCGGCGATGGCCGCCTGCAGCTGGGCCGCGATCCCTTCATAGGAGGTCAGGCCGGAGGATTGCCCGATCCAGGCGCCGCGATGCACCAGCGTGCCTGCGATTTCGATGACCGCGATCCCTTCGACGACTGCGAAGGGCTGACCGCCGTTCCGTGCCTGGCGGTTGGTCAGATCGTCACCGAACAACGACGCCCGGACGGGCAGGCTGGCGGCCTCCTGCGCTTCGGAGGCGATTTCGACCCCCTCGACGCTGATTTCTCTGCCGGTGATCCGCGGACCAAGGCCGGTCAGGAAGGCCAGTGCCTTGGCGGGATCGACCATCAAGGGCGTGTTGAAGACGCGCTGGGCGATCTGGGTGTGGTGCATCATTCGTCCTCCGCGGGCCGGGTTTCCCGGTCCTCACCCTCGTCGTTCTCTCGCTGGTCCTGCTTGTCAGGGTCCGTTTCGCCGCCCTGATCCGCGCTACTGCCACCGGCCGCCTGCGCCGGTGACCCCGGCCGCCGGAAGTCCAGCCCCAGCTCCGCCTCGCGTTTCCGTTCGGCCGCGATTTCCCTGTCGACCTGCTCGGCGTCGTAGCCGCGCTCTGCGATGGCCTGCGTGCGGGATTTCAGGCCTGCCTCGATCTGCAGGATTTCGGCCGCAGCATCCTTGGCGGGGTCGATCCAGTCCCACTTGGTCGGAAGCCAGTCACAGGCGAGGTATGCGCGCCGGTCGGTGGCATAGCCCGGCAGGTCGATGGCTCCGGCCAGCACCGCCATGTCCATCCACCGCGTCCAGACGGTCCGGCAGAGCTGGTAGACCATCACCGAATGCTGGAAGGCCGAGATCCGGCGGCGGAAGTCGACGAGTGCGATCCGGGTGTTCGAGAAGTTCCCCTTCGCCGTGTCGCCGGTCAGGTAGCCATAGGGCACGCCCAGCGCCGCGCCGATCTGCAGAAGCGTGCGGTACTGGAAGGGTTCATAGGTGGATCCAGAATCCGGGGTGGATGGTGTGGTGACATCTTCGCCCGGGTCCAGTCGCACCACCTGGCCGGGCTCGACCTCGAGATCATCCTCGGCGGGATCGAGGGCCGTTTCTGGCGCGGGGGAGGTGATGAACATCGCGAACATCGCCGCGGTCTTCTTCCGCTCCAGTTCCGCGTCGTCGTAAAGGTCCAGCGTGAAGATCTTCACGACGGCCGCGGCGAAGCGCGACACCCCGCGCAGCTGGCCCGCCTCGACCGGGTCCAGAATGTGGATCACCTCGGAGGCGGGCACGCGAACCGTCTCACCCACCAGCCCCGGATCGGTCATGTCGCCTGGATGGCGGCGCAGGAAGTGGTAGGCCACGCGCCGCCCGATCCCGTCGAATTCGATCCCCTGCCGGATCGACCCAGCGCCGGGCAACGCGCGCGTCAGGTCCTGGGGCAGCATTTCCGAGGGCAGCATCTGCAGCTGCATGGGCACGGTCAGCCCGTCTTCCGGCCGCCGCGTGCGGATGCGCAGGAAAACCTCTCCCGCCAAGAACACCTCCCGCGTGGCCCGCCGCTGCAGGCCGAAGAAGTCGGTCAGCCCCTCGGCATCGGCCTCGTCGGTCCAGGCGAGCCAGAGCTTCTGCAACTCCTCCTTCTTTGCGGCGTCCGCGATCTTCGAGGACGGTTTGATGCCGTCGCCGACGACATGGTTCGCGAAGGCGTCGACAGCGTTCGCGGCGTAGCCATTGTTCCGGACCAGCCAGCGGGCGCGGGCCGTGATGGTCTCGCCGGAGGCGGCGATCAGCGTGTTCACATGCGCCCGGGTGGCCCGGAACCCGCGCATGCGCCGATGGGACTGCGCCGCGTCGAACCCGCCGATGATGGACCCGAGCCGCGCACGGAAGGCGTCGAGGACCATGATCACAGACCCTTCGTGGCGACGGTGCCCCAGCGGCGGCGACGCGGCGTGGCAGAGGCTGTGGCAATCCGTCCTTCCAGATCCCGGATCGCCGCAGCCAGTTCGGCGTCCGACCCATAGGTCACGGTCTTGCCGTCATAGCTGACGCTGCGCAGCCCGGCGAAGCGAGCTTCCTGCAGCGCGATCAGCAGGGCTTGCATGCGTTCCAGGTCCATCAGTCCCTCATGAAGTTCGGGGTGTAGGCCCGCCGTTTCCGGCGCGGCGTGGTCAGGGTTCCGGCCTTGGGCTGGGCCGGATCGGGTGGTGTGATGTCCATCGCGACGGCTGCTGGCATGCGCGTTTCCACGCCCGCCTGCGCTTCCAGCCGCCGCCAGGTGGCTTCGTCCCATCGGTCGGCGCCGAGGATCCACGCTGCGGCGCGGGCATAGACCCGGCAGTCCAGCGCCTCGTTGCGGTCGCGCATCTTCTGCCATTCCTGATGGGCATAGCCGCGCTTGTTGCGGATCGTGACCAGCTGTTCCGCCACCAGCTGCTTCAGCCATTCGGTGTCGGCCCATTCGGGGACGTGGACAGCCCCCGCCGCATCGAGCACGCCCAGCGCCCGGTCCTCATCACTCGGTCGTTCGATCCGCAGGAAGCGGTAGGTTTCGGCCTTGAAAGTCGCCGTGGCCACCGACCAGAGCCGCGCGCCGCGGCGCAGGCGTTTCCCGCCAATGGTGGCGTCGACGCAGGTTGGGCCCGAGACTGGCGTGGCGCGGTTGAAGCCCTCTAGGCCCTTCAGGGGTGCGACCTGTTCGAACCCGACCTTGCGCGACCAAGCATAGACCGCCGCGGCCTCGTAACCAGTGTCGATGCCAAGCCGCGCCACGGTCATGTGCGCGCCGTTGGCATGTTGCCAAGACCGGCCGAGCAGGCCGGTCAGCTTGTCCCACGCCGCCGGATCGTCAGGCCCGCCTGGGATGACGATGTGATCGACGAGCCAGCTCTCCAGGCCTCGGCCCCAGGCCCAGATGTCGACTTCGATCCGGTCCCTCTGGACGTCGGCCCCGGCGGTCAGGAACAGCCCCGCCACAGGCACGGTGCCCGGCTTCCAAGCCTCCCGCCGATCCGCCAACCGCTGCCATTCCGGCGCGTCGCCACTTTCGACCCATGTCTCGCCCATGAGCGTGTTGCGCGCGGCGCGCAGCGTCTCGTCCGACCCTTGGGCCGCCAGCCATTCCCGCGCGACGTCGGACCAGCTTTTCCAGCCCAAGGGCGAATATAGCGCCGAGAGATGGAAGCCGATGGCTTTCGGATCCCTGGAAACCGCCGTCGCCCGCCATTCGCCCCTGGCCAGCATTTCTGTCTTGTGGTGCTCGGCGATTGGGCGTTCGCAGACCTCACAATGGTAGGCTGCCGTTTCCGGCTTCCCCTTCGCCCAGCGCAACCGGTCGAATTGCAGCCACTGCATCGCCCCGCAATGGGGACAGGGCACGAAGTAGCGCCGCTGGTCGGATGCCTCAAATTCCCGCTCGATCCGGGACAGCCCCCGGATCGTCGGGGTCGAGACCATGAACACCTTGCGCCGGTGCGAGAAGGTGGTGGTCCGCGCTTCGGCCAGCGTGACCGGATCGCCTTCCTCGTCGGCCGAGGCCGGATAGGCATCGACTTCGTCCAGAAACACATAGCGCGCGGGCATCGACCGCAGGCCGGTGGCTGAGTTGGCTCCGGTCAGCACGAGGATGCCGCCGGGGAATTCCTTCGACAGCATCGAATTCCCGGCATCGCGGGATCGGGCCGGACTCACCCGCTCGCGCAGTGCAGGGCTGTCTGCGATCAGTGGGTCCAATCGGCCCCGCGAGGTGCGTTTCGCCAGTTCCAGGCTGGGCAGCACCGCCAGCATCGGCCCCGGCGCGTGATGGATGACGAAGCCGATCCAGTTGTTCCCGGCCTCTGTGGCCCCGACCTGCGCGGCCTTCATGAAGGTGATGCGCTGGGCCGGGTGACCCGGCGACAGTGCATCCATGATCTCGCGCAGGTAAGGCGCGCGGGCGGTGCGATAGCGCCCCGGCTCGGCCGCGCCCCGCGACGACAGCCAGCGATGCTGATCCGCCCATTCCGACACCGTCAGGTTCGGGTCTGGGCGCAGGCCCTGCCGCCAGACTCGGAGCAGGTCCTCGGCCCCGTCGAAACCGAGGTCGAGACCCTCGGTCAGGTCGTTCTCGTCGTCCTCATCATGCAAGCGAGACCCGGAGGTCGGCGAGGGCGTCGAGCTGTTCGCGGACATGGGCTTCCAGCACCCTCTGCATGATCGCGGTCTCGATCGTCACCGATGCCCCGGATTGCCGTTCCACCTCCGCCATGATCTGCGCCGCCATCAGCGCGGCCACCCGTCCGGGCCAGGTGACCCAGACATCCCGTTCCTGCCGCGCCAGGCGAAACACCAGCGTTTCCGCCCTTGCGCGGTCGACCAGCGCGCCCTTCTTCTTCTGGACGGCCAGCTGGCGTTCCTGCGCCGCGTAAACTGTCAGCGCCGTGCGGGCCTTGATGTAGGACGTCGTATCGCCGGGGCCGCTTGCCAGCCCGTCACCACCAATCGACCGGCGCTGCTGGTCGGGATCCGTCATCTCCGCCCGCCGCACATCCGAGGCCGCGGCGTTGATCGACCCGTCGTCGAAAACAACCAGTCGCCCGTTCTTGCGCGCCTTCTGCACCCCGCCGCGGGAGAGGCCGGAATGCGCCGCATACTCCCGCTCGCTCATGCCTTTCATGGCGCTGTGAAGCCTGTCAAGATATTGAAAATAAACAGGAAAAGACAATCAATTCCGTTGATTGTCTCCCCCTCCGGAGCGATTCTGTCGTCCATCAACAGGCCGCATCGCGCCGATCCCAGGAGGGCTTCACCATGACCACGACCACCATCCGCATCGACTATTCCACCCTTCCCGAGGGCTTCGACCTGAGCCGCCCGGACGCCATCGCCGAAGTCATCGAGCAGGCGCTGCGCGAGAGCGGGATCCCGGCCGAGGCCTCTGACGTCCTGTCGCACCTGAAGATCGAGCTGCCGACTGCCCAGCTGGGTGCCGCCAGCCGCGCGCTGGCCGAGATGCGGCTGATCTGACCGGAATGATCAGAAACCACTGATATTGCTCCGAATTGCCTACGATCATCCGCCCGACAGAGCGATGGTATTCGCACCAGAACGATGCAACTCACCGAAGGATGCCCCGCCATGACCACCCGCCGCGCAGCCGACAATTCCAAAGCCCTCGACGCCTTCATCGCAGCCAAGGCCGAGATCGACACCATGCTGGAGCGCCTGAAGGCCCTCAGCGACGACCATTTCGAGACCCACCCCGACGAGATCCATTGGGGCCATGTGGGGACGCTGAAGCACTACGCGGGCCTGCTGCGCCAGATCACCGACAGCGCCTTCAAGGAAGGCGAACACGCCGCCTGACGCGCCCACACGGCGCGATGGCCGCCCCGTCCGACGACGGGGCTTGCCTCCGTAGAAGGCGCTCACAGCGCGCGCCCACAGCCACGGAGGCCCCGATGACCACCCCGTCCGACACCCAGTCCCTGATCCTGTCCCGCGCCGCGACCCGGCCCGGCAACCTCGCCCTGCCGCTGCCCGAGGGACTGGTCGGCGCCGCCGCCAAGATGGTCGTCGGCAAGATGATCGCCCGCGGCTGGCTCGAAGAGGTCGAGGCGAACCTGCGTCGCAGCGAGCCGATGTGGCGCGAGACCGGCGACGGACATGGCACCACGCTGATCGCCACCGAGGCGGGGCTGGAGGCCATCGGGATCGAGCCGCTGGCGGCCAGCGCCGTCGCCAGCGTGCGGAGGGCGAAGCCCAAGGCGGAACCGGAGCCGGTGCAGACGCCCGACGACAGCGAAACCGTGAAACCTGTCGCCATCCGCGCTGGCACCAAGCAGGCGCAGATCATCACCATGCTCCAGCGCCCCGAGGGCGCGACGGTCGCCGAGATGGTCGAGGCCACCGGATGGTTGGCACACACGGTTCGGGGCTCCATTTCTGGTGCCCTGAAGAAAAAGCTGGGTCTGCCCATCGCCGCCGAGAAGGTCGAAGGCAGGGGGACGGTCTATCGGATCAGGTGAGGTCGCGATGTACTCTTTGCCGCCGGGCAGATTGTGGGCTAGATATCTGAAAGTCGAACGAAAACCTATGCGAGGGCAGGCTTGTGACCGGATTTGTTGAAGCGCGTCCTAAAGGATGATAAGGCGAGTTCTTGATTTCTGCGCTGCATTCTTGACTGGTGTGGCGGTTTGGTTCGCAGTACAGGTCGTGAACGCCCTAAATCCCTTCCTAAATTGGGAATACCCACTCCTAAGATTGTTCTTAGGCATAACATTTCCAGGTGGGGCTCCACCCAGCCTGCACTATCTGAGCCATGTGGCTCAAACTTGGGTGCCATTTCTGGCCGCGTACTTTGTCGCCAACGCTCTGACCGGCCACAAGGCGCGATTCTCTGGGGCGGTGGCTGTGTATGTCGTATTTCTCATCTGGTCATGGGGAATGGTGATTCTGCATACGTTAGGCGTGGCGCAACAGATCATTTTTTCAATCGGGATTGCAGGCACATTCTTTGGGGGCCTAGGCTTATACCTGAGGCTGATCTGTCCAGTCCACTCTGAATAAAATCCGCACGCGCCAAGGACCGCTTTGGCTGCATGGGTGAGCTTCAGCGTATCTAACGATCTGGTTGCTTCCCCTGTAGTCGCACCGCCTTCCGCCCTGTCGCCAACTCCCACCGCCGCACGGCGACGTCGCAATAGACCGGGTCCAGTTCCACCGCGCAGCAGCGTCGCCCGGTACGCTCCGCGGCGATCAGCTGGGTGCCAGAGCCGCAGAAGGGCTCGAACACCAGGTCGCCGGGATCGGTGAAGGCTTCCAGAACCGCCTCGACCAGCGCCACAGGGAACACGGCCGGGTGCGATCCGGCCGCGCCCAGCCCGCCCTTGTGCCGCATTATGCGGAACACAGAGTCGGGGATGCGGTGGCTCTGGATCGCGTTGCCGAAACCGGTCTTGCGATGGACCGTGCCGTCGGCCCCGCGCAGGCCACCACCGCCGAGGGTTTCGCCCGCGTGCTTGCTTTCGACCGTCTTGTTCGGCTTCCGCGGCTGGCGGTTGAAGTGGAAGATGAACTCGTGCGAGGGCGCGAGGCGGCCGTTCCAGTCGCCGGGCAGGCCCGGCCCCTGGTCCCAGACATACCAGCCGAAGCGCCGCCAGCCCTGCGCGCGCATCCAGTTGACCCAGGCTTCCCAATACGGGATCCACTCACCGTCCCGATGGACGAGGCCGAGGTTGACCAGCAGCTGGGCATCGGCGGTGACCGGCGCTGCGGCGAACACGCCCTGCATCAGCGCATCCCAATCGCCGACCCTTTCCTTCGCCGCCCCATAGTCGCGCTGCTGGGCATAGGGCGGGGAGGTGAACAGCAGCGACGCCTGCGCCCCGTCCATCAGCCGCACCACCACGGCCGGGTCAGTGGCATCGCCGCAGATCAGCCGGTGATGCCCGAGCCGCCAGATGTCGCCGGGCTTCGTGATGGGTTCGACCGGGGCTTCGGGGATGGTGTCGGCGGTGTCGTCGTCGATGGGCGCGCGGTCGTCGGCATCGTGCAGCAACGCGTCCAGTTCATCTTCGGGGATCCCGATCAGCCCGAGGTCGAAATCCTCGGCCATCAGCCCCCGCAGCTCCTCCAGCAGCAGCGCCTCGTCCCACCCGCCGAGTTCGGTCAGCTTGTTGTCGGCGATGCGATAGGCGCGCCGCTGCGCCTCGGTCAGATGGCCCAGCACGATCACCGGCGCCTCGGCAAGCCCAAGCTGGGCTGCGGCCAGGACCCGGCCGTGGCCCGCGATCAGTTCGCCATCGGCCGCGACGAGGCAGGGGACCGTCCAGCCGAATTCGGCCATGCTGGCGGCGATCTTTGCCACCTGGTCGGCATCGTGGGTCTTGGCGTTGCGGGCATAGGGCCGGAGGCGGGCCAGCGGCCAATGCTCGATCCGGCCGGGCAGGAGGGGCGCGTTCATGCCGCGAGCCGCTTTGCCTTGAGGGCGGCGAAGGTCTCGCCAGTCTCCGCCAGAACGGCTTCCTGCCCTGTGAAGGACTGCCAGCGCTCGATGGCGACATCGACATAAGCCGGGTTCAACTCGACACCGAAGCAGACCCGCCCCGTCGTCTCGGCCGCGATCAGCGTGGTGCCGGAACCCATGAAGGGCTCATAGACAGCCTGGCCGGGGCTGGAATTGTTCAGGATCGGCCGTCGCATGCATTCGACCGGCTTCTGGGTGCCGTGCACGGTGTCGGCATCCTGATCCCGGTTTGCGATCTGCCACAGCGTCGTTTGTTTGCGGTCCCCGGCCCAATGACCCTTGCCCTTGGCACGCACTGCATACCAGCAGGGTTCATGCTGCCAGTGGTAATCGCCGCGGCTGAGCACCAGCCGGTCCTTGGCCCAGATGATCTGCGACCGGATGGCGAAACCTGCGGCGGTCAGGCTGTCGGCCACGGTCGCGGCATGCAGCGCGCCGTG
This sequence comes from Pseudotabrizicola algicola, assembly GCF_010915705.1. Taxonomy (GTDB): domain Bacteria; phylum Pseudomonadota; class Alphaproteobacteria; order Rhodobacterales; family Rhodobacteraceae; genus Pseudotabrizicola; species Pseudotabrizicola algicola. The sequence goes on from NZ_JAAIKE010000008.1 coordinate 100,369, forward strand.
CGGTAATCCTCCCCATGGTTAAGGGGATGCGGAAGTAGAATTTTCTCGGCAGGATGAACGAGGAGATTCCGATGAAGAAGAGCCGTTTCACCGAAGCCCAGATCATGGGCGTGCTGCGCCAGG
>NZ_JAAIKE010000009.1:0-80987 GCF_010915705.1 Pseudotabrizicola algicola
CGCCAAACCTAATAAGAGACAAAACTCTCAATACGATAACAAAAACCCGATCGAAATTAATCGCCCTCGGGAATGGCGCGGGGTGGAGCAGCCCGGTAGCTCGTCAGGCTCATAACCTGAAGGCCGCAGGTTCAAATCCTGCCCCCGCAACCAAATATCTCCGCGTTATCAAATGCTTATGCGCCGCCCTCCGGGGCGGCTTTTGCGTTTCAAGCCCCCGTGGAAGCACTGTGGAAGCAAGAAGGCGCGAAGTCTCGCGCGCCCCTTCGAATGATAGAGCTCGCTTCCTCCCGCGCTCGGCCAGGCGATATTGACTACTCGCGGGGACCTGTTGCAGCTAGGGATCTGAACAGGATCATCTCTTTCGACAATGAGTAACGGGATCGCTGATGGATGAAGAATTGACGATCCGCGAGGTTGGAGAGCGCCGCGTCGTGGCCGAGATCACCCACATGATGCGCGCAACTAGCATGCTGGTCGATGGGTTTGGACATGACGCCGCCTTCATCGAGCTCTGTCAAAAAGACAATGAGCTGCTCGTGCTGAACACTGACCGATCCGGGCTAAATGCGGCCTACGGCCTCGGGCTTGCCGGCCCAGAATGTGTTGGGGACTTCGGCGTATCTCATGCCATCAGCGATATCGTAGTCGCCGGTGGCGTTCCGCGCGCAGTCACAGTGGCCTTGCTGCTCCCTATCGATACTACGCTCGGGTTTGTCCGCGGTGTCATGAAGGGCGCGGCCGAGGCTGCTAGGCGCTACGGCGCAGAGATCGTTGCCGGTGACACCAAGCAGAACCCAAAATTCGCCCTCGTCGCCACCGCCCTCGGTACGGTGCCGCGCGACAAACGTATTTGCCGCTCAGGTGCCCGCCCGGGCGATGTCCTGGTGGTTACTGGTTACCTCGGCTCTATGATGCTGGGACTGATCGCCTTCAAGCGTGCACTCCCGCTCGATGCACGTGTCCGCCGCGTCGTCGAGCAAGCAATTATCGAGCAGCGCCCACCGTTTTCTCTCGGCCGCGCCATTGCAGAGGCTGGCATACCACATGCCGGAACCGACATAAGCGATGGCCTGCCCGGGGCAATTCACGCAATATGTGGTGCAAGCGACTGTGGCGCGTTTGTCGATGAGCTAAGCATCCCTATGCATCCCCACCTCAACGATCTCGTTACAGCATCGGGCCTCTCGCCGCTTCAGCTGAGCATTGCAGGTGGGGACTGGCAGTTTCTCTATGCCGTCCCGCCCGACCACCTGCCGATGATGCACCAGTTGGCTTCATCGCTGGATGCTAAGGTTACTGTTATCGGTGGCATTACCACGAACCAAGAGATTGCCATCCGCCATTCTGACGGCGCGTGGCACCTACTTGAACGTCTCGAGCACGACAGCTTCACAGATGACGGGAATGGCGCCGGCCATTTCGCGCGGACTGAGGCGGCCACTGCGCGACGCGGCGCGTCACTCGAAGGACGACATTTCGAGACGCTCTGGCGCAATCTGGCCTAGAATGGGGACCATTTTCATGGCGGACATGCCATTGGCCATCCGTACGCAGACTATCGGAGAGTGTTGGATCGTGAGCGTCAACCATGTGCTGAGCCACGGCCAACCTCATCACGATGGAGAGGTCGGGCTGCTCGAGGTGCTTGGTCTAGCAGTAGAGATTTCGGCGCCAAGCGTTTCCGATCCGTTGCTATCTGCCCACGGTGACCCAACCGTCCTGGCCCGGACCCTTGCCAAGTTTGCGCGAGGCGCCTGCATGCCTGACCGGCCCTTCACCTATGGACAGCGAATTTTCGACATGGCGGGAGTTGACCAGTTTGACTGGATGGTGGAGCGACTAAAACGCAAACCCGAAACGAAGTCTGCGACGATCAACCTGTTGGTTCCCGGCAGTTCTGCGGCCAGCCTGCCTTGCCTGACCACGCTTGACGCTAAAATCCGGAAAGGAAGGCTGGATCTTCAGTTCTTCTTCCGCAGTCAGAACATCTTCGGGCGCCAATATGCCAATCTGGCCGCGCTGGCGCAGCTACAAAGCGATCTTGCGAGACACTGCAACACGGTTAGCGGCACATTACGCGGCTATGTCGCCTCGGCCCATATTTATGATTTCGATAAGGACGAGGCAGGAAAGCTACTCACCGGGGCCCCGGTAAGAATTACGGACAGATACTATGAACACGGCCCCCAGGCGTCGGGGGCGTGACAGCGCCAGCTCTTTGCTACTCTACGGTGTGTCCCGATTCGACGGCAAAGCTCCAGTGCTGCCGTGCTCTGTCGAAACTAGTGATGATCCTCACATTGAGCACATTGCCCTCGCGTAGCGCATTTCGGTCCGTCGCGGCGATCGTTGACAACAGGCAGAAGATGTCCTCATCGAAGTCCTGGTGCCGGACGAAGCCGAAACCTCGCTCAGGGAGGGTACGCTTCAGTTCAACTGTCCAACGTGTCTTCGCAAGCTCCGCATTTACCTTCATCCGCGATTTGGCATCGCTCAGCAGGGCGACTGAAAACTTTGCACCCCCAGATCTTGCACGCGGCTTTCCGTGCGTCGATGGGGCGGCGGCCACAATTCGCTCACGCAACTGCATTGGCAGATCCTCCGGGTTCAGGAGCCCGTTCCTGATTGCATCGTCAATGTTCCGCCTTGTGGTTTTGCGGTCATAGACAAGACGTGCCCGCGTTCCGGCATCGACATCTGCAGGCCGCAACATGCCTTGCCTGGCTAGGCGGATAGCATTCATCATGGACATCCGGGCGCACACATTTGCCAGAAAACCTGACCGCTCACGGAGTTCCTCGGCTTGGACTATCCCTCCCCTAAGCAGGATGCTTAGCACCCGCAGTGAAAGCTCCGGTTCGACGGCAATCCGCCGAAGCTGGGCTCGGTAGCGCGGGAGCATGTCTTGTAAAATATCGTCCACCTGCTCTTTCTCGGTGCGCAGAATGTCCAGAAGGTCGAGATCCACTCGCCACGTTGATGAGCGGTCAAGTGCTGTCTTCCAAGAGGAGATGAAAGTTTCGGCAGAGATCATCTTGCGCCGCCGGAGAGCACAGAGTTCTGAGACCGAGCATGAAGACAACACTTCACGCAAGGTTGGAGTGGGGCTGACCCCCGCGATGGCGCGGAGCGCCGGCGAGAGGCCCTCGGCCCAAGCTTTGCAGCCGACCAGCGTATCAGCCAGCAATTCAATCCACGGGAAATCGGGTCCGCAGACCAGTCCGCGTAGGCGTTCGACTCTGGCGATTCCGTTGGCATGTGTTAGCGCCGTGTACCAGAAAGCATGACTGTTCAGGCTGCTCAGCAGATACTGCGAGATTGGATACTTCGGCGGCAAGCGGGCGATGATCGAGATAGCGCGGGCCTGTGCAGCAGCATCCTTCCCAAGCAGGACGTTCAATACGGCTTCTTCCCAAAGGTCATGGGCCACATCTTTGGCACGAGGGTGTAACTCGCTGCGAGTTCCGGCAGCAACGATCAGCGGCTCAACCCGCCACGCTGAATCTACAAACGCTGGTGATGGCTGCGCTAGCATCTCGAACGTGAAGGCTAGCGGCATCGCCCATATTCCTGGCTTCGCATCAGCCCGCACGGCTAGAACATCGGAATGCAAGTCTTCGTGTCGAGTTACCAAATATCTGGCACAGAGATACTCTTGGATCGTCTCATGCTCGAAGACCAGCTCTCCGCGACCTTCGTTACGAACCAAAACGGTGCCCTGTGAGGCCCAGTCGATGAAGCGTTCGGTATCCTCGCCAAGACGATGGATCAGCAGGGCGTTAGCCTGCGGCAGAGGAATTCGACCGCTACCCTTCTGCCGCGCTCGAAAGGCCAACTCCGCCAGCGCTGTGATGGCCAGCTCGTGATCCCATGGCAGCGTCTTCCCGTCGCGCCTTGACCGTTCGGTCTCGCGCCGGAACCAGGCATCGAGAAAGCGGCAATACAGTTTCGAGCGCTCGTTCGGGATTTCATCGGTCTCGCGGGTGACCTCAGCGGCGATGCGTAGCAGCATCGGGCTGCCAGCGATCACACTACCACCGTCATGAAGGTGGAGTTGCTCAAGTATCGACTCGGCCTTCTGCGGTTGCTCGAGGTAGGTCACCAGGAATTTGCTTTGACATGCCCGGTCCATTGCCTCGAGCTCGAACACCTCCAACTTGATCTGTGGCGGCAGCTGTGCGCTCCGGCTTGTCAGCTGTAAGCGCGCGGCGGGATACTCGCGTGAGATCCCTGCGATCTCCTTCAAGCATTGATCATAGTGCAAGTCCGGGCATTCATTCAGCCCATCAAGACAGAGAGTTAACTCGCCTGCACCGACCCTCGGCGCCAGATCTTGCCAGTCGATGCCGCTTTCGGTTGCAAGCAAGCCTGCCAAGCCTTCGGCGGAATAGGAGGCAAGCGATACCAGAAGCGGCCAAGGCTTGCCGGGCTTCCACTCGCGCGCCGCTTGGAAGGCGAAGGCAGCAAGGCACCTGCTCTTGCCCGACCCACCTTCTCCGATCAGCAGCGCTTGGCTGGTTCGTCCGAGCAACTCGGTAGCCGGCCCCCTACGCGGCTCGGGGTCGGTCCGCAGCAGATCGCTGCCCTCGCCAGAGCGCGTCGATTCGCTCCGGACCCAGTTGTCGACGTCATTGAGTACCTGTACCTTGCCGCTGGCGCTCAGCCCTGAAGTGCGCCGCTGAACCGCGCAAAGCGGGACGAACTGAGCCGCGACCGGCGCCAGACGCGCCTTCAGCGTGGCTACATAGCGGCTTACATCGGGTAGGAGTTCCTCCGTCGAGCGCGCAAGCAGGCCAGCTTGCTCGAACCGTTTCCAGAGCAATGGTATTTCAGCGGCAAGCTTATGGCGCTGCGCTTCATGTGCCGACAGCACATCCGCTTGATCTCCGTCCAACGACACGACCTGCCCGACCGCGCCGCGTTTGCGCAGGTAGATCTGCCGGGTGACATCCTTTGATGCCTCGACCTCGACAAAGCCGTAGCCCTCAGGCGCGGGGTCGACAAAAATGGCTAAAACGCTCTGCTCGCCTTGCGGAATCTCTTCCAGCGCAACCAGACGCTCGAGCAACGGGGCGTTCACAAGTCGGAAATTACCTTGGCGGCCAGTCCTCCAACCCTTGGTCGGGCATAGAACCTGCTGCATGACCACCTCGCGACGAAACGCCTCCGCCCCCTTGGATCGCCGCCGACCGTGTGGATCGCTGGCCTCGATACCGATAAGGCCGCCATCGTCGGCAACCCCCAACAGCACCACTCCACCGATCGAGTTGGCCAGCGCAATGACCGCCTTCGCAACGTTCCAGCGATAGTCGTCTGCATTCGTTCCCTGCTCAAAATTGCCACCCTCAGGATAGAATGAGGCCTTAAGCTCCAGCCACTCAGTTTCACTATTTCTGACCAATTCCATCAATGTATTCACGCCCCCACGAGGATGCAGCAGAACTCGGCGTGCAAGTTCAGGAGCGGAAATGGGGGCTTTGGGGAGAGACATATATTCTGTGCTCAAGAGTGTACCGGTACGCGGCTCAGTGAAAGTTGAAGGGAAGGCATTTCGCCAGATGTACCCAGATCCGGGCGGGCGTTATTCTGCCATTTGAAGCCTCAGCGGTGAATTCGGCCAACGCCTCCCAAGGCGCGTGCTGCAGGCGCTTTCGCAGCCCGTCCTCCTCTGCATGATCAGAGCTGGCTAGCGGCACGCCAATCGCCTGCGCCATAGTACTAAGCACCAACGCCATCCACTCGAGCGTCACACCGTGGTCATCGTCGAGGCAGGTGCGGACGGCCGCATCTAGGTGCGAGCGCGCCTCCTCAGTCTCGCCCGCGTCCTTTAGAAGCCAGGCCCGATAGGCTAGAATTAGAGGCCAAGGGTGATCGCTACCGCTCTTCCACTTTTCGCGGTTGCCGAGATAGGCCGCGCGGGCAATGGCCATCTGCCGGGGAAAGCGGTTCAGCGCACGCAACCATAGATGATTTTCGAAGCGCCTTTCCTGATCCGACGCGGACAGGGACCGACTGATTGCTTCGGGTTCACGGTTGCCGAGCAATCGAAGTATGGAGTCCAGTACCATTCCCACTTCGGCGCTCGCCTCTTCGCCGTCGGCATCGAAAGGCACAGCGTCCATCCGGGCGATCATCTCGTAGATGCGGGTTTGATGCGTCTCTCGTGCAACCTGCCGTGGATCGCTCAGTCGGGCGAAACTTTCTGCGGCCGCCTCGAAAAATGAAACGGCTGTGGCAGGATCATGTGAGAAGGCATGCATCTGGCCGCGCGTGGATTGCAGTTTACCATAGTTCAGCAGTCCGGCCACCGCGATGGGCTTAGCAAGCCATGTTTCGACGATCTCCTCTAGCGCGCTGAATTGAAAGTTATTTGTCATGGTGCTTGCCATGCGCAAAAGCGCCTCGGCTACCAGTTGTGGCGCCTCGTCCTCAAGCTTATTGACCCACTCGAGGCAGCGGAAGACAAGCTCATCCTGGATCTGCCCGCGATGATTGGCCAATGATAGGTTGCTGCTGTCGAGCTGCAGTCGCAGCGTGCCTGGTATGATCTGCGACTGGTCGGCATACTGCTCCAGCCAATCGATGGCTCTGCCCAGCGCGGCAAGGGAGTACTGCTTGCTAGCAAGGCGCGTCTGGACTTCTTCGAGGTATAGCTCCCATTGCCGAGGGAGGCGCGCCATCGCCTTGCCGAGGCGGTCGAGTTCGCGGCGCAGGAAGCTACCGTCTTGCTCTTCCGCCGACGCAGCACAAAGTGCATACCAATCGGCCGGTGCGAGCGGTCCCCCGCGGGTCAATGCCAAATAGAGATGGTGCAGACTGCTTTCGTTGGCCTTGACGAAGCAATGGCCCTGCAATTGCGATTTTCGCAACCGGTCCTTGTTCGACCAGTCCGAGCTGCCCCACGTAAAAGCCACGACATCGACATAACCGTTCATCGGGTGCTTCTTGTCCATGAAGCCCATTTTAAGTGCAAGGCCCTTGAAACGCTGCGGATCAAGGGCAGCCAATTCACTTTCGAGCGCCTGTGCCAGCGCCTTCAAATCGGTCTGAGAACTGTAGGCGTCACGCTGCTCAATCAGGATTCGAACCTGGCTTTTACGCCCATCCATCGGAATCGGAAGTTGCAGCAGCGTCCAGCGCACAAGATGGAGAACGTGACCGATCCAGTACCGATGTTGTGCAGTATCATCAAGAACGCTGAAGCCAAGAATGCCGACCGGTGCATCGAGAACCCGTTGCAGCACATCGTCGACCTCAGAGAAGCTTCGTTCAACGGCGTGAAAGCCGCCGCAATCAGCCAGTTCGACGCCGTCGGGAACGGCTAGCGCCACCACTCGGCCAGTTAGATTCGGGTTGTCGGCGCGCTCCGTACTGTCGAAATTAACGCCAGTTTCATCGACATAAACCGTCCAGGAGTCGGCAGGATGTAACGCACGCAGGCAGTTCGGGTGTCGACCATCCCGCAAAGTTGTCCGAACCCTCGACCGCTGCTTGGGATGATTATTTCGGCCACGAAGATTCTGCTCACGCTTAATCAGATCGCTGACTTTCCGTTCGAGGCTTGAAAGTATATCGCGGTCGCGCAACCACGCCCCCCTTGCATCGACCAGCCATTGTCGGGCAGCGTGCTCCCCGCCGGCGCTGAACACCTTCTCCAACTCCTGCTTGGCGATGTAAGCTTTCGCCCCCTTGGTGCGCCTGGCGAGAAACTCATCGACCCTGTTGGCGGGGCCTTCGGCGCGAACCTCGTCCTCGAGCTCCTGTAGGTTTCGTTGCCGCTCCGGGGTAAGTCCCCATGATTCCCACAGATAGGCAAGCCAAAGCGGGTCATTGTCCTTCATCGCGCGATTTTCTTCCCTGCTTGCTGGAGACAAATATAGAATTCCGTGGTTGGATCGTTCCTGCTATCGATATGAGCTCTTGATAAATTTGCCACTACCGTTGCACTTATTGCAGATTACGCTCCGCCTTCCGCTGCCTTCACAGCGATTACAGCTTGTCTGCTTTCCCGATGAATAGATTCCGGTTCCAGAGCATCTTCGGCATTGATCTTCTCCATAGCGACCGGTTCCATTACAGGCTCGACATTGACCGTCGGGAAACGTAAAAGTTCCCGTGCCGTTGCAAGTCCTGCAATTTATCTCCTTCTGACCAGTGCCATCACATTTGAAGCAGATACCATTTTCGTGCGTCGTCACATGATCTCGGAAAAAACCAGGTGAATACTTGCGCGTGACGTCAGTACCATCTCTCTTCCGCGCGCGCTCCGTCGCGCCGCTCCAAAAGATGTTCTCCCGGACTGTTCCTTCTTCAACAACTTTCCCTTGCTTGACAGTCTTTGTCCGCGTCTTGTTGCCGAAGAAGCCAGTTCCATGCGTGTAGGTCTTGGTTTTTCCAGAGTCGTGATGCTTCACGACCTTCTGCTTCCGGCCCAACCAGTCAGTTTTGTAGTGAACGGTCGTGCCAACGCCAAATACTGATTTGAACAGCGTTTCAAACAGACCACTTTGGCGACGTCGTCCCATTTCAACTCCGACCAACCGCTTTGTCCTCGAAGACCCATCCTGAGCCTACACTTCGCAAGAAGTCGCGACACACCGATCATACGCCGCATGAAGGGTCCGGTACATTGGCAAGGCGTGGCCCCAAGGAAGCTTGATTGTGAAGATTCAGTACCGCTTCATTCCCGAAAGGCGCGAGAGAGCACATTTTAGATAGTCAACCAGCTCAAACTTCGTCCCTCTGACCCTGCGCCGAAAGATACCCGATCCGGAAACCCTCGTGAACTGCCGTCGAGCACGTGTATAGCAGTTTGACGGATGCATTGCCCAGCCACGGGCCGTAAGCAAGCGTTTTCTGAACTGGACAGTTTCTGTCGTTGTCGCAGTGTGTTTCATGTTAGGGTGAGAAGTGTTCGCTGCGATGCTCCATTGGGCGGCGCCATCCTGTGGCGGTGTTACGCATTCCACGGCAGGAAACAAAGACTTCGATTGACAACCCTGCCCCCCTTGACGCAAGCTTCAATCATCGCAGAGGTGCGTCCGGAGAGAAATCTCGCGGGCGCTTTTTCGTTTCTGGCTCCGGGCGGAAACGGCAACACCCATCCTCATATCTCCCGTGCGAACCAGCGGATGCGGCCGATGATGCGGATCTCGTCCGCCGTGCGCTCGTAGGCGGGGTAGAGCGTGTTGTCCGAGATCACCCGTACAGCTGGTGGGTCGCTGTTGGGGATGTGCTCGAGGCGCTTGGCCACCAGGCCCATGCCATCGTCGAGGACGAAGATGCCGGGGGGGCTGGGGAACTGGCGGGTCATGTCGACAAGCACGGCATCGCCGTCCTGCAGCGTCGGGACCATGCTGTCGCCTTCGACATGCATGATCCGGAGTTGTGACGGACTGGCCTTCAGCTTGTGGCGGATCCACGACTGGCGGAAGTGGTAGGCGCGACCGGGCGTGTCGTCATCCTCGGTCACCACGGCGCCGCCGCCCATGGCTGGGCGGGGCGTGGCATGCGCGATCGCCACGAAGGTATCCTCGGGGGTCTCGTTGAAGGGGGAGGGGCCCTCGATCTCGCCGATACCGTGGATCAGCCACTCGCGGTCGACCTTCAGCACGCGGGCGACATCGGCCAGCCGGTCGATGCTGGGGCGCGAGGAGCGCCCGCGCAGGATGTCATAGACGAAGGATCGGTTGACCCCGGCCATCTCCGCAACATGGGCCGGTGCCAGGCCGAGCTGGTCGGAGCGGGCCCGCAGACGGTCGGCCAGGGTGTGAGTTTCGGTCATCTTTTCCCCAAGGGGTTGTGGATATAGTTGGATATGACAGGATTGAATTGGGATCGTCAAGCGGCTAGAACAAAAGCCAAACAGATTGCATGGGAATCGGGGGCCCGGATGGAGATCGAGAAGGCGTATTTCACCCTGCCGGAAGTCCTCGCCCGCTGGTCGATGCCCGAGGTCGATCTGGTCTATCTGGCCGAGAACGACCAGTTGCGGCTGTCGGTCCGCATCCTGAACCTGCCCATTGAGTTTGGCGACTACGAAGAAACCGACGATGGCCGCTGCTACTCGATCCCAACGGAGCGGTCCGTGTTCAATGGGCTGCTGGACCTGCACGTCCAGGACGTCTTCCAACTTTTTCGCAAGGGTGAGGTCAGCATCACCCGCTTCCGGACCGCAAAGGCGGACTACGCCTGTTTCTACGGCTCGCGCGAGAGCCTGACGATCCGCAAGCCGGATTTGATGTTAAGGCGCGAAGAACGCGACCGTTTCGAGGCTGCGACCGGATTTGGCGGCGCCTCGGGCATGAAGCCAGCAGGCGCCTTCCACGCCTCCGCTGATTACCAGAGCGTCCGTTGCAATGGCTGCGAGTTCCGGCTGGGGCCGATCCAGGCGCAGGTCGTGCGGATCCTGCATGCTGCGGCCAAGCGGGGCGATCCGTGGCAGAGCGGCAAGGCGGTGCTCTCCCAGGCTGGGTCGCGCAGCCTCAAGATGGCGGACGTCTTCAAGTCCAAGAAGGACTGGCCGCTGCTCATCGAGTCGAACGGCCGCGGGGCCTATCGCCTCGCGGGCATCTGAGTCGAACGCCCCGTGCCCCTCCCTCTGGCTCACCGCTGTGGGATGCGCCGGGGGATGGAGGGGGATGGCGATCCCACCGTCATACGTTTCACCCCATGATTGAAACGATCCGGCTGATCCCCCGCCGTATCCCACTCTGATCCCGACGACATCCCCGCATCGCGCCGTGCATCTTCCTCCCGACGACACACCGGGAGAGGACGATGCAGACCAGAACCTGCCTGAACCAGACCGAACTCGCCGCGCGCTGGAGCATTTCGGCGCGCACCCTCGAACGCTGGCGCTGGACCGGCGAGGGCCCGGCCTTCCTGAAGATCGGCGGCCGTGTGGTCTACCGGCTCGAGGATGTGCTGGCCTATGAGCAGGCCCGCCAGCGGCGCAGCACCGCGGATCGGGGCGCGGCATGATGGCTCGGCATTCCATCCTCCGCGCCACAGGCGTCGTGTCGATCTTTGGCGCGGCCGGACCTGCGCTTGACGAGGTCGGGCTTTCGGCCTGGATCGCGCAGGCCGCGCCCGGCGAGACGCTGGTCTACCATCGCGGCTTTCTCGCGGTCGATGCGACCTCCGTCATCTCGAAGCTGCCCGCCGAACAGCAGCGCGCCCTTCGCCTGGTGGCCTCGGCCGCGCTGCGCGCCGCCGAGCAGGGGCTTGTCCACCTCGTGCAGGCCCGGATCGGCCCCGACCAGTTCGCCTACATCGCCATCGCCCGGGCCAAGCCGCGCCAGGCCGGTCCTGCCCTGTCCATGCGCCTTCTCGAGGCCGCCTGACCCTATCCCCCATTACGGAGACCTCCATGACGTTCCCGCAAAACACCCCCAGCATCGATCAGCTGATCAACTTGCCCGCAGGCGAGATCGCCCAGCTTCCCGTCGAGCTTCTGGCCGCCCTGCAGCGCGAGATCGACGCCGCGGCCAAGCAGATGAAGGCCGTCACCGCACGCTTTTCCACCGCGCTTGAGGTCCGCTACGCCGCCCGAGCTGCCGAGGCACGCCGCGCCTGCGGCAAGGACACCGGCACCGTTCGCATTGTCGACGGAGATTTCACCGTGGTCGCCGACCTGCCGAAGCGCGTCGAATGGGACCAGGCCAAGCTCGCCGCCATGGTCGAACGCATCCGCGCCGCAGGCGAAGATCCGGCCGAATACGTCGAGATCAGCTTCAAGGTGCCTGAGCGCGCCTATGTCGCCTGGCCCGAGGCAATCCGCCAGGGCTTCGAGCCCGCCCGCACCGTCAAGACCGGCACGCTGAAAGTCGACCTCCTCCCGCTGGAGGATCGCGCGTGAGCCTGCCCATCATCACCGCCGACCAGCGGTTGGCCGAGCCGCGCGGCATCAAGGGCTGCATCTTCGGCAAGTCCGGCATCGGCAAGACCAGCCTGCTTTGGACGCTCGACCCGGCCTGCACGCTGTTCATCGACCTCGAGGCGGGCGATCTGGCCATCGAGGGCTGGCCGGGCGACAGCATCCGGCCACGCACATGGGCGGAGTGTCGGGATTTCGCAGTGTTCATCGGCGGGCCGAACCCGGCCCTGCGCGACGAGCAGCCCTACAGCCCCGCGCATCATGCCGCCGTCTGCCAGAAGTTCGGCGATCCTGCCGCGCTCGACCGCTACGACACGATCTTCGTCGACTCGATCACCGTGGCGGGGCGGCTCTGCTTCCAATGGTGCAAGGGCCAACCCGAGGCGGTTTCGGAAAAGACCGGCAAGCCGGATGTGCGCGGGGCCTACGGGTTGCACGGGCGCGAGATGATCGCCTGGCTGACCCACCTCCAGCACACCCGGGGTCGCAACGTCTGGTTCGTCGGGATCCTCGACGAGAAGTTCGACGACTTCAACCGGCGTATCTTCCAGCCGCAGATCGACGGCTCGAAGACCGGGCTCGAGCTGCCGGGGATCGTCGACGAAGTGATCACCATGGCCGAGCTCAAGGCCGATGGCGGCGATCCCTACCGCGCCTTCGTCTGCCACACCATCAACCCATGGGGCTTCCCGGCCAAGGACCGTTCCGGTCGTCTTGGCCCCGTGGAAGAGCCGCATCTTGGCCGCCTGATGGAGAAGATCCGCGCCCCCGGCACGCCCGCGCCAAGGCGCCTGACCTTCACGCCGCCCGCTGAAGGCGCGGCCGATCACCCCCATCCGCAATCCTGATCCGCAAAGGAGACACCCCCATGAGTTCCTGGAACGACTTCAACGACGCCCAGTCCAACACCAACCTCATCCCCAAGGGCACGCTGGCCAAGGTGCGGCTGACGATCCGCCCCGGCGGTTTCGACGACGCGTCGCAGGGCTGGACGGGCGGCTATGCCACGCGCGGCTCGACCGGCGCTGTGTACCTGAACGGTGAGTTCACGGTGACCGAAGGCCAGTATGCCCGGCGCAAGATCTTCACCCTGATCGGGCTTTACAGCCCCAAGGGGCCGGACTGGGCCAACATGGGCCGCAGCCTCGTGCGTGGCATGCTGAACTCGGCGCGCGGGATTTCCGACAAGGACCAGTCCCCGCAGGCGCAAGCGGCGCGCCGGATCAACGGGCTGAAGGATCTCGACGGGATCGAGTTCCTCGCCCGGATCGATGTCGGCACCGATGCCACTGGCGATGACAAGAACCAAATCCGCAGCGCCGTGACGCCGGACCATCGGGATTACGCCCAACATATGGGCTTGTCCGCACAGCCCGGCTACCACCCGCCCGCGCAACCCGCGCCGCAGCAGCCGGTTCAGCAGCAGCCGGTTCAGCAGCAGCCCGCGTCGCCCGTACCGGGTCGTCCCTCCTGGGCACAGTGAGGGCCTGACTCATGCGCCTTCGCCCCCGTCAGAGCCTGTTCGTGGAGCGCAGCCTCGCTGCGCTCTGCGATCACGGCAACACCCTCAGCATCGCCTCGACGGGCTTCGGCAAGACCATCGCCCTGTCGGCGGTTGTCGCGAAGTCCCTCGAGGGCGGTGATGCCAAGGCCTGCATCCTGGCCCATCGCGACGAGTTGACCGCCCAGAACCGGGCGAAGTTCGGCCGGGTCGCGCCTGACATCCCCACGTCCGTCGTCGATGCCGAGGCCAAGAGCTGGGCCGGACGTGCGACCTTCGCCATGGTGCCGACCCTCTCGCGACCCACCAATCTGGCCGCGATGCCCGCGCTCGACCTGCTGGTCATCGACGAGGCGCATCACGCGGTGGCTGACAGCTACCGCCGGATCATCGATCATGTCCGGGGTGCCAACCCCGCCTGCCGGATCTTCGGCGTCACGGCCACGCCGAACCGGGGTGACCGCAAGGGTCTGCGCGAGATCTTCGACAATGTCGGCGACCAGGTGCGGCTGGGCGAGCTGATCGCCTCGGGCCACCTCGTCCCGCCCCGCACCTTCGTCATCGACGTGGGCGTGCAGGAACAACTGCGTGCTGTGCGCAAGAGCGCCGCTGACTACGACATGACCGAGGTCGCGCAGATCATGAACCGCGCGCCGGTGACGGACGAGGTCGTGCGGCACTGGCAGGAAAAGGCGAGCGAGCGGCCGACCGTGGTCTTCTGCTCCACCGTCGCCCATGCCGAAAACGTCGCGGCGGCCTTCAAAGGCGCAGGTGTTTCGGCGGCCGTCATCCATGGCGATCTCGATGCCAGCACGCGTCGCCGGATCCTCGCCGCCTATGCCTCAGGCGAAATCCGCGTCATCGTCAACGTGGCCGTGCTGACCGAGGGCTGGGACCACCCGCCGACCTCCTGCGTCGTCCTGCTGCGCCCCAGCTCCTACAAATCGACCATGATCCAGATGGTCGGGCGTGGCCTGCGCACAGTGGAACCCGAGGAACACCCCGGTGTCGTCAAGACCGACTGCATCGTGCTGGATTTCGGGACGTCGAGCCTGATCCACGGTACGCTGGAACAGGATGTCGACCTCGACGGCAAGCTTGATCCCGGAGAGGCGCCGACGAAGACCTGTCCGGCCTGCGAGGCTGAAATCCCATTAGCCGCCATGGAATGCCCGCTCTGCGGCGAGGCGTTCGCGCGCGACCCGGAGGAGCAAGGCGAAGGCCAGGATGCCATTCCGCTCTCGGGTTTCATCATGTCCGAGATCGACCTTCTGAGGCGGTCGAGCTTCGCATGGGTCGATCTCTTCGGCGATGACGCCGCGCTGATGGCCAACGGCTTCAATGCCTGGGGCGGGATCTTCTTTCTCGATGGACGCTGGCACGCGGTGGGCGGCGCGAAGGGGCGTGCACCCCGGCTGCTGGGTGTTGGGGAGCGGACGGTCTGCCTCGCGCAGGCCGATGACTGGCTGAATGAATACGAGACCGACGAGAGTGCCTTCAAATCGAAGGGCTGGCTAAAGCAGGCCGCGACCGAAAAGCAGCTGCAATACCTGCCGCCCGAGTTCCGTCAGGATTATGGCCTGACCCGCTATCGCGCCTCGGCGCTGATGACCTTCGGCTTCAACAAGCGCGAAATCCGCCAGCTCGTCGGCCGTGCCAGCCCGGGTATCGGGAGGGCGGCGTGACCCATGCCGGGCAAATTGCACCCCTTCCTGAACCGGCCCGCCATTGGCACCCGCGCCTGCAACCTTGCGCCGTCTGCCTGCGCCCGGCGCAAGGCTTCGGCTTCTTCAACCCCGCCAAACCACGCCCTCGCAAGCATCGCTGGTTCTGCTCGATGCCCTGCCAGGGATGGTTCGCGGCCCGCCATCGCAAAGGACTGACCATGCAGGGAATGACCGAGGAAGAGCGCGTGGCCATCGCGCTGGTGATGAAGCGTCTGGGCCAGACGATGGACCGGATCGGCTGGGACAAGCGGCTTCGCGATCTCACAGCGGCAGACGTCACCGCGCTGATCGAAGAGGTGCTGGAGGGCTACGGGGCCGAGATGTCGCGCATCGCGGCCACGGCGGAGGTGCCGTTCTGATGCTGGACTACAACCATCGCCCCGGCATTGCCGAACGCGTCAACGCTGCCATCGATGCCGCGCTGATCGCCGAGCGCGAGGCCACGCCACCCCGAACCTATCTCGGCGCATCCCGGCTGGGCCATGCCTGCGAACGGGCCTTGCAGTTCGAATTCGCGGGCGCGCCCAAGGACGACGGTGCGGATTTCGGCGGTCAGACGCTGCGGATCTTCGAGATCGGCCACCAACTCGAGGATCTGGCCATCCGCTGGCTGCGCGCGGCCGGGCTCGACCTCTACACCCGCAAGGGCAATCGCCCCGATGGCGAGCAGTTCGGCTTTTCCGTCGCGGGCGGGCGCATCCGGGGGCATGTCGACGGGATCATCGCCGCGGCACCTGCGCCGCTGGGCATCGGCGTTCCCGCGCTCTGGGAATGCAAGACCATGAACGCCAAGAACTGGCGGGCCTGCGTCAAGGACGGGGTCGCTGTCGCCAAGCCGGTCTATGCCGCGCAGATCGCGCTCTACCAAGCCTACATGGAAGGGGCGGTCCCCGGCATTTCGGCCCATCCGGCGCTGTTCACGGCGATCAACAAGGACACCGCCGAACTGCACCACGAGCTTGTGCCCTTCGATGCAGGGCTCGCGCAGCGCATGTCGGACCGGGGCGTCCGGATCCTGCAGGCGACCGACGCGGGCGAGCTGCTGCCCCGCATCGCCACCAATCGTGACTTCTTCGAATGCCGCTTCTGCCCATGGGCCGCGCGTTGCTGGGGGCTGCCCGGATGAGCGACGACAACATCATCCACTTCAGCCCATGGCAGGACTTCAACGACGCCCCGGCGGCCGAAGATCCGTTCGGCGTGGAGCCCGACCCGGTCCAGATCGCGACGTTCCTCGATGTCGTGTTCGGCTGGTGCGAAGGCCAGATCCCGGTTCGAGGCTTTGTCGACATGGGGCAGGGCAAGGAGGGCCGGCCCCACAACGTCTGGATGGACGCTGACGCCACGGCAGCTGGCAAGCTCGCCACCTTCGCCAACTGGGCCTGGCGCGAAGGGGCCGCCGTCTACGTGATCCCCGGCACGGTCGCCGGGGCAGGGCAGGCCAAAGCCGCCGAAGTCCTGCAAATGCAGGCATTGGTCGTCGACCTCGACGCGGGTGGCATCCCTGCCAAGCTCGCTCATCTGTTGCGTCATCTGGGTCAACCCACCCTGATCATCGAGAGCGGTGGGCGGACGTCCGAAGGTGCAGCCAAGCTGCATGTCTGGTGGAAGATGACCGAACCCGCCGAGGGGGCGGCGCTGGCCAGTCTTTGCCGCCTGCGGGGCGAGATTGCCCTGAAGGTCGGCGGCGACACGCATTTTCGGTCTGCGCACCAGCCGATCAGAGTGGCAGGCACAGTCTATCACAAGCATGGCAACCAGCGGCTGGTGCAAATTCGCGAGCACCATTCCGTCGAGGTCGATCTCGACGAGTTCGCAGAGCGCGTCGCCGAAATGCCGCCCTTGCCGGGGGCCGGGATGGTCGCCAGCGGCAGTGTCACCCCGGACAAGCCCCGCCTCGACGATGTCTTGGTGACCCCAGTGCGCGAGGGCGGGCAGGACGACTGGTCCCGTTTTGAGGGGGCATCGGCCGCGATCGGCCATTTCATCCGCATGGTCCACGAAGGCCGGATGTCGAAGGACGAGGGCTGGCAGGCGATCTGCGGCTACAATTCCGCGATGCTCCGGCCCTCCTGGCCGATCGAGCGCCTTCAGCGCGAGTCCGAGCGGCTCTGGGATCTGCATGTCCAGAAGAACGGGCCGCCGCTGGTCCGCCTCGACAGCGCGGCCCCCGCGCCCTGCGAAATGCCCACCTTCACGCTCGGCGCACTGCTGGACGATACCAGCCCGATGCCCGAGGACATCATCGCGCCCCGCGTCCTGACGCCGGGTGGCTTGCTGGTGCTGGGCGGTGCGCCGAAGGTCGGCAAGAGCGATCTGACCATCAGCTGGCTCGTGCACATGGCTGCCGGGGTGCCGTTTCTCGGCTTCACCCCGCCGCGCCCGCTGCGGGTGTTCTACCTGCAGGCCGAGATCCAGTATCACTACCTGCGCGAGCGGTTGGGCCAGATCGCGCTGCCCGCCAGGGTTCTGGCCGCCGCACGCGAAACCTTCGTGGCAACGCCGAAGCTGAAGCTGCTGCTCGATACCGAGGGCAGCATGCGCGTGGCGCGCGCCATCCAGGCAGCCTTTCCGGATGTGGGCCCAGACATCATCTGCATCGACCCGATACGCAACCTCTTCGATGGTGGTCCGGATGGTGGCGGCGAAAACGACAACACCGCCATGATGTTCTTCCTCAAGGACCGGGTCGAGGTGCTGCGGGATTACATCAACCCCGCTTGCGGGGTGATCCTGGTTCATCACACGCGAAAGCTGTCGAAGCAGCAGCTGAAGGACGATCCGTTCCTCGCCCTGTCGGGGGCCAGCGCGCTCAGGGGCTTCTACACTTCCGGCCTGATCCTGCATCGGCCGGATGAGGACGCACCGGAGCGCAAGCTCGAGATCGAGCTCAGGAATGGCCCCGCGCTGCCCTCGAAGCTGATCGACAAGGTTGGCGGCCAGTGGGTCGAGATCAACCCGATGAATGAGCGCCTGGTCCGCGCCGAGGTTGGCGCGAAATACGACGCCGAGCGCGTGCGCAAGCAGGAGGTGATCCTCTCCATCCTGCTTGAGGAAGCCGCCGAGGGGCGTCTCTATACCGCCAACCAGTTCGCAGAAGTATTCGAGAACAAGGGCGGTCTGGGCGGCAAGGATGCCATCCGCGACCGGATTGCCGTGCAGGCCACCAAGGGCACCATCAAGTTTGTCCGCAACGCGGCGCCCTATGGCCTTGGGCCGTCACGCTCGCGCTTTGGCTACCTCTGCGTCGAGGGAATGGTCATGCCCTTGGGGCGCGAGGAGGTCGATCCGGAGACCGGCGAAGTCAGCCCCGCACGCGTTGCAGTGCTGCCGACCCATTACAAATCGCCCCAGACCGGCGCGCTTCTCGAGGTCGAGAACCCGCATATCTGGGTCTATCCCGAGGGGGATCGTCCATGATCGCGCCCGCAGATCGCTTCGCGCGGAATTGCGCAGAGGCCAGTTTGAACCAGATTGGCCAAACTGCCGAAACTGCCTCGCCATCCTCACGCAGGACCACGCAGGGTCCAGTTGTGACCAGTTTCGGCCCGCTTCCGAAACTGCCCCTGCAGGATTGCGCGGAAGCCGCAACGGCTACGCTGCAACCAGTTTCGGCAGGATCGACCGAAACACACCTCCCGAAACTGGAATTCCCGTTTCCTGTCAGTGTCTTGATCGGTGTTCCAAGTTTAGGGGGTGAAACCACCCCCTACGGGGGTGGGGGAGAACGCCGCAGGCGGGTTCTCCCTCGCCCACCCCCAGGGGGTTCGCGCGCGGGGCCTGTCACTGGTCCGATCACGCCGAGTTCCCAATCTGACGTCGCCTTCCACCGAGCAGCCAACTAGAAGAGGAGACCCCCCATGGCTGACCTGTCCTTCGCCACCCAACCCCATGTGGTCATCCCCGATCTGCCGACCGCCGTCAGGTCAGGCCTCACCCTGTTGGCCCTCGACCTTGGCACCACGACGGGATGGGCGCTGCATGGCCTTGATGGGCTGATCACCAGCGGCACCGTCTCCTTCCGTCCCGGTCGCTTCGATGGCGGTGGCATGCGCTATCTGCGGTTCACCAACTGGCTGGGCGAACTCGACCGGCTGTCCGGGCCCATCGCCTCCATCTGGTTCGAAGAGGTCCGTCGCCACGCCGCAACCGACGCCGCCCATGTCTATGGCGGGCTGATGGCCACGCTGACCGCATGGGCCGAACTGCGCGGCGTGCCTTACGAGGGCGTCCCGGTCGGCACGATCAAGCGCCACGCTACCGGCAAGGGCAACGCCGACAAGGCGGCGATGATTGCCGCCGCCCGGGCAAGGGGCTTCAGTCCCGCCGATGACAACGAGGCTGATGCCATCGCGATCCTGTTCTGGGCGCTCGAGACCAAGGGGGGCCTGCAATGACCGGGATGCGTTTTGCGCCGAAAGGCTATGGCGGCCGCCGTCGGAACCCCGATGAGGTCAAACGCGATGGCTGGCACGAACAGCGCGTTCTGGCCGTCGCCCTCGACGATCACCGCCTGACCTGGCCCGAGCGGGAATTGGTGCGCCAGCTAGGCGAGAAGCTTTATGGCCCGGCCAGCAGCGGGCGGGAGGTGCAGCGATGACCGTGTGGACCCCCGCGCTGGTCGAGGAACGACTGGCCGAAGCCGCCTTCGTCCTGAAGCGTCTGCCCGAGCCGCGCAGGCAGGGTTACTTCAGCACCTGGCCTGCGGTCCTGCACAGCTTTGGCGACAACGTCGGGCAGGAACCCAAACCTATGCGCGTGCTTCCCTCGCCGCAGGCAATCAGCCGCATGGAGGAAACGCTGACCTGGACTGCCTGCCTCGAGCCGGTGGACGGTCGCATCGTCTGGATGAAAGCCCATGGCGAGCGGTGGAAGGAGATCTGCTGGTCCGCGGGGCTGCACCGGTCGGCGGCACATCAGCACTGGCAATTCGGCCTCGCGGTGATCGCTCTCACTCTCAACAAGCGGCGGTTCAACCGCAACCTGTCGAAGCAGAGGGTGATCGAACTGGCCCGTGGCGCGTAAACCTGCGCGCCAGATAGAAAATTGTCCGCCGGACAGTTTTCGAAGGGACAGAAAGCCCTCTCCCGGGCTAGAAAGTTGATATGCTCGGGAGAGGAGCGCGCGGGGCAGGGGGGCCACTGGCTTCCGGTATCCAGCGGGAGTCCGGCCGGGGTCCAACCCGAGGGAGTTTCCGGTTCCTTCCGGGCAACATTCGTATGCTGGCGGGCGAAGCGCGGCGCATCGCTAGCGACAGGGCCGGATTTTTGGGAAGCCACCAGGAAGCCAGCGCTGCCTGAACCCGCCTGAAACACCGCAAAATCAAACTCTTGAAGCTGGACACCCCAATGGCCGCTGGACCCCGCGTGGAGTCCAGTCTGGACCCCGGCGTCCGGAAGCCAGGGGTTTCCACCCTGATCCGAGGAATGACCCGCCGATGACGCTGAGCTTTGCCCCGGATCGGATCGAGATGTGGCCACTGGCGAGGCTGCAGCCCTACGCCCGCAATGCGAAAACGCATTGCGCGGATCAGGTCGCGAAGATCGCTGCCAGCATGGCCGAGTTTGGCTGGACCGTACCCTGCCTCGTGGCGGAGGATGGCGAACTGATTGCAGGGCACGGCCGGGTGCTGGCGGCGACACAACTGGGGCTGACCGAAGCGCCGGTGATCGTTCTCGGGCATCTGACGGAGGCGCAGCGTCGGGCTTACCGGATCGCGGACAACAAGCTGACGGAACTCGGCACCTGGGACGAGGCGCTGTTGTCGGCGGAACTGAACGACCTACTGGCCGAGGATTTCGACCTGTCGCTTGTCGGGTTTTCCGATGGCGAACTCGACAATCTGCTTGCCTTTGTGCCGGAGGGGGACGGGGAAGAAGGTGGCGCCGGGGGCTCCGTGCCGCCGGTGACCATTCCCGAACCGCCGCGCAACCCGGCGTCTCGCACGGGTGATCTGTGGATCCTCGGCGATCACCGGCTGCTCTGCGGCGACAGCACCAGCGCAGCCGACGTGCGCCGCCTGATGAATGGCGAGCGCGCGATCCTGTTCGCGACGGACCCGCCGTATCTGGTGGACTACGACGGCTCGAACCATCCGACCCGGAACAAGGACTGGTCAGCGTCCTACGGCACCACGTGGGACGACAGTTCGCAGGGCGCGGAACTCTACGACGGTTTCATCGCGGCGGCCGTGGCCGAGGCCATCGCCGACGATGCCGCCTGGTATTGCTGGCATGCCTCGCGCCGCCAGGCGATGCTGGAAGCCTGCTGGGAGAAGGCTGGTGCCTTCGTCCATCAGCAGATCATCTGGGTGAAGGACCGCGGAGTTCTGACCCGGTCGCATTACCTCTGGAAGCACGAACCCTGTTTCATGGGCTGGCGTCGCCCGAACCGCCCGCCGAAGGTGGCCGAGGAAACGCTGCCATCCACATGGGCGCTGCCCAGCTTCGCAAAGGACGACCGGCCCGACCATCCGACGCCGAAGCCGCTCGACGCCTTCGGGATCCCGATGCGCCAGCATGTGGCGCGGGGCGGCCTCTGCTACGAGCCGTTCTCGGGCTCCGGATCGCAGATCATGGCGGGCGAAGCCAATGGCCGACGCATCTTCGCGATGGAAATCAGCCCGGCCTATGTCGATGTCGCCGTGGAGCGCTGGCAGGCCGAGACCGGCCGCGACGCGATCCGCGACGGTGACGGAAGGACATTCGCGCAGGTGAGGACCGAGCGGCTGGGCGACGATGCCGACGCACGGGCCGATGCGACGGACACGGACGCCGCCCCCGAACCCGCGCGAAAGCGCAAGACCGCCGCGTGACATGCATGACCTGGCTTTACCTTCCTCCGGACGCGCTTCCGGAGCCGGAGACGCATGCCTCTTCGGCCTCTCCCTCTGCTCCGGCGCAGGCGGGCTCGATCTCGGGCTTGTCCTCGCCATCCCCGGATATCGTGCTGTGGGCCATGTCGAACGGGAAACCTACGCCGCAGCCACTCTCGTGGCGCGGATGGAAGACGCGTCCCTGGATCGCGCGCCTGTCTGGGACGACGTTGGAACCTTCGACGGCCGCCCTTGGCGCGGCGCGGTGGACATCGTCACTGCGGGCTATCCGTGCCAGCCGTTCTCGGTCGCGGGCAAGCGCCGGGGTGCCGACGACCCGCGCCACCTCTGGCCCCATGTCGCCCGCATCATCGACGAGGTCCGGCCGCCCTTCGTCTTCCTCGAGAATGTCGCTCATCATCTCCGTCTCGGCTTCCCCGAAGTCGCCAGCGGAATGGTCGGCATGGGCTACCGCCTTGCGGCAGGCCTCTTCACGGCGGCGGAAGTCGGCGCGCCCCACAAGCGCGAACGGCTGTTCATCCTTGCCATCCGCGAGGGGGACGAGCTGGCCGACCCCGCGCGCCTGCTCTGGGACCCGGTCGAGTGGCGGGAACCGGACGGAGCTGCTGCGGCTCTGGCCGACGCCGAGGGCCAGCGCGAACGAGAACCGGCAGACGAAGCCGACGCCTTCGCAAGCGGCGGGGCAGCATGGGATGAACCTCGCGACGACGGCCGCGCTCTGGCCGACGCCGATGGCGAACGACGGCTGCAAGCCGAGCGCGGGCAACCGTCGCTTGGCCGACCTGACCCATTCGGCGGGGATGTGGATGACGCCGACGGCTCGAGACCACAAGGATGGGGCGACCACCTTGGCGAACACGCCGGTGAACGGGCTGCTTGGCCGCCAGGTCCTGGTGACACCGACGGCTGGGCCGAATACCTCCGACGTGCGCCGAACCTTGAACCCGCTGTTCGTCGAGGCGCTGATGGGCTGGCCCACCGGGTGGACCGGCTTCGCCTCTGTGGCAACGGCGTGGTCCCCTTGGTTGCGGCGCATGCGCTGCGAACTCTGGCAGTTGAACTGCTGGCCGATGGATGAGGTGGCGGCATGAAGCAAACCCGCCTCATGTCGCTGGTCGAGTCCGTCGCCAACGTGATCGTCGGCTATGGCGTCGCCGTGGTCACGCAGATCGTGATCTTCCCTATCTTCGGGCTGCACACGACGCTGGCCCAGAACCTGAAGATGGGCGCGGTGTTCACCGTGGTCAGCATCGCGCGGTCCTACGTCCTGCGGCGGCTGTTCGAAAGGTTCCGTTGACGTGATGCGGGACGATCATTTATCCTGGCGCTGCTGCGAATTCGGCCACGGCCGAATTGAGTAAGCCAGCGGCTACTCTGACCTGAGGTCTTTTCCTGCAGGTTTCGCGGTCCGGCATGCGGAGCCACGGATTACCGGGCCTCGCGCGAGCAGGAGCTTCCAGCCGGGGAGCGTCCGTTACGGGCGTCGCGCATTCGCTTCTCACGAAGTCGAATGAAAGGGCCCGTGTAATGGGATTTGTTAAACGTATCCGTCAAAGGAAGATGATAGCCCAAGGTGGCCGCTGCTACTATTGCGGCCTGCCGATGTGGGACGATGCTGTGGAAGCCGCATC
The DNA here is from genome assembly GCF_010915705.1 of Pseudotabrizicola algicola. Classification (GTDB taxonomy): domain Bacteria; phylum Pseudomonadota; class Alphaproteobacteria; order Rhodobacterales; family Rhodobacteraceae; genus Pseudotabrizicola; species Pseudotabrizicola algicola. Next base: position 23,576 of record NZ_JAAIKE010000009.1, read on the forward strand.
TTCTCAACGAAACTACCAAACGAGGCGGACCCCAAAGGCGCTACGCTGCACCGCCGAGCATCTACACGCCCGCTCCGACGGTGGTCGCGACACGGATGAGAACATCGTTGCGGCGTGCTGGTACTGCAACAGCCAGCGCCATAAGCGGAAGTGCCCGCCCTCGCCCGAAGAGCATCGCGTGTATGTCCAGAAGCGCATGGCAGCCGGAAAGTGGCTGCTGGCGCAGGTGTCATTGGTCGGTCTCACAGCGACACTGACGAGGCCATTGTAGATAAAGGCCGCCGCCCAGTCGGGGCGGCGGCGTCGCATTTCTGGCGTTGGGTCAGGCGCCGGGAAGCCGGTAGACCCGCCCGCGCCCCTCTACCTTCTCCGAGGTCACCTCGAGCCCGAGCTTCTTCTTCAGAGCACCGGCCATCGCGCCGCGTACCGTGTGCGACTGCCAGTCCGTCGCTGCCATGATCTCCTCGATTGTGGCGCCGTCCGGTGCCCGCAACATTTCAATCAGCGCTTCCTGCTTGGTGCCCTTCCGGCGCGGGGAAGATGTGGTGACGTTTTCGGCTGGTGTCGTGGTGGCATCGTGCTCGGTGATCCCGAGCATGCTCTGTGCCAGCGGCGTTGCGCGCAAGGTGATCGGGCCGCGCGCCTCGTCGTGCCGCCAGACGGTGTTGATGTCGGTGGCCGGGACTTCTTCGATCAGCCCGAGCTTCAGGAGGCTCTTGCAGACATTGCCGACAGCGCCGCCCTTCAGCTTGGCGGTGACGGGGAATACCGCGCCACCATCACGCGCGCAGGCCGCCGAGAGGACAACGGCTTGGGTGTCGGTCAGCTGGATCTGGGTCATGGGGTCGTCTCCGTTCTCGGGGCCGCGACCGTCGCAGCCCTTCTACGACCCCAAGCCGCGCTGGGCGCGCGGCTGGAGCTTTGGCGTTGCGGTTGGTCAGATGGCGTGCTCGCCCTCCCTGAAGGCGCTGTCGCTGATCTCGCGCAGCTTGGCGCGGTAGTGGTTCAGGGTGCCGACGTGGCCCCAGTGGATCTCGTCGGGGCTGGTCTCGAAATGGTCCGCGCTGAGGGCGGCGAGCCGCTCCAGCATCGCGTCGATCTCGGCCTTGGCGTCGATGAAGGCGTCGAGGGCTTTGGTGTTATCGGTGGCGCGGCGGGTCATTTCGGTGGCTCCTTGGCGAGTTGCATCGTCCTTGTGGGATGAACGTTCGCTCCAGGGGCGCAGCTTATCAACTCGATAAGCACATGAATCTGAATGATAATCGGAGCCGTCGATGCAGGGCATGAGCGAGCGCCAGTACGCCGCGCATGTCGGCCTGTCGCGGGGCGCGATCCAGAAGGCGAAGACTGCCGAGCGGCTGGTCCTCTATCCCGACGGCAGCATCAACGCTGCCGCCAGCGATGCGCGGCGTGCCGAGACGACAGACCCCTCGAAGACCTGCAAGCCGCCCGCGCCGAAGCTGAAGCCCGTCCCCGAGGCGGCGGTGGCCGCTGTCGGCGACACGCTGCGCGAACAGGGTCTGGCGGTTCCGGCGGTGGGCAGCGGCACGACCTTCCTTCAGGCGAAGACCGCGAACGAGGTGCTGAAGGCGCAGGAGCGGCGCATCCGGCTCCAGAAGCTGAAGGGGGAGTTGATCGAGCGGGCCCGCGCGCTGTCGCTGGTGTTCCGGCTGGCGCGGGAGGAACGGGACGCATGGGTAAACTGGCCTGCGCGCGCGGCGGCGCTGATGGCGGCCGATCTGGGCGTCGAGCCAGCCGCGATGCAGAAGGTCCTTGAGAAACATGTCCGTGCCCACCTCGACGAGCTTGCCGAGGTCCGGCCTGACTTCCGGTGATGATGAGGGCCTGACCGACTTCGACGGCGCAGCAGAAATCCTGCGCACCTGGGGTGCAGGGCTGACGCCCGACGCGGACCTGACCGTCTCGCAATGGGCGGACCGGCACAGGATGCTGTCGGGCCGGGCTTCCGCCGAACCGGGGCGCTATCGCTCGGCCCGCACGCCTTACATGCGCGAAATCATGGATCGGCTGTCGCCCGGCGACGAGATGCAGCGCATCGTGTTCATGAAGGCCGCACAGGTCGGCGCGACCGAGGCGGGCAACAACTGGATCGGGTTCGCCATTCACCAGGCGCCGGGCCCGATGCTGGCGGTCCAGCCGACGGTGGAGTTGGCCAAGCGCAACTCGCGCCAGCGGATCGACCCGCTGATCGACGAGAGCCCGGAGCTTCGGGAGAGGGTGAAGCCCGCACGATCCCGCGATGCGGGCAACACGATGCTGTCCAAGGAATTCGCGGGCGGCATCCTGATCATGACCGGGGCGAACTCGGCGGTCGGGCTGCGCTCGACCCCGGCGCGGTACATCTTCCTCGACGAGGTGGACGCCTATCCGGCCTCGGCCGACGAGGAAGGCGATCCGGTCACCCTGGCGGAAGCGCGGTCACTGACCTTCGCACATCGGCGCAAGGTCTTCCTGGTCTCGACCCCGACCATCCGGGGGCTGAGCCGGATCGAACGGGAATACGAGGCCAGCGACCAGCGGCGGTTCTTCGTGCCGTGCCCGCATTGTAGTGCGATGCAGTGGCTGAAGTTCGATCGGCTGCGCTGGCAGAAGGGCCGCCCGGAGACGGCGGAATATCACTGCGAGGGCTGTGACGCGGCAATCGCGGAGCACCACAAGACGACGATGTTGGAGGGCGGCGAATGGCGGGCGACCGCCACGGCGGCCGATCCGACCACGGTCGGCTACCACCTCTCGGCGCTCTATTCGCCGGTGGGCTGGCTCAGCTGGTCCCGCATTGCCCGTGGCTGGGAGGCGGCCCAAGGGTCGGACGAGGCGATCAAGGCGTTCCGCAACACGATCCTCGGCGAGACATGGGTCGAGACCGGAGAAGCGCCGGACTGGCAGCGGCTCTACGACCGCCGCGAGCGCTGGAAATCCGGCACCGTGCCTGCGGGCGGGTTGTTCCTGACTGCCGGGGCCGACGTCCAGAAGGACCGGATCGAGGTCGATGTCTGGGCCTGGGGGCGCGGGCTGGAAAGCTGGCTGGTCGATCACGTCGTGATCGAGGGCGGGCCCGACCGGCACGATGCATGGTCGGAACTGACCGCGCTGCTGGACCGGTCATGGCCGCATGAACGTGGCGCGCATCTGCGCATCGCGCGACTTGCCATCGACACGGGTTATGAGGCCCCGGCGGTCTACTCCTGGTCGCGGGCGCAAGGGTTTGGGCAGGTATCGCCGGTCAAGGGCGTCGAGGGTTTCAACCGTTCGAGCCCCGTTTCGGGGCCGACCTTCGTCGACGCGACCGAGGGTGGCAAACGCCTGCGGCGCGGGGCTCGGCTATGGACCGTGGCGGTGTCGACCTTCAAGGCCGAGACCTACCGCTTCCTGCGGTTGGCGCGGCCGACCGAAGAGGACATGGCCGAGGGGGCCGCGTTTCCGCCCGGTTCGGTCCATCTGCCGCATTGGGTCGAGAACGAATGGCTGAAGCAGTTCGTGGCCGAACAGCTGGTGACAGTGCGCACCAAGCGCGGCTTTGCCCGGCTTGAATGGCAGAAGCTGCGCGAGCGCAACGAGGCGCTGGATTGCCGGGTCTATGCCCGCGCCGCCGCCTGGATCGCGGGCGCGGACCGTTGGCCCGACGAGAAATGGCGCGACCTCGAGGATCAGCTCGGGGCCGCCCCCACCGACACCGATCCCGCGGGACAGATCAACCGGCCGGGACAGGCCCCGCAGGGCAAGCGCCGCTCCGATTGGCTCGGACGGCGCGGAGGATGGTTTTGAACATGACCGACTGGACGGAAACCGAGCTCTCGGCGCTGCGCCGGGCCTATGCCAGCGGCACGACCCGGGTCAGCTATGACGGCAAGTCGGTCGACTACGGCTCGGCCGAGGATCTGCTCGCCCGCATCCGCACCATCGAGCGCGCGATCGCCGGGACAACCCGACCGCTGCCGGTGTCCGGGTTCGCGGGCTTCAGTCGCGGAGATCGCTGATGTCGGCCAACTGGTTCGATCATGCCATCGCATCGGTGGCGCCGCGCATGGCGGCCAGACGCGTGATGGCGCGTCAGGCCTTCGAGACCCTGACGCGGGGCTATGACGGTGCGGCGCGCGGGCGGCGGACCGAGGGCTGGCGTGCGCCGGTATCCTCGGCCGACACCGAAATCGGCGTGGCCGGGGCGCTCTTGCGTGACCGGATGCGCGATCTGGTGCGCAACAACCCGCATGCGGCCAAGGCCGTGGCGGTGCTGGTGAACAACATCATCGGCGCAGGCATCATGCCGCGAGCCGCGAGCGGCGATGACACGCTGGACCGCAAAGTCGATGCGCTGTTTGCCCGCTGGTCAGCGGACTGCGACGCTGACGGCCAGCTCGACTTCTACGGCCTGCAAACGCTGATCTGCCGCGAGATGGTTGAGGCGGGCGAAGTCCTGGTGCGCCGCCGTTTGCGCCGGTCGTCGGACGGATTGCCGGTACCACTGCAGCTGCAGGTGCTGGAGGCCGACTTCCTCGACGCCACCAAGTCCGGCGTCCTTAGCGGTGCCCGGCTTGTGCAGGGGATCGAATTCGATCCGGTCGGCAAGCGCCGGGCCTACTGGCTGCATGGCGAGCACCCCGGCGATGCCTGGGGCGCGCTGCAGGGCGGGCTTGGGTCTCGCCCGGTCCCGGCGACCGAGATCGCCCATGTCTACGAGAAGCAGCGCACGCAGGCGCGTGGCGTTCCCTGGGGCGCGCCGGTGATCCGAAGTCTGCGCGATCTCGACGATTACGAGGTGGCGGAACTTGTCCGCAAGAAGACCGAGGCCTGCGTCACCGCCATCGTCTTCGGCGATGATGAATCCCAGCAGGGCATTGCACCCACCGTGGTCGATGCCGACGGCAACCGGGTCGAGCAGTTCGAGCCGGGGCTGATCGCCTATGCTCGCGGTGGCAAGGACATCCGCTTCAACCAGCCGTCCGCCACCGGCGGTTACGGCGAGTACAAGCGGGCGAGCCTGCACACGATCTCGGCCGGCTTCCGCGTGCCCTACGAACTTCTGACCGGTGACCTCAGCCAGGTCAACTATTCCTCGATCCGGGCGGGGCTGGTCGAGTTCCGCCGCATGATCGACGCCGTCCAGTGGCAACTCTTCATCCCGATGCTCTGCGCGCCGGTCTGGCGCTGGTTCACCGAAGCCGCATGGGCGGCAGGCCAGATCCCCACGCCGGACGTGCGGGTGGAATGGTCGCCGCCGAAGTTCGACGCAGTCGATCCCTACAAGGACGCGATGGCCGATCTGCTGGCGATCCGGACAGGGACCATGACGCTGTCGCAGGCCATCGCCCGGCAGGGTCACAACCCGGACGCGGTCCTCGCAGAAATCGCCGCGACCAACGCCAAGCTCGACGGCCTCGGTCTCGTGCTCGACAGCGATCCGCGCCGCGTCACCAAGACCGGCAGCGCGCAGGCGGGCGACCCGACCAGTGACCCGGCCGCCCCCGCATCCGAACCAGAGAAGGAATAGGGCCATGCCCGACACGATCATGGCGGCCCCGGTCGCCCTGCCGATGCAGCTGCGGCGCGCGCCCATTCTGCCCGCGACCGTCAATACCGAGTCGCGCTCGGTCGACGTGGTCTTCACCACTGGCGCGGCCGTCCGGCGGCGGCGGTGGACCGGCTGGGACACCTCTGTTCCCTTCGACGAGATCCTCGAGGTCAGCGACCGGGCGGTAGATCTGACGCGCCTCAATGCCGGCGCCCCTGCGCTCGACAGCCATTCCGTCTGGTCCTCGCATTCGCAGGTGGGGGTCGTCGAGCGCGCCTGGATCGAGGGCAAGGAAGGCAAGGCCACCATCCGGTTCCCCCGCGAGGGGCTCGACCAGGCCGCCGACCGCATGTTCGGCCTGATTAGCGACGGGATCATCCGCAACGTCTCGGTCGGCTATTCCATCGAGCGGGTGAAAGTGGTCGAGCCCGCCGCGAAGGGCGATGTCGAGCAGCGCATCGTCGAACGCTGGACCGCGCTCGAGGTCAGCTTCGTGACCGTTCCCGCCGATCCCCGCGCGCAGGTGCGTGCGGCGGATCAGGCCAGCTATCCCGTCGAGATCGTCGACAACCGCATGCAAAAGGAGGCACCCATGCCTGAGAGCACGACCACCGTGGCCGGGGATGTCCCCGCCAGCCGTGAGACCCGCCAGCAGCCCATTTCGGCACCGGCGAACCCCGAGCCGACCGGCGCGCGGATGCCGGAACCGGCTCCTGCGCCCGACAGCGAGGCCATCGCCACCCGTGCCCGCGAGGCCGAGCGCGACCGCGTCTCGACCATCTACGATCTGACCAGCCGTCTGAACCTCGAGCGCGGCTTTGCCGAGGATCTGGTCAAGCGCGGCGTCAGCGTGGACGAGTCCCGCCGCCTGATCCTCGACCAGGTCGCTGCGACGTCCGACGAGAACCGGACCTTCCCGCATGTCTCCGTTCCCCTCGGCGGCCGGGACGAGCGCATCACCCGCCGCGATGCCGTGGCGAACGCGCTGCTGCACCGCTACAGCCCGACGCTCTTTCCGCTGGAAGACGCCGCGCGCCAGTATCGCGGCATGACGCTGCTGGAACTCGCCCGCGAGAGCCTCGGCAATGCCGGGGTCAACACGCGCGGCCTCTCGCGCGACGAGGTGGCGACCCGCGCCCTGCATTCGACCTCGGACTTCCCCGAGATCCTGTCGGCCGTCACCAACAAGACCCTTCGCCAGGCCTATGACGCCTATCCCCGCACCTTTGCGCTCTTCTGCCGTCAGGTGCTGGCGACCGACTTCAAGTCGATGCACCGGGTGCAACTGGGCGAGGCGCCGCAACTCCTCGAAGTGGGCGAAAGCGGCGAGTTCAAACGCGGCACCCTCGGCGAGAGCAAGGAGAGCTACAAGGTCAAGACCTATGGCCGGGTCGTGGCCATCACCCGGCAGGTGCTGATCAACGACGATCTGGATGCCTTCACCCGGATCCCGGCGATGTACGGCAACTCCATCGCGCAGCTGGAAAGCGACGTCGTCTGGGGCATCATCACCGCGAACCCGGCAATGGCCGACGGCAACGCGCTGTTCCACACCACCCACAAGAACCTCGCCGCGACGGGCGCTGCGCTGGATGTGGCGAGCGTAGGGGCGGCCCGTGCGGCGATGGCGCTGCAGACGGGCCTCGACAAGAAGACGGTGCTGAACATTCGTCCGGCTTTCCTGATCGTCCCGGCCGCGCTGGAACTGAAGGCCGAGCAACTGGTCGCCCAGAACCTCGTCCCTGCCGACAGTGCCAAGGTGGTGCCGCAGTCGATCCGCACGCTGTCGCCGATCAGCGAGCCGCGCCTCGACGCGGCGAGCGCCACCTCCTGGTATCTGGCGGCGAGCCCCAACCAGATCGACACCATCGAGTACGCCTATCTGGAAGGTCAGCAGGGCGCCTACATCGAGACCCGCAACGGCTTCGACGTCGACGGGGTCGAGATCAAGTGCCGCCTCGACTTCGGCGCCAAGGCCATCGACTGGCGCGGCCTCTACAAGAACCCGGGCGCGTAACCGCCACCCCATGCCGAACCCTGACATGCGGGCGGTCCTGACGGGCCGCCCTTCGTCTGTCCACGAGGATCCTCCCCATGAAAACCTACGTCCAGCCCGGCAATACCATCACCCTGACCGCGCCCTATGCCGTCGCTCCCGGGGATGGCCTGCTCGTCGGCTCCATCTTCGGCGTGGCCTCCGGCACCGGCGCTCTCGGCGAATCTGTCGAAGCCGCGCTCGTCGGCGTCTACGAGCTGAAGAAGCTCGGCTCCCAGGCTTGGGCCGTCGGCGACCGCATCTATTGGGACAACACCGCCCGTCAGACCACCAAGGTCACCACCTCGAACACGCTAATTGGCGTGGCGACCGAGGTGGTGGCGGGTGGCGCGGGCGATGTGGTCGGCCGGGTGCGGCTGAACGGCACCTTCTGATGAGCGGCTTTGCCGCCGCCGTGGGTGCGCTCTTCGCCGATCCCAACATCGGGCGGGACGCGGTCTACATCGCCGACGGTTGTGCGCCGGTCCTGGTGCGCGTCGTTGCCCGGCGTGCCGATGCGGTCACCGACTTCGGTGACGCGCGGCTCTGGTCCGAAACCACCCGCGTCGACCTGCGGGTGGCGGAGGTGCCGAACCCCCGCCCCGGCGACCGCATCGAGATCGAGGGCGTCGCCTTCCTCATCCAGGGCGAGCCCGTCCGCGACCGCGAGCGGCTGGTCTGGACTGTCGACCTGCGCCCCGCGTGACCGCGATGAAGCTCAAGCTCGACATCGATCCTGACATCGTCGAGATGATGGCCGCCGAGGTCGCGGCGGGTGAGCGCGCCGTATCGGCTGCAATCCGCGAGGCCGGGACAGGGCTGAAGACCGCGTGGCGGTTGCAGATCACCGGCGCGGGGCTAGGGGCCCGGCTGGCCCGCACCATCCGGTCGGAGCAGTTCCCGAAGGCCACGCCCAGCCTCAACGCGGCGGCCGTGGTTTGGTCCAACGCCCCCGTCATCGTCGGCGCGCATGACACCGGCCCGCTGATCCGCTCGAAAAACGGGTTCTGGCTGGCAATTCCCACGTCTGCGGCGGGCAAGTCCCTCCGCGGTGGACGCATAACCCCCGGCGAATGGGAACGCCGCACCGGCCTGCGCCTGCGGTTCATCTATCGCCGCCGGGGGCCAAGCCTGCTGGTGGCCGAGGGGCGGCTGAACACCAAGGGCCGTGCCGTGGCGTCACGGTCGAAGACCGGTCGGGGTGTCGTCACCGCGCCGATCTTCTTGCTGGTGCCGCAGGTCAAGCTGCCGAAGCGGCTGGACCTGGCACGGGATGCGCAGCGAGCGCATGATGCCGTGCCGGGGCTGATCGTGGCGAACTGGGTGGAGAGTAAGGTGGGCCCCGGTGGTCCTTGATTGCGGTTCTGACGGTTCGACGTGCGTCCCAATGACCTGCTTGCGCTTTGGCGCCTTTCGGTGAAAAGTCGGTTTGTCAGAAGGTTCTAGGGCGTCGCCATACTGTCCAGCTTGCGTTCTGACGAAGTGTTCTATATTTGTTCTGTGCCATTCACTGGAAACATGGCGCGGGAAGGAGGGGGATAATGCAGCTTGAGTTACAGGCCGAAGACTTTTCCGATCGCGCCGTCTCGCCGTTCCATGAACTGGGTGCTTACGAAGCACTCTGGGAGGAACAGAAGGCGAGTTTCAAGTCCATCGCAGACATGTTTGCTAAGCGCAAAGGATCCTTACCGTCTGATTTCGTGGAGCGGTCGCGCGCCGTCAACTACGCCAACGATGTCCATGCCATGCTGCGAGACGCCGGCGTTGAGCACTATGGTATTCGCATCCATGGCGCTGGCGATTACCCTGAGCGCCTTCGTGTCGCAGACCACCCAGTTGAGCTCCTGTACTTCCAGGGTTGGTGGGACCTCGTGAACTCCCCGCGGGCGGTTGCCGTGGTTGGTACGCGCAAACCCACCGACGAAGGGCTTGCGAGAACGCGCAGGCTGGTGAAGTCCCTGCTGGGCGACGACTTCACCATCGTCTCGGGGCTTGCGGCAGGGGTCGACACAGCTGCCCACACGGCTGCTATCGAGAATGGCGGCCGGACAATCGCAGTGCTGGGGACCCCGCTGTTGAAAGCATACCCAGCGGCCAATACGCGGCTCCAACGCGAGATTGCCCGCAACCACCTGCTCATCAGTCAGGTGCCGGTGAAGCGGTACAGCGCACAGAAAAATCCGGTCGCGAACAACTTCTTCTTCCCGGAGCGGAACATCACAATGTCTGCGCTTACGCAGGCCACGATCATCGTCGAGGCCGGGGAGACCTCGGGGACTCTGATCCAGGCGCGACACGCGCTTAAACAGGGGCGGAAGGTCTTCATCCTCGAGAGCAATTTCCGCAAGCCGGGGCTGAAGTGGCCCCACACATTAGAAGAACGTGGCGCGATCAGAGTGGCCGACTATGACGACATCCGCAGGCAGCTCCTTTCCGTCGCGCTTCACTAGGATCGACGATCTTACCCGTGGCGACCACAATCACCTCCTGCCGGGGGATGAGTGCCTGTTCTTCGGCGACTACACGGCGCGGAAAGGATGGGCGCACAGCGCCACCAACCAGTTGATACTGAACTTCAAGATGCCAGTGAACTGGCGGGGGACGAACCGGTGGCCGCACAAGCAGCGTGCGATCCGGACAGTGGCAGATCTGTTCTCGGCCCGAATTGGCCCACGGTTCGGGGAACTCACCCTTGTCCCGGTGCCGCCGTCGAAGCTCAAGACTGACCCGGAATACGATGACCGAATGATGGACATGCTGAGGGCGCTGAAGCCGCCCGCAGGCATCTCGGCCGATGTCAGAGAGATCGTTACTCAGACCGAACCAATTGGTGCTGCGCATGAAAGTTCCAGCCGTCCGCCGCCCGAGGCATGGGAAAGCGTGTACGAAATTGATGAGACGTTGACCGGGCAATCGCCAAGTTGGATCGGCATCGTAGATGACCTGCTTGTGACAGGGTGCCGGTTTCGAGCCATGTCAAACGTCCTGAGCCGACGCTTTCCGAAGGCAAGGATAACTGGACTTTTCATCGCGCGGCGTGTGCCAGAAGCCATAGATTTCTCAGACTTTTTCGACCAGATTGACGACTGAAGCTCGGCTTTGAAGGCCGATAGAGCTGTGATCTGACATGGCTGACACGCGTACAATGCCGTTGTGTCGTAGTTTTCCACGCCAAAACTCCCCTTCTGGACTGGAGCCCTTTCGGTCGTGCCCACCCCTCGCGAAACCATCCTCGCCGCGCTGCATGCGCGGCTCTCGGCGCTGCCCGCCACCGCCCTGCGCGGTGACGCGCTGCCCGAACGAGTCCCTGCCGCAGGCCTTCTGATCCTGCGCGACGGCGAGCCGGGCGAGCCCGAGGTGACGCTCTCGCCGCTGCGCTACCACTACCAGCACCGGGCCGAGATCGAGGCGGTCGTGCAGGGTGCTGCCCGTGACACCGCCTTCGACACCCTCTGCGCCAGTGTCGGCGCGGCTCTGGCCGCCGACCGCACGCTGGGCGGCCTCTGCGACTGGGTCGAGGCGGAAGCGCCGCGTCCGGTCGATCTGGCCGTGGAGGGTGCCGCCAGCCTGAAGGCGGGGGTGATCCCGGTCATCCTGCACTATTCCACGGCCGATCCTCTGGCCTGACCCCACCCACGATAGGAGAACACGATGGCACGAGCCCATGGGGCGCGGGCGCAGATGGCGCTTGCGTTCGAGACCGTCTACGGCACCGCGCCTGCCACGGGCTTTCGCACAGTGCCCTTCGCGAGCACCACGCTCGGCTCCGAACAGCCGCTGATCGCCTCGGAACTGCTGGGCCAGGGGCGCGATCCCTTGGCCCCGATCAAGGACGCGGTCACCGCCGATGGCGATGTGGTGGTGCCGATCGATGTCGAGAACCTTGGGTTGTGGCTGAAAGCGGCTTTCGGCGCGCCGGTCACCTCTGGCACCACGCCCAAGACCCATACGTTCCAGTCGGGCAACTGGGCGCTGCCAAGCATGGCCATCGAGACGGCGATGCCCGAGGTGCCGCGCTACGCGATGTACAGCGGCTGTGTTTGCGATCAGTTGTCGTGGCAGATGGCGCGGTCAGGGTTGCTGACGGCGACAGCGCGGCTGATTGCGCAGGGCGAGAGCGTCGCGGCGGCTACGGCCGCTGGCACGCCCACTTCGCTGGCGCTGCAGCGGTTCGGACATTTCAACGGCGCGATCACGCGCAACGGCACGCCGCTCGGCAACGTCATCTCGGCCGAGGTGACCTATTCCAACGGGCTCGACCGGATCGAGACCATCCGTTCGGACGGCCGCATCGAGGGGGCCGATCCGGGCATGGCCGCCCTGACCGGCCGGGTCGAGGTGCGCTTTGCCGACACCGCGCTGATCACGCAAGCCATTGATGGCACGCCTTGCGAGCTGGTCTTTGCCTGGAGCCTCGGGGCCGACGCCAGCTTCACCTTCACCGCCCATGCCGTCTACCTGCCGCGCCCCCGGATCGAAATCCCGGGCCCGCAGGGCATCCAGGCCACCTTCGACTGGCAGGCGGCCAAGGCCACCAGCCCCGCCCGGATGTGCACCGCCGTCCTCGTCAACACCGTCGCAACCTATTGAGAAGGCCCGCCATGCTGACCCTCGACCTCACCAACGCGTCGCAGTGGTGCGACCTCATCCCCGGAGTGCGTGTCCGGCTCCGCCCGCTGACCACAGCACTGATGGTGTCCGCGCGGGGCGATCCGGCGATTGCCGACCTGCCCGAGGGGTCCGCGACCGAGGAAGCCGCGCTCGCCATGGCCAAGGCATTGGCGCGGCGCGCGATCCTCGACTGGGAGGGGATTGGCGACGCCAATGGCAATCCCATCGATCCGAGCCCGGAGGCCGTTGATGCGCTTCTCGACATCTGGCCCGCATTCGAGGCGTTCCAGACTTCTTACGTCGCCAAGGCCCTCCTGCTGGACGCGGAAAAAAACGCCTCATCGCCCTTGCCGACTGGTCCTTCGGTGGGGGCGAAGGCTACTGCGCGGCCTGCGGAACAACCTGTCCCGACTGCCCCGCACGGCTGAACTGGCCGCTGACGCTCGAAGGCGCGCAGGTCTGGGACCTGGCGCAGCGCCTTGGCGGGCAGATGCGCGTCATCCCTGGTGCTGTGATCGGCTGGGACATGGGGGCCGCGCTGGCCTTGGGCGCGGCCCTCGGCATCTCCCCACCCGCCATCGCCGAACTGCTGCCCGCCATCGAGGCAGTGATGGTCCGCCGCGTGAACGAACAGATCGCGGCGAACCGCGACTGACCCCATTCCACCCGGAGCCCCGATCCCATGGCCGAGAAACGCGTCTCCGTCCGGCTCGCCGCCGTCGGTGGCCGCCAGGTGCGCGCCGAACTGGAGGGGATCGGTGAGGCCGGTGCTCGTGGCTTTGGCCGTCTGTCCACCGAGATGGAACTGGCCAATACGCGCCTCTCCAGCTTCGCGCGCCGCGCCGGGATCGCGCTGGCGGCATTGACCGCCGCCGCAGCCGCTGCGGGCGTGGCGATGGTCCGCTCGGGGCTCGACGTCATCGGCGCGCAGGCGGACATGGCGGCCTCGCTCCGGACCACCGTCGAAAGCCTGCAGGTGCTGACATGGGCTGGCGAATTGGCCGGTGTTTCCATGGGCGAGATCGAACAGGCAACCAAGAAGCTGACCACGCGGTTGTCGGAAGCCGCCGCTGGTTCCGGATCGGCGGTTGGCGCCTTGCAACGGCTGAACCTGACGGCCGCCGAGTTGCAGGCGCTGCCGCTCGACCAGCGCATCGTTGCCATTCAGGACGCCTTGGCCCGCTATGTGCCCGAGGCCGAGCGGGCGGCCGTTGCCTCCGACCTCTTCGGCGACCGGGCGGCACTCGCCTTCCTGCGGATCGACAGCGCCACCCTGCGCGACGCCGCGCGCGATGTGCAGGACTTTGGGGTGGCCGTAAGCGCGGCCGACGCGGCACAGATCGAACGCACAGGAGATGCCATTGCCAAGCTGAGCCTGATCTGGCTGGGCCTGACCAACCGACTGACCGCCGCCGTCGCCCCGGCGCTGGAAACCGTGGCGAATGCGCTGGCGGATATGGCGCGCGGCACCGGGCCCATCGGCGGCGCGATCACGGCGGTCTTCGACAACCTCGCACGGCTTGCCACCTATGCCGCGACATTCGCTGCCTTCATGGCGGGTCGTTGGGTGGCCGGGCTGGCCGTTGCCGCTTTGTCGGTGCGCGGCCTCGCCACCGCGCTGGTGTTCCTGCGCGGCGCGCTGATCCGCACCGGCATCGGCGCGCCGATCGTCGGCGCGGGCGAGTTGGTCTACCAGTTCTCACAGCTCGTGGACCGGGTCGGCGGCGTGGGTGAAGCGTTCCGCCTGCTGGGCGATCTTGTATCGGAGGTCTGGTCTCGGATCGGCCTGTCGCTCGACGCGATATTCGCGCGTATGGCGGCCGGGTGGGAGGGCCTGAAGGCGGCCGGTCTCTCGGCCCTTGAAGGCACCATCGCGGGCGTGGTCAGCTTCGGCGACCGGACGGCGGCGATCTTCCAGGGGGCCTATGACGTGGCGGTCGCCATCTGGGGAAGTCTGCCGGGCGCTATCGGCGATTTCGCCTTCCAGGCCGCGAACGGGCTTATCTCCGGCGTCGAGGCGATGCTGAACGGCGTCGTCACCCGCATCAACAGCTTCATCGAGACCCTGAACGCGGCCCTCGCGCTGCTGCCCGAATGGGCAACCGGCGAAGGGGGCGTGCGGATCGGCGTTCTCGATCCGGTGGAACTCGGCCGCATCGGCAATCCGTTCGAGGGTGCGGCAACGGCTGCAGGGGCTGCGGCGGCGGATGCCTTCTCGGCGGCACTATCCCGGGCCTACCTCGAGCCGCCCGACCTCGGGCTTGGCGCGATGGCAGACGATGCGCGTGGCCGGGCTGACGGTTACCGCGAAGCAGCAGGCATGCTGGCCGATGCCGCAGGCCGTCCGCTGGCCAGTTGGCAGGCGCTGAAGGATGCCGTCACCGGCACGGGCACCGAGGCCGAGACCGCACTCGCCGATGCAGCCGCTTCTGCAGATGCCGTCACGGCCGGGCTGAACGACACCGCCACCGCCGCCGACGGCGCTAGCGGGGCCGCGCGTGACGCGGGGGCGGCTGCGGCCGAGGGCGCGGACGCGGCGCTCTCCGGCTGGCGAGCCGTCACCGCCGCGCTGGCCGACTACGGCGCCAAGGCGCGCGACATCGGCGGGGATATCGGCAGCGCGCTGGTGGGCGCGTTTCAGAGCGCTGAGAACGCCATCGGCGACTTCGTGAAAACCGGCAAACTCGACTTCCGCGATCTGGTCACGTCGATGATCGCCGACCTTGCCAAGCTCGCCGCCCGGCGCTTCATCCTGGGCCCGATTGCGAACGCCCTCTCTGGCGCGCTGGGCGGCGCGGGTGGGATTTTCGCGAACATCCTGCATGCGGGCGGAACGGTCGGCGCCCCAGGTCCCGGCCGAATGGTCCCGGCCATGGCCTTCGCGGGCGCGCCGCGCATGCACAACGGAGGCTGGGCTGGTCTTCGGCCGGATGAGGTGCCCGCGATCCTGCAGCGCGGGGAGCGGGTGCTCTCTCGGCGCGAGGCGGCTGGCTACGGCCAGGCGGGTGGTTCGACCGTCAACGTCACGATCAACGCCCGCGACGCCGAGAGCTTCCGCCAGTCGCGCACGCAGGTGGCGAGCGACATCGCCCGTGCCGTGTCACTGGGCCGGAGGGGGATGTGAGTGCGACCCCGCAAGTGGGAGTCGGTTGCGGGGACCAGAGCACGAACCAAGGAGAGTTCTGATGGCGTTTCACGAGGTCCGGTTTCCGGACAACATCAGCCGCGGGGCGCGCGGTGGCCCCGAGCGGCGCACACAGATCGTCGAACTGGCCTCGGGCGCTGAGGAGCGCAACGCCAGCTGGGCCAACAGCCGCCGCCGCTACGACGTTGCCTACGGCATCCGCCGCGCTGACGATCTGGCGGCGGTCGTGGCGTTCTTCGAGGCGAGGAACGGCCGCCTTCACGGTTTCCGCTTCAAGGACTGGGCAGACTTCAAGTCCTGCCTGCCGTCGCAGCCGGTCGCGCCGGCCGACCAGTCTATCGGCACCGGCAATGGGTCGGCTACCCAGTTCCAACTGGCCAAGCGCTACACCTCCGGCGCGCAGTCCTGGACCCGAACCATCACCAAACCCGTCGCCGGGACCGTTAGCATCGCCTTGAATGGGGTCCCCCAAGCCTCCGGCTGGTCGGTTTCCACCGCGACAGGCTTGGTGACCTTCACCACCGCTCCGGCCGCAGGCGTCGTCATCACCGCGGGTTTCGACTTCGACGTCCCCGTCCGCTTCGACACCGACGCCCTCGACGTCACCCTCGACCTCGAACGCCTCGGGTCGATCACCTCGATCCCGCTCCTGGAGATCCGCACATGAACGACGAGACCGGGTTTCTGGCGGCGGTGCTGCGCGAGCTTGCAGCCTCGACGGCGGTGATCCTCGCCGCCTGGGGCGCGCTTGGCGGGGCCACCAATGCGCTGACCACCCGGATGCGGCTGCGCGACGCGCTCCGGCACATCCTGCTCGGAGGCCTGATCGCGGCAGGAATGGGAAGCCTCTCGATGGCGCTCGTCACCGCATGGCTCGCCCTGCCGCCGCAGGCGATCCCCGCGGGTGGCGCTGCAGGCTCGGCCGCCTATCTCGTGGGCGTCTTCGGCCCCGCCTTCATCGAACTCGTCCTCGCCCGGCTGCGCGGCGCGCAGGGAGGGGCGGACGATGAATGACCTTCTCCGCATCGCGCGCGCCCTTCGTTGCGACCCGGGCGATCCCGGTCAGGCCTTCCGCCACCGCCTGGGCGTAGGCATCGCCGTCGCCGCCCTGATCCTCCTCCTCTCCCTCCTCAGGTAATCCCATGCACATGACCGATCGGGGCCTCCTGGCCCTCGTCCGGCACGAAGGAGTCGTGCCCGGACCCTATCTCGACGTGAAGACCGTCTGGACCTTCGGCATCGGCCATACAGCCGCCGCGGGGCCGCCCGATCCGGCGAAGATGCCCCGCGGGATTTCCGCCGACCTCGACGCCGGGATCCGCGAGGCCTTCAGGGTCTTCCGCGCAGACCTTGCCGCCTACGAGGCCGAGGTGCGACGGGCCGTGAAGGTGCCGCTGGAACCACATGAGTTCGATGCGCTGGTCTCCTTCCACTACAACACTGGCGCGATCTCCAGAGCCACGCTGACGAAAGCGCTCAACGTCGGCAATCGCGTTGCAGCCGCCGACGCGTTTCTGAACTGGCGGCGACCGGCGGTGATCATCCCGCGCCGCGAGGCCGAGCGCGACCTGTTCCGCCACGGCCGCTATCCCGGCGGGACTATCCCGGTCTGGGCCGTGGACCGCGGGGGTCGCGTCGATTTCTCTCGGCCCGTTCGCCGCCTGACCGAGGCGGAAGCGCTCGCGCTCCTGCGCCTGCCGTTCGTGCCGCAGCCGTCTGTCCCGCAGCCTGCGTCCGACGCGCCTGCCGGTTGGCTCGCCCGGCTGGTCGGTCTTTTCACCACACTGATCCGGAGGGTCTGATCCCATGCGCTACATCCGTCCGACCTCGCTCACCTGGTGGGCGGGGCTGCTCGCCTTCGCGACCGGCGCCGCCTCCCTCGCGCTGCCCGCCACCGGTCCGCTCGCCGATCTTGCCCGGCTGATCACACTCCTGTCTGGTTCAGGCGACGCATCGCCTGCTGCGCTGATCGCTCTCGGCCTCGGCCTCATCGGCCTGCGCGACCGCATCGAACGCGGGTTCCGCGGCGATGATTGAGTTCCTCGCGGGCATGGTCGTGGGCGGTGCCATCGGCATGTTTGTCGTCGTCCTTTGTGTGGCTGCAGCGCGGGGAGACCGGCCATGAAGTCCCTCCCGCCCGCGCTGCAGGCGCATCTCGACGAGGGCACGACGACGCTCGCCTGGTGCTGGCGCATCACCCGGACAGATGGGGTGAGCTTCGGCTTCACGGACCACGACCGGACACTGTCGTTCGACGGCACCGAGTTCGAACCGGAAAGCGGGCTGACGGCGTCCGAGGTCCGATCCGGCTCTGACCTTTCCGTCGACGCGCAGGATGCGCAAGGCGTGCTCTCTTCTGACCGGATCACCGAGACCGACATTCTCGACGGCCGGTGGGACAATGCAGCAGTCGAGGTCTGGCGGGTGAACTGGGCCAGCCCGGCGCAGCGCGTGCTTCTGCGGCGCGGGGCCATCGGCCAGATCCGGCGCGGGCGGCTGGCCTTCGTGGCGGAGGTGCGGTCGCTGGCGCACGTCCTTGGCCAGACGGTTGGGCGGACGTTTCAGGCGAGTTGCGACGCCACGTTGGGCGATCAGCGCTGCGGCGTAAACCTCGAGGCCGCGGCCTTCAAGGGGACCGGCGCCGTGATCGATGTGCTGCGCGACCAGGCCTTCACGGCTTCCGGCCTCGGTGCCTTCGCAACGGGCTGGTTCGCGTTTGGCCTTGTCGAATGGTCGACCGGCGCCAATGCCGGGCGGCGGGTCGAGGTGCTGTCGCATGACCTCGTCGACGGGATGGCAATCCTGACCCTGCTGGAAGCACCGGTGCGCCCGATCATGGCGACAGACGCATTCATCGTCCGCGCCGGTTGCGACAAGCGGATCGCGACCTGCGGGTCGAAGTTCGCCAATGTCGCGAACTTCCGGGGCTTCCCGCACATCCCGGGCCAGGACGCGGTCCTGCGCTACGCCACCAAGGACGGCGGCCATGACGGAGCTGTGCTGTGACAGCCGCCGATCCTGCCCGCGTCATCTCCGCTGCTCGGTCCTGGCTCGGCACACCCTATCACGATCAGGCCAGCCTGCGCGGAGTCGGCTGCGATTGCCTCGGCCTCGCGCGCGGGGTCTGGCGCGAGGTCGTCGGGCCGGAGCCGTTCCCGATCCCGCCCTATAGCCGGGATTGGGGCGAGACCGGGCCGCGCGAGGTGCTGGCGGACGGGGCGCGGCGGATGATGCCGGAGATCGCACCCGCAGATGCGCCGCCCGGCGCGCTGGTCCTGTTCCGTATGGTGCCGCGCGCCATCGCCAAGCATGTCGGTATCCTGACCGTCCCCGACACCTTCCTGCACGCCTATGAACGCCTCGGCGTGATCGAGGAACCGCTGACACCCGCATGGCGGCGGCGCATCGCCTTCGCCTTCCTCTTCCCTGCACGTTGAGATTTTCAAATGGCCACGCTCGTCCTCGGCGCTGTCGGGTCCGCCATCGGCGGGGCCTTTGGCGGCGCGATCCTCGGGTTCTCTGGCGCCGCCATCGGTGGCTTCATCGGCTCGACCATCGGCTCGGTGGTCGACAGCTGGATCGTGTCCTCGCTGGCCCCGGCGCAGAAGATCGAGGGCCAACGCCTCGACAGTCTGCGGATCACATCCGCGACCGAAGGGGCCGTGATTCCGCGCCTCTACGGCCGCATGCGCATCGGCGGCAACATCGTCTGGGCCACCGATTTCCGCGAGGAGACGAAGACCACGACGCAAGGCGGTGGCAAGGGCGGCGGGGGCGGCAAGGTCCGGACCACCGAGTATCTGTACTATGCATCCTTCGCGGTCGCCCTCTGCGAAGGCCCGATCACCGGTATCGGCCGCGTCTGGGCCGACGGCAAGCCGCTCGACATGACCGGCATCACCTGGCGCTGGTATCCGGGGAACGAAACCCAGACCGCCGACCCGTTCATCGCTGCGAAGATGGGGGCGGCCAGCACCCCGGCCTATCGCGGCACGGCCTATGTCGTCTTTGAAGAACTGGCGCTTTCCACCTACGGCAACCGCCTGCCGCAGCTCAGTTTCGAGGTATTCCGGCCTCTGGCTGATCCGGACACCGCCGAGGGGCTGGTGAAGGCGGTGACCATGATCCCGGCCTCGGGCGAGTTCACCTACGCGACCGCCCCGGTCAAGAAATCCACCGGCGCTGGCGGCGCGACCGTGGCCGAGAACCTGAACGCAATCGCCGACACCGCTGACATTGTCGTGGCCCTCGATCGGCTGCAGGCGATGGCCCCGGCAGTGGAAAGCGTCAGCCTCGTCGTGGCCTGGTTTGGCGATGATCTGCGCGCCGGAAACTGCAAGGTGCGGCCGGGCGTCGAGGTTGCGGCAAAGACCACGACACCGTCGGCATGGGTCGTGAATGGCGTCAACCGTGCAGACGCGTTTCTGGTCAGCCGAGATGCCGAGGATCGTCCGGTCTACGGCGGCACCCCTTCGGACTTCGCGGTGGTGCAGGCCATCCAGGAGATGAAGGCGCGCGGCTTGCGGGTCACCTTCTATCCGTTCCTGCTGCTTGACGTGCCGCCCGGCAACACCAAGCCCAATCCTTACAGCGCCAATGCCGCTGCCTTGGGCCAGCCGACATTCCCCTGGCGGGGGCGGATCACCTGTTCCCCGGCTGCGGGTTTTGCAGGGTCGGTGGACAAGACCGCCGCAGCCGCCACGCAGGTGTCGGCACTGTTCGGCACAGCGGCGCCCGCGAACTTCAGCGTGTCAGGCACCAATGTCAGCTGGACCGGGCCGGTCGGGGAATGGTCGCTGCGCCGGATGATCCTGCACTACGCGCATCTGTGCAAAGCGGCCGGGGGCGTCGATGCCTTCCTGATCGGCTCCGAAATGCCCGGCCTCACCACAATCCGGTCGGGTGCCAGCAGCTATCCCGCCGTCACCGCCTTCAAATCCCTCGCGGCAGATGTGCGCGCGATCCTCGGCGCGGGTTCCAGGATCGGCTATGCCGCCGACTGGTCGGAATACTTCGGCCACCACCCTGCAGATGGCAGCGGCGATGTGTTCTTCCACCTCGATCCGCTCTGGTCGGATGCCAACATCGACTTCATCGGCATCGACAACTACATGCCGCTGTCGGACTGGCGCGACGGCTTCGACCATGCTGATGCCCTCGAGGACTGGTCCGCGATCCATGATCGCGGCTATCTGCAGGCCAACATCGCGGGCGGCGAGGGTTTCGACTGGGTCTACGCCTCGGCCGCGGATCGGTCGGCGCAGATCCGCACTCCGATCACCGATGGCGGCGCTGGCAAACCGTGGGTCTTCCGCTACAAGGATCTGCGCGCCTGGTGGTCGAACCCGCATTTCAACCGGCCGGGCGGGGTCGAGAGCGGCACGCCGACCGCATGGGTGCCGCAGTCGAAACCGGTCTGGTTCACGGAACTGGGCTGTCCCGCCATCGACCGAGGCACGAACCAACCGAACGTCTTCTTCGACCCGAAGTCGTCCGAGAGCTTCACTCCGTACTTCTCGCGCGGCTGGCGTGATGATGCGATCCAGCGCTCCTATCTCGAGGCCAGCAATCTCTGGTGGGGTCAGAGCACGAACAACCCGGCGTCGTCCATCTACGGCGGCCGGATGGTCCAGGTTCCGGAATGCGCCGCCTGGACCTGGGATGCGCGGCCCTATCCGTTCTTCCCCGAACTGACCGGGGTCTGGGCCGACGGCCCGAACTGGCGGCTTGGCCACTGGCTGACCGGACGGCTGGGCGCGGTGTCATTGGCCGCGCTCGTGCGGCACCTCTGCCTGCGCGCTGGGCTTGCGGAGAACCTGATCGACGTTTCCGGCCTCTGGGGCGCGGTCGAAGGCTATGTGATCGGTTCGCTGGAAAGCCCGCGCGCGTCGATCTCCACGCTGGCCCGGCATTTCGGATTCGATGCCATCGAGACCGAGGGCGTGATCCGTTTCGTCATGCGCGGCCGCGCCTCGGTCGCCACGCTGGCCATCGACGATCTCGTCGCCAGTCGGGAAGGCGAGGCGTTCGAACTGACGCGCGGCCAGGAGACCGAACTGCCCCAGGCCCTGAAGTGGCAGGTCGCGCGGGCGGACGAGGATTATGATGCCGCTCTCGTCGAAGCCCGACGCATCACCGTCGACACGACGCGCATCGCCTCCGAAGCCTTCCCCATGGCGATCCCGCCCGAGGAGGCCGAGCGCCGCTGCCGCCGTGCGCTGATGGAAGCCTGGATCGGACGCGAGAGCGCCACCTTCCGCCTGCCGCCCTCGCGTCTGGCCCTCGATCCGGCCGACGTCATACAGCTGGGCCATGATGGCCGCGAGGTGGAATACCGGCTCGTCTCGGTCGCCGATGCCGAAGCGCGCGGGATCGAGGCGGTGCGTCAGGACCGCGCGGCCTATGACCTGCCGCCCGGGGAGCCCCGGCCCGCGAGCCTTGCAAGCCCCGTCGTCTTTGGGACGCCGGAAGTGGTGATGCTCGACCTCCCGCAGATCACCGAAGACCAGCCCGCGCATCGCCCCCTGATCGCCGCCCATGCCAGCCCTTGGCCGGGTGAGATCGCGGTGTTCCGCAGCGCCTCGACCGATGGCTTCAACCTCCTGACTACCTTTGGCAGTCGCGCGCGGATTGGCACACTGGCCTTCGATTTCTTTCCGGGGCCGACCTGGCGCTTCGATCAAGGCAATGCGCTGGTGGTCGATCTTCTGACGGGGACGCTGGAGAGCGTGAGCGATGTCGCCCTATTCGGCGGGGCCAATGCGCTTGCGGTCGAGAGTGCCGCTGGCCAGTGGGAGATCGTGCAGGCGGGCGCGGCCGAACTGATCGCCCCTGGCCGTTACCGGCTGACCCGGCTCCTGCGCGGCCAGCGCGGAACGGAGAATGCGATGGGCAACCCGGCCCAGGCCGGAGCGCGGGTCGTGGTGCTGGACGCGGCACTCACCTCTTTGCCCATCGCCGAGGCCGATCTCGGACTGCCGTGGAACTGGCGGGTTGGCCCGGCCGCGCGTTCTGTCACGGATGACAGCTACGTCGCGCTGGGCTTCACCCCGACCGGGCGCGGCCTTGTCCCATTCGCGCCGGTCCACGTCGAACAGCCTTGGCGGATCGCGCGAGCCCCAGGCGATCTGACGATCCGCTGGACCCGGCGGTCCCGCGCGCTGGTCGCTGATGCCTGGGAACAGGTCGAGGTGCCGCTGGCCGAGGACATCGAATCCTACGACGTCCAGATCCTCGACGGGACAACCGTCAAGCGGACGCTGACCTGCACTACGACCTCCGTTCTCTACGCCGCCACCCAGCAGAGCGCCGATTGGGGTGCACCGCTCGGGCCCGGCCAGACGTTGGCGATCCGCATCTACCAGCTGTCGAACCGCCTCGGCCGCGGCACGCCTGCCGCGGTCACGATGCAATTCTGATCCCAACCCACGGGAACCCCCATGTCCGACACCACGACCCATCTGGGCCTGCCCTATCTTCTGGCGGCGCAAGCGCAGAAGCATGTCACCCACAACGAGGCGCTGCGGCTGCTCGATGCCATGGTGCAGCTTTCCGTTCTGGACCGCACGCGCACTGCGCCCCCGGCCAGCCCGGCCGACGGCAACCGGCACCTCGTGGCCTCCAGCGCAACGGGCCTCTGGGCCGGGTGGGATCTGAACATCGCCTTCTGGATCGACGGCGCATGGGTCAGGCTGGTTCCGCGCACCGGCTGGTTGGTGTGGGTCGCAGTCGAGGGCCTGTTTCTCGTCTGGACCGGTGCGGCCTGGGAGGTCATGGGCGAGCCGCGCGATGTGTCGGACGCGGTGTTCAGCCTAGTGAACGATGCGGACCCGACGAAGAAGGCCACTTTCTCGCTGGCGGGGATCAGCGCGGGCACCACGCGGAGTTTCACCCTGCCCAACACCTCCTCGGAATTGGCGATCCTCGCAGGCACGCAGACCTTCTCCGGCAACAAGACGTTTTCGGGGACGCTGACGGCATCGGGCACCGTGACGGTCTCGGCGGCCACGGCGACCATCGGCACCTCCACCGGCACTGCGACCTACGGGATGGGCACCGGGGCCACGACCACGGGCGTCACCAAAACCGTGAACCTCGGCACCGGAGGTGCGTCCGGGTCCACAACGGTCGTCAACATCGGATCGGCCACCGCCGGGGCGGGTGGGACGACGGTGATCAACACGCCCAACGTCACTTTCGCCAATGCCGTGACGCAGGTCGGCATGCCGCAGGCGAACCTGACCGCGCAGCTTCTGGGCCTCGGCGGGGCGACGGCGGACAGCTACAACCGGCTGTCGGTCAACACGCCTGCGGTCCTCCTGAACAACGCAGGCACTGGCATCGAGGCGACGGTCAACAAGTCAGCTGCGGGGAACGACGCGGCATTCGCCTTCAAGACCGGGTTTTCGGCGCGTGCCCTGATCGGCCTTCTCGGCAGCGATGACTTCAGCTTCAAGGTCAGCCCGGACGGATCGGCCTTCTTCGATGCCATCAGGATCGACCGCACCAGCGGCCAGGTGGAACTGCCGCAGCCTACGGTCCTGCCGGGACTGGCCGCGGCGCCATCCCCGCCGCCCGCAGGCAAGGCCTCGTTCTATGCCCGCAACCGCGCCGGGGCGCCGTGGATCGATGTGATGCGCCCCTCGGGGCGGGACTTTCCGCTGCAGCCGCACTTCGGGGTGAACCGGATCGCCAACTGGGCGCCTTCGACCGGCACGACGATCACCAGTGAAGGTCTGCCCGTCACCTCGGTCGGCACCGTCTCGCACCCGACGCTCGCCGCCACGAACCTTGCCGCCTCGATGCGCCGCTGGCGATTGACCTCGGCAGCCGTGGCGGACTCTGTCGCCGATCAGCGATCCGCAGGCTGGGCCTGCTGGCGCGGCAATGCGGCGGGCCTCGGCGGCTGGACTTTCGTCACGCGGATTTCGCTGACGACGCTGCAGGCAACAGGGATGGGGTTCTTCGGGCTTTACGGCTCTACCGCCGCGCTTGCCACCACCCTGACGCTGGCCGCCGCGGTGAACTGCATCGGCATCGGTTTCCAGCGCGGAACCCATGCAAACTGGCAGCTGGTCCGCAACGACGGCACCGGTGCGCCGACCCTGACCGACATGGGCGCGTCCTTCGCCATCGCCACGGGTGGCGTGCTGACGCTCTTCATCGCCGCGCCGCCGAATGGCAGTTCCGTCTGGGTGCGCGTCTTGGACGAGGTTTCCGGCGCGGTGTTCGAGCAGGAGATCACCGCCGACCTGCCCGCCGCCACACAGTTCCTGTCGCCGCGGCTCTTCCTCAACACCGGCGCGACCTCCGCCGCCGTCGCCTACGACTGCGCCGGGGTTTATCTGGAAACGGATTTTTGAGCGGAGTAGCTGAGGATGACGATTTCATCCCACCGTTTCCGCGCCGATCACGAGCGGGGTGTGGCTTCCAAATGGATATCGTTGGGGCGCGGCGGCATTGGTTCCAACAGAGCCATCTAATCTGGGTCACGCATATGGAATCGATCCGTCAGGGTTCGATTGTGGCAAAGTCATATCGTCACGCCTGAACATCATAGTCATCGCTGCATGTATGGGATCTCCTGTTTGGGTTGATGCGCCGTCGGCCAACATCTGTTGAAGTCGGCTTGCATCCTCCTCTGTGTCCCCCATCGGCCAGAGGGCGGAGCTGGCCAGCCGCCGTTTCCGGGTCATCAGGGAATGTAGCAGGCAGTCAAAGGAGTTGTGCTGATACCCGGGATGGATCGCCATCGGGACGTGCACGGTGACCGGACGGGTCTGACCGATCCGATGAACCCGGTCATTGCACTGTTCCTCGACGGCCGGGTTCCACCAACGCGAGAGGTGGATTACATGCGTGGCCGCGGTTAGGGTCAGACCGGTCCCTGCCGCCTTTGGTCCAAGCACAAGCACCTCAAACCCCTCATCACGCTTGAGGTGGCGCTGGAACCGGGTGACGATCTCCTGACGCCGCGGGATCGGGGTGCTACCGTTGATGAGGTCGACGCGGGGCAGCCGGAACTCCCGCTTCACCAGCTCGATGAACCGGTGCTGCATCTTGATGTGCTCGATGAAGACGAGCGCGCGTTCCCCCCGGTCCCGGACCCCGCGGAGGATGTCGATCGAGGCCTGCAGCCGGGCGGACATCGCCACATAGGCTGCGTCCTCTGCGGCGGCTTCCGCATTCGGGTGGACGGAGACGGACCGGATGTGGTGCAGCATCTTGAGTGCGGCCCCCCGAGTCCCGGAGGAGAGCTTGCGCCGGGCCTCCTCATAGGTGGCTGCCTGGACTTCCGGCATGAGGCGCGGGTGAATACGCCGCCCTTTGGCGGGCAGGTCCTTCGCGACCTCCTCCTTAAGTCGGCGTAGCGCCACGGGTGGCAGCCCGTCCTGCGGCTCAAACACGAGCGAGTAGAGCTCCCGCATGTTCCCCTCGGCCGCCTCCCCGAACCGGGCTCGGAAGTCCGACAGGGACCCTAGGCGGCCCGGCGTGATCTGCTCCATGATCGCCCAGAGGTCGACGGTGCTGTTCTCGATCGGCGTCCCGGTCAGCCCGATCCGGAAGTCCGCGTTCAACGCCATCGCCGCTTTGGCGCTTAGCGTGGTCGGGTTCTTTACGTTCTGGATCTCGTCGAACACAGCGGTCGAGAAGGGGATTTTCGCTAGGGAATGCTGGTAGTTCGTCAAGGTGGTGTAGGTGGTCAGAACCCAGTAGCGGTGACCCCGCCCCTCCGCGATCGCCTCATGAAGGTCCGAGAGGTCAAGGATCGCGTTCCCGCTCTCCGTCTCGACCCCCTGCGGTCCCGGCTTCTTCTTCCCGCCAAGCGCGGACCCGTAGAGCCGGATCACGTTGCCGAGCGCGGGCGCCCGGAGATGCTTGTCGACCTCCAGCTCCCAGTTCTCAAGAAGCGAGGTGGGAGCGACGACAAGGACCGGTCCGGTCCGGCCTCCTTCAGCGCGCGTCATGTTCTCCTTCATCCAGGCGAGGAAGGCGATCGCTTGCAGGGTCTTGCCGAGCCCCTGCTCATCAGCGTTAAGGACCCCGGGCATTCCGGCAGCCCAAGCGTCCAGCTTCCAGCGGAAGCTGTCCAGTTGGTGCCCCTTCAGATCCGCCTGAACGACCTCAGGCAGGCTGTCCGGAGCGAGTCTGGTGCGCGGCTTGACACGCGCCGCCCATCTCAGCTCCGACAGGTTGTCGGCCGTGTCCACAATGATCGGACCAACCTGCTGCTCAACGGGCTCGTCTGGTCCCAGAACCGGATCGGCCTCACCGCGCCCTTTCAGCGTCTCGAGACGCTGCTCGAGCGCCACCCGAGTGGTCTGGGTGGCAGGGATCTCCGCGCCACCGACATCGACGGTTGGGGCGCCGACCGCCATAGCCCGCTCCACCTCGCCGATCAGCTGCTCAACCTGATCCGGAGGCATCGCCTCGATCCTCTGCGCCGCCGCGCCGGTGAACGCTTCCGGGAGCCAGGTGGTCCCGGAGCCGGTGATCTGGATTTCTGGCTTCGCATAGACCGTGATCCCAATCACCCGATCGGAGTATTCGGAATACTCGACCGTTTCCACGAAGGCGGGCTCGGCCGCCTTCTCGATCAGCTCCTGCTCCGCGGCTGGCGAGAGCCCCTCAAGGCGCCCTTTCGAGCGCAGGTGCTCGGTTACAGCGTCGGTGATCCTCTGGCGCGGGTTGCGCATGAAGGCGGCGCGGGTGACCGGGTCCGCCTGCTGCATCTCCGTCATCACCTTCAGGACCGGGGCCGCAGACGGATCCACCACCAGGTAGTTTTGCGCCCCGAGCTTGTAGGCGGGCCGTGCACCGCGCGAGAAGGCGAGGTTCTGGAACGTGTCCAGCCGGCCCCCGTTCAGCTCCGCCTCACGCTCGCTGATCGGTGCCCCCTCGCTGGCCGCGGTATCGACCGCCTCCCCGGAGAACGGAATGATCGCGAACTGGTCATCCCCCTTCGGACTGATAGAGAACCGGTCCGTCAGGGTCACCTCGAGCCCGGACAGGAAGTCCGTCATCCCCAACCGGGCCTCCGCGTCCTTCCCGCTCATCCGGACACCCGGCTCCAGCGCGCGGCGGAACCGGGCCAGCGCCTCCCAGTGCGCATCTAGATCAGACCCGGACTGGAACCGATCCGCCACCTCGAGCGCGTCCAGCATCCAGCGCGGCAGCCGGCGCAGCCCGTCCGAGCCCGTTCCGGACGTCTGGGCGATCGCCCCGGTCCGCTGCACGAGCTCGCGCCGACCGGCCCGGACCCACTCATGGGTCAGCCGGAACTCCGGCGAGCCGAGGAGGCCGGACACGTCCGTCCTAAGGGTGAGGTCGATCAGCGGCGGGAGCCCGAGCGCCTCCGCCGTTTCCGAGGAGAGTCCGCCGAGGGTGCGGTGGGTCATGCGGATCCGGCTTCCGCCGATCTCCACCTCGTCCCCCGCCTCCTCGGCGGTCGACCTCAGGTCCGCGAGGGCGAAGCTGAGGTGCTGATCATGGTCGATGATCTGGTCCGACGGGCGCGACAACAGTCGGTTGAGCAGGGTCTGCCTGGACCGGAAATCCAGGGTCACCCCATCCGTGTCGTAGGAGAGCTGGATCATCTTCGCCCCCGTGCGGCGTCCCGCCGCATCAGCTCATAGAGCTGCTGAAGGTGGTGGATCTCCGCCGGGCGGAGATCCGGGTTCCTTGATTTGAGCTTCGCCAAGGCTGTCCCGAGGGTCCGATCCCCGGAGAAGACGTTGCGTTCGCGTGCGAACGCCTCCATCACCTCGGCGTGCCGGAAGAGGAGCTCAAGCCGCTGCACGGACGTGTCCGGGAGCGGGGGAAGCGGGGCCGGGTCCATCACCTTCGGTACCGGCGTCTCCGCGGAACGGGCCATGATTCCGGCTGGACCGTGCCCGAACGTCTCCATCGAGGACAGGAGGTGGGTGAGTGCATTTCGCAGGTTGTCCGGCGCAGGCCCATTCGAGCGGATGATCCACTCTAGACCGGCGCGCGCGTTCGGGGAGAGAAGGGTCTTCGTCTTCCCGTCACCCAGCCGATCAAAATAATCGATGATCGCCCGTGCGGCGGGGGCGCCGGACTGCAACAGCAGGTCAAGCGTCGTCCGGGCCCGATTGGGAGGGGCGGCCGTTCCTGCGGCTGGAGACCGGGGGGGAGGGGTGATGATGACGCGGGGTGGGACCGTAGCCGGTCCGGCGGGACGCGGGGCCGGACCGGCAGGCGCGCGAGCCTCCAGATCAAATTGGGGCTGGACGGGCGGGTCCCGTCTCGGCGGGGTTGCGGCATATGCACGTTGCGGGGGAGAATAGCGCGGCTGAGAAGATCTGGGCCGATACACTTTCGTGTAAGCGGAGGTCTGACGGGAATACTCCACGTCGGCGTTGATCATATCCCTCACCCAGCGCTTCCAGGTCTCAATGGACCCGTTTGTCGGGCTGCCATGCGCCCGGGACGCGGAGTCCCGACGGTTGTCCGAGGCGCGCATGATCTCCTCGCAGTCGTAACCCTCTTGGAACATCTTTGGTGCCATCGGGTCATCCTTGTGAAACACATGTGTCCGGTAACTGTGACACCCGTCTACCATGATCTTATCCCCGATCCGCATGATGAGCAGGGAGGTGTTTGAGGAGGGGCGGGCCGCCTGAAAACCGAACCGGCTGTCGGCGTTGCGGGCGTCCTCCCGCATCAGGTTCTGGCGCGCATAAGTGAACGCCTGCGATGAGAATGCGACCCAGGCCGCATCAATCTTCCCCTCATCGAAGAGCTGAAGCCAGAAGTTGCGCCGGGGCGGCCACATCGCGTTCTTCTGCGCCGCGTCCACCACACCAGTGAAGAATCGCATGTCCTCGCGGGTGAGCCAGCGGTGGATGACTTCCATGTGTGCCCGGCCGATCCCGGCCCAGACCCCGCCGGACCGGATACGGGGGTCCCCGTACATCTCGATCAGCGCCTCGACGAGATGGGACCGGAGCTGATCGGACGGGGCCTTGTTGATCCACGGGCTAGTCAGCGCCTCGATTGCCTGCTCCGCTCCGATCGTGCGGGCGTCACGACCCGGGGGGCGGATCCAATCGATGTACCAGTCGATCCGGGCCCGCCCGGTGAGCTCGGGCGCGACCAGCGCGGAGAGGACCTCATGCGCCCGCTCCATGAGACCGGGCCCGTGCGGGTTCCGCAAGCCGGTCCGGCTCAGTTCAAGGAACGGGTCCGTCATCCGGACCATCCGAGACGCGAGTCGGCGCGGTCCGTCTGCCGCGTCCAGAAGCTCCGGCACCCCCTCCAGGAGGCCTCGCACGGACAGGCTCATCCTACCCCGTGCGGCATCAAGCGCAGAGGCGATAGACCGGGTGTGCACCCCGTTCGCCACATAGCTCTCGAGATAGACCGCGAACAGCCCGGACAGAAACGTCTCCGATTGGGAGGCGCGCAGCTCCTCAATAAGGAAGTTGCGGGCCTGCGTAAGGTCCGCCCTGTCGCGCCGTTCCGGGTCGAAAACCGCCGAGGCGGCCGCGAGGACGAAGGAAATCCGGGCGTTCTCCCAGTCGTCATTGGCGACCCGGTCACGAAGACGAACGGCGAGCGCCTCACGTTCGCGGGGGTTCACGTTTACGGCGACGTCCGGCCAGCGTTCGTGAACCTTCTGGACCGCCGTCTCGATGTAGCGCAGCTCCGGAACCGCTGGCGGGTTGAACCGGGTCAGCCGGGTGATCGCGTCATCGAGCCTCATTCAGACCCCCCGGCCGCCCGGAGAGCGTCAAGGCGGCGGCCGATCTCCTCGACCTCCTCAACGGTGCTCGGGGCGTACATGATGATCCTCAGGTCGATCCGCCGGTTCGCGGCCTTCCCCTCTGTGGTCGCGTTGGTCTCGATCGGCCGCATCTCCCCGTAACCGGACACGGACATGACCGGCTGACCCCGAAGGTTCTCATGGGCCAAGATCGTCCGGTCCTCGTCCAGCATGACCAGCAGGGTCGCGTTTGCCCGATCTGTTGACAGGCGGAGGTTGTTGAGGTCGGACCCGTCCGTATCCGTGTGCCCCTCTATCTGGACCGCCTCGATCAGCGCGTTTCCGCTGTCACACCCCTCGCCGCGGCTCGCCCGGTCCCCGAGTGTGAAACAGACTAGGATCTCATCCAGCAGGCGCCCCATCGTGTTGACGATCTGCCGCTGCCGCTGCTCAAGCTGGCTGGACCCGCTCCGGAACAGGCCCTCCCCCTGGAAGCGGAGCGCGTCCTGTTCCGGGCTGATGACCACCTGAAGGTCAGGAAACTCGATCAGGAGCCGCTCGCGTAGCTCGATCAGGATCTCCCGGCGCTGCTCGATCGCCTGGGCCAGATAGGCCTCCAGAGGGTTGACCTGCTGCAACCGGGCCAGCCGCTCGAGAAGCTCGTCCCGTTCCAGCGTTACGTCGTCGAGCTCGCGCTGAAGCCGATCCACCAGCGCCTCAAGCTCCCGGATCCGCTCGAGAAGATCGGCGTTTTCCGACCGGAGCCTGTCCCGCTCCTCGATCGCCGCATTGCGCTCGGAGATCGCGGCGTCGCGCGCCTCGCGTGCCGCGTCCCGCTCCGTGATGGCGGCGTCCCGTTCCGCCTCAAGCCGCCGGATATCCGCCCGCGCCTCCCGGAGATTATTGAGGATCACGTTGAACTGATCCCGCGGGACCGTGTCCTGGCTGCTGAGCTGGGTGG
The DNA here is from genome assembly GCF_010915705.1 of Pseudotabrizicola algicola. Taxonomy (GTDB): domain Bacteria; phylum Pseudomonadota; class Alphaproteobacteria; order Rhodobacterales; family Rhodobacteraceae; genus Pseudotabrizicola; species Pseudotabrizicola algicola. The sequence continues at coordinate 54,583 of NZ_JAAIKE010000009.1, forward strand.
CGAAGAAGGCGAGCAGGATCATCACGATCAGGAGGAAGCTGATCGTCATGTCAGTCATCGTGACGAAGACGGACTCTTCCTCCTCCTCTTGGGTCCGCCGCCGAACGAGCCCCCGCATGATCAGCGCCTCGACTCAGGAAGGAACTTCTCGGCCCGGTCCACGATCTCGTGCATCTTGTCGATCGCCGGGGCGAGTTCCCCGTTCATGGTGCGAACGTGCCCGAACAGGGTGTCCACGGCGGTCCGGACGTGCTTAGTGAACTCCTCAAAGGCGGACCCGAGTTTTTCGTCCATGTCGTCGATCTGCTCGCGCTGGCGCTCGATCTGGGTCAGCGCTTCCCCCAGCTTCGCAAGGGTCGCCTCGAGGAGCTTCTGCTCCGCGCCAAGGGCCGACTTCGCCGCGTCGAGGATCCGCACGGCCCCCTCAGCTGTCTCCCGGGCGCTCCGGGTGACCGTGTCCGCGGCCCGCTCCGTGCTTTTCGAGAGGCCAGCCACTGCCGTCTCGATCTGTTCCACGCTGCCCCGGATAGGTCCGGCCGCGGCCGCAAGCTCACGCGAAGCGGCTGTGACGGTCTGGGCCGCGTCACGGGTCGCCTCCCCTCCGGCCCGGATGTTCCCGGCCGCGGTCGCGATCTGCCCGGAGCCGTCCTTCAGGCGGGTCGCCATCTGGTCCAGCTGCTCCACAACCTCGCTGATCGGGTCGACCAGGTCTTGACGCAGCTTGTCCCCGAAGGACCCGGTGGCGCTCAGGAGGTCCGCCCCGCTACGAGAGACCGCCTCGACCAGCTCCTTACCAGCCAGGCTCACGGCGCCGCTGACCTCCACCCCGGCCGTCTCCATCCTGGACCGGACCGCAGCGGAGCCGGATTCGGCCGCCGCCTCAAGCCGCTCCTTGAAGCTGTCCGCGGACGTCCGCATCGCGTCGGCCGCCTCCCGAAGCGCGTCCGCCCCCTCGGACGTGTTGCGCCGGATCCCCTCGAGCGTCTCGTTCATGATGCCGAGGAGCCTCTCGGCGCCCGCGTTCAGCGTCCCGTCCGTCGTTTCCGCGGCGGAGGCGAGGCGAGCCGTCAGGTCCTCTGCGGCCCGGGCGAGCCGGGCGACGGAATTCTCCATCTCCTCGCCCATTCGGCCGGAGCTCTGGTCCATCCGGTCCGAGAGGCGGGCGATCTTCTCGCCGGCCGCTGAGAGCTGGGTGCTCGCCTCGGAGAGCGCCCGTCCGACGTCGTCGGAGAACCGGGATGACAGGTCGTTCACCATTTGCCCGACTCCGTCGGCGCCAGCCTTCCCGACCCGATCGAGAAGCGGTGCCATCGCGGCCCCGATCGAGGAGGCGATAGATTCTGGGATCTCCTTGCGCAGCGGCTCGCCGAGCTTCTCGACCAGCTCAAGCCCGATCCGCTTGAAATTGTCCTCCTGACCGCGGGCGATCGCCAGCTGTTTGAGGGCGACGCCCTCGAGGCTGACGAAGCTGAGGCGCTCCTCGAGGCGCGCACACAGCAGATGGATTGATCGTTCGATCCGGCCCATGGAGACCCGGAGTGTGATCGTGAACAGGATGGACGCCAAGAGGCCGGTCAAGGACATGATGAACTTGGCGGACGCCGCCCCGAGCAGGTCGTTCAGCGCGCCCCTCATCTCTTCCGGCGTCGCCTCAATGCTGAGACCGCTCCCGATCGCCTGCAACGCAGAAATGAGCCCGAGGAAGGTGAGCAGGAGGCCGACGGACACGAAAAGGCCCGGCAGGTGGCGATGAAACCCCGGACCATAATGGAGGTCTTCCAGATTGAAGAAGCCGGAAGGACGAACGCTATTGCGCAGGACTGGCGGGGTGACTGTTTCGTCAAGAACTAGCGTCTCACGGAACTCCGACCAGGCAGCGGTGATGTGGACATACCCTTTCAATGTGCGACGAGTCTTTACCTCGGAATCGATACGCGGGGACTGGGCGGTGAAGTCCTCTTCGTTCGCTGTTTTCTTGATAAGCTCGTCTAGCCAGCGCAGGGTGGTGAGCTTCCGGCGGGTCGTTAGGACCACCATGGCCAAAGACAGGACCAGCCAGCAAAGGATCAGAATGGAGATCCAGCCGGGCATTTGCTCCTGGGTTAGGAACGAGGAGACCCAGAAAATGAACTGGGACATGCTCGTCCCGATACCGCCGATAAACTCCAACTTGTTCTTCCCTTCCGCTCACGTCCCGAATTCGGTTGTTCTCGTACAATTCATGAGAACCTTAACTCCAGCTACGGCTAACCATTGATAATCCACATCTATCTGCCCGAAAAGCGCACCAGTGTTCTCAGGGTTCGGCGTCTGCCTTTTTCCGGATCTTTTGGCTCTCCGGGTCGTATTCCAGCTCGTGCAAGTTCCCGTCCCGGATCGCCTGTACTGCCCGGCTCACGTGCTCGGGCAGCACGTAGAACCACTCCCGCGGGTATTGTCTGTCGCGAGCGCGAAGTCGAAGGGGAACTCGATCGGTTCATAAGGCTTGGCCGCGAGGGCTGCGAGCGCGTCGTAGATTTCAGCCGGGTTCACGCACTCACCTCACGCAAAGCCTGAAGGAGTCGCCCACCAGTGCCGTATCGGACTCGGTTGAACGGACGCGTCGGTTCCTATACGCGCGGACCCAGTCACTGGCTCGCGTGATGATGTCAGCAAGGGAGATCATCGCTGGTATCCTATGATGCTGTTCCGGTTCAAAAGCACGATCAGTTGGTCCTGGGGCTTCCTGGCAGCAGGATCGGTATCGAGCCCCAGCCGCCGGAGCGCGTAGTAAAGCAATGCCCGTCGAACCCTGATCTCTGCCTTGCCACCGGTCATTCCGTAGTCGAGCGCGATCACCTTGGCTTGCGTATCGGACAGGGCAGGGTGGGGGCCGATTTCCAGCGTTGCGAAGGTGTGCCAGTCCTGATCGCTCTCGGCCAGAACGTCGGACGCGCGCGATGCGCGGATGTCGAGGATCCGGGACAGCAGAAAATCCTTGAACATCTCGTCGGTCACGCAGAACGCACGGGCGTGCCAGCGGAAGCCGTCGAAGGCGATGGCATGTGGCGCGATCCAGCGCCACCGGGGCTCCGGATTGGACAGGGACTGGTACTGCACCTCGATCGCCTCGGACCGGCGGATCGCGTCGACCACGGACCGAAGGGTTGCAGGATCGACGCCACGCGCCGGGGTGGGGGCGGAATCGTAGGCGGGCAGACCTGCGATCCAGCAATCATCCTGATCGAGGATGCCGTCGGCGACCGATCGCAGCTGGGCCAGGTATCGACCAGCATCGAGCTTGTCGAACACCGGTTTGAAGCCTGGCTGGCGCACATAGGTCCGCAGGCTGCGGTCATAGTCCATGTTGTTGGGGGCGAGGCCGATGTAGCGGCTCAGATCGGAGGATGCCTGGTTCACCGACAGCCCGAACTGCGTCATCACATCGCTGCGGTTCACATGCCCCTCCCAGAACAGGCGGAACTCGATGAACTCGAGCCTTTGCTCGACCCCCCAACGAAGCTCCGACCTGTCGTTGCTCACCACGCTCTCCCGTCATCGGTCGATGCGCATGGAAATTATGCGCGCCCAATTTCTGGGCTTTCTTCGACCGTAGCCGCGCGATGCTTGGGGATCAATCGAAAAGGGAAGGGATTGCGCGCAATTATCCCAAGGATTGCCGCAGGTTCTGCGCGACGGCGTCAGCCGCCATCCGCACTGGTTCCGCCGCGAGATGGGCGTACCGCGCCGTGGTCTGGACCTGCGTGTGGCCAAGGAGCTTGCCGATCATCGGCAGGCCCTGACCCGACGCGACGGCCGTCGACGCGAAGGTGTGGCGCAGGTCGTGGATGCGGACGTCCTTGACCCCGGCACGGGCACGGACGCGCTGCCAGAATGGTTGCAGATCACTCAGCGGTTTGCCGGGCAGGGTGCCAGTAATTACCCACGGGTTGCCGTCGACGCGCTGGGCGCCCCGCAGCAGGTCTGCCACCGGCTGGCCGACGTGGCCGACCTTCGCCCCAGTCTTGGAATCCGGCAGGCGCAGGGCAGGGACGTCAAGATCGACATAGGACCACTTCAAGGACATGATCTCGTTCAGGCGGCATCCGGTCAGGATCAGCAGGCGGGCGGCGAGGATTGCCGAGGGCAGTTCCACCCCTTCCGCTTCCATTTCGCGCAGCACCTCGCCGATCCGGCGCAGCTCGGCCGCGCTCAGGAAGCGTTCGCGCTTTTCCTCGGGGTATTTCCGGATGTGCTTGCGCGGGTTGGTCCCGTCCGGACGCAGTCCCCACATCTCGGACAGGCTGAACATCTTCGAGATCACCTCGAGGCAGCGGTTGGCCTGATAGGGGATGTGCCGCAGGTCGTGGTGGAACTTTGCGACATCCGCCCGTGTGACCCCCGTGACCGTCAGTTGTCCCAGTGCGGGCAGGATGAAGCGCTGCAGGTTCCGGCGATACTCCTTTCCCGTGCTGGCCTTCACGCGGATGGCGATGTGTTCCTTGTCGAACCTCTCGGCCAGTTCCTTGATCGTGATCGCCTTGCGCCCTGCGTCGCGTTCCGCAGCAGGGTCCTGCCCGTTGCGCGCAGCGGCCACGATGGTGATGGCGCGGGTGCGCGCCTGCTCGCAGGTCAGCACGGTGCTGGGCCCCAGGCTGATCCGCCGCGACCGGCGTCCGGCGCGGTATTGCACGACGTAGCCTTTGCGCCCGCTTGGCAGCACCCGAAGTCCGAAGCCGGGGATGTCGCTGTCCCAGACGAAGTATTCGGCGGCTTGGGCTTCTGCGGCGTCGACGATGCGCTTTGTGAGTTTGGGCATGGGAGTGGCTTCCGGGTTCTCTGGCTTCCACAGTGCGCAATGCGGATGCATAGTCAACGAACACATTGATATTGCGTATAAAAAGGAAATTCCGCGCAATTTCACGCAGGGGCTGCTTCGCAGTCGTGAGCGGAAACGATGGCCCGCACGAATCAGAACGCAGGTTCCGGTCACCCATTCGCGCTGCTAAGGTCCGCGAAAAGAAACGGAATCCCGATGGCGTCGAAATCCACCCTCAATGCGAAGAACCTGGAGGCGCTGGGCGCTGAGCGTCTGGCGCAGCTGCTGATCGAGATCAGCACCGGCGATGCCGCAGCCAAGCGCAAGCTACGGCTGGCTCTCGCCGGAGCGGAGGGCCCGAGGGAGGCGGCGCGGGAGATCACCAAGCGGCTGGCCAGCATCGCAAAGGCCCGGACCTTCGTGAACTGGCAGAACCGCAAGCCTCTTGTGAAGGATCTTCAGACCCAGCGCAGCGCCATCATGGAACAGATTGCCCCGCATGATCCGGGTGAGGCGCTGGCGCTCTTGTGGCGGTTCATGGGACTGGCCACGCCGGTGTTTGAACGCTGCGACGACAGCAGCGGCACCGTCATCGACATCTTCCACCAGGCCTGCGCCGATCTGGGCGAGGTGGCCAAGGCGGTTGATGCGGCGCCGGAGGCGCTGGCGCGACAGGTTCTCGATGCGCTGCAGGACAACGGGTTTGGCCAGTACGACGGGCTGATCGCCATCATCGCCCCGGCGCTGGGCCCGGAGGGCGTCGCGCATCTGAAGACACTGGTCGATGAACTTGGCCGCACGCCCGTGCCGGTACCGCCAAAGAGCGAATGGCAGGCGGTCGGCTGGGGTAGCGGCGGCACGCGCTATGCCCACGAGATGGAGGAACGCGCGCGGCAGAGCACGGTCGAGATGGCGCTGAAGGACATCGCCGACGTGCAGGGCGACGTCGATGGCTTCATCGCCCAGTACGACCCGAAGACCCGCAAGGTGCCGAAGATCGCGGCCGAGATCGCGCAGCGCCTGCTGGCGGCGGGCAGGGCGGGGGACGCGCTTGGCTTCATCGAGCGGGCGGAGGTGAAAGATGCGCGCTGGATCCCGCCCGAATGGCAGGACGCCCGACTTGCCGTGCTGGAGGCGCTTGACCGGAAGGATGAGGCGCAGGCGTTCCGCTGGGCATGTTTCGAGCGCGACCTGTCGGGTGAGCACCTTCGGGCCTATCTGAAGCGACTGCCGGATTTTGAAGACATCGAGGGCGAAGAGCGTGCGATGGCGCATGCCGCTGGCCATCCCGACCTGCTGACCGCCCTGGCCTTCTTTCTGAACTGGCCATCGCTTGCCCATGCCGCGCAACTGTTGATCGACCGACAGGACGAGGTCGATGGCGATCACTACGAATTCCTGGCACCAGCGGCCGAGACATTGGCCGAAAGGCAGCCACTGGCCGCAACGGTGGCGCTGCGGGCGATGATCGATTTCACGCTGATCCAAGGGAGGCAGAAGCGCTATGGCTATGCCGCCCAGCACCTGGCCGCCTGTGCCGACCTAGCCGGACGGATCGAGGACTTCGGACCGGTCGAGCCGCATCACGTCTATGCCGCGCGCCTGAAGGCCGAGCATGGCAAGAAGACCGGCTTCTGGTCGCGGATGGACGGATGATGGACGTGCTACCGGAAAATCATTCCGCGACCCAATGGAAGCATGGTGGAAGCACGAGGGGAAAAACCGCTGCGCAATCCTGACAATCCGCGCGCAGTCGGAGCTTGTGGGCCCATCTCGCAACTGGCAGGATATGCGAAGGAAAACGCGATTCGTCGCGCTTGTTCGTGTTTCGTTTGACACGACTCATAACCTGAAGGTCGTAGGTTCAAATCCTACCCCCGCAACCAGAAAATCCCGCGTTATCAAACGCTTGAACGCCGCCCTCCGGGGCGGCGTTTGCGTTTGTACGGGCCGTGGAAGCACTGTGGAAGCAAGAGGGGCCGAAGTCCTTCATATACCTGCGAAGGCAATGGCCCGGTTCTTGTCGTAGCTGTCGCGCGCGGGTGCTACGACTTGGCCCACTCCCTTAGGCCCTACCGAAGCCGTTCGAGCAAAGCCTCGACCATTTCCTGGTTTGAGTTCGCGATCACGTCGAGTGGGCGGTGCTCCTGCCGCATGAGCGCGATCAGGAGACAGGCTGTGAACAGCCAAAAGGGCGAACCGGCACGAAGGCTGTAGCCGCTGATCATCGCCGTCAACCGCTCGGCCATCGGGGGATATTTCCGATTACCCCAATGGGCGTGGGTCGGCGTCATCGCATGGATGATCACGGCCGCGAGCGCTATCCCCATGGCACGCTTTTGCTGGACTTCGGCGAAGTTATGCCCGTGCTTCTTTGCATAGGCCGCAAGGCCGCTCGTCATGAAGTCGCGGGCATAGGTGTCGCAGGCGATTTCCTCCTCGGGCAGCGCCGATGGGGCACTGTTGTCGGCGCAGTACATGACGTGCTGGAATTCGTGTAGAAACGAGAATGCCAGGGCAAACGCCACAAGATCGAACGCCGCCATGTGCTGGACGTCGCCCAGACTTTCACGATCGGAAGTTGGCTCGGGGATATCCGCTGGCCAAGAGATTTCGGTGGTCTGATCGGCTAAAATAAGAGATTGGGCGCTGGCGATGCGTTGCTTGTAGTCGAGCTCGAACGGACCCCGCTTGGTGTCGGCGTTGAGCGCCTGGTCGAGCGGTATTCCGGTTATCGTCGCGAGAACCAGCGCGGGTGAATAGACCTCGATGGCGCGCCAGGCGTTGAAACCGAACAACCAGAAGAGGTCGATCGTCTTGGTGTCAAACTGGATGCGCTTGGCGTCGGCGTTCATGGTGACGCCCTTGGTGCTCGGCGCGACTTCAACGGCATGGCCGTACTGGCTCCAGAGGCTGCTGATTTCGTCGGCGCGCTCAGGCACGGCGCCGCGAAGGAGATTCAGAATAATTGTGCGGTTGGACGGCTCGGTCGTCATGCCTGTGGCTTCTCCAAGTGAGGGAATTGGGCGGGCGATCCGATCATGACGGGTCGCTTTCTGCATGCGCGTCGCCCGTCGCCTGGCCTTCGCCAGTCATATGCAGACGGGTCACCGAGGAGAGGACCGAGTTCGCCCAGATCGTGCTGCACACGATTTCGCCGTCACGCTCGAACCAATGGGTCGCGCCCGGGATGAGGTCGAACGGGATAGGGTGGGTGGCCAGCGGATTATGGAACACCTCCAACTCCTGGCACCAGGCTTCGCCCCAAGGCCAGAGCGCCTGATATTCGTCGCTGGCGACCGACAACTTGAAGTCGATGGGCTCCAGCGCGCCCGGAGTTCGGTCGAAGAGGATGCCGCTTCGGATCATGGTCAGCCCGGGAGGGCGCCAGCCGGCAAGGAAGCCCATCCGGTTGAACTTGGCGAGCGTTGCCGCATTGCTGAAGATGACGGCCGACAGGTGGGCGAAGTCGGGATCGCGGAAGAGCCCCGCCGGTATGCCGTGCTTGCCCGTCAGGTTGGTGATCGGCGTCGCGACAGCGCGGCGCTCTTTGCCTACTCCTTCGATATCGGCGCGCAGCCCGTAGAGGTAAGTCGGCAGGGCCTCGCGGCTCCAGACCATCGAACCGGATTGGTGGAAGTCTGCCAATGCGAGAGCGAAGGACTGGCCCTTCACGTGGTCCATCGCATGATAGTTGCGCTGGAGCTTGCCCCGCAGCGTCTTGGCGAAGCGCTCGGCCGGACCTCCTGTCAGGCGCTCGTTGCGATCCTCAGGCGCATGTACCCAGTCGCCGATCCCGCCGGCGCGTGGGGTCTCGGAGTTCGCCGTCACCGCCTCGATCCAGCACGTGTCACCGTTCTTCTCGATGAAGAAGTCGGGCGAGACATGATCTTGACGGACGCTCAGGCCCTGCTCGCGAAAGCAGGCGATAAGGTAGAGTTCGAACAGCCGGGACGCGAAGTTGCTGGTCTGAAAATCCGGGACAAAATTGGCGTCAGGATTGGGAAGCGCGAGATAGCATTCGCCGATCGCCATGAGCGCCGGCAGATGGCTGATCGTGGTCGTCAACAGATCGAATTCCGGCGATGTCCCGCTAGCTCCCGGCTTCACCAAGAGCGGGCGGCGCCTGGCCCCCGGCGGCAATGGCTCCGGCGGATCGCCGGCGCGCATGGCAATGCTGAGACCGTCGAGCGCGGCTTCGGGGGTGGAATAGGGGCCGCCTTCGTCGACCTTGATCCAGCAGTGATCGACACGCCGGCGCAAGGCGATGCTGGTGAAGGTTCTTTGCTCCGAATCAAGAAGGATGCAGCCGCTCGCGCTGCCCCGTCCGGCCTGATAGGCGCTGAAGATATGGGCGGGGTCGAAGTCTGGCCCGCGTTCGAGCGACAGCGCATAGAGTTCGAACTGGCGCTGGCTGATCGGGGTGATCAGCCGTGGCTCATCGGCTGGGGCCATGGCCGACCTCATCTTCCTGCGGGCGTCTGACACACGCATCCGATTCCATCGTCATGACGCCTCCGCTGCGGCCGCCGAGGCGAGGATATCGCTGGCTTCCCATCCCTCGCCCTTCCGGGTTGTCACGAACTCACGGTCCCAGACGCCCCAGTTTGTGGGCAATGGAATCTGCGCCAGCGGATTATGGACATAGGTGATTGGCCGGACCTGGCGCGAGAGGTTGCCGAGGCCGACCCGTGACCAGATCACGCCCGAGATGTCGGCAAAGCGCTCGTCGAGGAAGGCCGTGCGCGGGATCGGATTGCGCTCGCGGTAGATCAAGGGCGCGGCGTGAAACCCTTCTTCGAGGACATCGCCGGTGTCGCGGTCGATGGTGATGAAGGCGTCGCCGATCGGGAATAGGGTCGTCATGATGAGCGGCAAAGGCTGTTCGGCGACATAGACGCCGAAGCGGCTGGCGCTGATAGCGATGATGCGGGTGTCATCGGGCGCGATCATGCCCTGCTCGATGTAGCGGACGATCTTCTGCGCCTTTGTCCAGAACGCGCTGGAGATCCGAAGCTGCGCCTGGCGGATCGGCGCGGCGACAAGGCCACCGCCTTCATTGATCGCCACGGGGCGCACGATCTGGTCAGGCCCTGGAGCGCCTTCGTCGGGGCAGATGGCCTCAATCCAGATGCGGCGATCTCCTTCGAGGACACACAGGTCCGGCTGGCCGCCTTCGCGCTGACGGTCGACGACGGGCAACAGAGTCCGCCCCGCCTCGAGCAGCGTGCAGCCCAGATACATTTCCCAGAAGCGCCCATCGACGTCGCGCGCGAAGCCCTGCCGAAAGTCCGGATCGGCATAAGGCTCGTAGCGCGCCCACATCTCCTGCAGCATGGCGTGAAGCTGCTGCTCAATCGGGCTTTCCGCGATCTTCAGGTTCTCGAAGGCAAGATCGAGACTAGCGCCGTTAATTTCGAAAAGGTCGCTCATTGAATTCTTGTCCCCTGTGCTCGCTAGACTTGCATCTGCATTGCACTGCAAATCGTCCTATTCGAAATACTCACCTTTTCATGCAATTGGAGCGGGGCTTCAGCTGTCAGATCCATACATCAAAGTGGCTCCGTCCCTCGACTGAGAATGCCAAGGTAGTCGCTGTAGACATACATCCGGCCACGCTGCTTGCCCGTCACCTCCCGCACGATGCCGAGATCCTCCAGATGCTGGATCGACTTCGCAATCGTCGGGGGCGAGATGCTCAGCCGCTGCGCAGCCGCGGGAATGCCGATGATTGGCTTCTGCTGAAGCAGCTGGTGCACCCGGAGGGCGGATGCGGCCGGGCGCCCGAGATCCTCGATCCGGTGGCGATCGGCTTCGAACAGCGCGAGGATCTCGCGCGCCGCCTCTGATGCCTGCAGAGACGTCTCGGCGATGCCGTCGAGGAAGAACTCCAGCCATGTCTCCCAGTCGCCGTTCTCACGGACCTGCTGCAGCAGGTCGTAGTACTGGCGGCGATGCGTCTTGAAGTAGAGGCTGAGATAAAGGATCGGCTCCTTCAGGATCCCCTGCGTGCAGAGCAGGAAGGTGATCAGCAGGCGGCCGAGACGGCCGTTCCCATCGAGAAACGGATGAATGGTCTCGAACTGCACATGGACCAGTCCGGCCTTGATGAGGGTCGGCATCTCCGGTGCGTCGGTATGGATGAACGCTTCCAGGTCCGACATCAGGTCGAGGACGTGCTCAGGCGGTGGCGGGACGAATAGCGCATTGCCTGGTCGCGTTCCGCCGATCCAGTTCTGGGAGCGCCGGAACTCCCCCGGCTGCTTCGTGCTCCCGCGTCCCTTTTCAAGAAGGATGGCGTGGATCTCCCGGATCAGGCGCAGGGAGAGCGGAAAGCCTTCGCGGATCCTCTCGAGGCCATGGTTCATGGCGGCGACGTAGTTGGAAACCTCCTGCACGTCGTCGAGCGGGACGCCCGGCGCTTCCTCGCTCTCGAAGAGCAGCAGGTCGGATAAGGACGACTGCGTGCCCTCGATCTGCGAGGACAGCAGCGCCTCCTTGCGAACGTACATGTAGAGGAAGAGCGGTGTGTCGGGGAGGATGGAGGTCACGCCATCGAGCCGGCCGATTGCGCGGTTCGCGTGCTCGAGCTGCCGATAGAGTCGGTCCATCCTGACTGGAGGGGCAGGCGGCAACGGAGGAGGCACGAATGCCTCTGCGCGTTCGCCCGCCGTCGAGATGGCAACGCGTTGACCCAAGCGTGATGGCTCCGGTGTTAACGCCATGGTTGAAAAAGAATCCTTTCCTTGGCAGGCTGGTTGCGAAAGGTTGTCCTGCATTCCTTTCTTTGTTGTGGTTCTAACGGAAGGTTCCTTGGCTTGTCGAGTGCTCATCCCCCCTGTCCGCACCAGCTCCGGTCCGGGCGCATTCTCTGAGTCGGTGGCGCGATGGGACACCAGCGCCTCGGCAAACTCCCCACCCACCGATACCTGCCGGACATCGTCAGGTATCTGGTGACCGGTGGCGCACCCACCGCGCCGCTGGTGGAACAGGTGACCGAAGTCAGTCGGGACGCGCTGAAGCGCGCGCTGAGGGACCCTGTCTTCGTGGAAGCGCTGTGGCTGCTCATCAGGTTGCCGCAGGCCGCTGCGTCGAAGGATTTCGGGGCGGCGCTCGCTGAGATTGGCATGGGAGCGCATCCGCCGACTTCGGGTGCCGAGCTGCTGGTGGCCTACAACAATGCATTGGAGCGCGTGCAAAGGCGTGCCCATGCGGGATCAACGGACCTTGGCGACATCGCCCGCCAGGCGGGAGCTGCCGCGCTGGCCGAGGCCGTGGAGGCGGGCATGCCGATGTGGTCCCCAACCGCTGCCGATGTGCAGGCTTCGGTGGCGGCGCTGAGGTCACCGGAGAAATTCGGCGCCCTGGCCCACCATTTCCACGCGAATATAGTGGAACGCGTCATCCACTATTACGTCGATCGAAACTTGCACAAGCTCGTTGGCGCCGATCGCGTCGCGCGGTCTGTCCATGATCTCGCGACCTACAACTCCGCGATACGCCGTCACTGCATCGAGGCTGCGCTGATCATGCGCGCCTTCGCCCGGGACTGGCTTGGCAAGAACCAGTACCGGGACGGCAAGGACATATCGAGGGATGATGCCCGCCGCTTCTCGGCCTTCGCCGTTGAGAAGATTGGTAACGAACTCAAGAACAGGAAGAGGTCAAATTGAAACGGTGCCTGATCGAATGCGGCGTGCCGCAGGCATCCGAGGCTGATGCGCTCGCGATGAACGTCAGCGAGCCGGGCAAGAACGTCAATCTGAGGATCGACTACATCAGCCGCTCGATGATCGGAAACATTCCCGACCTGTTGATCGACCTCCTCGAAGTGGCAGCCTATGTGTACTGCGCCGATCAGCGCATTGCACGTGGGTCCGCCATGCTCACGAACTTCGGGGAAGACTGGCGCCGCAGTCTGACCTTCTCGATTCCCGTACGTCACCCTGAGGTCTGGCAGCGTGCAGATGTGCAGGAGCTCCTCATCGATACGCTCGGGTTCCTGTCCGACGACAGCTATGAGTTCAGTTTCCGCAAGGCGGAAGCGCCGGTGCAGCCGCGAGAGCTGTATTTTCCGGAGCTTCTCGACGCCTTCCAGGAAAACGATGAGGTGGCGCTCTTCTCCGGGGGTGTCGATTCTTTTGCCGGCGCCGTCAACGACATCGTCACTCTCGGCAAGTCAGTAACCCTCGTCGGCCATTACTCGTCAACGAAAGTACGAAACGTTCAGGAAGAGCTCATCCGCGATCTGAGACAGCGCGGGTATGAAAGGCGGGTCTCCTACGTTCCCGTCTGGGTCTCGAATGAGGTCGCCAAGCCCGTCGAGTTCACGCAGCGGACCCGCTCGTTCCTGTTTGCCTGTCTCGGTCTCGTCGTGGCGCAGATGTCGGGCAAAAACGGGTTCAGCTTCTATGAGAATGGGGTTGTCAGCATCAACCCGCCCCTGGCGGGCGACGTGGTCGGCGGCCGGGCAACGCGTACGACGCATCCCAAGGTTCTCCGCGGGTTGGAGGCGCTGTTCTCGACCCTGCTCGACAGTGAGATTGAGATCCGCACTCCGCTTCAATGGCTGACCAAGAAAGAGGTCACACAGAAGATCGCCGATGCGGGCGTTGCAGACATGCTTGCCGCCACGGTGAGTTGCACGCGACCGCGCAGCTGGACGGTCAAGCAGAAGCACTGCGGGCTCTGTTCGCAGTGCATCGATAGGAGGTTTGCCATCTTGGCTGCAGGACTGGAAAAGTTTGAACCGTCGCAGAACTACAAGCGCGACCTCCTCCTCGGGGATCGCAGCGCCGACGATGAGTTGCGAATGGCTCTGAGCTATGTCGCGTTCTTTCGAGACGTCGCCGCGATGCCGAAGGCGCGTTTTCTTTCTGGGTTCCAGCAGGTCATTTCCGCGCTCGATCACTTTCCTGATCTGTCTGTCGACGAGGCAGGATCACGCCTGTTCGAGTTGTTTCAGCGGCATGCGCGCTCGGTAGAAGAAGTCATTGCCAGGGCGCTTATCGAGCATGGCGACAGGCTTTACAGGGGCGAGGTTCCGTCTGGTTCGCTTCTGGCGACTTGCTTCACTCGAGACCATGTCGAGATCGCGCCGGAGTCCGACTATGATCGGCAGGCCACCGATTTCGTCGACAAGCTCAGTGCCCCCATTCTCGAGTTCGCGGTGGATCACGATGCCGAGCAGGTGCTCTTCCATGGCGGGCATCTTCTCGAAGGTGCGAACTACCGCTTCGTGAACGCGCTGATCGAGAATTTTCGGAAGGCCAAGCGGACGCGCTCGGAGGTCCAGTTCATGCCACCTCATGATGTGGCGGACAAAATCGGCATATCCGAGCAGTCGATGCGCCAGCAACTGCGCAGGTTGCGAGACGCGCTCGACCCGCTGGCGGTGATGCTCGGGATCCCGCTGGATCAGGACAGTTTCATCGAGACCAAGGATCGCGCTGGCTACCGCCTCAACCCGGCATGCCGTGAGATCGCCCTCGGCGACATTCATCCCCCGAATCCGGCTGCGTCACAGGAATAACGACCCGACGTCACAGGCCGCCGCGCACAACGTCACAATCTGCCAAGCGAAGCCCCGTTTTTCGGGGCTTTTTTCTTGTCTGCACGTCACAAGAAAGTCCGGGCGTGATCATTTATTCGAGGCCGCAAAACACTGAAATTGTTCGCATATCCGGGCGCATCAACGCGCCGGGGTGAACAACGGACAACTCAGTGAGGTTTCGGATGTCAGTCACGCATCTCAACCAGGTCGAGCTGGCGGCTCGATGGAAGATCAGCCCGCGCACGCTGGAGCGCTGGCGTTGGACCGGTGAGGGCCCCGCCTTCATCAAGATCGGAGGCCGGGTCGTGTACCGGCTCGAGGATGTCGAGGCCTACGAGGCCAACCGGCACTGTTCGAGCACGGCCGACAAGCCCGCCGTGAAGCTGGCGTGAGGGGGCGGCCATGACGATCCCCAACCGCATCACCCTCGACGATCTGCCCACCCTGCCGGTCGGCGAGATCGCCGCGCTGGCGGGCGACCAGCTGGCGCTCCTGAAGCAGGACGCCGACGAGCGGCTGCGTTCCGCGAAGACCTGCTGCGACTGGATCGATGGCGCCATCGCGCTGAAGTACGGCGACCAGGCGCAGGACGCGCGCCGCGCGGAGGGCAAGGACACCGGCACTGTCCGGCTGCAGGATGGCCCGGTCACCGTGGTGGCAGAACTCGCCAAGCGCGTTGAATGGGACCAGACGATGCTCGCCGGTCTGGTCGAGCGCATCCGGGCGGATGGCGCTGATCCCGCCGAGTACGTGGACATCACGCTCAGCGTCCCCGAGCGCAAGTACACCGCCTGGCCCAAGGACATCCGCGAGGAGTTCGAGCCCGCCCGCACGGTTCGCACCGGCAAGCCCAAGTTCCGACTGCTGCTCGGCGAGGAGGCGCGCTGATGGCCATTTCGCTCGCATCCCTGCAAACCTCGACGGTACTGCGCCCGCCGCGTGTGCTGATCCACGGTGTCGCCGGCATCGGCAAGTCCACCTTCGCCGCGTCGGCCGACGCGCCCGTGTTCGTCCTGACCGAGGACGGTCTCGGCAAGCTGCAGGTGCCGCACTTCCCGTTGGCGACGAGCTACGCGGAGGTCGCCGAGGCGCTCGATGCCCTGCTCGACGAGGACCACGCCTATTCCACGGTCGTCGTGGACAGCGTGGACTGGCTGGAGCCGCTGATCTGGGCCGAGGCCTGCCGTCGGAACGGCTGGCCGTCGATCGAAAGCCCCGGCTTCGGGAAGGGCTACGCGGAGGCGCTGAACATCTGGCGCGAATACATCGACAGGCTGAACGCGCTGCGTGACCGCAAGAGCATGGCGGTCATCCAGATCGCCCACACCGACATCAAGCGCTTCGACAGCCCTGAGCACGAACCCTACGACCGGTACGTGATCAAGCTGCAGACCCGCGCGTCCGCGCTGCTGCAGGAGCACTCGGACGTGGTGCTCTTTGCCAACTACCGGATCTCGGTCAGCAAGTCCGACGTCGGATTCAACAAGAAGGTCACCCGGGCGCTCGGGTCCGGTGCGCGCGTCATGCACACCGAGGAGCGCCCCGCCTTCCTCGCCAAGAACCGCTACGGCCTGCCGGAAACCCTCCCGCTCGAGTGGTCGGAGTTCCTGGCCGCCATGCCCCAATCCGCCTGATTGCGACTGAAAGGACAGAACGATGGCACGTTTCGACACCGCCTTCGACGCCACCGGCATCGAGCCCACCACCGCCTATGAGATCCTGCCCGCCGGCAAGTACCGCGCGCAGATCATCGAGAGCGAGATGCGCGTCACGAAGAACGGGATGGGGCAGTATCTCTGGCTCATGCTCGACATCCTCGAGGGGCCGCAGCAGGGCCGCAAGGTCTTCGACCAGCTGAACCTCGTGAACGCCAACCCGACCACGGTCGAGATCGCGCAGCGAACGCTGTCGGCGATCTGCCACGCCACGGGCAAGCTGCAGGTGAACGACAGCGAGGAGCTGCACCTGATCCCGATGACGATCCAGGTCGGGGTGAAGCCCCCGAAGGACGGCTACAGCGAGCGCAACACGATCCGCTACCTCGTGCCGGAGGCCCCGGCGCAGACGAGCCCGGCGCAGCCCGCCGTGGCAAGGCCTGCCGCCGCGCCCGTGCAGTCGGCGCCCGCCCGCCCGGCCACCGCGCCCTGGAACCGCAAGAGCTGACGCCCTCGGCCGCCGCGGGCTGAGACTTGGCTCGCGGCCCGGACATCGCCAGACCCGAGAGACCGACCATGACCAACACCACCGACGCGGCCTGCGCGGCCGCGAACGCCCCCGGCTTGCCTGACGACACCCGGCGCCTGATCGAGATCGAGGACGCCATCGCGAAGATCCGCACGCAGATCGCGACCGCCGATCTGACGCGACAGCGGACGGCGAAGCCGATCGACCCCGACTGGTTTCATCGGGCGCGAACGGCGCTGCGCCACCTCAATCGCGAGCGCGCCGAGATCGTCGCCCGTCAGGGTGGCCGCCGTCGGCGCGAGCGCCTGAAGGACATGATCATCGCTGTCCTGCGCGAACGCCATGACAGCGCCGCCTGGACCGCGGTGCTGGCGGAGGCGCGGGCGCGGCTCGAGCGGGAGGAGGCGTGCTGATGGCCGAGCTTCCCGACCCCCCGACGCCGACCCTCTCCGCGATCTACGCCTCCTACGAGGCCCGGCAGGGCGACGGCTTCCGCGACCACCTCGGCGCCTCGCTGATCGGCAAGTCCTGCGCCCGCGCGCTCTGGTATGACTTCCGCTGGGCGACGCCCGCGCGACACATGGGCCGCATCCTGCGGCTGTTCGAGACCGGCCAACTGGAAGAGGCCCGGCTCGTGCGCGACCTGCGCGCCACTGGCGCGACGGTGCTGGAGGTCGATCCCGAGACCGGGCGGCAGTTCCGCGTCGAGGCCCATGGCGGGCACTTCGGCGGCTCGCTCGACGCCGTCGCCCTCGGGCTGCTCGAGGCGCCGAAGACCTGGCACGTCGTCGAGTTCAAGACGCATTCGGCGAAGAGCTTCGCCGAGTTGGACGCCAAGGGCGTCGCGCTCGCCAAGCCCCAGCACGCCGCGCAGATGCAGGTCTACATGCACCTGACCGGCATCACGCGGGCGCTCTACGTCGCGGTCTGCAAGGACACCGACGCGCTGCACATCGAGCGTGTCTCGGCCGACCCCGAGATGGGCGAGCGCCTGCTGGAAAAGGCGCGGCGGATCATCTTCGCCCAGCACCCGCCCGAGCGGATCAGCGCAGATCCCGCATGGTTCGAGTGCCGGTTCTGCGACCACCACAGGCTCTGCCACGGTGAGGAGGCCGCGGCCGTCACCTGCCGGTCCTGCCTGCATTCCACGCCCATCGAAGGCGGCTGGCACTGCGCACGCCATGATCGGCTGCTCGACCCAGCCGACCAGCGCCGAGCCTGCCCGCGGCACCTGTTCATCCCCGATCTCGTCCCCGGCGAGGTGACCGACGCAGGCGAGGACTTCGTCGCCTACCGCATGCGCGACGGCTCAGCCTGGACCAACGACGCCCGCGAAGAGGAGGCCGCCGCATGCTGACCCTGCGCCCCTACCAGCAGGCCGCGATCGCCTCGATCTACGGCTATTTCGAGAAGGAGAGCGGCAACCCGCTCGTCGTGATCCCCACGGCCGGCCGCAAGAGCCTCGTCATGGCCGCCTTCATCGACGGCGTGCTCAAGGCCTGGCCTGACCAGCGCGTGCTCGTCGTCACCCATGTGCGCGAGCTGATCGCGCAGAACCATGCCGAGATGCTCGGGCTCTGGCCCGAGGCGCCGGCGGGCATCTACTCGGCCGGTCTCGGCCGCCGTGACGCGCGGGCCCGGATCCTCTTCGCCGGCATCCAGTCGATCCACGACAAGGCGACGCGCATCGGCCATGCGGATCTGGTGCTGATCGACGAGGCCCACCTGATCCCCGGCCGGTCGAACACCATGTATCGCCGCTTCCTCAATGACCTGCAGGCGATCAATCCGGCACTCAAGGTGATCGGTCTGACGGCGACGCCCTTCCGGCTCGACAGCGGCATGCTGCACGAGGGCGAGAACGCGCTCTTCACCGACATCGCCTACGAGGTGTCCGTCCGCGACCTGATCGATCAGGGCTGGCTCTCCCCGCTCATCTCGAAACAGACGAAGACCCGTCTCGACGTGACGGGCGTGGGATCGCGGGGCGGCGAGTTCATCGCGCGCGATCTCGAGGACGCGGTCGACCAGGACGCCATCACGCGCGCGGCCGTGGCCGAGGTGATCGCCCATGGCGAGACGCGCCGGTCCTGGCTCGCCTTCTGTTCCGGCGTTCGCCACGCCACCCATGTCGCCGAGGAGTTCCGCCGCCGCGGGGTCAGCTGCGCCACCATCTTCGGCAAGACGCCGAAGGACGAGCGTGACGCGATCATCGCCGCCTTCAAGCGCGGCGAGATCCGGGCGCTGGCCTCGATGGGCGTACTGACGACGGGCTTCAACGCGCCGGCCGTGGATCTGATCGCCATGCTGCGGCCCACCAAGTCGGCCGGGCTCTATGTCCAGATGGCCGGACGGGGCACGCGGCTCGCCGAGGGCAAGGAGAACTGCCTGGTCTTGGATTTCG
The DNA here is from genome assembly GCF_010915705.1 of Pseudotabrizicola algicola. Classification (GTDB taxonomy): domain Bacteria; phylum Pseudomonadota; class Alphaproteobacteria; order Rhodobacterales; family Rhodobacteraceae; genus Pseudotabrizicola; species Pseudotabrizicola algicola. Next base: position 73,522 of record NZ_JAAIKE010000009.1, read on the forward strand.
CGGGCAATGTCCGCCGCCATGGTCCCATCGATCTGGTGCGGCCGAAGCGGCCGGGCGGTCCGGGCGACGGGCCGCCACCCACGAAGATCTGCCCCGAATGCGGGACCATCGTGGCCATCGCGGCGCTCGAATGCCCCGACTGCGGCTTCGAGTTCCCCGGCCGCGAGGTGAAGCTCGAGCCGACCGCGTCGACGCTGGAGGTGCTGTCGACCGGCGAGCCGCAATGGGTCAGCGTCACCGACGTGACCTACAGCCGCCACGAGAAGCGCGGCGGGCGGGTCTCGCTGAAGGTCACCTATCGCAGCGGGCTCGCCTTTCACACGGAGTGGGTCTGCTTCGAGCACGACGGCTTTCCGCGCCGCAAGGCCGCGAGCTGGTGGCGCGAGCGGGCGCCCGAGATGGAAGTGCCCGAGTCCGTCGACGAGGCGCTCCTGCTGGCAGACCGGTTGCGTCGCCCCACCGAGATCGCCGTCCGCCCCGCGGGCCGCTTCACCGAAATCACTGGCTACAGGTTCGCCCCATGCCTCATAGCCGTGCCGGGCTCTGCGCCGTCTGCCACCGAGAACCCCGCGGCTGGGGCTGGTTCGACGCGCGCTTCCGCGTCTCCGACCCGCGGCGCAACACGAGCCGCCGACAGCTTTGCAGCCGGGTTTGCCAGGACATCTGCCACCGGAGGTCGGGCATGATCGATCCGACCCCCAATGAGTCGGCGGCCATGGTCGAGGGCGGCAAGGCCGGCGGCGCCTATCTCGACAGCCTCGGCCGGACCGATCTCGCCCAACTCAGCGAGGAGGAGTGGGACACCTTCGTCGAGGTGATTGTCACCGGCTACTGCGACCACCTGCGCGAACTGGCGGCGAAGGATCGCGCGCGGCTCGACGGCATGATCCCGGAGGTGCCCTTCTGATGGCGGACACCTCGTGGATGGCGCGCGTCGGCGCGCGCCTCGTGACCAACGGCTACGCGATCCTGCCGATCGCGCCCGGCACCAAGAAACCAGGCCAGTTCGCCCGCGCGGGCTGGTACGACTACCCGAAGTGGAACCGGCATGCGAGCCGCGCCACGACCGAGCTCGAGGTCGCGACCTGGTCCAGCTGGCCCGACTGCGGCGTCGGGATCGTCGGCGGCGCGGTCGCCGCGCTCGACATCGACATCGCCGAGGATGGCGAGTTGGCGCTGCACATCGAGCGGCTGGCCCGCGAGCGGCTTGGCGATACGCCGGCGCTCAGGATCGGCAAGGCACCGAAGCGGCTGCTGGTCTATCGCACGCGAGAGCCCTTCGCCGGGATCCGGCGTGCGCCGCTGGAGGTGCTCTGCCTCGGTCAGCAGTTCGTGGCCTATGCCAAGCATCCCGATACCGGCCAGCCCTATGCCTGGCCGGACGAGGGGCTCGCCGATCTCGACATCGAGAGCCTGCCCGAGATCGACGCCGACAGGGTAGCAGCGTTCCTCGACGAGGCGCTGGCGCTGATCCCGCCCGAGCTGCGCCCGAAGAGCCTCGGCGCGAAGGGGGCGAACGGGGCCGGGCACCCGTGTCTGCCGTCGCATGCACAGGCCGGCACGCTGGCCGCGATCCGGAGTGCGCTCGCCTGGCTCCCGAACGACGAGCTCGACTACGACAGCTGGATGCGCATCGGCATGGCGCTGAAGGGCGCGCTGGGCGAGGAGGGCGCGACGATTTTCGCCGACTGGTCGGCGCAGGCGGCCAAGAACGACCCGGCCGCGACGGCGAAGGCATGGGCGAGCTTCAGGCCCGCGCGGATCGGCGCCGGCACGATCTATCACCTCGCCATGGAGAAGGGCTGGCGCCCCGACCCCGACCTGCTGCTCGACGGCAGTCAGAAGGATTTTGCGGCCGACGAGCATCCCGCGGCCGGCCTCCTCGCGCAGCTCGCCCAGCCCGAAGCCCCGATGCCGATCCTTCCGCCTGCGCCATCGTTCACGCTGACGATCCCGGGTGGGCTCGTGGGCGATCTCGCGCGCTACATGATCGACACGGCGCGCAGACCGCAGCCGCTTCTTGCGGTGGGAGCCAGCCTCTGCGCCCTCGGCGCGCTGATGGGTCGGCGCTACCGCACGGCGACCGACCTGCGCACGAACCTCTACATCGTCGGCATCGCGGACAGCGGCTCGGGCAAGAACCACGCCCGCGAGGTCGTCAACGAGCTGTTCTTCGCGGCGGGGCTGGCGCATCACCTCGGCGGCAACAAGATCGCCTCCGGCGCGGGGCTCCTGACCGCGCTCCACCGTCAGCCCGCGATCTTGTTCCAGATCGATGAGTTCGGCATGTTCCTCTCGGCGGCGGCCGACCGGAAGCGCAGTCCGCGCCATGTCACCGAGATCCTCGACAACATGACCGAGCTCTACACCGCCGCCTGCGGGGTCTTCCTCGGCGCGGAATACGCCAACCGCGACGGGTCTAACGAGCGGCGCGACATCGTCCAGCCCTGCCTCTGCGTCTATGGCACGACGACGCCACTGCATTTCTGGGGGGCGCTGCAGGGTGCCAATGTGGTGGACGGCTCGCTCGCTCGGCTCATCATCCTGCCGAGCGAGGAGGACTACCCGGACGAGAACCGCCGTGCCGGGCTGCGCACGTCGCCGCGACCGCTGATCGAAGGGCTGCAGCGCCTTGCGGCGGGCGGCGGGGCGAGCGGCAATCTAGCGGGCCGGACCTCCGGACCCGAGACCGCGGTCGATCCGATGACCGTGCCGATGGACGACGACGCGCAGGCGCGCTTCGACGCGCTCGGCGAGGAGATCACCGCCGAACTCAGGGCCGCGGCCGGCACGTTCCACACCCCGATCCTCGCTCGGATCGCAGAGAATGCGGCCAAGGTCGCGCTCGTTGTGGCCGTGGGGCGGGATTCGGTCCAACCCGTGATCCGGCTCGAGGATGCCGTCTGGGCGATCGAGTTCGTGCGCCACTTCGCGCGGCGCACCATCGACGCCGTCGAGCGCCATGTCGCCGATACCGAGACCGAGGCGCATCTGAAGCGGGTGCGCGAGATCATCCGCAAGGCAGGGGCGGTCGGCGTCACCAAGTCCGAGCTGACCCGCGCCTCGCAATGGCTCCGGGCGCGCGACCGCGACGACATCCTGCTCACGCTGGTCGAGAGCGGCGACATCGCCACGGTCGAGCAGGAGACCGGGGGGCGGAAGGCCATGCGCTTCCGGGCGATGCGGTGAGGGCCGGGACGATGCTTCCTTCAACCGCCCCCATCCTTCATTTGAAGGAAGTACCCGCCCAAGTCTCCGTCCTCGAACGGAAATCCACGGCGGCGGACTTCTTTCAATACTTCACGCAAGACGACCCGCGCGCATGGAGGGGGTGGAGTGCCACACCCATACCCCATGAAGAAACTGAAATATTGAAAGAAGAGATTTATCCTCATTCTGCCAATGGCTTGCGGCCCCACTTCCTTCAAGCAGGCGGGGTGAAGCCATTGAAGGAAGCGCCGGGCGCCCCCGGCATCGACAACGTGACCGTGACCAGACCTCGCGATCCCGGCCCGGGCGCGCGTGCTGCCCTCGCCAGGCAGCCGTGCCGCCCCGGCCACTCAATCGAAGAGGAGGTCGTCATGGACCGCACCCCACCCATCGCTCCGGCGCCTCTCACGGCTGCCGGCAATCTCAACCGCTGCATTCTCGCGCTGGATCTCGGCACCAACACCGGCTGGGCGTTGCGCGCCCCGGACGGGCTGATCACCAGCGGGACCGCGAGCTTCCGCCCCGGCCGCTATGACGGTGGCGGCATGCGCTATCTGCGCTTCACGAACTGGCTCACCGAGATCGACCGCCTGTCGGGCCCAATTACCGCCATCTGGTTCGAGGAGGTGCGCCGGCACGCCGGAACGGACGCGGCCCATGTCTATGGCGGGCTCATGGCCACGCTGACCGCATGGGCCGAGCTGCGCGGCGTGCCCTATGCCGGCGTCCCTGTAGGCACGATCAAGCGTCATGCCACCGGCAAGGGCAATGCGCCGAAGGAGGCGATGATCGCAGCCGCGCGGGCCCGGGGCTTCAGCCCCGCCGACGACAACGAGGCCGACGCCATCGCGCTGCTGCTCTGGGCGATCGAGACGAACGGGGGTGTCGCATGAGGTGGCATCCCAGGGGCTACGGCGGCCAGCGCCGGGATCCGGAGCAGGTGAAGCGCGAGGGCTGGCGCGAGCAGGGTCTGCTCGCCGTCTCGCTAGAGGATGCGCGGCTGACATGGCCGGAGCGGGAACTCGTCAGACAGCTGGGCGAAAAGCTCTACGGGCCGCGCCCCTCCAACGAGGGAGGGCGCCATGGATAAGTGGACCCCGTCCCTCGTCGAGGCACGCCTCGCTGAAGCGGCCTACGTGCTCAAGCGCCTGCCCGAGCCGCGACGGCGAGGTTATTTCAGCACCTGGCCCGAGATCGTCCACTCCTTTGGCGACAAGGTGGGTCAGGAGCCCAAGCCCATGCGCGTCCTGCCTTCCCCGCAGGCGATCAGCCGCATGGAGGAGACGCTGACCTGGACCGCCTGCCTCGACCCGGTCGACGGCAAGATCGTGTGGATGCGGGCCTATGGCGAACGCTGGAAGACTATCTGCTGGACGGTCGGTTTGCAGCGCTCTGCCGCCCACCAGCACTGGCTCTACGGGCTCTGCGTCATCGCGCTGCGGCTCAACAGGCGTCGGTTCAACCGCAACCTGTCGAAACGACACGTGATTGAACTGGCTGGTGGCGCGTAGCCCTGCGCGTCACAGGGGAAGGTGTGCGGCGGACAGTTTTCGACGGGACAGAAAACCGGCTCGCGGGCTAGGTTCGGGATAAGCTCGGGAGAGATGCGCGCGGCGCAGCCCCGAACGAAACCATCCTTTCGTTGACGGGTCCGCTAAGAAAGGAAAGGTCATTATCCTTTCCTTGTGGGCCGCCGCCCGCCGCCGCCACCGAGGTCGCGGTTCCTTCCGGGCCGAAATCCTATGCTGGCGGGCGAAGCGCGGGACATCGCCAGCGACAGGGCCGGATTTTTGGGAAGCCACCCGGAAGCCGGACCCCCCCGAGCCCCGCGCAAACACCAATGAACGCTGGCCTTCCGACCGGACACCGCTGGTCGCCGCTGGACTCCGTGTGGGGTCCAGCCCGGCATCCGGAGTCCGGAAGCCACCGGCATCCACCCGACCGAGGAAACTTGCCCACCATGACGCTGAGCTTCGCCCCGGACGCGATCGAGACGTGGCCGCTGTCGCGCCTCCAGCCCTACGCGAAGAACGCGAAGGCGCACGGCCCGGACCAGGTCGCCAAGATCGCCGCCAGCATGGCCGAGTTCGGCTGGACCGTGCCCTGCCTCGTCGCCGAGGACGGCGAGCTGATCGCGGGCCATGGCCGCGTGCTGGCAGCGACGCAGCTCGGGCTGACCGAGGCACCGGTGATCGTGCTCGGCCACCTAACCGAGGCGCAGCGCCGGGCTTACCGGATTGCGGACAACAAGCTGACGGAGCTCGGCACCTGGGACGAGGCGCTGCTGTCGGCGGAACTGAATGACCTGCTGGCGGAGGATTTCGACCTGTCGCTGGTTGGCTTCTCCGACGGCGAACTCGACAAGCTGCTGGCCTTCGATCTCGACGGTGGCGGCGAGGAAGAGGGCGCCGGGGGCTCCGTGCCGCCGGTGACCATCCCCGAGCCGCCGCGCAATCCGACCTCGCGCACCGGCGATCTGTGGATCCTTGGCGACCATCGGCTGCTGTGCGGCGACAGCACCAGCGCGGCCGACGTGCGCCGCCTGATGAACGGCGAACGGGCGATCCTGTTTGCGACCGACCCGCCCTATCTGGTGGACTACGACGGCTCGAACCATCCGACCCGCAACAAGGACTGGTCCGCCTCCTACGGCACGACCTGGGACGACAGCTCGCAGGGCGCGGAACTCTACGACGGCTTCATCGCCGCTGCCGTTGCCGAGGCGATCACCGAGGATGCGGCCTGGTACTGCTGGCACGCCTCGCGTCGCCAGGCGATGCTGGAAGCGTGCTGGGAAAAGGCTGGGGCCTTCGTCCACCAGCAGATCATCTGGGTGAAGGACCGCGGGGTTCTGACCCGGTCCCATTACCTCTGGAAGCACGAGCCCTGCTTCATGGGCTGGCGCCGCCCGAACCGGCCCCCGAAGGTGGCCGAGGAAACCCTGCCATCGACATGGGCGCTGCCCAGCTTCGCCAAGGATGACCGGCCCGACCATCCGACGCCGAAACCGCTCGACGCCTTCGGCATCCCGATGCGACAGCATGTTGCGCGGGGCGGCCTCTGCTACGAGCCGTTCTCGGGCTCCGGCTCGCAGATCATGGCGGGCGAAGCCAATGGCCGCCGCGTCTTCGCGATGGAAATCAGCCCGGCCTATGTCGATGTCGCCGTGGAACGCTGGCAGGCCGAGACCGGGCGCGACGCGATCCTCGATGGCGATGGCCGAACCTTCGCCGAGGTGAGGACCGAGCGGCTGGGAGACGACGCCGAGACCCCAGCCGATATGCCGGACACGGACGCCGCTCCCGAACCCGCGGGAAAGCGCAAGACCGCCGCGTGACATGCATGACCTGGCTTTACCTTCCTCCGGACGCGATTCCGGGGCCGGAGACGCATGCCTCTTCGGCCTTTCTCTCTGCTCTGGCGCGGGTGGGCTCGACCTCGGGCTCGCCATCGCCATCCCCGGATATCGTGCTGTGGGCCATGTCGAACGGGAAACCTTCGCCGCAGCCACTCTCGTGGCGCGGATGGAAGACGCGTCCCTGGATCAGGCTGTTGTCTGGGACGACGTTGGAACCTTCGACGGCCATCCGTGGCGCGGCGCGGTGGACATCGTTACTGCGGGCTATCCGTGCCAGCCGTTCTCGGTCGCGGGCAAGCGCCGGGGTGCCGACGACCCGCGCCACCTCTGGCCCCATGTCGCCCGCATCATCGACGAGGTCCGGCCGCCCTTCGTCTTCCTCGAGAATGTCGCTCATCATCTCCGTCTCGGCTTCCCCGAAGTCGCCAGCGGAATGGTCGGCATGGGCTACCGCCTTGCGGCAGGCCTCTTCACGGCGGCGGAAGTCGGCGCGCCCCACAAGCGCGAACGGCTGTTCATCCTTGCCATCCGCGAGGGGGACGAGCTGGCCGACCCCGCGCGCCTGCTCTGGGACCCGGTCGAGTGGCGGGAACCGGACGGAGCTGCTGCGGCTCTGGCCGACGCCGAGGGCCAGCGCGAACGAGAACCGGCAGACGAAGCCGACGCCTTCGCAAGCGGCGGGGCAGCATGGGATGAACCTCGCGACGACGGCCGCGCTCTGGCCGACGCCGATGGCGAACGACGGCTGCAAGCCGAGCGCGGGCAACCGTCGCTTGGCCGACCTGACCCATTCGGCGGGGATGTGGATGACGCCGACGGCTCGAGACCACAAGGATGGGGCGACCACCTTGGCGAACACGCCGGTGAACGGGCTGCTTGGCCGCCAGGTCCTGGTGAC
>NZ_JAAIKE010000009.1:81087-86576 GCF_010915705.1 Pseudotabrizicola algicola
GGCCGACCTGACCCATTCGGCGGGGATGTGGATGACGCCGACGGCTCGAGACCACAAGGATGGGGCGACCACCTTGGCGAACACGCCGGTGAACGGGCTGCTTGGCCGCCAGGTCCTGGTGACGCCGCTGGCTGGGAGCGATACCTCCGAGCCGCGCCGAACCTTGAACCCGCTGTTCGTCGAGGCGCTGATGGGCTGGCCCACCGGGTGGACCGGCTTCGGCTCTGTGGCAATGGCGTGGTCCCCCTGGTTGCAGCGCATGCGTTGCGAACTCTCGCGGCTGAGCTGCTGGCCGATGGATGACGGGGCGCCAGCATGAAGCAATCGCGCGCCATGTCGTTGGTCGAGTCCGTCGCCAACGTGATCGTCGGCTACGGGGTCGCCGTCGTCACGCAGATCCTGATCTTCCCGGTCTTCGGGCTGCACACGACGCTGGCCCAGAACCTGAAGATGGGCGCGGTGTTCACCGTGGTCAGCATCGCGCGGTCCTACGTCCTGCGGCGGCTGTTCGAACGGCTGCGGCGGGTCTAAGCCGCCGCTGGCGGATCGGCCATCCCGCTGGTAGCCTTGGCACATGTCCGAAGGCTGGAAACATATCGAGATCAACGATCACGGGACCATCGTCGTCCTGCGTCCGATCTCGGACGAGGGACGGGACTGGCTTGTTGAGCATGTCGGTGAGCCGGAACCGGGCGGCATCTACACCTGCGAGCCGCGCATGGCGCAGGATATCCTGCAGGCCGCCGCCCGCGATCTGCTGTCGTGGCAATGAGAAACCGCCGCCCGGTCGGGGCGGCGGCGTAGCAATCGACTCGCGGCGTCAGGCGGCGGGAAGCCGGTAGACCCGGCCGCGTCCTTCGACCTTCTCCGAGGTCACCTCAAGCCCGAGCTTCTTCTTCAGGGCGCCGGACATGGCGCCGCGAACGGTGTGGGCCTGCCAGCCGGTGGCGGCGACGATCTCGTCGATGGTGGCGCCCCCCTCGGCGCGGAGCATTGCGATCAGCGCCTCTTGCTTGGTGCCGCTGCGGCGGCGGACGGGCTCGGGCGCAAGCGTGGTCTCGGCCCGCCCGTCCTGCGGCTGCTCCGGATCCTCCGTGATCCCGAGGGTGCTGTAGGCCAGCGGGGTGGCGCGCAGGGTGATGGGTCCATGTTCGTCGTCGTGCCGCCAGACGGTGTTGAGGTCGGTGGCGGGCACCTCCTCGATCAGCCCGTGCTTGAGGAGGCTCTTGCAGACGTTGCCGACGGCGCCGCCCTTGAGGTTGGCGGTGACGGGGAACACCATCCCGTCCTCGCGCGCGCAGGCGGCGGAAAGGATGACGGCTTGGGCGTCGGAAAGCTGGATCTGGGTCATGGGTCGTCTCCGTGCTCGGGGCCGCGACCGTCGCAGCCCTCCTACGACCCCGAGCCGCGCAGGGCGCGCGGCAGGAGTTCCGGCGGTGCCGGAGATCAGCGGGCGTGTTCGCCCTCGCCGAAGGCGCTGTCGGTGATGCGCTTGAGAAGGCTGGCGTAGTGTTCGAGGGTGCCGACCATGGCCCAGCCGACCTCGTCGGGGTGGCAGTCGAAATGGTCGTCGCTGAGCGCCTGCAGCCGGGCGAGCATCTCGTCGATCTCGGCCTTCTTGCCGATGAAGGCACTCAGGGCGGCCTCCTTGTTGCGACGCGCCTTCTCGGCGCGGAGCTCAATGCGCGGGGTGGTGATGGTGGTGTTCGTCATGGCGGTGGTCCTTGGGCTGAGTTGCATCGTCCTTGTGCAATCAGAATCGCTCTGCAGCGCCGGAAAGCGTAGGCAATTCAAAGCCATATGATTGCTATCTGGCCGCCCGCGCTCAGATCAGCCCCATCCCGGCCAGCGATGCGCTGGCCGTGGCGAGTTGCGCGGTGGGCAGTTCGATCTTGAGGTGCGAGATGACGTCCGAGACCTCGGCCGCGATCCCGTCCTCGCGCAGGGCCGCCTCGATCACCTCGGCGACGGCGTCGGGGCGGGAGCGGTCGAACTGGTCCGGAAGGGCGTCGTGATCGATGCGGATGGTGGTCGTGCTCATGGCGGGATCCTTTCAGGATTGGGTGGCGGCGCGGCGTCCGGCCTCGTAGGCCTCGGCGAGCGCGTCGCGGATCGCCCAGACGGCGACGTCGTGGAAATCGAGCCGGTCGGAGTTCCGGGTCTCGAGCGTCTCGAGGAAGAAGCGCCGCTGCGCGATCTCCAGGATCAGGGCGTCGCGGGCGGCGGCGGGATCGGTCTTGCGGCGGGTCATCGGGGTGGCTCCATGGTGAGTTGCATCATCCTTCCGGAGACACGTTCCCTCTGTCCGCGAGGCTTATCAACTCGACAAGCACATGATTCTGAATGATAATCGGAGCCGAAGATGCAGGGCATGAGCGAGCGCCAGTACGCCGCGCATGTCGGGCTGTCGCGTGGCGCGATCCAGAAGGCGAAGACCGCCGAGCGCCTGGTCCTCTATCCCGACGGCAGCATCAACGCGGCGGCCAGCGACGCCCGGCGTGCCGAGGCGACGGACCCATCGAAGACGAGGAAACCGCCCGCGCCGAAGCTGAAGCCCGTCCCAGAGGCGGCGGTGGCCGCCGTTGGCGACACGCTGCGCGAACAGGGGCTGGCTGTTCCGGCGGTCGGCGGCGGCACGACCTTCCTGCAGGCGAAGACGGCGAACGAGGTGCTGAAGGCACAGGAACGGCGCATCCGGCTCCAGAAGCTGAAGGGGGAGTTGATCGAGCGGGCGCGTGCCCTGGCGCTGGTGTTCCGGCTGGCGCGGGAGGAAAGGGACACGTGGGTGAACTGGCCCGCGCGTGCGGCGGCGCTGATGGCGGCCGAGCTCTCGGCCTCGTGCTGCGACGCGACAGGCCAGCAGATCACCGTGGAGCCAGCCGCGATGCAGAAGGTCCTGGAGAAACATGTACGCGCCCACCTCGACGAACTCGCCGAGGTCCGGCCCGACTTCCGGTGATGATGACGCACTGATGGACTTCGACGGCGCGGGCGAGATCCTGCGCGCCTGGGGCAACGGGCTGCGGCCCGACCCGGACCTGACCGTCTCGGAATGGGCCGACCGGCACCGGATGCTCTCGGGCCGCGCCTCGGCCGAGCCGGGGCGGTATCGCACGGTTCGCACGCCCTACATGCGCGAGATCATGGACCGGCTGTCGCCGGGCGATCCCACGCAGCGGGTGGTGTTCATGAAGGCCGCGCAGGTCGGCGCGACCGAGGCAGGCAACAACTGGATCGGGTTCGCGATCCACCAGGCGCCGGGCCCGATGCTTGCGGTCCAGCCGACGGTGGAACTGGCCAAGCGGAACTCGCGCCAGCGGATCGACCCGCTGATCGACGAAAGCCCGGAACTGCGGGAGCGGGTGAAGCCCGCGCGATCCCGCGACGCGGGCAACACGATGCTGTCCAAGGAGTTCGCGGGCGGCATCCTGATCATGACGGGCGCCAACTCGGCGGTCGGGCTGCGCTCGACCCCGGCGCGGTACATCTTCCTCGACGAGGTCGACGCCTATCCGGCTTCGGCCGACGAGGAAGGCGATCCGGTCACACTGGCCGAGGCGCGCTCGCTGACCTTCGCCCACCGGCGCAAGGTGTTCCTGGTGTCGACGCCCACGATCCGGGGGCTGTCGCGCATCGAGCGCGAGTACGAGGCCAGCGATCAGCGCCGGTTCTTCGTGCCGTGCCCGCATTGCGGCGCGATGCAGTGGCTGAAGTTCGACCGGCTGCGCTGGCAGAAGGGCCGCCCCGAGACGGCGGAATATCACTGCGAGGGCTGCGAGCAGCCCATCGCGGAGCACCACAAGACGGCGATGCTGGAGGGCGGCGAATGGCGGGCGACCGCCACGGCCGCCGATCCGACGACGGTCGGGTATCACCTCTCGGCACTCTATTCGCCGATCGGCTGGCTGAGCTGGGAGCGGATCGTGCGGGCATGGGACGCGGCACAGGGGTCCGACGAGGCGATCAAGGCGTTCCGCAACACCATCCTCGGCGAGACATGGGTCGAGACCGGGGAAGCCCCCGACTGGCAGCGGCTCTATGACCGGCGCGAGCGCTGGACATCCGGCACGGTGCCCGCGGGCGGGCTGTTCCTGACCGCCGGGGCCGACGTACAGAAAGACCGGATCGAGGTCGATGTCTGGGCCTGGGGTCGCGGGCTGGAAAGCTGGCTCGTCGATCACGTCGTGATCGAGGGCGGCCCGGACCGGCACGACGCGTGGTCGGAGCTGACCGCGCTGCTCGACCGGTCCTGGCCGCATGAACGCGGCGCGCATCTCAGGATCGCGCGGCTCGCCATCGACACGGGCTACGAGGCCCCGGCGGTCTATTCCTGGTCGCGGGCGCAAGGCTTCGCGCAGGTGTCGCCGGTCAAGGGTGTCGAGGGGTTCAACCGCTCGAGCCCGGTGTCGGGGCCGACCTTCGTCGACGCGACCGAGGGCGGGAAACGGCTGCGGCGCGGGGCGCGGCTCTGGACCGTGGCGGTGTCGACCTTCAAGGCCGAGACTTATCGCTTTCTTCGCTTGGAGAGGCCCACGACCGAGGAACGTGCCGAAGGCGCAGCTTTCCCGCCGGGCACGATCCACCTGCCGACATGGGTCGAGAACGAATGGCTGAAGCAATTCGTGGCCGAACAGCTGGTCACGGTGCGCACCAAGCGCGGCTTCGCCCGGCTGGAATGGCAGAAGCTGCGCGAACGGAACGAGGCGCTGGATTGCCGCGTCTATGCCCGCGCCGCCGCCTGGATCGCAGGCGCGGACCGCTGGCCCGACGAGAAATGGCGCGACCTCGAGGATCAGCTCGGGGCCGCCCCCACCGACACCGATCCCGCCGGGCAGATCAACCGGCCGGGACAGGCCCCGCAGGGCAAGCGCCGCTCCGACTGGCTCGGACGGCGTGGAGGATGGTTCTGAGTGAGGACTGGTCCGCGCAGCGGATGCGAGGCTCCAGTGGAGCGTCGCAAGGGAACGAACGCACTGAGCGGGAGCGAAGGGCATGGACTGGACGGAAACCGAGCTCTCGGCGCTGCGCCGGGCCTATGCAAGCGGCACGACCCGGGTCAGCTACGACGGCAAGTCGGTGGACTACGGCTCGGCCGAGGACCTGCTGGCGCGCATTCGCACCATCGAACGCGCCATCGCGGGCGTCAGCCGCCCGCTGCCCGTGGCCGGGCTCGCTGGCTTCTCGCGCGGGGATCGCTGATGTCCGCGACCTGGTTCGACAGGGCTATCGCTTCGGTCGCCCCTCGGGCAGCCGCGCGGCGCGTGATGGCCCGTCAGGCCTTCGAGACGCTGACACGGGGCTATGACGGGGCGGCGCGCGGACGGCGGACGGAAGGCTGGCGCGCGCCCGGATCCTCGGCCGACACAGAGATCGGCGTCGCGGGGGCTCTGCTTCGCGACCGGATGCGTGATCTGGTCCGTAACAACCCGCATGCGGCGAAGGCGGTCGCGGTGCTGGTCAACAATATCATCGGCGCGGGGATCATGCCG